>NZ_JAOYTN010000009.1 GCF_026105875.1 Brevundimonas sp. BT-123 | reverse complement strand
CGGCGGCGTGATCGCCCTCGACGGCAAGGGCGAGACCAACCTGGCCAAGCCGACCGCCGACGGTGTGCGCGAACCGCTCAACCGCCGCGCGACCATCGACATCAACTTCTAAGACTTTCAGGAGCCGATCTGGTTCGTCCCGATCAGCTTCAACCTTCGAAGTTGTCGAAAGACAGAACGCCGCTTCCG
Organism: Brevundimonas sp. BT-123; assembly: GCF_026105875.1. Taxonomy (GTDB): domain Bacteria; phylum Pseudomonadota; class Alphaproteobacteria; order Caulobacterales; family Caulobacteraceae; genus Brevundimonas. Next base: position 138,925 of record NZ_JAOYTN010000009.1, on the reverse strand, counting down.
ATAGGAGGCGGCGTTTTTCTTTGCGCCGTCTCACCTGCTGCGTGACGCGTCCACGCAGAGAAAAGGGCGACGCCTCACGACGCCGCCCTCAAGCACTCTAGTTTTGACCCCGATCAGCCGGTGAACGGACGGATCAGGATCTCGACCCGGCGGTTCTGCGCCTTGCCTTCTGTTGTTGCGTTCGAGGCCACCGGGTTGCGCGAGCTATTGCCGGCGACATAGAGGCGCTGCGCGATCACGCCACGGCGAACCAGTTCAGAGGCGACGCTGCTGGCGCGACGCTCCGACAGAGGCTGATTGATCGCGTCGCCGCCCGACGAGTCGGTGTGACCGATCACGTCCACCGTGGACTGGTCATACTGCTGCAGAACGCGAGCGACATCGTCCAGAACCGGCAGGAAGCGCGGATCGATGGAGGACTGGTTCGTGGCGAAGGTCACGTCCGACGGCATGCGCAACACGAGCAGGTCGCCTTGGCGCGCTACACCGACGCCGGAGCCGGACAGTTCAGCTTCCATCGCGCGTTGCTGACGATCCATATATTGGCCGACGGCGGCGCCGCCCAGCGCGCCGATCCCGGCGCCGATCAGGGCGTTCTTGCGGCCCTGTTCGCCGTTCGAGGTGTTGGTCAGATAGCCGAGAACCGCGCCGCCCAACGCACCCGCGATGGCGCCGGTCCCGGTGTTGTTGCGAACCGGACCCGAACGATAGGGGTCGGTGGTAGTGCAGGCGGCGGCCCCCAGCAGGGCGGCGATGGAAACACTGGCGACGATGAACTTGGCGCGCATGGAATAGTCCCTTTCTTTTGAGCGATCTGGCGCGGAAACGTGCGCTTACTGTGAAGGTTCCAATCTGTACGGGGCATGAATGCCCGCCGCGTCCGCTCGCCATGGCCCTGACAAGGCTGCCGATTAGGCGTATGGGAACCGCCGCACATCCCCAAATCGAGGACGACGCCGTGAGCGTGACCCAGACGGACCACACGACCGACCGCGCCATTCAGCCGGTTTCGATGAAGCATTACGACGCCGATTTTCAAGCGTTCAGCGACGCATTGGGCGCCTCCTTCTCGCGCTATGGCTTCGCTGTGGTCGCCGACCATGGTCTGGATGAGGCCCGCATCACCGCGGCCATCGACGACGCCAAGACCTTCTTTGCTCTGCCGGAAGAGGTGAAGCGCCAATACCATCAGCCCGGTACGGGCGGCGCGCGCGGCCTTACCCCCTTCGGAGTCGAGGCGGCCAAGGACGCCAAGACGGTGGATCTGAAAGAGTTCTGGCACGTCGGTCGTGAACTGCCCGAAGGCCATCCCTATCGCCGCTATATGCGCGACAACGTCTGGCCGACCGAGGTCGATGGCTTCCGCGAGCACCTGTATGGCATGTTCGAGGACCTCGATGCGCTGGGCGCCAAGATCCTGCGCGCCATCGCCCGCTATCTGGAGCTGGGCGACGACTTCTTCGCCGACAAGGTGGAGATGGGCAACAGCGTCCTGCGCATCCTGCACTATCCGCCGGTTCCGGCCGATGCGCCTGGCGTGCGCGCCGGGGCGCATGAAGACATCAATGTCATCACCCTGCTGCTCGGCGCCGAAGAGGCTGGTCTTCAGCTGAAGGACAAGGACGGCAGCTGGCTCGACATCGCCCCGCCGCCCGGCGCCCTGGTCGTCAATATCGGCGACATGTTGCAGCGGCTGACCAACCATGTCCTGCCGTCAACGACCCACCGCGTGGTCAATCCGGCGCCTGAGCGTCGCGGCTTCGCCCGCTATTCGACGCCCTTCTTCCTGCACTTCAACCCGGACTTTCCGATCGAGACCCTGCCCAGCGCCATCACGCCGGACAATCCCGATCGCTATGCGGGCAAGACCATCCTGGCCGAGGATTATCTGACCGAACGCCTGCGCGAAATCCGCCTGCTCTAGGCCGTCAGCGGGAAATCCGTAGTCGGGTGATGTCGCGTCCGATGGCCTTGAACGATTCCGTCAGATCGGCGCCGCTGGCAGGCAGGAAGAAATTGGCGGGGGTGGTGGCGCAATCCTTCAGGAACTTGCCAGCCGTGCTGCTGGCGGAGACCTGGAAACCGACGGTGTAAAGAACGATGTTCTTGTTTTTGATCGCCGTGCAAAGAGCCTTGGCCTGACCGTAGGGTTCGCCATTCGTCGCTGCACAATCCGCGCGATCTGAACCCCCAAAGGATGCATCTCGGCCCAGGACGCCAGAACAGTAGGGGGCATTGAACTCGCCGTCCGTCATTAGGATAACGGCTTTCAGGGTCTTGTTCTGATCATAGGCCGCCGCAGGGGTGGTGCTCCAAAGCGAGTTGAATTCCGGCGAAACCGAATACCATCCCCAAGCTAGTCCGATCTGTGCTGCAGTGTAGCCGTCAGCTTGGAGGCCTTGACTGGGCGCATTGACTGGCCCGATCAGCTTGTTGATCTCGGCTCTATCGTCGGTCAGCGGCAGCAGCGGAGAAACCGTGCACTTGGTGTTGGAACCAGATTGGTTTGGATAGTAGCGACCGACATATGCGACTGACGGGCGTGTGTCATCGTCGTCATGCTGCCCTGTTCTTTCGCTCACGCAGTCGCTGATCTGATATACCCTCATTGCCGCCGACGCGTTTCGATAGATTCGCCACTGGCATCCGTCATTGCCGCACCAGACCTTACCGCCGGACGAGTAGGTTCCGGTCGGCGGGCCGACGACGTTGATCGAGAAGGTGTCCTTGGTGACATTGGATATCAGCCAATAGGAGCTCGCATTGGCGGCGTTGATCTGCGTCATGCCAGCCACGTCTGTGATGCGCACGCCCGATTGCGCGCCCGTCGCGGGATCAGTCGCGGAAAGCCCATGATTGGGGGACGTGACGATGATCGTGCAGTCCGACAGCCTGCAGCCGGACACGGTGCCCGCTGACGTATAGCTATTGTTGCTCGATGTGTTGACGTTCGCCCAGGACGAGCCGTTCCATGACTGTAACGAGAAGCTGTTGGTCGCCGCATTGGCGACGCGATACGCCTTGGCGTTGATCTGCGTCATGCCTCGCACGCCATCGATCCAGATGAAATCGCCATCCTTGAAGCCGTGGTTGGAAGAGGTGACGTAGCCCGTGTTGGCCTTGGAAACCGCTGTGATCGACCGGGCCACGCCCGTCGACCATCCTGCCGTAGTGATCGCGGTGGACTGAGTGGCAGGACCGCGAGCAGCGTTCGCCATGTCGCCCAGATTAACCCCTGTCGAATAAGGGATGACCGCCATACGAGAATAGTAGGGGGATTGCTGGTCCTGCACGACGATGGTGGCAAGCTGGCGGGCGGCGTCTTTCAAACTGGTTAGACGTGAGCCGGCCATAGACCCGGTGATGTCCAGCACCAACGCAACTTCGATGTCCTTGGATGAGCGATTAACCTCGGAGTGGACGTTGACCGGCAGGGTATCATCCAGAAGTTTGCCGTAGGGTGGCAGGACGATGTTGGCCACCAGGGTCTTCACTTGGACCGTCAGGTCGGCGACCACCACCTGCTCGTCGGTCAGTTCAATCTGCAGGTCTCTGTCGGAGAAGGGTTCGACTGAGGCGTTGCGCAAGTTGGCCCTCAGGGCCACGACGGCGACAGTCCTAAGATCGTCCGGGTTCGTATAGGACGACCTTGCGGCGGCCAGAGCGGCCGCGTCCAGGGCGTCCTGGACGCGGGCCTTCACCGTGGTGATGCGGTTGATGTCGATGCCGCCCAAGGTAACCATCACCAGCGCCGGCATGACCAGGGCGAAGATCATCACGACGTTGCCGCCGCGGTCGGACGACAGGCGTGCCGCCAGATTGCGCAGGCCTCGAACCGCTCTGCCGATCAGTGTGGAAGCCGTCACTATGGTCGTTCCCCGAGGGCGTAGATCGCCCGAATACCGCCCGAATAGCCTTTAGTTTGCCATTGGGCCGTTAAGGGAAGCCTCAAAGGGAACGGTTAATCCCGAGTAGAGCTCACGCGGCGCTCCATCCGCATTGGTGACCGCGGTTCTGTTCCTGGAGCCAGACGTTCAGCGGGGCGAAATAGTCGGCGATGGCCGAGGCGTCATTGCCGTCATCGCCGGTGAAGGCCTTCATCCCCTCCTGCCACGGCTGGGACTGACCCATTTGCAGCATGGCGTTGAAGCGGGCGCCCACATCCTTATTGCCGTAAACGGAGCAGCGGTGCAGCGGCCCGGTCCAGCCGGCCTGTTTGCAGGCGGCGCGCTGGAACTGGAACTGATAGATCGCCGCCAGGAAGTAGCGCGTGTAAGGCGTGTTGCCGGGCACATGGTATTTGGCGCCCGGATCGAAGGCGTTGGCCGGACGCGGGCCGGGCGGGACCAGACCCTGGTATTGCAGCATGTCAGCGGTCCAGGCGGTATTGTAGGCGGCCGGCGCCGTCTCGCCCGAGAAGACGTCCCAGCGCCAGCGGTCGACCATCAGGCCGAACGGCAGGAAGGCGATCTTGTCCAAGGCCATCTTGAGCAGGAAGGGAATGTCCTCCTCTGCGCCCGGGGTGGTTTTGAGCAGGCCGATCTGGTTCAGATAGGTGGGGGTCAGGGCCGACAGGCCGACGAAGTCGCCGATGGCCTCATGGAAGCCGTCGTTGGCGCCGTTCCGGAACAGCATCGGCTGGTTCTTGTAGGCGCGCTGATAGTAGTTGTGACCCAGCTCGTGGTGGACGGTGTAGAAGTCGTCGCCGTTGACGTTGGTGCACATCTTGATGCGGATGTCGTCGGCGTTGTCCAGGTCCCAGGCCGAGGCGTGACAGACGACTTCGCGGTCGCGTGGGCGGGTGATTTGGCTGCGTTCCCAGAAAGTCTGGGGCAGCGGATCAAGACCCAGCGAGACGTAGAAGCGCTCGCCCGTCTTGACCATTTTCGTCGCGTCGTAATCGGCGGCCTTGAGCAGTTCGGTGAGGTCGTAGCTGGAGGCGCCGCCGCTGGGCGGGGCGACGACGTCGTAGATGTTGCCCCACTGTTGGGACCACATATTGCCCAGCAGATCGGCGCGGATCGGGCCGTGGTCGGGCTGGACCGCGTCGCCGTATTTGGCGTTCAGCCTGGCGCGCACATAGCAGTGCAGGTTCTCGTAGAAGGGCTTCACCTGGGCCCACAGCCGATCGGTCTCGGCGGCGAAATCGTCGGCGGGCATGTCGTAGCCTGACCGCCACAGGGCGCCGGTGTCGGCGAAGCCCAACTCACGCGAGCCCTCATTGGCGATCTCGACCATGCGGGCGTAGTCGTCGCGCATGACCGGCGAGATGGTGCGCCAGCCTTCATAAAGCGCCTTGGTCTCGGCGGGATCGCGGCTGTCGGCCAGGATCAGCGAGGCTTCGTCCAGGGTGATCGGCTTGCCCTTGAAATCGAACTTGCCGGTCGAATAGGTCGAGTCCAGCCGCGTCGTGATCTGGGCCAATTCCTCGGCTGCGCCGGGACGATTGGGCGCGGGCAAGACCAGGCTGAGCCGCAGCAGGTTCAGCTTGCGGCGCACGACCGGATCGACCTGGACGTCGTTGAACTTGGCCGCCTGATTGGCCAGCTGGACCTGAAGCTCGGTCGCCTCGGCGTTGGCCTTGGACTCCAGCCACATGGTGTCGAAGGTGATGTTGGTGGCGCGCGCCCACTGGATGCGGGCGACATATTCGCTGACCTCGGCCCATTTGGTTTCGGCGTCGGCGATGAAGGCGGTCGCGCCCTCGGCGGTGATGGGATAGTCGGCGCGCATGCCGCTGACGGCCGGCGCGGGCGTCGTCGAGGCCGTCTGTTCGACGCCCGGGGCTGCGGCGGCGGGTTCGCTGGTGCTGGCGCAGCCGGCGGCGAAGGCGAGGGCGCAGACCGCGACGGCGGTCATCATCTGACGCTTCATGATGGATCTCCTGAACAGCGCGGGCAGGAGAGGTCAGGCCCGGTCGCCCGTCAAGCGTGACGGTTCAGCGACCGACGACGCAGGTGTTCAGACCTTCATTGCGCACCGTGCCCATGGCCGCCTGAACGCGCGCGGCGCGCCGACGCACATAGGGGCCGGGCGCGGCGGCTTCGTAACGACGCGGGGCCGGTAGGATGGCGGCCAGACGCGCCGCCTCACGCGGGCTCAGGTCGCGGGCGTCCTTGCCAAACCAGTGGCGCGACGCGGCCTGGGCGCCATAGACGCCAGGCGCCCATTCCACCACGTTCAGATAGACCTCCATGATCCGGCGCTTGGACCACACGGCCTCGATCAGGACGGTGTAGCCCGCCTCCAGACCCTTCCGGATCCAGTCGCGGCCGGGCCACAGGAAGACGTTCTTGGCCGTCTGCTGGCTGATGGTCGATCCGCCGCGCAGACGCCCGCCCTCGGCGTTGTGATCCAGGGCCTTCTGGATCGCCTCCATGTCGAAGCCATGGTGGCTGCAGAATCGGGCGTCCTCGGCGGCGATGGCCGCGTTGACTAGGTGGGGCGAAATCTGGTTCAGACCGCGCCACTGATAGTCCATGCCATCGCCCCTCGCGAGTTGGCGCAGCATCAGTATGGTGGGCGGCGGCGGGACAATGGCGACGATCAGCACGCCCGCGACCGGGATCAGGGCCAGGATCAAAAGCGCGGTCAGCACCACGCGACGCCAGCTCTTGCGGCCCGTCGCCATCAGAGGATCAACACCCCGGCGGCGCCGTCTTCGTCGGCCCAGGCCACCTTGTCGACGGCGGGGCTGAGCGACAGGGCGACGATGGCCGACCCCTTCTCGGCCTTGACGAAATTCAGACCTTGGGCCGCCGGATGTGCGACCCAGACCCGACCGTCGGTCAGGCCGGCGGCCAGCAAACCCTGATCGGCGCGGGCCGAGACCAGATTGACCAGGGTCGTGTCGTCATAGCCGATCTCGGTCGCCTCGCGCCCCATCGGTCCGTTCGATCCGATGAAGGGCCATAGGACCGCGCCCTGCGCGCCTGAGGTCGCCATCAGCTGACCATTTGCCAGGAAGGCCATCGACCGCACCTTGCCCGGATAGCCGCCCATGCGCAGGTTCTTGGCGTCCTTGATGCGCCAGCCGTGCATCTGATTGTCCTGCATGGTCGTGACGACGAAGGCGCCGTCGGGCGAGAAGGCGACGCCGGTGTGCGACCCGGCCCAGGGCAGCTTCACCGGTTGCTGTTTCTCGATCCGTGCATACCACAGGGCCGCCCCGCCATAGGTCGAGGTGGCGATGCGCCTGCCCTTGGGCTCGAAGGCGACGCCGGAGACGGTGCGCTCATGCTGGAAGTCGCGGCGGAAGCCCACCTCCTTGGGGTCGATCACCGACAGGGTGCGGCCGAAGGAAAAGGCGATCAGACCCGAGGCCGGCGAGGCGTCGATGGCGTCGATCCACTGGTTCTTGGCCGTGGCCAGAACGACCGGGTCCTCGTCGCGACGGGTCCAGACGACCTTGCCGTCATCGCCGCCTGTGACGATCCCGTCGCCGGACGGATGAACGCAGGCGCACAGCACGGCGCCGTCGTGCGCCTCCACCCGTGTGCGGTCCTCGAACCGGACCGAGCCGTCGCCGAGGGCGAAGACAGCGCCGGTGTTGTCGAACAGGGCGGCGGTGACCTGGGCGTCGAAATCGAAGTTCATAGGCCGCATGTAGCGATCCGACCTCGTCGCGTCACCTTCTGCCTGCCCGCTAGACCGGATCTGTCGGCTTGGGCGTCACTGGCGCAGGCTCCGCCTGCGCCTTTGCGGGTTCGTCAGGCAGGGGGATGAACTCCAGATCGTCGGCGTCCGGCAGCGTCATCCGGCCTGCCTTCCAGTCGGCCTTGGCCTGATCAATGCGGGCCTGGCTGGAGGCCACGAAATTCCACCAGATCAGCCGTTCACCCACCGGCTCGCCCCCCAGCACCATGACGGTCGACTGGGTCAGAGCCTTGACCGTCGGCTCGGCTGTCGGCTCCAGCACGATCATCTGGCCCTCGTGGAAGGTGCGATCGCCGACCTCGATGGAGCCCTTGGCCACATAGAGCGCGCGCTCGCTCATGCCTCCGGCGCCCTTGCCGGACGGCGGGGCGGTTCGCACGCCGGGCTGAAGCTCCCAGTGGATGTAGAACAGCGGCGACGACACCGGGACGGCTGCCTTGGCGCCGTAAGCCTCACCGGCCACCAGTCGCGCGAACAGGCCGCCGTTCTCGTAGGCCGGCTGGGCGTCCTCGCCCAAGTGGTGGAAGGCCGGGTCCATCTCTTCGGCTTCGTCGGGCAGGGCGACCCAGGCCTGCATGCCGTGCATCGGCCCGCCCCTGCTCTTCTTCAGCGGATCGGTGCGCTCGGAATGGACGATGCCCTTGCCGGCGGTCATCCAGTTGACCTCGCCCGGCCGGATCGCCTGATCGTAGCCGAGATTGTCGTGGTGCATGATCTCGCCCTCGAACAGATAGGTCAGGGTCGACAGGCCGATATGCGGGTGGGGTCGCACGTCGATGGCCGTGGCTCCCGGCGCGAACTCCGCCGGTCCCATCTGATCCAGAAAGATGAAGGGCCCGACCATCCGGCGCGAATGGAAGGGCAGGACGCGCCCGACCTCGAACCCGCCCAGGTCCTTGCGGCGTGCGTCGATCACCAGTTCGATCATGTGTCGGCTCCCAGTGCGGCCCGCGCCGCCTGAGCGACGTTATCCGACGTGAGGCGTGATGATGCCAAGAGGCAGAGCGGTCACATTCTTCACACCGCGCGTGACGATGTGGCTTTCGCAGTCCGAGACGATGCCGAGGGCCAGCAGCTTCTCGCGCAGGAACAGGTCGAAGGCGTGCATGTCCGAGGTGATGATGCGTAGCACATAGTCCTCGCGCCCCGTGATGGTGGCGCACTGGACCACTTCCGGCCATTTGGCCACGGCGGCCTCGAAGACATTGAGATTGTCCGCCGACGGCAGCATCAGTTTGACGATGGCGTAGACCTCGAAGTCCAAGCCCAGCAGCTGAGCATTCAGCAGGGTGACGCGCTTGGTGATCAGGCCGGAGTCTTCCAGCCGCTTGATCCGCCGCCAGCAGGGCGAGGCCGACAGTCCGACGCGATCGGCGACCTCTGCGACCGACAGCCCGGCGTCTTGTTGCAGGATATCCAGGATGCGGGCGTCGATGGGGTCGAGTTCGTCGGCCAATGCGTTTCTCCGATTATGCTTATCGCGAAATAAAATACCCGATATCGGGATTGCGCAAGGTCAAATTGAGCGAGCACCTGCTTAGGGGTCGTGTTATCACACGTCCAGAGGAAACACGGACGGACCCCAGAACGGATATGGACGCCCGCATGAACGATAAAATGAACAAAAAGAACAGCCAGCCCCTGTCCTTGCGCGTGCCGGAGCCGTCCGGCCGTCCCGGCGATACGCCGGACTTCAGCCACCTGCAGATGGACCCTGCCGGTGTCGTCGAACGGCCCGAGGTCGGATCGACGCCCTATCAGATGCGCGATCTCGCCTTCCGCCTGATTCGGGTGCTGGACGATGAGGGCGCTGCCGTCGGTCCGTGGAACCCGCGCCTGGATCCCGAGACGATGCGCCGGGGCTTGAAGGCCATGATCCTGACGCGCGCCTTCGACGACCGGATGCACCGCGCCCACCGCCAGGGCAAGACCAGCTTCTATATGAAGTGCACCGGCGAAGAGGCTATTGCGGTCGCGCAGGGCATGATCCTGAGCCGCGAGGACATGGGCTTCCCGACCTATCGCCAGCAGGGGCTTTTGATCGCGCGCAGTTATCCGCTGGTCGCGATGATGAACCAGATCTATTCGAACGCCGAAGATCCGATCAAAGGCCGCCAGCTGCCGATCATGTATTCGGCCAAGGACTATGGCTTCTTCACGATCAGCGGCAATCTGGGCACCCAGGTGCCGCAAGCCGTGGGCTGGGCCATGGCCAGCGCCTACAAGGGCGACGACAAGATCGCCATCAGCTGGATCGGCGACGGCGCCACGGCTGAAGGTGATTTCCACAACGCCCTGACCTTCGCCTCCGTCTATCGCGCCCCGGTCATTCTGAACGTCGTCAACAACCAGTGGGCCATCAGCTCCTTCCAGGGCATCGCCGGCGGGCTTGAGACCACCTTCGCCTCCAAGGCCATCGGCTATGGCCTGCCGGCCTTGCGGGTGGACGGCAACGACTTCCTGGCGGTCTGGGCCGCGACCCAGTGGGCCGAGGAACGGGCGCGGTCGAACCAGGGGGCGACGGTGATCGAGCTGTTCACCTATCGCGGCGCCCCGCACTCGACTTCCGACGACCCCAGCCGCTATCGCCCTGGCGACGAGCATGAGAAATGGCCGCTGGGCGATCCGATCGAACGTCTGCGCCAGCATCTGACCGTCATCGGCGAATGGGACGACGAGCGTCACGCCGAGGCGTTAAAGGACGCTGTCGAACAGGTCCGCGCCGCGGGCAAGGAATCCGAAGCCATCGGCACCCTGGGCCAGTCGCGTCCCAGCGTGAAGACGATGTTCGAAGAGGTCTATGCGACCGAAGACTGGCGGCTGATCGAACAGCGCCGCGAGGTAGGGGTCTGACCATGAGCGAGCAAACCACCTTCACCGACGCCGATCGCAACGACGGCGTCGAGCCCGACATGGTCGACCAGAACGCCGCCCCCGCCTCGGAAGCGACGGGCGCGGGCGTGGTCCCCATGAACATGATCCAGGCGCTGAACTCGGCCATCGACGTCAAGATGGCCGAAGACGCCAACGTCCTGTCGTTCGGCGAGGACGCCGGCTATTTCGGCGGCGTCTTCCGCGTCACCGACAAGCTGCAGCAGAAGCACGGCCTGACCCGCAGCTTCGACGCCCCGATCTCGGAATGCGGCATCGTCGCCGCCGCCATCGGCATGGGCGCCTATGGGCTGCGTCCCGTCGTCGAGATCCAGTTCGCCGACTACATCTACCCGGCCTACGACCAGATCGTCTCGGAAGCGGCCAAGATGCGCTACCGCTCGGGCGGTCAGTTCACCTCGCCGATCACGGTGCGCAGCCCCTATGGCGGCGGCATCTTCGGCGGTCAGACCCACAGCCAGTCGCCTGAAAGCCTGTTCACCCATATCGCGGGCCTGAAGGTCGTCATTCCGTCCAACCCCTATGACGCGAAGGGCCTGCTGACCGCCGCCATCGAGGACGACGATCCGGTCGTCTTCTTCGAGCCGAAGCGGCTCTATAATGGGCCGTTCGACGGCTGGCATGAGAAGCCGGTCAGCCCGTGGAAGGCCCAGGATCTGGCCCAGGTCCCGACCGGCAAATATGTCGAGCCCATCGGCAAGGCGCGCGTGATGCGCGAAGGAAACGACGTCACCATCCTGGCCTATGGGACCATGGTCTGGGTCGCCCTGGCTGGCGCGGAACACGCGGGCGTGGACGCCGAGGTTATCGACCTGCGCTCGCTCGTGCCGCTGGACATCGAAGCCATCGAGGCCTCGGTGAAGAAGACCGGCCGCTGCGTCATCGTGCATGAGGCGCCCAAGACCTCGGGCTTCGGCGGCGAACTGTCGGCCCTGGTGCAGGAGCGCTGCTTCTATTCGCTGGAAGCGCCGATCGCGCGCGTCACCGGTTGGGACACGCCCTATCCGCACGCTTTCGAATGGGAATATTTCCCCGGACCGCAAAGGGTCGCAGACGCCTTGAAGAGCGTCATGACGGGAGGTCGATAAGATGGGTCGTTTCGTCTTCAAACTGCCCGACGTGGGCGAAGGCACCGCCGAGGCCGAACTGGTCGGATGGCACGTCAAGGTCGGCGATGTCGTCGCCGAGGACCAGATCGTCGCCGACGTCATGACCGACAAGGCCACGGTCGAGATCACCGCGCCGGTGAGCGGCAAGGTCGTCGCCCTGCACGGCGAACCCGGCGCCATGGTGCCGGTGCGCGGCCCCCTGGTGGAGTTCGAGGTCGAGGGGACGGGCAATGCCGATGACGCCCCGACGCCCGTCGCCTCCGCCAAGCCGGATTCCGCGCCCGTGGTCGCCGAAGCGCCGAAGGTCGAGACACCGGCAGCCCCCGCTGTTGAGGCGCCGACATCCGGCAACTATGTCTTCAAACTGCCTGACGTTGGTGAAGGCACGGCAGAGGCCGAGCTGGTCGGCTGGCACGTCAAGGTCGGCGATGCGGTCGAGGAAGACCAGATCATCGCCGACATCATGACCGACAAGGCCACGGTCGAAATCACCTCGCCGGTCGCCGGAACGGTCGTCGCCCTGTACGGCGAGCCGGGCAAGTCGGTGCCGGTCGGCGGGCCGCTGGTGGCGTTTGATGTCGAGGGTCGGGGCAATGTTTCGACGCCCGTCGCGGCGCCGAAACCGGCCGCAAAACCGGCAGAGAATGCGACGAAGGCTTCCGCCGCGATTTCGACGGCTAAAAGCGCTACTTCAGCGACCGCGCCCTCCAAGCCCGTTCCCGCCCTGACGGGACGTGCGCCTGGCGAACGTCCGTCGGCCTCGCCGGCCGTGCGCAATCGCGCGCGGGACCTGGGTGTAGATCTGACCTTCGTGCCCGGTTCCGGCCCGGCGGGTCGGATCACGCACGAGGATCTGGACGGCTTCATCGCGCGCGGCGGTTCGCAACCCGCGTCGGCGCCCTCCGGCGGCGGCTCGACCTATGCGAAGGCGCAAGGGACGACCGAGGTCAAGATCATCGGCCTGCGCCGCAAGATTGCGGAGAAGATGGCCGAGAGCGTGCGCCGCATTCCCCACATCACCTATGTCGAGGAAATCGACATGACGGCGGTGGAGGAGTTGCGCGCCCACCTGAACGCGACGAAGTCCAAGGATCAGCCCAAGCTGAACGTCCTGCCCTTCATCGCCCGCGCCATCGTGGTCGCCCTGCGCGACCAGCCTCAGATCAACGCCACCTATGACGACGAAGCCGGCGTTCTGACCCAGCACGCCCCGGTCCATCTGGGCATCGCGGCTCAAACGCCGAACGGCCTGATGGTGCCGGTGGTCCGCCATGCCGAGGCGCGCGATCCATATGATACGGCGCTGGAGATTGCCCGCGTGTCGGGCGCGGCCAAGGACGGTTCGGCCAAGCGCGAAGAGCTGTCGGGTTCGACCATCACCATCACCTCGCTGGGCACGCTGGGCGGGGTGGTCCACACCCCGATCATCAACCACCCCGAGGTGGCCATCGTCGGTCCGAACAAGATCGCCGAACGGATCGTGGTAAAGGACGGCCAGATGGTCGTGCGCAAGATGATGAACCTGTCGTCCAGCTTCGATCACCGCATTGTCGATGGGCATGATGCGGCGGTGTTCGTGCAGCGGATCAAGGGGCTCTTGGAAAACTCCGCGACGCTGTGGATGGGTTGATGCTCATTTTCTAAGCGGGAAAGCGAGGTCCGCCCGCGTCTATGGCTATCACCTCAAAATCGGCGCCATGGCTCTTGATGATCCTCTCTCCTCGCCGAGAGAGGATCATCGGGAATCGGAAGGGTAATGTGATGCGGCAAGTCAAAGTCAAAGCGCTGACCATCGGCGCCAGCCTGCTAGCAGCCGTCGGCGTCGTCGCCTCGTCCGCCAACGCCTGCATTCCCGAGCCGCCGCCGGCTTGGTCGTCTCTGCTACGGACCGATGGGCCGGCGCTGTTCATCGGGCGCGTGACGACGGTGGAGCGTTTGCCGGAACCCAGCCGGACGCCGACCATCGAGGTCATTCAGTCCAAGGCGACCATCGTCAGACTGGAAACGCTTCAAGGCGCCCCGCAAGAGACATACACCCTGACCGCCGCGGAGACCGCCCGTCCGTTGGGCGGCTATCAAGGCATGATTTGTGTCGATTTTCAGCGCGTCAAACCCGGCGACGTCGTACTGGCCATGGAAACCCAGACCGGCGCGGCCCGCGTTTTCGAGCCCCAGCAAGTTCCTCCGCAGTTCAGCACCCGCCTTGAGGCCTATCGTTGACCCAGACCCTGAAAACCAAAGTCCTGATCATCGGGGCGGGCACCGGCGGCTATGTCGCCGGCATTCGCTGCGGCCAGCTGGGCCTCGACACCGTGCTGGTGGACGGCGGCGACGGGCTGGGCGGCACCTGCCTGAACGTCGGCTGTATTCCGTCCAAGGCCATCATCCATGCTGCGGGCAAGTTTGAGACGGTGGCCAAGGCGGCCGGCGGCGGGACACTGGGCATCACGGCGGTGGCGGCGGCCATCGACCTGTCGCAAACGGTCGCATGGAAGGACGGCATCGTCCGTAAGTTGAACGCCGGCGTCGCGGCCCTGCTGAAGAAGGCCAAGGTCAAGGTCATCAAGGGCTGGGCCGAGTTCGCCGACGCCAAGACCTGCGTGGTGAAAACCGACGAAGGCGATATCCGCATCACCGCCGAACACGTCATCCTGGCGACGGGGTCAGAGCCGGTTGAACTGCCCTTCCTGCCGTTCGGCGGCGACGTCATTTCCTCGACCGAGGCGCTGAGCCTGTCGGAGGTTCCCAAGAAGCTGGCCGTCGTGGGCGGCGGCTATATCGGGCTGGAACTGGGCATCGCCTATCGCAAGCTGGGCGCCGAAGTAGCCATCGTCGAAATGGCCGACCGTATCCTGCCGCTCTACGACAAGGCCCTGACCGATCCGGTCGCCAAGTGGCTGGAGAAGCATGGCGTCGAGCTGCATCTGGGCGCACGCGCCGGGGGCTTCGGCGACGGTAAGCTGTCGATCACGACCAAGGATGGCGAGCTGCTGCAACTGGATGCCGACAAGGTGCTGGTCACGGTCGGCCGGCGTCCGCGTACCCAGGGCTGGGGTCTGGAGAACATGGGCGTAGCCATGGCCGGCCCGTTCGTGAAGATCGACCAGCGCTGCGCCACCTCGATGAAGAACGTCTGGGCGGTGGGCGACCTGACGGGCGAACCCATGCTGGCGCATAAGGGCTCGGCCCAGGGCGAGGTGGTCGCCGAAATCATCGCCGGCCACGACCGCATCTTCGATCCCGTCACCATCGCCGCCGTCTGTTTCACCGAGCCGGAAATCGTCTCGGCCGGTCTGGGCCCGAACGAGGTCGCGGGCCGCGACGATGTGATCCAGTCGGTCTTCCCCTTCGCCGCGATCGGTCGCGCCCTGGCCATCGAGGCGGGTGAGGATGGCGGCTTCGTGCGGGTGATCGCGAACAAGGGCGATCATCGCATCCTGGGTATCCAGGCGGTGGGCCAGCATGTGTCGGAACTGTCCAACAGCTTCGCCCAGATGCTGGAGATGGGCGCGGTGCTGGAAGACGTCGCCGGGACGATCCATGTCCACCCGACGCTAGGCGAAGCCTTCCACGAGGCCAGCCTGCGTGCCCTCGGGCACGCCATCCACATTTGATCAGATCCGGTCCAGGCGCTTCGCGTGGTTCGCCACCATGCGGAGCGCCAGACCATCGGGCAGGAAGCGGGCCAGTCCGGCCATGACGTTGTTCATAACGCCGGGGGTGACGCTGGGACGGTTGGCCTCGCAGGCGTCATAGCCGATGCGCGCCACGCGCGCGGCGTCCATCCACATCCAGGCCGGATAGGCGCTGGAGACCTGGTCGCGCGAGCCGTTGACGTCGTGAAACTCGGTCAGGGTGTAGCCGGGGTTCAGGACCGTGACGTGGACGCCGGTTCCCTGCGTCTCCAGATACAAGCCCTGCGACGCCTTGATCAGGAAGCTCTTGATCGGCCCATACAGGGTGTCGCCGCCCGTCGCGGGCATCTGGCCGGCCAGCGAAGCGACGTTTAACACCCGGCCGAAGTCCCGCTGGATCATGCCGGGCAGTAACAGGCGCGACAGCTCGACCGGCGCGGTCAGCATGACCTGGATCATGGCGCGGTGCGCGCTCAGGTCGGTATCCAGAAAGCCCGTGACCCGGCTGAATCCCGCATTGTTGACCAGACCGTCGACGGTAAGGCCATGGGCCGCGATGGTCGCGACCAGCCGTTCGGGCGCTGAGGGATCGGACAGGTCTTCGGGGATCACGGTCGCGGTCACGCCGTGGGCGACGTTCAGTTCGTCAGCCAGAGCCTGCAACGGGGCTTGGCGACGCGCTGTCAGGATCACATTCCAGTCCTCGGCCGCATAGGTCCGGGCCAGGGCCGCGCCGATGCCGGCAGACGCGCCGGTGATCAGAACGGTTCGATTCACGGCGCGATCAGGCCGCGACGGGGCAGGACTTGTGCGGCGCATAGGCCGCCAGCGCAATCGGGTTTTCGGCCAGAAGGTCGGAGATGGTGATCTTGGAGAGGGCTTCGGTCGCGGCCTCGTCGGCGGCGGTCAGGGCCTTGGCGACCTGGCGCGGGATATGTTCGCTGATCGGGCAACCCTTGGCGCCGGCGGGGGGCGAGCCGATGTGGGCGCAGCCGTTCACCGCCTTCAGCACCTGATCAAGCCGAATGTCCTCGGGCTGACGCAGCAGCCAGGAGCCGCCGGTCGCGCCCGGACGGGTGGCGATCAGTCCAGCCTTGGCCAGAAGGGCGGTCACGCGGCGCACCACGACGGGATTGGTCGGGATCGAGGACGCCAGCACGCCGCTGGGCATCGCCTGCGCAGGCCCGAACGCGCCCTTGTGGGCCATATAGGCCAGGGCGTGGGCGGCGACGGGGAAACGTTGGCTGTCTGACATGGTTCTGTTCCTGATGCGAAAATAGGCGTTCAGGGGCCGAATCACAAATCGCGCCGCAGAACGCCGAAACCGAATCCGCTGCGGCGCGATTGAAGACCGCGTGGAATGGGCCTAAAGGCTCGCCGCTTTGAAGGGACCGACGCCGCGTCGGAGACCCGGAGGATACGCATGGCCGGGGACACTCCCCACGACGCGAGCGCTCCCTCGCCTGCGTCGAACACGCCGGACAAGCCCACCCACGCCACGGGTCCGGAATCCCACATCCCAGGCGGCCAGGCCGCCAAGCACGGCGGCTTCTGGGCCCTGACCATCGGCGCGATCGGCGTGGTGTTCGGCGACATCGGCACCAGCCCGCTCTACGCCCTGCGCGAGGCGATCGACCATGCGCGCTCCGGCGTCGGCGGCGATCTGGCCGTGATCGGCGTCGTGTCGCTGGCGTTTTGGGCGCTGATGGTGGTGGTGACGTTCAAATACGTCTTCTTCCTAATGCGCGCCGACAACAAGGGCGAGGGCGGCACCCTGTCGCTAATGGCGCTGGCCCAGTTCGCGGTCGGGCGACGCAGCGCCTGGATCTTCATTCTGGGCGTTTGCGGCGCAGCCCTGTTCTATGGCGACGGCATCATCACGCCCGCCATCTCGGTCCTGTCCGCCGTCGAAGGCCTGCAGGACGCGCCGGGTCTGGCCGGGCGGCTGGATTCCTTCATCGTACCGATCTCGGCCGGCATCCTGATCGCCCTATTCCTGGTCCAGTCGCGCGGCACGGCCAGCCTGGCCAAGTATTTCGGCCCGATCACCGCCGTCTGGTTCCTGAGCCTGGGCGCGCTCGGCCTGTATCATATCTTCGACGACGTCAGCGTGCTGCGGGCCCTGTCGCCCCACTATGGCGTCATGCTTCTGCTCAACGACGGCTTCCTGGGCTTCGTGATCCTGGGCAGTGTCTTCCTGGCCGTCACGGGGGCCGAGGCCCTCTATGCCGACATGGGCCATTTCGGAAAGGCGCCGATCCGCATGGGCTGGCTGGCCTTCGTCCTGCCGTGCCTGACGCTGAACTACCTGGGTCAGGGCGCCCTGATCCTGGACAATCCGGCCGCGTCCGAGAACCCGTTCTGGAACATGGTGCCGCAGTTCGCCTATTGGCCGATGCTGATCTTGGCGACCGCCGCGACCGTCATCGCTTCCCAGGCCGTGATCACCGGCGCCTTCTCGGTGACGCAACAGGCGGTGCAGCTGGGCCTTCTGCCGCGTATCGACATCAAGAACACCTCCGAAACCCAGGCCGGCCAGATCTTCGTGCCGGCGGTCAACACCTTCCTGATGGTTGGAGTTCTGGTGCTGCTGGTCGTGTTCCAGAGCTCGCATAACCTGACCGCCGCCTATGGCGTGGCGGTGACGGGCACCATGCTGGTCAATACGCTGATGGCCTATTCGGTCATCCGCAAGGGCTGGAAGTGGCCGATGTGGGCGGTGGCTGGGACCCTCATTCCGTTCGCCTTCATCGACAGCGTCTTCCTGACGTCCAACCTGCTGAAGATTCCGGATGGGGCGTGGATGCCGCTGGTGCTGGGCGCCCTGCTGGTCGTCGTGATGTGGACCTGGGTGCGGGGGACGCAGATTCTGACGACCAAGACGCGCAAGGACAGCCTTCCGCTGAACGATCTGATCGAGATGCTTCAGGCCCGTCCGCCGCACCGTGCTCCGGGCATGGCCATCTTCCTGACCTCGGATCCCGATGTCGCGCCGGTCGCCCTGATGCACAATCTCAAGCACAACAAGGTGCTTCACGAGAAGAACGTCATCCTGACCGTGCGCACCTCCGAGCGCCCGCGCGTCAAGGAAGCCGACCGGGTGCGAATGGAGCCGATCAACGACGACTTCAAGAAGGTCACGGTCACCTACGGCTTCATGGAAACGCCGAACGTGCCGCGTGCGCTGGGCCTGTGCCGCAAGCAGGGGCTGAAGTTCGACATCATGTCGACCAGCTTCTTCCTGGGTCGCCGTTCGCTGATCCCGTCGGCGCGTCAGGGCATGCCGCTGTGGCAGGACAAGCTGTTCATCTTCCTGATGCGCAACGCCGCCAATCCGACCGACTTCTTCCACATTCCGCCCGGCCGCGTGGTCGAGCTGGGCGCGCAGGTGGCGGTATGAGCACCGAGGGACGGGGCGGGCAGAGCTCGCAGGCGCGCGGCCGTCGCATGGCCACCAAGGGCCGCCCGCGCCCGGCCTCGGCCGAGGCCGATCAAGGTCCGTCGCAGGACGACATCGGCGTCGAAGCGCGCGTCGTCGCCGGCATCCTGCTGAACGCCGCGCTGGAGAAGCGCAACGGATTGGACGAAGCGCTGTCTCAGCCTGCCGCACGCGCGCTGGAGCCGGTGGACCGCGCCTTCGCCAGGGCCGTGGCCATGGCGGCCCTGCGTCGCCTGGGTGAGATCGACCAGATCCTGGATCGCCGCCTGAAGAAGTCGCCGCCCGAGGCTGTGCGCACCCTGATGCGCATCGCCCTGGCCCAGACTCTGGTGCTGGAAACGCCCGCCTTCGCCGCCGTCTCGACGGCGGTGAAACTGGCCGAGCGCGATCCCAAGACCCGGCCCTACAAGAACCTGGTCAATGCGGTGCTGCGCGGGGTTGGGCGTGAAGGCCCCGGCCTGACGACGGCCGAGAGCAATCTGCCGGACTGGATCGCGGCGCGCTGGAAGGCGACCTATGGCGAGGCCGCCCTGGCGGGTCTGGCCTTGGCTGCGCGCGAAGAACCCGCGACCGACCTCAGCCTGAAGCCAGGCGTTGATCCCGCCGCGGTCGCCGCCGCTGTCGAGGGCGAGGTTCTGTCCGGTGGCACGGTTCGCACCGGCCGTCGCGGCGATGTGGCCGGATGGCCCGGTTTCGAGGACGGCGACTGGTGGGTCCAGGACGCGGCCGCCGCCGTGCCCGGCCGGCTGCTGGATGTGAAGCCCGGCGAGACGGCGCTCGACATGTGCGCCGCGCCTGGAGGCAAGACGCTGCAACTGGCGGCCGCCGGCGCCTCGGTCGTCGCGCTCGACCGATCGGCCCCGCGTCTGAAACGCCTGACGCAGAACCTTGAGCGAACCGGCCTGACCGCCGAGGTGGTCGCCGTTCCGGCCGAGGACTGGGAGGACGCCCGCACCTTCGACGCCGTCCTGCTGGATGCGCCCTGCACCGCGACGGGCACCTTCCGCCGCAATCCGGAGGTCCTGCGCGCCACCAAACCGGCAGAGGTCGCCAAATTGGCGGACGTCCAGCACCGCCTGCTCGACGCCGCCGTCGAGCGCGTGAAGCCGGGCGGCCGTCTGGTCTATTGCACCTGCTCGCTGGAGCGTGAGGAGGGCGAGACCCAGATCATCGCCTTCCTGCGCCGCAACCCCGCCTTCCGCACCGTCGCCGCTGATCCGGCTGCCATCGGCGCCCCGCCTGAGGCGGTGACGCCCGAAGGCTGGCTGCGCATCCTGCCCTCCATGTGGGCCGAACACGGCGGACTGGACGGCTTCTTCGCGGCCAGGCTGGAACGGGTGTCCTGAGCGGGAGCGCCTTGCTCCTGCCCGCAACCCGCCTTATCCGGAAGGCCATGGCCGTTACCCCTCTGATCTGCCCGTCGATCCTCGCCAGCGATTTCGCGCGGCTGGGTGAAGAAGTCCGCGCGCTGGAGTCGGCGGGCGCCGACTGGATCCACGTCGATGTGATGGACGGGCATTTCGTGCCGAACCTCACGCTTGGCCCCGACATCGTAAAGGCGATCCGACCGCACACGACCTTGCCGTTCGACGTGCACCTGATGGTCGCGCCGGTCGATCCTTGGCTGGAGGCGTTCCGCGAGGCGGGCGCCGATGTCCTGACCGTTCACCCTGAAAGCGGGCCGCACCTGCACCGCACCCTGGGTCGCATTCGCCAGTTGGGCGCCAAGGCAGGCGTCGTGTTCAACCCGGCGACGCCACTGTCGATCTTTGAAGAGGTGGTCGATTTGGTCGATCTGGTGCTGATCATGTCGGTCAATCCGGGCTTTGGCGGTCAGAAGTTCATCGACAGTTCGCTGAAGAAGATCGCGGGCGCGCGGGCCATTCTCGACCGCGCCGGTTCGTCGGCTCACCTTCAGGTGGACGGCGGCGTGACCTCCGCCAACGCCGGGGCCTGCGTCGCCGCTGGGGCCGATGCTCTGGTCGCTGGGTCGTTCGTGTTCAAGGGCGATTACGCGACCAATATCGCCGCCCTGAAAGCCGCGCCGGCTGCTCCGAGCCTCTCGTGAGCCCGCTCGGCCCCTTCGCCCCGCGGGGGCAGGAAACGACGCTGGACGTCGCCTCGGGTCAGATCCCCGGCCTGCCTGGCGCCCCGGTACGCACGCCCGTGCGGTCGGGCGACACGATCGCCGGACCCGGCCTGTGGCCCGCCATCGCCGGACGGTTGGCGACGCGGCAGCTGTGGATCGAGCTTTACGGTCTGCCCGGCTACGGCCTGACGCTTGGGGCTCCGGTGGGTGGGGGCAAGGTGACGGCTTTCGCCGCCACGCCGCGCGATTTTCGCCCGCACGATCCCGCGCCGGGCCGCAATGTTCTGGCCGGACGTTTCATGTTGGCGGGCGCCTCGATGGAGGTCGAACCGCCGTCCGATCCGTGGAACCGGCCCAGTCCCTCGCGGCCCTTTGCGGTCGAGCTTCACGCCTTCGCCTGGTTGCCGGGCCTGATGTCACAAGGCGACCGTGGCGCGCGCGAGGCGCTGCGTCTGACCCTGGCCTGGGCCGACGCCTTTGCACGGTGGTCGCCCTTCGCCTGGGGACCGGAAATCCTGGCGCGGCGGGTCGTCAATCTGGCGTGCGGCGCACGGCGGATGGGCGCCGTTGCGACCGAGGCCGAGCGCCTGAAACTGGCCGACAGTCTGGCGCGCCAGACCCGACAACTGCTGCGTCCGCCCGGCGGTCTGGCCAGCCGGGCCGAGCGGTTGACGGCGGCGGCCATCGGCGGCTGCGTGCTGGCGGGTGCGCCAGGGCAGGCCTTGCGTCGCCGCGCACTGTCGCGGCTGGACGGCGCCCTGAAGACGACGGTGCAGGCTGACGGCGGCCACGCCTCGCGCAGTCCTGAGGCGGGGCTTGAGCTGCTGCTCGACCTGCTGACGCTGGACGACGCCCTGTCGCAACTGTCCGAACCGACGCCCGAGAGCGTGTCGGCCGCCATCGCCCGGCTGACACAGGGCCTGCGCCTGCTGACCTTGCCCGATGGTCGTCTGGCCAGCTTCCAGGGCGGCGGCCCCTCCACCATTGAACGCGTCGCGGCCGCCTGCGCCCACGACGACGAAGCGATCGCCAGAAGCGACGACGCGCCTGCAGCCACCGGTGCGGTCGCCGGCCTGACGCGTATCGCCAGCCCACTGTTGACCATCATCGCCGACACCGCCCCGCCGGCGCGCGACGCCTGGGGGGCGGCCGCCTGCGCCCAGCCGCTGGCGTTGGAAATCGCCTGCGGCAAGGATCGTCTGGTGACCGGCTCGGGGTGGACGCCGGCCTCGACCGACCGCCAGGCCCTGCGGCTGACGCCGGCCCATTCGACCCTGACCCTGGGCGAGCGGTCGCTGAACGAACCGCTGGGCGGCTGGAAGGGTGAGCTCTTGGGCCCGCGCCTGGTCGGACCGCCGATCCATGTGACCACCGACCTGCGCGACGGAGACGGCGCCGTCTGGCTGGAGATGGAACACGACGGCTGGAATGAGTTGTTCGGCCTGAATCATCAACGCCGGCTCTATCTGGACCAGCGCTTGGACGAACTGCGGGCCGAAGAGAAACTCTTCCCCACACCCGGCCGCAAGGAGATGGTGCGCCAGATTGCGGCGCCCTACGCCATCCGCTTCCATCTGGAGCCGGGGGTTCAGGCCTCTCTGGCGCGCGACCGACGCTCGATCCTGCTGCGCGGCGCCTCGGGCCGGGGCTGGTGGTTCAGGACCGACGGTCCGGACGTGGCCATTGAGCCCAGCGTTCATATCGACGCCGGCCTGACGCGGCGCTCGCTGCAGATCGTGGTGCGTGGCTCGGCCCGCACCGACACCGAGACCAAGATCCGCTGGAAGCTGAGCCCTGCGGGCGCGAGCGGCGAACCGACCTGATGCAAGAGCCTGATTCACGGCATCGACAAATCGCGTAGCGATTTGACCTCTGCCGATCAGGCTCTGAAACCGTCCGTGGGGTGACGGCGAAGCGGTTTGGGTCTAGACGGCGCGCCATCCTCCCCTGCCATCACGGACGCCGCCCATGCCCGCCGCTCCCGACTTTCCGCCCGCCCCTGCCCGGGTCAAGCCGCAACGCGCCCTGATCTCTCTGTCCGACAAGGCCGGGCTGGAGGATGCGGCCCGCACGCTGCACGATCTGGGCGTCGAACTGGTCTCGACCGGCGGCACGCGCGCGGCGATCGAGAAGCTGGGCCTGCCGGTCAAGGACGTGGCCGATCTGACCGGCTTCCCCGAGATGATGGACGGCCGGGTCAAGACCCTGCACCCGATCGTTCACGGCGGCCTCTTGGGCGTGCGTGACGCGGCCGACCATGCCCAGGCCATGACCGATCACGGCATCGGCCCTATCGATATCGTCTGGATCGACCTTTATCCGTTCGAAAGCACCGTCGCGGCCGGCGGCGCCTTCGAGGCGGCGGTCGAGAACATCGACATCGGCGGCCCGGCCATGATCCGCTCGGGTTCCAAGAACCACGGCTACGTCGCCGTCGCCGTCGACGGCGAGAGCATCGGCCTGATCCTTGAGGCGCTGAAGACCGAAGGCTCGACCGACCTGGCCCTGCGCAAACGTCTGGCCGCCCGCGCCTTCGCCCGCACCGCCGCCTATGACGCCGCCGTCTCCGGCTGGTTCGCCGGCCAGATCGAGGATGCCGGCCCGGCCCGCAAGTCCGTCGCCGGATCCCTCGCCCAGACCCTGCGCTATGGCGAAAACCCGCATCAGACCGGCGCCTTCTACCGCACCGGCGAGCGCCGTCCGGGCGTGGCCTATGCCGACCAGGTTCAGGGCAAGGAACTGGGCTACAACAATATCGCGGACGCCGACGCCGCCTATGAGCTGGTCGCCGAGTTCGAACAGCCGGCCGTGGTCATCGTCAAACACGCCAATCCGTGCGGCGTGGCGATCGGCAAGGACTTGTCAGAGGCCTACGCTCGCGCGCTGGAATGCGACGCCGTTTCGGCCTTCGGCGGCGTGATCGCCGTCAACCGTCCGCTGAACGGCGACGACGCCCGCGCCATCACCGGCATCTTCACCGAGGTGGTCATCGCCCCCGGCGCCGACGACGAAGCCAAGGCCGTCTTCGCGGCCAAGAAGAACCTACGCCTTTTGATCACCGACGGCCTGCCCGACCCCCACGGCGCGGGCGAGGTCTTCCGCTCGGTCGCCGGCGGCTTCCTGGTCCAGAGCCGCGACCGGTCGCTGGTCAAGCCCTCGGACCTGAAGATCGTCACCCAGCGCCAGCCGACGCCGACCGAGATCCAGGACATGCTGTTCGCCTTCACCGTGGCCAAGCACGTCAAGTCCAACGCCATCGTCTACGCCAAGGACGGCCAGACCGCCGGCATCGGCGCCGGCCAGATGAACCGCCGCGACAGCGCCCGCATCGCCGCTATTCGCGCCAAGGAGGCGGGTGAAGCCAAGGGGCTGAGCCAGTCGCTGGCCGAGGGTTCGGCGTGCGCGTCCGAAGCCTTCTTCCCCTTCGCCGACGGCCTCTTGGAAGCAGTCGCGGCTGGGGCCACGGCGGTGATCCAGCCCGGCGGCTCGATGCGAGACGCCGAGGTCATCGCCGCCGCCGACGAGAAAGGCATCGCCATGGCCTTCACCGGCGTGCGGGTCTTCAGGCACTAATCTTGGAAGGAAGGGCGCTAACGCTCGACGCGCGGCATCGGACTGCTTGAGCGCCCTTCTTCCCGTTTTGTAGCGCGCCTTATCGTGACTGGACGACTGCCGTCAGCCGTGATGCTCTGACGTCTTTCCCGCGTTGGAGCGTCCCATGACCGTGCTGATCCGCCCCGAAGGCCAGACCGCCGACGATCTGAAACTGAGTCGTCGAACACTGGGCGCATTGGGTGGCTTGCTCTTTTCCGGCTATGCGGTCGCGGCCCTGGCCAAGGAAGCCAAGCCCATCACGACCGACGCCGAGGGTCTGTCCACCGAGACCGTGACCTATGCCGCCCCGGACGGGTTCCAGCTTCCGGCCTATGTCGCCCGGCCGGCGGGCGACGGGCCTTTCCCGGTCGTGGTGGTGGTGTCCGAGATCTTCGGCGTCCACAAGTATATCCGCGACATCTGCCGCCGTCTGGCCAAGCAGGGATACGCCACCATTGCACCGGCCTTCTTCGTCCGGGTCGAGGATCCCGCGCCGCTGTCGGATATGCAGCGGATCATGCAGATCGTCGGCGCGGCCAACTATGAGCAGGTGATGGGCGATCTGTCGGCGACGCTGGAATGGGCCAGCCAGCAGTCGTGGTCCAGGGACGGCAAGGTTGGGATCACCGGCTACTGCTGGGGCGGCAAGGTGGTGTGGCAGGCGGCGGCCCGCTTCGCCGCCATCGGCGCGGGCGTGGCCTGGTACGGCCGCCTGGCCCCCGCCGCAGACGCCACGCCGGTTCAGATCTCATCGGGCCAACCCTGGCCGGTCGATATCGCCGACGATCTGAAGGCGCCCGTGCTCGGCCTGTATGGCGGCAAGGATCAGGGCATCCCATTGGTCAGCGTCCAACGGATGCGCGAAGCCTTGGCCCGCGCCGGCCAGACCGGCAGCCAGATCGTCGTCTATCCCGACGCCCAGCACGGCTTCCACGCCGACTACCGCACCAGCTATTCGGAGGCCGACGCAAAAGACGGCTGGTCCAAGCTGCTGGCGACGTTCGATAAAGCGTTAAAGAATTAGGGCGTTACTGGCGCCAAGGCGGCGGGGAGCAGCCCGAGTATGGGAGGGTAGGGCGTGAACGGATTGCGGCTTCGCGGGGCGATCGTCCTGAGTATCGGCCTGCTGTTTCTGCCTCTCGCAGCGTGCGGCGGCGGTGGTGGAGGCGGTGGCGGCGGCGGCACGATCACGCCCCCCGTTCCTCCGCCCCCGCCACCCCCGCCGCCTCCGCCACCACCACCGCCCCCTCCGCCTCCGCCTCCCTCGGTCACGTCGAGCGAGTATCTGCGGAACTACGGCCTGGCCAATATGAAGGTCCAATCCGCCTGGCAGGCCGGGGCGACCGGGGCCGGCGTCACCGTCGCAGTCGTCGACTCCGGCATCGCCAATACCTTGCCAGAGTTGGAGGGGCGTATCTCCAGCGCCTCGACCGACGTCGTCGTGGGGCGCAATACGCCCTATGTGGCGTCAAGCAGTCACGGCACGCGCGTGTCGGGCGTGATCGCCTCGAACTTCAACGGGTTCGGTACGATTGGGGTGGCGTACAACTCGACCATCCTGTCGATCCGCACCGATATATCGGACTGCACGGACAAGAATACCGAGGTCTGTTTCAGCAGTTCGGATCTGGTGCGCGCGCTGGATTACGCCGTCGCCAATGGCGTCAAGATCATCAACATGTCGCTGGGCGGGGACGGACGGCTGGGCTCGGCGTTCGAGGCGGCGCTGCTGCGCGCTGTCAACTCGGGCGCCGTGATCGTGGCTTCGTCGGGCAATGACGGAAACGCCAATCCGGGCTGGCCCGCGCGTTACGCCATCGACCCCCGGTTCGCCGGCAGCGTCATAGCGGTCGGATCGCACGGCGCGACTGATGTGATGTCCAGCTTTTCGAACCGGGCAGGGGACACGGCGGCCGGGTATATTTCAGCGCCGGGCGAGGATGTGATCACAGGGTGTGAGGGCACGTCGTGCTGGCGCGTCAACGGCACATCCTTCTCGGCGCCGCATATCTCCGGCGCGCTCGCTTTGCTGATGCAGGCCTTCCCCAATCTGACGGCCCGTGCGGCTCTGGATATCTTGCTGACGACCGCCCGCGACGCCGGCGATCCGGGCACGGACATCGTCTATGGGCGCGGCCTGCTGGATATGGCCCGCGCTTTCCGGCCGGCAGGGACGACATCGACGCCGATGGCCGATGGAAGCTCTATCGTCAGCATGAGCGAACCGGGCAGCTTCATCGGCGCGGCGTTCGGGGACGCTTTCGGTCGGCAGACGGCGCTGAACACGGTGCTTTACGACGCCTATGATCGCATGTTCGCCGTCCAACTAGGCGGCGCCTATCCGACTGCGCCCAGCCGGTCCTATCAGGCGGCGCCGTTCGAGCAGAACACCACGGCGACAACCACCCTGGGCCTGCCGGGCGGTGGTCGATTGAACCTGATCGCGGCGCAACCCAGCGCCCGCCTTGACCCGATTGCGCCTCGTCACGATCTGTATGATGCGCCCTGGATGGGGGACGAGCCGCGGCAGGAGGCAATGCTTGACGTCGTCACGGGCCGGATGAAATTCTCGGTCTGGCAAGGCAAGGGCGGGGCGACATCGCCGTTCAACGGTGCGGCGGGCGACGGTTTCGCCGCCCTGGCCCAGGCCGATCACGCCGTACGCGGCGCGATGCGGTTCGGCCCAGTGACCGTGTCGGGCGAGAGTGGCGGCGGCGATCGCCGGATGCCGCTGCGTCGTGTCGAAGAGGACGCCTCGACCTATAGTCGCGCGGCGATTGGATGGCGCGGAGCGGACGGCGGTCTGTCGTTCAGCGTGGGCGCCTTGGATGAGCGTCTCGGGCCCTTGGGCGCCTTCCTGCCGGGCGGGTCCGACTTCGCCCTGCCGTCACGGACCAGCTTCTATGCCTTGGGCGGCGACTGGACCCTGCGGCCGGGCCTGCGCCTGATCGGCGAGGCGGGGATGGGGTCGACCCGGATCGAGGGCCGGTTCCTGTCGATGGATCAGGCGGCGATCAGTTCGAACTGGCGGCTGGGCCTGCTTACGGGCTGTTCGATGATCTGCGACCGAATCAGTTTCACCCTGGCTCAGCCGCTCAGGATCGAGCGTGGAACCTTCTCGGCCATGCTGGCGGATGTTCCTGTCGAATATTTCGATCCGCTGACCTATTCGCGTCGCAGCTTCTCGGCGACGCCCAGCGGCCGCCAGATCGACTTCATCCTCGGTGGCGAACGCCGGCTGTGGGACGGATCCAGCATGACGCTTCAGGCGGTCGCCAGTCGCGAGCCGCGTCACGTCGGAGACGCGCCGCCGGAGTTCGCCTTGATCGGAGCCTGGCGGCGTCAGTTCTGACCGACGCCGCCTGAACACTGCGGATCAGGCCTTGCCGTCGAAGGCCTGACCGTCGGCCGCGGGGGCGGCGCCATAGGGGTTGGGAGCCTGGGCGCCGGATCCCTTGGCGGCGACGACCACCATGGCGGGGCGGACGGTGCGGCCGAACAGTTCGAAACCGGACTGCATGGTCTGGATCACCGATCCGCCGGGCACGGTCTCGGACGGCTGTTCCATCATCGCCTGGTGCAGATGCGGGTTAAAGGCCTCGCCGGCCTGGGGCGCGACGCGCTTCAGGCCGTTGGCGTCGAAGGCTTGCAGCAGGGCCTTCTGCGTCAGTTCCAGACCGGTCACCAGACCGGCGGTCGCGCCCTCGGCGTCCTTGGGCGCAGCCATCAGGGCGCGCTCCAGATTGTCGGCGACGCCCAGCAGGTCCTTGGCGAAGCGCTGGATGGCGAAGGCGCGGGCGTCGTTCTGCTGCGTCTCCGAACGGCGCTTCAGATTCTCCATCTCGGCGGCGACACGCAGGGCGCGGTCCTTCCATTCGTCACGCTCGGCAATCACGGCGTCCAGCGGCGCCAGATCGTCTGACGGATGGGCGTCCAGGCCGTGTTCGGCGTTCGTTTCGGCCATGTCGGCGTCCACGGCGTTCAGTTCGTCGTTAAGGGGCTTGTCGCTCACTTGTCGTTCCCGTCCAGCATCCGGCCCAGCACCCGGGCGGTATAGTCCACCAACGGAATGACACGGGCGTAGTTCAGTCTTGCGGGGCCTATCACGCCGATGGCGCCCAGAACCCGCTGTCGGCCGCTCATATAGGGCGCCGCGATCACGGCGGAACCCGAAAGTGAAAACAACCGTGTCTCCGCGCCGATGAAAATGCGTACGCCCTGGGCCGCGTCGACACCGTCCAGCAGGCCGATCAGCTGTTCCTTCTGCTCCAGATCGTCGAAAAGGACGCGGACCCGCTCCAGATCGGCCAGGCCTTCCCGGTCCTGAAGCAGATTGGCGCGACCCCGCACGATCAGGGCGCGCTCCCGGTCGGCGCCCCCTGACCAGGCGGCGAATCCGTCCTCGACCAGGCGGGCAGCGGTCTGGTCCAGTTCACGCCGTGCGATTTCCAGCTCTTGCGTCATCTCGCGCCGGGCGTCGGCGAAGGGGCGGCCGCGCAGGCGGGCGTTCAGGAAGTTGGAGGCCTCGACCAGGGTCGACGGCGTGACGCCGGCCGACAGGGTCATGATTCGGTTCTCGACCGTGCCGTCGTCAGCGACGATGACCGCCAGGGCCTGATCGCCGCCCAGGGCCACGAACTCGACATGTTTGACGCCGGAATCACGCACCGGGCTGGAGACGACGCCTGCTCCGCCGGCCAAACCCGAGAGCAGGTTGGAGGCCTCATCCAGCGCCGCCTCGAAGTTCCGGCCGCGCCCCGCCAGCCGCCCTTCGATCTCGCGCCGCTCTTCCTTGGTCAGGTCGCCGACCTCCAGCAGGCCGTCCACGAACAGGCGCAGGCCCGCGTGGGTCGGGATCCGCCCGGCCGAGGTGTGTGGCGCGGCCAAGAGGCCCGCGAGGGTCAGATCCTGCATGGTGTTGCGGATCGAGGCGGGCGACAGGGCGATGCCGCCCAGCGACAGGGTCCGCGACCCGACCGGCTCGCCGGTCTCCAGATACGATTCCACGATGCGACGGAAGATGTCGCGCGCCCGCGCATCCAGCCCCGCCAGACCCGCGAGGGCCAGATTCGGGGATGGGCCGGCGTCGAACGGCGGGTTTTTCGGGGCATACAGGCTCACGGTTTCAGGATAAGCACCGCCGCCACAGCTTCCAAGGTCAGACTTCCAAGGATCCCTCCCATGCGCCATTCGCAACGCACCGACGATCAACTGCGTCCCGTGACCATCGAGACCGGCGTCAACCGCTATGCCGAGGGTTCGTGCCTGATCAGCTTCGGCAACACCAAGGTGCTGGTGACCGCCTCGATCGAGGACAAGGTGCCGGGCTGGATGCGCAATTCGGGGCAGGGATGGGTA
This sequence comes from Brevundimonas sp. BT-123, assembly GCF_026105875.1. Lineage (GTDB taxonomy): Bacteria > Pseudomonadota > Alphaproteobacteria > Caulobacterales > Caulobacteraceae > Brevundimonas. The sequence goes on along the minus strand of NZ_JAOYTN010000009.1, from coordinate 109,153 downwards.
ACGGCCGAATACGGCATGCTGCCCCGCGCCACTCACACGCGCGGGCGTCGTGAGGCCGCCGCCGGCAAACAGTCGGGCCGCACGCAAGAGATCCAGCGATTGATCGGCCGCTCGCTGCGCGCCGTGGTGGACCTGAAGGCGCTCGGCGAACGTCAGGTGCTGATCGACTGCGACGTCATCCAGGCCGACGGCGGCACCCGCACGGCGTCGATCACCGGCGCCTGGGTCGCCATGAGCCTGGCCCTCAACTACCTGCGCGACGAGGGCGTACTCAAGGCAGATCCGATCCTGGACCAAGTGGCGGCCGTCTCTTGCGGCGTCTGCGACGGCCTGCCGGTGCTCGACCTGGACTATGAGGAAGATTCGGAAGCCGAGGCGGATTCCAACTTCGTCCTGACCGGCTCGGGCCAGATCGTCGAGGTCCAGGCCACCGGCGAGAAGCGCGGCTTCTCACGCGCCGAGTTCGACCGGCTCTTCTCTCTGGCCGAGACCGGCTGCACCGAACTCTTCGCCCTGCAGAAAGCGGCCTTGGCGGCGGTGAAGCGATAGGGGGTTTCACCTCGAGGCGCGGACGGGCATCCTCGTTCGGTCAGTCCTGACCGGAGACAAGTCAATGCGTCGATCCCCCTGGCTTTCGATGGCCGCCTGCGTTGTGTTGATGGCCGGATGTCAGCGCGCTGATCCAGCCGATCAGCCTACGCCCGGGGACACGGCGGCAAGCAGCGACGTCATCGACGCGGTTCCACTGGCGCCGGACGCTCCGCCGCCTGCCGCGCCCGCCAAGCCGGCGGTTGCGGAAAAGGAAGAGACCCCGCCGGCCGACGACCCTGAGGCCAAGATCCCCGAGAGTCCCGACATGTCCGCTCAGCCGGTTCCGCTCAGCGAGGTCCCCTGCCGCGACGCCATCGGCTCCGCAGCCTCGGCCCGGCTGGTCGAGCGCTGCATCCAGGTCAGCCCGGCGACCCGACCGCCCTGCAACGCCGCCAATCCTTGCGACCTGATCCAGGGCGAGATCGACCGGTCCTGCAAGCTGTGGGAACGCGACGGCGACCCGCCGGCGGCGTGCAAGCCCTAGGCTGAGCGCACCGCGCCCGCGACATCGGCCACCACGCGCTTCACCAGCGCCTCGTCGTCGCCCTCGGCCATGACGCGGATCAGCTTTTCCGTGCCCGAAGGACGCACCAGCAGCCGCCCCTGACCGCTCAAGGCCGTTTCGGCCTCGGCGATGGCGGCCCTGACCGCGTCGCTTTCCAGCGGCTTGTCGGCGGTGAAGCGGACGTTCTCCAGCTTTTGCGGCACGGGATCAAACTGGCGGGCCAGTTCGCTCATCGGCTTGCCGGACTCGACCAGGACGGCCAGCACCTGCAGCGCCGCCATCAGGCCGTCGCCGGTGGTGGCGTGGTCGTGCAGAATGATGTGGCCCGACTGCTCGCCGCCGATGTTGAAGCCGCCCTCGCGCATCCGTTCCATGACATAGCGGTCGCCGACCTTGGTCCGCTCCAGCGTCAAGCCTTCGGACTTCAGTTTGCGCTCCAGCCCCAGGTTGGACATGACGGTGGCCACCACGCCGCCGCCGGTCAGGAGACCGCGCCTGGCCCAGTCCAGCCCGACCAGGGCCATGATCTGATCGCCGTCCACGACCCGACCCGTCTCATCGCAGATGATCAGTCGGTCCGCGTCGCCGTCCAGGGCGATGCCTATATCGGCGCGGTAGCGTTTGACCGCATCGGCCAGGGTCGCTGGATGGGTCGAGCCGCACTCGGCGTTGATGTTGGTGCCGTTGGGGGTCACGCCCACGGGGAAGACTTCGGCGCCCAGTTCGAACAGGGTGGTGGGCGCGACCTTGTAGCCGGCGCCGTTGGCGCAATCGACGGCGATGCGCAGCCCTTGCAGCGTCAGCCGCTTGGGGAAGGCCTGTTTGGCGATCTCGATATAACGCGCCTGAGCGTCGTCGATGCGTTTGACCCGGCCCAGCTTGTTCGACGGCGCCAGGCCCTGATCCAGGCTCTGGTCCATCATGGCCTCGATCTTCAGTTCGATCTCGTCCGACAGCTTGTAGCCGTCCGGCCCGAACAGCTTGATCCCGTTGTCGGCATAGTCGTTGTGCGAGGCCGAGATCATCACCCCCAGGTCGGCGCGCATCGACCGGGTCAGCATGGCGACCCCCGGCGTCGGCACCGGGCCGAAGGTGCGCACATCCATGCCCACAGAGGCGAAGCCGGCGACCAAGGCCGGCTCAATCGTATAGCCCGACAGGCGCGTATCCTTGCCGATCACCACCAGATGGCGGCGGTCGTCGTCGGTGCGGAACAGTTTCCCGGCGGCCAGACCCACGCGCAACGCGACCTCGGCCGTCATCGGATAGGTGTTGGCGCGCCCGCGAATGCCGTCGGTGCCGAAATATTTTCTGTCGCCCAAGGCAAGGTCCTTTGGTTCGGGTAACGTTCCGAAACCCCTTTTTTGATGCGGCCCGCCTTAAGATTGCATAGACGGCCGGTGGGGCTTGATGTGTGGCTTAGCCCCGGATCGCCGCCAGTGCAAAGCGGCGCCCTTTTCCTGACTTCTCGGAGCCTTCGCTCATGTGCGGCATCATCGGCGTCACCGGCAATGGTCCTGTCGTTCCCCGGCTGATCGACAGCCTGAAACGACTGGAGTACCGCGGCTATGATTCCGCTGGCGTCGCCGCAGTCGTGGACGGCTCGGTCGAGCGCCGCCGCGCCAAGGGCAAGATCCGCAATCTGGAGGCCGTCCTGGTTGAAGATCCGATGACGGCGACGGTCGGCATCGGCCACACCCGCTGGGCCACACACGGCGCGCCGACGACCGAGAACGCCCACCCGCACAAGGCCGGTCGTGTCACCCTGGTCCACAACGGCATCATCGAGAACTTCGCCGAGCTGAAGGCCGAGCTGGCCGCCGAGGGCCATGTGTTCGAGAGCCAGACCGACACCGAGGTCATCGCCCACCTGCTGGACGTCGAGCTGAATACGGGTCGTGCGCCGTTAGAGGCGTTCAAGGCGACGCTCGACCGCTTGACCGGCGCCTATGCGCTGGCGGTGCTGATCGACGGGACAGACGACCTGATCCTGGGCGCCCGGCGTGGCAGCCCGTTGGTGGTCGGCTGGGGCGAGGACGAGATGTATCTGGGCTCGGACGCGCTCGCGGTCGGTCCGTTCACGCAGAAGATTTCCTATCTGGAAGAGGGCGACTACGTCGCCGTGACCAAGGCCGGCGCCCAGATGTTCGACGTGGCGGGCAATCCCGTCGAGCGCGCCATCGTCCAGGTCTCGGCCTCCTCGGCCATGGTCGAGAAGGGCGAATATCGCCACTTCATGGAAAAGGAGATCCATGAACAGCCCGACAGCGTCCAGCACACCCTGTCGGAATATCTCGACCTGGTGACCGGCAAGGCCAAGACCAATCCCGTCGATTTCGCCGCCATAGACCGCATCCAGATCGTCGCCTGCGGCACCGCCTTCTACGCCGGCCAGATCGGCCGTTACGCCTTCGAGAAGCTGGCCGGCCTGCCCTGCGACGTCGAGATCGCGTCGGAGTTCCGCTATCGCTCGCCGGCTGTCTCGAAATCCACCTTGGCCGTCGCCGTCAGCCAGTCGGGCGAGACCGCCGACACCTTGGCCAGCCTGACCTGGTGCAAGGCGCAAGGGTTGCAGACCGCCGCCGTCGTCAATGTTCACTCGTCCTCCATGGCGCGCGAAGCCGCCGTCCTGTGGCCCACCCATGCCGGGCCCGAGATCGGCGTCGCCTCGACCAAGGCCTTCACCGCCCAGGTTGCGGCCCTGCTGGCCCTGGCCGTGGCGGCTGGCGTGGCGCGCGGCCGGATCGATGCTGCGACCGAGGCCGAGCTGGTCAAGGCCCTGTTCGAGAGCCCGCGCCTGATCGCCGAGGCCCTGACGATGGGCGAGAGCATCCGCGCCGTGACTCACGATCTGTCAAAGGCCGACGATGTCCTTTTCCTGGGCCGGGGCGCCATGTTCCCGCTGGCGATGGAAGGCGCGCTGAAGCTAAAGGAGATCAGCTATATCCATGCCGAGGGCTATGCCGCCGGCGAGCTGAAGCACGGCCCCATCGCCCTGATCGATGAAGAGACCCCGACCATCGCCCTGGCTCCGCTGGACGACGTGTTCGAAAAGACCGCGTCCAACCTGCAGGAGGTCGCTGCCCGGGGCGGCCCGGTCATCATGATCGCGCCGGAAAAGGCGCCCGATCCGCACGGCGCCGGCATTCGCCGCATCCATGCCCCCGACTGCCACCCGCTGATCGCGCCTCTGGTCTATGCCGTGCCGGTGCAGCTTCTGGCCTACTACACAGCCGTTCAGAAGGGCACTGACGTCGATCAGCCCCGCAACCTGGCCAAGTCCGTCACGGTCGAGTGAGGCTCGCCCGCCAAGCGGCGAAGCGCGCCCGCATCAATGATCTGGATCGCGCCGCGTCGGAGCCGCACGGCGCCGGCGGCGCACAATTCCGTGCAGGCGGTCGATATGCTGGCGCGGCGCACCGCCATCAGGTCTGACAGCTCGGTTTGGCGCAAGGCGAGAAGGTCGCCGCCATTGCGCGCCCTGACGTCCAGCATCAGCGCGGCCAATCGCTGGGCGACCTTCAGTGTGGCGTGGCGGGAAAGTTCAACCTGAAGCGCGGCGTTGCGGCGACGCAGATCTGTCAAAGCCGCCTGGACCAAGGTATCACGATCCATCTTCTGCGCCAGTTTGCGGGCGGATACGGACAGGAAACGGCCTGGCGTCAGCCAGACAGCGGTCTCCCTTTCGGCTTCGCCCATGACGGCGTCAAAGTTGATCGCATCGTCTTCTGAGGCCAGACCCCGCGAAAGCAGTCCGTCAGAACCCCGCCGCGCCGCAACGCCGGACAGGATCAAGGTGACCGCCGGCTCGCCCCCTTGCAGGGCCGAGATGTTTTCGCCCGCCGTGGCTTCATGCGCGTCCCCTTCATCTACACATTGGGCGGCGAAGGCGGACAATAAAAGCCGCGCGAGAGGAGGCTTGGACATGTATCGTCTAAACGACCCCTCGTCGTTGTGTGCGATAACATGCGTTAAGTGATCAAACGGGATCGCTTTGGAGTCTGAGATAGGTGGGGTCGAACTCGGCGATTTCCGCCAGCCGCCGCCAGTCCAGAATATCGATCCGACCGCCCGCCCAGTTGATCACGCCTTCGCTGCGCAGTTCCGAAACCAGACGACTGACATGCACCGTCGACAGCCCCAAGGCATCGCCCAGGACCGCCTGGGTCAAGGGCAGATCGAAGGTCATTTCGCCGGTCTGGCCGACGGCTTGGAGACGCAGGTAAAGCTCGCACACCAGATGCGCCAGATGGCCCAGACCGCTGCGCCGGCCCATGGCGACCAGCCATTGTCGGTGGATGGCGGCGTCGATGATGGTGTCCAGCCAGAGCAGGCGCGTCAGATGCGGATAGCGTTCGGTGATGTCGATCAATCCGCTATGCGCAGCCTCGGCGACGACGCATTCCGTCAGGGCGACGACGCCGTGATCCATCTGTTTCATCAACAGGCTGTGCAGGTCGATGAAGTCGCCGGACACATTGATTTCCGTGATCTGACGCGACCCGTCCTCCAGCGTGGAATACCGCGCGGAAAAGCCGGAGATCAGAAGGGTGCTGTGCAGCGGGCGGGTGTGCTCGCGCACGATATCGGATCCGGCGGAGACGGTTTTAGGTGCATCGAGCACAGCGCTCAACGCATCGATTTCTTCGGGATTGAGCCTGTCCCGAAGCGACAACTTGTCGACCAAGGTGGTGATTTTTGAGACGCTGCCAGCCTTGGTCATCACGCGTCCCCCGCCAATGTCCAGCCCTCGGGCGCCTGATCGGACGCGGATGCCGTGACGCTGACCACCGTTTGCCCCTCGTCATCCGTGACGATGACGCTGAAGGCGCGGGTCGTCCAGAACGATGCGCCCCGATACCGCAGGATTTCGCCCAGTACGGCGACAGCCTCCTCGCGCGCCGCGTCCACGCTTCTCAATTCCTCGCCCTGATCGTCGCGGATGCAATCGCCGTTCTGGGTATGGAAAAAGTAGCGCGGCAATCTTCCCTCCTGGCAGCAGCCGAGAGGGAAGCGGTCAGGGGCGCGATTGGTTCAGTCCTCGGTGATCTTTCAGATTTCCTGATTAAAGGCGCCGATTTCAGGATAAGCGGCGAGGCGCGGTTTGATCTCCTTGCGGAACAGGTCGCGCATGTCGTCTTCGGACCGCATGCTTTCGACCACCACGACCAGCTCCGGCTTGTTGGACGAAGCGCGGACCAGGACCCAAGAGCCGTCTTCCAAGTGCACGCGAACGCCGTTGACGGTGATCGCCTCGACGATCTTGCGACCCAGGATTTCGCCGCCGGCTGCGGCCAGATCGGAATACTCCTTCACGATCCGCTCCAGCACGCCGTACTTCAGCTCGTCGTCGCAATGCGGCGACATGGTCAGGCTGGTCCAGGCGTCCGGCAGGGCGGTCTTCAGTTCGCTGAGCTTTTTGTCTGGATTGCGGTCCAGCATGGCCAAGACGGCGCCGGCCGCGACCAGGCCGTCGTCGTAGCCGTGACCCAGGTCGCCGGCCATGAAGAAGTGGCCCGACTTCTCGAACCCGGCCAGGGCGCCCAGCTCGGCGGTCTTGCGCTTGATGTAGGAGTGGCCCGTTTTCCAGTACACGACCTCGGCGCCATTCGCCTTCAGCACCTCATCGGTCTTGTATAGGCCGGTCGATTTCACATCGACGACGAAAGTGCTGTCCGGATAGACCTTGGACAAGTCGCGGGCCAGCATCAGGCCGATCTTGTCGGCGAAGATTTCTTCGCCCGTGTCGTCCACCACGCCGCAACGGTCGCCGTCGCCGTCGAAGCCCAAGGCCAGATCGGCGCCCGTCTCGCGCACGCGCTCCGCCATCTGGACAAGCATGGCATGATCTTCGGGGTTCGGGTTGTACTTGGGGAAGGTGTAGTCGAGGTCCGTGTCCATCTCGATCACCTCGACGCCCATGCGGCGCAGGGCGTCGGGGGCGAAGGCGCCGGCCGTGCCGTTGCCGCAGGCGCAGACGACCTTTAGCGGTCTCTTGATTTGAACCTTTGAGGCCACTTCGGCGACATAGGTTTCGCGGAAGTCTTCAACCCGCACCAGCTTGCCGCCCGGCCGGGCCACGCCTTCACCATTCAGTACGATCTCTTTCAGCCGCCCCATTTCATCGGGACCGAAAGTGAGGGGCTTGTTCGCCCCCATCTTGACGCCCGTCCAGCCGTTCTCATTGTGGCTCGCGGTGACCATGGCGACGCACGGCGCATCCAGTTCGAACTGACCGAAATAGGCCATGGGCGACAAGGCCAGGCCTACGTCCAGAACCTCCATCCCGCCTTCCAGCAGCCCGAGGATCAACGCCTGTTTGACGCTGAGGCTATACCCGCGGAAGTCATGGCCGGTGACGATCTTCGGCGTCACGCCGATCTCATGGACATAGGTGGCTAGGCCAAGGCCCAGAGCCTGAATGCCGAGAAGGTTGATTTCCTTTTCCAGGATCCAGCGCGCATCATATTCGCGAAAGCCTGTCGGTTTCACGAGGGCTTGCGTCTCGTACGCTGCCGTGTTGGGCGTCATATCCTGACGAGGCTTGAGCATTGGGTGTCCTGTCGGTCGATGTTTCGGCCAAACGCGTCGCAGAACGCGTTGATTGATGGTTTAGGTTAGGCAGCGGCGCGTTTGCGAATTCGGGCGATGCGCCGAAGGCGACGCCAGAAGCGGCCGCGCTCGGGTTCGGGATAGGGTTGCAGGTTCTCGACAAACTGCTCGGCTGAGGCGCGCCAGCTGAACTTCTCAGCATAGGCGCGCACCGCCTTGCGATCGAGCTCGAGGCATTTCAGGCAGGCGGCCTTGAGATTCTTGTCGATTGCGCCTGCGTTCGATCCCGGAATGATGTCGATCGGGCCGTGGGCCGGATAGGCCGCGACCGGCGTGCCAGCTGCCATGGCCTCGAGGATAACCAGGCCGAAGGTGTCGGTCCAGCTGGGGAAGACGAAGACATCAGCGTCGCGGAAACAGCGGGCCAGATCGTCGCCGAACTTGGCGCCCAGGAACTTGGCCTCGGGATACTTCTCTTCCAAATCGGCGCGCGCCGGGCCATCGCCCACAACGATCTTGGTCCCGGGCAGGTCGAGTTGCAGGAAAGCCTCGATGTTCTTCTCGACCGCCACACGCCCGACGTTCAGGAAGAAGGGGCGCGGCCAGTCCTTGCCGCCAAGCTCGTCGTAGATGCGCTCCAAGTCGGGATTGAAAACGTCCGTGTCCACGCCCCGCGACCAGGGGGAGACGTTCTTGAATCCATGCTCGACCAGTTCGTCACGCAGGGTCGGGGTCGCCACCATCAGCCGGCCCGACGGCTTGTGGAACCATTTCATGTAGGCATAGCCGACCTGAACCGGGATCGGGAAACGCGCCGAAACATATTCGGGAAATTTGGTGTGATAGCTGGTCGTGAACGGTAGTTTCCATTCCACGCAAATCCGCCGCGTGGCGATGCCGATCGGGCCTTCGGTGGCGATGTGAACGGCCTCGGGTTCGAAGGCGCGCAGCATCTCTCGGATCTCTTCTTCCGCACCCAGCGCCAGCCGGATCTCGGGATAGGTAGGGCAGGGGATGGTCTTGAACAGACTGGGTTCGATGACCTCGACTTCATGGCCCATGCCGCGGCATTCCGCGACTGTGCGCGTCAAGGTGCGGACGACGCCATTGACCTGAGGTTCCCAGGCGTCGGTGGCCAGAACGATGCGCATTGAGGCGGGCGGACCCTGAGCCGTTGGTAAGGGGCGAACTTCTAGACGGTTCGAACGACGAAGGCGAGACGGTAGTAGTTGTTTGGTCAATACCAATAGGATAAGCGGCGATCTACCCTGGCTGGCGAGCATTGGCTCTGCAGCGGCATTAGCCGTCATAAACTCGGAAAGCGTCATGAAAAACTGGTCGAAATCGGTTTCCAAGTTTTGGAGGCCGAAAAGGAGCGCTTCGGGTAAAAATCTGCTTGCGCGACCTTATTTCTATCTAGGCGACGGCTTGGCCCTTACGAGGCTTAATAGCGGTCATTTTATCTATGTCGATCCGTTGGAGGAAAGTGTCTGCGCTCACCTAATCGCCCATGGAACTTGGGAACCTTGGATCGCTAAGGTGGTGCTGAGTCTGCTTGCGCCTGGTGACCGTGTGGTGGAAGTTGGCGGTCACGTCGGATTTTATACTATCGCAATGGCTCATAGTGTGGGGCCTCGTGGAAGTGTTCTGTCCTTTGAGGCAAATCCAAGACTTGCCGCACTTGCCGCGAAGTCAGTCCGCATAAATGGGTATGCTCCTTGGGTTCAAATAGTCCAAAAGGTTGTAAGCGACACGGTTGGCACGCTGAAATTCTCGATTTCCAGACAGTACGGCGGCGGCGGTCACGTCTACGTTGGAGATAATGCGCTAGGCGTCGACACTCAGGTGCTTGAGGTCGAAGCAATCCGCTTGGATGACCTCAACTTGCCTAAAGTAAGGTTGCTTCGGATTGATGCGGAAGGGTCCGAGCCATTGATCCTATCTGGAGCTCATGCCCTTCTGCAACAGCCTGATATAATACTGTGTATGGAGTGGGATGTAGTGCAGATGCGCTCCCGCGCAGACCCTCAAGAAGTGGCCGCTCGGCTTGGGCTGATGGGATTTAGATTCTGGCGCATCACCACCAAGGCCGAGCTGCTGCCCGTCAAGGCGGATGACCTTGGAGACCTAGCTTCGTGCGATCTAATCGTAGCTCGGTCTGATCCGTTCAGCAGAGTAGGCATGCGATAGCCTTCATTCGGGCTGCAAGCTGGTTGTCATGCTGGGCTCTGTACACAACCACCGTTCATTAAGTGATGGTGTACAGAGTCCACCGACGGATGAGAAGTCGTCGGGGCGCTTGCCGCCGCGGCGCAACACGTCAAGAAATTTCAATTCGGCCAAATATCAAATTGATGGCTTTATCGTTGAGGCAGGCCACGAGATCGTAACTGCGGGAATGCTGGGGCGTCGGGTTCAATGAGTGATGCGGTTCGCATTTTCGCCCGCTCAGCCAGCTGCATTGTTTAGAGGCGGAACCTGCGTCCGGGCGGGGTCGCTACTATAGAAACCACGTTGGTACTCGTTGTCCGTCCGCTGCGAGAGGCTCGTTGGGCGACTTGTCTAAGACTCACCCACGGCCCGCGTCCCGCTGCACCGCCTCGCCGGCGCCCGATCCGGATCACGTCCGAAACTTTGCAATCTCTTTGAGCGCTAAATGCAAACTGATTGGGTATGGAGCTAGAGCGATAAATCGGCGCTTAAGCTAGGGCTCAGATCCAAGAGTGTTTGACGCGTCTGAACATACGCGGCCATGATGTGATAGAATGAACTCGCGGGCGCAGGTTCGTCGATAAAGCTCTCGTTCTCTAACATCTTATCATGCCACAGTCCTTCTGCTGTCAAATAGCGCCAAAGCGCTCGCTGCGCACGCGCCGCCTGGTCGAGACATCGGGCGCGACGCCCATCATCATTTAGTGTTGCAAGTATGAGGGAAGCTTTGAGCCATTCGGTTTGGGGCCATAGACGAGAGCGTGCGCTACGTGGACTGCCGTCGACATCTATAGCGTCGATGGCGACGCTGCGTTTCTGGTCGATGCCTACCAAGCCTGCTTCATACAGTCTCCACGCGTCTGCGATTGCTCCCTGATCCTTTCGGCTGCGACCGTACCGCGCCATCAGCCATGCCCATTCAAACTGATGACCAGGTTCGACCAGGCGGCCGTCGTCGCCTGCGGCCGGCAGCCAATCCGAGTCAAAATGCTCGCGCAGATTGCCACTTTCGGCGTCAATAAATTGAGTGCGGGCTAGGTGAACGATTTGGTCGGAGAGCGCATTCCATTCATCGCCCCCGCCGACCTCTTCCCATGCTAAGGCCGCTTCAAGAAGGTGCATGTGGGCGTTGGATTGATAGGGATGGCTTCCAGCTTCCTTTATCCCGCCCTTCTCATCCGACCGTTGGACAAGCAGATCGCGGATCATAGCGGCTTCATCTTCAAGCGCAGAGCCCGGAATTGCGGCTGAGATGCAGGCAAGCGCAAAAATGAAGAAGGCTTGATCGTAGACCATCGCCGTCTCGTCCAGCGCAGATTTGTCTGCCGCCAGCAAGGTTCGCATCTGGCCATCCGGGCGCAGATAAGTCCATTTGAGGCAATCTAGACCGCTCTGAACAACGGCCTTCCATGGCCCGCGCCATCCTTGGCGGCCCGCCTCAGCGTAGACTTGCAGCTGACGCGCTTGGACACGCGCCCTACGCGATGAAGTGATGTGTCGCCCGTCAAGCGCCAAGACCTCTTCGAATGCGCCGGTTTCGTCTTGACCCAGGCTGGACCAGGCCGGGAGTGCGGCCTGTCTCAGCCATGTCGTCAGGCGAGTGGCTCCTGCTTCCAGAGTTTCCAGAGGCTTGGCCGACGGGAAGTCGAGATGTTGAGGGGCCAGCTTGCGCAGTCGCTCGACAACCTTCTTGACATCCTGACTCTTTTTAAGGTCGGTGACCAGCACCGCATCGCGTTCCACGATGATGCCAACATCCTTGAGACCGATGGCCGCGACCATTACGCCGTCGCACGCACGAACGAGGCAACCTTCCGACTCCTCTAGGATATGAAGACCAACATCGCCTTCGCCCGAGGCTTGCACCGCGTCCCAGGCACCGAGGTCCGACCACTCGAAGCGAACAGGGAGAACCGACGCACGCGTCGTTTTTTCCATCACAGCATAGTCGATTGAGATTTTGGGCGCTGTCTTGAAGGCTGAGCCCAAGGTTATGCACCGGTGTTCTACTTCCGCTTGGGAGAGCGCGACCTGAACCGCCGCTCCAACTGCAGGCGCTTGATCGGCGATTTCCTTTCCTAGGACATCAGCGCGAACAATAAAGTTTCCGCTGTTCCAAAGGTAGCCCTCGGAAATGTAACGATGGGCCGTTGCTTGGTCCGGCTTTTCAACGAAGGCGGCCACATCCGACAGCATCGGTCCGGACGGAGCGATGTATCCATAGGCTGATGAGGCCTCGGTGGGCACAACCCCCAACGTGACGATCCGGCCCCGTTCAGCACTCGCGACGCCTTCCATAACAGACATCCGAAATGCGTCGGCGTCAGGAATATGATGGTCCGAAGCGACGAAAAGATTGACCGCGTCCGGTGCTCGGCCTGTCGTCCAAAGAGCAGCGGCTGCCATAGCTGCGGACGAGTCTCGACCCTCGGGTTCGAGTAGTATGACAGCGGTTACGCCGATCTCATCAAGCTGTTCGATTATGGCGCGCTTGTGAGCGATGCCTCCAACAACAATTAACTCACCGTCCTCGCCCGCCAGCACGGCCACCCGGGTGGCCGTCTCTTGGAACAAAGATCGATTTCCAGCGAGAGGTATAAACTGCTTCGGCAACGAGGGCCGGGAGGCAGGCCACAAACGCGTTCCCGAACCGCCGCACATAATGACGGGATAGATAGTGGTCATATGTTAACACTGCGATCTTGAAGATTGATGTGCCCTATTAGGGGAAGCAAGCGGTGCCGTCACCATCTTTGGGATGCCAAAGCAGTTTCGATGAGACGCTGCGCCACTCAAAGTCGAGGTGATGGGGCCCATCAAAGCGGTAGCACCGTCGTCGACTTCACCTCTTCCAGCACCGCATAGGTCCGCGTTTCGCGGACGCCTGGCATGCGCACCAGGACATCGCCCAGAAAGGCCCGATAGGCGTCCATGTCGGCGACGCGGGCCTTGATCAGATAGTCGAAGCCGCCGGCGACCATGTGGCACTCCAGCACCTCGGGCTGGCTGCGCACGGCGGCGGCGAAGGCCTCGAAGACGTCGCCAGTGGTGCGGTCCAGCAGGACCTCGACGAAGATCAGCAGATCGCGACCGACCTGGGTTGGGTCGATCATGGCGGCGTAGCCGGTGATGATCTTCTTTTCGCGCAGCCGTTTGACCCGTTCGAAACAGGCGGCGGGCGACAGGTTGCACTGGCGAGCCAGCTCGGCGTTGGAAAGGCGGCCGTCCGCCTGCAAAACCCGCAGGATGCGACGGTCGACGGCGTCGATATCAATCATCGAAAATCAGGCCTCAAAGCCGAATAATCTTCGGCCTGACTTGATATCATACGAAGCACCTTCAACGAACTCCGGCCTATACGGCTGAAATCCACAGGATTTGTCGCCTATGACCACGCCCGCCTTCCTGCCTTCGAGCCTGGCCGCCTGGGACGGTCTGGATACGCACAAGTTCCGTGACGAACGTGAGGCCGTCGCCGCCAATCTGGCGCGCATGCCGCTGGATGCGGTCGAACGGGCCGATGTGGTCGCCGAGGCGACGGCCCTTGTCGAACACGCCCGCCGCAGCCAGAAGAAGCAGGGGGTCGTCGAAAGCTTCCTGAAGCAATTCTCGCTGGGGACCCGCGAGGGTCTGGCCCTGATGTGTCTGGCCGAGGCCCTGCTGCGCGTGCCGGACGAGGACACCCGCGATCGCCTGATCGCCGAGAAGATCGGCTCGGCCGACTGGGCCGCCCACTTGGGTCAGTCCGACAGCCTGTTCGTCAACGCCTCGACCTGGGGTCTGATGCTGACCGGCAAGCTGGTCGATGTGGATGACGAGGCGCGCAGCGACCTGCCCGGCTTCCTGAAGCGGATCGCCGGCCGACTGGGCGAGCCGGTCATCCGCCAGGCCGTGGCCACCGCCGTCAAGATCATGGGCGAGCAGTTCGTCGTCGGCCGCACCATCCAGAGCGCGCTGAAGCGATCGAACAAGGAAGGCTGGCTGTGCAGCTTCGACATGCTGGGCGAAGGCGCCCGGACCATGGCCGACGCCGACCGCTATGAGAAGATCTATGCCGACGCCATCGAGGCGGTGGGCAAGACATCCAAGGGCCAGGGACCGGAGCACGGCCACGGCGTGTCGGTGAAACTGTCGGCCCTGTCGCCCCGCTATGAGGCGACGCATGAGGATGACGTCTGGGCGACCCTGTATCCCCGCATCCTGCGTCTGGCCCAGATCGCGGCGAAATACGACATCAACTATACGATGGACGCCGAGGAGGCGGACCGTCTGGCCCTGTCGCTGAAACTGCTGGACCGGCTGGCGCACGAACCGTCGCTGGGCGGCTGGACGGGGCTCGGTCTTGCGGTTCAGGCCTATCAGAAGCGCGGTCGGGAGACGATCGAGCGGGTCGCCGACCTCGCCCGGCGCTCCGGCCGTCGTCTGATGGTGCGCCTGGTCAAGGGCGCCTATTGGGACACCGAGATCAAGCGCGCCCAAGTGTTCGGCCGCACCGACTATCCCGTCTATACGACCAAGGCGGCGACCGATCTGAACTACCTCGTCTGCGCCAAGGCCATGATCGAGGCCGCGCCGGCCATCTATTCCCAGTTCGCCAGTCACAACGCCCATACGCTGGCGGCCGTGCGGCGTATGGCGCGTGATCACGGCGTCACGGTCGAGCACCAGCGGCTGCACGGCATGGGCGAGGCGCTGTACGACGCCGCTCACGAAGCCTGGGCCGACGAAACCGTCATCGTCCGCGCCTATGCCCCCGTTGGCGGGCACGAAGAGTTGCTGCCCTATCTGGTGCGGCGTCTGCTTGAAAACGGCGCCAACTCCTCCTTCGTCCACGCCCTGCTGGACGAGCGCGTGCCTGCCGCGGCCGTCGCGGCCGATCCCATTTCCCTGGTCGAGCAGGCGCCCGACCGTCACCCCAAGATTCCGGTTCCGAAAGACATGTACGGCGATCGTCAGAACTCCCTCGGCCGCGATTATTCTCAGGCCGCCGACCGTGAAGCCCACGCCAAAGCGCTGGAAGGGGTCGACCGCGAGAAGTTGACCAGCGGGCCGATCATCAGCGGCAAGCTGCGCGCCGGCCTCAACGCTCAGGACGTGACCAATCCCTTCGATCGATCACAGGTGCTGGGCCATGTCTCGGAAGCCGAGGCGGCTGACATCGACGCCGCCGCCCAAGCCGCCGCCGAGGCTCAGGTCAAATGGGACCGCCAAGGCGGCGCCAAGCGCGCCATCGTCCTGCGCGCCATGGCCGATGCGCTGGAGGCCGATCTGGATCGGTTGGTCGCCCTGCTCAGCCGCGAGGCGGGCAAGACCCTGAACGATGGCGTCGCCGAGGTGCGCGAGGCCGCCGACTTCTGCCGCTATTACGCCCTACTGGCCGAGCGCGACTTCACCGCCCCGGAAACGCTGAAGGGCCCGACCGGCGAGACCAACCAGCTGTTCCTGCACGGACGGGGCGTCTTCGCCTGCATCTCGCCGTGGAACTTCCCCCTGGCCATCTTCACCGGTCAGATCGCTGCGGCTCTGGCCGCCGGCAACGCAGTTCTGGCCAAGCCTGCCGAACAGACGCCGCTGATCGCCGCCGAGGCCGTCCGCCTCTACCACAAGGCCGGCCTGAACCCTGACCTGTTGGCCCTGGTCCCTGGGCGTGGCGAGACGGTCGGCGCGGCCCTGGTCACCCATCCGGGCATCGATGGCGTCGCCTTCACCGGCGGCACCGACACGGCCGCCGCCATCAATCGCTCCATCGCCGCCCGGCCGGGCGCCATTATCCCCTTCATCGCGGAGACGGGCGGACTGAACGGCATGTTCATCGACACGACGGCGCTGAAGGAGCAGGTCATCGACGACGTGATCCAGTCGGCCTTTGGCTCCGCTGGTCAGCGCTGCTCGGCCCTACGCGTCCTCTATGTGCCCAAGGATTCGGCCGACGCCTTGATCGAGGGCCTGAAGGGCGCTCTGGCGGTCCAGACCGTCGCCGACCCCGGCGACCCCAAGACCGACATCGGCCCCGTTATCGACCCCGAATCCCGCCGGGCCCTCGAAGCCCACGTCGAGCGCCTGTCGAAGGAAGCCAAAGTCATCGCCCGCGCCGCCCTGCCGATGGGCGCCGAAAAGGGCGACCTGTTCGCCCCTACCATCGCCGAAATCCCCACGCCCGACTTCCTGGAGCGTGAGGTCTTCGGCCCCATCCTGCACATCTACCGCTACGCCCCGTCCGACCTGAAGTCGGTCGCCGGCAAGCTCGCCGCGCGCGGCTACGGCCTGACCCTGGGCGTCCACAGCCGCATCGAAGCCTTCGCCGCCGAAGTCGTCGACCTGGTTCCCGCCGGCAACGTCTACGTCAACCGCTCGATCACCGGCGCGGTCGTCGGCGTGCAGCCGTTCGGCGGCGAAGGGCTGTCAGGCACGGGCCCCAAGGCGGGGGGACCTAACAGCCTGATCCGATACGCGGCCGAAAAGGCGATCAGCGTGAACATCGCCGCGCAGGGCGGAGATCCGGCGTTGCTGAGCCTTTAGCTTTCAAAACGCGCACCTAATTTTATCATTGCTGCCACCTCAGGCGCGTACTCAGGTTCCTGATGTCCATGCTTGCTAATCGCCCACTGCGCGAGTTGGAAATCAAACTCGTCATCAATGTCCCAGGCCTCCAACCCATCCAAAGGCCAGAGCTGCATGTCCGAAGAGTAGAGACAGTAGCCCTGTCTCTCATACGCAGCTATAACTTCGGCTTTATTTAGAAAAATAAATATAAAGTTTATGAGCGCTATGGGTTCAAGTTCTTGGGTTCTTGGGCTTTTTCTATGCGAGGAAAAATTTAAAGGCGCGCCCCTGAACAGGGCATGCCTTCGAATTTGGTTAGACGAAAATAAACTCCGTCTTGTCTTTATAAAGTGCTGTGCTGCGGCGTCTATGGAAGAGCTTTTTAAAAATGGAGCTGTCGGATTTACTATCAGAATATTATCTGCCATAGAATTAATGGCATAATTATATATTATATCGTCTGTAGAGGTGTCCGAACTGGCGAGATTTGGGTCTCTTATATAGACGTTGGACTCGTAACGCGTGGCCACATCTGCTATAATGGCACTTTCTGTGTTAACGCAGAAAGACGATATGTTTTTGACCTGCTTAAGGGTTCGTATCGTATGCGCTATTAAAGGGCGATCACCTAGAATTCGGAGATTCTTTGCTGGCACTCTTAAGCTGCCTAACCTTGCCGGGATATAGCAATCGATAGAGTTTTTCATTTCAATTATGGCCCCTATCAAAAGAAATACTACGTCGCTGGAATGCGCGTGCAAATCCTTGTCGGTCGCAAGTGTCGAATGCTTCTGCCAGGGACTGTGTAATGTCGTCGATTTCGAATGCTGTCGATGCGCAATGATGCAGCGCGTTGGCCCAGATGTCATGAGCTGTCTGATGGGGATCAAATGATCCTAGCAAGGACGAGTGGGGGGCTGCCCAATACCTGTCAAACGAAACATAACTTTTTGCCTCATACGAGTCGATCATTGGCTGCGGATTGAAAAGAAAATCTTCTAGGTAGGAGAAATATTCTTCCGGAGATTGTGAATAAGTGATGGAGCCGACGTGATCAAAATAAGCTCTTCCCGCCAGAAGCATTCTCAGACCAAGTGCAGAGAACTCAAGAGCCGGGGTGCCTCTAACAGTTATTCCGAGCTTGCACTCCCTTACGATCAACTCGGCAGGAACAGGCGAGCGAACGAAAACAATATTTTTTGAATCTTGGTATTTATCTGACAATCGATCTATAGCCGCAGTGAGATCAAAGAATCCGTCTAAAGGATGAATTTTTACAAAAAGATTGTAGTCAGACCGTTTTCTTGCGTGATCGAGTGTCTGTTCGAGCCAATGCAGATGATCGACAAATGCCGACTTATCAGCACTGGGTTGGTCGGTGAATGTGTGGGTAAACAAGCACGCGGTAGGTAGGCCGTTATTAAAAGGCCATTCAAAACTGTGATGGTCGCTCGGATGTTCGACCCAGCGCCAGTTTTTTGAAACAGAGTTATTCAGGGAATGTCGTATGTCCAAACTTTTCCGAGGTAATGAAAATCTATGTCTATAATCATAGTAAGCCTTTTTATCGGCCTTTCGTAGTAATCCATTTAATGTCTCGTTTCGATCCATTTCACCCAAGACATATATAGGTGTTCTGACATCGCATCTATAGTAAATAGATTTTCCGCCCGCTGCCATACAGCGCTGCATAGCTAAGCCCCAAGGTGAATAGTCTATATGGCCCGATACGAAGGCCTCCGGCGGATTGTTTTCAAAAAGCTCTTTGAACCACGCACCTAATAATTCTACTTCCTCGAACGTCGAGTGTAAGGCTGGACATCTCAAAAGGGTGGGCAATAGATGAGAGCGCATGAAAGTATCTTGCACTATTCTTCCAAGCTGGAATCCATCATTGTCAGATATTTGCTGAATTTCTTCGATTTTATCGCTGAGCATTCTGGCGGAAAGATAGTCTGGGGCTGCATGATGATCGGCCAAGCATGCACCTTCCCTTGTGTCTACAAGATCGTAAGTAGGCGCAAAGATAACACGCGTAACACCAAAAGACGCCGCTAGTTCTATATCGAGCTCTGCCGGATCCAAATATGCTGATCGCTTTACAACGCCTGGATTACCGCCAATACCAACTAGGTCGCAGCCGGTAATGATTGCGGCTGCTCGTCCAATGTATAGAGACCTAAGAAGGTAGCCTAGGTTATTGTGCATCAAGTCAACATACACAAATCGCTTTTCCCGGCGCTCCATGTATAGGTCTGAGATTTCCTTGTTGATTGCCAAAAAGCGTTGTCTTGCTGGGCTCTCCACGGCAGTTCGAGTCCCTTTCTTGATGAGAGGGTGCGAGTGCTAGAGTTCGTCGGTCGAGGCGAATTTCTCGTACACGGCTGTGATACCCGCTTCCAAAGTTACGCTCGGAGTCCACCCGGCTTGCCTAAGCTTGTCCCCGCTCATAAGTTTTCGCATCGTACCGTCTGGCTTGGTCTTATCCGTGTGGATTTCTCCGGTGAAGCCGACGACCTTGCAGACTAACCGTGCGAGGTCGATGATCGCGATATCTTCTCCTGATCCGACGTTGACGTGCTCGAAATCCGAGTATTGCCGCATTAAAAATACGCAAGCGTCTGCGCAGTCGTCGGCGTGCAGAAACTCTCGACGCGGCGTGCCCGTACCCCATATCGTGATGTGATCCTCGCCTGCCGCCTTTGCCTCATGCGCCTTTCGAATCAGTGCCGGCAGCACATGGCTGGTGTTCAGGTCGAAGTTGTCGCCAGGCCCATACAGATTCGTGGGCATGGCGCTGATGAAGTCGCAACCATGCTGTTTGCGATAGGCTTGGGCCAGTTTGACGCCGGCGATCTTGGCAATCGCATACCATTCATTGGTCTGTTCCAACGGGCCAGTCAGCAGGGCATTTTCGGGGATCGGCTGGGGAGCCAGTTTCGGATAGATGCAGCTGGAGCCTAGGAACAGCAGCTTGCCAACGTTGTTCCGGTACGCCGCTTCGGTGACGTTCGCCGCGATCATCACGTTGTCGTAGAGGAAGTCGGCCGGATAGGTGTCGTTGGCCAGGATGCCACCGACCTTGGCCGCCGCCATGAAGATGGCGTCCGGCTTCTTGTCTGCCACGAACACATTGACCTCGGCCGGGTTCTTCAGATCCACCTCGGCGCGAGTCGCCGTGATGATCTCGCAGTTCTCGCTTGCCAGACGGCGCACGATGGCTGAGCCGACCATGCCGCGATGGCCGGCGACCCAGACCCGCTTGCCGGCGAGCGGAAAGATGATCTCACTCGCCATTGCCGCGCTGCTCCCGCGCCACGACGATCAGATCGGCGGCGACCATCTCGGCGCACAAGGCTTCCCACTCGGTTTCGTGGGTCCAGCCCAGCTTGGCCTTGGCTTTGGCAGGGTTGCCGATCAGCAGATCAACTTCAGTTGGGCGGAAGTAGCGCGGATCGATCTCGACATAGACACGGCCAGTGTTGCTACAGATACCCTTCTCGTTCACACCCTCGCCTTCCCAGCGCAACACCACATCAATCTGGCTGAATGCGTGAGTGACGAAGTCGCGGATGACCGTGGTCTCACCGGTGGCCAAGACATAGTCGTCCGGCTTGTCCTGCTGCAGCATCAACCACATGCCACGCACATACTCGCGTGCATGGCCCCAGTCGCGCTTGGCGTCGATGTTGCCGAGGTACAGGGTGTCCTGTAAGCCGTGCTTGATGGCGGCGACCGCGCGCGTGATCTTGCGCGTCACGAAGGTCTCGCCGCGAAGCGGGCTCTCGTGGTTGAATAGGATGCCGTTCGACGCGTGCATGCCATAGGCCTCTCGGTAATTCACCACGATCCAATAGGCGTACATCTTGGCCACGGCGTACGGGCTGCGAGGGTAGAAGGGCGTTGTCTCTGACTGGGGGACTTCCTGGACCAAACCATAAAGCTCTGACGTTGAGGCTTGGTAGAACTTCGTCTTTTTCTCGAGGCCGAGAATGCGGATCGCTTCTAAAATTCGCAGGGTGCCAATACCGTCAGCATTGGCGGTGTACTCGGGCGCTTCGAAAGAAACCTGGACGTGGCTCATAGCGGCGAGATTATAAATCTCGTCGGGCTGGGTTTCCTGGACAATACGAATGAGGTTGGTGGAGTCCGTCAGGTCACCGTAATGCAGGACGAAACGCGGATCCTTCTCGTGAGGATCTTGGTAGAGATGCTCGATCCGGCCTGTGTTGAATGATGACGATCGCCGCTTCAAGCCGTGGACGATATAGCCTTTTGCTAGAAGCAGCTCCGACAGGTATGCGCCGTCTTGCCCCGTAACGCCCGTGATGAGAGCGACCTTACCATTCAGTTGAACCATTTTGTTCTCGAACATGCTGTGCGCCGCAAGGGACGCGCTTACGCTGCTAGATAGCTGGCCTTCCTACTCGACGCGAGGCTGTTTTTCGCCTTGCCTGGGCAATCAGTCCAACTTCGCTCAACAAGTGTTTTATGACCGGGCATATGGTGTATGCAGGCGCATCGCAGGAAACCATCTCAAGGCAAGCTTTTGGCGCGCGTGATCATATCAATCCGCGAACTCGGCGGCAGGATCGCCGGGCAGGTGCGAATTACCAGGGCGCTCATGATGCGCGAGATGGTCACCCGGTATGGGCGAGAGGGCTTGGGTTTTCTGTGGGTCATTGGTGAACCTCTGCTTTTCTGTCTCGGTGTGATCGCCATGTGGAGTGTGCTCAAGCCGCCCTATGAGCACGGCGTAAGGGTGGGGGCTTTCGTCATGACGGGGTATATGTGCCTGCTACTTCTGCGGCATTTTATACAGCACAGCTTGGGGGCCATTCAGGCAAATGTCGGTCTTCTCCATCATCGACAGGTGAGAATCATACATGTGTATGCTGCAAGAGCTATGGTGGAATTCATGGGAACGACAGCAGCCTTCCTGGCTGTTTTCATCATTTTGTTTGCGATGGGACAGGTTTCGTTGCCTAAAATGCCTCTTCTTCTATACTGGGGATGGTTGTCGTTAGCTTGGCTTTCGTTTGGCTTAGCCATTTTGCTCAGCGCCCTTGCTGTGAGATTCGAAGTTGTCGAGCGAGTGACGCAGTTATTTACCTATATGCTCATACCGCTATCAGGAGCATTTTTTACTGTGTCGATCGTCCCGCCAGCATATCGAGAAGCGTTCTTACTTGTGCCCATGCCTAATGCGGTGGAAATGGTGCGCGCCGGATTTTTCGGAGAATTTTTTGAAGCGTACTACCATCCCTTTTACCCGGCCCTCTGCGGGACGATTCTTCTTTTCGCCGGTCTCCTCGTGCTTGCGACTGCCCTAAAGTACGTTGACGTGGAATAGGAGCGGGAAATTTATTCCCCTTGATGACAATGTCTGAAGCAAAATTAACTTTCCTGGGACCTGTTTCGGGTCAAGCGCTTGGCCAAAAGCGAAAGAGTTGGCGTGAACGCATTTCATGGCCATTCATGTTTGTCGTCGTTGTGCCTACCTTTGCGGCAGCAATTTATTATGCCTCCTTGGCGACACCACGTTACGTGTCGGAGGCTCGGTTTATTGTTCGCGCTCAAACACAGCAAACGCCGTCGCCTTTAGGTGTTGCTCTGCAGGGCGTCGGTCTTGGAACCGCCCAGACCGACGCCTTTGCTGTGCATGAGTACATTAAGTCACGCGACGCGCTGAAAGACCTTCAGCGCAGATATGATATTCGCGCCATGTTGAGCCAAACAGGAGTCGATCCGTTTTCTGGTGTTCGACGCCCATGGGAGGGAAATAGCCGTGAAGCCCTCTACAAGGGGTTTCAGCGGTTTGTTGTAGTCGGCCATGACTCGACGAATGGCATGAGCACACTGCGCGTCGAAGCGTTTAGCCCGCAAGACGCCACGACCATCGCTAACGGTTTGTTGGACGGAGGGGAAAATCTTGTAAACCGATTGAACCGACGTGCTACGGAAACGGCCGTCGTAGAGGCTGAAGCGGCCGTCAAGGACGCTCAGGAAGATGTCGTTCAAGTTCAGGCTGAGCTAACGCGCTTTCGCACTAACCAACGATTCATCGATCCAGCGAACGTCGCCACCGAGACCTCCGAGGTGCTGGGCGGGCTCCTTCTAAATCAAGCGGAGCTTTCGGCGGAAAAGCAGCAGCTCGAGTCCCAAGCCCCCCAAAGTCCGCAGCTCGCTTCGCTGAATGCCCGACTCCGGGCTATTGAAGGGCAAATCGAAGCGCAGCGCCAGCGGATCGCAGGGACCACCAATTCTTTAGCGCCCCAGGTGGGTGACTATGAGCTTCTTGTTGGTAGGCGAGAGTTGGCTGCGCGAAACCTAGCCTCCGCCACAGCCACGCTTAACAGCGCGCGACAAGATGCCCGACGGCAGCAACTTTACCTAGAGCGTGTTGTCAGTCCCAGCCTAGCCGATAAGCCTACAGAGCCGAAGCGACTGCTGGCCGTTCTGACGGTCTTTGGCACTCTGCTATTAATTTATGGGGTAGCGTGGCTTATATGGACTGGTGTTAAGGAGCATCGCCAGTAATGACAGTTGAGGCATGTCAAAAAATTGGTCTCAAAGTCGAACAACTATCAAAAGTCTATCCCAGCGGATCGAAACAGGTGTTTTCTGATCTCAGCTTTGTGTTGGCGCATGAGGAACGTATTGCTATCCTGGGGCGAAACGGACAGGGTAAGTCTACACTGATTAAGATGTTGGGCGGGATTCTGCCGCCTACATCTGGCAAATTGACTTGGTCAATGTCTAGTTCTTGGCCGATTGGGTTTGGTGGAGGCTTTCAAGGCAGTTTATCCGGCCTAGACAATATTAGATTCATTTCTCGTATATACAGGAGGAACTTTGCCAATGTTCTGGCTCGGGTCGACGACTTCGCGGAACTGGGTAGAGCGCTACGTCAACCCGTTAAACATTATTCGTCCGGTATGAGAGCGAGGCTCGCATTTGGTCTTTCACTGGCAATCGAGTTCGACTGTTATTTAATAGATGAGTTGGTAGCTGTCGGGGACGCTCGATTTCAACAGAAATGTCAGGATGAGCTATTTGTCAAGCGCGGTAAACGGGCATTCATAATGGCATCACATGATATGAATCTAATCAGCAGTCTTTGTGAAAAAGCACTCGTCATTGAAAGTGGCAAAACAAGACTGTTTGAAGACATCGATGAAGGCGTGGACGTTTATAAGTGGTTACGGGCTGAGTAGGGTTACTTGACGGTGTCTGTCAATAAAAGGCCTGTATGTGTTGTGGTTCCAGGTCTTGCCCTCGAGGGCGACGTTGGCAGGGCGGCGCTGCTTGCAATGGCGCTCGAAAACGATGTGAAACTCTGTTTCCCGGAGTACGAAGACAACCGATCAGCGGACGTAATCGTAGTGGGATCTGCTGAGGCAGGAGTGCCTAGATCGCCAGCATCCTATGTTATCGTAAATCCCTCGCTTGGCGTCTTGTGTGATTCTGATCTGAACGAGCTTTCACGTATTCTCTCCGTGGCTTGCGACGGCCTCTCGCCTACGCAAACGGATACGGTGCCCGACTGTCCGTTGGGCGTGGCGGATCTGTTACAGACAGTGCTGTCGGAGCGCCCGCGACCTGACCATCCGCTTCTCGATTTTCTCGCTAGCGGACCAGCAAAGGTGGCCGATTCAATACATCTTCCACTGGAAATGTTCGCTATAGATGCGCGCCATTCTGATCGTGAAAAATCGCTTGGACGAGTCGGCCTAGCAGGGCGCGCTAGATACTTGATTTATGGGGCCTATCACTGGCTGCCGCGAGGGACATGGACGGCAACAATTATATTCTCGGTAGATCGCGAGGCTGCCACTCAACATTTTCGTATTGAGTGGGGCTTGGTGAATGATTTTGTCAGCCACAGCTTCTGCGTTTCAGGCGAAGGAAAATACAGCATCTCGATCAATGCGACTCTAGCAGTTGCCGCGCAAATTGAGCTGAGGTTTATTCTGGCGAACAGCAGCCTCGGTGGTGAAATGGAGGTTTTTGACATCATACTCCAAAGATCGGCGTAATCGTTTGGTGAATTGAAGGTGAATCGTCAGGCTGTTAGCTCAGCGAGTTGCCGTGCAACGGACCTAATTTTTGGGTGTTGTCCTCTTGAGATTTGATCCAAGAAGTAATTCCACTCATCTGCACGGCTTGCTGGATGTAGATAGATTGCTAAGAGTTTAGATGCCTTTTCTTCTGTTTCTTGCTCGCCACAAACAGTAATCTGCTGAGAGCGCTGCCCCCTGACTATATTTACCTGCAGCCAGCTCAAGCTACCATTTCGCAAAGATCGCTCAACTAATGTGGGATTACTACCCACACGGACGAAGACTTTGTCCGTTGCACACGGTGCGACAATTAGCAACCTCGCGATGATGTCTTCTTGTCCTGAGATAATGCCTAATTTAATAGGTGTATTCGTCAGTGACAGACCGTCCTTCTTCAAAAATCCTAGGCTTCTGGGATCTATAGATATCCTGGCGTCGATGTCATGGATGAAGCGGAAATCATGTCCTTCAAATAGACATAAGCGGTGTTCGGCTGTCCCATCATGGGTTCGCACCTTCCACTTCTGCAAAATATCGATACTACCGTTGCGATTGACGATCGGTACAGAACTACGCTTAAACTTGCGACTCTCACAGAGAGCGGCAAACCTACTAAGTTGACGGGCGATTTCTGGTATGTCGTTCGTCGCCAATCGCATGTCGGCACGGAATGCTATTCCCCCTAAACCCTGTCGGGCGGACAATGCGAGTGGCAACCCTTGGCTCGCAACGAGTAAGCCACATAGCCTTGTTTCAGGATCTGATCCGGTCAGCAATACGCCAGCCACTCGAAGCTCTTCGCCTAAATCGGTGAGCGTCGTCGAGAAAGCAAATAGTGACCTCATTTCCGGGCTCAACAATGCGAGAGCCGCGTTCACGTTTGTCATCGCTTGCGAATCTGCAGGCCCGAAAACTAGTATCGGCCCATCCGAATCGACAGACCTTTGGCTAAACGGAGCCATAGGAATGGAAACGACTTGATCTGGAATTGATCGCATGGTGTCCCGAGCGTCATAATCCGCCAAACCTAGAAATGTGATCGCACCGGACGCCACTTCGTTCATAAAGTAGAAGTAGTGCGCCGATGCGTCGTCAGCCCCGGCGGATCGACTGTTCTTAGTAGCGGTATGCGGCAAATCCACTAAACCAGCGAGGATCGGAATGTCTCTCGACCTTGCTTCATGAAGCGCGGCTTCCATATGATCCGGTCGATGAAAGGACCCGGGGCCTGCTACGATTATGGCACCGTAGCTTTCCGGGAATTCAAATGCGAGACCACTAAGGTCGTACCAGAGGCCATCGCGCCAGAGAACGACATCGACGAGTTCATGTTGCGACTTTAACGAAGCCGTGATGGCCAGCGCGACTTCTTGACCGTAATCGAGAGCGCCAGTCAAATCTAGCAGAAGCTTTCCGGGCCCTATGGCTCGATCTTTATAGCGGGGCATTTTTCGCGCACGCGCAAACTCGCGTCTAGCTTGCTCCAACGCCGTGACGCTCGAACCCAAACTTACGGCTTCATCAAAGGCGTAGGAGCTGTTTGGGGAAAGGGCAGCCGAATGTTCGTAACTCTCCCGCGCCTCGTCAAATCTGCCTTGAATCTTTAGAATGTGACCCAATTGAAGCCAAGTATCAGCGTTCGAATCATCCAATAAAAGTGCCTGTCTATAAGCGCTCTCGGCTTCGATTGTTCGCAATTCGATCTTGTGAGCGTGACCCAACTGAACCCAAATCGCCGCCAAAGATGGATCAAGGGCCACGGCCGTCAGGTAGTGCTCACGCGCTCGTGCCCAGTCCCCCTGGTCACGTGCTAGATCGCCGCGACGTGCATGTTCGCGAGGCGTAACGACTGAAGGAAGAAGAGCTTTCTGAGCGCGTCGATAAAGTCTAGCAATAAGTCGTTTCATGAAAGCAAAATCTCGTCGAGCCCCAAAGAAACCAAATGGTCGTCGGCGACGCCTTGACAGACTATCGTCGCCTGAAGCCGAAGTAGGTTGGAGCCTCGTTGAACATGCAGTGGTAGGTCAAACCAGACCTCCGAAGATCCTGACGGTATATCCTTAATACCCAGGGTCCAGCCGTTCAGTGTCACGATAAGCGACTGATTATTGATTTCGGCCGGAACTACAACACCAAGCTTCAGGCTGCTGATCGAGTTCGCAAGAGGGTCCGTCCGAAACCGAAGCTCACAGCTATGCCCCGTTATCCATGCGGTTCCTCCGGCATACTCTAGTCGGCCAGTGGCCACATATGGCTTGATGCGCCCACCTGCAACCGGTACTCGCGAGGTTTCAAGCCAAGGGGCATCATGCAGCTCCTGACCTGCTATCTCGTGAGCCGTTGCGTGGCTACTTCCAAAAGGAAGGTAATCTTTTATCCTATGTCCCGACATAGTGGCGATGAGGTCGGCGTGGTTCAGCATAAACGCTGTATATGCTGTAATGCCGCTGTAATAAGATGTCGAAAGTGCGCGCGAAAAGTCAGATATACTTGGCAGATTGACTTCTTCTGGCGCTTCACAATTGTCTACAATCTCAAGGATTTCGAGAGCTTGCAGTTCCCAATTTTGCCTGCCAATCACCGCTGTCTCGTATGCTAATCGACCGAGAGATCGTGCTTCGTCGAGTGAGACGTTGACAGATTGAGAGCTATCCGGATTATAGAGAATACCATTTTGCCAATTCGCAATATACTCATTGTGCGTTGGTTCATCACACGCCACGACTAGCATCCCGCGGCTCATAGCCTCTAGCAAGGCCATACCTATGCCTTCCGCGCGACGTGGTGCGATGAAGACGTTCGCCTGCGATAAGGCAGCGTGATAATCTGCTGCCTTCGGGAACCAGCTTGTCTGGGTGACAGCACAAGACGAGTTGGAAGGCACCTTGTACGGTCTTGTATCTAGGTCAGGATCATCGGGCGCGTTATGAACATGGAGAGATTTTATCTGTCCGTCTAACAGTTTCATGACGGCAGGCGCGTTGATGCCGTGTTCAGGTCGCCGCTGCCAAAGAAATGCTTTAAGTCCGGATTCGAAAGTCGCGCGTTCGTTTTGTGCAACGACAGGTGTGAAGTAACGCGCAAGAAATGACTGATTCCCCAATCCTGCGATTCGGTGATGCAACGTGAAACTGAAGTTCACATAATGCGCCTTGGAGGACCAAATCCAATGTAGATCTGGCATTGCCGCAGATCCGTCATACATCGGAATTACTATTGTCGGAACGCCTATTGCTAAGAATACTGGCGCAATATAGTCCATCTGCCAAATCACAACGACGTCTGCGCTTCTAGCGCGTAGAATCGTTTCTTCGGCTATGTTAGATGGAGGGTTTATATGTACTATTGTTACATCAAAACGTCGCTTCAACAAATCAATAAAAAATTGACTAGATGCCGTCGAAGTATGGAACGCATGGTCCACGAACAGTAAGGTTTTCATCAAATTCTCAACCAGCTCTGAAATGCCGCGCTGTTATCCAGGTGAAATCGATGTCGAGCCTGCGCTGCGCGACCGGCAAGCACGGAACGTTTGGTGGACGCCATCTCAAATATGGCATCCACCATGGCGGGAATGTTATCCACAACAATGCCTAGGTTATAGTGACGCGCGATTCCAGCAAATGCCGTACCTTCCAAGGTGATAGCTGGTCGTCCGTGGAAAACTGATTCCATCAAGACGGCAGAGCCGCGGTAGCGGTACGTGACCGCATCATAAGGCAGCAGAACTGCATGACTGCGTTCATACGTTCGAAGCATTTCGTAAGATGAAATGGAGGATGCTTGCACTTCAACACCAGGCAAAGCGTAAAGCGATCGCGCTGCGGTCATGTGGTGCTTAAGGTCTGCCGCAGGCAAAATTTGAGTGATGAAACGGATTGTCATCTCCGGATCGCGCCGCCGGACGGCAGAGAAAATCTCTGGCAAGTGCATGAAGCCCTTGTCATGACGTGCTGAGCCGGCGCAGTAGAAGGTAAACGGGCCGTCCTCACGCATTGGGATGGGCTTTGACATTTCAGGGTAAGCTGTGACGGTTACGATTGACCCTAGCTTCTCGGCCAGTCTGTCAGCGTAGAGCGGGGTCTCGGCGCTGAAAGACATTTCAACGCCGTCGTTGATCGCAAGGCGAAGACGGCCAACCAGCTCCTCCAATGGGTCTCTGTATGAGTGAGAAGCGTTTTCCATGACGCCAATGAACCGCAATAGAAGGCGTGGACGACGCTCTTTAGGCCATGCCCTCAATGCATTCAGAAGGCCGATGCACCCGTAAAAGTCGAGATGCGGGTGGAAAATTGTATCGCGGGGCCCGATAGCGAATTCATTGAGCAAGGCGCTAGCATCGATTGTCGCTAATCTCTCTGCGTCGTCAATAAACCAACCTGCGTGAGAAGCTGGCTCGTTACTACTGTTGCGTATGCGGGGAAAATAATCTTCGTAGTAAAAATGGAAAAAAGGCGTAAACTCATTCGCCTCTGCGATTTTGCTAGGAAGCTCCCTGCAGCATAGGGCGACAACATCAGACATATCCGATCTGAAAAAATCGCGAAAATATCCCATTGCTGGCACGTTGTGGCCGAAGGGCAGTACGCACATCGGGTCGCAAACAAAGACTCTAGGACGCCGGCTTTGGGGAGGGGGGCGTTTTCTTGCCATTTTTGCCTCTAGTATCTGTAGGGGAAGAGCAGGGTGCTACTTATCGAGTTCTTTGCTTGATTGTAAACGTGAGAAGCGTCTGGCGGAAACGAGAATATATCCACGTAGTGGGTTCGCACCATGCCGACCTGATGCTGCAAGTGGATCCAAGCTTGGACGTTTTCGAGAATTTCCGGCTGCGTTTTGTCCATAAACATCATTGGTAGTCCATAGTTATCAAATACAATGGAGGACCAGTCGCGATCCTTCAGATCTTGCAATATAGACGTCCACAAGTCCGGCCTTCCTAGGGACCGGGTCAAAATATAGTCGCATTCGAAGTGAATAGCGAAATCAGGGCCGCTGTCCAAAAGATCGCGCACAATCAGCGCGTCCATCCCGTCCGTATCTGTCTTTACAAGCGCGATATCGCCATCACCTATATTCCTTGCGTAGCGCAGAAGATTTGAGGTGGTTATTGATTGAAGCTCCTGCCCATCGTCAAAAACTAAGCGTCCTGTGCCCCGGTCTTCGATAAATGACGCTGAAAGCGAAGTACTATTATTGGGGGAAACAAATCTGTCTACAATATGAATATGATCGCTATCAATAATTTTTGCGTTGTGGTGAAGATGATCTAGGAAATTTTGTCCACCTTCTACACAGACAATAGGATTTGCTGCGTGTGTCCGAATGTACGCTGCTGTGTCCCCTACGTTGGCTCCAATATCTATAATTGCTGCGTTAGGTTTCCAATCAGATAGTGATTTTATTATCCACGAATATGATCGATCGTACAGTGCATGGCTTCTGTGTATTTCAGGGAGTTTATGATCGTCAGGAAAAGATAGAAAGAAATTGCCGCAAGGGTGTAGGCGCATGGGAACATCACACATAAATGTTAAGTTGATCATATTCTGTAATTGAGGTGGTGCTAGGCCTCAATAATGTACGACAACAAGTGCTATACAGTTACAAATCCAATATTATTGTAGATTATCATATAATAGGCGAAGTCGTTCTTCGTATTCTTCAGCCGAGAATTTGCCGGCTTGAATTTTGCCCCTAGCTACCAAGCTTTCAGCTAGACCGTCGTCGATATCTAATGACTGAATACCCTTGGTTATGGCGCCCACGTCGTATGGATCGACGGTCAGCGCTGCTCCGCCGGCAATTTCAGGAAGTGACCCGGCCGTCGATGTCAGCACGGCTGTATTCAAGAGCATTGATTCAAGAACAGGTAGTCCGAATCCCTCATAAAGGGACGGAAATATAGTGGCGCGTGCTCCGCGTATCAAACTTAAAAGCATTGAGTATGACATGTATTCATAACGTCGAATACGATCAGCGCTTGGTCCACCGTCTCGTTTAACTTGTTCTAGTAGGGCGGTCTCGCCCTCCGCTAGCCAAGCGCGACCGCCAACTATAATGAGTGGCTTTTTAACACCAGAAGAAAGATAGGCTTCAATGATACGCCCGACGTTTTTCTTTGGCTCAATGGCGCCAAAATAGAGGAAATAATCTTTCCATCCAAGGCCGAATACTCCTTCAAGCTCCAGTGCTACCTCCGTTTCAGCACGACTGCGCAGCGCTAGAGGAATAGTCACTGCCTGATAGGTGTTGGTCACCCTTTCTTCTGGCACACCTAACAACCGGATGACATCTTGACGCGTAGTCTCGGAAACAACAACGATATGATCTGCCTTCTTGGCTATATAGTTGCAAAGCCTGCGGTAGACGGACTTGTTCTCGGTCGTGCTGTGGGGTAACCGTAGTGGTATCAGGTCGTGTATTGTGTAAACGTTCAGAGCATTGGTGGCGTGGAGTGGCAAGGTGGCCGTCCAATGCATGATGTCTGGTTTGGGTGCGCCGTCAAACGTGACGGGCGTTGCGGTGCCGTAGACTTGTAAACCACGCTGAGCATAATGGAACAAGTTTTGAGCCGCCCAGAAAGTTTTGGCATCTGGGCGACCGCCTGATCGGCTGGGCCAAATGACCTCTCCGCTTGGCAAGACAGGGATTGCTTTGCGTCCGAACCGCGTCGAGATCGTATCGATGTATCGGCGACTTTTGCGAACTTTCGCAGATGTATTCAACGAATCTGCAAGCACGACTTCGTTAAGCACGTTGTCTGTGCTGATGGTATTTGGCGGTCCATACAGGACTTGTCCGTTGATTCCGAGCGAACTCAATGATGTCAGGAGATTCCTGCCATATGTGGCGATACCTGTGCCATTGGGCAGGGCTAAGTTATGGCCGTCGATGCAAACTGTTCTCATGTCGAATGACCTAGCGCCTTTCGAAACCTATTAGAATGGAGTGTCACATAATTCTACAGTCGGAATTGAGGAAGCAGATGCCAAGAGAGATTGGCAATGATGGCGTGACACCGCCCCCATCCCCCGCTATCTCGCGCGCGTGATGAACGAAACAGAGCGCCAGTCGGAAGAACGCAGCTGGGAGACGGCGAAGACGCTCGCCGAGGCCTTGCCGTATATTCAGGTGTATGACCGCGAGACCGTGGTCATCAAGTATGGCGGCCACGCTATGGGCGAGAGTGCCGTGGCGCGTCAGTTCGCGGCCGACGTCGTGCTGCTGAAGCTGATGGGGGTCAACCCGGTCGTGGTCCACGGGGGCGGGCCGCAGATCAGCGCCATGCTGGACAAGGCCGGGGTGAAGTCCAGCTTCGTCGATGGGCTGCGGGTTACCGATCCGGCGACGATGGAAGTCGCCGAGATGGTGCTGTCGGGCGCAGTGAACAAGGAGATCGCGCACTGGATCACCATGGCCGGCAAGGAGGCGGACGTGCGCGGCGTCGGCTTGTCGGGCAAGGACGCCGGTTTGCTGACCGTCGAGAAGACGCGCCGCACCAAGCGCGACCCCGACAGCATGATCGAGCACGAGGTCGACCTGGGCTATGTCGGCGAGCCGACCAAGGTGGATCCCAAGCTGATCGCCGGCCTCATCGCGTCAGAGACCGAAGACTGGGTGCCGGTTATCGCCCCGATCGGCGTGGCCGAGGACGGACAAACCTACAACGTCAACGCCGACACGGTGGCGGGCGCCGTGGCGGGCTCGCTGAACGCCAAGCGGATGCTGCTGCTGACGGACGTGCCGGGGGTCAAGGGCGCGGACGGCGACATCATCCGTCAGATGACGCTGGAAGAAGCGCAAAACCTGATCGACACGGGCGTCGCCACCGGCGGCATGATCCCCAAGCTGGAGACCGCCATGGCCGCCGTTCGCGCCGGCGTCGAGGCGGTGGTCATTCTGGACGGCCGTCGCCCGCACGCCATGCTGGTCGAGTTGTTCACAGAGTTCGGCGCCGGCACCCTGGTGAAGGCGTCTTGATCGATCTGTCGCATGTGCGCTCCTGGGTGTTCGACATGGACGACACCCTGTATCCGCGCGAGCAGGGTCTGATGCGGCTGGTGCAGGCGCGCATCAACGCCTTCGTGGTCGAGGCCGTCGGGCTGGAGCCCGAGGCTGCGGCCGCGATGCAGCGCCAGTTTCTGGACGAGCACGGCACGACCCTGGCCGGGCTGATGGCCAACTATGCGGTCGATACCGAACGGTTCCTGCGCGAGGTGCACGACGTGCCGCTGGACGGGGTCGAGCCCAATCCGCGTCTGGCCGAACGGCTGAAGGCTCTGCCCGGTCGTTGCTATGTGTTCACCAATGGCGCGCGCGACTACGCACATCGTGTTCTGGAGCGGATCGGCGTCGCCGAGTGTTTCGAAGGCGTCTTCGCCATCGAGGATGGGGATCTGACGCCCAAGCCCAATCCCGCGACCTTCCGCCGGATGCTGGAGCAGTTCGGCATCGATCCGCACCGATCCGCCTTCTTCGAGGACACGCCCAAGAACCTGGAGCCGGCCAAGGCGCTGGGCATGGCGACGGTCCTGATCGGCGACGGGCATGGCAAGCCGATCGGGCCGCATATCGATCATGTGGCCCCGGACCTTCTCGACTTCCTTTCCGACCTGACCTTCAAGGACGCCGCATGACCGATCTGTCGCATCTCGAATCCGTCGTCGAGGCCGCCTGGGAACAGCGCGCCGAGGTGTCCGCCGCCACGCATGGCGAGGTGCGCGACGCGGTCGAGACCGCCTTGGCCCTGTTGGATTCCGGCCAGGCGCGCGTCGCCTCGCGCGGCACGGATGGCGTCTGGACCACGCATCAATGGCTGAAGAAGGCGGTGCTGCTGTCCTTCCGTCTGAACGACAACCAGATCATGCGGGCGGGCGCCCCGTCCGTCATGCCGCTGTCGGTGGATCATCCCGTCGCCGTTGGTCCCTTCTGGGACAAGGTGCCCAACAAGTTCGGCGACTGGACCGCGTCGGATTATCAGTCGGCCGGCTTCCGCTCGGTGCCCGGCGCCATCGTCCGTCACGGTGCGCATATCGCCAAGAACGTGGTGCTGATGCCGTCGTTCGTGAACATCGGCGCCTTCGTCGACGAGGGCTCGATGGTGGATACCTGGGCCACGGTCGGATCCTGCGCCCAGATCGGCAAGAATGTGCACCTGTCGGGCGGCGCGGGCATCGGCGGCGTTCTGGAGCCGCTGCAGGCCAATCCGACCATCATCGAGGACGGCTGTTTCATCGGCGCCCGCGCCGAGGTCGCCGAGGGCGTGATCGTGCGCGAGGGCGCGGTCCTGGCCATGGGCGTCTATCTGTCAGGCTCGACCAAGATCGTGGACCGGGCGACCGGCGAAGTGTTCCGTGGCGAGGTGCCGGCCTATTCGGTGGTCGTGCCGGGGTCGCTGCCGGATCCCAATGGCGGGCCGTCGCTGTATTGCGCCGTGATCGTCAAGCGTGTGGACGCGCAGACGCGGGCCAAGACCGGCGTCAACGAACTGCTGCGCGACTGATCAGGCGGCGACGCGAACCGATTCGATCCGGGGCGCGTTGAACGTCGCGTGAAGGGTGAAGGTTGATCCTTGGCCGGGGGTCGATGTCACGGTGATCTCGCCGTCCATCAGGGCGGCCAGACGCTGGCAGATGCTGAGGCCCAGGCCGGTGCCGCCGAACTTGCGGGTGGACGACCCGTCCACCTGAGAGAAGGGCTGGAACAGGCGCGTCAGATCGTCGGCGGCGATGCCGATTCCGGAATCGGCCACCCCAAGCCGCAAGGTCGTGCGGCCCTCGCCTGCCGGCTCGCTGTCAATAATCAGGCGAACTTCGCCCTTGGGCGTGAACTTGATGGCATTGGCCAGCAGGTTATGCGTCACCTGCGCCAGGCGCAGCGGGTCCATTCTGAGAAGCGGCGGCAACGGGCCGCGGAGGTCGGTCGTGAAGGTCAGGCCGCGCGCCTCGGCCTGCGCCTTGAACGGGCCCGTCAGCCGGGCGGCGAGGGTCTCGGCTTCGACATCGACAAAGTCCAGCTCCATCTTGCCGGACTCGATCTTGGTGATGTCGAGGATGTCGTTCAGCAGCACCATCAGACCTTCGCCGGAGTTGCGGATGACGCTGACGAATTCGGTCTGACGCTCGGTCAAATCGGACATCTGCAGCAATTGGGCGGCGCCGAGCACGCCGTTCATCGGGGTGCGCAGTTCATGGGAGATGACGCCAAGAAAGCTGGATTTGGCTGCGCTTGCGGCGTCGGCGCGATCGCGGGCGGTTTCCAGCTCGGCGATCAGTTCGGCCTGGCGGCGGTTCACAGCCTCCAGATCGTTATCCTTCATCTGGGTGATGGCCACCTTGACGACCAGGGTCAGCGCCAGGAGAGGGATAGTGCTAAGCACGACGGCGAAGCCCGGCGTTCCCCACAGCATGGCAAGCAGGACAATGACCACCAAGGAGTAAGGCGTTGAGACGATCAAGGCCTCGTGCGGCGCCGCGCGCATTTGGGTGAAGACCAGAACGTATCCGGCGATCAGCAAGGCGATCCCGAGCGGCACGCCATAGGTTTCGCCATATATGAAGGCCAGCAAGGGCGCGGCAGCCCAGGCGATGCAAGACAGCGTTGCGGCCGCCAGCCTGAGAATTCCGTGAGTCGTCGCGTCCGATATCATCAATCGACGCTCGACGAACGTCCTTTACAAACCTGACAACGTGGCTATGGCGAACCAGGCGAAGGCGGTCTTCACGTCGGTGACGGTCAGAAGGGCCATCGCCCAACTGGCAATGATCCAGTACCGCATATGTCCGACCTCGATCAGATGCTGCAGAACGGTTCGCTGCGGCGCGGTCTTGGAATGCGTCATCGTAAGGGTCTCTCGGCCGATGACTCAGCCTGGAGGGGGCGGCCTAAAATACGATAAACGCCCGCTATTTTGTCGATTTGCGTCCGGTTTCGCGCGTTGGAATGAGTAAGCGGGAGGCGGCCGCAAGGCCGCCTCCGTACATTAGTCGGCCTTCATGGCTTCGGGGTTGACGGCGGCGTCGGCGATGCCGGTCAGGTCTTCGTCGGTCTGGGATTCCTCCTGCAGGGTCTCGTCCAGAAGGGCGGCGGCCTTCCATACCCAGCACCCGGGCCCACCGCTTCAGGGTGCCGTAACGGGTGATCTCATAGTGTTCGACAGCCTGGGCGGCGGCCAGCAGGCCCGCGTCGAGGGCGGGGTTGTCCTTGTACTCCTCCATGATCTCTTCACCCTCGGCCAGAATGCCTTCGATGGCGTCGCACGTCTTGCCGCGCGGGGCCTTGCCGATGATCTCGAACACCTGCTGCAGGCGTTCGATCTGGCCCTCGGTCTGGTCCCTGTGCTTTTCGAAGGCGGCCTTCAACTCAGGCGATTGGGCCGCACGAGCCATCTTGGGCAGAGATTTCAGGATTTTGCGCTCGGCGTAATAGATGTCCTTGAGCGTGTCATGGAACAGGGTGTCGAGGGTTTTCTCGGCCATGGTCGATCTCGCAAATCGTGGGTGGGGCGCTGACGCGCACCCCACCACAAGCGGTTCGACCGGCTTACGTTCCTGTGTCCAAATTCGCGCTTAGATCGTCGCCGCTCTCTTCAGATCCGGCGGTGTCGCCTCGTCGGTCAGGAGCCGGATCGCTTCCTCGACCGAAACCACGGTCTGGGCCTGGGAGCCCAGGCGGCGGATGGCGACCATGCCGTCTTCGGCTTCCTCCCTGCCAACCACGGCGATGACCGGGACCTTGCCGACCGAGTGTTCGCGGACTTTGTAGCCGACCTTCTCGTTGCGCAGGTCGACCTCGGTGCGCAGACCGGCGGCCTTGAACCGTTCCATCACGTCGCGGGCGTAGTCGTCGGCGTCAGAGGTGATGGTGGCGACCACGGCCTGGGTCGGGGCCAGCCACAAAGGGAAGGCGCCGGCGTAGTTTTCGATCATGATGCCGATGAAGCGCTCGAACGAGCCCAGGATCGCCCGGTGCAGCATGACCGGGCGGTGCTTCTGGCCGTCCTCGGCGATGTAGGTGGCGTTCAGACGTTCGGGCAGAACGTAGTCCAGCTGGATCGTGCCGCAGGTCCATTCGCGGCCGATGGCGTCCTTGACGATGAAGTCCAGCTTGGGCGCATAGAAGGCGCCGTCGCCCTCCGTGACGACCGGCTCGGTCCCGGCGGCGCGGGCGGCCTCGGCCATCAGGGTCTCGGCCTTGTCCCAAAACTCGTCCGTGCCGGCGCGGTTTTCGGGGCGAGTGCCCAGGCTGATGTAGGCCGTCTCCATGCCCAGGTCGGCGTGGACGCTGCGGGCCAGTTTGATGAACTCGGCCGTCTCCTCGACGATCTGGTCTTCGCGGCAGAAGATGTGGGCGTCGTCCTGGGTGAAGCCGCGCACGCGCATCAGACCGTGCAGCGATCCCGACGGCTCATAGCGATGGCAGGCCCCGAACTCGGCCATGCGCAGCGGCAGTTCACGATAGGACCGCTGGCCCTGGTCAAAGATTTGGACGTGGCCGGGGCAGTTCATCGGCTTAAGGGACAACTCTTCGCCCTCGACCGTCTCGCAGACGAACATGTTAGGGCGGTACTTGTCCCAGTGCCCGCTCTGCTCCCAGAATTTGCGGTCCAGCACCTGGGGCGTCTTGACCTCGACATAGCCGGCGGCGTCCAGGCGGCGGCGCATATAGGCTTCCAGCACGCGCCACAGGACCCAGCCCTTCGGGTGCCAGAAGACCATGCCCCGGCCCTCTTCCTGCATGTGGAAGAGCTCCATCGCCTTGCCGACCTTGCGGTGGTCGCGCTTTTCGGCCTCTTCCAGCCGCTGCAGGTGGGCGTCCAGATCCTCCTTGGTGGCCCAGGCGGTGCCGTAGATGCGTTGCAGCTGCTCGCGCTTGGAATCGCCCCGCCAATAGGCGCCGGCCAGCTTGGTCAGTTTGAACGCCTTGCCGACGTGGCGCGTCGAGGGGAAGTGCGGGCCCCGGCACAGGTCAATCCAGTCGCCCTGCTTATACAGGGTGATGGTCTCGGTGCCCGGCAGGTCGCGGATCAGCTCGGCCTTGAACTTCTCGCCGCGCGCCTCGAAGAATTGGATCGCCTCGTCCCTTTCCCAGACCTCGCGCTCGAACTTGGCGTCGCGGTCCACGATCCGACCCATCTCCTTTTCGATGGCGGCGAAGTCGTCGGTCGAGAACGGCTCTTCGCGGTAGAAATCATAGTAGAAGCCGTCCTCGATCGCCGGACCGATCGTGACTTGGGTGCCAGGGAACAGGGTCTGGACCGCCTCGGCCAGGACGTGGGCGGTATCATGGCGGATCGTATAGAGGGCGGCGGGGTCGTCGCGCATGATCAGGCGAAAGTCGCCGCCCGTCTCCAGCACCCGGCCCATGTCGCGTTGCTCGCCGTTCAGTTCGGCCAGCACGGCCTTCTTCGCCAGCGACGGCGAGATCGAAGTCGCGACGTCGCGCGCCGTCGAACCGGCCGGGTATTGGCGCACCGCGCCGTCGGGGAATTTCAGGTCGATCATATGTCAGTCTTTAACTGGCGGGACCGGGTCGTATCCCGATCCCCCGAAGGGATGGCATTTACAGAGCCTGCGCACGGTGAGCCACCCCCCCTTTACCGGGCCGTGCTGGATCAGGGCGTCGCGCCCGTAATCCGAACAGGTCGGCAGGAACCGGCACTGCTGGCCGATCAGGGGAGACAGCGTCAGCTTGTAGCCCCGATGGGCCGCGCGCACGCCGCGTTCGTAGAGAGACATATGTCCCTTCGCCGGGGGCTTGAGAGGTTTGCCGCGCTTATCCCCTGTTGCAGCAGCGGGATCAACCGGTCCTGCCCGTCAGGCCGCGCCGGCGAGACGCGTTCGGGCGGCGAGGGCCTTGTTCACCGCCTCCAGCGTCGCTTCGATGGAGACGAGGGTGGAGGCGCGCCGGGCGGGGTAGTCGGCGACCTGTTTCAGCAGACGCAAATCCTCGAACCGACCAACGGGGCCGTCGCCGCCGGATTTCAGCATGGCGATCATGGCGTCGCGGGCGTCTTTGAGATCATCGACCGACGCGCCGATCACAGACTGACCCAGCACCCCGGCGGCGGCCTGGCCGAGAGCGCAGGCTTTGACGTCCTGGCCGAAGTCGGCGATGCGGCCCGCGTCGTCCAGCGTCACATCGACCGTCGCGCGCGACCCGCACAGTTTGGCCACTCGCTCGCCGGTGCCCTGCGGCGCCGGCAGACGCCCCGCATGCGGCAGGTTCGCCGCCAGCGACAGGATGCGCGCGCTGTAAAGGTCGTCGATCATGGGGCGAAGATAGGCGCTCAATCCTCCTCCGTGAAGCGCAGCCTGATGGGAGGATTACAGAGTCAGGACGAGACGCCCACCGGATCGGACATCCAAAGTCGCATCCGCATAGTCCGCCAGCGTCGGATGATCCGTCTCCAGCGGATGGGTCCAGGCGGCGGTGACGACCAGCACGTCGGCGCCGGCTGCTTCGCCCGCCTGGATGCCGGCCTCGGCGTCCTCGAACACCAGACAGTCGGCGATGTCGAAGCCCAGGGTCGCGGCGGCCCTCAGATAGCCGGCCGGATCGGGCTTGCCGCGTTCGACGTCATCGGCGGTGATCATGACGGCGGGCGGGGTCACCCCTGCGGCCTCAAGACGTGCGCGCGCCAGCGGGATCGAGGCGGAAGTGACCACGGCCCAGCGGTCGGGCGGCAGGCGTTTGACGAAGTCGACGGCGCCGGGGATGGGGGCGACGCCGTCCACATCCTCGATCTCGCCGCGTTCGACCCAGGCGACCTCGGCGTCCAGGTCGATATCGGGCAGGTTCTGGCGACGAATGGTGTCGATCGCGCGCACGCCGTGGATCGTGGGGATGAAGGCGGCGGCATCCAGCCCGTGGCGCTCGGCCCAGCGGGTCCAGACGCGCTCGGCGGCCAGGGTCGATGTGATCAGGGTGCCGTCCATGTCGAACAGGAAGGCCTGATAGGCGCGGGACGGGGGGAGGGCGGTCATGGCCTCATCCACCATGCGGGCGGTCAGACCGCAACGGGCGGATCAGCCGCCTTGCAGGGAGTTCCAGGTGCGGGCGGTGTCGGTCGCGGGCGACGAACTCGCCGCGCCGCCGCCGGACGTCGACGCGCCGCCTGTGCTGCGCGAGCGCAGCCATTGCAGGTTCTGCTCGGCCTGTTCGGGCGGCAGTTCGCGGCGCAGGATCTGTTCGGCCTCGCCCATCTTGCCCTGAAGGCCCAGCACCATGGCCAGGTTCTGGCGCACCTTGGCCGAGGCGGTCGGCTGGGCCACGGCGCGGCGCAGCAGGGTCTCGGCGCCCGGCGCATCGCCATGCGTCAGGGCGGCGGTGGCGGCGTTAGTCAGAACATCGGGGTTGTCGGGCGACAGGGCCAGGGCCTGGTTCCAGGCGGCGCGGGCGTCGTCGGTGCGACGCACCTGTTCATAGGCCACGCCCAGCAGGGAGTAGGGTCGCCAATCTCGCAGCGCCAGGTCGCGCGCCTGCTCCAGCGGCGCGACGCCGTAAAAGGCCTGGCCGCGCGCGATGTGGGCGCGGCCCAGTTCCAGCAGGGCGTCCAGATTGTTGGGCTGGATCGTCAGGGTCGCCTGGGCGGCCTCGGCTGCCTGATCGTAGCGGCCAAGCTCTCGCAGGGCCTGGGCCAGTTTGACGCCCGCCACGGGGTCGGTCGGATCGGCCTGCTGCTCCGAGGCCCAGAAGACCGAGCGCGACAGGGCGTCCATCCGGTCATAGGTGGCCCGCACCGCAGCGGACGACGGCGCGCGCGCCTGGGCCGCGGTCCCCGCCGTCGGATCGGCCGCCAGCGTCGGTGTGCCGGACAGAGCGATCAGGGCGACGGTTGCGAGAAGGGCGGGCATGCGCGACATGGGTCAGGTCCAGACGGTCCTAGAGGTCTCGCCCCTAGAATCGCCGGTTCGCGTCAACCGATGGTTAACTTCGTTTCGAGGGCCTCATGTCCGTCTCGCATCCCCTGCTGGTGTCCGCCCAAGACGGCGACGGTGCCATCCCGATCCGCTTCGTTCAGGCGGGCGGTGTCATGGCCGCCGAGGCCCGCCGCTGGGGCGATCGGCATGGGTTCGAAGGCGAGCCGGGCCAACTGTTGGTCGTACCGGACGCGGACGGTGAGATCGGCCAGGTGGTCGTCGGCGCGGGCGCGACCTTCGATCCGATGAGCGTGCGGGGACTGTCGGCGCGGCTGCCGGGCGGCCTGTATCGGCTTGAGGTCGCCGCGCAGGACGCGGAACTGGCGACCCTGGCTTTCCTGCTGGGGGCCTATGTCTTCGACCGCTACAAGGCCCGGCCGGATCGGACGCCCGTGCGGCTGGTCGCGCCGGACGGGGTGGATGTCGCCGAAATCTCGCGCATCGCCGCCGCCTGCGCCCTGGCGCGCGAAATGGTCGATACGCCCGCCGCCGACATGGGGCCGTTGCAGATCGAGACCATCGCCCGCGAGATCGCAGAGAGCGCCGGCGCCGAGATCACCGTCACCACCGGCGACGCCCTGCTGGCAGACAACTATCCCGCTGTCCACGCGGTGGGGCGCGCCGCCGCCCCGCACCGGGCGCCGCGCCTGATCGAGATCGGCTGGAAGCTGGACCGGACCGACCTGCCGCTGGTCGCCCTGGTGGGCAAGGGGGTGGTGTTCGACACCGGCGGTCTGGACCTGAAGCCCGCCGCCGGCATGCGCAATATGAAGAAGGATATGGGCGGCTCGGCCCATGCCCTGGCCCTGGGGCGTCTGGTGATGCAGTCCGACCTGCCGGTGCGGCTGGTGGTCATCGTCGCGGCGGTCGAGAATGCGGTGTCGGCCGACGCCTTCCGGCCCGGCGACATCCTGAACAGCCGCAAGGGGCTGACCATCGAGATCGGCAATACGGACGCCGAAGGCCGGCTGATCCTGGCCGACGCCCTGACACGGGCCGGCGAGCATGAGCCCGACCTGACGCTGGACTTTGCGACGCTGACCGGCGCCGCGCGGATCGCCCTGGGGCCCGAGCTGCCGCCGCTTTACACAGATGACGAAGCCCTGGCGGCCGGGCTGCTGGCCGCAGCGGGTCAGGTACGCGATCCCCTGTGGCGGATGCCTCTGTGGCCCGGCTATCGCGGCGCGCTGGACGCCGAGATCGCGGATCTCCGGAACGACCCGGCCGGCTGGGCCCAAGCCGGATCGGTGATGGCCGCCCTCTTCCTTCAAGAGTTCGCTCCGACCACGGGGGCCTGGGCGCACATGGACATCTTCGCCTGGAATCCCCGCGCCCGCCCCGGCTATCCGGAAGGCGGCGAGGCCCAGGCGCTGAGAGCTTGCTACACCATGCTGAAGGCCCGCTACGCGACGTAGTTAAGCGAAGGCGTAGGCGGGATCTGGTTCGGGATCGCCCGACGGAGATCGCGGCGGTCGAGGCTTACTGACGCGTCCGCCCCGCGACCGCACGCCTTTGATCCGGCCGACCAGTCTCCGAGCCAGGCCCTGTATCATGTCGCGGCGCCGGATCAGGCCTCGCCAACCGGCGACCGCGCGTAAACTGACCGCCAGAACGACGATGTCGAAGATGACGGTTACGTCGAACATCAGAACCCAGGCCACCATGTCCGGGGCGGCCATCGAGAACAGCCGAACGCCTTCCGTCTCGAACAGCATCACGGCCGCGACGCCCACCAGAGCGACGAGGCCCAACCCTAATGTTCGACCGCGTGACAGGCCCGCCAGGAATCGCGCAGGCGTCTCGACCAGCCATTTTCTGAGGGCCGTGCCGACGACGCCTTCGTCAGCGAGGGTCAGGCCAAGAATGATCAGAACGCTCAGCAGCAGCATAGGGACCTCCAGGCGCGACGACCTCAAACCGAAATGGGAGCCAAAGGTGACGCTTCAAGACAGCATCGCTCCATCAAGAACGCGGTTCTGTTGATTTTCTTTCGCAAAAGCGTCTCGCGTTAACGGCCCCTAAGCCATCGGGGGATAAGGCTGTGGGTTCAGCAATGCGAGTTCACGTTGACCGACGTCCTCGACCTTCTTCCGCCCGGCGACCGCCTCGTTCGCCCTGACCTCGCCGAACAGGCGCTGGAAGGGCTGGTGCGCGCAGACGCCTATCGGGCGACCGAGGCCATGCATTGTCGTGTCGCCGTGGCCGACATCCTGTCCGACGTTGACGGTCGGATCGACCAGCTTCTGCATGGCGAGATTTTCGACGTTCTGGATCGGGCGAACGGCCGCGCCTGGGGCCGGGCGCGTCGCGACGGCGTCGTCGGCTGGGTCGTCCTGGACAGTCTGTCGGCCGGCGCACCGTTGGCGACGCACTGGATCGCCGGCGTGGATGCCGCTCTGCCGCTGAACGCTCTGGTGATCGAGGCGACGGAAGCGTCTGAGGCTGATCTGAAGCCGATCGGCGCGTTCGAGACGGATCTGGTCGCGGTGGCTGAGCGGTTGCTCGGGCGGCCGCATGAACTTGGCGCGCGGTCTTCGATCTCCACCGACTGTTCCGGCCTGGTGCAGCAGGCCCTGCTGGCATGCGGCCTGCCCGGTCCGCGCCGGTCGGACGCGCAGGCCCAGCTGGGTGGAGCCGCGTCTTCATCGGATCTGCAGCGCGGCGACATCGTCGTCTGGCTGGCGTCGAGCGACGATCAGGACTGGACGGGTCATTCGGCGCTGATGCTGGATGGCGAACGCATCATTCACGCGACAGGCGGCAAGGGCGTGGTGATCGAGAGCCTGGCCGAGGTCGAGGCGCGTCTGGTCGCTGAGGGTTTCGCAACCGCCGTCTTCCGCCGGCTCTAGTCCCGTAGGGTCCGCATCGCCCCCAATCGGGCGAAGGCCAGCGTCAGCGCCTTGCGGCGGGCGGGCGCCAAGCCGATCACCGGCGCGTCTCGCACGACCGCGCCGCCGAAACCGTCTGCGACGATCAGGCCCGGTTCGTCGGGAAGGATGTCCTGCGGAAACTCGGGCGCGACGGCGAAAAAGAAAGCGTCGCAGAACGGTCCGTACTCGTGCCATTTGCGGTCGATGCGATAGTCCTCGACGCCCGACTTGACCTCGCAGATGACGATGTCGCCCTTGCGCCCGATCGCCATGACATCGGCGCGGCGACCGTTGGGCAGGCAGACTTCCAGAAGCGGCGCATACCCCATGTCCATCATCAGCCGCGCCGCGCCGCGCGTCACCGAAAGGGTGGTCTCGGGACGGCTGAAGACGAGTTCGAGATGGGCGACGGCGGACATGCCGACAGCTTATGTTCCGCCTACGTTCCTATCGCAAGCGGCGCCTTAGAGGCCGGTGTGGACCAGACGGCCGGTGCTGAAGCCCAAGGCGCGAACGCGGCTCAAGATGCGGTCGCGCTCAGCCTGCGAGGCATTCTGGTTGCGGTGCCAGATCCACCAGTTCGACTTGTCCGGCAGACCCATGATGGCCCAGCTGTAGTCCGGGGCATGGTCGTAGACCCAGTAGTTCTGGCCCGCCAAGCCGCCGAAGCTGAGCAGGCCGGTCAGGCTGAACCGGAACTTCGCATTGGTCGTGGTGTCGGTGACACGGGCGTTGGCGCGCAGCGTCTCGACCTTGCCATCGGCGCGCCGGGTGCAGGTCACGGTGATGGCGTAGCGGTCGGCGGCGCCCTGCGGCGCGAAGTCGATCTGCGCCCGGCTGCAGTCCTTCTGGACGTTGTTGTGATTGCGCTCGATCTCGAACCACCGGCCGTCGA
The DNA here is from genome assembly GCF_026105875.1 of Brevundimonas sp. BT-123. Taxonomy (GTDB): domain Bacteria; phylum Pseudomonadota; class Alphaproteobacteria; order Caulobacterales; family Caulobacteraceae; genus Brevundimonas. The sequence continues at coordinate 65,000 of NZ_JAOYTN010000009.1, read as the reverse complement.
ACCGGTTCAGATCGACGTTCGACGCTTGCGCAAACGCCAATGACGGCAAGGCGGCGAGGGCGAAAGTGGCGGCAATCAGGCTGGCGCGGAACATGGGCGTATCCTCATTCGGTTTGGAGGGATACGTCGCGCCGACGCGTTCGGTTGTGGTCAAGGCTTCAGGCGCGCCCGATTGGTCGCCCATTCGTCGCGCGTCTGGCCCCACAGATCGATGGCGATGTTCTGAAGGGGTTCGGGCAGGACGCCCGGCCCGCGATTGCGCGAACCCAGCCGTGTCGCGACCGCCGCCGAGGGCAGGTTCTCGGGCGCGATGCAGTGGATGACGTCGTCCCACCCCAGCACGTCGAAGGCGTAGTCCATCGTGGCTGCGGCCGCTTCGACGGCATAGCCCTTGCCGGTGGCGTCGCGATGCAGGCTCCAGCCCACCTCGCGGCCGGGCCAGCCATAGGGGTGAAGCGGCCCGATGCGGCCGATCCACTGGCCGGTCTCCTTTTCCAGAATGGAGAACATGCCTTCGCCGGTCAGGGCCCACATGCCCGCGACGGTGCAGATCAGACGCCAGACCTGGGACGCGGGTTGGACCCCGCCGATGAAGCGGGCGGTCTCGGGATCGGCCATGAACTCAGCCCAGCGCGGAAAGTCCTCAACCGCCGGTGGACGCAGTATCAGCCGCTCGGTCTCCAGCGTCGGCCCCAGAGCGACATGGGGCGGCAGGGCGTAGGCGGCAGTGCTCACAGCAGATACTCCCGCTCCAGTTCGTAATGGCTGCCGCTGTCGGTCAAAACGCTGGAATACAGGCCGAAGCGATCGATGCGGATCGGCGGCGAATGCAGCAGATTATGCCCCGACACCCAGGCGCCGAGCCGGTCGGGATTGGGCTGGGTCTTCAGATAGGCCAGGGTCACATGCGGTTTGTAGGTGCGCGCCTCCATGCCGATCCCGGCGCGTTCTCCGGCGGCCTTGCAGCGCCCGGCCAGAACCGACAGGCGCTCGTTGGGCGTTTCGACCCCGGCCCAAAGCGTATGGCTGCGGTGGTCGTCGCCAAAACAGCCGACGCCCTTCAGCGCGATTTCGAACGGACCGCCCGCCGCGCGCGTCAGCTCCGACGCCAGGTCGTCGGCGCGGCGTTCGTCGGTCTCGCCATAGAAGGCGAGCGTGACGTGCAGGGCGTCCAGCGGCCGCCACCTCGCGCCGGGCAAGCCCGATTGCCGTCGTTTCAGCGTCTCTGCGACGTCGGGCGGCAGGGTCAGGGCGGTGAACAGACGAAGCATGCGACCGAAAGTAGCGGCCGGAACACAAGCCTCCAAGTCCGGTTTTCCTTGCAGCGCGGGCCTCGGCTCACGATATTCAAAGCCTGTGACCGGAGAAGCCTCTCCGGCCAATCGGAGAAAGTTCGTCGCCATGAGCGATTTCAACAACGGTTACGCCCGTCCTCTGCCGCAGACGGCCGACATGTCGGTCGACGCCGGCCTGCGCAGCTTCATGCTGGGCGTCTACAACAAACTGGCTCTGGGCCTCGTGGTCGCCGGCGCCCTGGCCTATGTCACCGGCAATGTGCCGGCGGTGCAGCAACTGCTGTTCGTCCAGACGGCGGACGGCCGGATCGGCCTGACGATCCTGGGCATGATCGTCCAGTTTTCGCCGCTGGTGATGCTGTTCGGCTCGATGTTCTTCATGAAGAACCCGACGGCCAAGGGCGTGAACATGCTCTACTGGGCTGTGGTCGCCACCATCGGCGCGGGCCTGGGCATCCTGTTCCTGCGCTATACGGGCGGTTCGCTGGCCACCACCTTCCTGGTGACGGCGGCGGCCTTCGGCGGTCTGAGCCTGGTGGGCTATACGACCAAAAAAGATCTGACCGGCATGGGCACCTTCCTGATCATGGGCGTGATCGGCCTGATCATCGCCTCGATCGTGAACATGTTCCTGCAGTCCGGGACCTTCTACCTGATCATCTCGGGCCTGGGCGTGCTGATCTTCTCGGGCCTGATCGCCTACGACACCCAGCGTCTGAAGATGACCTATTACGCCCTTGGCGGCGACCAGAACGCGATGGGCGTGGCCACCGGCTTCGGCGCTCTGAGCCTGTTCATCAACTTCGTGAACCTGTTCCAATTCCTGCTGGCCTTCATGGGCGGCAACCGGAACTGATCGGTCGCAAGACGGATAGGAAAAGGGCCCCTCGCGGGGCCCTTTTTGTTTTCACTCCACCACTTGGAACTTGCGACCGTCGAAGACGCGCAGCACCTGGGCCAGATCGCGGCCGCGTTTCAGGATCTGGCCGCCTTCGCCGATGACGGCCCACTGGCCCTGGCGGGTCTGGAGGGCAGGTCGCTTTTCGATGCGGTAGAGCGGGGCGTCGCCGCTGCGGCGAAAGACGGCGAACTCGGCGAAATCCTTGTGCCCGACCATGGCGTAGTCGCGCCATTCGCCCTGCGCGACCATGCGGCCATAGACCCTGAGGATCGGGTCCAGTTCGCGACGGTCGAAGAAGACGGGGCCGGGCGCCGGCGTCGTGTCGTGAGGGTTCAGGCTCATAGCTTCAACTTAGGCCGCTGGAGGCGCGACGCCAGGGGCGGCCAGGAAATCGACGCAGACACGAAATGGCCCCGTTTCGGTCCTTCGCCCGCCCGTATGCGCGACGAAATATCGATCATCGGCTCGTCGGAGTTCGGAAGCGTCCCGGATCCTGAACAGCCCCCCCAGCCCCCCTGGATGTTTCCAGTTTACGGGCTCCGGCGGCCGATGCTTCCTCCAAGCGAGCGCCCGCCCTGCCTTTCCCCTCCCCCTCCCTGGCAAGGCGGGCGTTTCGCTGTCTGGAGCCTGCCAGCAGCGCCGCGTCGGCGTCTGACCCCGCCTAAAGCGACAAGGTCAGGTTCAAGGTCTCTCCGTTTCTCAGCACGGTCGTCTCGACCGATCCCGATGCGCCCTGCAGGGCGGTTGCGGCTGCGCGAGCGTCCGCGACAGGCTGGCCTGCGATGGCGGTAATTACATCGCCGGCCGTCAGTTCGGCCTGGGCGGCGGGCGAGCCGGCCGCGACGGCCGTGACCTGGGCGCCGCCGTCCTGGTCTCGCAGGGTCGCCCCATAGGCCAGCACCGACTGGGCCCCCACGATTACGGGCTGATCAGCGGGCGTCTCGACCGCCAGCGAAGTGGTCGCCTCGCGGCCGCCGCGCAGATAGGAGACGCTGAGGTCCGAGCCCGGCGCGGCGATGCCGATGGTGGCGTTGACCGAGCCGGCGTTGGCGACGGGGCGGCCCTGGATCCGGGTGATGACGTCGTTGTGGCGCAGGCCGGCGCGCTCGGCCGGCGATCCCGGCGCGACATCGGCGACAACGGCCCCGCGCACGATGCCCAGATGCAGGTCGCGCGCGCGCTCGGCGTTCAGCGAGCCGAAGATGGCCCCGGTCGCGCCGCGCTTGACCTCGCCGGTCTTCTTCAGCTGGTCGGCGACGTAGAGCATGATCCGCGTCGGTACGGCGAAGGCGATGCCGTCGTTGCCGCCGCCGAGCCCCCCCGACAGGATCGAGGTGTTGATGCCGATCAGCCGGCCCCGGCTGTCCAGCAGCGGCCCGCCGGAGTTGCCCGAGTTCACGGCCGCGTCGGTCTGGATATAGTCCTCGACCGCATCGCCCAGACCCGAGCGGTTCAGGCCCGAGATGACGCCCATGGTCAGGGTCTGATCCAGGCCCAGCGGATAGCCGACCGCGAAGGCCAGGTCGCCGGTGCGCAGGGTGTCGGAATCCACCGTCTGGACCTGTTTGAGGTTCAGCGGCCGACCGTCGGGCGTGATGCGCAGCACGGCGATGTCGGTCGCCTTGTCCGCCCCGACCAGCACGGCGTCGAACAGGCGGCCGTCCGTCAGATCGACGGTGAACTTACGCCCGCCCTCGACGACGTGATTGTTGGTGATCACCAGCCCCTCGGCCGCATCGACGATGACGCCGGAGCCGGAGGCGTAGGGTTTGGGATCGGCCGCGTCCGAACTGGGACCGCGCGACTGGCCCAGGGTCGTGACCTGCACCACCGCCGGAAGCGAGCCCTCAAGCCCCGACGAGAAGCTGAAGACCCCGCGCCGGGCGTCATAGGGCAGGCCTGCCGCGCCTGACTGCGCCAGCACCGGCGTCGCTGAGGCCAGCAGGGCCAGGGCGACGACCATGGAAGAGGCGGGCGAAAGGCGGATCGGCATGGGCATTTCCTTGATCGAACGCCGACCCTAGACCGAGTTTTCATTTCTGACGATGGGTCTGGAGCGGGCAGGTCGCGTGTCGGTCACGTCCAATGAACAGATCGCGATGGGGGTTGCGTCGCCAGCCGTCCGGCGTGACCATGGTCTTACGGGAACAGGGAAGGCCGCCGCCATGAGTCAGACGACGATCGACCGCCGCCATTCGGGCTCTGCCCCGTTCGACCGCCTGTTCCGCGACCACCCGCGCGAGGTCGACGAGACCTATTTGCAGCACATGGCCGCCTCGGCCGGCTTCGGCTTCAAACTGCTGGGTCTGGCGGGCGCCGCTTTCGCCCACGCGATCGTGCCGGGCGTTCACAAGGCTACCGTTTCGACCGCCATCCGCAGCATGGCCAAGGACATGGGCGGTCGGGCCGAGGAGGCGCGCGAGACCCGGATGCGCGACGCCGGCGTCTGGGACGTGGGCCTCTAGGCGGTCGAATCCGCCCCGGCCATGCAATCGCCGGGATCCGTGCTATATAGGCCGGCTCAACCTCACGCAGGATCGCCGCCTTGAGCATCACGCTCGATCTTTCGCGCGTCTCTAACGCGCCCGCCGTCAAGGCGCCCGTCAACCTCAGCGGTCTGACGCGCGCCGGCCTGCGCCAGGCCCTGATCGACGCGAACGTCTGTCCGCCCGAGAAGGCCAAGATGCGCGCCAGCCAGGTGTGGAGCTGGATCCACCACTATGGCGTGACCGAGTTTTCGGCCATGAGCAATGTCGCCAAGGACATGCAGGCCAAGCTGGCCGAGCATTTCACCCTGGCCCGCCCCGAGGTCGTCGAACGCCAGGTGTCCAAGGACGGCACGCGCAAATGGCTGATCCGCACCGCGCCGGGCATCGAGATCGAGACCGTCTACATCCCCGACGTCGGCCGGGCCGGCGCGCTTTGCGTGTCCAGCCAGGTCGGCTGCACCCTGAACTGCACCTTCTGCCACACCGGCACGCAAAAGCTGGTGCGCAACCTGACCGCCGCCGAGATCGTGGCCCAGGTCCAGGTCGCGCGCGACGATCTGGAGGAATGGCCGTCGCCCAAGGAAGACCGGCGCCTGTCGAACATCGTCTTCATGGGCATGGGCGAGCCGCTCTACAATCTGGACCACGTCGCCGACGCCATCGACATCATCTCGGACAACGAGGGCATCGCCTTGTCGCGCCGTCGGATCACGGTCTCGACCTCGGGCGTGGTGCCGCAGCTTCAGGCCTTGGGCGACCGCACGGCGGCCATGCTGGCCATCAGCCTGCACGCCACCAACGATGCGCTTCGCGACGTGCTGGTGCCGCTGAACAAGAAGTACCCGCTGGACCAGCTGATGGCGGCGATCCGGGCCTATCCGGGCCTGTCGAACGCGCGGCGGGTGACGTTCGAATACGTCATGCTGAAGGGCGTCAACGACAGCCCCGAAGAGGCGCGCGCCCTGCTGAAGCTGATTGAGGGCATTCCGGCCAAGATCAATCTGATCCCGTTCAACCCGTGGCCGGGCGTCGAATACGAATGCTCGGACTGGAAGACGATCGAGCGCTTCGCCGCCATCCTGAACAAGGCCGGCTACGCGTCACCCATCCGCACCCCCCGAGGCCGCGACATCCTGGCCGCCTGCGGCCAGCTGAAGTCCGAAAGCGAGAAGGTCAGGGCGTCGGCGCTCCGGAAGGCGGAGCAGGCGGCGGCGTGACGACCCGCCGATAGGCCACCCGCCATATGACGAGGGCGACCATTCCGCCCAAGTTCGCGAACAAGACGGCATCCTTCAGGAGGACGAACCAGCCATACACGGTTCGTTTGCCATCCAGAATCAAGGCGCGCCCATCGACAGCGAACAGTCCCATGTCCAAGGAGGCCGTAAGTGAGACGCCCAAGCTGACGACGAAGCAGGACGCCAGGCCCAACTGGAGGGCATGCTTGGGATGGGTGCGGCCGCTGCTGTGTAGATAAACCCAAGCCGGACTGGCGACGAAAATCAGGCCGAATGCGAAGATGATCGCAGCTATGATCATCACGGTCGGCATGAAGTTTCGCAACTCTTGGAGTGTTTGCCGCAGCTCACCCTCAGCTAGGCCGGATAGAATGCCTGGCACGGAGAACCAGAGGCTCACGACAAACCCACCGAAGAGAGCGCCTGCCAGCAGCCCAAGGAAAGGGTGCTTCAGTTGGTAGGTCATACGCGGAACTCCGTCAGCGCCGCCCGCCGCCCCGTCATGTCGTCCGGCGTCCGCACATTCCAAGCCATGCCTAAATGCTCCAGCAACTGGATGAACCGGTAGCCCCAGTCGCTCTGGCCGGGATGGAGGCCGATCTTCGCCGAGCCGGGGTAGGCGTGGTGGTTGTTGTGCCAGGCCTCGCCCATGGTCGGGATAGCGGCCCAAGGCACGTCGTGGGCCTGGACGCCGGCGTCGATCACCTGCCAGGTCTGGGGGCCGCGTCGGTGGGCCAGATGGCCGACGAACCAGTGGCCGATGACGCTGATGGAGACGCGAGCGCAGACGCCCCAGACCACGAAGCCCCAGCCGCCCATCAGCCACAGGACGGCAGCGATCGGGACCTGTTGCAGCATCCAGGTGCGCTCCAGGAAGCGATGCACCGGGTCGCGGCCGATCCGGCCCAGATCGAAGGCGGGCGGGTGTTCCAGCTCCAGACGGCCATGCATCTGCCAGATCGCGTCAATCAGCATCGGCCGGCGGTGCGCTAGATAGTCGTGGCAGTCCGACTGGCGCTGGGCCCAGTCGCGTAGGTCGTGGGCGCGGATCATCCAGAACGGCCCGCTCATACCCACCAGGGTGCCGAACCAGGACAGCAGGCGCTCCAGCCACAGGGGGCAGTCGAAACTGCCGTGGATCATACGGCGATGAAACCCGACCGAGTGGCCCAGCAGCAGGGTCGCGCCGGTCGTGACCACGAACACTGCCAGGGCCCCCAAGCTAAAGGTCGCGGCGCCGAAGATCAGGGTCGCGGCCAGCATCCCCCCGTTCCAAAGCGAATGAACCGGGTCCCAGACCACGCGACCCTCGACCGGGCTGCTGCCCGGCGTTTCGATCAGGTGATTGACGACGCAGGAATCATGATCGGACATGGCGACGCTCCAGATAGGTATTTAGGTAATGACTTAATCACCGAAGCGTGCCTCTGGCAAGCCCTTAGCAAATCGCTTAAATACGCAGTCATGCAACGCGTGTTCGAAGCCCTCTCCAGTCCCATCCGCCGCAAGATCCTGGCCTATCTGGCCCATGCCGATCTGACGGCCGGGGAGATCGCGGCCAAGTTCGAAATCTCCAAGCCGGCGGTGTCGCAGCACCTCTCGGTGCTGGAGGTCGCAGGCCTGGTGACCAGCGAGAAGAAGGGCCAGTACGTCCACTACAGCCTGGCCCCGGATCAGCTGACCAATACGCTTAACGGCTATGTCCAGGAGGTCTGCCCCGTCGCCAAGCCGCTGAAACGCGAGAGCGCGGCCCTGGCGAAGGCCCGGAAAGACAACCGGGGCGACGGTGACCTGTAATCTTTAGTCACAAGGTGTGGCCGCAGCGCGCTTGCGGATTGGGGCGACAATCGGGCAAGGCGTCTGGGCATGGACCCCTCCTTGTCGAACGTCCTTTCCAGCGCCGAGGTGCAGGCTTTCGCCTCGGGCTTCCCGGTCATGGTGATGCACCTGATCGTGACCCTGCTGCTGCTTGCGGCGGGGGCGACGGTCTATGCCCTGTTGACGCCGTGGAAGGAGGTCGCCCTGATCCGTCAGGGCAATGTCGCCGCCGCCATCGCCTTCGCCGGCATTCTGGTGGGGTTGGCCGTGCCGCTGGCGGTATCGCTGTCGGTGTCGACGTCGGTGCGCGACATCGCCATCTGGGGCGTGGCGACCGTGGTGCTGCAGCTTCTAGCCTTCCGGGTCGTGGACCTGTTGCTGACGGGCCTGCCGGAGCGGATCCGCCACGGCGAGATTTCGGCGGCGGTGGTGCTGCTGGGCGCCAAGCTGGCGACGGCCGTCATCCTGTCCGCCGCGCTGACCGGCTGATCGGCCGGAGCGATGCAGTTTCCCCGCCTGCCGGACTGGGCCATCTATGGAGCGGTGGCGGCCGTGTTTCTGGCGGTGTCCCTGGGGCGGCGCGAGAACGCCGATGCGCCGCCGGTCGCGGAGGCCGGCACCGATGTGGCTGAGGGCGCGCTGTTAGGCCCCATCACCCCCTTCGACGCCGCCGTGACGGTCGATGCGGGCGAGGCGCCGTTCAAGCCGTCATCGGGCACGGCTTTCTCCATCGCAGGACGGGGGCGCTGGGTGACGGCGCGCCATGTCGTCGAGGGGTGCCGCAAGCCGGCGCTGGTGGTCGGCGAAGGGCGGGCGGTCGCGGCCGACGTTCGTCTGGCGCCGCGCGCCGATGTCGCCTTGCTGATCACCGACGGCGGTCCCGCCGCGCTGCCGGTCGCGGTCGAGGCGCCGCTGCGCAAGGGGCAGCGCGCCTTCCATCCGGGCTTTCCTCAGGGGCGTCCGGGCGAGGTGACGTCACGCCTGCTGGGGCGCGAGACGCTGAAGGTCTTCGGGCGCGGCGCGCGCGACGAGCCGGTGCTGTCCTGGGCCGAGGTCGGACGCACCAATGGGCTTGAGGGCACGTTGTCGGGCCTGTCCGGCGCGCCGGCCCTGGATGCGCAGGGCCGCGTCGTGGGCGTCACCATCGCCGAGGCGCCGAGGCGGGGCCGGATCTATACGACGGCGCCCGAAACCTTCGGGCCGGCCATTCGCGGCGAACAGACGCCGGCCGACGACGCGCGCGGCCAGACCATCACGACCGAGGATTACGGCCAGGTATCCAACCGGCTGAGGCGCGACCTGCGCGTGGCCCAGGTGGTGTGTCTGTCGGTCTAGCGGACGGAAATTGCACCCGACGAAAAAGGTGCAATGGCGTGCGATTCGGCGCGAAGAGGCGGAAAGCTAACGGATAAATCTGCGCTCGAATTGAACGCGTGCAATTGTTGAGGCCGGTCGGACCCGACCTTGAGACCCAAGGGCTCGGCGTGGGGATCGCGATGTCAAAGATCAGGGATGGATCATATCCCCGTTCGACGCCTGTATGGGTGATTGTCGACGGCGGCCCGAAAGTCCCTGAAAAGAGACGACTTCGGTTCTGAAAATAGGACGGCTGGCGGCCGATCCCCCTCCTTCGCCGCAAGGGAAGGAGGGGGCTTGCCGATCCGGCCTTACTTGAGCGAGCCGGTGTTCAGGTTCAGGGCGCCCGCCTCGATGACTTCGAGGTTAGGGTGTTTGGCGCGCAGATCGTCCAGGAACTTCGAGCCGTCGCCGACGATGACCAGGCTGGCGCGGTTGACCGGCAGGTGTTCGGCGAAGGCGGCCTCGACCTGTTCCGGCGTGACGGCGCGAACACGGCCGGCGTAGTCGGCGAGGTCGCTCATCGGCAGATCATAGAGCGCCAGGTTGGCGACCAGGGCGCCCAGGCCGTCCACCGTCTCCAGCGAGCGGCCGAAGCCGCCGATCAGGGTGGCGCGGCGCGGGGCCAGATCGGCCTGGGTCGGGGTCTCGGTTCCCAGTTTGGCGATCTCGGCCAGGATCAGATCGGCGACCTCGTCGGCGGTCTCGTTCTTGGTCTGGGTCGAGGCGGTGAACAGGCCCGCATCCGCCCGTGCGCCCAGCGACGACGAGGCGCCGTAGGACAGACCGCGCTTGATGCGGATTTCCTGGTTCAGGCGCGACGAGAAGCCGCCGCCCAGCAGGGTGTTGCCGACCGTCAGCGGGAAGAAGTCCGCATCGGTGCGTGACACGCCGCGAACGGCGGCGACGACCGCGGCCTGACCGGCGCCGGGTTGGTTCACCACGACAATGCGCGGCGCCAGGGGCTGGCCGGCCGGATTGGTCGCAGCGGCCGGGGCCGCGCCGGCCGGACGCCAGTCGCCGAACGTCTGTTGCGCCAGGGCGCGGGCGGCGGCCGGCGTGATGTCGCCCGAGAAGACCAGGGTCGCGTCCGACGGCCGGTAGCGCGCGGCGTGGAAGGCGGCGACGTCGGCCGCCGTGATGGCCGGGACAGTCTGCTGGGTGATCGTCGCGCCATAGGGGGCGTCGCCGTAGATGACGCGGCCGACCGTCATGCCGGCGATGGACGCCGGCTGGCTGAGGGCGACGCGCAGGCCGTCCAGGGTCTGGGCCTGCTGACGTTCAAGCTCTTCGCCGGCGAAGGTGGGGTTCTTCACCAGATCCGCCATCAGGGCGACGGTCGCCGGGAAGGCGTTCGAGGGGGCGTTGGCATAGACGTTCGAGAAGTCGACCCCGGCCGATGCGCCCACGCTGGCGCCCAGTTGTTCGATCTGGGTGGCGATCTCGGGCGCGGTCCTGGTCTTTGTGCCCTGGGTCAGAAGCGCGGCGGTCATGGCGGCGACGCCGGCCTTGCCCGTCGGATCATCGGACGAACCGGCGTCGAAGCTGAGGCGGGCCGAGACCAGCGGCACGCCGTCGGTCGGGGCGACCAAAACGCGCAGGCCGTTATCGAGCCGGAAATCGGCGACGGTCGGCGTCACGGGCGCCACCTCGGCGCCCGGCTGGGGCAGGGGCTTGCGCTCCGCCTCGGGCAGCAGGACGGCGGGCGGACCGGCGGGGGCCAGGTCGGCGACCTTTACGGGGGCGTCCACGTTCATCTTCTGGACCGAGGCGGGGTTCTGGTCGTCGGCGGCCAGGAAGGTGATCGTCGACTGGCGTTGCGGCGTCAGATACTTGCGGGCGACGCGCTGAATGTCGGCGACGGTGACGGCCTGGATCTGAGCGACCTCATCGTCGGCGGCGGCGGCCGAGCCGGTGTTGATCAGCGAGAAGCCCAGGGCGGTCGCGCGGTCATCCACCGTCTCGCGGCTGCGCAGGGCGTCGGCGACCAGTTCGTTCTTGGCCTCGGCCAGTTCCTCGGCGGTGACAGGAACATCGCGCAGCTTGCCGATCTCTTCGTTCAGGGCGGCGATGCCTTCCTCGGCCGTATGGCCCTGAGCCATGATGGCCAGGGCGGACAGATTGCCGGCCTGCTGCGAGAAGTCGGGGGTCGAGCCGATCTGGGCCGCGATCTGCTTGTCATAGACCAACGAGCGATACAGGCGGCTGGATTCGCCGGTGGACAGGATGCCGTCCAGAACGGTCAGGGCGGCGCGGTCGGCGTCAGCGTATTTCACCGTCGGCCAGGCGACGACGGCGGCCGGCAGCGGCACGTTGGGCGCATAGTAGGTGACGTTGCGCGGACCCGTCGGCTCGGGCTCGACGACATTGTTGGTCGGGATCGGCGTGGTCGGGTTCTTCAGCGGGCCGAAATACTGATCGACCCAGCGGTCCAGTTGAGCCTGGTCGAAGTTGCCGGCCACGATCAGATAGGCGGCGTCGGGACGATAATAGGTGGCGTGGAAGCGGCGCACGTCCTCCAGCGACGAGGCCTCCAGCTCCTCGATCGAGCCGATGCCCGGACGGCGATAGGGGCTGTCCTGATAGATGGTCTCGGGCACGAACAGACCGAACAGGCGGCCGTAGGGGTTGGCCAGGATTCGCTGGCGGTATTCCTCCTTCACCACGTCGCGTTCGGCGACGAAGGTCGGCTCGTCCACGACCAGCGAACCCATGCGGTCGGCCTCGGCGAACAGCATCCGCTCCAGATGGTTGGCGGGCACGGTCTCGAAATAGGCGGTGGTGTCGTCGGCGGTGAAGGCGTTGTTGGAGCCGCCCACATCCTCGGTCAGCCGGTCGAAGGTCTCGGGCGGCAGGTTGGTGGTGGACTTGAACATCAGGTGTTCGAACAGGTGGGCGAAGCCCGAGCGGCCGGCCGGGTCGTCCTTGGAGCCGACCTTGTACCAGACCTGGACCGTGACGTTCGAGGTGTCGGCGTCACGCGCCGAATAAACCTCCAGCCCATTGGCCAGGACGCGCTTGGTGAAGCCCAGCGGGGGCACGGTCACGCCCTGCGGCGCCTGCCCGGTCGATTGAGCGGCGGCCGCGGCGGGCGCGGCGCCCTCTGCGAAGGCGGGGGCGGCGAGGCCGAGAAGGAGGGCCGAGGCGGCGGCTGTGGCGATCAGGCGGGATTTCATGAAGGGCTCCGAAGCCCGGGACGCCGGGCGCCGAGACCGTATCAGCGATTGGGCGTCTTGCACCTTACCGACCTGTAATGAAACGGATTAAGCAAGGCCGTTGATGGACAAACCCCCGACGGCGCTCTATTCGCCGATAGGTCGCAATCCAGCGACCACCCAAGCCGAGGACGCGTGCCGAGACGAGCGAAAGCGACTTCTGTCTCCGACGAAAAGATCGCGGTCTGGGCCTTCGTCCTGCAAAATATGGTTACTCCGCCCGCCGTTCTCTACGGCAGCTGGGCGTCCGCCGGGCTGATCCTGGCGGCCCTCGGGCAGCCGTGGGTGGGGCTGGGGTTCGCCCTCGTCGGCATGGCGTTCGATGCCTGGGCGCAAGGGCGCGTCAGGCGCTACCAGAAGGCTGAGGCGCCCATCGCGGGCTGGCCGCCGCTGCTGATGGCCATCGTGGCGATCCGGTTCGCCCTGGGGGTGTCCGGCCCGCTGATCGCCTGGCTGATGAACCCCCGCGCCGATGTGATGCTGGTAGTGGTGCTGATCCAGGTCTGGTCGATCGGCGTGGCCTTCGTTCAGTTCAGCGCGGCGCCTCGGCTGTTGGCGCTGGCGGCGGCGCCGATCTGCGCGACCGTGCTGGTCGTGATCTATCCCTCGCTGATCGGGCCGCACGGTCTGGCGGTGGCGGCGGCCTTCGTGATGCTGGCGACGATCCTGTTCATCATCTCGCGCGCGACCCACGCCCTGTGGTGCGACCTGTTCGCGGCGGACCAGCGCAATAAGGCGTTGCTGATGGACGTGCAGGCGGCGCATGAGGCGGCCGTGCGGGATCGCGACGCCGCCCGGTGCGCGCGTCTGGAGGCGGACGAGGCCAATGCCGCCAAATCCCGTTTCCTAGCCAATATGAGCCACGAAATCCGCACCCCTCTGAACGGCGTCATTGGCATGGCGCAGATCATGGCGGGCGACGCGCTGGAGGGTCGGCAGAAGGCGCGACTGGAGATTCTGGATCGGTCGGCCCACACGCTGCTGGACCTGATCAACCAGATCCTGGACCTGTCGCGGATCGAAGAGGGGCAACTGGAGATCGTGCCGCAGCCCATCGATACGGACGCCCTGGTGCACGAGGTCACTGAGACGCTGCGGCCGTTGGCCGAAAGCAAGGGCCTGGCCTTCCACGTCGTGTCGCCGGACCTGGGCTGGGTCAGCGCCGATCCGGTCCGGCTGCGTCAAATCCTGTTTAACCTGATGTCCAACGCCATCAAGTTCACAGCCGAGGGGCAGGTGGCGCTGGAGGTCGCGCTGACCGACGCCGGGGCGGTGTTCCGCGTGTCGGACACGGGGCGGGGCATACCGGCGGACCAGATCGGTCAGCTCTTCACGCGCTTCGCCCAGATCGAGGCGGCGGCCGTCGACCGGCGCGACGGGGCCGGGCTGGGCCTTTCGATCGTGGCGACCCTGGTGGAGATGATGGGCGGCCGGATCGAGGTGGAGAGCGAGGCGGGCGAAGGGGCGACCTTCGTCGTCACGCTGCCGCTGAAACCCGCTCAGCCGTTGAAGACCGAAGAGGATGCGCCTGACGCCGAGCCGGAGCGGGCGCTGCGGGTGCTTGTCGCGGAGGACCACCCGGTCAATCAGCAGGTGATCCGGGGCCTTCTGAGCCAGGTCGGGATCGTGGTCGAGATTGTCGATGATGGTCTTCAGGCGGTCGAAGCGACGCAAACGCGCGACTGGGACCTGATCCTGATGGATGTGCAGATGCCGAACATGGACGGTCCCACGGCGACCCGGACGATCCGGCAGCGCGAGACCGACCAGGGGCTGGTCCGCACGCCGATCATCGCCCTGACGGCCAATGCGATGGTGGAGCAGGTCGAGAGCTATCTGGCCGCGGGCATGGATGCGGTGGTCAGCAAGCCTGTCGATCTGAAGGTGCTGCTGACCACCATTTCCGAAGTGATGTCCGCCAAGACCTAGTCGCGGAAGACCTGGACGCCGATCTCGCCGGCGGGCGTCAGCCAGGCGTGCTTCATGCCCTGGCTGTTGAAGGGGGCGGCGATGTTTCCGGCGGCGTCCAGGGCGATCATGCCGCCGTCGCCGCCCATCTGGCCGATCTCGTCGATGACGGCCTGGGTCGCCTCGGCCAGCGACTGACCGGCGGCGACGCGCCAGGCGACCTGGGCGGAGGCGGCGACGCGGATGAAATACTCGCCCTGGCCGGTGCAGGAGGTCGCGGCGTGGGCGTCGGCCCAAGTTCCGGCGGCGGGGATCGGCGTGTCGCCGACGCGGCCCGGCATCTTGCCGAACACGCCGGCGGTCGAGGTGGCGGCGGCGAGACGGCCCTGGCTGTCCAGCACGCAGGCGCCGACGGTGCCGTGGCTGAGCGTGCCGGGCGGATGGTTGTCCTCGCCCTTGCCCGCGCCGGTGAACCAGGCGGCCTCGTCGGCGATGAGTTCCAGCCCCTGGTCGTGGGCGAACAGGGCCGCGCCGTCGCCCACCAGCATGACGTGGGGGGTGCGATCCATAACCGCGCGGGCGGCGACGACGGGATTGCGGAACCCTTGCAGGGCGGCGACGGCGCCGGCGCGTTTCGTCGATCCGTCCATGATGCTGGCGTCCAGCTCATAGGCGCCGGCGAGATTGGGGGATGCGCCCTTGCCCGCGACATAGAGGCCCGAATCCTCCAGCATGACGACGGCGGCGGTGGCGACATCCAGGGCGCTGTCGCCCGCGTCCAGACGAACCTTCATGGCTTCCACCACCTCGCGCATGTGCACGACCTCGGCGTCGTAGTTGCGTTCGCGCCGCGCGCCGGCGCCGCCGTGGAGGATGAGGGCGGTCATGTCGTCTTCCTGAGCCTTGTCCTTATCGCCTCTTTCAAACGGGCGTGGCGCTCTTTAGCGTCGCGATGAAGGCCGCGCCATGTCGGTCCAGGGAAAACGGCCTCAAGCAGCGCAAAGCGCGATAGGCCAAGAAAGGAAACTTTGATGCGCGCTGTTCTGTCCAAGACGCCTGGTGGCCCCGAAACCCTGGTGGTGGAAGACGTGCTCGACCCGACGCCCAAGGCGGGCGAGGTGATCATCGAGGTCAAGGCGGTGGGGATCAACTATCCCGACACCCTGATCATCGAGGACAAATATCAGTTCCGGCCCGAGCGGCCTTTCTCGCCGGGCGCCGAGGTCGCCGGCGTGGTCGAGGCGGTGGGCGAGGGCGTCAAGGGCGTGCGCAAGGGCGACCGGGTCATCGCCGTGCCGGGCTGGGGCGGGCTGGTCGAGCGGCTGGCGGTGCGGGCCGAGACGGTCATCCCCATCCCCGACGCCATGAGCTTCGAGGAGGCGGCGGCCCTGATCATGACCTACGGCACCAGCTACTATGCGCTGAAGGACCGGGCGCAGCTGAAGGCGGGCGAAACCCTCTTGGTGCTGGGTGCGGCCGGGGGCGTCGGCGCCGCCGCCGTCGAACTGGGCAAGGCCATGGGGGCCAAGGTGGTCGCCGCCGCATCGACCAACGACAAGGTCGAGTTCGCGCTTGAACTGGGCGCCGACAACGGCCTGATCTATCCGTCGGGACCGATGGACAAGGCGGCGCAGAAGGAGTTGTCGGGCGAGTTCAAGCTGGCGACCGGCCGCGACGGCGCGGACGTCGTTTATGATGCCGTCGGCGGCGATTACGCCGATCCGGCGCTGCGGGCCATGGACTGGAACGGGCGCTATCTGGTGGTCGGCTTCCCGGCGGGCATTCCGTCCCTGCCGCTGAACCTGACGCTGCTGAAGTCGGTATCGGTGATCGGCGTCTTCTGGGGCGCGGCGGTGATGCGCGATCCCAAGGCCCACGCCGCCAATATGGCCGAACTGATGCAGATGTACGCCGACGGCAAGATCAGGCCGCGCGTGTCCAAAACCTTCCCGCTGGAAAAGGCCGGCGAGGCGATCAAAGCCCTGGGCGACCGTCAGGCGCTTGGCAAGATCGTGGTGACGGTCGAGAGCTGAAGGACGGACCGCTACCACTTTCGTCATCCCAGGGCTTGTCCCTGGGATCCATAATCCCGGTATTCGCCGACTCCGCACGATGCGGACGCACCGGGCGTATGGATCCTCGCCACAAGGGCGAGGATGACGGATTCTAAAATCGCCAAGCGAGGCTGATCGTCATTTCGCCTTCAGCCGCTGCACCGCGTCCTCGGCCTGGTCGCGGTGGCGGCGTTTGATGTTGGCGCCGACCAGGGCCAGCAGGGCGGTGATGACGGCTGCGTCGTCGGTATAGCCGATGCCCGCGAAGATGTCGGGAATGGCGTCCACCGGCATGACGAAATAGGCCAGACCCGCGAAGATCATGCCCTTGGCCGCCATCGGCGTCTGCGGATCGCGCGCGGCGTACCAGGCGGCCAGGGCCTGGTCCGCAAAAGGGATGCGGGCGGCCGTGCGCTGGATCTTGGGCCAGAAGCCCTTGGCCACGCGGGCCTCGTTGATCTTCACCACCGACGGCACGAGCGCCTTTTTCGGGTCCAGGATATCCGATGGATCGGCGGGTTTGGCTTTGGCGGTCATGGCCGCTAAATCCTCAAACGAAACTCAGGTTCACGACAATATAGGAACGATCAGGATGAAACTCGACAACACCATCGCCGCAGTGGTCACCGGCGGCGCCTCGGGCCTGGGCGAAGGCACCGCGCGCGCCATCGCGGCGACGGGGGCGAAGGTCGCCCTGTTCGACCTGAACGCCGAACGCGGCGAGGAAATCGCGAAAGAGATCGGCGGCGTCTTCTGCCAGGTGGACGTGACCGACGACGCCTCGGTCGCCGCCGCCTTCGAAAAGGCCCGCGCCGCCCATGGCCAGGAACGTCTGACCGTCAACTGCGCCGGCATCGCCACGGGCCAGAAGACCGTCTCGCGCAAGAAGGACACCGGCGAGATCAATGCCCACGACATGGCTCAGTTCGAGCGCACCGTGCGGGTCAATCTGTTCGGCACCTTCCGCGTTTTGTCGCAGTCGGCGGCGGGCATGGTGACGCTGGAGCCGATGGCGGACGGCGAGCGCGGCCTGATCGTCAACACAGCCTCGGTAGCGGCGCAGGACGGCCAGATCGGCCAGGCGGCCTATTCGGCGTCCAAGGGCGGCGTCTATGCCATGACCCTGCCGATCGCGCGCGATCTGGCTCAGGAAGGGGTGCGCTGCAACACCATCCTGCCCGGCATCATGTGGACGCCGATGATGGCTGGGATGGACCAGAAGATCCAGGACGCCCTGGCCGCCGCCATCCCCTTCCCCAGCCGTCTGGGCACGCCGGCCGACTATGCGTCGCTGGTGCTGGAGTTGGCTAGAAACGTCTACATCAACGGCGAATGCATCCGCCTGGACGGCGCCATCAGGCTGGCGCCGCGCTGAGGCGCGGAAGGGCGCTACGCTCACCGCGCGGCGGCTCGCTGCTTGAGCGCAAAAGCGCTTGGGCGGCGAGCAGCGGAGCGTTCCGACGGTGACCGTGGGGGCATTTACAGGGCTCAAGCAGCGCGAAGCGCGATAGCCCGAAAAAACCTCTTGCAGGACCGATCAACCCTCCGCTATACGCCCCCTCCTCGACGGGGAGCGCACCTAGCTCCTACGGAGTGCGGGCGTAGCTCAGTGGTAGAGCACAACCTTGCCAAGGTTGGGGTCGAGAGTTCGAATCTCTTCGCCCGCTCCAAGTCGAGACGAATAAAATCAGGGGCCTGTCGGTTGCGGCAGGCCCCGATTTTTTGCCCGCTGCCTAAGATGTTTTCATATCAGTCCGGCGACGAGCGTCAGCACGCCCAGACCGATCGACAGCGGCGCCCGCAGCGCGAGCCAGCCCTCGGGCGTCAGACCGGCCGCCTTCAGCTTCAGATCGACCAGGATGCTGGCGGCGATGAGGACGCCCAGCACGACCAGCACCACGGCCGGATCGGGACCTGCCATCCGGAAGATGCTGGTCGCCAGCGCGACAAGCGAGGGCGCCACAGACGCGATCCAGACCCATTTGGGCGCCTTCAGGCCCGTCGCGGCCGCCAGTCCCCACCAGACGCCGCCCAAGAAGCTGAAGATCAGGGCGGCGTAGGCATAGGCCAGGCCGAGGGCGGCGGTCTTCTGGTGCGCATCGCCTGCAAGAAGAACGGCGACCGCCGCCGCCTGGGGCAGCAGGCCGGCGAAACCCAGGATGCGGGCGAGCGGCGGCAAGCGATGTCGGCCGGTGGGTTCAATCGTCATCGGACACCTGTGGAGGCGGGTTGCGATCCAGACTGTAGAGGACGCCCGTATAGGATGGCGAGCCCGTTCGCCGTCGCCGAGAGCCTTCGACCGTCATGAACCCCTTGCTTGTCTGGTACGATGGCGGCTGTCCTCTGTGCCGACGCGAGATCGCCTTGATGCGGCGGCTGGATCGACGCGGCGCGATCCGCTTCGTCGATGTGTCGGACGGTCAGACGAGCTGCCCGCTGGACCGCGAGACGCTGCTGGCGCGATTCCACGCAACGGAGAACGGCAGGCTGTTGTCGGGTGCGGCGGCGTTCGCGGCGATGTGGCGGGCCATACCGCTGTTGCGCCCAGTGGGCCTGGCCGCACGCATCCCCTGGGTCCTTGCGGCGTTGGAGAAAGCGTACCGGGTGTTTCTGCGCCTGCGTCCTCGACTTCAATCTCTCGCTCGCAAATGGGCCCGGTGATGGGAATAACGCATGTCCGTGCTTAGGCTGGTGCTGGGCGATCAGTTGTCGGACGACCTGTCGGCGCTGAAGGATCTGAACCCGGACGCCGACACGGTTCTGATGGCCGAGGTTCGCGACGAGGCGACTTATGTCCGGCATCACAAGCAGAAGCTGGCCCTGGTCTTCGCCGCCATGCGCAATCACGCCGAGCGGCTGAAGGGGCGGGGCGTCAATGTGCGCTATGTGCGGATCGACGATGCTGACAACAGCGGCTCGATCACCGGCGAACTGGCCCGGGCGCTGGACGACGGCGCTCATGAAACGGTGGTGATGACCGAATGCGGCGAGTGGCGGCTGGCCGAGCATCTGGCCGCCTTTGCGGAAGGGGCGGGGCGACCGGTCGAGATTCGCGAGGATCGCCGCTTCATCAGCAGTCACGAC
Source organism: Brevundimonas sp. BT-123 (assembly GCF_026105875.1). Classification (GTDB taxonomy): domain Bacteria; phylum Pseudomonadota; class Alphaproteobacteria; order Caulobacterales; family Caulobacteraceae; genus Brevundimonas. The sequence continues at coordinate 45,642 of NZ_JAOYTN010000009.1, read as the reverse complement.
CGTTTCCGTCGCTGGGCCTCGGGCAAGTCGCAGCTGCGCATGGAGTTCTTCTATCGCGAGATGCGCCGCGCGACCGGCATCCTGATGGACGACGATCAGCCGGAGGGCGGGCGCTGGAACTATGACGCCGAGAACCGCAAGAAGCTGGCCAAGGGCGTGACGCCGCCCGATCGCCTGCGCATCCCGCCCAACGCCGTGGCGCACGAGGCGATGGCGGATGTGGAGCGGCTGTTCGGCGACCATTTCGGATCGCTGGACGGGTTCGGCTGGGCCACGACGGCGGACGAAGCGAAGACGACGCTGCAGCACTTCCTGAAGGATGTCCTGCCCTCATTCGGGGACTGGCAGGATGCAATGGCCGAGGGTCAGCCCTGGATGTGGCACGGGCTGATCTCGACCTCGATCAACCTGGGCCTGCTGGACCCGCTGGACGTCTGCAAGCGCGCCGAGGCGGTCTATCGGGCGGGCAAGGCGCCCTTGAATGCGGTCGAAGGTTTCATCCGGCAAATCCTGGGATGGCGCGAGTTCGTGCGCGGCATCTACTGGCTCAAGGCGCCGGAGTATCGGGCGCGCAATTTCCTGGATGCGGACCGCAAGCTGCCCTGGTTCTACTGGTCCGGTGAAACCGACATGGCCTGTGTCGCCGACGTGGTGAAGACCACGCGCGACAACGCCTACGCCCACCATATCCAGCGGCTGATGGTGACGGGCAATCTGGCCCTGCTGCTGGGCGTGCATCCCGATCAGGTCGATGACTGGTATATGTGCGTCTATGCCGACGCCTATGAATGGGTGGAGATGCCCAATACCCGCGGCATGGCCCTGTTCGCCGACGGGGGCATCGTGGGGTCCAAACCCTATGCCGCCTCCGGGGCCTATATCGACCGGATGAGCGATTATTGCGGGGCGTGTCGCTATGACGTGAAGAGCAAGAGCGGCGACGCGGCCTGTCCGTTCAACCGGCTGTATTGGGGCTTTCTGGAGCGCAACCGCGGCCGGCTGCGGGACAATGTGCGGCTGGCCATGCCCTACCGCACACTGGAGAAGTTCGGTGAGGCCAAGCGCAAGGCCCTGGCGGCCGAAGCGGAGGCGTGCCGGACCCTGTTGGGCGCGACGCCGATCGAGTGCCGGTGGAACCACAAGCGCAGCGCGACCATTTGCCTTGCTGTTTCGTCCTGCTCGAAGAGGTCGCTTCCGTGATCCTGCCCCGCCGTTCCGCCCTTGTCCTGGCCGCCGCCGTCGCGGCCTCGGCCCTGTCCGCCTGCGCCTATAACGAAGCCCTGGGCCGCAATCAGTTGCTGCTGGTGGACAACGCCGCCCTGTCGCAGCAGTCGACGGCGGCCTGGCGCGAGGCCATCGTCAAGCCAGGCGTGATGACGACCGGCGCGCAGGTCGACCGGATTCGGCGCGTCGGCGACCGTCTGGTCCAGGCGGCGGGTCTGGGCGGTCGGACCTGGGACTATGCAGTATTCACGGAGGCCAGCCCCAACGCCTTCGTTTTGCCGTCCGGCCAGATCGGCGTGACGACCAGCCTGTTGGCCCTGGTCCAGAATGACGACCAGCTGGCCAGCGTGATCGGTCACGAAATCGGGCACGTCGTCGCCAACCATGCGGCCGAGCGCGCCTCGAACCAGACGGTGACCAGCGTCGGTCTGGCGGCCCTCGGCGGGGCGGCGGGTCGATATGGAGATGCGGTCAACGCCTATGGCGGTCTGGCCGCCCAGTACGGGCTGCTGCTGCCCTATTCGCGGCGCGACGAGCTGGAGGCCGACCGTCTGGGCGTGGACTATATGGCCGGGGCCGGTTTCAAGCCGTCGCAGGCGGTGGCGCTATGGCGACTGATGGCGGCGCAGCGTCAGACCCAGACGCCGCAGTTCGCCTCGACCCACCCGTCGGACGCGACCCGGATCGAGGCGTTGCAGCAGTATATCGCCAGCCGCGGCTGGAACTGATCAGACCCGGATGTCGAGGTAGGAGCCGGGGCGCATGATCCGCGGCTCCTCGCGCTGGGCCGGGACGGGGGGCGCCTCCACCGGCCGGGCCGGGTTGGCGGTTCGGATCGTGGACATGACGGCGGCGGCCGGGACCGGCGGCTTGGGCGCCGCAGTCTGCTCCACCGCGTTCTGGTTCAGGGCAGCGCGGAAGAACGCCGCCTGGGCGCTTCGGGCGCTTGGCAGGTCAAGGCCCGGGGCGGGCGTGTTCAGCGGCAGGCCGGGACGAATCGCGCTCATGCCGACATGGTTAACGCAAACCCTCGAAAAAGGGTTAACGCCGCCTCACCGCTTGGTCGGCGCGGGACGGGGCGGGGTCTGCATGGAGGCGACCAGTCGGTCGATGTCGGCGTCGTCCAGCAGCGGGCCGGACTGTTTGGCGGTGATGCGCCCCAAGGCGTCGACGGCGAACGTCTCGGGCACGCCGGAGATGCCGAGGTCGAGGCCCGCCCGACCTTCGCGATCCACCAGTACCATCGAATAGGGATCGCCGAGTTCGTCGAGGAAGGCGCGGGTGGCGACCGGCTCGTCCTTGTAGGCGATGCCGACCACGGCGACGCCGCGCGCCTTCAGCGCCAGCAGCTTGGGGTGTTCGATCCGGCACGGCGCGCACCAGGAGGCGAACACATTGACCAGCATGGGCCGACCGACGCCGGCGGTCTTCAGGTCCAGATTGCCCGGTCCCGCCTGGTCGCCCGACAGCAGGGGCAGGACCGTCTCGGGGATGGTCTGGCCGACCAGGGCGTCGGGCTTGAACGCCGGGTCGCGCTTCAGCGACCAGCCGACGAACAGGGCCGCCAGCGCCGCGAGCACCGCCAGCGGGATCAGGGCCAGCCAGCGGTTCATTTTTGTTGTCCTAACGCGCTTCGCGCTGCTTGAGGACGGGTTGAGTCTGCCGCTTCTGACGAGAGAGCTTGGTCTGCTTCCAGCCGGGCAAGTTCGCGCTTCCACTTGCGGGAGGCGATGACGGCGCGGACGGTCAGGACGATCAGCACCAGGGCGCTGACGCCCCAGGCGGGCCAGACGAACGCGGCGTAGGGGGTCATGTCGAGGTCGAGCATGGCTTCAGGCCTCCTGAGCCAGACGGGCGCGCAGCGCCATGACGCGGCGGCGGCGGATCTCGGTGCGGATGGCGGTCAGCCACAGGGCCGCGAACAGCACTCCATAGGCCGCAAGCATGGTCAGGAAGGGCGGCAGATAGACGGGGTCGAGGCCCGAGGAGCCAGGCGTCAGGAAGCTGGCGGGCTGATGCAGGGTGTTCCACCAATCGACCGAGAATTTCACGATCGGCAGATTGATCAGGCCGACCAGACCCAGGACGGCGGCGGCGCGCCCAGCCTTCTGCTCGTCGTCGATCGAGGCTCTCAGCGCCATATAGCCGAGGTAGAAGAGAAACAGCACCAGCACGCTGGTCAGGCGCGCGTCCCACACCCACCAGGTCCCCCACATCGGCTGGCCCCACAGCGAGCCGGTGAACAGGGCGAGCGCCGTGAAGGCGGCGCCCGGCAGGGCGGCGGCGCGGGCGGCGGCGTCGGCCAGGGCGTGACGGAAGACCAGCGCAAAAAAGCTGGATACGCCCAGCGCGGCATAGGCGCCCAGGCCCAGGGTGGCGGCAGGCACATGGACGAACATGATCCGCACCGTGTCGCCCTGCTGATAATCGGCCGGAACGGTGAAGCTGAGCCAGGCGCCGACGGCCAGCAGCACGGCGGCGAGCCCCCACAGAACGGGCGTCAACGGGCCGGTGAAGGCCATGAAGCGCTGCGGATTGGACAGGCCGAACATCGGTTCAGCGCTTACGCAACGAATGGACGGCGGGCAAGCTCACCCTTGCGCGTTGCGAACGGCGGCGGCCCCGGCGAAGGGGGCGACGACGGCGGCGAACAGGACGTAGGCGCAGAGCAAGGCCAGCGCCGGGCCGATCGGCTGACCCGATCCGGCGCGCTCCAGGGCGCCGGCGCCGAAGACGACAGGCGGAATGAAGAGCGGCAGGACGACGACGGCGATCAGCAGCCCGCCACGCTTTGCGCCCAGCGCAAGGGCGGCGCCGAGCGCCCCGGTGAAGGCGAAGCCTGCGCCGCCGATCAGGGCGGTCAGTGCGACCAGGGGCGTCAGCGACGCGGGCAGGCCAAGCGCCAGGGCGGCGACGGGGGCGGTCAGGGCAAGCGGCAGACCGACGGCGATCCACTGCGCCAGGGCCTTGATCAAGACGACCTGCTCCAGCGCCAGATGGCCGAGGGCCAGCAGATCCAGCGCCCCGTCCTCCATGTCACGCTCGAACAGCCGCTCCAGCGACAGCAGGGACGCCAGGGCGAGCGCCAACCACGCGACGCCGCCGGCGACCGGGCCGAGCGTGCGCGGATCGCCGCCGGCCGCCAGCGGCAGTATGGCGGTCAGGCAGGCGAAGAAGCCGCAGGCCAGCAAGGGGCCGCCGCCCCCGCCCCAGGCCAAATCCAGTTCGCGCTCCAGCAGCACGCGCGTCGCGCCGCGCAGGCCGGGCGGACGGGGTTCCTGATCGACAACGCGGCGGATCACTTCAGCGCCCCCAGATCGAGAGCGCGGGTCGGCAGCGGCAGGGGGTCGTGGACGGCGGCGACGATCAGGCCGTCGGCGTCCAGATGACGCTGCATCTGCTCGGCGAAGGCTTCGCGCCAACGCGCGTCCAGCGGCGCCATCGGCTCGTCCAGCAGCCACAGGGCGCGCGGCGATCCGACCAGCCGGCCCATGGCTAGGCGACGGCGCTGACCGGCCGAAAGACGCCGGACCTCAAGGTCCATGAGGGGCTTCAAGCCGAAGGCCGCGACGGCGTGGTCGACGCCGTACTGGGTGTGGCCCAGCCAGTCGCACTGAAACCCCAGCTCCTCGCGCGCGGTGCGGCCGCCCTTCAGCCCGTCCAGATGGCCGAGAAAATGAGTTTCGCGTCCACGCGCCTGTCGTTCGTCCAGCCGATTGCCGTCGCCGTCCTGGAAGGCGACCGTGCCGGCGTCGGGCCGCAGCAGGCCGGCGATCGCGCGCAGCAGGCTGGTCTTGCCCGCCCCGTTTGCGCCCGTCAGGGCCAGCACCTCGCCGGCGCGCAAAGTCAGGTCGAGACCGTCGAACAGTCGCCGCTCGCCGCGTGAGACGGTCAGGCCGGCGAGGGTGAGGGTGTGGATCATCGCGTTTCACCCGCCGCGCCAAATCTGCGAACCCTTCTCAATGTCCACGTCAGGGGTGTGGACACATGGACGGTGCGGCGTGGCGGGGCTATAGGCACGGTCGCCGCAGCAGGCTTTCGCCGCGCGCGCAGGGGCCCTGTGAGCCGCTGCGTCTGCCGCGCGAAGGCGCAACCGGATTGTCGGGCGGCGCTGACCAGAGGAACTCTCCATGCCGTCGATCGACAGCTTCAAGACCCGCCAGGACCTTTCCGTCGGGCGTAAGAAATACGCCTATTACAGCCTTCCCGCCGCCGAGGAAGCCGGTCTGACCGGGATTTCCCGCCTGCCACGCTCGATGAAGGTGCTGCTGGAGAACTTGCTGCGTAACGAGGACGGCGTTTCCGTCACCGAAGACGACCTGAAGGCCGTCGCCGCCTGGGTCGAGAACAAGGGCTCAGTCGAGCACGAGATCGCCTTCCGTCCGGCCCGGGTGCTGATGCAGGACTTCACCGGCGTTCCCGCCGTGGTCGATCTGGCCGCCATGCGCGACGCCATGAGCGCCCTGGGCGCCGACGCCGCCAAGATCAACCCGCTGGTGCCGGTCGATCTGGTCATCGACCACTCCGTCATGGTCGACAACTTCGGCACGTCCAAAGCCTTCGGCCAGAACGTCGAGCGCGAATATGAGCGCAACATCGAACGCTACAACTTCCTGCGCTGGGGTTCGTCGGCCTTCAACAACTTCCGCGTCGTGCCGCCCGGCACCGGCATCTGCCACCAGGTGAACCTGGAGAACCTGGCCCAGACCGTCTGGACCCTGGACGAAGGCAAGAAGACCGTCGCCTATCCCGACACCGTCGTCGGCACCGACAGCCACACCACCATGATCAACGGCCTGGCCGTCCTGGGTTGGGGCGTCGGCGGCATCGAGGCCGAGGCCGCCATGCTTGGCCAGCCGATCCCGATGCTGATCCCCGAGGTGATCGGCTTCAAACTGACGGGCACGATGCCCGAAGGCACGACGGCGACCGACCTGGTGCTGACCGTCACCCAGATGCTGCGCAAGAAGGGCGTGGTCGGCAAGTTCGTCGAATTCTTCGGCGACGCCCTGCCGAACATGACGATCGAGGACCAGGCGACCATCGCCAACATGGCGCCGGAATACGGCGCCACCTGCGGTTTCTTCCCCGTCTCGGCCGCCACCATCGGCTATCTGACCGCCACGGGCCGCGACAAGGCGCGCGTCGCCCTGGTCGAAGCCTACGCCAAGGCGCAAGGCCTGTGGATCGACGAGACGAGCGAAGACCCGGTCTTCACCGACGTGCTGGAACTGGACATCTCGACCGTCGTGCCGTCGCTGGCGGGTCCGAAGCGTCCGCAGGACCGCGTCGAACTGACCACCGCCGCCCCGGCGTTTGAAACCGCCCTGACCGACGTCTTCGCCCGCCCGGCCGACGCCCCGCGCGCCGAGGTCGAGGGTGAGAAGTTCACCGTCGGCGACGGCGACGTGGTCATCGCGGCCATCACCTCCTGCACCAACACCTCCAACCCGTCGGTGCTGATCGCCGCCGGTCTGGTGGCACGCAAGGCCAATGCGCTGGGCCTGAAGGCCAAGCCCTGGGTCAAGACCTCGCTGGCCCCCGGCTCGCAGGTCGTGACCGACTATCTGACCGACGCCGGCCTGCAGAAGGATCTGGACGCCCTGGGCTTCAACCTGGTCGGCTATGGCTGCACCACCTGCATCGGCAACTCGGGTCCGCTGGACCCGGCCATCTCCAAGGCGATCAACGACAACGCCCTGGTCGCCACCTCGGTCCTGTCGGGCAACCGCAACTTCGAAGGTCGCGTGAACCCCGACGTCCAGGCCAACTATCTGGCCTCGCCGCCGCTGGTCGTGGCCTACGCCATCGCCGGCTCTATGCGGATCGACATCACCAAGGATCCGATCGGTCAGGACAAGAAGGGCAACGACGTCTTCCTGAAGGACGTCTGGCCGACCGCGCAGGAAATCGCCGACATCCAGCGCAAGTCCGTCACCCCGGCCATGTTCGCCAAACGCTACAAGGACGTGTTCAAGGGCGACAAGCACTGGCAGGCCATCAAGGTCACCGGCGGTCAGACCTATGAGTGGGACGACAGCTCCACCTACGTCGCCAACCCGCCCTATTTCGACGGCCTGTCGATGGACCTGACCCCGGTCCAAGACGTGGTCGAAGCCCGCGTTCTGGCCATCTTCGGCGACTCGATCACCACCGACCACATCAGCCCGGCCGGTTCGATCAAGAAGACCTCGCCCGCCGGCGTCTATCTGACCAACCACGGCGTCGAGGCGGCCGAGTTCAACAGCTACGGCGCCCGTCGCGGCAACCACGAAGTCATGATGCGCGGCACCTTCGCCAACATCCGCATCAAGAACCGCATCACGCCCGAGATCGAAGGCGGCGTGACCAAGCACTTCCCGTCGGGCGACACCATGTCGATCTACGACGCCGCCATGCGGTATCAGTCGGAAGGCCGTCCGCTGGTCGTCTTCGCCGGCAAGGAATATGGCACCGGCTCATCGCGCGACTGGGCGGCGAAGGGCACGCGCCTGCTGGGCGTTCGCGCCGTCATCGCCGAAAGCTTCGAGCGCATCCACCGTTCGAACCTGGTCGGGATGGGCGTCGTGCCGCTGCAGTTCAAGCAGGACGGCTGGCTGAAGTTGGGCCTGACGGGCGAAGAGATCGTCACGATCCGCGGCCTGTCGGACGCCAACATCGGCAAGCTGAAGCCGCGTCAGGACCTGTGGGTCGAGCTGTTCCGTCCGTCGGACGGCAAGATGGCCCGCTTCCCGGTCCGCTGCCGCATCGATAACCAGACCGAACTGGACTATCTGCTGGCCGGCGGCGTCATGCCCTATGTGCTGCGCAACCTGGCGCGCGGCCCGGAAACCGAAGCGCCGATCGCCGCCGAATAGGTCGCGGTTCGTCCAGACAAGAAAGAGGGCCGGCGGAGCGATCCGCCGGCCCTTTTCGGTTTGCCGAAAGGCGGTGGTCAGTCGGCGCTGACGACCACCAGCTTGCGGTTCACGAACTCCTTGATGCCCACATCGCCCAACTCGCGGCCGAAGCCCGAGCGTTTGACGCCGCCGAAGGGCAGTTCGGGCATGGAGGTCGTGGTGGTGTTGATGAAGACCATGCCGGTCTCGATGCGCGAGGCCAGTTTGCGGGCGCGGTCGGTGTCGCCCGAGAAGATCGAGCCGCCCAGGCCGAAGTGGGAATCGTTGGCCAGGGCCACGACCGCATCGTCGTCCTCGACCACGAAAACCTGGGCCACCGGGCCGAAGAACTCCTGATAGAAGGCCGGGTTGTCGCGCGCGACGTCGGTCAGGACGGTCGGCTCGTAGAAGAAGCCGGTGCGGTCGGCGGGCTTTCCGCCGGTTACCGCCTTGGCGCCGTGCTGGATCGCCTCGTCCACCTGTTTGGTCAGGGTCTTCAGCGCATCCTCGGACGACAGCGGACCCAGGTCGGTGGCCTCGTCCAGCGGGTCGCCCATGACGGCCTTCTTCATGCCCTCGACGAAGCCGGTGATGAAGGCGTCGGAGACCGACTTCTGGACGATGAAGCGTTTGGAGCCGGTGCAGACCTGTCCGGCGTTGGACAGGCGGCCTTCGACGCCCGCCGCGACCGCCTTTTCGATGTCGGCGTCGTCCAGCACCACGAAGACATCGCTGCCGCCCAGTTCCAGCGTGGACTTCTTCAGCATTTCCGAGGCGCGGGCCGAGACCTTGGCGCCGGCGCCCTCGGAACCCGTCAGGGCCACGCCCTGAATGCGGTCGTCGCCGATCAGTTCGGCGACCTTTTCGGATGAGATGTAGAGGTTGGCGACGAAGCCTTCGGGGGCGCCGGCCTCGCGCACCAGTTCGGCGAACCGGGCGGCGCAGCGGGGCACGATGCCCGCGTGCTTGTAGAGCACGGGATTACCGACCGCGATGGCGGGAGCTACCACGCGGATCAGCTGATAGATCGGGAAATTCCACGGCTCGACCGCCAGCAGCACGCCGATCGGATGAAACTCGACCCAGGCCTCGCCCAGTTCGGTGTCGATCTTTTCGGGCTTGAGGAAATCGGCGGCCTTCTCGGCGTAGTAGGCGGCGATACCGGCGCACAGATCGATCTCGCCCTGCCCCTGGGCCAAGGGCTTGCCCATCTCCTCGGCCATGGTGCGGGCCAGGTCGTCGCGGTTTTCGGTCAAAAGGCCCGACAGGGATTTCAGCACGGCGAGGCGCGGCTGAATGTCGCCCTTGGACCAATCGGAGTGGAACAGGCCGTCGGCCTTGGCCAGGGCGGCCTCGACGGCGTCGTCGGTGTGTTCGGGATAGTCCTCGACCAGTTGTTCGGTGAAGGGATTGAGGGTGCGATAGGCCATGGGGCGTCCTGAGGCTTCGGTCGGACGCCCGGGGCGGCGCCGATCCGTTGTCAGGAGAGCAAACGCCTGCTGGGCGGCGCGGTTCAGTCCAGTTCAATCCAGCTTCAGGGCCTCAGCCAGTAGCCGGGCCTCGGCGGCGCGGCTGGAGCCGGCGCGCCAGGCGACGACGATCTCGCGGTGGGGCGGGGCGCCGTCGGCCTGGTTCTCGAAGGCGCGAATGGCGACGGAGGGGGTGTCGGCCAGTCCGGCCTGAACCGCCATCTTCGGCAGGAAGGAGACGCCGAGGCCCGAGCCGACCATCTGAACCAAGGTATGCAGGCTGGTGGCCGCAAAGACGTCGTCGCCGCGCGGGGCCTCGATGTCCAGCGCCGCCAGAGCGTGGTCGCGCAGGCAATGGCCGTCCTCCAGCAGGATCAGATCCTCGGCTCGCAACGAGCCGGGACGGATGGGGCCGGGCGCGGCCAGGGCATGGTCGGCGGGGGCGGCGGCCATGATCTCGTCATCGCCGATGCGGGCGTGGGCGATGCCCGGCGCATCATAGGGCAGGGCGATGACGGCCGCGTCGATCTGACCCGCCTTCAGCGCCGCGATCAGCCGGGGCGTCAGATCCTCGCGGATAAACAGCTTCAGGCTGGGGTAGGCGGCCTTCACCGACGGTAGCTTGGCGGGCAGCAGGAAGGGGGCGACAGTGGGGATGACGCCCAGGCGAAATCGGCCGGACAGCAGGCGCCCGGCGTTCTTGGCCGCCTCGACCAGATCCTCGGTGCGGGCCAGGACGTCCTCGGCGCGGCGAACGGCCTCCGCTCCGACGGCGGTCATGATCACGGCGCCGCGCGCGCGTTCGACCACCGGCGCGCCCAAGATGCGCTCAAGCTCCTGCACCCCGGCGCTGAGGGCGGGCTGGCTGACGTGGGCGGCCTCGGCGGCGCGCGAGAAGCTGCCGTGTTCGGCCAGGAGCTTGAGATACTGGAGCTGACGCAGGGTGGGGAGCATACAAGCGAAATAGGCCCGTCCTATGCTGACGCCAAGGATAATCGATTGGCTTTATCCGTTTGACCCGTGTCGTATGACCCCATCATCTACAGGGCGATGAAAAATCGCTCGCCGTCGCGCGCCAGAGCAGCAGGGAGAAAACACCATGACCGACGAAGCCAAATGCCCCTTTTCCGGCCGGACGCCCCGATCGGTCGCAGGCGGCGGCGTTCAGAACCGCGATTGGTGGCCCAACCAGCTACGGGTCGATCTGCTGAACCAGCATTCGACCAAGTCCGATCCGCTGGGCGAGTCGTTCGACTACCGCGAGGCCTTCTCCAAGCTGGACTATGAGGCGCTGAAGGCGGATCTGCGCGCTCTGATGACGGACTCCAAGGATTGGTGGCCGGCGGACTTCGGCCATTACGGCCCGCAGTTCATCCGCATGGCCTGGCACAGCGCCGGCACCTATCGCGTCGGCGATGGTCGGGGCGGCGGCGGGCGGGGCCAGCAGCGGTTCGCCCCGCTGAACTCCTGGCCCGACAACGTCAATATCGACAAGTCGCGCCGCCTGCTTTGGCCGATCAAGCAGAAATACGGCCAGGCCATCTCCTGGGCCGACCTGATGATCCTGACCGGGAACGTCGCGCTGGAGACGATGGGTTTCCGCACCTTCGGCTTCTCCGGCGGCCGCGCCGACACCTGGGAGCCGGATCAGGACGTCTACTGGGGTCGCGAGACGACTTGGCTGGGCGGCGACGAACGCTATGCCCACGGCTCGGACGGGGTGGTGAAGCCGGGCGACGAGGCTGTGCTGGTTTCGGACGATGACGCCGACGGCGACGAGCATACGCGCGATCTGGAGAACCCGCTGGCGGCCGTGCAGATGGGCCTGATCTACGTCAACCCGGAGGGCCCCGACGGCAACCCCGATCCGATCGCGGCAGCGCGCGACATCCGCGACACCTTCGCCCGGATGGCGATGAACGATGAGGAGACGGTCGCCCTGATCGCGGGCGGCCACACCTTCGGCAAGACGCACGGCGCGGGCCCGGCCGACCACGTCGGCCCAGAGCCCGAAGGCGACGGCCTGGAGGCGCAAGGCTTGGGCTGGACCTCCAGCTTCGGCACGGGACACGGCGCCGACGCCATCACCAGCGGCCTGGAAGTCACCTGGACCCAGACCCCGGCCCAGTGGAGCAACTTCTATTTCGAAAACCTGTTCGGCTTCGAATGGGAGCTGGAGAAGTCCCCGGCGGGCGCGCATCAATGGGTGGCCAAGGATGCGGGCGAGATCATCCCCGACGCCCACGATCCGGCCAAGAAGAAGCGGCCGACGATGCTGACGACCGACCTGTCGATGCGGTTCGACCCGGAATATGAGAAGATCTCGCGCCGGTTCCTGAACGATCCGGAAGCGTTCGCCGACGCCTTTGCGCGGGCCTGGTTCAAGCTGACGCACCGCGATCTGGGGCCGCGTTCGCGCTACGTCGGGCCGGAAGTCCCGAGCGAAGTCCTGTTGTGGCAGGATCCGGTGCCGGAGGTGGATCATCCGCTGATCGACGCGACGGACGCGGCGGCTCTGAAGGCGAAGGTGCTGGACTCGGGCCTGAGCGCCGCCGAACTGGTCGGCACGGCCTGGGCCTCGGCCTCGACCTTCCGCGGCGGGGACAAGCGGGGCGGGGCCAACGGCGCCCGCATTCGCCTGGCGCCGCAGAAGGATTGGGCCGTCAATCAGCCCGAACAGCTGGACCGAGTGCTGAAGACGCTGGAGCGCATCCAGACCGAGTTCAACCAGGCGCAGACGGGTGGCAAGAAGGTGTCTCTGGCCGACCTGATCGTGCTGGCCGGCAATGCGGGCGTCGAGCAGGCGGCCAAGGCGGCGGGCCACGACGCCAGCGTGCCGTTCACGCCCGGCCGAACGGACGCCAGCCAGGCGGACACGGATGTCGAATCCTTCGGCTATCTGGAGCCGGTCGCCGACGGCTTCCGCAACTTCCAGAAGGCGCGCTATGCCGTGGCGGCCGAGTCGCTGCTGATCGATCAGGCGCAGCGGCTGACGCTGACGGCGCCCGAGATGACGGTGCTGATCGGCGGCCTGCGAGCCATCAACATCAATACGGGCGGGGCGACGCACGGTGTGCTGACCGTACGGCCGGGCGCGCTGTCCAACGATGTCTTCGTCAATCTGCTGGACATGGACGTGAAGTGGGCGGCGACCTCGGAGGCCAAGGACGTCTTCGAAGGCCGCGACCGCAAGACGGGCGAAGCCAAGTGGACCGGCACGCGTGTCGATCTGGTGTTCGGCTCCAACGCCGTGCTGCGCGCGCTGGCCGAGGTCTATGCCGGGGCCGACGCCGAAGGGAAGTTCGTCTCGGACTTCGTGGCGGCCTGGACCAAGGTGATGGAGCTGGACCGGTTCGACCTGCACGGCTGAGCCGGGGCAGAGGCTGGAAAGAAGGGGGCCGGGCGCGTCGCAGCGTCCCGCCTTTTCTTCGTGCGGATCAGCGCAACTTGATCTCGAACAACTGCGGCCAGCGTTTGCCGGTGACGAACAGGCGCTTGCCCGCCGCATCCCAGGCGATGCCGTTCAGGACGTCGTCGTTGGGGTCGAGGTTGGCGCCCTTGGGGACCAGGGCGGTCAGGTCGATGAAGGCCTTGACCACGCCGGTCTCGGGATCAATGCGCGCGATGCGGTTGTCCTGCCAGATATTGGCGAAGACCTCGCCGTCGATCCATTCCAGCTCGTTGATCTGATCCAGCGGCCGACCGTCGGCGGTGACGGAGACGCGGCCCGTCTCGGCCAGGGTCTCGGGATCGAGGAAGCGCAGCTGATCGGTGCCGTCGCTCATGATCAGGCGGCGACCGTCGGTGGTCAGGGCCCAGCCCTCGCCCGGATAGGAGAAGCCGCCCAGAGGCGAGAAATCGTCCAGCTTCCAGATGAAGCCGATGTGGTTGCGCCAGGTCAGGCTGTAGAGCTTGCCGTTCAGCGTGGTCATGCCCTCGCCGAAATAGATGGTCGGCAAATCGCGCTGACGCTCTACGCGGCCGGTCTCCAGATCGACCTTGCGGATGAAGGACGGATAGAGGCCCGTGCTCTCGTAAAGGCCGCCGTCATGGAAGAAGAGGCCTTCGGTGAAGGCCCCCGTGTCGTGCGGATAGGCTCGCACGACCTCATAGGACTGGACCGGGACTTCGGCCCCAACCGGCAGGGCGACGCCTGCCGTCAGCAGCAGGCCGGCGACGAGGCCGGCGAGCCGGGACGACAGGCGCATCATGAGGCTCAGCCCCGCTCGGCGGCGGCTTCGGCCTCGGCCTTTTGGGCGCGGGCCTCGGCGGCGTTCGCCTCGCTGCGGGCCAGTTCGGCCTTTTCCTTCTTGGATGCGGATCGACGACCCAGCATGTTCAACGCCTCAACACCGGCCGAGAAGGCCATGGCCGCATAGATGTAGCCCTTGGGCACATGATAGCCGAAGCCGTCGGCGATCAACACCATGCCGATCATCAGCAGGAAGCCGAGCGCCAGCATGACCACGCTGGGGTTCTTGTTGATGAAGTTGGCCAGCGGATCGGCGGCCAGCAGCATGACGGTCACGGCGACCAGGACGGCGACGACCATGATCGGCAGGTGCTCGGTCATGCCGACGGCGGTCAGGATCGAGTCGATCGAGAAGACGATGTCCAACAGGATGATCTGGAAGATGGCCGCGCCGGCGTTGGCGATGACCACGTCCTTCTTGTCCATGACGTCGTGGCTGGGCGTGGGATCGACCGTGTGGTGGATTTCCTTCGTGGCCTTCCAGACGAGGAATAGACCACCCGCGATCAGGATCAGGTCCTTCCAAGAGAATTCATTGCCCATGACGGTGAAGACCGGCTGCACCAGGCCGACCAGCCAGGCGATGATCGACAGCAGGGCCAGACGCATGATCAAAGCCAGGCCGATACCGATGCGCCGCACCTTCTGGCGCTGATTTTCGGGCAGCTTGTTCGACAGGATCGAGATGAAGATCAGGTTGTCGATGCCGAGCACGACCTCCATCACGACGAGGGTCACCAATGCGGCCCAAGCGGCCGGATCGGAGAGCAGGGGGGTTATGCTGTCGAGCATCGGGGTTCCAGATGGTGGATAAAGCTTGAGCGGAAATCGCTAGGGCCGACGCGGGTTCCGATCAAGCGATGGGGTGCGGCGTCATGGTCGCACCCCCCTTTGGCGCAGTCGCCCTTCCTACGCTGTGTGGAAGGAAACGGCGGCGCGCTCTCGCCCTGCGTCATCGGCGCGCCTTCACGCAATGTTGCGAGCGGCGAAACCCCGTGCTATCAGGCGCCCGGCTTGAAGGGGGCGTATTTAAGGATACGGCCTCCGTCGTGCTTTCCGTAAGCATTTCAAGCTTTTGACCGTTGCGAGCCTCGCAGTCGGTTGCGACCCTGACACAACGACCTCGGACCCTAATCAGTGGCTGATGATTTCAGAACGACGGAAGTCGGCGATCGCTACGCACAGGCGCTGTTCGACCTGGCGCTGGAAACCGGCCGCCTGGACGCCGTCCGCGCCGACCTGAAGTCGCTGAAGGCGGCCTGGACCGAAAGCGCCGATCTGCGTCGCCTGGCGGTCTCGCCCGTCATCGCCGCCGCCGATCAGACCAAGGGGCTGGTCGCGATCGCCGTCAAGGCCAGGTTCGAGCAGACCACGACCAACTTCCTGGGTCTGCTGGCGCAGAACGGCCGCGCCAAGGACCTGCCGGCCGTGATCGCCGGGTTCGAGGCGCGTTACGCCAAACACGCCGGCGTCGTCGCCGCCGAGGTCGTCTCGGCCCAGCCGCTGGACGCCAAACAGGTCGCCGCCATCACCGCCGCCCTGTCCAAGAGCCTGGGCAAGGCGCCGGAACTGACCGCACGCGTCGATCCGTCGATCCTGGGCGGCCTGAAGGTCAAGGTGGGCTCGAAACTGTTCGACGCCTCGCTGAAGACCAAGCTTGACCAGATGAAGTTCGCCCTGAAGCGAGCCTAGACGCGTTTCAGAAACCAAAATGTTGCGCGCCCAAACGCGCTCCCGCCACCCAGAATGCGCGCCTGAACGGCGCATCCGCAGAAGACTGAAGAACAGAGAGCCCGTCATGGACATCCGCGCCGCTGAAATCTCGGCCATCCTCAAGTCGCAGATCGCCAACTTCGGCGTCGAAGCCGATGTCTCCGACGTCGGCAGCGTGCTGTCGGTCGGCGACGGCATCGCCCGCATCCACGGTCTGGACAATGTCCAGGCCGGTGAAATGGTCGAGTTCACCAAGGCCGGCGTGAAGGGCATGGCCCTGAACCTGGAACGCGACAACGTGGGCGCCGTGATCTTCGGCGCCGACGCCGCCATCGCCGAGGGCGACGACGTGCGCCGCCTGGGCGAGATCGTGGACGTGCCGGTCGGCCGTGGCCTGCTGGGCCGCGTCGTCAACCCGCTGGGCGAGCCGATCGACGGCAAGGGGCCGATCGCGTTCACCGAGCGCCGCCGCGTGGACGTCAAGGCGCCCGGCATCATCCCGCGCAAGTCGGTCCATGAGCCGATGCAGACCGGCCTGAAGGCCATCGACACCCTGATCCCTGTCGGCCGCGGCCAGCGCGAGCTGATCATCGGCGACCGTCAGGTCGGCAAGACCGCCGTCGCCATCGACACCATCCTGAACCAGAAGAGCGTCAACAAGACCGACGACGAGAGCGCCAAGCTCTACTGCATCTACGTCGCCATCGGTCAGAAGCGTTCGACGGTCGCCCAGATCGTCAAGACCCTCGAAGAGTCCGGCGCGCTGGAATACACGATCGTCGTGGCCTGCACCGCCTCGGAGCCGGCCCCGCTGCAGTTCCTGGCCCCGTTCGCCGGCACCGCCATGGGCGAGTTCTTCCGCGACAACGGCATGCACGCCCTGATCGTCTATGACGACCTGTCCAAGCAGGCCGTCGCCTATCGCCAGATGTCGCTGCTGCTGCGCCGTCCGCCCGGCCGTGAAGCCTATCCGGGCGACGTCTTCTATCTGCACAGCCGCCTGCTGGAGCGCTCGGCCAAGCTGAACGAGGATTACGGTTCGGGCTCGATGACCGCCCTGCCGATCATCGAAACCCAGGCCAACGACGTTTCGGCCTATATCCCGACCAACGTGATCTCGATCACCGACGGCCAGATCTTCCTGGAATCGGACCTGTTCTATCAGGGCATCCGCCCGGCCGTGAACGTCGGCATCTCGGTGTCGCGCGTCGGCTCCTCGGCCCAGACCAAGGCGATGAAGAAGGTCGCCGGTTCGATCAAGGGCGAGCTGGCCCAGTATCGCGAGATGGCCGCCTTCGCCAAGTTCGGCTCGGACCTGGACGCCTCGACCCAGAAGCTGCTGGCGCGCGGCGCCCGTCTGACGGAACTGCTGAAGCAGCCGCAGTATTCGCCGCTGGCGATGGAAGAGCAGGTCGTCTCGGTCTACGCCGGCACGCGCGGCTATATCGACGGCATCGCGGTCGGCGACGTCGGCCGCTTCGAGAAGGAGCTGCTGGCGCGCATCCATGCGAACCACGCGTCGCTGCTGGAAGGCATCCGCACCAAGAAGGACCTGACCTCGGACCTCGAAGCCGAGCTGAAGGACATCCTGGCCGCCTTCGTCAAGACCTTCGCCTGAGCCCTCCGGACAGCTGAGAGAGTAGCGCCGGATGGCCAGCCTTAAGGAAATGCGCAATCGGATCGGAAGCGTGAAAGCCACGCAGAAGATCACGAAAGCCATGCAGATGGTCGCCGCGGCCAAGCTGAAGCGCGCCCAGGACCAGGCCGAAAGCGCCCGGCCCTATGCGCAGAAGATGGCCTCGGTCATCGCCAATCTGGCCGCCGGCGTCTCGGGCGCCGACGCGCCCAAGATGCTGTCGGGCACGGGCCAGGACCAGCGTCACCTGATCGTCGTGGCGACGGCGGACAAGGGTCTGGCGGGCGGTTTTTCGACCAACGTCATCCGCGCCGCGCGCGAGCGGATCAACAGCCTGATCAACGCCGGCAAGGACGTGAAGATCATCGCTGTCGGCAAGAAGTCGCGCGATCAGCTGGCGCGTCTGTACGGCGACAAGGTGGTTCACACCTTCGAACTGTCGGACCACAAGACGATCGGCCTGCCGTCGGCCCAGCCGGTCGCCGAAATGATCGCCACGGCGTTCGAAGAGGGGCAGGCCGATGTGGTCACCCTGTTCTACAGCCAGTTCAAGTCGGTGATCCAACAGGTCCCGACGGCGAAGCAGCTGATCCCGGCCGTGGTCGAGGGAGATGCGGCGCCGATCGACCTGAACGGCGCGGTCTATGAGTACGAGCCCTCGGAAGAGGAAATCCTGGAAACCCTGCTGCCGCGTGCGCTGACGACCCAGATCCTGGCCGCGCTGTACGAGAACCAGGCCGGCTTCTTCGGCTCGCAGATGGCGGCGATGGACAACGCCACGCGAAACGCGGGCGACCTCATCAACGCCCTGACGCTGCAGTACAACCGCAAGCGCCAAGCCCAGATCACCACCGAGCTGATCGAGATCATCGCCGGCGCCGAAGCCCTCTGATCCCGACCGAACAGACATTCCGATACGGACCCTGACCATGACCGACACCGTCGCCCCCCCCGCCGCAGCCAAGAAACCCGCCGCCAAGAAGCCGGCCGTCAAGAAGGCCGCTCCGGACGCCGCTCCCGTCAACGCCGCCGGCACGGGCAAGATCGCCCAGGTCATCGGCGCCGTCGTGGACGTTGAGTTCGACGGCCACCTGCCGGCGATCCTGAACGCCCTGCACACCCAGAACGTCGACCAGAAGACGGGCGAGCCCTTCACCCTGGTTCTCGAAGTCGCCCAGCACCTGGGTGAGAACATGGTCCGCGCCATCTCGATGGACACGACCGAAGGTCTGACGCGCGGCCAGCCCGTGACCGACACCGGTTCGTCGATCCAGGCGCCGGTCGGCCCCGGCACCCTGGGCCGCATCATGAACGTCGTCGGCCAGCCGATCGACGAAGCCGGCCCGATCGCCACCACCGAATACCGCCCGATCCACAAGGAAGCGCCCAGCTTCGAAGAGCAGTCGACCTCTTCTGAAATCCTGGTCACGGGCATCAAGGTCATCGACCTGATGTGCCCCTACACCAAGGGCGGCAAGATCGGCCTGTTCGGCGGCGCCGGCGTGGGCAAGACCGTGACCATGCAGGAGCTGATCAACAACATCGCCAAGGCGTACGGCGGTTATTCGGTTCTGGCCGGCGTGGGCGAGCGCACCCGCGAAGGCAACGACCTGTATCACGAGATGATCGAGTCCAACGTGAACGTGGACCCGTCCAAGAACGGCGGCTCGACCGAAGGCTCCAAGTGCGCCCTGGTCTACGGCCAGATGAACGAGCCCCCTGGCGCCCGCGCCCGCGTCGCCCTGACCGGCCTGTCGATCGCGGAATACTTCCGTGACGAGGAAGGCAAGGACGTGCTGCTGTTCGTCGACAACATCTTCCGCTTCACCCAAGCCGGTTCGGAAGTGTCGGCTCTGCTGGGCCGCATCCCCTCGGCCGTGGGCTATCAGCCGACGCTGGCCACCGAGATGGGCAACCTGCAAGAGCGGATCACCTCGACCAAGAAGGGTTCGATCACCTCGGTCCAGGCCATCTATGTGCCCGCCGACGACCTGACCGACCCGGCGCCCGCCGCCTCGTTCGCCCACCTGGACGCCACGACCGTTCTGTCGCGTGACATCGCCGCCCAGGCCATCTTCCCGGCCGTCGACCCGCTGGACTCGACCTCGCGGATCATGGACCCGCTGGTCATCGGCGACGAACACTACAATGTCGCCCGTTCGGTTCAGGAAGTGCTGCAGCAGTACAAGGGCCTGAAGGACATCATCGCCATCCTGGGCATGGACGAGCTGTCGGAAGAGGACAAGCTGGTCGTCTCGCGTGCCCGCAAGATCCAGCGCTTCCTGTCTCAGCCCTTCTTCGTGGCCGAACAGTTCACCAACTCGCCCGGCAAGTTCGTCGAGCTGGCCGACACGATCCGCTCGTTCAAGGGCATCGTCGCCGGTGAATACGACCACCTGCCGGAAGCCGCCTTCTACATGGTCGGCTCCATCGAAGAGGCCGTCGCCAAGGCCGAGAAGATGGCGTCGGAAGCCTGATCATGGCCGGCAAGCTGAACTTCTCCCTCGTCTCGCCGGAACGCGAGGTCTTTTCGGGCCTCGTGGACCAGGTCGATGCACCGGGCGTCGAGGGCGACTTCGGCGTTTTGCCGGACCACGCGCCCTTCATGACCGCCCTGCGTGAGGGTCTGGTGACCGTCTATAACAACGGCTCAAAGACCCAGTACGACGTCCACGGCGGCTTCGCCGACGTGAACGGCGAAGGCCTGACCATCCTGGCCGAACAGGCCACTGAGGTCGTCGCCGCCTGATCCTGTCGACGGATCGAAAGATTTGAGGCCTCCCGTTTCGGCGGGAGGCCTTTTTCGTGGGCGGCGGGCGCGCTAGGACCGGCCCATGACCGATCTCATCGACATCCACGGCGTCTGCGCACCCGGTTTTGAGGCCGTGCGCGAGGCGTTCGCCGCCAACTTCGCCGCCGCGCCCGAGGGGCTGAATGAGCAGGCGGCGCGGTTCAGCGTGCTGGTCGAGGGCGAAACGGTCGTCGATCTGTGGGCGGGCCATGCGGATACGGCCAGGACGACGCCGTTCACCGACACCACCCTGACCTCGGTGTTTTCGACCGGGAAGGCGGTGATGGCCATCCTGATGGCGAGCGCGGTCGAGGCCGGGCAGATCGACTATGACCAGCCGGTCGCCTCGCTGTGGCCCGAGTTCGGCGCGGCGGGCAAGGCGGAGGTCACCGTCGCCCAGTTGATGAGCCACCAGTCGGGGCTGCCGGGCTTTTCAGAGGCGGTCGATCCGACGATCTGGTTCGATGTGTCCGCGGTTCTGTCGCGTCTGACGGCCCAGGCGCCGATGTGGGCGCCGGGTTCAGGCTCGGGCTATCACCCGATCACCGTCGGCTATCTGGCCAATGAGATCTATCGCCGCGCGACGGGGCGGACGATGGGCCGGGCGCTGCGCCAGGACTTCGCGGGGCTGGACCTGTGGATCGGCCTGCCGCAAAGCGAGCATGGACGGGTGGCGCAGATGCGCAAACCCACGGCGGCGCCCAGCCTGGGGACCATCGATCCGATCAAACAGGCGGCCTTCCTGGATCGCGGGTCGGCGCCGGGCGGGCGCGGTTCGGCGGCCTGGCGCGAGATGGAGATTCCGTCGGCCAATCTGCACGGCACGGCGCTGGGGCTGGCGAAGATGCTGGGCGTGGTCGCCAATGGCGGCGCGCTGGACGGGCGGTCGGTGCTGTCGGCGGGAACGCTGGACCAGCTGACGCGCGAGCGCATCCACGGGCCGGACAGGGTGCTGCCCTATACGATCAGCTGGGCGGCCGGGCTGATGCGCAATGACGGGCTGAAGGTCTTCGGGCCGAACGACGCCTTTGGCCATTACGGCTGGGGCGGGTCGATGGCCATGGCCGATCCGTCGCGGAAGCTGTCGGCGGCCTATGTGATGACGCGCCAGTCGCCGCACCTGATCGGCG
This sequence comes from Brevundimonas sp. BT-123, assembly GCF_026105875.1. Taxonomy (GTDB): domain Bacteria; phylum Pseudomonadota; class Alphaproteobacteria; order Caulobacterales; family Caulobacteraceae; genus Brevundimonas. The sequence goes on along the minus strand of NZ_JAOYTN010000009.1, from coordinate 24,549 downwards.
ACCCCCGCCCCAAGCGTTTGCTGGACGCGCTTTACGCCGCCTTCTGAACCGGGCCGGGCGCGGTCAATAGACCGATCAGGCCGGCCAAGCCCGCGCAGCCGGCGCACGTTAGGATCACGGCCCGGAACGCTGCATGGAAGGCGTCGCGGGCGACGGGTGTGATTTCGCCGCCCGACATGACCTGGGCCAGCTGGGCGCGCGCGTCAGGCAGGTTGGCGACCCCAGCGAAGACCGCAGACAGCACCAGGCCCAGTAGGGCGACGGCCAGAAGGCTGGCCACGCGCGCCACCGCATTGTTGACGCCCGAGGCCACGCCGGTGTGGCCCGCCTTGACCGCCCCCATGACCGTCGCCGTCAGAGGGCCGACCGCCAGGGTCATGCCGATCGCCAGCACCGTCATGCCCGCCAGCGGTCCGTCGACATAGCCCGCGCCCGGCGCAGGCACGGCGAGGAGCGCCAGTCCGATCCCGGCCAGGGCCGGCCCGACGCTGAGCGACAGACGCGCGCCGAACCGATCGGCGACCCGTCCCGCCAGGCCCGAGAACAGCCCCATGACGGCGGCGAAGGGCAGCATGGCGGCGCCGGCCTCGGTCGCGCTCCAGCCGTGAACGCGGATCAGATCAAAGGGCAGGAAGAACATGGCTCCGCCCAGGGCGAAATAGAGCAGCAGGGTCAGCAGATTAATTCCGCTGAACACCGAGGACGAAAACAGGCCCAGCGGCATCATCGGGTGGCTCTGGCGCGCCTCGGCCCCGACGAAGGCGGCCAGTAGCGCCGCGCCCCCGACCAGTCCGGCCAGGATGACGGGCGATGCGAACCCCAGGTCGGGCGCGGCAGTCAGGGCCCAGGTCAGGGCGCCCAGGCCGGCGACGGCCAGAACCGCGCCCAGACCATCCAGACCGCGCGCGTCGGGATCGCGGCTCTCGGGCGTGGCGGCCAGGGTGACGACGGCAGTCACGATCGCCAGCGGGACATTGATCCAGAAGATGGCGCGCCAGTCGGCGGCGTTGGCCAGCCATCCCCCGATCAGCGGCCCGACCATGCCGGTCAGGGCCCCGAAGCCGGCCCAGGTTCCAAAGGCCTTGCCGCGCTCCTCGGGCGGGAAGGTCGCGCCGATCACCGCCAGGGCGCCGGGCGTCAGCAGGGCCGCACCGATCCCCTGGATCGCCCGGCCGGCGACCAGAGCCTGGACGGTGGGGGCCAGGGCGCAGCCGATGGAGGCCAGGGCGAAGATCGCGACCCCGATCAGAAAGACCCGCCGGCGGCCGAACCGATCACCGGCCGCGCCGCCGATCAAAACGATGGCGCCAAGCGTCAGCAGATAGGCGTTCGACACCCACTGCACCGCCGCCGTGCCGGCCGCCAGATCCCGCTGCACGGCGGGCAGGGCGACGCCCAGGGCCGAGCCGTCGATGAAGGTCAGGCTGGAGCCCAGCACCGTCGCGGCCAGCACCCAGCGTTTGCGCGCCGCCGACAGCGGATGGGCCGGTTCGGCGGCGGCATGGACCTGTCCGCCTTCGCAGGGGCCCGGTTGGGCGGTCGTCATGGCCTCGCCTCCGTGTGGGCGAAGGCTACGCCGGTTCCGCCGTGGTCTTCAACGCCTCGCGTGCGGCGCGGCTGCGATTGAAGGCGGCCAGGGCGAAGACGCCGGCGCCGGCCCAGATGAAGACGAAGGAGACGATCCGCAGCAGGGTCAGCGGCTCGCCGGTCGCCACGCCGCAGGCGAACTGCAGCGTCGGGGCCAGGAACTGGATGAAGCCGACCGTGGACAGGGGCAGACGCCGCGCAGACCAGGCGAACAGCGCCAGCGGGATCACGGTCGCCGGCCCGTTCACCAGCGCCCAGATCAGACCGGACGGCGAGGCGAACCCGACCGCCTGACCGTGGGTGGTCAACCAGGCCAGAAAGACCGCGCCGATGGGCAGCAGCACCAGACATTCCACGAAAAGGCCGGTCTGGGCCGAGGCGGGCACGCGCTTACGGATCACCGCATAGGCGCAGAAGGTGACGGCCAGGGTCAGGCCGATGATCGGCACATGCCCGAGGGCGATCGTCTGGATCACGACCCCGATGGCGGCCAGACCGATGGCCAGCGCGCTCCAGCGGTCGATCTTCTCGCGGAACAGCACGGCGCCGGCCGCCATGTTGAGCAGGGGATTGATATAGTAGCCGAGGCTGGCCTCCAGCGTCGCATGATGCGTGGTTGCGAAGACGTAGAGGCTCCAGTTGGTGCCGATCAGCAGCGCGGACAGGGCCAGCCAGGCCAGGGTGCGCGGCGTGGCCAGCACCCGGCGTGCCTCGCCCCATTGACCGGCCAGCAGCAGGACCAGGCCGGCAACGAAGACCGACCAGACCGCCCGGTGCGCCAGGATTTCGGGCGCGCCGAAGCCGTGCGCGGCCATCGCCATGAAGAGCAGCGGCAGCAGCCCCCACAGGGTGTAGCAGGCGGTGGCCGTGCCGACGGCGCGGGGGTCGTTGGGAGAGGGGGTGGCGCTCATGGCGCGTATTCCTTTCACCCCCTTGCCGTCATCCTCGGGATTGACCCGAGGATCGGGCGCGGCGGGCGTCTATGCGTCGCTCGTTCGCACCAGCGGCGGAACATCCGGTCCTCGGGGCAAGCCCGAGGATGACGAAAGTGAGGATCAGACCGTGATCGAACGATATCCCGACGACGACTTGATCACGCCCGTCTCGTCCAGCAGCTGGGCGATCTGGACGGCGTTCAGGGCGGCGCCCTTGCGCAGGTTGTCGGACACGATCCAAAGGTTTAGGCCGTTCTCGACGGTCGGGTCCTTGCGGATGCGGCTGACATAGACGGCGTGTTCGCTGGCGGCGTCGACGGGGGTGATGTAGCCGTCGTGCTCCTGCTTATCGATGACCAGGACGCCCGGCGCCTCGCGCAGGATGGCGCGCGCCTCGTCGGGTTCGATGGGGCGGTCGAACTGGACGTTCACGGCCTCGGAGTGACCCACGAAGACCGGCACGCGCACGCAGGTGACGGTGACCTGGATGTCGGGGTCCAGCATCTTGTGCGTCTCGTCCGACATCTTCTTCTCCTCGTCGGTGGAGCCGTCCTCGAGGAAGGAACCGATGTAGGGGATGACGTTGAAGGCGATCTGTTTGGGGAACTTCTTGGGCGTGGCGTCGCCCAGGCCGTAGATGGCCTTGGTCTGGTTCCACAGCTCGTCCATGCCTTCCTTGCCGGCGCCGGACACCGACTGATAGGTCGAGACCACGACCCGCTTGATCTTGGCCGCATCGTGCAGCGGCTTCAGCGCCGTCACCAGCTGAATGGTCGAGCAGTTGGGGTTGGCGATGATGTTCTTCTTGGTCGCGTCCTTGATGGCGTCCGGGTTCACCTCGGGCACGATCAGCGGCACGTCGGCGTCCTTGCGGAAGGCCGAGGAGTTGTCGATCACGATGGGACCGGCCTTGCCGATCTTCTCGGACCATTCCTTGGACACCGCGCCGCCGGCGGACATCAGGACGATGTCGACCTTGGAGAAGTCGAACTGTTCGATGTCCTGGCATTTGACGGTCTTGTCGCCGAAGGAGACCTCGACGCCCTTGGATTTGCGCGAGGCGATGGCGTGGATTTCATCGACGGGGAATTCCAGCTCCTCGAGGATGTTCAGCATTTCGCGGCCCACATTGCCCGTGGCCCCGACGATGGCGACGCGATAACCCATGTTTCTTGTCCTTCGGACGCGCTACCGCTCGGCCCACGGGGCCTCGCTGCTTGAGCGCATTGTAGTGATGGCCCTGCAAATAGGCGTTCAGGGCTGTGAAGCAATCGCTTTTCACTGTGCCGGGCTTTAAGCAGTCCTCCCATGACCTCCCGTATCCGCAACGCCTACGACATCCGCGTGGAAGAGGGCGTGCTGACGCCCGATCCGGCGCAGGAGAGCGTGATCACGGCGCTGGAGCGGCTGGAGGTCGATCTGGCCAAACGCGGCCTGTTCGGCAAGGCGCCGGAGGTGCGGGGCGTCTATCTCTACGGCCCGCCCGGACGCGGCAAGTCGATGCTGATGGACCTGTTCTATTCGGCGACGCCTGAGCCGCGAAAGACGCGCGCGCACTTTCACGCCTTCATGGCCCGCATCCACGATCTGGTGAAACAATGGCGCGAGGGGGATGCGAAGACCCGCAAGGCCGTGTTCGGAACCCATAGGGGCGACGATCCCATCCCGCCGATCGCCAAGCTGATCGCGTCGGAAGCCCGGCTGCTGTGTTTCGACGAACTGCAGGTCACCGACATCGCCGACGCCATGATCCTGGGCCGGTTGTTCGAAGCCCTGTTCGAGGATCGGGTGGTGCTGGCCATCACCTCGAACCGCGCGCCGGAGGACCTCTACAAGAACGGCATCAATCGTCAGCTTTTCCTGCCCTTCATCGACATCATCCGCGAGCGCTGCGTGGTCGTGGAGACGGCCGGGGCGCGGGACTGGCGGCTGGATCGGATGACCTCGGCCCAGGTCTGGCACACGCCGGACGACCGCGCGGCGTTCGAGGCGTTATGGCGCGAGTTGAAGGGGGGCGAACCGGAGGAGCCGGCGCATCTGAGCGTGCTGGGCCGCGATGTGGTGGTGGAGCGCACCGTGGGATCGATGGCGCGAGCGACGTTCGCGGAGTTGTGCGCCCGGCCGCTGGGGCCGCAGGACTATCTGGCCATCGCCCAGCGGTTCCATACCCTGTTTCTAGAAGACGTGCCGATCCTGAGTTCGGCCAACCACCACGAGGCGCGGCGTCTGGTGACCCTGGTGGACGCCCTCTACGAGGCCAGGACCAAGCTGATCGTGCTGGCGGCGGCCAAGCCGGAGGCCCTCTATACCGAAGGGGTCGGGGCGTTCGAGTTCGAGCGCACCGTGTCGCGCTTCAACGAAATGCAGAGCAAGGACTGGCTGGCGCACGTGCGCGACTGACGGCTAGGGTATCGGCTAACCATCGGAGTGTCTTCATGCGCCGTCTCGCCCTCGCCGCCGCCCTTGCTTTGACCTTATCGCCGCTGACGGCGGGAGGAGCGTTCGCCCAGACGGCGCCGGCGACGGCCAGTCGCGGGCTGACGCCGGCCGAGGTCGCGACGTGGATCACCGGGTTGGGCGGGCGGGTCGGTCCGGTGCAGACCGAGAACGGGCTGACCTTCTTCACCGTGACCAATGCGGGCCTGACCTGGGCGGTCTTTTTCTATGGATGCGAGGCGTCTGGCTGCAGCGAGGTTCAGTTCAGCGCCGTGGTGCCGGGCGCCGGCGCGACGCTGGACAAGGTCAACGCCTGGAACCGCGACAACCGCTATCTGAAAGCCTTCCACACCGCCGCCGAAACGCCGACGGCGACGGTGCAATACGATGTCGTTGTGCTGTCGGGCGAAGCGTGGCGCAACTGGCGGACCCGCTGACGGTCTGGCTGCAACTGCTGCCGAAGTTTGCGGGCCAGATGGGGTATGTGGCGCCGTAATGATGTCCCTCTCCCGGTGGGACAGGGCTTGAGCACACGGCGGCGATAGCCGTCGTTTTGGTGCGAAAGGGTGAGGGTCGGGTCGTGCGAGCTGGCCCACCGGCGGGCCCTCATCCGGCCCTTCGGGCCACCTTCTCCCCACGGGAGAAGGGAAGAAAGAAAAGGGCCTGCGGATCGCTCCGCAGGCCCTTCGTCATTCGATGGTCGCGCGGCTTAAGCCAGCGAGGAATCGATGTCCTTGCAGGCTTGCAGCAGGCCCTGGACCGAGGCGACGGATTTTTCGAACATCGCCTTTTCTTCGTCGTTGGTGGTGAATTCGACGATCTTCTCGACGCCGCCGGCGCCGATCAGGGCGGGAACGCCGACGTAGAGGTCCGACAGACCGTATTCGCCCGACAGCCAGACGGCGCAGGGCAGGACGCGCTTCTGGTCCAGCAGGTAGGACTTGGCCATGGCGATGGCGGATTCCGCCGGGGCGTAGAAGGCCGAGCCGGTCTTCAGCAGGGCCACGATCTCGCCGCCGCCCTTGCGGGTACGCTCGACGATGGCGTCCAACTCGTCCTGCGACAGGAAGCCGGCGGCGACGGCGTCCGGCAGGGGCAGGCCGCCGACGGTCGAGTGGCGCACCATCGGCACCATGTCGTCGCCGTGACCGCCCAGGGTCCAGGCGTGGATGTCCTGGACCGACACGCCGGTCTTTTCAGCCAGGAAATAGGCGAAGCGGGCCGAGTCCAGCACGCCGGCCATGCCGACGACCTTCTCCTTGGGGAGCCCTGAGAACTTCTGCAGGGCCCAGACCATGGCGTCGAGCGGGTTGGTGATGCAGATGACGAAGGCGTCGGGGGCGTGGGCCTTGATGCCTTCGCCGACGGCCTTCATGACCTTCAGGTTGATGCCGATCAGGTCATCGCGGCTCATGCCCGGCTTGCGCGGCACGCCGGCGGTGACGATGCAGACGTCGGCGCCCGCGATGTCGGCATAGTCGTTGGCGCCCTTCAGGGCCACGTCCTGGCCGAAGACGGCCGAGGCCTCGGCGATGTCCAGCGCCTTGCCCTGCGGGGTGCCTTCGGCGATGTCGAACAGGATCACGTCGCCCAGGGCTTCGCGCGCGGCCACGTGGGCCAGGGTTCCGCCGATCATGCCGGCGCCGATAAGGGCGATCTTCGCGCGAGCCATGGATGTCTCCGTTTATTGCGTGTGCGAAAGGGGATTAATCGTGCGGGCGGTCTAGACCCCTCGCGCGGCTGTCGCAAGAACCTCGCTTTACGGCCTTGGTCAGGCTTGCGAAGGTCCGGCGAAAACCGGAGGATTTCGATGCGCCGTTCGCTTGCTTTCGCCCTGCTGCTGGCCGCTGCCGCGACACCCGTTCTAGCCCAGACGCCGCCTGCGACGATCGGCGACCGCTATATCCCCGCGCCCTGGTGGATGCGGGATCCGGTGATCGCGTCGCTCGGCCAGGTCCGGGTGGAGATCCAGGCCAACCGCGCCTTCGTCTCGGCCAGCTTCCAGTCGGTGGATCGCAGCGTAACGGAGGCCTCGCGCGCCGCCGCCGATCAGGTGCGGGCGCTGAGCCAGGCCTTGTCGGCCTATGGCGCCGAGAAGGTGCGGGTCGAGACCAGCGTCACCACGCGCCCGCTCTATGACCAGTACCGCGACGAAAACGGGGTGATGCGCGACAATACCCGCGCTGACCGCGTGGCCCGCTATCAGGCCGACGCTTCGGTCAATGTGACGGTGCGCGACGTGCGCCTGATCGAGCGGGTCTATGCGACCATCGTGGCCTCGCGTCCGACCTCGATCGGACAGGTGAACTTCAACCTGGAGCCGGAGAACAGCTGGAAGGCCAATCTGCAGGCCGAGGCGATGAAGGATGCGCGCCGCCGGGCGGAGGCGGCGGCGACCAATGCGGGCGCGACCCTCGGGCGGGTCAAGATCATCGATCCGTCGGGGCGGGTCTGTCAGACGGATGTGCTGGCGGGCTGGCCTTCGTACGCCACGGGGAGCGGGCACGAGACGACGGTGGACGACATCGTGGTGACGGGTTCGCGCATGGCCTATGCACCTCAACCGCCGCCGCCCCCGCCTCCTCCTCCTCCTCCGCCGCCCGGAGGTGGAGCGCCGAGCGAGGCCCAGATCGAGGCGGCGCGGCTGGCGCTCCAACCACCGTTGCAGGTGATGACCGACAGCGCCTGCGTCATCTACGGACTGAACTGATGGGGTTCGAGGTCGCTCCCGCCTTCGAGGCAGGATCGGTCGCCGCCGCCGAATGGCCGTTGTGCCATGTGCGGCTTCAGGACGACGCCCGCTTTCCGTGGCTGATCCTGATCCCGCGCATCGAGGGGGCGGTGGAGCTGGAAGACCTCAGTGTCGAGCAGCGATCCATGTTGATGGAGGAGACCGTGCGGGCCGGAGCGCTGGTTCGCCGGCTGGGTGCGGTCGAAAAGCTGAACGTCGGCGCCATCGGCAATGTGACGGCGCAGCTGCATGTCCATGTGGTCGGCCGCCGCCACGACGACGGTCTGTGGCCCGATCCGGTCTGGGGGCGCGGGCCGGTTGTTCCGTATACAGACGATGAGCGGGCGCGCAGGCTGGCGATCGCCGCCGGAAGCTAGATGATATCCAGCGGCACGGCGTGTTTCGGGGGCGGGAAGGCCGCATCCAGCCGTTCCAGATCCTCCAAGTCGAACTGAATCTCCAGGGCGTCGGCGTTGGCCTCGACGTGTTCGATAGAACTGGCCTTGGGGATGGCGATGACGCCGTCGTGGCGCAGGACGGCGGCCAGCGCCACCTGGGCCGGGCTGGCGGAATGGCGATTGGCGATGTCGCGGATCAGGGGCTGTTCCAGCAGTTCGCCCCGCCCAAGCGGCGAATAAGCCATCATCGGCATGTCGCGCGCCTGCATCCACGGGAAGAGGTCGAACTCCACCCCGCGCGAGGCGAGATTATAGAGCAGCTGGTTGGCGGCGCAGTCCTCGCCCCCCTCGATCTCCATCAACTGCTCCATGGCGCGCAGATCCAGGTTGGACACGCCCCAGCGGGCGATCATCCCTTCGTCCACCAGGTCGCGGAACGCTTCGACGGTCTCCTCCAGCGGGACGTTGCCTTCCCAGTGCAGCAGGTACAGGTCCAGCCGCTCGACGCCGAGCCGTTCCAGCGACTTCTCGCAGGCCAGCATCATCTTCATCTCGGACGCATTCTCGGGCCGGACCTTGGAGACCAAAAAGACCTCGTCGCGCCGCCCGGCGATGACTTCGCCCACCAGCCGCTCCGACCGGCCGTCGCCGTAGAGTTCGGCCGTGTCGATCAGGGTCATGCCCAGGTCGATGCCGCGCGCCAGAGCCTGCTGCTCCTCATCGCGCCAGGCCGGGTCGTCGCCCAGCTCCCAGGTGCCTTGGCCGAGGGCGGGAACGGTCGTACCGTCCGCAAAGGTGACGAGGCGGGTCATATCCGTCCTGACGATAATGAGCGGCGAAGACGCCGTCGGAGGAAGCAATGCGAACCCGGCATATCAAGACCGACGGTCTGGTCCAACAGGTTCTGGAGGCCGGGTTCGAGGATGACAACGCGCCGCTGGTCCTGCTGATCCACGGCTTCCCCGAACTGGGGATCAGCTGGCGCGCTCAGGTCGAGGCGATCTCGCAGGCGGGCTATCACGTCGTCGCACCAGACCTGCGGGGCTATGGCGGGACGGACAAGCCGTCGGCGTTGGAGGCCTATTCCATCCTGCATCTGGTCGGGGACATGGTCGATCTGGTCCGCACGCTAGGCAAGGCGTCCTGTATTGTCGTCGGGCATGACTGGGGCGCGCCGGTGGCCTGGCATTGCGCCCTTTTGCGGCCACATCTGTTTAAGGCGGTGGCGGGCCTGTCGGTGCCGTTCCAGCCGCGCCGCCCCAAGGGACCGCCCACCGCCGCCATGGCCGCCATCTCGAAACGGGCCGGGCTGGGCGACCTCTATATCAGCCGGTTCCAGGCGCCGGACGCGCACCGCGCGCTAGACGCCGATCCGGCGATGGCGCTGAGGAAACTGTTCTACGCCTATGACGGCGCGACGCCCGCCGAGCGCAGATCGACCGGGTTCATGCCCGAAGGCGTGGCGCTGCTGGACACCATCGCCGACGATGCGACCCTGCCGCCATGGATGAGCGAGGCGCATTTCGACGAATATGTGCAGTCCTTCTCAGCCGGCGGGTTCGAAGGACCCCTGAACTGGTATCGGGCGATGGACCTGAACTGGTCGCTGACGGCCTTTGTGCAGGACCAGAAGATCACCCCGCCCGCCCTGTTCATCGTCGGCGAGGACGACCCGGTCCGCCACTACGCCGGCGGGCATGAGGCAGGCCTGAAGGACTGGGCGCCGAACCTGATCCGTTCGGTCGTAGTGCCGGGCGCGGGCCACTGGGTCCAGCAAGAACGGTCGGACGAGATCAACCGCCTGCTGCTGGATTTTTTGCAGGGCCTTTAGGCTGCCTGCTTCGTCGCCATCTGATCACGAACCTCGGCCACGATCTCAAGGCTGCGGATGCGGGCGGTGTTGTCGAACATCATGCCGGTTACCATAAGCTCGTCCACGCCGGTCAGGGCGATGAAGTCGGTCAATTGGCGCTTGACGGTCTCCGGGCCGCCGATGGCGGAATAGAGCAACCGGCCCTTGGCGCCGGCGATCTGCTGCGGCGTCAGGATCGTGGTGATGTCATCGACGGGCGGCGGCAGCTTGCCCGGCTTGCCGGTCGAGAGGCGGGCGAAGCTTTGCTGCATCGACGTGGACAGGCGCACGCCCTCGGCGTCCGTGTCGGCGGCGAAGACGTTGATCGCGGCCATGGCGTGGGGCTTGGCCAGGCGGTCCGAGGGGACGAACTCGCGGCGGTACAGAGCCAAGGCTTCCAGCAGCAGTTCGGGCGCGAAATGGCTGGCGAAGGCATAGGGCAGGCCGAGCTGGCCCGCGAGCTGGGCGCTGAACAGGCTGGAGCCCAGAAGCCAGATCGGCACGCGCAGGCCGGCGCCCGGGACGGCGCGGACGGGCTGGTTTTCAGATGCCGGCTCGAACCACTGGATCAGCTCGACCACATCGCGCGGGAACTGGTCTGCGCCTTCGAAATAGCGCCGCAGCGCGCGGGCGGTGGCGCCGTCCGTGCCGGGCGCGCGGCCCAGGCCGAGATCGATCCGGCCGGGGAACAGGGTCTCCAGCGTGCCGAACTGTTCGGCGACGACGAGGGGCGCATGGTTGGGAAGCATGACGCCGCCGGAGCCGACGCGAATGCGCTCGGTCCCCGCCGCGACATGGCCGATGACGATGGCGGTCGCGGCGCTGGCGATGCCGGGCATGTTGTGATGTTCGGCCAGCCAAAACCGCTCATAGCCGAGCCGATCGGCGGCCTGGGCCAGGGTTAGGGTTTCATCTAGGCCGCGTCGGGCGTCGCCGCCTTCGACGATGGGAGAGAGGTCGAGAACTGAAAACGGGATCATGACGCCTAGATCGGGTCTGTCCCTCGGGGTTCAAGGGCGAGGGTCTGGAACCGCAACCGGATCAGGCGCTTTAAACTCATCTCGACGAACGGAGACTGCGTCATGACCGACACCAATCCCACCACGCCCGAAGCGGATTGCGACGACGCCCGCGAGGCGGCCGACATGGGCGAAAAGCCGGACCTGGGTCACAAGGCGGATACGCTGATCGACGCCCTGGACGGCAGCGATTCGGGATCGGACACGCGGGCAGGCTCGCTGCGCGGCGGATCGGCAAGCGGTTCGGACGACGATCCCGACTCCGCCGAGATCAACGACCGACTGGCGAAGGAAGGCTCGGCAGGTCGAGACGACGCCGCCGGCTGAGCGGGCGCCTTGTCGCCGCCGCAACCATGCGCCACGGTGGCGCTCTGACCTTCTCGGTCCAAGGACGATCTCTCGATGACGCTTCGCTTGGCGGCCCCCGCCGTCGTGGTTCTGTTTTGCCTAGCAGGATGTGATCGCTCGGCCCAACCGGTCGAGGCCAAGGCTGCGCCTGAAGCGTCGGCGCCGGCCGTCGCTGACGCGATGCCGCCAGCAACCGAAGCGCCCGCCGTTTCAGGAACGTCCGCGCCTGCCGCCGCCGACGGCGCGCCGTCCTTTGCGGTCGTGTATCCCGGCGCGCAGGTGGACGGACAGCCGCTGGCGGCCGGCGGCGAGGCTGGGCCGGGCGGCCTGATCACCTTCACCACCAGCGCCTCGCCGGACGATGTCGTCGCCTTCTATCGCGAGCGCGCCGAAAAGGCAGGCTTGCGGTCCGTCGCCGGAATGAACCAGGGTGACACGCGCGCCTACGGCGCGGCCGCGGACGCGGGGAACGGCGCCTCGCTGCAGGTCGTCGCCACACCAACCGAGACCGGCCAGACCTCGGTCCAGCTGGGCTGGAGCGCCGGTCAGTGAGGCGGGTCGCCGCCCTGGGTGCGGCGACGGCCATCCTGCTGGCCGGTGGGTGCGCCGGCGCGCCCAAGCCGGACGGCGCGATGCCGACGGCGGGCTTCCTGAGCGATGAAGCGATCGCCCAACTGACCGATGCGGTCCCGCCAGCCCCAGCCCCTGGGTCTGTCGTGGACCTGGCGGACAAGTCGGCGTCGGCGCGGTTTGTGGCGCTGGAAGACGGCGACAGATGGCTGCTGGCGACCGCCCATGCCGAGCTGCGCCCGCCCTTGGCCCTGCAACATTTCGACTGCGCCTTGGGTGTCCGGCTGGGGTCGGCCGAGACGCCGGCGCTGGACCGGGTGATGGCGCGGATCTTCCACGATGCGAACAGTGCGGCCGAACGCGTCAAGGCGCGTCAGGCGCGGCTGCGGCCGGTCGGCGACGATCTCGATCGTCGCGCCTGCCAGACCCTGACGCCGTCGGCGCGACGCAGCGCCTCCTATCCGTCCGGCAGCGCGGCGGTCACAATGGCCTATGGAGAGGCCTTTGCGGCGCTGGAGCCGGACCGGGCCGAGGCCGTGCGCCGGATCGGCCACGAGATCGGGGTCAGCCGCCTGGTCTGCGCCATGCATTATCCGACCGATGTCGCGGTCGGCGAACAGATCGGGCGAGATGTCGCGGCCAGGGCCGTCGCCACCCCGGCCTTCCAGGCGGACATGGCGGCGGCGAGGGGCGAGCTGGCGGCTGCGCGTCACAGCGGCCTGACCAATCCCGGCTGCGCGGCCGAGCGCGCGGCCTTGGCGATTCCTCTGCCCTGATGACGGCGGCGCTGGCTCTGGCCTTGCTGACCTTTCAGGCGCCGGCCGACCGGCCCTGTACGGCGCAAGAGGTGGCGGCGCTGACGGCGCTGTCGACGCAGCCGTATCGCCTGACGTGCCAAGCCGACCTGTCGGGCGTCGATATTCGCCGCCGCGTGCTGATCGAGGGCGCGGAAGGTTCAGGCGCGTCACTGGATTGCGGCGGCGGGACCATCCGCGCGCCGGGCCCGGCGACGACCGCCGCCCCGACCGTCGCCGTCTGGTCCCGCCGCGAGGGCGATCGGTGGTCGCGGCCGGTCGATGTGACGATCCGAAACTGCACCGTCGTCGGCAATGTGCGGATCTGGGGCATGGGGGCGGGCGGATCGATGCGCGACCTACTGGCCTCGTCACGCACCGCCGGACACACGCAAGCGGCCCAGTCCGCTGCGCCGATCCGCGTCACCCTGGACCGGGTCCGGTTCGAGGGCGTGGGGACCATTCCCCTCTATGTCGGACCGGGAGTGACGCGCACCACGGTGACGCGGTCCCGTTTTGTGGGGCGCTCGACCTCGACCGCCGTCTATCTGGACGCTGAGAGCGCTGGCGCGCTGATCCAGGACAACGAATTCGATATTCGCACCGGGCGCGAGCAGATCGCGGTGGACGGGTCGGGCGCCAACCGCATCGTCGGCAACCGGCTGGCGTTGCACGGCAAGGGCGGGGTGTTTCTGTACCGCAACTGCGGAGAGGACGGCGTGATCCGCCACCAGACGCCGTCCTATAATCAGATTACGGACAATCTGCTCACCGGCGCAGGCTGGCTGAGGCCGCGCGCTGTGGTGATCGGGTCGCGCGAGGGCGGACGACGCTATTGCGGCGACGACCGGGGGTGGCCGTTCGGGTCCAGCGCGGACGACGGCGACGGCGCCACGGGCAATTTGACGGCCCGAAACGTCGTGCGACGCTGATCGGACACCTTGCGCAAAGCCGTGGTTCGGGCCTGATTGGGGGGCGGAGCGATCGGGGGATTGGATATGCGTTGGATGATGTTTCTGGCGTCCCTTTCGGCGGCTCTCGGCCTGGCGGTGCTGACCGCTCAGACGCCCAAACCCCTGCCCGCCTCGACACCTGCAGTCCAGTTCTCGGCCGCGCGCGCCATGATGGACGTGAATCGGATCGCACGAGCGCCGCATCCGGTCGGCTCGGTCGAGCATCGGCAGGTTCAGACCTATCTGATCCAGAGGCTGACGGCGCTGGGGCTTCAGCCCAGCCTGCAGACCGGCGCCCTGTCGCCCGCCGCCGTCGCGCGGCTTGAGCGGGAGGGTGGAAATGCGGGCGGCGTCCAGGCCGTCAATGTCATCGGCGTCCTGCCGGGACGGAATCCGGCCCTGCCTGCCGTGGCCATTATGGCGCATTACGACACCTCGCCGACCTCGCCCGGCGCCGCCGACGACACCTCCGGGGTGGCCGCCATTCTGGAGGCCGTGCGCGCGATCAAGGCGCGGGGCGGGGCCGAGCGCACGCTGGTGGTCCTGTTCACCGACGCCGAGGAGCTGAATCTGGACGGGGCGCGGGCCTTCTTCAGCGAACATCCGCTGCGCGACGACATCGGGGCGGTGATCAATCTGGAGGCGCGGGGCGGCGGCGGGCGCGCCATGATGTTCGAGACCGGACCCGGCAACGCTCAGACCATCGCCCGCTACGCTCAGGCGACCCAGAGGGCGACGGGCGGGCCGTCCAGCAACGCCCTGGCCATCTTCGTCTATCGGCTGATGCCCAATGGCACGGACTTCACCGTGGCGGCGGATCGGAGGCTGGCGGGGATCAACCTGGCCTTCATCGGCCGCCCGGCGCAGTACCATTCGCCGTCCTCGACCCCGCAGGCGCTGGATCAGGGCAGCGTGCAGCATATCGGCTCCCAGGCGTTGGAAATGGCCGATGACCTTTTGCGGGCGCCTGCCCTGCCGCAGGCGACGCAGAATGCGGTCTATGCCGACGTCTTCGGCCTGTTCGTCGTGCAGCATTCGCCGGCGATCGGCTGGCTGCTGTTGATTGTGGGAGTCTTGGCGACGGCCTTCGCCGCCTGGGGCGCGCGCCATGCGACGGGCTTGAGAGCCATGCCGGTCGTGCGAGGCGCGGCGGATGGCCTGTGGTTGTTGGCCAGCGCGGTGGTGGTGGGACAGGCGGTGCGCGTCCTGGCCGGGCCGATCGGCCGTCGCGTGGATTCGGCCGACCTCTATTACACCTTGCTACGTCGCCTGCCGGTTCTGGAAATCGCCGTGGCCCTGGCCATGCTCGGCCTGGTTCTGATGCTGACCGCAGGGCGACGCCTGCTGGGCCGATGGGGCGCAGCTGGAGTGATACTGGCCGCATTCACACTTGCAGCGGCGCTGGGCGGTTTCAGCCTGCCGATCCTGGGGGCGACGGTGATCGCCCTGGCGCTCAGTCTGGTGCGGCCGAGGCCGCAGGGCGAAGACGCCGTCTGGGGCGGCTGGCTCGGGGTGATCGTCCTGGTCCTGATCCTGGGCGGCGGGGTGCAGGCGGCGGCGCCGGAAGCCGCCTTCCTGCTGCTGTGGCCCAGCCTGATCGCCGCCCTGGCCGCCGCGTCGACGGCGGTGATCGGGGCCCGCTTCGGCTCGTGGGCGTCCTTTGCGCCCGCCGTCGTCGCCACAGCCCTGGTCGGCGGGTGGTTGCTGGTTCAGGGGCACGGCGTCTTCCTGGGCGTCGGCATGGACATGCCTGGCGCAGTGGGGCCGATCGCCCTGATGATCGCGATGTTGGTCCGCCCGCTGGCGCCGCACTCGGGGCGGGCCTTGCCGATCTTCGCCGCCGCCAGCCTGGCGCTGGCCGTCGCGGTCGCCGTGGGGGCCAGGTTGGTCGCTTGATCCGGATGCGTTTCGAAGTCGTCCGAGCGAAGAAACCGGGCTAAGCATACCGCTGCTGTTTTTCGGGGCCTCGGCGCGTTTGCACCATCTTCACGTCAATCCGTTCACCGTCCTGTCGCTGGCGATAGCGATCCTGGGCGCGTGGACGGCTCTGGATCTGTTCAACCGCACCCGCGACCAGATCGGCGCGACGCGGTTGCGTTGGCTGGGCGTCGCGGCCCTGGCGCTGGGCGTCAGCATCTGGTCGATGCATTTCATCGCCATGCTGGGGTTCGAGACCGAAGGCCCCGTCTTCTATGATCCCGGCCTGACGCTGGTCTCCTTCCTGCTGGCGACGGCCGGCACATCCTTGGCCTTCCTTACGGCGGGGACGGCGCAGGCCAGCCCCTTGCGACTGGCGCCGGCGGCCCTGCTGATGGGCGGGTCCATCGTCGCCATGCATTATGTCGGGATGGCGGCGATGCGGATGAACGCCGTCCTGAGCTATCAGCCCGTGCTGGTCGCCCTGTCGGTTCTGGTTGCGGTCGCCGCGGCCTATGCCGCCCTGATTGCGGCCCGCCAGGAGCGGAGCCTGGCCTGGCGCGCGGTCGCCGCCGTGATCCTGGGTCTGGCCATCGTCTCCATGCACCATGTCGGGATGGCGGCCCTGATCCTGACTCCGATCGCCGACGCAGGGCCGGTGGAGGGCGGAGCGTCGCCGGTCGTACTGGCGGTCGCGGTGACGACCGGGGCGGTGACGTTGCTGTTTCTCGCGCTGGGCGCCTCGATCGTGGATCAGCGCGCCAATGTCCTGGCGGCCGTGGACGCAGGCGGCGTCGGCTTCTGGGAAGCGACCCTGCCGATGAAGACGACGATGATGTCAGGCCGCGCGCGCGAAATCCTGTCCATCGACGCGGACAGCCGTCTGGGAGCCACCGAGATCGGCGATCGTCTGTCGCCCGAGGATCTGCCGCTGCATCGTCAGGCGCTGAAGCGCGCCCTGGCGGGGGAGGGCGAATATGATCAGGAATGGCGTCTGCCGGCCTCGGGCCGCTGGATCCATCTGAGGGGGCGCCTGATCCGCAGTCGTTCGGGCCGGCCGATCAAGATGTCGGGCGTCATCACCGACATCACCGATCGCCGTGAGGCCTTCGCCGCCCTGGCCGACAGCGAACGCTTGCAGCGATTGCTGATCAACGAACTGAATCACCGGGTGAAGAACACCCTGGCCACGGTGCAGTCCATCGCCCACCAGACGGCGCGGCGCACGCCGGATGTCGCCACCTTCACCGCCCTGTTCGAGGCGCGGCTGGTGGCCCTGTCCAACACGCAGAACCTGCTGACGGCCGCGAACTGGGAGCGTGTCGATCTGCGCGCCATGCTGGCTCAGGAACTGGCCCCCTATGCCGAGGAACAGGTTCGCCTGACCGGTCCGGCCGTCGATCTGAACGCGCAGCAGACGTTGGGCATGGGGATGGTCTTTCACGAGCTGGCGGTGAACGCCGCCAAATACGGCGCCCTGTCGACCGCTTCGGGCTGTGTGCGGGTCGACTGGTCCGTGGCGAACGGCCATCTGCTGCTGGATTGGGTCGAAAGCGGCGGGCCGGCGGTATCGCCGCCTCAGCGCAAGGGTTTCGGTTCGGTGCTGATCGATTCGACCATCAACCGTTCGCTGCGCGGCTCGGCGGTCATGACGTACGACCCCGAGGGCGCCAGTTTCAGCCTTCGTCTTCCGCTCTAGTCTGCGTCAAAAACGGTCGTAGGTTTTGGCTGTTCTCGTTTTGATCAATGAGAACATCTTGTGAACCGGAACAAACCATGCACATAGTCGGCCTCACGAAACGGGGGCGGGTCCAGGCGGGTCTCTCCCAAGCTTAATGACAGGAATCATGGCAAGGGAGACGAAGGCAATGGCTTCACAGGCGGCACTCAAGTTGGTGGGCAAGGACGACGGCGACAAGCAACGCGCCCTGGAGGCGGCGATCGCGCAGATCGATCGCGCCTTCGGCAAGGGCTCGGTGATGAAGCTCGGCAAGGCCGGGCAGGTGAATGAGATCGAGAGCGTCTCGACCGGTTCGCTGGGCCTGGACATGGCCTTGGGCATCGGCGGCCTGCCGGTCGGGCGGGTGATCGAGGTCTTCGGCCCGGAATCCTCGGGCAAGACGACTTTGGCCCTGCACACCGTCGCCGAAGTGCAGAAGAAGGGCGGGGTCGCCGCCTTCGTCGACGCCGAACATGCGTTGGACCCGGTTTACGCCCAGAAGCTGGGCGTCAATCTGGACGATCTACTGGTGTCCCAGCCTGATACCGGCGAGCAGGCGCTGGAGATCGTGGACACGCTCGTCCGGTCGGGCGCCGTGGACATCGTGGTCGTCGACTCCGTCGCAGCCCTGACGCCGCGCGCCGAGATCGAGGGCGAGATGGGCGACAGCCTGCCGGGCCTTCAGGCGCGCCTGATGAGCCAGGCGCTGCGCAAGCTGACCGCCTCGATCTCTAAGTCGAAATGCATCGTCCTGTTCATCAACCAGATCCGTCACAAGATCGGCGTCATGTACGGCTCGCCCGAGACGACGACGGGCGGCAATGCGCTGAAATTCTACGCCTCGGTGCGCCTGGACATCCGCCGCACCGGCGCGATCAAGAACCGCGACGAGGTGGTCGGCAACACCACCCGGGTCAAGGTGGTCAAGAACAAGGTCGCCCCGCCGTTCCGCGAGGTCATCTTCGACATCATGTACGGCGAGGGCATCTCCAAGCTGGGCGAGGTCATCGACCTGGGCGTCAAGGCCGGCATCATCGAGAAGTCGGGCAGCTGGTTCAGCTATGACTCCACCCGCATCGGTCAGGGCCGCGAGAATGTGCGCGAGTTCCTGAAACAGAACCCCGACATCGCCGCCTCGATCGAAAAGAACGTGCGCGCCTCGACCAACAAGATCGCCGACGAACTGCTGGGCACGCCCGAGCCGGACGAAGGCCAAGACCTGGAAGGCTGACGCCAGCCTCCGAGGCTGGGCGGACTGTCAGAGTGTGCCCTGGTCTCGGTCCGGTCTTTTCACCGCTACTCCGTCGCCCCTAGCGACCCGCCACCGACCCCGCGAAGGGCGGCGGAGCGACCCGCTCGACCTCGTGTCGGGCGGGTCTTTTTGTTTCGTGAGCGGTGCCGATCTTTCTTTCGTCATTCCGGGCGAAGCGTAGCGGAGACCCGTAACCCAGCGGCGCGCATGAGCGCGAAGCTGTCGCGGACTGATGCCCCGAGATTCTGCGATGGAAATATCGCTTTCGGCGCCGCTGGGTCCCCCGGTCGCGCTTCGCGCGCCGGAGGATGGCGAAAGTCAAACGCTAAACGAAAACGGGCGACCCGAAGGCCGCCCGTTCCGTTGTCTGTGGATGTCCGCAACCGATCAGGCGGCGGCCTTCTCCGGGGCGAACTTGCCGTAGAAGGTCTCGTTCTTGGCGGCCATGTCGCGCAGCAACTGCGGGACCTTGAAGCGGTCGCCATACGTCGCGGCCAGACGGTCGGCGGTCTCGACGAACTTGGCCAGGCCGATGCCGTCGATCATGCTGATCGGACCGCCGGTCCAGGGCGCGAAGCCCCAGCCTAGGATGGCGCCCAGGTCCGCTTCGCGCGGATCGTCGATGACGCCTTCTTCCCAGCAGCGGGCCACTTCGACAGCCTGACGATACAGCAGGCGCGTCTTCAGTTCGTCGATCTGGGCGAAGGCGGTCGGCTCTTCCGGCTGGTCGATGCCCTTGGTGGTGGGGGCCAGTTCGCCCAGACCCTTCCAGATCGTCTTGGGCTTCTGATCGTAATCGTAGAAGCCCTTGCCGTTCTTGCGACCGAAACGCCCGCCCTCGACCATCTTGGCGACGATGTCTGCGCCTTCCGACGGCACATATTTGTCGCCCAGATCCAGCGCCGTCTGTTTGGCGATCTTGTAGGACAGGTCCAGGGCGACGTCGTCGTGCATCTCCAGCGGGCCGCGCGGCATGCCGGTCATGCGGCCGACATTGTCGATCAGGGCGGGGCCGTAGCCCTCTTCCAGCATCGCCATGCCCTCCATCAGGAAGGTGGAGAAGCAGCGCGAGGTGTAGAAGCCGCGGCTGTCGTTGACCACGATCGGCGTCTTCTTGATCTTCAGCACATAGTCCAGCGCCTTGGCGATGGCGGCCTGACCCGTCTGTTCGCCCAGGATGATCTCGACCAGCATCATCTTGTCGACGGGCGAGAAGAAGTGGATGCCGATGAAGTCCTCGGGCCGCACCGAGGCCTCGGCCAGGCCGGTGATCGGCAGGGTCGAGGTGTTGGAGCCGAAGACGGCGCCCTCGGCCAGTTGCGCCTCGGCGCGCTTGGTCACATCGGCCTTGATCTCGCGATTCTCGAACACGGCCTCGACGACCAGGTCCGAACCCTTGATCAGCTCATAGTCGGTCGTCGCCGTGACCGAACCCAGCAGGGCGTCGTACTTCTCCTGCGTCAGCTGACCGCGCGACAGACGCTTCTTCAGCAGTTCCTCGACGTGGGCCTTGCCCTTGTCGGCGGCTTCCTGGGTCTGGTCGATCAGGATGGTTTCGATGCCGGCCAGCGCCTGCACATACGCGATGCCTGCGCCCATCATGCCGGCACCGATGACCGTGACCTTCTTCGGATCGGACTTGGGCACGCCGGCCGGGCGCACGGCGCCCTTGTCCAGTTCCTGCTTGGACAGGAACAACGAGCGGATCATGGCCTGGGCCTGCGGCGTCATCAGGGTCTTGATGAAGTAGCGGGTCTCGATGCGCAGGGCCGCGTCCATCGGCACCTGGGCGCCTTCGTAAACGGCCTTCATCAGGTTCACCACGGCCGGATAGTTGCCGTAGGACTGCTTGCGCAGCATGGCGTTGCCGACCATGAAGTTCTGAATGCCGGCCGGGTGATAGGGGCCGCCGCCAGGCAGTTTGAACGACTTCTCGTCCCAGGGCTGGACGGCTTTGCCCCCCGACTCGACCTTGTTCTTGATCCAGGCCTTGGCGGCCTCGACCGACTTGCCCTTTTCGACCACCTCATGGACGATACCGGCGCCCTTGGCATCGTTCGGGCGGAAGGACTTGCCCTCGCTCATCGCCATCATGGCGTTCTGGACGCCGACCAGACGCGTCAGGCGCTGGGTGCCGCCGCCGCCGGGGAACAGACCGACCTTGATCTCGGGTAGGCCCAGCTGGATCTTGTTGTCGTTCTCGACCACGCGGTAGTGGGCCGCCAGGGTGAACTCCAGCCCGCCGCCCAAGGCCAGGCCGTTGATCGCAGCTGCGATCGGCTTGCCCGAGGTTTCCAGCGCACGGAAGGCGCCGTTCAGCTTCCAGCCGGCGTCAAACGCCTTTTGCAGGTCGCCGCCGCCCGACAGCACGCCGCCGGCCATGTCGCCCAGGTCCGCGCCGGCGCAGAAGCCCGAGGCCTTGCCCGAGGTGATGACGGCGCCCTTGATGGCGTCGTCGGTCTTGATGCGTTCGACCAGCTCGGGGATTTCCTTCATCACGGAGGACGTCAGGGTGTTCATCGAACGGCCCGGAACGTCGAAGGTGATCAGGGCGAGGCCGTCGGCGTCGACGTCGATCTTGAAGTTTTCCATATCCATTTGCTCCTGGATCAGACGCGTTCGATGACGGTGGCGGTGCCCATGCCGCCGCCGATGCACAGGGTGACCAGGGCGGTGGACTTGTTCGAGCGCTCCAGCTCGTCAAGCGCGATGCCGGTGATCATGGCGCCGGTGGCGCCGAGCGGGTGGCCCATCGAGATGCCGCCGCCGTTCACATTCATCTTGGCGTGGTCGATATTCAGGGCCTGCATGTAGCGCAGGACGACGGCGGCGAAGGCCTCGTTCAGCTCCCAGACGTCGATGTCGTCGGGCGTCATACCCAGCTTGCCCAGCAGTTTGCGGGTCACATATTCCGGGCCGGTCAACATGATCGACGGCTCCGAGCCGATCGAGGCGCCGCCCAGGATCTTGGCGCGCGGCTTCAGGCCCAGGGCTTGGCCGGCTTCCAGCGAACCGATCAGCACGCCGGCCGAACCATCGACGATGCCGGAAGAGTTGCCGGGCGTGTGGACGTGATTGACGCGTTCGACCTCGGGGTAGCGCTGGTTGATCACGCCGTCGAAGGCCATTTCGCCCATCATGGCGAAGGAGGGGTTCAGGCCGCCGAGCGCCTGCATGTCCGTGTTCGGACGGATCGTCTCGTCATGATCCAGGATGGTCAGTCCGAGCTGGTCCTTGACGCCGATCACCGAGTTCTTGAACCGGCCCTCGGCCCAGGCCTTGGCGGCGCGCTTGTGGCTCTCGACCGAATAGGCGTCCACGTCGTCGCGGCTGAAGCCGTATTTGGTGGCAATCATGTCCGCCGAGACGCCCTGCGGCACGAAATAGGTCGGGAAGGCCGAGGAGGGATCGGTCGGCCAGGCGCCCATGTCCGAACCCATGGGCACGCGGCTCATGACCTCGACGCCGCCGCCGACGGCGAAGTCGGCCTCGCCGGACTTCACCTTGGCCGTCGCCATGTTCACGGCTTCAAGACCCGAGGCGCAGAAGCGGTTGATCTGGACGCCCGCCGTATATTGCGACCAGCCGGCCGAGAGCACGGCCGTGCGCGCGATGTCGGCGCCGAGTTCGCCCACGGGGGTGACGCAGCCCAGGATGACGTCGTCGACCTTGGACGTGTCCAGGTCGTTGCGGTCGCGCAGGGCTTCCAGCACCTGGGTCGCCAGGCTGAGGCCGGTGATCTCGTGCAGCGAGCCGTCCTTCTTGCCCTTGCCGCGCGGCGTGCGGACGGCGTCGTAGATATAGGCGTCAGCCATGGAAGTGCGTCTCCATCTTTGGGCCCATCCTCAACGTGCGGCAGGTCGCGGCACGACGGACAGGGCGGTTCCAAGCGTAGACGCCAAAAACCCTACGTTTACGTCAACGTCAAGTAATAAGCCGCGTGATCGCGGCCGCTTGAGGCGACTGCTTCGACGGACTGACGGAATGAGGGCGTGGGAACGCCGGCCGAGCGCCCGCGGTCAGCGCGGCGGAATGCGGGTGGCGCCGCCGGTGATCTTGCAGGCGTATTCAGTCTGGGGACGGCCGGTCTGAACGCCGGTCGGCGTAAGAATGCCTCGGTCGCGCGTGCAGGCGGCTTCTAGGGCGTTCAGCTCCTGCTGATAGCTATTGGTCGCGCCCATCGTGCCGCAGCCCGAAAGCAGCGGCAGGACGACGGCGGCGGAAAGGATGAGGATACGCATGGTTCGCTGCTCCCTTTGGAGCGTCAACCGCTCCGCATAGCCCCCCCGGCCCTCGAAGACTACTGCGTCGCCGACAGCCTGACCAGCTTGCCGTTCTGCTCATCGGTGATGGCCCAGACCGATCCGTCGGCGCCCACCGCCACGTCGCGGATGCGTTCGCCCAGGTCCGTCAGCAGGCGCTCTTCGCCCACCACCCGGTCATTCTGGATGACCAGACGCGCGATGTGTTTTTCTTTCAGGCCTGCGACCAGCAGGTTTCCGTTCCAGCCGGGGAACATGGCGCCCTGATAGAAGGTCGCGCCGCCGGGTGCGATCACCGGATCCCAGTAATAGACCGGCTGTTCGGTGCCAGGGGTCTGGGTGGCGCCGCTGTTGATCTGACCGCCCGCATATTCGACGCCGTAGGCCGCATCCGGCCAGCCGTAGTTGGCGCCGGCCTTGTCCAGATTGACCTCGTCGCCGCCGCGCGTGCCGTGTTCGATGGTCCAGATGGCGCCCGTTTCCGGCTGAACGGCGACACCCTGAACGTTGCGGTGCCCCAAGCTCCAGATTTCCGGCAGGGCGCCGGCGCGGCCGACGAAGGGGTTGTCCTGCGGGACCGTGCCGTCGGCGTTGATGCGGATGGTCTTGCCCATATGCGAGCCCAGATCCTGCGCCTGGGGCCGCATGGGCCTGTCCGAACGCTCGCCCAGGGTGATGAACAGCTTGCCGTCCGGTGCGAAGGCAAGGGATGATCCAAAATGCTTGTCGCCGTCATAGACGGGCAGGGCGCGGAAGATGACCTGGACGTTTTCGACGCGTGATCCGTCGTCCGACAGGCGCCCGCGCGCGACCGAGGTGGCGTTGCCGCCCTCGCGGGGTTCGGCATAGCTCCAATAGATCATGCGATCCTGCGCAAAGCTCGGTCCGACGATCACATCCAACAAGCCGCCTTGACCACGCGCATCGACGGCGGGCAGGCCCGTGACCGGTTCGCCGACCTGGCCCTGGGCGGTGATGATGCGCAGACGGCCCGGCTTTTCAGTCACCAGCCAGCGACCGTCGGGCAGGGCCGCCAGACCCCAGGGGTGCACAAGGCCCGAGGCGACCACCGTGTGGGTCATGGCCTGTTCGGTCTTGACGCCCGGCGCGCGCGTCTGGCCGGCGAAGGCCGGTTGCTGATCAGGATTGTTCGCCGGACGGGTTTCCAGCGGGGCCCCGGCCTGAGGCGCAGCACCGGCGCTCTCGCTATTTGCGCCACAGGCGGCGGCGAGAACGAGCAGGGATGTCGAGGCGGCGGCGACGAACAGGCGCATGAAGGGCGAGCTCCGGCTGGGCTGTGGGCAGTCGTTACGAAACGGCGAGGCCAGCGTTACCGTTCCTGCCACAAGCCGTCTTGCGCTCTATCGCCGCAGGTTCTGGTCCGAGACGACTTGAACCGCGCGCCCGACGGCGATATAGGCACGCCTCTTTCGCGCTGGCCCCGGCCTCGCACAGGGCCCGGGACTGGGTAGCTCAGATGGTTAGAGCGGTGGATTCATAACCCACAGGTCGGCGGTTCGATCCCGCCTCCAGTCACCATTTTTGTCTTTCTTAAAAGAGACTTGAGGCATTGTTGCTTTGGGTTTTTTCATAAGTAAGCCAATAAGCTTCGCGTTATCCAGCCCAACGTCCTTTTCGGCTGGAAGTGTAAGACCCCTGACGTGACCCCCTGAAACTCCTCCAGGAATAGCTAGAGTCCGCCCAACGAAGGACGGACAGAATGAAGCGATCAAGGTTCACGGAAGAGCAAATCATCGGGATCTTGCGGGAGCAGG
>NZ_JAOYTN010000008.1 GCF_026105875.1 Brevundimonas sp. BT-123 | reverse complement strand
CTGCTCCCGCAAGATCCCGATGATTTGCTCTTCCGTGAACCTTGATCGCTTCATTCTGTCCGTCCTTCGTTGGGCGGACTCTAGCTATTCCTGGAGGAGTTTCAGGGGGTCACGTCAGGTGGTCGTCTGCACATAGGTCGAGATGTCCTTGTAGAAGTAGGCGAAGGACAGCAGAGCTTCAGGCGCGAAGTAATATTCAACCGACAGGTCGTAGGTCGTCGCCCGGTAGGGTTCCAGCTCGACATTGCCCAGCGAGGCCGTATTGGTCGCCGCTCCGGCCGCGCTCAGCGTGAAGACCGGAACCAGACTGGTGACAGGCGGTCGCGCCATGACGGTGACAGGCGGTCGCGCCATGACCTTGGCGGCGCCCACGCGCACGATCAGATCCTTCATCGGCTCGATCGAGACGTTTAGCGACGGCAGGGTGTCGTCATACTCGTTCTCGCCCCGGACCGGCGTCGCAACACCACCGACGTTCGAATAACCCAAGGCGTCGACCTCGGTCTTGACCTGACGTACGCCGACGTTGCCTCGGAAAGGCACACCCATGATTTCCGTGTCCCAATCGGCCTGCACATAGGCGCCGGTGTCGGTCTCGGTCACGTCACGCCAGTTGCCATAGGTGGACGGATTGCCGTTCAGGCCGATCAGTCGGAAGTCACCGCCTGCTACGCCCGTGTCGCAGTTGCAGTTGTAATTCCAGACTGTCTGCAACGCAGCCAAGTCCGGCCGAACCCAGCTGGTCGCAGCGCCTGACGGTAGATCGAGATTGCGACCGAACCCGCTCAGCAGATTGGTGACCGAAGCCATGCTCGTGCCCGCCGGCAGCGCTGGCGAACCGTTGGCGTTGTTCGGGCGCGCGAAGGCGCGGCTGCTCGACTCGTATTCCTTACGGCTGACGCCCGCTTTCAGTGTGAGCCAATCGCTTACGTCAAAGGCGAGGTTGGCCTCACCCGTCGTATAGACGTTTTCCTGGAAGTTCGAACTGATGCGCAGCTCCGAGCGGGGCTGGGCGCCGGTCGGTCCGACGACGCTCCACTGCGTGGGGTCGGCGACGTTGAAGCCCCAGTTGATCGCCGGCAGATTGCGGTTCTGACGGAAATCATAGGAATAGCCATCGACGTTCTGGCGATCGATGATGGCGCTAACCTGGACCGGGTTGGCGAAGCTGGATTCCGCGCGACCGATCAGGCCGTCGAACCGCAGCCGATCCGAAAACTCGTGCTCGACCCCGAAGGTCATTTGCTTGAATTCGGTTTCCAGCTCGTCAAACCGCTGCTCGCTGCGGATGTCCATGTCGTCGAGCTGGGCGTAGATCATCTCGCCAGTGTCGGGATCGATCTCGAAGCTCATGATGTCGACCTGCGGCTTGCCGCCCTGATCGGCGCCACGGCTGAGCGACCACGCTTGCAGGAAGTTTTCGCTGCGCGTCGAATCCAGCTTCGAGTACAGCATGTCCATCGTGAACAGGGTCGGACCGTTGCCGGGCCGGGCTTGCACCGACAGCGTCGCGCCCAGACGTTCCTGGCTGTGCTCCAGGCTGCCATAGCGCGGGATGCGAGGGTGGTAGGTGCGCGCGGCGTTCGGCAGGACAGCGCCATTTTGGAAACCGCCGTCGGCGCTGGCAGGTCCCCAGCGCACCGAGCTGAAACCTTCCTCCAGACTGTCGCGCTCGCTGTAGGCGATCGAGAACAGAGCGCCGATCTGGTCATCCGCCCAGGTGTTCGAAATCAGACCGGCGAAGCGCGGGCTCCAGTCCTGCGACAGATCGTTGTAGCCGTACTGGCCAGACAGCGCGCCCTGGAAGCCCATCTTGTCGAACGGACGGCTGGTGCGCAGATCGACGGTCGCCCCCAGCGACCCCTCTTCCGTCTCGGCAGAGGCGGTCTTGCGCACCGTGATGTTGTTGAAGAGCTCTGAGGCGAAAACGTTGAAGTCAAAGCCACGACCGCGATTCACCCCGCCCGACGAGTCGGTGGCGCCGGTCGATGCCTGGGCCTCGATGCCGTTGATCCGCGTGCGGGTAAATTCCGAGCTCAGACCGCGGACGGTGATCGACCGGCCCTCGCCCGCATCGCGGTCGATCGAGACGCCGGGAATGCGCTGGATCGACTCAGCCAGATTGGTGTCCGGGAAATCCGCGATGTCCTCAGCAGAAATGGCGTCGACGACGCCGGCTTCGCGGCGTTTGATGTTCAAGGAATTCTGAAGGCTGGCCCGGAAGCCCGTGACGACAATATCATCGACCTCGGCAGTGTCATCTGTCTGAGGCGCAGCGACCTCGGCCGTTTGGGCGGCGGCGTCATGCGCCATCATGGCGAGAGCTAGGGCTCCCAGCGACGCGGTGGCGACCAGGGCGTGGCGCGCGAATTTGTGGCGTTGGATCATTCTAGTTTCTCCTCCCAAGTGGTGCGCTTCAAGGATCGAACGCCCTCGTTCACGCCTCCCGCTGCTCACGGGAGACACCGGTGTCAAAGCGAGTTGGCCGTCTGCCTGCTACCGGTGTCATCCATGTTTAGCCATATTCAGGAGTGACTCGCAAGCAGGCGACTGTCCGTATGGCGGATTTGTAATCTCGCCGAAGAGCGTGGCTTAACCAGCAACGCAACTGGACGCGGCCCGCTGGCGCATCGTGCGGTTTCGAAGAATGCCTGACGCCTGAAGAGGCTGACGGAAGCCCTGTCCTATTCCCACTCGATTGCTCTAAGCTGGATAAAATTTTGAATTAGTTGGCTTTTTCGCGCCCCGCCTACTTCAACACCGGCTCGCCGCCCGAACGATCGCTTTGGTTTTGAAAACATTAGATAAACAGACCGATGTAAAAACCGCGTGATCGCGCAATCTTTCGAGACGTATTGACAATCTCAAACTCGAATTAACAATCGATTCTTGCGCGTTCACTTTCCTCCGCTAGACTAGCATGGACAGAACCTACATCGCCATCGCTGACGCCGGCAGAGCGTAGTGCATAAACAGCATCCAGATCGCCATGGCGATCATCATCAGGTTCTCGGTCAGGGATAGGAAGCCAAGCGGCACATTGCTGTCTCCACCGACGCAGGCGCATTTCAGTTCGCGCTTGTCGATGTAGACAGCCTTGAAGACCGAGGCCGCGCCAATGCCGCCGATGAACAGGGCCACCGGGACCGACAACCAGGTCAGGACGCCCGCGACCATCAACGCGCCTGCCCCGAACTCGGCGAACGGATAGACCTTGCCGTATGGCACCCACCGCTTGGCCAGCAGGTCGTAGTTCAGGAACATGGATGAGAAGCTCTCGATGTTCTGGAGCTTCAGCATGGCCAGGGCCATCATCGACAGGGCGATAAACCACTCCCCTGCCCGCACGGTGAACGGCGTGCCGAAAATCGTCAGGCTGAGCATCGTCGCCATCACGGCGGTGGTCAGGAAGACGACGAGGACCGGCGTGTAGGTGGTCGCCTTGGGATCGCGGACCTTGAGACCGAGATAGCGGCGCAGATCGTCGTGGCCGCCGACACGCTGGCCGTCGATGAAGACCTGAGGCGTCGTCTTGACGCCGTGCTCGGCCTTGAAGGCGTCGGTCTGTTCGCGGGTCGTCAGCCAGTGGTCCTCGACCTTGTAGCCCCGGCTCTTGAGAAGATGCCGGGCCTTGAGCCCCCACGGACAGGTGTGGCCGGGCATCACCATCCGATAGATGACAGCGGTCTTGGTCATTGCAGGCTCCTTGATCTTCAAATCCGAGCTACAGCTCTTAAGTTCCGTACCTAGATACGGAGTCAAGCATGAACGTTCGGACGATCGCTGGGTTGGCGCGAGACAGCGGCGTCGGGGTGGAGACTGTCCGCTTTTATCAGCGTCGCGGATTGCTTTCGACGCCTGACAAATGGTCGCGTGATGGCGCCGGCGCGGGCGTTCGACGCTATGGCGAGGAGGACGTGCGCCAGCTGAGGTTCATTCGCTCCGCACAGACGGCGGGCTTCACCCTGGAGCAGATCAAAGAGCTGTTGTCGCTCGACGCTGGCGAAGATCGCAGCCGCGCCCGTGCGTTGGCCGCGGAGAGGCTGGAGGCGCTGGATCGAACCATCTCCGATCTTGAGGGGGCGCGAGCGGCGTTGCGCCGACTGGCGAGCGCTTGCGCGGCGAACGACAGCGGACCGTGTCCGATCATTTCGGCCTTTCAGGGTGAAAGGGTTTGAAATCCTCCCAT
The DNA here is from genome assembly GCF_026105875.1 of Brevundimonas sp. BT-123. Classification (GTDB taxonomy): domain Bacteria; phylum Pseudomonadota; class Alphaproteobacteria; order Caulobacterales; family Caulobacteraceae; genus Brevundimonas. The sequence continues at coordinate 80,791 of NZ_JAOYTN010000008.1, read as the reverse complement.
GTCTTGGCGAACGGGGTGCGAGGGCCGACAGCCGTCCCGCCTGAGAAAAAGCCCGACTGCGTGGCGGCGCAATCGCGAGGACCGGAACGTCCGGCAGCCAGAACTGTTCGTTGATCATCACTTCCGGAGAACGAAGATGTCGATCAAACTGAACGTCGGTCTGGCGGCCGCCGCCCTGTCCGTGCTCCTCACGGCGTGCAATCCAGCGGAACAGGCCGATAAAGCCGGGACGGCCGACGCGGGATCGGCGGCCGAACACAGCGCTCCGGCGGTTCAGCCGATGGCGGGGCCCGAGACGCCCTATTCCGCCTCCGAACAGCAGATGCATCAGGCCATGATGCAGGCGCACGGCGCGGACCCGCAGGAGACCTACGCCCTGAAGATGATCGAGCACCACCGGGGCGCCATCGCCATGTCGGAGGTCCTGATGCGCGAAAACCCTGACGCCGCGCTCCGCGAGATGGCCGAAAAGACGATTACGATGCAGCGCCAGGAGATCACGGCGCTGGAGCAGTGGGTCGCGCAACATCGGTCCGCCGCGGCAATCCCCGCTTCGGGTTCGGTCCAGCCCGGAGCCTGACGCGGGAAGAATACGCGCGGGGACTGGTCTGCCCGTGCGTATTTGCTTTTGAACGGCGTCGATCGTCGGCGTCTGTCCGCCGGCGGGAGGTCACTCATGCACGAAAAGAGCTATCGCAACCTCGCGATTGAACTCATCGTCCACTTCATCATCATGTATTTGGTGATGTTCACGATGATCGCGACGCTCGATCACTTCAACTTCAATCTGAACAATCTCTACATGACGCTGATGATGGTCGCGCCAATGGCTGTCCTCATGCTGGTTCTGATGCGCGAGATGTATCCGAACAATCGGCTCAACCTGGCCATTGGGCTGGCCTCGGTGATCATCTTCGCGGGCAGCTTCTACGCCATGCGCACCCAGGCGGCGATCGGCGACAAGGAACTCATTCGAGGAATGATCCCCCACCACTCCGGCGCGATCCTGATGTGCGGCAAGGCCAAGCTGAGCGACCCGGAACTGGTCGCGCTGTGCGCAGAGATCGTCGAGGCCCAGAAGCGCGAGATCCGACCGATGCAGGCGATTCAGGATCGGCTTTGACGGCTCTCCCGGCGGGACACGTCCGCCGGTCCCGCCAACTCGCCATTCCCGATCGAGGTGGCCTCGCTCGCCGCCCCGAGTGTTGTCGTCGTTTTCACGGCGTGAGGTCGGCCAGCGTCGGCCGCCGTTGGCGAGGGGAAAGTCGATGCGACGCGTAGACTAGTCGAAGGCCGGACCGGCCAATCGCCAGGAGACACAGTATGCGTGCATTCAACCCCGTTCCCTATGTCGCCCTGGCGACTGCGGTCGTCCTCGCCGCTGGACCTGCGGCAGCTCACGCTCGTCTTGTCAGCGCCACGCCCGCGCCGAACGCCACAGTCGGTGCGACCCGCACGCTGACCTTGACCTTCAGCGAGCGCTCTGTGCCTGCGTTCTCCGGCTTCGACGTGGTCAACTCGGCCGGCGAGAAGCTCGCGGTCCGCACTTCGGTCGCTGAAGACGGCAAGACCCTGACCGGGACTCTGAGGCGACCGCTGACTGCTGGCGACTATCGCATCGACTGGCGCATCGCCTCGAGCGACGGTCACCGCATGACCGGCTCGTACACCTTCACGGTGCGCTGACGCCGTGCTCGAGATCGCGGTCGTCGCGCTCCGGTGGCTCCAGTACGCCGGAGCCGTCGTCCTTCTCGGGACGCCGTTGTTCCTGTTGTACACCTTCAGGCGCGGCGACGGCGTGGATCTCACCTGGTCGCGCGCGATCCTGATAGGGTCAGGTTTGGTCGTCGTCGCGAGCGCGCTCCTGGCGCTACTCGCACAGACAGCGGTCATGGCGGGCTCGCTGGCGGAAGCCATCAAGCCTGTGTCTCTGTCTTTCATGATCACCGGCACGGCCTTGGGGAAAGCCATGGTCGCGCGGGCCGCCCTCGCCCTCGCAGCCGTCGTCGCGGTCCTGGCCTTGAGACCGGGCAAGACGGCCTGGAGCATCTCGCTAGGCCTCGGGCTCTTCGTGGTCGCGAGCTTCGCTTGGACTGGACACGGCGCGGCGACAGAAGGCCCCGAGGGCCTGGTCCACCTCGCCTCCGACATCGTCCATTCCGTCGGGGCGGCCCTTTGGCTTGGTGCGCTTGTAGCGCTGACGATCCTGCTGCTTCGCCGCCCCGGGGTCGACGATGGGGCCCTCTACCGCGCCTTGCATGGGTTCTCGGGCCTGGGCACGCTCGCCGTAGCCCTTCTTGTGGCCACGGGTCTCGCGAACAGCTGGTTCCTCGTCGGATCGGAGCGTTTCGTGAACCTTGGCGAAAGCCTCTATGGACAGCTTCTGATCGCCAAGCTGGCGCTCTTCGTGCTGATGCTGGGCCTGGCGGCGGACAACCGTTTCCGCCTGACACCCGCCCTGCGTCTGGAACTGGAGCACACAGGACAGTCAATCTCGGCGGTTCGACGGCTGCGGCGCAGTATCGTCACGGAGACGGCCCTCGGGCTCATCGTCCTCGCCGTCGTCGCGCTTATGGGCACCCTCCCTCCGCCGGTCGCGACGTGATCCGACGATCTAGTGGCCCGCGGCGTGGAGCGCCGCTGCGGTCGTGGCGCCATTCTCCGAGGTCGAGATGTTGTCACGTCCTCCCATCGGGCGTCCCGGATCCCGGCTTAAGCGGACAAATACGGTCTGAACGCCGCGCGCTTTCGCACTGAGGCGTTCAAACCGGAGAGGCGGATTACCGCGGAGCGCGCGACGACCAGTGAATGTGATGGATGCGCCAGCCGTCGGCGTGGCGCTTTAGCACCATGGTTTCCGTTGTCAGACGGTCCACGGCGCGTCCGTTGAACTGACCGGTGGTGCGGCCTTCGCTCGTGATCCACGCCACATCGCCGTCCGCCCAGCCCGATCTGCGGCTTACGACATTGTCCGACGCGGCCGCGAAGGCGGCGTCCGACGCAAGATGGTGAGAGGCGTATTCGTTGCGCGAGCGCTCCGCTCCGCCCTCTTCAAAGATCATGACGTCGGGGGCCAGAAGCAACAGGGCGGCAGATGTGTCACCGGCCTTGAGCGCGGCATGGAAGGCATCGACGGTCGTGGCCGCCTCCGTCGCTTCCGCGCTGATCGACCCCGCAGTCTGGGCATGGCCGTGAGAATGGTCCTGCGCGACAGCGGGCGTCACCGACAGGACGGCGAGAGAGAGGGCGAGAACGAGAGGTTTGGGGGACATGATGGGCTCCGGCTTATGAATCAGGTGAGACAAGGTCAGGTCAGGTGGGCGGGTTGTGACGGGCGAACACCTGCGTCGCGCCGGAGCGAAGCACCAGCAGCGTGTCGTAAGGGTCCTTGTGTCCCTGCGGCGTCTCCATGCCGGGCGAACCGAGGGGCATGGCCGGAACCGCGAGACCGAGCGCTGCCGGCCGCTCGGCAAGCAACCGTATGACGTCCCGTGCCGGAACATGGCCCTCTACGACATAGCCATCAATCAACCCGGTGTGGCAGGAGGCCAGGCTGTCCGGAAGCCCCCGGCTGCTGCGGACGGATTGGAGGCTCGGCAGAACGGTGACGGTCGTGTTGAAGCCAGCCTCCCGCATGTGCGAGATTCAGGCGTCGCAGCACGCACAGGTCGGCGTCTTGAAGACCGTGAGGGTTCTCGACGCCTGGGTCTGGGCGCAGGCTGTTCCGGTCAGGGCGACGCTGACGGCGGCGCCTAAGAAAAGCCTTCGGTGGAGGTAGGCGGTCGTCAAAAGGGCTCTCCCTGATCGCTGTGAACGGTGCGTCTGGCGTCGGCATCCGGCATCCGACCGAAGGTGCGCCGCCTCAGCCACTGGCGGCTCGGTCGCTCGACCAGACCATAGATGGCGGCCGCCGCGGCGAGGGTCACCGCCAGCATCGCCGCCAGTTCCAGAAGCCCCATTCCATAGTCGCCCGGCCAGCCCCCGATGGCCTGGGCGGCATTGCGCCAGACCATCAGGATCGGAATATGGACGAGGTAGAGGGCGAACGAGGCCTCACCGGCGAAGATTGCGACCGGGTGCGACAGGAAGGTTCTGACACCCGCCTTGGCGAGCAGCGCCAAGGCGAGAACGAAGGGTCCCGACCCGGCGACGATAAGGCGATCATCGGCCCCGATCTGCATAGCGAGCAAGAGGAGCGCGGTGGCTCCGACGGCGCCGACGATCGCGACGCGCGGGGACGGCGCCCAGCGCGCTCCGAGATAGTAGAGGCCAATCCCGAGCAGGAACTCCGGAATGATGCGCAAGACGCCCATATTGTCTTCCGCCCGGGGCAGAACCGAGCCGAACCAATGCCGGTAGATCGCATCCAGCAGGATGAACAGGCTCGTCGCCGCGGCTACGAGCATCCATGGCCTGTGTCGAAACCGCAGGGCGACCGCAGCATAGGCTGGAAATGCGAGATAGACGAACCATTCGGCTGACAGCGACCAGGCGGGACCGTTCCACAGGACCATCCCGTCTCGCGGCAACCAGGCCTGAACCAAAAAGAGGGTGGCCAGAAAATCCGCAGGATTGAACCGCCCGGGCTCCAGGCCGATGCCCAACACCGGCGCGGCGAGCACCAGCAACAGCATCGCCAACAGGATGAACAAATGCGCCGGGTATATGCGCGCGAACCGCGCCGCGATGAACCGCCTGTAGTTCACTGGCTGATCACCCTGCAGGTAAACGTGGGTGAGGATGAACCCAGACAGGATGAAGAAGATATCGACCCCGAGACGGGCCCGGTTTAACAGTCCGGCCGCACCTTCGGGCAGCGTCCATTGCAGCTGGTAGTGAAACAGCACCACGCCGAGCGCGAGGAAGAACCTCACCCCCGTCAGCGGATCGAGCCGATCCGGAAACGGACCCGCGGCCGGATCTGTCCTCTCGCTCACATCGCCTCCCCCGACACGAGCGGGTCCTCCCGGTCGTTCTCTGGTATCTACGCGGCGGACATCTCGTCCCCTCGTAAGGGGCCGGACGGTTTGGCGCGTATGGCAAAGGGGGCGTGATGCAGGTGCGCAATGACTGATGAGATCGAACGACTGATTGCGGCGGAAGGGCCAGACGATGCGGGGCGGCTGGACGGCCTGGAAGACGCTGTCTGGACACGGATCGCCGTGCGCCGGGAGGCGGCGTCAATGGGCCAGGTTCGGGTCGCCGCCGTAGGGCTGGCGCTCGTGCTCGGCGTGGCCAACGGTGGATTGCTCCTCGTGGCGTCGCCGCGGCCTGAGCCCTCTGAGTTGCGCATCTTCACCGTCTCGGCGGGCCTGTCGCCGCTCGGTCCACTGGATGCCCGGGGATGAGAGCGCGCTGGAAATCGATCGTCCTGACAGCCGTGCTGGCGGCGCTCGCCAGCGGCGCGGCGACCTGGGCGAGCGCAACCTGGGTCATGCGCGAGCGTCAGCCGCCGAGCCTGCATAGCGTCGTCCATGAGCAGTTGAACCTGAGCGCTGAACAGGATGGTCGTCTGGACGCGATCGAAGCGCGCTTCGCCGCGCGCCGCCCCGGGCTGGAGGCAGAAGTGCGAGCCGCCAACCGCGAGCTCGCCGCCGCCATCGCTGCAAGCGATGGGAACACGCCCCAGGTGCAGGCGGCGGTGGATCACTTCCACGTGGCCATGGGCGATCTGCAGAAGGCGACCATCGCCCACGTCTTCGAGATGCGGTCGGTGCTCACCCCGGCGCAGGCCGAGGTCTTCGACGCCGCCGTGGTGGACGCCCTGCGTGCCGACGCCGGCTAGGCGCGGCGCGTGAAGGACGGCGACAGCATTGAAGCCCGCGCGGCTGGCGGCGACGCCGGCGCGTTCGGCGCCTTGATGGCGGCGACCAAGGGCGATCTCTACAGGTTCGTGCGCCGCTATGTCGGCGACGAAGCGGAAGCGCACGACCTGCTCCAGGAAACTTACACCGCCGCATGGCTCGCCCTGCGAAGGTACGATCCGGCTCGCCCCTTCGAGGTCTGGCTCCGCTCGATCGCCCTGAACAAATGCAGGGACTGGAGCCGTCGGCGTGCGGTGCGTCGGGTGGTGCGTGGCGTCATGGGCCTCGACGCCCCCGAAGCGTCAGCGGTCCGGATGGAAACGCCATCTCCCGAAGCCCGACTGGACGATCGCCGTCGCGCCGAGGCGCTGCTCATCGCGCTGACCCGCCTGCCTGACGGCCTCAAGGCCCCTCTCCTGCTCGCTACGCTCGAAGGTCGCTCGCACGGCGAAATCGCGGCGATCCTGGGCGTCACGACCAAGGCCGTGGAGACGCGGATCGCCCGCGCCCGCAAGCGACTTGCCGAGGACATGGCCGTTCCGGGAGGTGCTTGATCTCATCGGCCCGCCCGATGGCGAAGGGCGTTTCTTTTCGCGGTGTGGCGACCTGACGCAAGGGCGTTGTCGCCGACGTGCGTATGTCAACCAGAAGCCGACACGCGTCCGAGGAACCCCACGCTTATGCCCATGCCAAGTTTCGATCGCCGAATGCTTCTCAGGGGCGCCGCCGTTGGCGGCGGGCTGCTTGGCCTGCAGGGACTTCTGCCGGCCTGGGCGCAGACCGGTACGGCGGGCTTGAGAACGGACCTGCCGACGTTGAGCGGGCCCAACATCGACCTGACAGTCGGCCACTCGCCCTTCACGGTCGGGGGGCGGACCGGCCATGCCGTGACGATCAACGGAGTGCTCCCGGCGCCCTTGCTGCGCCTGCGCGAGGGACAGAACGTGCGACTCTCCGTGACCAACGGGCTGGATGAGGACACTTCGATCCATTGGCACGGCCTATTGCTGCCGTTCCAGATGGACGGCGTCCCGGGCATCAGCTTCCCGGGCATCAAGCCGCGGGAAACCTTCGTCTATGAGTTCCCGATCAAGCAGTCAGGCACCTTCTGGTACCACAGCCACTCGAATCTTCAGGAGGCGATGGGCCACTACGGTCCGATCGTCATCGACCCGGCAGGCGTCGATCCCGTCGCCTACGACCGCGAGCATGTGCTGGTCCTGTCGGACTGGAGCTTCATGCACCCACACGAAATCCTGGAGAAGCTGAAGAAGAGCCCGGGCTACTTCAACCGGCAGCGCACCACGCTCGCCGGTCTGATCAACGGCAGCGACCGCATGAGCCTGGAGGAGCGGCGCATGTGGGGTGAGATGCGGATGGACCCGCGCGACATCCTCGACGTCAGCGGCTCGACCTATACCTATTTGATCAACGGCCACGGGCCGCAGGAGAACTGGACCGGCCTTTTCAGCCCCGGCGAGCGCGTGCGGCTGCGCATCATCAACGCCTCGGCCATGTCGATCTTCAACGTCCGCATCCCCGGCTTGCCGATGACCGTGGTGCAGGCCGACGGCGAGAACGTCCGCCCGGTCGAGACCGACGAGTTCCAGATCTCGGTCGCCGAAACCTACGACGTCATCGTCCGGCCGACTGAAGACCGGGCCTACACCATCGTCTCGGAGGCGATCGATCGCTCGGGGATGGGCCACGCCACCCTTGCGCCGCGCCTGGGCATGACCGCCGAGGTTCCGCCGCTGCGCGAGGTCCCGAACCTGACCATGCGAGACATGGGCATGGGCGGAATGGATCACGGCTCAATGGGCGGCATGTCCGGAATGGACCACGGCACGATGGCCGGCATGGACCACGGCGCCCCAGCCCAAGGCGCGGCGCCGGCGGGCGAGATGGGCGGAATGTCCATGGCCGGAATGAACATGCGCGATCCAGAGAACGCCCCGCCGGATATGGCGGTCGGCGTGGGCGTCGACGCGATAGCCATGGCCCCCGCCAACCGCCTCGGCGAGCGGCCGATCGGCCTGACCAACATCGACCACCGCGTTCTCGTCTACACCGACCTGGTGTCGCTGCAGCCGAACAAGGACCAACGCCCGCCGTCGCGGACCATGGAAATACACCTGACCGGCAATATGGAGCGGTTCATGTGGGGCTTCGACGGGCGGAAGTTCAGTGAACTGGTCGAACCCATCCGTTTCGAGCGGAATGAGCGGGTGCGCGTGACCCTGGTGAACGACACCATGATGGCCCACCCCATCCACCTGCACGGCCACTTCTTCGAACTGGTGACCGGCGGTCCCCCGGGGCATCAGCCGCTGAAGCACACGGTAAACGTCGCGCCCGGGGGCAAGGTGACGTTCGACCTGACCGCCGACGCGCCCGGCGACTGGGCCTTCCACTGCCATATGCTGATGCACATGCACGCCGGCATGTTCAACGTCGTGACGGTCCGCCCGATGGACGGAGCCGCGTCATGAACCGCTTCGCCGTCGCCCTCGCTCCGCTGATCCTCGCCGCCAGCGCCGTCACCGCCCAAGCGCAGGACCCGCACGCCGGTCATGTCATGCCGCCCGCGCCAACGCCGCCAGCGGCCGACCCTCACGCCGGCCATCAGATGCCGGCTGAGCCCCCGGTCGTTGATCCGCATGCGGGTCACGACATGTCGACAATGCCGCCGACGGCGCAGCCCGATCCGCACGCCGGCCACGACATGTCCGCCATGCCCTCCACTCAGGTCGACCCTCATGCCGGGCATGATATGTCGACCATGAGTATGGGACCGCCGGACGTGCCGACCAGCGCCGACAATCCCGGCCGTCCTCCGGAGGACCCGCTCCCAGCCGCCGCCCTGAGCGGCCCCTCGCACGCCGCCGATCTGGTCTTTGGCGCCGAAGCGATGGCGGCCGCCCGTCAGATTCTGGTTCGCGAGAACGGCGAGGTCCGCACCACCGCCGTCATCATCGATCGTCTCGAAGCCGGCTTCGGCGGTGCTGAGGAGTCGTATCTCTGGGACGTCCAGGGCTGGAGCGGCGGCGACATCAATCGCTTCTGGTGGAAGTCCGAGGGCGAAGGCGACTTTGGCGGCAAGTTGGAAGAGGCCGAACTCCAAGCGCTTTACAGCCGCGCGATAGCGCCGTTCTGGGATGTGCAGGCCGGCGTGCGTCAGGATTTCCGGCCCGACGGCGAGGATACGACGCACCTGGTCCTCGGCCTCCAGGGCCTGGCGCCCTATTGGTGGGAGATCGACGCGGCCGCCTTCCTCTCCACCGAGGGCGACCTGACCGCCCGCGTCGAGGCCGAATACGACCAGCGCATCACCCAGCGCCTGATCCTCCAGCCCCGCCTCGAAATCGACGCCTCAGCCAGCGACATTCCGGAGTTGGAGATCGGCTCGGGCTTGTCGTCCATCGAGGCGGGCCTGCGCCTGCGCTACGAGTTCCGCAAGGAGTTCGCCCCCTATGTCGGCGTTGAGTGGAGCCGGGCGCTCGGAAACACCGCCGACTACATCGAAGCCCGAGGCGGTGAGGCTGATGACACCCGCTTCGTCGTCGGCCTCAAGGCCTGGTTCTGACCTAAGGAGACCACCCCATGATCCGCATTCTCACCCTCACGGCCGCCCTGGCCTTCACCGGCGCCGCCGCCGCCCAGGATCCGCACGCCGGGCACAATATGCAGACGCAGGCCGCCGAGCCTCAATCGGCCGTCACCACGGTTCCGGCGAACGGGGCCATGACCCACGGATCGCCAGAACGCTTCAGCGTCACCTTCCCCCATGCGATGGTCCTGAAGACGGTGACCCTGAGCGCCGAGGGGCAGGCCCCGATGGTCGTGAATGCCCCCGCCGCACCGGCCGCCGCGACCGTCAGCGTGGCCCTTCCCCGGCTTGCCCCGGGAACCTACACCGCCGCCTGGACCGCTGAAGGTCCGGACGGCCACAAGATGTCCGGCTCTGTCAGCTTCATTGTTCACTAGGAGAACGACGATGCGAGTTTCCAACCTGCTGGCCGCCGCCGCCGGCGCGATTCTGGCCCTGAGCGCTGGAGCGGCCCTGGCCGCCGAAGGCTGCGAATGCTGCAAGGATATGGCCGCTGACGCCGCCATGAGCTGCTGCGACAAGATGAAGTCCGACGCTCCGCCGCCCGCCGAACCCGCGCCGCCCGCGCCGGCGCCCTCGGATGCTCCGGCTCCCCAGGGTCACGCCGACCATAACTGACCGCCCGATGTCCCGAAACGACAGGTCCACCTCGGCGCCCTTCTGACGTCTGAGAAAGGCTGCGAGCGGCGTGTATTTAGCCATCTGGGTGTCTTGCTCCGCTGCTGCCGGGGGTCAAGCCCGGCTGGCGCGCTTGCGCTGCCCGATCTAGACTTACCGGCGGCGGGTTCCGGGAACGATAGGCGCCGATCGAGAGCCAGGGGACGTGCAAACGTCGGCGGCGATCGGCGGCGAAACGCCGGGCTTCATCACAGAAGTTCCTGGCCCGCCCCCTTCCCTCATCCCGGGTCGATCAGACCGCGCCGGACCGCCGAGGCGACCGCTTCGATCCGGGTCCGGACCCGGAGTTTGGAACAGACCTTCTCAAGATAGCTGTCCACGGTGCGGGGCGACAGCGACAATATGGTTCCGATGTCGGAGGAGCTCTTCCCGCGACAGACCCATTGCAGGCATTCCTGTTCGCGCGGGCTCAGGCTGACCGCGGGCGATCCACGGTCCGGATCTTCGGAGACAGCTTCCATATTACACCACGGGTTGTCCGACTTTCTCCGTACACGGCGGGTTCGGACCCGGGCAACGTCGATCAATTGCGGGCCGCCCGCAGGTTTCTTGCGGTCCGACGGCGCCGGTTGAACCGTAGAAGGGTCGCGCCTACAGCGGAGCCGTCGGGCGCCGCGAGATAGGCGCACAGCCGGAGCCGGGGTTCGTCGCTGACGGAGGCGGCGCTGCGCGCTGAAGTAACGGGCCTCGATCGCAGAGGATTCCAACGCCCGACCCCTCCCGCTTGCGTCGGGATTCCGTTTGATTCATGCTTCGATGTCGGCGTTCGCGCCGATAGGGGCCTGGAATCCCCTGTGCGATATCAAATCATCGACGGCTGCCGCTCTGTGCGTCGGCCGGTTGCCGCCATCTGAGCGCGCGCGTCGGCGCGCCTGCCCGGAATCGCGCGGCCACGCCGGGATTCCCGCCCCTCTCGTCGAGAGGTCGGAGATCCGTGGTGACCGATACGAAGCAGCTGGGGGTGGAGGCGCAGGACGGGATCAACCGTCTCTACCGGCGATACGCCGTCTGGCTGGATCGCCGGTTGCGCCCTCACATCGGCGCCGACGCTGCGGCGGATGTCGTCCAGGAGACCTACCTCAGGGCGGCGCCTTACGCCGTGTCGGACATCCGCCATCCAAAAGCGTTCCTGCTGCAGATCGCCCTCAATCTAGTCCGCGATGAAAGCCGAAGAGAGGGCCGACGCCGCCAGAGCCAGGCGCTTCAAAGACCTGCCGAGGCCGAGGCCGCGCCGCAGTTCGACCAAGTCCTTCTCGAACAGGTTATCCGGTCCATGCCGCAACTCTACCGCGACGTCTTCGTCTTGAACCGCTTTGGCGGTATGACTTATCCCGAGATCTCCGTGTCGCTCGAGATCAGCGTGAAAACGGTGGAATGGCGAATGTCCAGGGCGCTTCAGTACTGCGCGTCTCGGCTGGACCTGTAGGCAACGGATGATGATCGAGGCTGAAGCCGACATCAGGCGCAAGGAAGCCGCCGACTGGTTCAGCAAGTTGAACCAGCGCAAGGTCACGACCGCCGACGTGAAGGCGTTCAGCGCGTGGCGGCGAGACCCGGAGAACGCGCGCGCTTTCAGCCGTCTCGAAGCCATGTGGGACGCGGCAGGGACGCTGGCGCAAAGCCCCGGGATGGCGGGGCTCGCCGACGAGGCCTTGAGTCGGGTCGAAAAGGCGCGCCCGCGCCGTCGGATGCGGGACGCCGGCCGTCTGATCCCGCTCGGCGTCGCGGGCGCCATGGCGCTTGTGATCGGAGCCGGGAGCCTGACCTGGTGGTCCCTGCAGCGGCCGGACGCCTACGCCACGGCCATCGGCGAGCAACGCACCGTGCGGCTGGAAGACGGTTCCCGCATCGTCCTCGACACGGACTCGCGGGTCACCGTTCGCTTCACCGACGCCCGTCGCGTGGTCACGCTCGCAGCAGGACGCGCCATGTTTGAGGTCGAGGGCGACGCCGCGCGGCCTTTCTTCGTCCAGGCGGGCGACACGGAGGTCACCGCCGTCGGCACGCGCTTTGACGTTCGGCGATCCGGCTCCGGGGCGCGTGTCGTCCTGGTCGAAGGGCGCGTCGACGTTCACAAGCCGTCCTCGAGGACGGCCCAATGGACCCTGGAGCCCGGCCAGCAGGTCACCACCTCGGGTCCAACGCCCCGGGTCGTCGCGGTCAATGTCCCGGCCGAAACCAGTTGGACAGTCGGCCGGCTGACCTTTGAGAACACGCCGATCGCTGCGGCCGTGACGGAGGTGAACCGCTACACCTCCAAACCGATCGAGCTTCGCGACGAACGCATCTCGTCGATCCGGGTCAGCGGCGTTTTCAACGCCGGGGACATCGACGGCTTCGTCGCCGCCCTGCGCGACCTCTATCACCTTGAAGCCGCCACGGCGGCCGACGGCCATCTGATCCTTTCGGGGCCGGCATGAAAATAATCTGCGTCCGGACTTAGGGGACGCCCCGCGACCCAACGTCTCCTCCCCGCCCCGCAAAGCCGCGGGTATAAAAGAGGGGGAGATCATGGGTCACAGGTTCACTTCAACCGCGCTCGCTGCGCTCATGCTGGGTGTCGCGACGCCGGTCATCGCGCAATCGACCGAGGCCGTCCGGACGTTCAGCATCGGCGCCGGGCCGCTTGAGCGCAGCCTGCCGGTGTTCGCCCAGCAGAGCGGCCTGCAGATCCTCTATCCCAGCGCGCTGGTAACCGGCCGACAGGCTCGCGCCCTCACCGGCGAATACACTCCTGAGGCCGCGCTCGCGGAGCTCCTGCGCGGGACGGGCCTGGCCTATCGCCAGAGCCGCCCGACGGTCTTCGTGCTCGTTGATCCCTCAGCCCGCGCCGAGGCCGAACCGCAGGCCACCCAGCTTGAAGAAATCGTGGTCACGGGGACCTATCTGCGGGGCGCGGACAGTCCGTCGCCGGTCACCGTCATCACCCAGGACGACATCGCCCGGCAAGGCCGCGCGACGGTCGCCGAGACCCTCGCCGCCTTGCCGCAGAACTTCACCGGGGCGGCCTATGAGGGGTCTGCCGGGACAGGCGCAGACCGCACGAGCCGAAACTCGGCTTATGCGACCGGGGTGAACCTGCGGGGTCTGGGCGCGGATGCAACCCTCGTCCTGGTCAACGGCCGGCGGATCGCGGGCACGGGCAGCGCCGGCGACTTCTCGGACATCTCCAATCTTCCCAGCAGCGCCATCGCCCGAGCGGATGTGCTGCTCGACGGCGCGTCGGCCCTCTACGGCGCAGACGCGGTCGGCGGTGTGGTCAACATCATCCTGAAGTCACGGTTCGACGGCGCCGAAACCCGGCTACGTGTTGGCGGCACCAGCGACGGCGGGGCCGAGGAGACTCTCCTGTCTCACAGCGGCGGTTTCAACTGGTCCAACGGCGGCCTCCTCGCCGCTTACGAATTCCACGACCGCGGCGAGTTGCGCGCCGCCGACCGTCGCGCAACCGCGAATGCGGACCTGCGCCCGCTGGGCGGCTCGGACTGGCGCTTCACCTACGCGGCCCCGGGCAACCTCATGGCGTTCGATCCGGTCAGCGGATCCTATGAACCGGTCTACGCCATCCCACGCAATCAGAACGGCGTGGGCCTCACGCCTGGAGACTTTCGCCCGGGCGAAGTCAATCTGACCAATCAGATGGAGGGCCTGTGGAGCCTGCCGCACCAGCGCCGGCACAGCCTTTTCGTGGCGGGCCGGCAGGACCTTCCGGGCGGTTTCAGTCTGGACGGCGACCTTCGCTACACCGACCGGACCTACATCCAGGAGTCGGTGGCCGACATCGGCATCCTGTTCGTGACGCCGGACAATCCCTTCTTCGTGCCGGTGGCGGGCGAGCCCTATCAGGAGATCGCCTATTCCTTCATCAACGACCTGGGGCCGGGCCGTGACGAAGGCTTCTCCCGCAGCGTCGGCGGCGCCGTCGGGGTCACGGGTGAACTCGCCGGATGGAACCTCGCGGCCTATCTGAGCGGAGGTCGGGAGACTACCGGGCCTATGGCCTCGAACCGGGTCCAGACGACCCGGCTCGACGAAGCCCTCGGCTCTACGCCGAACAATCCGGGAACCACCTTCAACCCGGCCGTCGACGGCTACTTCAATCCCTATGGCGATCCCGCCGCCCATAGCCCGGCCCTGTTGGCCTTCATCGGGTCCGGCTACCTTCGGTCCGAGAACATCAGCACGGTCGGCTCCTTCAACCTCAAGGCCGACGGCGTCCTCTTCGCCCTGCCAGGCGGGGACCTGCGCATGGCCGTCGGTGTCGACTATCGCCAGGAGCGCTTCGAAACCTCCGGCGAGAATTTCATCTCCGGCGCAGCGCCGCGCATCGCCGCCCCGACGGCGTTCGAGCGCGACGTCTCGGCCGCCTTAGTCGAACTGCGCGCGCCGCTCGTGGGGCCCGACAACGCCCGGCCCGGCCTCGAACGGTTGGAGCTGTCCCTTGCCGGTCGTGTCGAGGACCATGAGGGGATCGGCCAGACCAGCAATCCCAAGGTCGGCGTCCTCTACAACCCGACCCCCGACCTGCTCCTGCGCGCCAGCTACGGCACCTCGTTCCGCGCCCCTTCGCTGAGGGAGTTGAACAGCGCCTACCGGCTCGGCCCGGTGTTCCTGGACCGCGCCGGCGCCAATGTGATCAGCATCGTCCAGTACGGGGGCAACCCTAATCTCATCCCGGAGACCGCGGAATCTTGGACGGCGGGCTTCGTCTGGACGCCCGCCGCCGCCGAAGGTCTCCGGATCGAGGGCGGCTGGTTCCGGACGACCTTCGAGGACCGGATCGCGACCCCGGTCGCGGAGAACCTGATCAATGCGCTCAATGATCCGACCCTGGCCCCTTTCATCCGCTATGTGAGCCCCGGCTCAAACGCGGACGACCGGGCCTATGTCCAGTCCCTGCTCGGCCACCCGGGCAACTACAATCCGAACGTCTTCCCGGCGACCGCCTACGGCGCCGTCATCGACAACCGGTACGTCAACGCCTCGGCCGTGGAGGTCGCGGGGCTCGACCTTTCGACGCGCTATCGCTTCACCCTGGGGTCGGACGACATCTCGCTCGACGCGACCGTGACCCATCTCCTGACCAACGACCGGGCGGTCACCGCGACATCCCCCACCGAGGACCTGCTCGGCGCCCCGAACTTTCCCGCCCGATGGCGGGGCCGCTTCGGCGCCCAGTGGGTGCGCGGCCCGCTCACCCTCGGCGGCGCCCTCAACCATGTCAGCGGAGGACGCGATCCGGTCAACGGACGCGAAATCGACGATTGGATCACCCTGGACGGCCAGGTCCGCTACGACCTCGAGAGCGGATGGGGCGAAGGTCTTTCGCTGACCCTCAATGTGCTCAACCTGACCAATGAGGAGCCGCCCTTCTACGATGCGCCGGCGGGGATCGGTTACGACGCCGCCAACACCAATGTGCTGGGCCGGCAGATCTCCCTTCAGCTCGTTAAGCGCTGGTGATCGTCCATGCGCATGGTCGTTGTCGCCCTCGCGGGCATGCTCGCGACGGCGGGCCCGGCGTTGGCCCGGCAAGAGCCGCTTACGGTGGATGTCATTCTGGGGCTCGAGAGCTTCGGACGGGTCGCGATCGATCCGTCCGGCGCGGTCGCCGTCTTCGAGGAGCGGCGCGCCCGAGGCGATCTCCCCCGCCATGATCTGGAGGCCGAAGGCGCCAACCGGTACGCCCGGCTGTACCGCATCGACCTCGACGCCCCCGACCATCCGCGACCGCTCCTGACGATGGACGAAGACGCCGGCTATTCTGTCGGCGCCTTCTCGCCCAGCGGTCGGCGTCTGGCCGTGTTTCGGCTCCGGAACGACGAATGGCGGCTGGGAATCGTCGAGATCGCCGCGGGGGAGGTGGTGTGGACCGATGTGGCGCCGGAGCTTGGCCTATGGGGCCGGTCCCTGGAATGGCTCACGGACGACACCCTCGTCGTGCTTGGCATGCCGGACGGGGCGCTTCCTCCAAGACTGGCGGGCCCCCGCGCCGAACAGGCACGCCTGCTGGCGCTGAGGGCGGCGGCGACGGCCGGGTCGCCGGCTGCGATCACGGTGGGCGAAGACGGCCCGCCGGAAGCCTTGCCGCCGCGACGTCTCTGGCGGATCGACGCCGTCACCGGAGAGGCCGCGGCGATCGCCGACGGTCCCTTCCTCGACCTCGAGGTCTCTCCGGACGGACGATACGCCGCGCTTCTGCTGGACGGCCCCCTCCTGCCGCCGCCCTCCGCCGATACCGCGAGCGAGGTGCGCCGCGCCCGGGGGCTGGAGCTCGTCGAGCTGACCACCGGGGCCGCCGTCCGGCCGCCCGAAGCCGGCAACATCTCTACGAGCCTGCTCGCCTGGTCGCCAGCCTCCGACGCGCTTCTCGTGGCCACGATCGGCGACGAGCCGGCCCGGCTCCTGACCGTCGCTCCGGACGGCGCGGCGCGGGATGTGACCCCGGCCGGAGCGCACCCGACCACGCCGATCGACTTCCAGGGCATGGCGACGGCCGAGGGCGGCTGGCTGGGCGAGACCCCGATCTTCAAGGGCCGCTCCGGATCCCGCGAGGGCTGGTTCGTCGCCGGCGCCGACGCCCTGCCGCTCTTGGGCCTGTCTCCGGACGCCCGGCTCGTCGCCGAGGGTCGGTCCTCGGTTCTGTTTACCAGCGGCGGGCGCGTCGTGCGCCTTGGTGCAGACGGCGAGCTCCCCGATCTCGGGGCCGTCGCGTCGGCGGTGAACCCCCGCGGTCCTTTCGGATTACGGGCGCAGAGCGGTCCGCTGAAGGCGGCCTTCGCCGTGGCTGAGGGCGGCGTTCCTCCGGCGCGCCTGCGGCGGGAGGCCGACGCCCGGCCGCACCTGCCCTATGCGCGTCACGTCTCGGACCATGTGGTCGCACTCGACAGCGGCGCCCTCATGATGGTGTTCCAGATCGACGGCGCCAGCTTCGAGACCGCTGACGCCCGAAATCTCAACGACTGGCACGTCAAGCTCAACCAGGCCTGGCGCAATCTCGCCGACGACCGCCTGGCGGTCTGGCATCATGTGGTCCGCCGTCCGGTCGACCTGGAGCGGTCCTCCGGCTTTCGGTCGACCTTCGCCGGAGAGCTCGGCGCCCTCTACGACGATCGGGTCGCCGGCCGGCAGCTCTGGATCAACGAGCTTTTCGTCACCCTCGTCCTGCATCCGGGTCGCGACGCGGGCGACCGGGCCGCGGCGCTCGCGAAACGCCTGAAGGCGGCGCGCCGCAGCGACAGCGAGGTCGAGGTCGCCCATATCCGGCGCATCGAGGAGGCCGGGCGCGACCTGGCCCAGTATCTCGGGCGGTACGCGCCGCGCCGGCTCGGTCTCTACGAACGCGACGGCCTGTGGTTCTCCGAGCCGATGGAGGTCATGCGGCTCGTCCTGACCGGACGCCGGTCGCCAGTCCCGATCGTGTTCGGCCACCTCGCCTCGGCGGTCTACACCGTGCGCGCCATCTTCGGTCGCGAGACCCTCGAGCTGCGGGACGCGGCCGACGCGCGATACGCCGGCGTCCTGGCCATCAAGGAGTATCCGGCGACGACCCGGCCCGGGCTGTGGGATGACCTGCTGAGCGTCCGCTTCGGCTTCGTGATCAGTCAGTCCTTCGCCTTCCTGTCCAAGGCCTCGGCCCGGACGGTGATGGAGCGCAAACAGAACCAGATGGTCTCGGCGCGGGACCGCGCGGCCTCCCAGATCGCCGGCCTGTCGGAGGCGCTGGACGATCTGGTCAGCAACCGCTTCGTCATGGGCGAGCACCAGGCCTCGATCCTCGTGCACGGCGACACGCCGGCCGCGCTGGCCGATCAAGCGTAAATCTGTTTCACGATGTCCCGCACATGGACGGCTGTGGCGGGTGCCCCCCGTTCGACGATCGACTTGCAATGCGCCCTGAGGTCGTCGGGCGTGATCTCGCTGAGCAACCGATTGCGCCAATGCGGCAGGACCTCCCGGTTGAAGATCGACCGCCGCATGTTGCGCGTGCTGTCCGCCATTGGTGCGGTGTTCATCCACTTCTGCGCCACGTGCGCGAAGTCCCTCGCTTCCTTCAGCCGCCTCTTGGCGCGCTGCTTCTCCAGCGCGGGCGACACGCCGTCCGCGATCATCCGCTTGGCGTCGAGCACCTTCTCGCGCGCCTTGGCGAGCGAAAGGCCGGCTGGCCCGTAGGAGCCGAACGTCACGGATTCCCGACGGCCGTTGAAGCGGTAGTCGTACTTGAAGGCGATGCCGCCTGACGGCGAAATCAGGAGGTAAAGACCGTCCCTGTCGGTCATTTTGTAAGGCTTTGACTTTGCACGGATATTCTTGATCGCAGCGTCCGTAAGCATGGGATTCTGGCTCCAAAAGACCGTCAAGCGTTTTCGAGTCCTTTCGCGACCCTTTTCCTCAAGCAAATCTGTATCTTGCTTAGAAAAAAGACCGTCAGGGCTCTCTAGGTGATGTGACGGTATGGAGCGGAGGCGGCAGAAGCGACGCGCGGAGGAGCGTACAAAAAGCCGACATCACAAAAGCGAGACCCTCCGAATGGCTTCGAAGGGTCTCGCCCGAATTCACTTTTCTATCAGTGCCTTACGTGGGATTTCGGAAGCGATGCCGAAAGGCTCCGAGAGGCCTGGATTATTCCCACTCGATGGTCCCTGGCGGCTTGGACGTGACGTCGTAGACGACGCGGTTGACGCCGCGGACCTCGTTGATGATGCGGGTGGCGGTCTTGGACAGGACGTCCCAGGGGAACTGGTAGAAGTCGGCGGTCATGCCGTCGGTGGAAGAGACCGCGCGCAGGGCTAGAACCTTTTCGTAGGTGCGGGCGTCGCCCATGACGCCGACGGTCTTGACCGGCAGCAGGACGGCGAAGGCCTGCCAGATTTTGTCGTAGAGACCCGCCTTTCGGATCTCGTCCAGATAGATGGCGTCGGCCTGTTGCAGGGTCTCGACGGCGTCCGGCGTGATCTCGCCGGGGATGCGGATGGCCAGGCCCGGTCCGGGGAACGGGTGGCGGCCGACGAAGGCGTCGCTGAGCCCCAGTTCGCGGCCCAAGGCGCGAACCTCGTCCTTGAACAGCTCGCGCAGAGGCTCGACCAGTTTGAGTTTCATGTAGTCGGGAAGGCCGCCGACGTTGTGGTGGCTCTTGATGACGTGGGCCTTGCCGCTGGACGAGGAGACGCTCTCGATCACGTCCGGATAGAGGGTGCCCTGGGCCAAGAATTCGGCGCCCTCGATCTTGGCGGATTCGCGATCGAACACCTCGATGAACAGCCGACCGATAGTCTTGCGCTTGGTCTCGGGGTCGGAAATCCCGGCCAGCTCGCCTAGGAATTCCTTTGATGCATCAACGTGCACCAGCGGGATGTTGTAGTGCTCGCGGAACAGGGTCGTGACCTGTTTCGCCTCGTCCTTCCTCAACAGGCCGGTGTCGACGAAGACGCAGGTCAGTTGATCCCCGATGGCCTCATGGATCAGGACGGCGGCGACCGAGCTGTCGACACCGCCAGACAGGCCGCAGATCACCTTGGCGTCGCCGACCTGTTCGCGGATCTGGGCGATCTTTTCGTCGCGATAGGCGGCCATGGTCCAGTCGCCCTTCAAGCCCGCGATGCCGTGGGTGAAGTTCTTCAGCATCTGATGTCCGCGCGGCGTGTGCATCACCTCGGGGTGGAACTGCACGCCATAGAAGCGACGGGTCTCGTCGGCGATCACCGCATAGGGCGACCCCTCGGACGAGGCGACCACGTCAAAGCCTTGCGGAATGGCGACGATCTTGTCGCCGTGGCTCATCCAGACCTCTTCGTTCTCGCCGACGGGGGCCAGGTCGGCCAGAAGGGGCGAGGTCTTCTGGACGGTGATCTCGGCGCGGCCGAACTCGCGCGTGTGGCCGCCCTCGACCTTGCCGCCCAGCTGCTCGCACATCGTCATCTCGCCGTAGCAGATGCCCAGAACCGGCACGCCGGCCTCGAACACGCCCTGCGGCGCGCGAGGGCTGCCCTCTTCATGCACGCTCTCGGGACCGCCCGACAGGATGATGGCCGCCGGGTTCATGGCCGTCAGAGCGGCCTCGGCCTTCTGGAATGGATGGATCTCGCAGTAGACTCTGGCCTCGCGAAGGCGGCGTGCGATCAGCTGCGTCACCTGGCTGCCGAAGTCGACGATGAGGACCTTCTGGTGGTCTTGAGGCGTGGTCATGGCGTGATCGAATCCGGGGCGGGAGGATGGGCGGGGTCTTGGCCGGGCGGGGCCGATATTTCAAGGGCGCGAAGCTCAAGGGCGGCGGGGCCGTCGGCCTCCAGCACGGCGATCAGCCGATCCAGGGCGACGGCCAGGTTTTCGTCCACATGATGCAGGGTCGAGCTCCAGTCCTCCAACGCCTTCAACTCGGCGCGACCGTCCGACACGCCGCGCAGGGCGATCACGGGCACGCCGAAGGTCTGGGCGGCGCGGACCAGGGCCCAGGTCTCCATGTCCACCATCTCGGCGTCGATGGCGTCATAGGCGGCGCCGGAGACGACGTTCGCCCCCGTCGACAGGGTCGCCGTCGGCACGCCGGGGATCGGGCACGGCAAAGGCAGGACGGCGGGCTGGTCCAGCAAGGGGGTCACGCCCTTCGGAAATCCCAGCGGGCTGGCGTCCATGTCGCGATAGGCGACGGACGCGGCCTGATAGACCGCCGCATGCTCCAACACGCGCGACCCGCACGAGCCCAGCGATAAGATCAGATCCGGCAGATCGCCCGCCGCTTCCAGCCGCGCCAGGGCGGCGCTCAGGCTCACGGCGGCCTCGACCGGACCGACGCCGGTCATCAGCGGCGCGATCCGGGCCTGAAGGTGCAGGCCGTATTCAGCAGGCGCGGCCATGACGTAGAGCAGCGAGACCCCGCCATGCCGCGCTAGCGTCATGCCGCGCGCTCGTAGACGGCGGCGAAGAAACCGTCGGTGTCGGCCGAGGCCGGCGACAGCCGAAGGCGCGCCCCGGACGCCAGCTCGGCGAACTTCGCCTGGGCCGCCTGGCTCAGTTGCGGCGCCGACAGGACATCGGTGATGGCGACCGGGCGGAACTCAGGATGTGAAGCCTCGAAGGCGTCCACGCTGGCCTCGTTCTCGCGCGCCAGCATCGAACAGGTGACATAGACCAGACGGCCGCCCGGCTTCGCCAGCTTGGTCGCCTGGCTGAGAATACGCACCTGCAGGCCGTGCAGCTTTTCGACCTCCTCGGCCGTCAGACGCCAGGCGTCCTCGGGACGACGACGCCAGGTGCCAGACCCCGAACAGGGCGCATCGACGAAGACTAGATCGGCCTGCCCGTTCAGGTCTTCCAGGCCGCCGCCATTCTGACCGATCAGGACCAGTTCCGCCTCTGCGCCCGCGCGCATCAGGCGAGGACGGATGTTCTCCAGCCGCTTGTTGACGACGTCCGAGGCGACCAGCTTGCCCTGCTTTTGCATCGCCTGGGCC
This sequence comes from Brevundimonas sp. BT-123, assembly GCF_026105875.1. Taxonomy (GTDB): domain Bacteria; phylum Pseudomonadota; class Alphaproteobacteria; order Caulobacterales; family Caulobacteraceae; genus Brevundimonas. Next base: position 59,249 of record NZ_JAOYTN010000008.1, on the reverse strand, counting down.
AAACCCAGCGTCTTGCCGCCGCCGCCGGCGCAGTAATCCACCACCGTCATGCCGGGTTGCGCCCCGGCCAGCCAGCAGACGACCTGGCTGCCTTCGTCCTGGATTTCGAACCGGCCGGCCTTGAAGCCTTCCAGCGCCTGGATGTTGGGCGGCGGTTCCGACGGCACGCGCAGGCCGACGGCCGACCAGGGCGTGCGCGATACGTCGAGCCCTGCGGCCTTCAGCTCGGCCTCGACCTCATCGACCGTGGCGGCCGCATCATTGACGCGCAGGTCGATCGGCGCGCGCGGCGCCATCAGGGCATGGGCTTCCTCGGCCCAGCGATCGCCGAAGGTGGCCTTGAAATCCTCGACCACGAACTCGGGCAGGCCGGCGGCGACCCAGCCCGGCAGTTCGCCCTGCCCCGCCGTGATGCGGCTGCGCTCCTGTTTCGACAGCGGGCGTGGGCCATAGCCGTCGCCCGAATGCAGGGCCTCGATCTCTTCCAGCGACAGGCCGTCGATGGCGTGCAGCGAACCGATGACCAGGGCCCGACCGTCCTCACGCCCGCCCATGATCCACGACAGGCGTCCGCGCGCGCGCAGGACTTTATAGACCCGGTCGGCGATGGCGCGCCGGTCCTTGGACCCGGCGTAGCGGTTGGCCGTTCCCCAGGCCTTCATGACGGCCTCGGCCGGTTGGCGGCCCTGGGCGATGGAGTCCAGGATGGAGGCGGCGGCGGCGAGGCGAGCGGCTGGGGTCAATTAAGGCTTTCAAACGAAGAACAGGGACGCCAGGACCATGACCAGTCCCGCAAGCGAGACCACCCAGACCAGCGACCGGATATAGGGAACGCCGAAGGCGTAAAGCGGCACATAGACCACCCGCGCCCAGAAATAGAGCGCCGCGCCCCACACCGTCAGGGCGCTGGACGCGCCGATGACATGGGCGATCAGCACCGCGCCGATGAACAGCGGCAGGGTTTCGTACAGATTGGCCTGGGCGCGTTCGAGACGGCCGGTCAGCGGCTTCTTCGCCTCCGGCGTCTCGTCGCGCGGACCCGCATTCCATTTCGAGCCGAACTCGGCCGTCCGCGCCCCAGCGGGCAGGAAGATCTGAACCAGGGCGAGGATCAGCGTCAGGGCCAGATAGGTGAGTTCGGTCGTCATGGTCGCCTACCCTTGCCGATAGTTGGGCGCTTCACGCGTGATCATCACGTCGTGGACGTGGCTTTCACGCAGGCCCGCGCCGGTGATGCGCACGAAGCGGGCGCGTTCCTGGAACTCCGGGATCGTGCCGGCGCCGACATAGCCCATGGAGGCGCGAAGGCCGCCGACCATCTGGTGCAGGACCGGGCTGATCGGGCCCTTATAGGGCGTCTGACCCTCGATGCCCTCGGGCACCAGCTTCTCGGACGAGACTTCCTTTTGGAAATACCGATCCGCCGAGCCGCGCGCCATGGCCCCGACCGAGCCCATGCCGCGATACGACTTGTAGCTGCGGCCCTGGTACAGGAAGACCTCGCCGGGGCTTTCGTCGGTGCCGGCGAACATCGAGCCCATCATGGCCACGTTCGCTCCGGCCGCGATGGCCTTGGCCAGGTCGCCCGAATATTTGATGCCGCCGTCGGCGATGACCGAGGCGCCCGTGCCCCTGGCCGCCCGCGCGGAGTCCATCACCGCCGTCAGCTGCGGCACGCCAACGCCGGCGACAATGCGGGTGGTGCAGATGGAGCCGGGACCGATGCCCACCTTCACCGCATCCGCGCCTGCGTCGATCAGGGCCCGCGTCGCGTCATAGGTCGCGACATTGCCGGCGATGATCTGCAGCCGGTTGTTCTCGCGCTTGATCCGCTCGACCACCTGGGCGACCGAGGCGGAGTGACCGTGGGCGGTGTCGATCACCACCACGTCGCAACCCGCTTCGGCCAGCGCCATCGCGCGCTCGTATCCGGCGTCGCCGACCGTCGAGGCTGCGCCGACCAGCAGGCGGCCCTGCTCGTCCTTGGCCGCGTTGGGGAAGGCTTGGGCCTTCTCGATGTCCTTCATGGTGATCAGGCCGACGGCCCGGTAATCCTCGTCCACCACAATGACGCGTTCGATCTTGCGGGTCTTCAGCAGCTCGCGCGCCTCGTCGCGGCTGGCGCCTTCGCGCACCGTGATCAGGTCGCCCGTGGTCATCAGGGCGGCGGCGGTGACGTTCAGGTCGCTCTCGAAGCGCATGTCGCGGTGGGTCAGCATGCCGACCAGCTTGCCCGTCGCCGGATCCACGACGGGGAAGCCGGTAATCTTCTTGCGCGCCACGATCTCGCGCACTTCGCCCAGCGTCGTCTGCGGGCCGACCGTCACCGGATTGACCACCATCCCGCTCTCATAGCGTTTGACGGCGCGGACCTCGTCGGCCTGCTCCTCGATGGTCATGTTGCGGTGCAGCACACCCAGACCACCCGACTGGGCCATGGCGATGGCCAGCCGGCTTTCCGTCACCGTGTCCATGGCGGACGACAGCAGCGGGATGTTCAGTTTGATGTCGCGCGTCAGCTGGGTCGAGACATCGACCATCGCCGGCATGAACTCGGATGCGCCGGGTTCCAGCAAAACATCGTCGAAGGTCAGTCCTTCGCGTATCTCCATAGGGAGTCTCCGTTTTGCGGGCCGCGTATAACGGGATGCGGGGGTCGGGGGCAAGGCCGATTGCGGTTATAGGCCCGATAGATTTTATTGCTTTGCAACCCGCAGGGCCGCTCACCATTCTCTCCGCATGGTCGGCGTCATCCTCAGCACCGCGCGCAAACTGGCTCTGAAGATCGCCAGCTATGGCGTCATGCACCTGATCGTCGCCATTCTGGTCGCCTTCGCCATCACCCGCGACTGGCGCATCGCCCTGGCCGTCGGCATGGTCGAGCCGATCTTTCAGACCATCGCCTACACCGTCCACGACCGCGTGTGGCACAAGGTCGAGCGCCGTCGCACGGCCTCCAATATCGAAGAGGCGACCGAGGCCTTCACCGCCCGCCTCGACATCATGTCGCCCGAAGAACAGCGCCGCTCGCACGACGCCCATCACGGCCACAGCCACGCCCTGCCCCGGTCGTTCAAACAGATCGCGCTGAAGACCGTGACCTATGGCGTCATGCACTTCGCCGTGGCGGTCGCCGTCGCCTACGCCCTGACCAACGACATCCGGACAGCGCTGACCATCGGCATGGTAGAGCCTCTGGTGCAAACGCTGTTCTTCACCCTGCACGACCGCATCTGGACCCGCCTGGAAGACCGAAGGGCCCGCGCGAGCGCAGCCGCCGCCTGACGCGTCAGCGCTTGTTCAGCGCAACCAGAAACACCTCGGCGCTGTCCTTACGGCTCGACGCCGGCTTGACGTATTTCACCGTCTCGAACTCCTCGCGCAGCCGCGCCAGAACCCCGCCGGCGTCCCCGCCCTGGAAGTTCTTGGAGACGAAGTTTCCGCCGGGCCGCAGCGTGCGGATGGCGAAGTCGGCGGCGATCTCGATCAGGGCGATGATCTTCAAATGGTCCGTCTGGCGATGCCCGACCGTATTGTGCGCCATATCCGACAGCACCAGATCCGGCGCCCCGCCGATGGCGTCGATCAACTGCTGGTCCACGCCCGGATGGGTGAAGTCGGCCTGAAGCAGGGTCGCACCCGGGATCGGCGCGATCATCAGCAGGTCGACGCCCGCCACCGCGCCCGCACCCCGGTTCAAGGCCACCTGAACCCAGCCGCCCGGCGCCGCGCCCAGGTCGATGACCTTTGACCCGCGCTTGATCAGCCGGAACCTGTCGTCGATCTCGATCAGCTTGAACGCCGCGCGCGAGCGCCAGCCCTCGGCCCGCGCCTTTTCGGACCATTTGTCCGACAGCTGGCGCTTGATCCACTGCTGGCTCGACATCGACTTGGTGTCGGCCGTCTTCATCTTGGTGCCCATGCCGCGTCCGGCGGCGGTCCCGCCGGTGGGCGGTCTGACCATCCGGCGGCGTTCCTGGGGCTTTTCGTCTTCGCTCATCGTTCCCACATAGCCCCGACCGGCGTTGCGGGCTATGTCCCGCCTCAAATCAACCCAAAGAGGACGACCGACATGGCCGACACCCTAACCTTCACCCTGGACACCGGCGACGGCGAAGCCCGCGACGTGGTCATCAAGCTGCGCCCCGACCTGGCCCCCGGCCACGTCGAACGCATCACCGAACTGGCCAAGGAAGGCTTCTACGACGGCGTGGTCTTCCACCGCGTGATCCCGGGCTTCATGGCTCAGGGCGGCGATCCGACCGGCACCGGCACCTCGGGTTCCAAGAAGCCGAACCTGAAGGCCGAATTCTCGGCCGAGCCGCACGTGCGCGGCGTCTGCTCGATGGCCCGCACCTCGGACCCCAACAGCGCCAACTCGCAGTTCTTCATCGTCTTCGACGACGCCACCTTCCTGGACCGCCAGTACACCGTCTGGGGCCAGGTCGAATCCGGCATGGAACACGTCGACGCCCTGCCCAAGGGCGAGCCGCCGCGCAGCCCCGGCAAGATCGTCAAGGCGACGGTCAACTAAGCACGCAATCTTGACGTTTCTCGATGATGGCTTTCAGTTGCAACGCTGAGCCATCGTCGGGGGACGACATTGCGCATTCTTCTGGTCATCGAGCCGTCCGGCGGCGGCTCGGGGCGTCATGTGGTCGATCTGACCCGCGCCCTGATCGGAAGCGGTCATCAGGTATCCCTGATCTGGTCGCCACGCCGCGCCGAGCCTTGGTTCGAGGCCGCAGTCGCCGCCCTTCCCCTCCACGCCAATGAACGCTTGCCGATGCGACGCAGCGTCGGACCGTGGGACGTCGCCGCTCTTCACGCCCTGAAACGCCTGATCGCCCACCTCGGCCCTTTCGAGATCGTTCACGGCCACAGCGCCAAGGCTGGCGCCCTGGTCCGCCTCGCCCACGCGCCCGGCGCCGCCAGGATCTACACCCCTCACGCCCTGCCGATGATGGGCCCGGCCAGCCTGGCGACGATCATCGCCGGCGCAACCGAGGCCTTGTTGGCCCGGTCCGGCGACGCCGTCATCGCCGTCTCTGAGGAAGAGGCCGCCGTCGCCCGTCGCTGGGGGCTCGGCGGACACCGCCTGCACGTCGTCCCAAACGGCGTGGCCGCGCCGCCCGCCAACGATCGTCTCGCCGCCCGGCAAGCCCTCGGCGTTCCCGACGACGCTCTGGTGGTCGGCTTCGTCGGCCGGCTTTGCGCTCAGAAAGACCCCGTCCGGTTCGCCCAGGCCGTCCGCCGGGCGAACGCCATCGATCCGCGCATCACCGGCGTCATGATCGGCGACGGCGATCTGGCCCCGTCGATCAGGACCGCCGGCGGCGACGCCCTTCGTCTGCTGGGCGTACGCGACGCCGGGCCGTTGATGGCGGGCTTCGATCTGTTCGCCATGACCAGCCGTTACGAGGCCGATTCCTACGCCATGATCGAGGCGGCCGCCTTGGGCCTGCCGATCTTCTGCACCGACGTCGGCGGGATCGGGCGTCTGATCCAGGCCGGCGCGCGCATCGACCGCCTGCCCGTCGATGCCTCGCCCGATCATCTGGCCGAGGCGATGCGCGCCGCGCTGGCCAGCCGCGTCATTCCCTTGCCGATCGCGCCGGGCCTGCTGTCCGCTTCGCTTATGGCCGAACAGACGGTCCGGATCTACCGCGAAGCCTTCGCCCGCCGACGCCTGGGTGGCTGAGCCCGTCTTTATCAACGGCCGCTTCCTGACCCAGCCGATGAGCGGGGTTCAGCGTTATGCGCGTCAGATCGTCCGCGCCCTGGACCAGCGCCCCGGCGCCGCCGACCGGTATGTCCTGCTGACGCCCCCCGGCGCCGACAACCTGAACCTGCTCCACATCCCGACCCGCACGATCGGGCGCGCCGGCGGCCATCTTTGGGAACAGACCGCCCTGGCCTGGACCGCGCGCCACGGCCGCCTGCTGTCGTTAGGCGGTTCGGGTCCGGTGCTGCACCGGCGGCAGATCGTCGTCATCCACGACGCCGCCGTCTTTCGTCATCCTGAGCATTTCCGAACAGGCTACGCCGCCTTCCACCGCGCTCTGAACAAGGTGCTCGCGCGACGGGCGCGGTTGGCGACCGTCTCCGACTTCTCCCGCCGCGAACTGGCCTCAGCCCTGATCCTGTCACCCGACAGCATCGCCGTCGCCCCAAACAGCGCCGACCATCTTCGCGACATCACGGCGGATGCGGCCGTCATCGAACGCCTCGGTTTGAAGAGCCGCCCCTACTTCGTGGTCCTGGGTAATCTGACGCCGAACAAGAACCTCGCTGTCGCTATCCGCGCCCTCTCCCGTCTTGCGGACCCCGCTCTCCGGCTAGTCCTCATCGGCGACCGCCCCGCCGTCTTCGACCGTTCCGCCTTTCCGGCCGACCCGCGCCTGATCTTCGCAGGCCGTCGCTCGGACGCAGAGATCGCCGCCCTGCTCGGCGGCGCGCAGGCCCTGGTCTTTCCCAGTCTCTACGAAGGCTTCGGCATCCCGCCGCTTGAGGCGATGACCCTCGGCTGTCCGGTCATCGCCTCCGACATCCCCGCCACGCGCGAGGTCTGCGCCGACGCCGCCCTCTATTTCGCTCCCGCCGACGACGCAGCCCTGGCCGCTCACATGGCGGAATTGCTCAGCCGACCGGATGTCGCCCGTCCCGACGCCGGCCTTCGCCGCGCTGACCGTTACGCCTGGTCCCGCTCGGCCGAAGTCATCGAAGATCTTCTGCTCAGCACCTGACGATAGACGGCCCTGTGCGCCGCGACGATCGACGACTCAGTCCAGGCCGGCGCACCGAGCGGCGCAAAACGCCACCGTTCCGGCTGGTCCACAGCCGCCTGCATCGCCGTCGTCAGCGCGTCTGCATTCCCCGGCTCGATCAGGGCCGACATGCCCGCCCCCTGCGCCGCTTCCGGCAAGCCGCCGATGCGCGAGGCGATCACGCCCCGTCCTTGCTGAACCGCCTCCGCGACGCTGCGTCCGAACGGCTCGGCCCACACCACCGGCGCGACCAGCACATCCACCTTGGACCAGAAAACCTCCGCCTCCACCTGCCCCATCCAGACGATGCGCGGATCCTCATACGCCCGCCGCAACCCCTGCACGTAATCCGGATCGCCCCGCCCGGCGATATTCAGCGTCCAGTGACCGTCCAGCCGCCTCGTCGCCGCCAGCAGAACTTCGATTCCCTTTTCCGGCTCGACACGCCCCAGAAACCCGAACCGCATCGTCGGCGCCTCGGCCAACGATGGTCTTGGCGCGATCGCCGCCGCAGCCGCCGCATTTCCGATCATCGACCCCGGCGTCCGACGAAAATATCCCTCCGCCCGATGCGCCTCCAGCACGGGCCCGCTCAGGCCGATCACATGGTCCACCCCTTGCGACCGCGCCCGCTTGCCCGCCGTCACCAACACACACGACCCACACCGCCGCTCGCAACGCCGTCCACGTCGAAACAGCGACGCCCGCGCGCACAGCATCGACCAGTCCCTCAGCGTCTGCACCAGCGGCAGGTCCCGCCGCCCCGCCGCGCGATAGACCGACAGCGAAAACCCCGTCGTCAGGTGCAGATGGATCAGATCCGGCCGCACCCGCGCCACCGCCCGATCCACCGCCTGATCCATCAGCGGATTGGCCGCCTCCAGCCCATGCCAAAACCCACGCCGAATCGCCGATCGCCGCGCGCCGTCATAGGGCCAGTACAGGTTTCGCAGCGGCAGCCGCTGCACGGGGACGCCGTCGATCCGTTCGTTCACCGTCTCGCGCCCCGGCGTCAGCGTCAGCACGGACGCCTCCACGCCCGACCGCCTCAGCCCCTGGGCCAACTGCGCCACGCTGCGTTCCGCCCCACCGACCTGCGCCGGCGGATACAGGGTGTTGACGATCAGCACCCTCACGGCGCCAGCGGCCTTCGCCACGCCAGGACGCCCACCAGACAGCACAGGAAGACCATCCCCGCCCCCTGCGTCAGGTCCTCGCCGAACATCGCCGCCAGCACATAGACCGACAGCGGCGTCAGCGCGTCCAGCCGCGCCGCCGACGCCAGATGCAGCCCCAGCAGCACCAGCGCGCTCACCACGCCCGCCGTCCGCGCCGTGAACAGATAGCCGTTGTGGCTGACCGACAGCGCCCGGAACGCCCCCAGCTCGTCCGCCGACGACCACCCCGTTCCCATGGGGTGCTCCACGACCAGATCGACGGTCCGCCGCCAGGTCAGCATCCGTCCGGCCAGATTGTCTTGCAGCGCCGTCCTGTCGAACCGTCCCGAAAACCGGCCGCCGTCGAGGTCAGACCGCCCCGCCTGCAAAGCCATCGCGCCCGCCGCCAGCACACAGACCGTCAGCACCACCCCCAGCGGCCGAACCTGCTCGCGCCAGCGCCAACCGACGACTATTCTCGCCAGCCCCGCCAGCATCGCCGCCATCATGCCGCTCCGCGACAGGGTGCTGACGAACCCCAGAACCGCCACGCCGACGCCGCCCCACGTCGTCGCGCGCCGCATCCAGCGCCGCCCCGCCAGCAGCACGCCGGCCGGGACCGCCAGCCCGATCATCGCCATCGCCGCATTCGGATGCTCGGCCAGGGTCGTCAGGCGCACCTGAGCGGCCGTCGTGGTCACCATTGCGCGCGGCGACGCCAGCCCCAGGGCCTGCAAAGGCTCCAGGCCTACCTGCATAGCCAGTCCGTAGGTCGCCAGGTGACACGCCGCGCCCGCCAGGACGGCCCAGAGGAACAGCCGCCGCCGTCGCTCGTCCCTCAGGATCAGGCTCGCCGCGGCCGGCGCCGCCAACGCCGAGGCGATCCACCGAAACCAGAAGGCCGCATCCCCGACGTTCAGGCGATCGCCGCCCTGCGCGACCTGCACCAGCAGCGTCATCGCCAGAAAGCCCGCCGCGACCACGCCCGCCACCCTCAGAACCGGCGCCATGCCTCGCCACGTCACAGCCGCCAACGGCACAGCAACCGCCAGCGCCAGATCCCCTAGCCGCGGCCCGCTGACCTGCCCCGGCGTCAGAAAGAGCGGCAAGGTTACGCCCAGGCCCAGCAGACCCAAAGCCACCCGCTCATAGGCCGCGCGCACCTGCGACCAGCGCAGCGTTCCGCGCCGCGATGCGCTCAGGACGGCCTGCAATGCTCGACCTCGGGATCGAACCGCGCCCCGTCCACAACTCCGGCGACCAGCACCCCGGCCTTTCGCCAGCGTCCGCCCAGCGCCAGCCGACCCGCCAGCCTGAGCCGCGACGCGGCATAGCGCAGCGCCGAGCGCCGTCCCTCGTGCCGCCGCTTGGCCAGGATGACGTTGCGCGTCAGATAGCGATGCAGCCGTTCGCGCCGCGCATCCGGCTCGGTCTCGATGGTCAGCCGTCCCGGCGCCGCGCGCACATGCTCGACGCGGCTGGCCGCGACCAGATAGCCCGGCTCGTCGCGCGACAGCCGCAGCGTATATTCCGTATCGTCGCCCCAGATGAACATGGGCGCCAGCGGCAGGCCGTGCCGCATCACCGCCGCCCGGCTGACCAGAACCGACACGAACGTCGCCTGCCGCACCGGTATCATTCCCTGCTCCAACCGCTCGCCCCAATCGGGGTAGCCTAAGACATTCCACCGCCGGTCGATCTCGGGCGTATTGGTCAGATGCCCCTCAGGCGACCGCACGCTGGAACACAGGAAGGCCGGCACGACGCCCTCGTCCGCCAATCTCGTTTCCGCCGCCAGCAAGGCCTCCAGCGCATCCGGCGCCGCCAGCACGTCGTCGTCCATCAGCCAGACCCGGTCGGCCCCCGCCTCGATCGCCGCGCGAATTCCGGCGTTGAAGCCGCCCGCACCGCCCGTGTTCACAGGCATCCGCACCACCATCGCCTGCCCCGCCCAAGCGTCAGCCAGCATCTCGGCGGTGCCGTCGTCGCTGGCGTTGTCGACCACCACCACCCCGTCGCAATGCCGCGTCTGGGCGATCAGATGCGCCAGGCACTGCTCCAGCAGGGCGCGCCGGTTCCACGTCACCACCACCGCCCAAACAGACGCCCTCATGCCGCCATCCGGGCGATGGCCGGCGCCAGCGATTTCTCGACCAGGCTCAGCGCCCGCCCGACTGCCTGGTCCATGTTGTAGTACTGAAAATCAGCCAGCCGCCCGGCGAACCAGACCTTGCCCGCCAAGGTCGCCGCCATCTCGCGATATTGCCCCGCCAACGCGCGCGACGCCTCCGTCAGGATCGGATAATAGGGGTCGTTCACGCCCGCCTCATAAGCCATCGGATATTCGGTCACCGTCGCCGTCGTCGGCCCGCGCTCGCCGGTCAGGTGGCGGAAATCGGTGATGCGCGTGAAGTCGAAGTCATTGGGATAATTGACCGTCCCGACCGGCAGACCGTCCTCGACGTCCACGACCTGATGGTCGAACCGCACGCTGCGATAGGGCAAGGCTCCCGCCGACCGGCCGAAATAGTCGTCCAGCGCGCCGCAATAGACCATCCGGTCCCACGACCCCGCCCCTACATGATCCATCGGCGTGTTCAGCGACACCGTGATATTCGGATGATCCAGCATCCGATGGAACAGCGCCCCATAGCCGTCGCGCGGCATGGCCTGATGGCGGTCGACGAAATAGCGGTCGTCCCGGCTGACCGCGATCGGCACCCGCGCGGTGACCGAGGCGTCCAGCGCCTCGACCGGCAGCCCCCATTGTTTGGCGGTGTATCCAGCGAACACCTTGTCGAAAACATAGTCGCCCAGCCGCCTCAGATCCGGATCGTCCCCCGCCCGTCGCAGGTCATGGATGCTGGGCCGCGCCCCGAAATCAAACCGCTGGACCAGGGCCTGCGTCATCCGCTCGGCCGTTGCGGCTGCAAACAGCGTCTCGATCGAATCCAGATTGAACGGCAGCGGCACCCTCCGCCCGTCCACCTGCCCCTGGACCCGATGGGCGTAGGGCCGCCAGGCCGTAAACTGGCTCAGATAGCCGAAGATGCGCGCGCTGTTGGTGTGGAACACGTGCGGGCCGTAGGGATGGATCAGCCGCCCGCCCGCATCGCGCCGGTCGTGCGCATTGCCGCCGACGTGGTCGCGCCGATCGATCACCAGCACGGTCTGGTCCAGTCCGCGCGCCAGTCGTTCGGCGACCACCGCCCCGGTGAAACCAGCGCCGACGATCAGCCAGTCATATCGCCGGGACATCGCGCCTCCCGCCGGCCAAGAACAGCGCGCCCCAATGCGCCCTCAACCCGATCAGGCAGGCCACGACCACTGCCGCCTCGCCGATGATCCGCGCGCCCGCCATCCCGACCGCGCCAAGGCCGGGCGCCAGCACCACCGCCGGGCCCAGCGTCGCGACACAACCCAGCGCCACGATCAGCGCGAACCGTCCATCCATCCGCAGCGGGTTCATCAGATGCAGCCCCAGCACCTGGCTGACGGCCACCAGCGGCAGCACCCAGACCAACATACGCAGCACCTCGACGGTGCCCGCAAACCCCGGCCCGAACAATAGACGGGTCAGCAGCGGCGCCGCCAGCGTCAGCGCCGCCGCCAGCAGCACGAACGCGCCGGTCGAGGCGGCCAGCGTCCACCGCGCCGTGCGAAACGCCGCCGCCGAATCCTGTCCCAGCAGTCCGGCGACCCGGGGCGCAATCAGGCCTGCCAGCGGCCGCATCAGCGACCCGGACGCCGCGACCAGTCGGTCCGCCGCCCCGTAAAGCGCCGCCTGCGCCGGCCCGGCCAGCGCCGCGACGACCAGAACGCCCGCCCCCGTATAGGCGACGATGACCGCTCGACTGGCGAACAGCGGCCCGCCCTGGATCAGGACGCGTCGCACAAAGCCCCGCTCCGGCGCTTGAACCCTCTGCCGTCGCAGCAGCAGGACGCCGGTCGCGACCAAGCCGGCCCAGACGCCGCCCGCCTGGACGGCCAGCACGCCGCTGACGCCCAAGTCGGGCAACGCCAGCACGACGCCCGTCGCGGCCAGGGCGAAGCCGACCTCCATCATCGCCGCCGGACTAGGATCGCGAATGCCCTGAAAGAACCACAGCAGGCTGGCCCCCTGCCCGATCCCCAGCACGACCGCCATGGCCACGACGCCGCTCGCCCCTTCCAGAACCGGATTGAAAGCTCCCAGACCCACGCCAACCGCAGCGGCGGGCAGGATCAGAACGCCGCGCATCGCCAAGGCCTGACCGACCAGGACGCCGCGCCCTTCGACGGCTCCGGCGATGTCACGCGGCCCCGACAGCGATTGCCCGTAATCGACCACCACCGACACCACCAAGGCTAGCGCGATGGCCGAGGCGAACACCCCGAACCCTTCCAGCCCCAGGCGTCGCGTCAGAACCGGATAGAGCAACAGCGGCGAGACATAGCGGGCGAAGTGCGCGCCATAGACCCAGCCCGCATCGGCCGCGCCCCGCGCCGACATCAATCGGTGCCTGCCATCCCCCAACTGCCGCCCCCGCGATCAACCCTGGCGCGAGCTTTAGACACCCAAAGTCGCAATCGCAAGCGCGGGGCTGTCGGGCGGCTTAGCCGAAACGGCCCTCGGCCCAACGCGCAGCGAAATAGCCGCCGGTCGCCGACAGCATCGTCAGGGACGTGCCCCAGATCAGGTCGATGATCGTCAGCTTGGTCTGCCACACCGCCAGCGTCGCCTGATTGGTCAGATCGTAGGTGGCGTAGGCGACGAAGCCCAGGGCCGCCCCATTGATCGCCGCCCGCGTCCAGTTCCCTTCCTTGAGGGCCGGCGCGATCGCCAGAAACACGGTCCCGGCGATGGAGATCAGATAGAAGGCCACCGCCGCCTTCATGTCCGGCTTGTCGGCCATGATCGGCCCGATGACGGGCTTGTAGAGCCGGTTCGTCATGGTGGTCAGCCAGACGAAATCGATGGCTGCAAAGGTCAGGCCGGCCCCGAGATAGGCCGCGACATATTTGATCATCCTCGTCTCCCTTAAGCCGGCTTCAGTCGATAGTGGCTGACCGCCCAGGTGCGGCCCTCGTCGTTTCCGAACAGACCCGCCGTCGCTAGATAGAAGCGCCGCCAGCGACGGGTCCAAAGTTTGGCGTCGTCGCCATAAGTCTCACGCATCAACACCGCGATCCGCGGGGCGTTCCGGTCCATGTTCGCCAGCCAGTCGTTGGCGGTCTTCGCATAGTGACCGCCGTTCCAGGACCATTCCTGCTCGACCGCGAACAGGTCGGGAAACTGTCGGATCAAACCGTGGCTGGGCATGACCCCGCCAGTGAAGAAGTGCTGGGCGATGAAGTCGCCGCTGTCGGTATGGTCGAACCGATAGGGCGCGTTGCGGTGCGTGAAGACGTGGATGAACATCCGTCCGTCGCCCTTCAACCAGCCCCTCGCTTTGGTCAGCAGGGCGCGCCAGTTGGCCATATGCTCGAACATCTCCACCGACACGATGCGGTCGAACCGCTGCTCGGTGTCGAAGGCGTTCATGTCCTGGGTGATGACCGTCAGATTTGTCAGCCCCCGCGCCGCCGCCTGGGCTTCGATATGGCCGCGCTGGCCGTGGCTGTTCGACACCGCCGTGATCTTCGCGTTCGGATAGGTCTCGGCCATCCACAGCGACAGCGAGCCCCAGCCGCAGCCCATCTCCAGAATCGTCTGCCCGTCCTTCAGATCGGCATGGGCGCAGGTCTCGGCCAGCGCCGCCTCTTCCGCCTGATCCAGCGTCTCGCGGCCCGTGGGATACAGGCAGCAGGAGTATTTCAGCCGCTTGCCCAGGCACAGCTGGAAAAACTCGGGCGGCAGTTCGTAATGCTGCTGGTTCGCCGCGTCCGTATGTTCGGCGATGGCACGCTGAGCCATTTCGCGCGCAAAGGCCGCCTCGTCATGCGGCCCGTCGCGATCCAGACGCTTTCTGGCCTCCGTCACCAGGCTGTCGATCGCCGGGCGTGTCACGAAGTCCGGGAACGGCGCGTCCTGAAGCTGGCGAATGGCGACATTGGTCAGGTTCATCGGCGTCCTCGATCGTCGGATCTTGCTGCAGGCTTCACTGCAATACGACGCCTCGGCCCCGATGGATGCCTCGCCCTCTTGAACGCAACCCCAAGGATGCCGACATCAGTCCTCCACGCCGACCGATTCCGAAGAAAGTGCACCAATTGCACCCTCTTTTTTGAACCCGGCTCGCCGTCGGTTCAGACGAATTAGACGATTTAGACTCTGTTTTTAGCCTTCACCGTCTGAAATCGCCGCGTCGGATCGACGCCGCGTCTTGCCCCCCGCCCGCCCCCGCGTTAGGCGTGGTCAAAAGCCGATATTCATCAGGCAGTGAAAAAAGGGAGAGCGATGGGAAAGATCTACGCTGACGTCACGTCCGCACTGGAGGGCCTGACCTTCGACGGCATGACGGTCATGTCCGGCGGCTTCGGCCTGTGCGGCATCCCCGAGAACCTGATCGCCGCCCTGCGCGACAGCGGCGTCAAGGGCCTGACGGTCATCTCCAACAACGCCGGCGTCGACGGCTTCGGCCTGGGCCAACTGCTGGGCACCCGCCAGATCGCCAAGATGATCAGTTCTTACGTCGGTGAGAACAAGGAGTTCGAGCGCCAGTATCTGGCCGGCGAGCTGGAGCTCGAGTTCAACCCGCAAGGCACCCTGGCCGAACGCATCCGCGCTGGCGGCGCGGGCATCCCCGCCTTTTTCACCGCCACCGGCGTCGGCACCCTGGTCGCCGAGGGCAAGGAGGTCCGCAACTTCAACGGCCGCGACTACGTCATGGAGACCGGCCTCGTCGCCGACCTGTCCATCGTCAAGGCCTGGAAGGCCGACGAGCGCGGCAACCTGGTGTTCAGCAAGACCGCCCGCAACTTCAACCCGATGATGGCCACGGCCGGCAAGGTCACGGTCGTCGAGGTCGAGGAGATCGTCCCCGTCGGTTCGCTGGATCCCGACCACATCCACACGCCGGGCGTCTATGTCGACCGCCTGGTCCAGACCGTGTCCGAAAAGCGCATCGAACAGCGCACCGTCCGTCAACGTGCCGCCGGCGCCGCCGCCGGATCGGAGGTCTGATCATGCCCCGCACCCGTGAACAGCTCGCCGAACGCGCCGCCCAGGAACTGCAGGACGGCTTCTATGTGAACCTCGGCATCGGCATCCCGACCCTGGTCGCCAACTACATCCCCGCCGGCATGACCGTGACCCTGCAATCGGAGAACGGCATGCTGGGCATGGGCCCCTTCCCCTATGAGGGCGACGAGGACCCCGACCTGATCAACGCCGGCAAGCAGACGATCACCGAGATTCCGGAGTCGTCCTACTTCTCGAGCGCCGACAGCTTCGCCATGATCCGTGGCGGTCACATCAACCTGTCCATCCTGGGCGCGATGGAAGTGGCCCAGAACGGCGACATCGCCAACTGGATGATCCCCGGCAAGCTGGTGAAGGGCATGGGCGGCGCCATGGATCTGGTCGCGGGCGTCAAGCGCGTGGTCGTGGTCATGGAACACGCCAACAAGCACGGCCAGTCCAAGGTCCTGAAGGAATGTAGTCTGCCCCTGACCGGCACCGGCGTCGTCAGCCGCATCATCACCGACTTGGCCACCTTCGACGTCAAGCCGGACGGCGCGGGCCTCGAGCTGATCGAACTGGCCGACGGCGTCACCCTCGACGAAGTCGCCGCCAAGACCGAGGCGGCCTACACCGTCGCGGCGGCCTTGCAGACCGCCTGATGAACCTGCGCCGCTCTGGTCTACCGGGGCGGCGCGGGCTCCAGCCAGCGATAGGCCGCGCCCACGAAGGCCATCGTCAGCGGGGCCTGTAAGCCCGTCAGCACGACGGCGAAGACGATCCAGCCCGCCGTCCCCGACAGCAGCCCCGCGCCCCACAGCAACACCAGCGCGATCTTCGGCGCCGCCGTCACGACAAGCCCGACCAGTAGGGGCCAGAAGCCGCCGCGCGCGATGCTCATGCTCTGCAACGACACCATCTGCCCGCGCCCGATCGTCGCCGGCGCGAAGAGGGACAGGCGCACGGCGAAGGCGACCACGGCGAACAGGGCGAAGGCCGTGACGACCGCCAGCAGGATCAGCTTCCACGCCGGCCCCACCGCGTCCCACTGGCGCATTTCGATGGCCTGGGCGTTCAACTCGGCCATGCCGAACACGGCCAGCAGGACCAGGGCCACGACCGACAGGATCATGGCGAGAAAGATCGCGCACAGCAGGCCCGCGCCCAGCAACCGGACCTCCGGCCGCCCGAACTGCAACCCGATCGGCCCCAGGCCCAGGCGTCGCGCCTCGGCCAGATCGTCGGTGATGGCGATCCGCGCAAGCGCGCCCGCCAGCACCAGGGTCGAGGTGAGGGCGCACGCCGCCCAGATCAGGCCCGCTGGGCCCGCCGCCAGCGGCTTGAGGCTCCAGATCACGACTGCCAGCACGATCGCGCCGCAAGCCCCGCGCCACAGGCGAGGCAGGGCGCGGGCCGCCGCCGACAGCGTCTCGCCCAGTCGCAAAATCCGATGCTCGCTCAATCTACGCCCCCGATGACCGGCGGCGGATATAGCAGGGGGCCATGACACCGCGCCACCCGCCCGCTAGAAGGCCGCGATGAGCGCTTCCCCCTCTCCTTCCCCCATCCACGTGATCGGCGGCGGCCTGGCCGGCTCCGAGGCCGCTTGGCAGATCGCCCAGGCCGGCGTGCCCGTCATCCTGCACGAGATGCGCGGCGTGCCCGGCGTCAAGACCGACGCCCACCACACCGATGGCCTGGCCGAGCTGGTCTGCTCCAACTCCTTCCGTTCGGACGACTGGCAGTTCAACGCGGTCGGCCTGCTGCACGCCGAGATGCGGGCGCTGGATTCGGTCATCATGGCCTGCGGCGACATCAATCAGGTGCCGGCCGGCGGCGCCCTGGCTGTGGACCGCGACGCCTTCTCTCAGGCGGTGACGGCCAAACTGACCGCCCACCCCTTGGTCACCATCGTGCGCGAAGAGATCGCGGGCCTGCCACCGCAGGAATGGGACAATGTCATCGTCGCCACCGGCCCCCTGACCTCCCCTGCCCTGGCCGACGCCATCCTGAAGGTGACGGGCGAGGAGTCCTTGAGCTTCTTCGACGCCATCGCCCCCATCGTCCACGCCGATTCGATCGACTTCGACATCGCCTGGCGTCAGTCGCGTTACGACAAGGAAGGTCCGGGCGGCGACGCCGCCGCCTACGTCAACTGCCCGATGGACAAAGCCCAGTACGAGGCCTTCATCGACGCCCTGCTGAGCGGTCCCAAGGCCGAATTCAAGGAGTGGGAGCACGTCCCCTATTTCGACGGCTGCCTGCCCATCGAAGTCATGGCCGAGCGCGGTCGCGAGACCCTGCGGCACGGCCCGATGAAGCCGGTCGGCCTAACCAATCCGCGCGACCCGCTGGTCAAGGCCTACGCCATCGTCCAGCTGCGCCAAGACAATGCGCTCGGCACCCTGTTCAACATGGTCGGCTTCCAGACCAAGCTGAAGCACGGGGCGCAGGCCGAGATCTTCCGCATGATACCGGGGCTTCAGAACGCCCAGTTCGCGCGTCTCGGCGGCCTGCACCGCAACACCTATCTGAACAGTCCCCAGTTGCTGGACAAGCAGCTGCGGCTGAAGGCCATGCCGCGCCTGCGTTTCGCGGGTCAGGTGACAGGGGTGGAGGGCTATGTCGAAAGTGCGGCCATGGGCCTGCTGACCGGCCGCCTAGCCGCCGCCCAGGCCCTGGGTCGCGACCTGGCCCCGCCGCCGCCCGAGACCGCCATGGGCGCCCTGGTCGAGCACATCACCGGCGGGCATCTGGCGGGATCGAAGTTCCAGCCGATGAACATCAACTACGGCCTGCTGCCGCCGCTCGAGGCGCCCAAGGTCGACGAGGCCGGCGTCAAGATCCCGCTGAAGGAACGCGGCCGGGCAAAGAAGCGCCTGATGAGCCTCCGGGCGATGGAAAGCCTTAAGGCCTGGCGCGACGCGGACTGATTTCTGAGGGCCGGGCCGCTCAGCGCAGCTTGGGCAGGCCCGGCCGAAACTCCAGCGTCATTGCGCCCAGCAGGATGACGCCGATCCCCATCAGTACCCAGGCCTGGGTCAGGTCGGCCATGTGGTCGCGCAGCAGGCCGGCGCCCAGCGGCGACAGGCTGGCGATGATGTAGCCGCCGCCTTGGACGAAGGCGAGCAGATCACCCGAGCGCGCGGGGTCGTCGATCTGGTCCATCGCCAGGATCAGGCTGAGCGGGAAGATCGCGCCGATACCGAGACCCAAGAGGATCACGATCTGCACCGCCATGCTGAGGGGCGCGACCACAAGCCCGGCCAAACCGGCCAAGGCCAGAATCAAGGCGGTCAGGATCGGTCCGCGTCGATCCGGGAAGCGCCCGATGGTCAGCGACACCAGCAGGCCGGCCGTCACTTCCGCCGCCGTCATACCGCTGAGCAGATAGCCAGCGGTGGCCCTCGGCTCGCCCAGGTCGATGTAGAAGGGCGGCAGCCAGGCCAACATCAATGTATAGGCCGATGTCCCTAGCCCCATGATCAGGATCAGCCGCCACGCCCGCCCCTGACGCCAGAAGGGCAGCTCGGGGTCCGTCGCCTCGACCACCGCGGCACTATCCGGCTCTTCGGCTGCGGGGTCGCGCGACACCGCCAGCCAGACCAATGCAGCGACAAAGGCCGGCGCGCTCCATAGGGCCAGCGTTCCCGCCCAGCCGATCGTCTCGGCCAGACCGGCCGCCGTGGCCGCCGCGACGGCGGCGCCGCCCATGATGCCGGTGGTGTAGAGCGCCATGACCGTGCCGAACTGCGCCGGAAACGCCCGTTTGATGACGACGGGCGCCAAGGCCTGGATCAAGGCGACGCCCACGCCGACAACCACGGCGCTGGCGATCAGGCCGGTCGCGCCGGTCAACACCGCCCGCACCAGGCAGGCCCCGCCGATCAGCAGCGCGCCCAGCAAGATGCCGCGCCGCTCGCCCAGTCGCCGACGCAATGGGCGAATCGACACGGCGCCCAGACCGATCATCAGCACGGGCAGAGTGGTCAGCAGGCTGGCGGCGGTCGACCCCATGCCCGTCGCGCCCTCAATCAGATCCAGCAGCGGCCCCACCGCCGCCATCGCCGGCCGCAGATTCAGCGCCAGGGCGACGATGGCCGCCAGCAACAGCAGCGAAGCGCCGCGCGCGGGCGTGGCGTCAGATCGTGCGGTCATGGTGGGGACTCCGACTGAAAATCGCGCTAGTCTCTCGACCTCAAGTATCTCGATGTCAAGACAACCATGCCCGATAGAGCTTCTCGCGCCGCCGCCCAATGGGCTGTGCAACGCCCCGACCTGGACATGCTGCCGATGGAGGTGCTGGGACGCCTGAACGAGGCGTCGCAACTGGTGATCCGCGAGCGCCAGACGCCGCTGTTTGCGCGTTATGGTTTGCAGCACGGCGAGTTCGACGTCCTGGCGACGCTGCGCCGATCCGGCGAACGCGACGGCCTGACGCCGACCGCTCTGTTCGAGGCGGCGATGATGTCGTCCGGCGGCATGACCGCGCGGATCGACCGGCTGGAAAAGGCGGGCTGGGTCGAGCGACGCCCGCATCCCAGCGACCGACGGGCGACCCTGGTCCGCCTGACGGACAAGGGTTTCGACCTGATCGAGGCGATCATGCCCAGCCATCAGGAGACGGCCAAAGAGGCTTTGAGCTGCCTGTCGCGAGAGGATCAGAAAAGGCTAAATGCCCTGCTGACCCGCTTGATCGCCGGCCTGAACGGCTAGGTCAGATCCGGCCGCGCAGCACGGCCCAGAGCAGGCGCAGCCGCTTCAGCGGCTCCGGCTGGTCCGGATCGGTCAGGGCGGCGTGAGCCACGGCCGGAAATCCCTCGGGCGGAAGGCGTTTCAGCGCCCCATTTGCGGCGGATTTCAGGAACGCCGCCTCTTGGCGCCGGCCGGTCTGCGTCAGCCCCCAGACGCGGGCCGCATCGGCCACGGCGGCGTCATGCCCCTGCCCTGCCAGCACACGCGTCGCAACCTGCATCGGGCCGACGTAGAAGGCGTCGAGATCGTGCGGCTGTTCGCGCACGCGGCCGATGTGGGCGTCGATCAAGGCGTCGAACGGCGCACGGTCCAGACCGTGACGCGCGACAAGATCAGTCAAGGCCTCCAACACCGGATGACCCTTGCGCGGCACGCCGGCGAAGACGTCGTCCATCTGTTCCGCCCACCAGGTGTAGCGCATCTCGGCCAGCAGCGGCTGGGTCACGCGCGTGGGGATGGTCATCAGCTCGGCTTCGAAAGCGTAGAGCGTGATCAGGTCGGCGCGGGCGCGGTCATCCGCGACCAGGCGGCTGGACAGCCAGCGGTCGAGGTCGGCAGTGCGGACCTGTTGGTCGAGCGTATCCGCAGTCTCGGTCAAGCGGCGCGCGACACCGCGAAATCGGCCAGGTCTTCCAGCGCGGCGCGCCAGTCGCTGGACGGCAGGACCGACAGGGCCGCCTTGGCCTGATCAGCATAGTCGCCGGCGAGATCCAGGGTCGCGCCGATGGCGCCCGAGCCGATGATGAGTTCGCGCGCGCGGGTGAAATCTTCGGGCGTCCGCTCGCCCTTGGTCACGGTGCGCTCCCAGAAGGCTTCCTCGCGGCCGCGCGTGCGGGCGACGGCCAGAAGCAGCGGCAGGGTCGCCTTGCCCTCGTTGAAATCGTCGCCGGCGTTCTTGCCCAGGGCCTCGGCTGTCGCGCCGTAGTCCAGGGCGTCGTCCGCCAGTTGGAAGGCGATGCCCAGCGCCATGCCGTAGTCACGCAAGGCCCTGATCGCGGCCGGATCAGCGCCGGCGCCCACAGCGCCCGCCTCGGCGGCGGCGGCAAACAGTTCGGCCGTCTTGGCCGAGATGATCTGCAGATAGGTGGCCTGGTCCAGATTCAGGTCGTGGGCGCGCGTCAGCTGCAGCACCTCACCCTCCGAGATCACCCGCGAAGCCTCGGCCAGAATGCCCAGGGCGCGCATCGAGTCCGTCTCGACCATCAGTTCGAAGGCGCGGGCGAACAGGAAGTCGCCGACCAGGACGCTGGTGGGCGCGCCCCAGATCAGGTGGGCCGCGACCTTGCCGCGACGCAGTTCGGACGCATCGACGATGTCGTCGTGCAGCAGGGTGGCGGTGTGGATAAACTCGACCGCAGCGGCCAGCTTGCGCGGCGCGACGATGTCGTCCGTCGCGCCCACGGCGCGCGCAGCGGCGACGGTCATCAGGGGGCGCAGACGCTTTCCACCCGCCGAAACCAGATGTTCGGCCAGTTTCGGGATGATCGGCACATCCGACTGCATCCGATCCAGGATCAGGGCGTCCACGGCCGCCATATCGACCTCAGCCAGCCGGACAAGGGCGTTGACGTCCCCCTTCGGGCGGTGAGCGGCGGCGATGGCGACGTCCAAACGAATACTCTTTCACTGGCGCGGCGGGCCGCGGGAATGGCTTTTTGCGGCCGGGCCGGCTTGCCCCCGCGAGTTGCGGCGCACAATGATGTTCGACCCCTTGAGGGTCAAGGAGATTGAGGCTTGGAGCCGGTCGAAACCCTGCCGACGACGATCGTCGAGAACGGCCTGTTGAACGGCCGGGTGCGCATGCGTCAACCCGCGCGCGGCTATCGCGCCGGGATGGATGCAGCTTTGCTGGCGGCGGCGGTCCCGGCCGAGGCGGGTCAGAGCGTGATCGAGGCGGGCTCTGGGGCGGGCGCGGTCCTGATGCAGATCGCGTCGCGACGGCCCGGCGTGACCCTGACGGGACTGGAGCGCGATCCGGCGATGGCGGCGCTGGCGACCGAGAATGCGGCGCTGAACGGCGCAGCCGGATCCGCCGTGATTCGTCAGGGCGACGTGGCGGCCGGGTTTCGGGCCCTGCGCTTGGAGCCGGCCGACTGGGCCATATCCAATCCCCCCTTCTTCGATGACGCCACGGCGTTGCGCGCCCCGGCCGAAGGCAAGCGGGGCGCCTGGATGGCCGATGACGGGCTGAAGGCGTGGACCGATTTCCTGTTGAAGGCGGTGAAGGAAGGCGGACGCATCGTGGTCGTTCACCGCGCCGACCGACTGGCCGATCTGCTGGCTCTGTTGGGCGAAAAGGCGGGCTCGTTCGCCGTGCGGCCCATCCATCCCTTCGCGGACGAGCCGGCCAAGCGGGTGCTGGTGCACGCCATCAAGACCGGGCGCGCGCCGCTGCGGCTGCTGCCGCCGCTGATCCTGCACGACCGCGAGGGCGGCAAACACACCCCTCAAGCCGAGGCGATCCTGCGCGGCGAGGCGTCGCTGAGGTGGTGATCGGGTGGTCAATCGCGACCGGAACGCCTAAATGCCGCCTCCTGACGAAATCGAGCCCGCCCCGTGTCACCCGACGACCTTCCGCATGATCTTCAAGACGGCCTGATCGCCGTCGGCGAGGCCGCGCGCGACCTGCGCGAGCCGTGGTGGATCTTCGGCGGTGCGGCGATGGCGCTCTATGGCCTGACCGACATCCATGTGCCCGACATCGACGTGCTGTGCGCGCCGCGTGATGCGCGCAGCCTGCTGGGCGCGCTGGGCGGCGTGGTGATACCCGATCCGGGCGAAGGCCTGTTCCGCTCCGCGGTCTTCGGGCGCGCGCCGGATCAGCCGATCTTGGTAGAGGTCATGGCCGATCTGGAGACACGCGACGGCGGCGACTGGACGCCGGTCGCCTTCGGCTCGCGCCGCCGCGTCTTCGTCGAGGACACGCCCCTTTTCGTTCCGGATATCCGGGACCACATCGCCCTGTACCGCCTGTTCGGTCGCCCAAAGGATCTGGCGCGCGTCGAACAGCTTGAACGACTGATCGTCTGAATGCCTTTTCCCTTCCCGATTTCCGCCACCGAGGGCCGCGCCCGCACCGGGGTGCTGAAGACCGCGCGCGGCGACATCCGCACCCCCGCCTTCATGCCGGTCGGCACCGCCGCCACGGTCAAGGCTATGACGGTGGATCAGGTCAAGGCGACCGGCGCCGACATCCTGCTGGGCAACACCTATCACCTGATGCTGCGCCCTGGGCCCGAGCGGATGGAGCGGCTGGGCGGGCTTCACAAGTTCATGAGCTGGGACAAGCCGATCCTGACCGACAGCGGCGGGTTCCAGGTCATGTCCCTGGCCGGCATCTCCAAGGTCAAGGAGGAGGCCGTGACCTTTTCCAGCCACATCGACGGCTCCAAACATGTTCTGACGCCTGAGCGGTCGATCGAAATCCAGGCCGACCGGATCGGCGCCGACATCTCGATGCAGCTGGACCAGTGCGTCGCCTATCCGGCCGAGAAGGATGCAGCCAGAAAGGCGATGGAGCTGTCGATCCGCTGGGGCGCGCGGTCCAAGGCCCGCTTCGGCGAGCGTGAAAACCAGGCCCTGTTCGGCATCCAGCAGGGGTCCACCTTCGACGACCTGCGCCGCCAGTCATCGGAGCAACTGCAAGAAATCGGTTTCGACGGCTACGCCATCGGCGGTCTGGCGGTCGGCGAAGGCCACCAGGCCATGTGCGAGGTGCTGGACTATGCGCCCGAAATGCTGCCGGTCGACCGTCCGCGTTATCTGATGGGCGTGGGCAAGCCGATCGACCTGGTCGAGGCGGTGTATCGCGGCGTGGACATGTTCGACTGCGTCCTGCCGACCCGCGCCGGCCGTCACGGTCAGGCCTGGACGTGGGACGGACCCCTGAACCTGAAGAACGCCCGGTTCGCCGAGGATCAGGACCCGCTGGACCCGACCATCCACGGCCCGTCGGCGCAGTATTCGAAGGCCTACCTGCACCACCTGATCCGCGCCGACGAAATCTTGGGGAAGGTGCTGCTGAGCTGGCACAACATCGCCTTTTATCAGGCGCTGACGGCGGCCATGCGTGCGGCGATTTCCGAGGGTCGGTTCGAGAAGTTCAGGCGCGACTTCCACGCCCGCCACACGTCGAACGGCTGACGCCTAAGGGTGCGGTCTGAACCAGCTGGGCGCCGCCGGCGGCGCGCAGTTCCGCTGCATGCCCATCCCCTTCGGGAAGGCGCGGCGCATCCGGCCGGACTGGATGGCCGACTGAACGTGCTTTGAGTGCTGTTCGGCGCCGCTCAGTCGACGAATCCAGTTTCGGCCGGGAATAAAGTCGGTCGTCGTGTCGCGTATGGCGTTCAACGCCGCCTTGGCCGCCGCGTCCGCCGCCCGCTCGCTGAGATAGGAGCCGTCCTGACGCGGCGGTTCGTCCGTATCGGGTCCCAGCGCTTCGTCGAGCCTTGCGACCTCTGCGCCGATGGTCGTGCACTGATTCAGATTGCGCAGGTCGTAGGGATTGGCTTCGGCCTGCAGCAGCACCGTCGGGATCATCTGACGACGCAGGTTAAAGTCCTCCAGCGGCGCCGTCGCCGCCGCCGCAAAGCCCGCCCCGACCTGTTCGGCGCCGCCCATCGCCGACCGACCGGCATTGCAACCGGAAAGCGCAACAAGACTGACTGCGAGAAGAAGGCGTTTCATGGGTTGGCTTAGACCATGCCTGCGCTGGTGATTAAAGCGTAGCGGCGGAAGCGGTCGGTAACGAAGAATTCTCTGATTTCAGGTCACTTTGACCGGTCGTTGGAGTTCGGTCGTGCCTTACATCGCCAAGAGCCTGGAAGCCCTGGACGCCCCTGCCGGTCCGTTCCAACGTCTCACGGAACTGGCCTGCACGGTTTTTGATGCGCCCGCCGCCGTCGTCACCCTGGTCAGCGGCGACAACGCCGTCCTGTGGTGCAGCGATCGTGAACTGGTTCGAAGCCTGCCGCGCGAACGCACCCTCGGCGACCGTCTGCTGCGCCAGGGCAAGGGGGCCGTTTTGGTGGTCGAAGACGGCCTGGCGGACCCCGCAGCGCGCAATCATTTCCTGGTGGCGCCCCCCTATAATCTGCGTTTCTACGCCGGCGTGACGATCTGCGGCCCGGACGGTCAGCCGCTGGGCGCGTTCGGCGTCATGGATCGCAAAGCCCGCCCCCATCCCTCCGATGACCAGATCGCGACGCTGCGCACGCTTGGCGCCATGGCTGAAGACATCATCGCGTCTCGGGAAGTCGGTCGCGTCAGTGAGGAGCGCCACGGCACGCTGGAGCTGATCGAAAACATGGCCGGGGTCGGTCATTGGCGGTTGGAACTGGCCAGCGGCAAGGTCCACTGGTCCGACGAGGTGTTCCGCATCCACGGTCTGGATCGCAAGACATTCGATCCGCAGGTCGATTCGGCGATCGACCGCTATCATCCCGACGACAGGCCCGGATTATTGGCGGCGATCGCACAATCGACCGAAACCGGCGACGGTTTTGAAAGGCGTCTTCGGCTGATCCGCGCCGATGGCGAGGAGCGCGCGGTTCTGACCCAGGCGCGCGCCGAACGCGACGACGCCGGGGCCGTGAAGGTCCTTTACGGCGTGTTTCAGGACATCACCGACCAGCAGGCCCAGATCGCCCGCGCTCAGCGTGACGAGGCGCGATATCGGCTGTTGGCCGAAAACGTGGGCGATGTGATCACTCGCGTTCGCCCGGACGGCACCAGCAAATACATCTCGCCGGCGATCGAAAGCCTGCTCGGCTGGACCAGCGAAGAGATGAACGGCCGGCCCATGGACTATGTCCATCCCGACGACCGGGAAATGGTGACCCGGGCCGTGCTGGGCACCATCCACACCAGGGAGCCCTGCCGGCTGGAGCACCGCGCCCTTCATCGCGACGGTTCGATCGTCTGGGTCGAATGCACCTTCCGCGCCCTGGCCGCCGAGGTTGGCAAGCCGTCGGAGGTGGTGGTGGTCATCCGCGACATGACGGATCGCAAGATCCTGGCCGACGAACTGGTCACAGCGCGCGACCGGGCCGAGGCGGCTGCGGCGGCCAAGAGCGAATTCCTGGCGAACATGAGCCACGAACTGCGCACGCCGCTGACCAGCGTCATCGGCTTTTCCAACCTGCTGAAAGCCAGCGAGGCCTTGCCCGAGGCCGAGAAGGGCTATGTCGCGCGCATCGCCACGGCCAGCGAGGCTCTGCTGTCGGTCATCAACGACGTGCTGGACTATTCCAAGCTCGAAGCCGGCATGATCGAGCTAGAGCCCCAGCCTTTCGACCCTGCCGCCCTGGCGCACGAGACGGTCCAGATGATGGAGGCCCAGTGTCTGGCCAAGGGTCTGGCGCTGAACGTCGATCTGGCTCCGGACTTGCCGGATCGCCTGATGGGCGACCAGGCCCGTCTTCGGCAGATTCTGCTGAACCTGCTGGGCAATGCGGTGAAGTTCACCAGCCAGGGCTCGGTCAGCCTGTCGGTCGGCGGAGCCTTGGAGGCAGACGGCGCATGGCGGCTGACGGCGGAGGTGACCGATACCGGCATAGGCATGAGCCCTCAGACCCAGGCCCATCTGTTCGAACGTTTCTCGCAGGCGGATCGGTCGACGACCCGGCTTTACGGCGGCACCGGCCTGGGGTTGGCGATCTCGCGGCGGCTGGCGCGGGCGATGGACGGCGATATCGTCGTCACGAGCCAGCCCGGCCTGGGATCGACGTTCAAGGTGACCGTCCCGCTGCACATCGCCGAGGGCGGATCGGAAGACGAAGGGCCGCGCCTCAGCGTCATGCCCGAGGGCCGCGTGCTGATCGCCGACGACGCACCGGCCAACCGCGAACTGATCAGCGTGATCCTTGTCGGCATGGGACTGGAGGTCGCCACCGCCAGCGACGGCGCCGAGGCGGTGCATGCGGTGCAGTCCGAAGTCTACGACCTCGTCCTGATGGACATGCAGCTGCCGGTCATGGACGGCCTGACAGCCACGCGCGAGATTCGCCGGATTGAGCAGGGCGGCGGACGCCGACTGCCGATCATCGCCCTGTCCGCCAATGTTCAGCCGGACCAGATCCAGCTGTGCCGGGACGCCGGCATGGACGACCACCTGGCCAAGCCGCTGCAGCTGCCCGCCCTGGTCGCCACTCTGTCGAAATAGCTCGACAAATCGAACGCATCGATCGCGGCGGATGCGACTGCGTCGGCTCGTTTCGCGACCCACTAACCCAAGGCCCAGACAGCAAAAAGCCCGCCGAAGCGGGCTTTAAATGGTACGTCCTCTCGGGCTCGAACCGAGGACCCTCTGATTAAAAGTCAGATGCTCTAACCAACTGAGCTAAGGACGCACCGCGCGACGTCCGGGCTGGCCCGAACCGTCGAAGGGCGCCTTCTGTTGTAATCCGGCCTTCCGGTCAAGACCCGGTCTGCTACTCATTGGGCATGAAACCGTTAAATGGCGTCCGCATCATCGAATTCGACGGCTTGGGGCCGGTCACCTTCGCCGGAATGATGCTGGCGGACCTGGGGGCGGAGGTAGTGCGTCTGACGCGCGACGCCTCGGCCGGACCGGCGGTCTTCGACGAGGTCGGAGGCGAGGTCCTGCATCGGGGACGAGCGGCCGTTCCGGTCGATCTGAAATCACCGGCCGATCGCGAGCGCATCCTGCAGCTGATCGATGGGGCCGACGCGGTGATCGAAGGCTTTCGGCCCGGCGTCATGGAGCGGCTGGGCTATGGTCCCGACATTGTCCAGGCGCGAAAGCCCGCGCTGGTGTTCGGACGTGTGACCGGATGGGGTCAGACGGGTCCGCTGGCGAATGCGGTGGGGCATGATCTGAATTACATCGGCCTGTCGGGCGTGCTGCACGCCATGGGCGAGGCGGGTCGTCCGCCCTCCCCACCGTTGAACCTGGTCGGAGATTATGGCGGCGGGGCCATGCTGCTGGTGGTCGGAGTGCTGGCCGCGCTGGTGGAGGCCAGGACGACGGGCCAGGGACGCGTGGTGGACGCCGCCATGACGGACGGGGCGGCCCTGCTGGGCGGCCTGTTCCAGGCCTTGAGGGGTCGGGGACTGTGGAGCGACCGGCGCGGATCCAACCTGCTGGACGGGGGTGCGCCCTTCTATCGGTGCTACGCCTGTCGCGACGGCGGGTTCGTGGCGGTGGCGGCGCTGGAGCCGCGTTTCTACGCCGCGCTGCTGGCCGGCCTAGAGATCGATCCGGCCGAAGCGGTTCAATACGATATCGCCGCCTGGCCGACCCTGCAGGCGCGGCTTGCGGCCTTGTTCGCAAGCCGAGACCGCGACGACTGGAGCGCCCATTTCGCCGGGACCGAAGCCTGTGTCACGCCGGTGCTGAGCCTGGCCGAGGCGCCGGATCATCCGCACAATCAGGCGCGTGGAACATTCCACGACGGCCTGCCGCAAGCCGCGCCCCGATTCGACGGCGCAAGTGCTGCGCCCGCCCCCAAGTTAGAACTGACCCTGGATCAAATGGTCACAAAATGGTCCGATCACGCAGGATGACCGACGCAGATTTCGGCGCTAAGGGAACAGCTTAGCGCGACAGGCGTTTGGTCGGCGGAGACCGGGGACTTTCATGACACGCTCGATTTTTGTCTTGGCCGCCGCCGCTAGCGTGCTCGCGCTGTCGGCCTGCGACGACCGTCCTTCGCGCTCGGACGACGACTATCGCGAGATGTCGGTCCAGCCAGCGCCCCCGCCGGTCAAGGAAGAGACGCCCCCGCCCGCGCCAGAGGTTCAAGATCCGACGCCCGCACCCCCGCCGTCGACGACGCTTCCGCCTGAGGAACGCACGTCGGAACAGTCGGTCCAGCCCGAGAGCGAGACGCTGTTCTACTGACGAACAGGTATGCCGGGGGGCGTCCTTTTGACGAAAGATCGAGTTTGACGTTCAGGCCTACCCTGCTGGTCGCCCTCGCGGCGTTTTCGGCCTGCGCCCATGCAGCAGCGGCGGAACCCCGTGCGCAGATCCGGGGCGATATGGACGGCGATCTGCGGCGGGCGCTGGAGCGGGCCGTGGGCGAGGTGGACGGCGCGCCGGCCAGCCGCTTCGAGGCGCGTCGTCGCGCCGAGAGCGCCGTGACCTCGGCGACCGCCCTGCTGCGGTCCGAAGGCTACTATCAACCGGTCGTCGAAGACATCGTCGAGGGCGAGGAGACGCCGATCGCGGTGGTTTCGGTTGAACCGGGACGCCGTTTCCTGCTGACAGATCCGACAATCCAGTGGGCCGATCCCGCGCCGGAGACCGAGGCGGCGGACAAGGCCAAGGACGCCATTGCCCTGAAGGCCGGCGATCCGGGGCGGGCGGCAGACGTCATATCCGGAGAAGGTCGGGCCGTGGCGGCGTTGGTGCGTGACGGCTATGCCGACGCCAAGGCCAATCCGCGTCGTGTCGTGGTGGATCACGCGGCCTTCACCGTCGCGCCCGAATATCGCATCGCCTCCGGCGCGCTGGTGCGTCTGGACGGCGTGCGTCTGACAAGCCAGGGGCGCACCAATCCGGCCTGGGTCGCGGGCCTGGCGCCGTGGAACGAGGGCGATCGCTACGATCCCGAAATGGTCGCGGAGCTGGAACGCCGGCTGCTGGACACCGGCGTCTATGACGGCGTCAGCGTCGCGCTGTCGCCGCTGGACCAGATCACCGCCGATGGTCATCGCCCGGTCGTGGTCAGCCTGCAAGACCGGCCTCGTCGCGTGCTGGAGGCCGGCGCCACCTGGTCGACGGCGGAGGGCGCGGGCGTGGACGTGATCCAGACCCGCTACAATCGCTTCGGCCGCGCCGACACCTTGAGGCTGGAAGCGCGACTGGCCGACATCGACAGCCGAATCGGCGCCGACCTGTCCCTGCCCCACTGGCGTCGGCCCGGCCGGACGCTGAAACTGGGCGCGGCGGTCGTCAACGAAGACACCGACGCCTATCTGCGCACCGCCGTGGTTCTGTACGCCGACCTGCAACAGCGGATCGGCAAGACCTCCTATTTCAACTACGGAGTCGGGCTGGACGCCGGGCGCTACAGCGAGACCCGCTATGATTTCACCGCCCTGCCCCCGCAGCGCGTGACCTTCGACCGCGATCTGGCGATCATCACCGCGCGGACCAGCGCCTACATCGACCGCTCAAACGATCCGCTGAACCCGACCAAGGGCTGGCGGGTCAATCTGGCGGTTCAGCCGACGGCGGTGACCGGCGAGAGCAACATCCTGTTCCTGCGCACCGAAACGCAAGGCACGGCCTACTTCCCTGTCGCGGGTGATCGCACCATCCTGGCCGGGCGCATGAAGATCGGCTCCATCGTCGGCGGCAGCGAGCTGAACGTACCGGCGGACCGTCTCTTCTATTCCGGCGGCGGCGGTTCGGTACGGGGCTATTCGTACCAGAACGTCAATCCACAGCTGCCGGACGGCACGCCGCGGGGCGGTCTATCGCTGTTCGAAACCTCGTTCGAAGTGCGCCAGTCGATCGGTCAGAGCTTCCAGGCCGTCGCCTTCGTCGACGCCGGGTCCGTAGGCTTCCAGGAGACGCCGAACCTGACCAACATGCGCTATGGCGCGGGCGTGGGCGTGCGCTACATGCTGCCGTTCGGGCCGATCCGGGCGGATGTCGCCATGCCGCTCAACAAGCGTGAGGGCGACTCGGCCTTCCAGATCTACATCAGCATCGGGCAGGCGTTTTGACCGATACACCGCCCGAAACCACGCCTGAAGACGCCACGACGCCGGCCAAGGCAACGCGGACCGCAAAGCCGCGTCGTGGGCTGGTCAGACGCATCGCCCTGGGCGTGGGCGTGGTGCTGGCCGGACTGCTGGTGCTGATCGCCGCCGCCCTGGTCGGAGGGCGCTATTACATCGCCTCGGACGGCGGTCGCGACATGGTGCTGCAACGGCTTCAGGACCTGAAGATCAGCCGCTACGGCCGGCTGAAGGTCTATGGGCTGAAAGGCGATCTGCTCAGCGATTTCACCATCGACCGCATCACATTGGCCGACAGTCAGGGCATCTGGCTGGAGGCGAACAACCTCAGCATGGACTGGTCGTATCTGGCCCTGCTGGGCCGCAGCTTCCATGCAAACGACATCAAGGCCGAGACCATTCGCGTCCTGCGTCGGCCCGTGGTCGAGCCGCCCACCGGCGAACCGCCGAGCCCTCAGCCGATCTCGGTCCGGATCGACAAGTTCGCGGCCAACATCGAACTGATGGAAGGTTTCTCCAAGGAATACGGCCGCTGGAGCCTGTCGGGGAACGCCAGCCTGCCGCGCGCCGGCGCCAAGAGCGCGACGGTCAATGCCGACAGCCTGAACCGGCCGGGCGACTTCCTGCGTCTGGCGGCGACCTTCGGCGGCAAGCTGGAAGACACGCGCCTGAACCTGCGCGCCAATGAGGCCCAGGGCGGACCGCTGGCGGGCGCTCTCGGCTATTCACCGGATCAGCCGTTCTCGGCGGTCGCGGTTCTGAACGCCGATGTGGTCAATGCGCGGGTCCAGACGGGACAGTTCGTCCCCCTGATCGTCCAGGGCCATTTCGGCGACAAGGGATCGCGCGTGGCGGGCTTCGCCGACTTCAGCAACTCCGACCTGCTGGCGCCCTTCGTCACCAAGATCGGCCGCACCGCGCGGTTCGGCTTCGCCATGGTTCCGACGCCGGACAAGGCCAGCCAGGGCGTCGCGTGGAAGCTGATTTCCGACAACGTCCAGTCCGAGGCGCGCGGCCTGATCCGCAACTCCGACCGCAGTTCGCCCGATGGAATCAGCCTCAATATTCAGACGGCCTCGCTGAGCCGGCTGGTCGGATCCGATGTGGCGGGACCAGCGGCCTATTCCGGCCTGTTCAAGGGCGACGCACAGACCTGGACGCTGGGCGGCCAGGTCACCCTGCTGAACGCCAATGTCGCCAGTTATCGCGCCACGCGCATCGCCGGACCGCTGAACGTCGCGGTCAAGAACGGCCGCATCGATCTTGACGGCGACATTCGCGCCAACGGCGGATCAGGCGAAGGCATCATCGGCGGCCTCTTGGGTCCTGCCCCGCGGGTGCAGATGAAGGCGGCGCGGATGAAGGACGGCGCCATCCTGCTGACCAAGGTCGATCTGCAGGGCCAAGGCCTGACGCTGAACGGCTCAGGCTCGCGCAATCTGCTGGGCGGGATGAACTTCCGCGGCGAGGCGCAACTGACCGACGCCAGGCGCGTGCTGCCCGACGCGCGCGGCGCCTTCGGCGGTCCGATCCGGGCCTCGTCGGCGCGGGCCGGCGCGCCGTGGGTGCTGAACTTCGACGGACGGGGCCGCAATCTGACGGTGGGTCTGGACGAACTGGATCGCCTGCTCGGCAAGACCCCGCGCCTGCAACTGGCCGGCAAGCTGAACGGCGGACGCATCGAGGTCGAGCGCGGCGAACTGACCGGCGCGGCCGGGCGCGCGGGGGCCAAGGGCATCATCGAAACCGCTGGCAAGCTGAGGCTGGCGCTGGACTGGAACGCGCGCGGCCCGTTCGCGGCCGGGCCGGTCGAGATCGGCGGCGACATGAATGGACGCGGCGCCCTGACCGGCACCCTGGCCCAGCCGCGCGTCGATCTGACCGCCGGCTTCCAGCAGGTCACGGCCGGCGCGCTGACGCTGAACAACGCCGATTTGACGCTGAGCTTCCGCAAGGGCGCAGATGCGTCGGACGGCCGGATTTCGGTGGTCAGCGGCTCCAACTATGGTCCGGCGCGCGCCTCGGGCAACTTCTTCCTGGGCGGAAAACGCATTCGGCTCAGCGATCTGGACGTGGACGCCGGCGGCGTGACGGCCAGGGGCGCCATCGCCCTGTCCGACAGCATTCCCTCCAGCGCCGATCTGACATTCTCGGCGCGCGCCGGGGCCTTCCTGGCTTCGGGCGAAGCCAGCGGACGGGTACGGCTGACCGACGGCGGCGGATCGGACAGCGCCATTCTGGACGTCAGCGGCCGCAATGTCCGTCTGGCGGGTCAGAGCTGGATCATTCGCAAGCTGGATCTGGACGGGCGCGGCACGCTGAACAATCTGCCCTTCACCCTGGCGCTGGACGTGGGCGGCCCCAACCCGGCGCAGTTCAACGGCACGGGCGTCTATTCCCGGCAGAACACGACGCACGGTCTGACGCTGCGCGGCGGCGGACGGGTGCGCGAGGTGGCGTTCACGACCCGCAGCCCGGCCTCGATCACTCTGAACGGGGCCACCCGCACAGCGCATCTGGATCTGGGCGTGGGCGGCGGCGTGCTGCTGGCCGACCTTCGTCAGGATGCGCGCGGCGCCGCGATCCAGGCCGACCTGACGCGGGTCGATCTGGGCTCGATCTCTCCCGAACTGCGTGGCAGCGTGACCGGTCAGGTCGCCCTGCGCGGCGCCGGCAGCGATCTGTCGGGTACGGCCAATATCGCCCTTCAGAACGTGCGCAGCATCGACGCGCCGCGCGGCCTGGCCGTCGACGGACGCGTGGACGCGACCCTGGCGGGCGACCGGCTGAGCATCAAGGCGACGGCGGTCGACGAGGGCGCGGTTCAGGCCTCGGCTGACGTCGTCCTGCCGGTCGAGGCCTCGGCCGCGCCACTGCGGCTGGCCATCGCCCGGACGCGCGAGATGTCGGGCCGGGTGTCGATCAATGGGCAGATCCAGCCGATCTGGGACCTGTTCCTGGGCGGCGACCGCAGTCTGGCGGGCCAGGTGGCCGGTCAGGCCACGATCGGCGGGACGCTGAACGCGCCGCGTCTGAACGGCCGGTTCGATCTGAGCCAAGGCTCCTATCGCGAGAATGCGGTCGGTCTGGTGCTCAGCGACCTGACGCTGCGGACCCGGTTCAACGACACAGCCGCCCAGATCGAGACCTTCACGGCCAACGACGGCAAGGGCGGCACGGTGTCCGGCCAGGGCCGTATCGGTCTGCGCCAAGGCTCCGGATCGAATGCGCAACTGATGCTGAACCGCTTCCGGGTCATCGACAACGATATCGCCGAGGCGCGCGCCTCGGGCCCGGTCACCATCGTGCGCGGCGCCGACGGCAATATCCAGCTGGGCGGCCGCATCGACATCGACGAGGCCAAGATTGAGCCGGAACTGCCCGGCGCGACCGGCATCGTCTCGATGGATGTGGTCGAGATCAATCGTCCCGGCGGCGATCCTGAGGAAACCGAGCAGAAGGCGCGCGGCCCGCAGATCGGCATGGACATCGTCCTGCGTTCCAGCGGCGGCAAGGTGCGGGTCAACGGTCGCGGCCTGAACGTGATCCTGGACGTGAACGCCCGGGTGCGCGGCACCATCGCCCAGCCGCAACTGACCGGCACGGCCAATGTGGTGCGCGGGGATTACGAGTTCGCGGGCAAGCGGTTTGTGTTCGACGACACCGGACGCGTCACCCTGTCGACCGATCCCAAGCAGATCCGTCTGAACCTGACGGCGACGCGCGAGGACGCGGCCCTGACCGCCTCGATCAACGTCACCGGAACGGCCGCCGAACCCAAGATCGCCCTGACATCCACCCCGTCCCTGCCCCAGGACGAAATCCTGTCGCAGGTGCTGTTCGGACGGTCCGCGTCTCAGCTGTCGGCCTTCGAGGCGGCGCAGCTGGCGGCCGGGGTCGCGGCTCTGGCGGGCGGCGGCGGGTTCGACGTGATCGGCAATCTGCGCGAACTGGCGGGTCTGGACCGGCTGTCGTTCGGCGGCGACGCGTCTGCGGTCACCGTTGCGGGCGGTCGCTACATCACCGACGACGTCTATCTGGAGGTCATCGGCGGCGGTCAGAACGGTGCGGCGGTCAAGGTCGAGTGGCAGCCTCGGCGCAACGTCGCCATCGCCTCGCAGTTCGGCGGCCAGGGCCAGACCAGCCTGTCGATCCGCTGGCGTCACGAAAGCCGCGAGGCGGGCGACCGTCGTCCGAACCGGGGCGGCCGGAACCGCTAGACCGCCCCGTCGGATTGGTCGCTAGAGAACGTCCACCACCCGCTCCACGGGGCGGCCGATGACAGCGCCCTTGTCGGTCTCGACAATTGGACGTTCGATCAGGATCGGCTGGGCGATCGCCGCCGCAAGGATCGCCGTATCGTCGGCGCCGGCGTCCAGCAGAGCCTTGGCGTCGGCTTCCTTCTTACGCAGCAGGCCGGACAAACCGAGACCGGTTCTGGAGGCTAATCGCTCCAGCGTCTCGCAGTCCCATCCGGTCTTCAGATATTCGACGACCGTCGGCTCGACGCCCTGTTCGCGCAGCAGGGCGAAGGCCTTGCGCGACGTGCTGCATTTCGGATTGTGGTAGAGGACGACCGACATCACGCCTCCTGCTTCAGACGATGCAGCAGCATGGCGCCTTGCAGCGAGGCGATATAGATCACGCCCGACACGATCATGGCCGGCCAAGTCGTCAGGTTGATCCACAGCGGAAGGTCCGGCGACGGCAGGGTCCCCAGCAGCCGCATCCCTATATTCGCGACCACGCTGTAGGCGATCAGCGCCAGCATGATGATCGGGATGGCGCGCGTCATCGTGCGCCACTGCACCACCGCCAAGACGCTGTAGAGCAGGACGGAGAAGATGGCGCTCGAGGCGATCAAGTATGGCCACATGACCTTCATGAATTCGCGTTGAATCGCAGCCTGATCCGCCGACAGACCCATCTTGGCGTACTCCGCGCTCATCGCCGTCTCGAACCAGCCCGAGGTGAACATCCACCAGGTCGGGATCAGGCCGACGATCAGGGCGATGACCAGCCCTATAACCATCGACCGCGCCGAACGCTGGGCCTCGGCCATGCCGCGTGGCAGCTTCAGCGGGTTCAGGGCGCGAAGCCAGAGGTCGATCTTATTGCGTGTCATGGGGCCCTCGTTTCGAGCGGAACCTAGCGGTGATCGGCGACG
The DNA here is from genome assembly GCF_026105875.1 of Brevundimonas sp. BT-123. GTDB lineage: Bacteria > Pseudomonadota > Alphaproteobacteria > Caulobacterales > Caulobacteraceae > Brevundimonas. Next base: position 23,588 of record NZ_JAOYTN010000008.1, on the reverse strand, counting down.
ACTTACAGGCCCCGACCTTCACCTTTAAGGTCGAGGCGTCTAGGGTCCGGCCGATGCGGATTCTGACCTCGGACCAGGCCGTCCTCGACCACGTCGCCGCGCGACGCGAGACGATCATCGGCCGCGCCATCGACTGGGCCAACATCAACTCCGGCAGCCGCAACGCCGCCGGTCTGAATGCTGTGCTGGATGTTCTGGAAGCGGCGGCCGGCGCCCTGCCCGCCCGTGTCGAACGCCTCCCGACACAGGGCTTGACCACCGTCGCTGACGACGGATCGGTACGGACCGAGGCCCATGCCGACGCGCTTAAGATCACCGCCCGGCCGGATGCGCCCATCCAGGTCGTGCTGACCGGCCACTATGACACCGTCTTCCCCGCCGACAGCCGGTTCCAGACCGTCACCTCGCGCGCCGACGGCGCCCTGAACGGGCCGGGCGTCGCTGACATGAAGGGCGGGATCAGCGTGCTGCTGGCCGCACTGGAGGCGTTCGAGACCCATCCGGACAAACACGGCGTCGGCTGGACGGTGCTGCTGAGCCCCGATGAGGAAATCGGATCACCGGCGTCCGCACCGCTGCTGGCCGAACTGGGCGCGCGCGGCCATGTGGGCCTGACCTATGAGCCGGCGCTGGCGGACGGCACGCTGGCGGGGGCGCGCAAGGGCAGCGGCAACTATCATCTGATCGTGACGGGTCGCGCCGCCCACGCCGGCCGCGCCTTCGACGAAGGCCGCAATGCGGTAGCCGGCGCCGCCATCATCGCCGCCGCCCTTCACGGACTGAACGGTCAGCACGAGGGCGTCACCGTCAACGTCGCCAAGATTTCGGGCGGGGGCGCGCTGAACGTCGTCGCCGACAACGCCGTGGTGCGCTTCAACGTCCGGGTGCCGGACAAGGCGGCGGCCGACTGGATCGACGCGTCGGTGCGGGGCATCGCCTCCACGCCGCCGTTCGAGGGACTGACGCTGGATCTGCACGGCGGCTTCACCCGTGCGCCCAAACCGATGGACGCCGCCCAGACCGCCCTGTTCGAGGCGGTCAAGGAAGCGGGCGCCCTGCTGGGCCAACCCATCGCCTGGAAACCGTCGGGCGGGGTGTGCGAGGGCAACAATCTGCATGCCGCCGGCCTGCCCAATATCGACACCCTGGGCGTTCGCGGCGGCGACATTCATTCGGATCAGGAGTTCGCCTGGCCCGACAGCTTCGTCGAACGCGCGCAGCTGAGCGCCCTGATCCTGTGCAAGATCGCGTCGGGGGAAATCGACGCCGCCAAACTGAAATCCCTGCGGATGGAAACCCTGTAGAATGCTTGTCGTCCGTCCCGCCGGCCCCGCCGATCTCGATCATCTGCTGGAACTGGCCATCCTGTCCGGCCCCGGCTTCACCAGCCTGCCTGAAGATCCCGACGCCCTGGCCGATCGTCTGGAGCTGAGCCAGGCGAGCTTTGAAGGTCGCGTGCCCTGGCAAGAGGCCTGGTACACTCTGATGCTGGAAGACGGCGACACGGGCGACATCGACGGGGTCGGCTCGGTCAAGGCGACGGTGGGGCTGAAGCGGCCCTTCTTCTCGTTCCGCGTCGTCAACAACACCGTCCAGTCGCCCTCGCTGGGGGTGAAGCTGGACCACCAGACCCTGGTTCTGGTCAATGAATGCACGGGCTGGACCGAGGTCGGTTCGCTGTTCCTGAAGGCGGATCGGAGAAAGGGCGGCGCGGGTCGTTTGCTTAGCCAGTCGCGATATATGCTGATCGGCGCCCAGCCCGAGCTGTTCGCCGACACTGTGCTGGCCGAGCTGCGCGGCGTCTTCACGCCCGACGGCGCCTGCCCGTTCTGGGACCATGTGGCGCACAAATTCTTTCCGATGGAGTTCGACCACGCCGACCGGATGACCGGCTCGACGGACAAACAGTTCATTCTCGATCTAGCCCCAAGGCACCCGATCTATGTCGAACTGCTGCCCGAACCGGCCCGCGCGGTGATCGGCAAGGTCCATCCGCAAGGCGTACCGGCCATGGCCCTGCTGGAAAGCGAAGGGTTCCGGCCCAATGGTCTGGTCGACATCTTCGATGCCGGTCCGACCGTCGCCTGCGGCCGCGACAATATCCGCACCGTGCGCGACGCCCGGCGTCTGACGGTCCAGATCGTCGAGGGAGTCGAGGCCGAGTTGCCGGCCCTGATCTCGACCGACAGCGTCGCCGCCTTCCGCGCCGTCCGCGCCAAGGCCGACATCGACGGCGACGTCGTTCGCCTGACCGCCGAAACCGCCGCCGCGCTCAAGGTGCGCAGCGGAGACACTGTGCGAGTAAAATCATGACCCGTTTCACCTCCACCGATCCCGCCACCGAAGCGACCAACTGGGAGGGCGAGGCCGCCAGCGCGGCCCAGGTCCAGGCCGCCGTCGACGCCGCCCGCATCGCCTTCCCCGCCTGGGCCGATGCGCCGCGCGCTGACCGGATCGACGCGGTGAAGCGCTATCAGGCCGTCCTGAAAGATCGCGCGCCCCAGATCGCCGAAGCCATCGCGCGCGAGACCGGCAAGCCGCTGTGGGAGACCAAGACCGAAGCCGCGGCCATGATCGGCAAGGTGGACATCTCGATCCGCGCCTATGACGAGCGCACCGGCGAACGGACCAGCGACACGGCGTTCGGCCGCGCGACCCTGCGGCACCGTCCGCACGGCGTTGCGGCGGTGCTTGGCCCGTTCAACTTCCCCGGCCATCTGCCGAACGGCCATATGGTCCCGGCCCTGCTGGCCGGCGATACCGTCGTCTTCAAGCCGTCGGAAGAAACGCCACTGGTCGGTCAGGTGATGGCCGAAGCCTTCGCCGCCGCCGATCTGCCCACCGGCGTGGTCAATGTGGTCCAGGGTGGGCGTGAGACGGGCGCGGCCCTGCTGGACGCCGGCATCGACGCCCTGATGTTCACCGGATCGGGCGCGGCGGGCGCGCATTTCCGCAGGAAGTTCGCAGACGATCCCCACGTCATCCTGGCGCTGGAGCTGGGCGGCAATAACCCGCTGGTCGTGTGGGATGCAGCGGATGCCGAGGCCGTCGCGGGCATCGCGGTGCAGTCCGCCTTCATCACCACCGGCCAGCGTTGCTCATGCGCACGTCGCCTGATCGTGCCGGAAGGGCCGCAAGGCGATGCGATCATCGAAGCCATCGCCGCCCTGTCCGACCGGCTGATCTTCGGCCCCTGGGACAGCGATCCCGAGCCCTATGCCGGCCCGCTGATCTCGGCGCGTGCGGCTGAGGCGGCGCTGAAGGCGTTGCAGGAAAGGATCGACATGGGGGCCAAGGTCATCCGCGCCTCTGGACCGGTCGCCAATCTGCCCGGCGCCTTCGTCAAGCCGGCCATCATCGATGTGACGGGGATCGATGTGCCGGACGAAGAGATGTTCGCTCCCTTCCTGTCAGTGACGCGCGTCGGCTCGTTCGACGCGGCGATCCAGGCGGCGAACGCAACCCGCTACGGCCTGTCCGCCGGTCTGGTCAGCGATGATCCGAAAAACTGGGACCACTTCATCCGCCGCATCCGCGCCGGCGTGGTCAACTTCAACCGCCCGACCACCGGCGCCGCCGGCGACATGCCGTTTGGCGGCCTGGGGGCCAGCGGCAACCACCGGCCCAGCGCCTATTACGCCGCCGACTATTGCGCCTATCCGGTCGCCAGTTTCGAGGCCGACGCCGTCGCCAACATCGAAGGCGAGATCAAGGGATTGCGATGATCAGCGCCATCGAGGCCAACGCCGACGGTCTGATCGGGCCGACCCATTCCTACGCTGGTCTGTCGCCCGGCAATCTGGCGTCCAGCCTGAACAAGGGCGAGGCTTCCAACCCGCGCGCGGCCGTGCTTCAGGGCCTCGACAAGATGAAGACCCTGGCGGACCTGGGTCTGCCCCAGTTCGTCCTGCCGTCGCATGAGCGACCGAACATTCCCTTCCTTCGGACCCTGGGTTTCATCGGATCGGACGCCCAGGTCCTAGAGCGGGCCTGGCGGAGCGCGCCGTCGTTCGCCGCCGCCGCCTGTTCGGCCTCGCCCATGTGGGCCGCCAACGCCGCGACCGTGACGCCCAGCGCCGACGCCGCCGACGGTCGGGTGCATTTCACGCCGGCCAATCTGCACACCAATCTTCACCGCAGCCTGGAGCACTGGCAGACCAAGCGCGCCTTGGACGCCCTGTTTCCCGACGCCAGCCGGTTCGCCGTCCATGACGCCCTGCCCGCGGTCGCGCATCTGGCCGACGAAGGCGCCGCAAACCACGTACGCCTGTGCGCCGAGCATGGCGGTCGCGGCGTCAATCTGCTGGTCTGGGGTCGCGAGGCGTTCGAGCCTTGGGACGGCCCCTTCCCCGCCCGCCAGACGCGCGAAGCGTCGGAAGCCATCGTCCGCCGCCACGAAGCCGGACGGCCGGTCCTGGCCCAGCAATCCCGCGCCGCCATCGCGGGCGGCACCTTCCACAACGACGTGGTCTGCGTCGGGGCGCTGGACACCTTGTTCTTCCACGCGTTGGCGTTCGAGGACACGGCCGCAACCCAGGCCGCCATCCGCCGCGCGGCCGATGGTCTGTTCGAGCCGATCTTCGTCGAGGTCTCGTCCGCCGACCTGCCGTTGGCCGATGCGATCTCGAGCTATCTGTTCAACTCCATGCTGATCCAGCTTCCGGGTGAGGATCGCCTGACCCTGATCTGTCCGACCGAGACCCGCGACAACCCGCGCAGCCATGCGGTGGCGCAAGCGCTGGCCGCCTCCAACGGTCCGATCGGCCAGGTGCAGTATGTCGACGTGCGCCAGTCGATGCGCAACGGCGGTGGACCGGCCTGCCTGCGCCTGCGCGTCGTGCTGACTGAGACCGAGCTGGCGGCGACGAACCCGGCCATGCGCCTGACCGACGACCTGCATGCGCGTCTGTCGGATTGGGCCGGGCGCTGGTACCGCGACGAACTGCGCCCCGCCGATCTGGCCGATCCTGACCTGCTCACGGAAAGCCGCAGCGCGTTGGACGAACTGACGACGATCCTGAACCTCGGGACCGACTTCTATCCCTTCCAGAGAGGCTGATCCGGCCATGACGACCGTAGCGCCCATGAGCCCCGCCCGCCGATTGCGAAATATCGTCAGCGGATCGGCCGGCAATCTGGTGGAGTGGTTCGATTGGTACGCCTATGCGGCCTTCACCCTGTATTTCGCGCCCGTCTTCTTCCCCAGCGAAGACCCGACGGCGCAACTGCTGAGCGCCGCCGCCGTCTTTGCGGTGGGCTTCTTGATGCGGCCCATCGGGGCATGGATCATGGGGGTCTACGCCGACCGCAAAGGTCGCAAGGCGGGGTTGACCCTCTCGGTGACCCTGATGTGCACGGGCTCGCTGATCATCGGCGTGACGCCCGGCTATGGCACCATCGGCCTGGCGGCGCCGGCGCTGCTGCTGTTCGCGCGGCTGTTGCAGGGGCTGAGCGTCGGCGGAGAATACGGATCCAGCGCCACCTATCTGTCCGAAATGGCCGAGCCGCATCGCCGTGGCTTCTGGTCCAGCTTCCAGTACGTCACCCTGATCTCGGGTCAGTTGATCGCCCTGCTGCTGTTGATCGTGTTGCAAAACACGCTCAGCGAGACGGCGCTGGCTTCTTGGGGCTGGCGCATTCCCTTCTTCGTCGGCGCGGGCCTGGCGGTCGTCGTCTTCTGGCTGCGTCGCCGGCTGGACGAGACCCATAAGGCGACCGAGGCCAAGGATGCCCCGAAATCCAGCGCCGTGCAGTTGATCCTGAAACACCCGAAAGAGGCGTTCATGGTGCTGGGCCTGACGGCCGGCGGCACCTTGGCCTTCTACACCTACACGACCTATCTCCAGAAGTTCCTGGTCAATACGAGCGGTTTTTCCAAGAACACGGCGACAGAAATCAGCGCGGCGGCCCTGTTCGTCTTCATGCTGCTTCAGCCGGCGGTCGGCGCGCTTTCGGACAGGGTGGGACGGCGTCCCGTGATGATAGCTTTCGGCGTGCTGGGGGTATTGTGCACTGTGCCGATCATGACGACCTTATCAACGGTCGAGAGCCCTTTCGTCGCCTTCCTTTTGGCGCTGGTCGGGCTGGTGATCGTTTCGGGCTACACCGCGATCAACGCCGTGGTGAAGGCCGAGCTGTTCCCCGCCCACATCCGCGCCCTCGGCGTCGCCCTGCCCTACGCCATCGCCAATGCGGTATTCGGAGGCACGGCGGAATATGTAGCGCTGTGGCTGAAAGACGCGGGCGTCGAGAGCGTCTTCTTCTGGTACGTGACCGGGATGATCGGGCTGTCGCTGATGACCTTCATCCGCATGCGCGACACCAAGCACAACAGCCTGATCACGCACACCTGACGCCGATCAGGCCGCGAACCGCCCGCCGCGCTGGGCGTAGGCCTGGGTGCCGCGGGTGAAGACCTGGTCAGTCGGCAGGACGGTTTCGATGGCGAGGTCGTCCTTGCCTTTCAGCGTCGCATAGACCGGGCCGAAGTCCTTGAGCGTCTCGTCCTTCAGAGCTTCCAGGCTGTCGATGACGAAATAGACCTGCTGGAAGTCGTCGATCCGGTACAGGGTCCGCATCACCCGCTCCAGATCGAAACCCAGGCGGTTGGGCGACGGATCGTCCAGAGCAAAGACGCTCTCGGTCGCCGAGGAGACGATGCCGGCGCCATAGATGCGAAGGCCGTCCGCCTCCTTCATCAGGCCGAACTCGACCGTGTACCAGTACAGGCGCGCCAGGTTCGGCAGCATGCCCAGGCTGGCCGCCCGCTGTCCGCCCTTGCCATAGGCCTCCATATAGGCTGCGAAATCGGGGTCGGTCAGCATCGGCACATGGCCGAAGACGTCGTGGAAGATGTCGGGCTCCTGGAGGTAATCAAGTTGGTCGGGTTTGCGGATAAACTGGCCCGAGACGAAGCGGCGATTGGCCAGATGGTCGAAGAAGACCTCGTCCGGCACCAGCCCGGGCACGCAGACGACGGTCCAGCCCGTCAGGGCCTGAAGCTTGGGATTGATCACGTCGAAGTCGGGAATGCCGCCGGCGTTCAGATCCAGCGCATCCAGTCCCCGCATGAAGGCGTCGCAGGCGCGACCCGGCAGGATCTTCATCTGCCGGGCGTAAAGCGTGTCCCAGGTCTGGTGCTCGACCTCGGTGTAGGCGGCCCAGTTCTGGGGAATGGTCCAGTCGGCGGCCGCGCCCTCGGGCGGCTTCTCGAAGACGTGTTCGAAGTCGGACATGGCGTATTCCTCTTTTGCCGCCATCCTAGCCCGGAGCCGCCACGGCTTCCAACCGTCAGTGCAGACGTTCGTCCAGCGGGGCGTGGTGGCCCATGCCGTCGGTGGTGAACCACCGCTCGGCGTCATCGGGCAGCAGGACGGTATCGCCGTCTTCGAGGGCGCCCTCGGCGGCGTAGGCGACAAAGCCTCCATCCTCGCCCAGGGCGAAGACGCGGTAAAAGGGCTGGTCCGGTCTGACCAGGCCGCTTTCACCGGCCGGCCCCTCATAAGCATGATCGACATCCATCACGACGCCACGAAAGGCGTCGTCGCGGTGGCGGACGATCTGGCCGATGGCGAAACGTGCTGTCTGAATGCGGGTCATCGCACTTCATACGATTCAGCGCATGACCCCAATGCCTGCCGGTCTGTTCATCTTCCTGACAGAATGGCTTGGCGCGGACGATCCTGGCGGGTTAGGCTGATGAAGACGGGCGCCGCTTTGGACCGCCCACAACGGATGACGGCCCATGCCGGAGACCCACGGCGCGCCTCGACGGCGCGACGAGCGGTCCCAGCCTTCCCGTTCGCGGGATGCGTCGGGTCGAGATGCGCCGCTGTATGGCGCGCTCGATCTGGGGACCAACAATTGCCGGCTGCTGATCGCGCGGCCGTCACGCGAAGGCTTTCGCGTGGTTGACAGCTTCAGCCGCATCGTGCGGCTGGGCGAAGGGCTGTCGCGGACGGGCCTTTTGGACCTGCGCGCCATGGACCGGGCCTATGACGCCCTGGCCCTGTGCGCCGAGCGGATCGTCAGGAAGGGCGTCGACTCGGCGCGACTGAGCGCCGTCGCCACACAGGCCTGCCGCGCGGCCGAGAACGGCGCCGACTTCATAGACCGTGTACGCAAGGGCACGGGCCTGCGCCTGCGGATCATCGATCCCGCCGAAGAGGCGCGGCTGGCGGTCGAGGGATGCCTGAACCTGATCGACCCCAAGGCCGAGGCGGTGCTGGTCATCGATGTCGGCGGCGGCTCGACCGAGATGTCGTGGCTGAAGCGCAGCGGGACCGACTGGACGACCACCGCCTGGATGTCGGCGCCGGTGGGGGTCGTGACCCTGGCCGAGCGGCATCCCGAGCCGCCGAACTCCGGCGAGGCCTGGTACGAGGCGATGGTCGCCGACATGGGCGCGGCCATTACAGCGGGCGGGATTGTGGACGAACCGATGCTGGACCTGTTCCGGCAGAACCGGGCGCATCTGGTCGGCACCTCGGGTGCAATCACCAGCTTGGCGGGCATTCACTTGAACCTGCCTCGCTACAATCGCGACCGGGTCGATGGCTTGTGGATGACGCGCGCCGACTGCGAGGCGGCGGCGGATCGGCTGAAGGCGCTGGGTCCGGACGGCCGGGCGCGCGAGGCCTGCATCGGTCCCGATCGGGCGGACCTCGTTTTGGCGGGCGCCGCCATCCTGGAAGCGGTGCAGCGCGCCTGGCCGTCGGAACGGGTGCGGGTCGCGGATCGGGGCCTGCGCGAAGGCCTGCTGCTGCAAAGGATGCGCGAAGACAAGAAGCCGCCGAGGGGACGGCGTCGTCGGCGCGGACGGGGCCGGCCGGGCCCCGCCGCCTGATCAGGCGGCGGGCGTGACGCGCACCGGCAGTTCGATGTCGCAGACCGAGAAATCCGCGCCACGCGCCTGACGCGCCTGCTGCGCCAGGGTCTGGAAGGTGGCGGAGTTGGTGTTCAGGACGGCGGCCGTCGGACGTTCGGCTGCGGGCAGATCCGACGCCACGCGAACGCGGGTCATCTGATCCGGTCCCTGCACCAAGCCATCCGGCGTGTCGCTGGCCTTCAGCGATCGCACGACGTCCAGACCGGACACGACCCGACCCCAGACGGTGTAGCGCTTGTCCAGCGCCGGATAGGCCTGACGCATCAGGAAGAATTGGCTGTTGGCGGTGTCATTGCCCTCGTCACGCGCCATGCCCGCGACGCCCGGGCAATATAGCGCCCAACCGTGGACCTTTTTGTCGCTGGTGCCGGACATCAGGGCGTCGGGCTGGGTTTGAACCGGGATGGAATCGACAAAGCCGACCAGGGCGCCGACCGGGGCCGCCACGGGAGTGAAGGCCATGTCCGCGCCACGGCGGAAGGTGAACTCGGCCTTCAGGTCGGGATACCAGCTCTGCCCCTCGCCCGTGCCCAGCGGATCGCCGGTCTGGGCCATGAACCAGTCGATCACCCGGTGCCAGACCAGATTGTCGAAGAAGCCGCGCGACGCCAGCAACTTGATGCGTTCGACATGGGCGGGCGCGATATCGGGCGCCAGTTCGACCAGAACCCGCCCCTTGTTGGTGTCGATGACCAGCAGGTTCTCGGGCGCGATGGTCCTCCATTCACCAGGCGGCGGCGGAGGCGCGGGGACGGCGGTCGCGTCTTGCGCCAGGGCGGCGCCCGCCGTCGCAGCCAGCACGGCCGCCGCCATCGCCATCGTTCGTATCGTCATCGTCCCCTCCCCCGTTTAAGAAGCGTCAGCCGCCCGTCACCTCGGCGACCGGCTGAACATCGCAGACGCTGAAGGCCGCGCCGCGCGCGGCGCGCGTCGTGGCGATCCGTTCGGCGAAGGCGGCGCTGCCGGCGTTCAGCACGCGCACCGTTGGACGCTCGGCTTCGGGCAGGGCCGAGGCCATGCGGACGCGGGTCATGGTGTCGGGATCGGTCACCTTGCCGTCCTCGGCGCCCGAACCCTTCTTCAGCTTGCCGACCACGTCCAGGCCAGACACCACGCGTCCGAAGGCGGTGTAGATACCGTCCAGCTGTTCGCGCGCGCCCATCATCAGGAAGAACTGGCTGTTGGCGCTGTCGGGCGAACCCGAGCGGGCCATGCCCAGCACGCCGGGACAGAACAGGCCGTGGGCGGCGACCTTGAAGTCGGCGGTGACCATCATCTGCGCGTCGGGCTGGGTCTGGACCGGCAGATCGCCGACCAGGCCGCGCACGCCCGCGCCCACGCTCGGCACGGCGACAAAGCCGGCGTCGCGCCCACGACGGAAGCTGAACTCGGCCTTCAGGTCCGGCAGTTCGCTGCCGCCCTCGCCCGTGCCCTTGGGATCGCCGGTTTGCGCCATGAAATCAGGAATGACGCGGTGGAACTTCAGACCGTCGTAGAAGCCCTGGTTGGCCAGGGTGCGGATGCGTTCCGCATGGTTGGGCGCGGCGACGGGGATCAGTTCGACCAGCACCCGGCCCTTGGACGTATCGATAACGAGCAGGTTTTCAGGCGCAATGGCGCGCCAGTCGGACGCCGCCGGCGCCGTTTGCGCCACAGCGGGAGCCTGTGTCTGAGCTTGGGCCGCGCCAGCCGCGAGAAGAGCGGCGAGCGTCGCTGCGATGATGGCCTTACGCATGGTCTTGTCTACCCTAACCGTTCTTGACCTTGGCCCGCACGCGCTCGGCGATGGCGGGGCTGACGAAACTGTCGATCGCGCCGTCCAGACGCGCGATCTCCTTGACGAGCCGCGAGGCGATCGCCTGATGGCGCGGATCGGCCATCAGGAATACGGTCTCGATGTCCTGATTGAGGCGCTGGTTCATGGCCGTCATCTGGAACTCGTATTCGAAGTCGGCGACGGCGCGCAGACCCCGAATGATGACGCTGGCGTCCAGCTCTTCGGCGAAATGCATCAGCAGGGTCGAGAACGGCTGAACCACGATGTCGCCGCCGAGGGGCGCCATCTCGGCCTTCAGCATCTCGACCCGCTCGGCGGTGGAGAACAGCGGGCCCTTGTCATCGTTCTGGGCCACGCCGATGACCAGTCGGTCCACCAGCTTCAGCGCGCGCTTGATGATGTCGGTATGCCCGTTCGTCACCGGGTCGAAGGTGCCCGGATAAAGTCCGATGCGCATGCGTGTCTCCCCGGCCTGTCGCGTGGCGTCAGCGTCGTTTAGCAGGTGCGAAATCAGCGGCCTAGCCGGCTGACGCCTTCGTCATCGCTTCGCCCCGCGATGAGTTGTGCAGGCTGGGCGGCCCAGGCCGCTTCGACCTTGGCGAGCATGGCCGGATCATTGGCGAAGGTCGTGTTGTCGATCGCGGTGATCGGACAGACGGGCGTGGCGCTGTTGCACAGGAAAGCGCCGTCGAAGGCGCCGATCTCGTCGAGACGGACCGGCCGCGTTTCACTGGTCAGCCCGACCTGGAGCAGCCCGCGCGTGATCAAGGCCTGGGTCACGCCCGCCAGCATCGGAGCCTGGGGCCAGACGATCCGGTCGCCCTGGACAAAGCCGATATTCCACAGTGTGCCTTCGGTGACCTGCCCTGCCCCACCGACAAATAGGGCGTCGTCGAACCCGGCGGCGCACGCGGCGCGGCGCGCGCGTATCAGGCCGAAGGTGGCGAGATGCTTCAGATGCGGCGCCTCGCGCTCATAGGGCACCGCGGTGACCCGCACGCTGCTCGCCAGCGGCGGCGGGGGCGGTGAGACCACGGTCATCACCTTGGGCCGGCCGACGTAGGTCGGGTCGCGATGACCGATGTCGGGCGAGAACAGGCTGACGCGCAGCCAGCAGGCCTCGCGACCGGCGACCGCCAGCGCCATGAACCGCAAGAACTCCGCCTCGCCGGGGCTTTCGCCGAACAGTTCGACGGCGGCCTGCTCCAGACGGGCAAGGTGGAGATCAAGCCCGCGCGTGGCGCCGTCCTCGACGCGGAAGGAGGTGTAGGCGCCGTAGTTGACCAACGCCTGATGCGCCAGGTCTTCAGGCGTGGCGGGAAGGCCGTCGATCTGAATCGTTGCGATCAAACGCCCCTCCCCTCCCCCGCTGCGCGGTGGAGGATCAGCCCTCGCCCTCGTCGCCGGCGACATCGGCATCATCCGCGCCGCCGCTTTCCGGCAGGCGTTCGACCGAGACGACCTTTCCGTCCTTGCCGGTGCGGAAGATGGTGACGCCCTGGCTGGAGCGGCCGACGATGCGGACCTGATCGATGCGGGTGCGGATCATCTGACCGCCCGAAGTGACCAGAAGAAGGTCGTCCGTTTCCTCGACCGGGAAGGCCGCCGCAAGACGCGTGCCCGCGCGACCGCCCAGGCCGTGGGCCGTCAGACCCTGACCGCCACGACCGGTGCGGCGGTATTCGTAGGCCGAGGACCGCTTGCCGAAGCCGGTTTCCGTGACCGTCAGGATGAACTGTTCGGCGGCGCCCAGTTCGGCGATCCGCTCGACCGAGAGAACGGCGTCGCCGGCGGCCTCGTCGTCGGCCTCGACAACGGGCGCTTCCTCTTCCGCATCCGCGCCGGCCAAGGCCTTGCGCATGGCGTTGGCGTGTTTGACGTAGGCGGCGCGTTCTTCCGGCGTCGCGTCCACACGGCCCAGGATGGCCATGGAGATGACCTCGTCGCCGTCCTGCAGCCGCACGCCTCGGACGCCGGTCGAATCCCGGCCCTTGAAGACGCGCACGTCGTCGGCCTTGAACCGGATCGCGCGGCCCAGCGCCGTGGTCAGCAGCACGTCGTCGTCGGCCGTACACAGGCCGACGCCGACCATGCGGTCAGAGCCTTCCAGCTTCATGGCGATCTTGCCGGCGCGGTTGACCGTGGCGAAGTCCGACAGCTTGTTGCGCCGCACATCGCCGCTGGAGGTGGCGAACATGATGTCGTAGTCGCCCCAGGTCGTCTCGTCCTCGGGCAGGGGCAGGACGTTCATGATGCTGTCGCCCGGCTCGATGGGCAGCAGATTGACGAAGGCCTTGCCTCGCGACTGCGGATTGCCCAGCGGCAGACGCCAGGTCTTCAGCTTGTAGGCCTTGCCGTTGGTGGCGAAGAACAGGACCGGAGTGTGGGTCGAGGCGCTGAACACGCCGGTGATGGCGTCCTCGTCCTTCATCGACATGCCGCTGCGGCCCTTGCCGCCACGATGCTGGGTCCGATAGGCGTTCAGGGCCACGCGCTTGACGTAGCCGCCGTGGGTGACGGTGACGACCATGTCCTCGCGCGGGATCAGGTCCTCATCCTCCATCTCGCCGTCGCCTTCCCCGATCAGGGTGCGGCGCGGAACGGCGAATCGGTCCTTCACGTCGATCAGGTCGTCGCGGATGATGGCCAGGACGTTCTTGCGGTCCGACAGGATGGTCAGGTGGCCCTGGATGGTGTCGGCCAGGCCGTGCGCCTCGCCGAAGATGTCGTCGCGGCCCAGGCCGGTCAGACGCGACAGGGTCAGGGCCAGGATGGCGCGGGCCTGTTCGTCGGTCAGGCGGATCTTGTCGCCCTCGACGATGACGGTGCGCGGATCGGCGATCAGCTCGACCAGGGCCATCATGTCGCCGACGGGCCAGGCCTTGGCCTGCAGACGCTCGCGCGCCTCGGTCGGATCGGCCGAGGAGCGAATGATGTGGATCACCTCGTCGATATTGGCGACGGCGACGGCCAGACCGACCAGGACGTGGCCGCGATCACGGGCCTTGTTCAGCTCGAACTTGACGCGGCGAACCACGACCTCCTCGCGGAAGTCGAGGAAGATCTGCAGCAGCTGGCGCAGACCCATCTGCTCGGGCCGGCCGTGGTTCAGCGCCAGCATATTGACGCCGAACGAACTCTGCATGGCGGTATAGCGCCACAGCTGGTTCAGGATCACGTCGCCGGACGCGTCGCGCTTCAGCTCGATCACGATCCGCATGCCCTGGCGGTCGGATTCGTCGCGAACGTCGGAAATGCCTTCCAGCCGCTTCTCGCGCACCATTTCGGCGATGCGCTCGATCAGGGTCTGTTTGTTGACCTGATAGGGCAGTTCGGTGACGACGATCGCCTCGCGGTCCTTGCGGATCTCTTCCACCAAGGCGCGGCCGCGCACGACGACCGAGCCGCGACCGTCGCGCAGGGCGTTGCGCGGCGCCGTGCGGCCCATGATCTCGCCGCCGGTCGGGAAGTCCGGACCGGGCACGATGTCCAGCAGGGCGTCGTCGGTAACGTTGGGATCATCCAGCAGGGCCAGGGCCGCATCCACGACCTCGCCCAGATTGTGCGGCGGGATGTTGGTCGCCATGCCGACGGCGATGCCGCCCGCGCCGTTGACCAGCAGGTTCGGAATCCGGCTCGGCAGAACGACCGGCTCCAGCTCCTTCTCGTCGTAGTTCGGCTGGAAATCGACCGTGTCCTTGTCGATGTCGGCCATCAGGGCGACGGCGGCCGGGGCCATCCGGGCCTCTGTATAACGCATCGAGGCGGGCATATCGCCGTCGACCGAACCGAAGTTGCCCTGGCCGTCGACCAGCATCAGCCCCATCGAGAACGGCTGCGCCATCCGCACCAGGGCCATATAGACCGAGGCGTCGCCATGGGGGTGGAACCGGCCCAGCACGTCACCGACGACGCGGGCGCATTTCGAATAGCTACGCTCGGGCGTCATGTTCAGGTCGTGCATCGAATACAGGATGCGACGGTGAACCGGCTTCAGCCCGTCACGGGCGTCGGGAAGCGCGCGCGAGACGATCACGCTCATGGCGTAATCGAGGTACGAACGCTTCAGTTCGTCCTCGATCGTGATCGTGGAAATGTCGGAGCCGCCGCCTCCCGGAATGATCGGAGATGCGGCGTTGTCGTAGCTGTCGTCGGTCAATGAAGCGTGGCTTTATGCGGCCGGAATCGGAACGTGATCCGCTGTGACGATTTCTAGCATTCCAGGGCCTCGGTGGCAAAGCGACGTCGCCGTGAAAGCCCGTCTCTGAAAGGACTTTCGACATGCGCGCCACCCGCCTCGCCGCCGCCCTTCTCCTCGCCTCCCCCTTGGCCCTGACAACCGCCTGCGCCGCGACCGGAAACGCGCCCCAGGCGGCCGTCGAACGCGCGCCCGTCGGCGCGACGGGACAGGCCGTTCTGATCAACGCCTCCGGCGCCAACATCGGCCGCGTCGACCTGCGTCAGGGGCCGACCGGCCTGCTGATGAAGATCGAGGCTTCGGGTCTGACGCCCGGGTGGCACGGCATCCACATCCATGCGACCGGCGAATGCGCCGCACCTTTCACCTCGTCCGGCGCTCACATCAACCACGGCGAGCCCAAGGCTCCGCACGGCCTGCTGAACGCCGCCGGGCCGGACGACGGCGACCTGCCCAACGTCTGGGCCGGTGCGGACGGCAAGGTGAACGCCGAACTGTTCACGACCCGCGCGCGGATCTCGTCCGAAGGCCCCGGCCAATGGCTGTGGGACGCCGACGGCTCGGCCATCATCATCCACGCCAACCCCGACGACCATTCGACCCAGCCCATCGGCGGCGCCGGCGACCGAGTGGCCTGCGCGGCGCTCAGCGCAAGCTAAGTATTTCTACGGTACGGAAGATGGCCCGCTGGACAGCGTTCAGCGGGTCTCTTTTTGTGCGAGCAGACGGCGGATCAGTTCGGTCTGCTCCTCTTGCCGGGCGGTCAGGTGTTCGACCTTCTCCAGCAGGGCCATGATCTCGATCTCGGCTTTCAGATTGACCTGGTAGTCATTGCCCGCATCCAGCCGATCCTTCGCCGCCTGGCGGTTCTGGCTCATCATGATGACCGGCGCCTGGATCGCCGCCAGCATCGACAGGACCAGGTTCAGGAAGATGAAAGGATAGGGGTCGAAGGCGTCCTTGCGCAGCAACAGGTTCAGCCCGGTCCAGATCGCCAGGAAGACGCCGAACGCGATGATGAACGGCCACGAACCGCCAAAGGCCGCCACCCGGTCAGCCAGCCGCTCCCCAAAGGTCTGACGGTCGTCGAAGGTCTCGTTGATGTCTTCGGAAACAGGGCGACGATCGGCGGTGTTCTGAACGACGACGGCTTCGTTCGCTGGAAGATCGTGCTTCGCCTTGCCCAGCCAACGGCGGGAAACGTGGTCGGCGTCGAGGGGGGCGTGGTGCATGACGGGCTCCTGATACGATCAGGAACAGATCAAGCCTTGGCGGCGCCCGCGCGCAAGCCCCGTTCGGCCAGGGCCACCAGGGCGACCCCGCCCATGGTGATGGCCGATCCCGTCAGAATCTGCGGCGTCAGGATGTCGCCCATGAAGCTCCAGCCGATGAACATCGACACCACGGGCGTGACCAGCAGATAGGGCGTCACCCGCCCCGCCTCGCGCCGCTGGACCAGCCAGAACAGCAGGGTGGTCGCCAGCACGGACGATACGACGCCCGCCCACAGCAACGAGGCCCAGACCATGGGCGTGGCGCGCTTCACCGCCTCCCACTGGCCATGCTCGAACACCGCCGAGCCGAAGGCCATGACGGGAAAGGCGCCCAGCGCCAGCAGGCCCTGCATCTTCAGCGGCGGAATGGAGGTGGTGCGACGCGCGACCACCGTAGTCACGCCCCAGGCGGCGCCGGCCGCGATGGCGACCAGAATGGCCTTCCAGTCCTGCAGCGCATGGGCGTCCAGCGTCATCCAGGCCACGCCGACGAAGGCCACGCCCATGCCGACCAGGGCCGCCTTGGACAGTCGCTCGCCCAGGATCAGAAAGGCGAACAGGGTGGTGAAGGGGATCCACAGCTGGTTGGCCACCGTCACCGGGCTGACGTCCGTCGCCAGCCAGTAGGCCGTGTAGGCCAGGCCGTACTGGATCGGCCCGCCGATGATGACGATCAGCATCAGGCTCTTCCAGTCCGGAAACGGCGGCCGTACGAAGGCGATCAGACAGGCGGTGGCGATACCGAACCGGATGGCGCCGACCAGCAGCGGCGACAACTCCTGCGTCGCCAACTTGGCCCCGGCGTTGTTGACGCCCCAAACCACGATGATCGCCACGATGGCGGCGATCTCCAGCCCTGTCAGGGCGTGAGGTCTCTTGGGCAGAGACGCAGGCGCAGGCGCAACTTCGGAACGGACGTCGGTCATGACCGCCCTATGGCACGGTGCGCCCGCCGCGTCGGCTCACTTTGGATGACCCGAGGTTTCGCACTCAGAAATCCAGCTTGGCGACCGCTCGCACCGATCGCCAAGTTTGTCTGACCTCAGAACGGAATGTCGTCGTTCAGGTCGTAGCTTTCCTTGGGGCCGCTCGGCTTGTTGGCGCCGCCGGTGGAGAAGCCCGAGGAATAGTCGTCATCGCCGCGACCACCGCCGCCGCCGTAACCGCCGCCCGACGAGCCGCCTTCCGAACGGCCGCCCAGCATGGTCAATTCACCCTTGAAGCGGCTGACCACGATCTCGGTCGAATACTTCTCGACGCCCTGCTGGTCGGTCCATTTGCGGGTCTGGAGCGCGCCCTCGATGTAGACGGTCGAGCCCTTCTTCACATAGTTCTCGACCACCTTGACGATGTTGTCGTTGAAGATGACGACGCGGTGCCATTCGGTCTTTTCCTTGCGCTCGCCCGAGGACTTGTCGCGCCAGGTTTCCGAGGTGGCGATGGACAGGTTGGCGATGCGGTCGCCGTTGGGCATGGAGCGGATTTCGGGGTCGCGACCCAGATTGCCGACCAGAATGACCTTGTTGACGCTGCCCGCCATGGAAACTTCCTTCTCGTGTGAGGCGGCGACGACTTCGCCCGCCCCGTCAATTCAGTCCGATGTCTGACCGGCGCGACGGCTCATCGCCAGCCCTTTCGACAGCAAACCCGCTAAATCAGTGGATAAGCATTAACCGAATGTTCCACTTTCGTTCTGGTTGCGCAAGTCCTACTTCGCAGCGGGGTCGGCTGCGATGGCGATGGGACGGCCCGTCTCGTCGCGCTGGATGGCGCCAGGGATGGCCAGACGACCATCGCCCGTGCGGGCCATGGCGAAGAAGCGGCTGCCGTTCAGGCTCTTGCCGATCTTGACCCCCTCGCGGTCGACGAAGATGAACCGCCCTTGATAGGCGCCGGCGATTTCCTGGTTCGAACCGCCCATACGCAGGAAGCGAAGGCGCATCTCCTCCAGCCGCGCGGCGCACTGTTCGAGCTGGGGCTGGTTGTCGGCGATTTTCTGCAGGCGCGGCGGCGCATTGTCTGGCGTCGCCACGAAGTAGCAGGCGCCCTCGGCGAACTCATACTTGGGTTCGTTGGAGCAGGCGCCCAGCAGAACGGTCCCGGCGATGGCGGCGAGGGCGACGAAACGCATCAGTTCATTCCCGTGAATTGGCAGTTGCGATCCTGCTCGGCCAGGGTCCTGAAACGGTTGTTGTCATTGGACTGTTCCACCCGGCGCGGCACCAGACGCAGGGTCGTGTCGCCCCAGCGGCCGTATTGGGCGTCGCCCGGGCCGACGCAGGTCCCGGCGTAAAGCGCCTGAACACAGGCGTTCAGGCTCATGTTCGGCGACAGGGTGCGCCAGTCGGAGCCGGTGTGGCGCAGGCACGGGCTGCCGCTGGTCACGGGCGTGGGGCGCGGCGCAGGCGTCTGTTCGACGGAGGTCGGCGGCGGGGTTTCGGCCATCTCGACCTTCGGCAATTCGGGCGGCGGGGCGAAGGCGGCCGTCGGGGCGGCGGCCAAGGCGCCCGTCGCGTCCAGCCCCACATCCAGAGCGTCCGTCGCCAGGCCATTGCGCTGGGCGCAGACCGCCAGGGTCGCCATGCCGACGAACTGACCATCGACGAAGCAGCGCAGTTCCCGCGTCGGTTCCAGCGTGGGCGCCTCGGCCAGATTGACGACAAGGCCGCCCTTGGACGCCGGCGGCGCTTCCGTCGTCTTGTCGCCGCCGCCCGTAAAGATCAGGGCGAGCACGACGGCGATGACGATCGCCACGCCGGCGCCGACCAACAGGATGACGCGGTTGTCTTTCGGAAGGGCCATGAACGGGCTTTCGCGGATGAGAAGGTCAATAACTCCGACCCGGCCTCGGGCGTCAACCGCCTTGACCGGTCACGACCCCGATCAGGCCGTCAGGCGGCTCAGCGCAGCCTGATAGTTCGCCAGCTGCGTTTGCTGGTAAGCGGTCGAGGAGCCGTTGCCGGTCTGGGTGTTGGTTATGCCGCCGGTCGACGGCGCCAGGGCGCGGTAGGAGGACCGGACCGCCGTCATCGCCTGGGCCAGCGAATCGATGGCCGCCTTGATAGAGGCCGGATCGTTCAGGTTCAGCTTGTTCGACAGGTTCAGCCCATAGGTCTTGATCGCGTCCTTGTCCGGCTTCACCGGACCGACGAAGCCGGGCGTCAGACCCAGCGCGCCCAGGGCGTCCTTGCCGATCGCTCCGGCGGAGATGACGGCGCCGTCCTTGTTGGCCGCCGTCTTGATTTCCAGCCGCTGGACGATGGGTTTGGCCTTCAGGTCGGTGATGACCTTCGCTTCAAGCTGGCGGCCAGAGGCGGCGTTGATCTTCTTGGCCAGGCTTTCCAGCGTGTCCTTGGCGTCGATGGTTACTGTTACGGCGCGGCCGCCGGCTGCGGGGCTGATCGAAAACTGATCGCCGACGCGGGCCGAGGTGGCGACGGTCAGCAGCTTGGAATCGGCCTGCATGATCTGGCCTTGAGGCAGGCCGAGGCGGTCAAGCACGCTGGCCCCGCCCGCTGCGAAGCTCAGGCTGGTCGGCCTGGCCTGATCGCCGTCCGCGCGCCAGGTTCGGTTCGATTGAACCTGGCCGGTGGCGAGATCGATCTGGGCCAGATAGCCGGATGTGGGGTCGTCCTTGCCGGCGCCTTCCGCCCGGTTCGTGCCGGTGATCCAGACCTTGCCGTCCTTGATGGCGACGTCGGCGGCGGTGTCCGCGCCCGCCCCGCCGAAATAGGTCAGCCGGTCGTTTGCCGAGGCCTGAAGGTCCGTCGACAAGGTGGCGATGAAGACGTCGCTGCCGCCGGCATGGGCGTTGGTCACCGTGGCGATATCGAGGGCGGTGTTCTCGGTATGGCCGGTCACGACGACCTTGCCGTTCTCGACCGATATGCCGGCGATCGCGCCGCTGGCGTAGCCAAGGTCACGCGTCGAAGCCAGGCTCGGTACGCCCTCGGCATCCAGGGTGAAGCGGCGCACGACCGCTTTCCCGTTTTCGACGCCCGCCGTGTAGAGGTCGTTTCCCGACACCGTCATGGCCTGAACGGAGTCGTCGCCGCTGGTGCCGAACTGCACGGTCGCGACGTTCACGCCCACGTCCGGACCGTTGATCTTGATCGGCTTTTCCTGGAAGGCCTGAAGATAGGAATCCCAGCCGCCCAGGGCCGCATTGCCCGGCATGGCTGATTTCGACCGTCCGGCGACATAGACCATGCCGTCGGCGCCGAAACGAACCTCGGTCGCCTCGTCGGCCGCCTTGGCGCCGCGCCGCTGGGTCCACAACTCCTGGCCCGAACTGTCGAACACCGAGACGAAACTGTCGGCCACGGACGCGTTGTCGCCGCTCTTGCCAGGTTCCAGCGCCCCGGTCACCGATCCGGCCAGGGCGACCCGGCCGTCGTCGTCGATGGCGATGGAGAAGCCGTTGGCGCTGGAGGCGGCGCCGAGCAGCTTGGTCTGCATCAGATTGCCGGCGGAATCATATTTCATCAGGGCGACATCGCGCGCGCCCTTGATCGGTTGACTGTCGTCACCCGCCGTCAGTTCGGCGACGACCCAGACGGAGCCATCCGGCGCCACGGCGCTGGCCTTCACCGCCGCGACCCCGTCGGGAAGGTCGGCGTGCCCCACCCTGCCCTCGACCCAGAACGGATCGTCCACGCCCTGCTGGGCGGCCGGCGCCGCGCCGCCGTCGGCCTGGAACTTCAGCAGTTGGCCCGCCGTGCCGGTCTTGCCGACCCCTTGCGTCACATAGACGGCGTCGGAGGTGTCGATAGCCTGGAAGCTGATGGCTTCGCCGGTCCCGCCATTGACCTTCAACGCCCACTGATCCGGTCCTGCCGGCAGAGTGATGGTCTTTGTCCCGCTTTTGACCGTCTTCGGCTCGGCGGGGATCAACTGAGCGCTGATGCGCGTCGCCACGCCGGCGTCCTCCAGCTTGCCGTTCATATAGGCGGTGACATTGGCCAACGACCGATCGGTCGCACCCATCTCGGACAGGTCCATGGCGATCGCCTGCTCCCCGGCCGCCGTCTTGACGGTTAAGGAGAACTTCACGTCACCCTCGAACGCCTTGACCGAGGCGGTGGGGTCGCCGTCGTGGATGGGCGCGGTGACGAAACTGGTCGGCGCCCGTTCCAGCGCAAAGGTGCTCTTGACCGAGGTCTGGGCCACACCCTGCACCAGTCGCATGTCTTTGAAACTGGCGGTGCTGAGATAGGTCGACAGTTCGGCCAGGCCTTCGCCGAACCGCTTGGACACCAGAGCGGCTTCCGATGCGCTCAGCCCCTTGACGCCAGCACGGTCGGCCAGGGCGCCCAACGTGTTCAGGCCCTGATACAGGGCGAACATCTTGCGGTAGTCGCTGGAGGCGCCGGCCAGATCCAGGCTGACATTGCCCTCGTCGATCAGGCGGCGACCGCCAAGAGCTGCGCGGACCAGATCGCTCGCCTTCGCCGGCGTCGCCGTGGACGACCAAGGCGCCGTCGGTTGCGTTTTCTTGGTTTTGACGGCCGTGCTGGCGGTCGTGGTGACGCCTGACGACGACGTTCCCGTCGTCGTTCCGAAAAGACCCAGCAAATAGCTGTTGTTGATCATTCAGACGGCTCCGACCCTATCATGCGGTAGGCGTCGATAAGGAACCGTTAAGCTGTCGGATCAGCCCTTGAACAGCGACAGGATCACCTGCGGCGCCTGGTTGGCGATCGACAGGGCCTGAACGCCGAGTTGCTGCTGGACCTGCAAGGCCTGAAGGCGGGCGCTTTCCTTAGCCAGGTCCGCGTCGACCAGATTGCCGATTCCGGCTTCCAGCGAGTCGGAAAGCTTTCCGACATAGGTCGTGTGCCGCTCGATCTGCTTGGCCTGAGCGCCCAGTTCCGAAAGGCGCGCGCTGGCTACAGTGATGGCGTCGTTCACTCGTCGCAGAGCGAACTTTGCTTTCTCTTGCGTCAGCAAATCCGGCGCAGCGTTCAGCAGCATTTCATCCTCTGTTGTCGCGGCGTCGTCTGTCCACGCGTCGATCGCCGGGGTCGCCTTGTCAGAATCGTACGAAGCCGCTGCGAGGCCCAAACCAGCCAGGGACATATTCTGGCGCTTGACGGCGATGGTCTCCTTGCCATCCGCACTCGCCAAGAAGGTCAGGTCGGCCGTAGCGGCCCCATTGAGAATATTGGCGCCATCGAAGATGGCGTTATTCGCGAACGACTGGATCGAGGAAAGAAGCGCTTGAAATTCCTGATTAAAAGAGGCGCGCGAGGCGTCGCTTTGGCTGGGGTCGGCCGCTGCGGTCGCCTTCTGCTTCAGCTCCAGAAGAATGTCCGAGATTTGCTCGCCGGCCGCCAGCGACACGTCGGCGATGGACGTCGCGCGCTTCAGGCTGGTGGTGACAGCTTCGAGCGATCCCCGGTCGGCGCGCTGCCCCTGGGCCACGGCCCAGACGGCGGCGTTGTCCTTGGCGCCCTGCACCTTCAGACCCGTATTCACCCGGCTCTGCGTCGCCGCCAACTGGTCGTTGGTGCGATTTAGATTCTGCAGGGCGATCATCGCCGAGGTGTTGGTGTGGATGCTGGTGGTCATGGCTTCAAGCCCCCGGACGTTCTGTGACCTACACCATTAACCACGAGTCGTAATCACATGGTTAATGCGCCGGAAACCATGATTTCGCCGTCCGGCGAGCCGGCGGCGTTGAAAAGCCAGATCTGTCGCCTGTCGTCAGACGGCGGTATCGACCAGACGGCCTCCGCGATAAGTCGGATCGCGATACAATTTTTCGACATCCTCACGCGGCAACTGGCGGACCACCTCCCCTGTCACCCGGTCCCGGACCTTGTAAACGAAGCGATTGTCACCCACGGCCTCGATGGTCAGTCGAAAGCGGCTGGCGTCGTGGTTGTCGTTTTTGGCGAGGGTTGGAACTGATGCCAGGCTCCCGACAGGAACATTCGTTTCCAGGGATTGGCTTACGCTAGCGATACTCGCAACATATTGGGTCATATCCCCCGCGCGGACGAGTCCGCATCCTTCTGAAATCAGGGAAGAAGTCGGGGCGGCCGATGACCGCCCCGACTTAAGGCCTTATCGGAAGAGGCCTAGCAGGATTTGGCTCGAAGAGTTGGCGATCGACAAAGCCTGCACACCGAGCTGTTGCTTGGTTTGAAGTGCGGTCAGCTTGGCGCTTTCCTTGGCCAGGTCGGCGTCAACTAGGTTGCCGATACCCGCTTCCAGGGCGTCTTCCATCTTGCTGGTGAAGGTGGTCGTACGTTCCAGCGACTTGGACTGGGTGCCCAGGGTCGCCAGCTTGGCAGTGAAGCCCTTTAGCGCCGCATCGACATCAGCGGCCGTAGCCGTGGTCGGTTCGACCGTAGTCGCCCCGGCGAAACCGATATCATAGGTGTCGCCGGTAGCAGCCGTATTGATCTTGACTTTCGTCGCAACCGTAGCCGTGAACAGATTTACGCC
>NZ_JAOYTN010000007.1 GCF_026105875.1 Brevundimonas sp. BT-123 | reverse complement strand
CACATCGACGATCGTTTGACCGCGTTGCAGCGACTGTTTGACCGAGCCCAGGGCGCTCATTTCAGCACGCTGATTGGTGGCGATGGCGAACAGAGCGCCGTTGTCCTTGGCGGACGAGACGTTCATCCCCGTGGAGACACGGTTTTGCGTCACGGCCAACTGACGGTTGGACGCGTTAAGGTTTTGCAGCGCGACCATGGCGCCGACGTTAACATTGATGCTGTTAGCCATTTTGGCTGTCCTGTTCACTTCGTGTGATGTCCGGCGCCATTTTAGCGCCAGGAGCGTTTTGCTCAGTCTTCAGGAGAGCAAAGGCGGGGCCAGTCCGAAAGGCGATGTCAGCCAGACGTCGACACTGATTTCATTGAACTTATCTCGACGGTTTGCGAAACGACCCGGCAAGCCTGCACACCAGGCGGCAGAAGTTGCCGAGTCGTTTTTGCAGGGCGTCAGTCGCGGCGTCGCACCTGCGCGTCCTGCATCGCGCGTTCGGCCAACAGGGTCTCGACCGCCAGCCGCCGCGCCCCGTCGCAGGCCACGATCTGGGCGCCGCGCAGCAGATAGGCTGCGTCCAGATCGCCGGCCGTGGGTTCAGCCGGCAGGGTCGCCAGCGTGCACGGGCGTATCGCCGCCTCCGGCAAGACCAGCCGCGCCGGCGCAACCGTCGAGAGCGGGGGCGATGCGGCACAGTTGGCCGTCATGGTCGCGCAGGCGATCAGCGCGGCGGGTCTCCAAGGGATGGTCGGCATCGACGGCGCTCCTGGCCTGGGCGACGGCGGCCGTGGTCGCCCGGTCCGCCGTCCCCGTCATGTGGTGATAGTGGTCGACGCGCCGGGCCTGAGCCGCCGCGCCTTCGGTTTCAATCCGCCGGGCGTCGGCCTGCGCCGCCGCCACGGCGGTCGCATCTTGCGCCTGGGTGCGGGCGGCCTCCAGACGCTTGTGCTGCAGGTTCAGCGGATCCCAGCGAAAGCCGAGCCCGCCAAGCAGCACGAATCCCAGCGCCAGCGCTGTCGCAGCGGCCGCCAGCCAGCCGAGCGGCGTCAGCGCCCGCAGTATGGATCCAGCGCTCATGGAAAGGCCTTTCGATCCAGCTCGAAATGTGGCCCGTCGCGCAGCGTCTTCCAGTCGCCGCCCCAGATCAGCGGCGTCTTCAGATCCAGCGCCGCCGCCTTGAACGCCTCGGCGATCCGGCCATACAGCGGCCAGTCCCATCGCACCTGGCCTTCGACCAGGGCGGCGACATCGACGGCGTGGCCCGTCAGATGGCGCGAGCGCGTCGTGCGGCTGGCCCCGACCTTGACCAGGGCCGCCTGACGTTCGGCCGTGCGCAGGCCCTCGGTGATCATGAAATCCACCTGCGTGCGGGTGATGGCCGCCTCAACCACCGCAGTCAGGGCCGGATGCACGCCGATCAGCCACGCACGCGACCGGCTGGACAGACGAAAGCTCATGGTCGGCCTCCGCTGATCCGCAGCCGGGCGGTGGCGATCAGGGTGATCAACTGCTGAGCGGTCGGCGCCACCAGATAGAGCACCAGGATCAGGGCCAGCAGTCCCATCAGCCCGTCTGTGATCCTGGGCAGCATCTCAGCCGGCATCCGCCCGACCGTGCGCATCAGCAGCACCCACAGCCCCGCGCTGACGGCGAAGACGTAGAGGCGACGAAACAACCACCGCCCCTCCGCCAAGGGGATCGCCCCTTGCTTGTGTCGGGTCATCGCTCGTCCTCCTCGTCATAGGTTTCAATGGCGCAGCGGCCGTCCCAGCCGGACTGGGCGCGCCATTCCCCGTCGCTGAGGCTGTCGGGCGCTTCCCACGCTTCGGCTTCCAGCACCTCGACCGGCTCGGCCGGATGTCCGCGCCGGCTCATCCGACGACCGTGATCAAAACCGCGCCCGAAGCGCCCGAACCGCCCTGGCCGCCGAAGGTCAGGCCCGCGCCGCCTCCCCCGCCCCCGGCGCCGAACAGCGCGCCTGAGCCGCCGGTAGAACCGGCTCCACTCGCCGAAGCATCGCCGCCCCCGCCGCCGCCTCCGACGATCGACAACAGCGGCTTGGGCGAGGCCTGTCCCGCAGCGCCCGCGACGCCGCCGGCCGCACGAAGGCCCGACCAGCCGCCGACGCCGCCCGCGCCTCCGGTATAGGCGACATCCGCTGCACTCAGACCGCCGCCCGCCCCGCCGCCGCCCGGCCCGTCCGAGCAAAGGGTTTCTGCGCCCGTCGCTGCCGTCGCAGTTGTCGAAGAACTCCCGCCGGAGTTGGCGAGCCGTTGGCCGATACCGCCCGCTCCACCAACGCCAGAGCCGCCTGCGGCCCCGCCCGTCGCGCGTAACAGGACCATGTCACCCGTCGCGACCTCGCTATCGCCGCCCGAAACGCCGCTGATCCCGCCGGCGCCGACCGTGATCGTCAGGACGCCCTCCAGGTCGTCCGCCGACCATCGCGCGAGGCTCAGCCCGCCGGCGCCGCCTCCGCCGCCGCCGAGACGCGACGCACCAGCCGGACCCGCCAGCCCTGCGGCCCCGCCGCCGCCGCCGCCCACGCAGGTCGCCTCGACCCAGCGCGCCCAGGCCGGCAGGGCATAGTCGTCATCGCTGGTGAACAGCGTCGTCTCGCGCCGGACCGCCCCCTAGTCGAAGGCGATACGCCCCGTCGCGCGATCCACGCGCCACACCGACCGCCATGTCCCGGCATCATCGCAAGCCTTCAGGGTCAGGTCATCGTCGCCGATCAGACCCAACTCTGCGCGAGCGGCGTATCCGCTCTGAAACAACAGCGACAGGACATCGCCCGCCGTCGCCTTGTTCAGCCTCAGGCGAAGATCGCCGTCGCCGCCTTCCTCCTCGCCGCGCGCCGTGAACAGGGCGGCGTTGATCTTGGCCGCCAAGGGATTGGCTTCGTCGGCGGATGTCCCGAGACCCAGCCGCGTCAGGCCTTGGACCTCGCCCAATCGCTGCCCCAGCCGGATCCAGCCCCCCTCGGCCCGAACCACCACGACGCCTTCGTCGAGAACACAGGCGATCATGCCGTCCGACGTCGTCACGGCGGTCCAGCCGCCGCCCTCGAACCGCATCAGGGTACCGGCCGGCCGCCCGGCCCAGACCGCGCCTTCGGCCTCTCCCGGCAGGATATAAAGATCGCCGTCAGATGCATCGGCCGGCTGGATCGCCGTCGTGCGACTGACCACCGCTATCTGCAACAGGGCGTCCAGCCGGGTCAGGGCCGTATTCAGGGTTACATGCTTCTGCATTTGCCCCGCCGCCAGATAGGGCAGGTTCAGACGCGCGCTGAAATCGTCGCTCATTCTTCTCTCCGTTGTCGTGGAGATCAGTCTGGGCGCAGCCCTTCCTCAGGCCGGGAGACGGTCGGTCATTGGGATCAGGGCATTGATTTCAGGCCGGTTTATTGCGGGGAAAACGATGGCTAGGCCGCCTTAGCCAGCGCATCTCAATCGTGCAGATAGATGATCCGCTTCAGCGTCTTGTCGTTCTGCACGCGGGCCTCGTGCATCTCGTGGTCGCCGGTGGCGCGCGCATTGGCCTCGGTGTCCTCGACCCAGTGTGTGCTTTCGATGTGTTTTTGCAGCGCCCGTGCCGCCATCAGCTGTCCGGGAAAGAAGGTGTCGACGATGTCGCCCGCGATGGGCACCGTGCCGGTCGCGGTGTCGATGGCCATATAGGCCCCCATGCGCGCCAGGGTCGCCGGCGTCGCCTTGGCCCGCACGGCCTGAAGCATCAGCCAGCCGCCCGTCCCGACCGTGTAGGCCGTGCCGACGACCGGCACCCAGGTCAGCATGGCGTCCAGCCCCATGCCGAACGGGCCGATGCCGATGACCCGGTCCGACAGTTTCTTCACGCCCTCGACATTGGACCAGATCTTCTCGATATCCCGGATCGACCGTTTGGCCATGTCGCCCTCCAAAGCGTCGCCTTAACGCCGGGCGAGGCGTCCTGTTCAATCCGAGAGATACGTCTTCGATGACCCTGACAAAGCTGGCGGCGAATGTGACGGCGAGCGCCCTGCTGTTGGGCTTGGCGGCGTTCGGCGCAGCGGCGCTCAGCGGCATCGGCCATCGTTGGGTGGATATACTGGCGCAGTTCACATCGCCGGCGTTGCTGGCGGCCGTCGGCGTGACCGTGGTGTGTCTGCTCTTTCGCCAATGGCCGGCCTCGATCGTTGGTGGACTGGCGTGTGTGGTTCTTACCCTGTCGGTCTGGCCGCAATGGGCGCCGATGAAGGGCGCGCCGGTTCCCGACCAGCCGATCGTGCGGGTCTATTCGGCCAATCTGTATGTGTTCAACACCGATGTCGCTGCCATGCGCCGGTCCATCGCGGCGGCCGACGCAGACATCCTGGTGCTGGTCGAGTTGGGGCAGGCGCCGGCGTCGCGGCTGGACCAATTGCTGCCGGACTATCCGCACCGCGTCCTGATCGGCCAGGCGCGCGCCGGCGACCACGCGCGCTCGATCATCGCCTCGCGCTATCCGATCCTGCAACGCCTGCCCGAGCGTCCCGACGGCCTCAGCACCGTGGGCGCGACGGTTCAGACGCCCATCGGTCCGATCAACGTCTTCGGCGTCCACCTGACCCGACCCTGGCCCTTTCAATATCAGTGGGGTCAGATCAGCCAGGTCATGGCCTTGGCCGAGCGGATGAAGGCCGCGCCAGCCCATCCCGTCATCGCCGCCGGGGACTTCAACAGCGTCTCCAGCGCCCGGATCGGCAAACAAATCCAGTCCGACCTGGGCCTGATCCCCGCGCCCGGCTGGCCCGGCACCTGGCCCAGCCAGATTCCCGCCTTCGCCGGCATCACCATCGACCAGGTCTATCGTTCGCCGGATCTGGCCATGATCACGCGCTGCCTGGGCGAGCCCACGGGATCCGACCACCGCCCCGTCATCACCGAGTTCACCCGCGCCCGGCCGCCGCGATAAGGGTCTTCAGCCGCGCCTCATGGCCCTCGGCAGGGAAGTCGTCGGCAACCCAAGCGTCCTCGAACGCCTTCAACACCCGCCCTGTCTCCGGCCCTGGCGTCAGGCCCAGACGCGCCAGATCGCGCCCCCCGACCGGCATCCTGGGCGGGGTCCAGTCGGCGGCCAGCGCCCGCAGCCGCGCGCCACCGCCCTCGCCGGCCGCTTGGGCGCGCATCAGCCGATCTTCGAACGCCCTGCGTCCCAGCCTGTAGATCGCCGCCCGCGCCTCGACGTCGCTCATCGTCGGCGAAACGGCAGGCCCATCCTCGACCGCCGCCGCCAACCGATCTCGCACTGCGTTCGACAATCTCAGACCACCCGCGATCTCCGTCACGCCCGCAGCATCTGGGGGCAGCAAGGCCGACAACCGCATCACCGGATCGTCGGCCAGCTCACACATCGCCTCGAACTGCGCCAGCGGCTGCGCTTGCGGCAGCACCTGGGCCAGCACGCCGGTCTCGGCCATCGCCCGCACCGCCGCACGCGGGTCAGGCGCCGCCAGCAGTTTCAACACCTCCTTGGACACCCGCTCGGCCGACAGCTGCGCCACGCCGCCCTTCAGCGCCGCGCACGCCGCCAGCTCGACCGCGTCCGGCTCTCCCCGCCCATACCAGGCGTAGAAGCGGAAGAAGCGAAGGATGCGTAAGTAGTCCTCGCGGATGCGCGTCTCCGCCTCGCCGACGAAAACGATGCGTCCCGCCGCCGCATCCTCCAACCCGCCGCCGGTCGGATCGAACACCGTCCCTGCCGCATCGGCGTAAAGGGCGTTCAGACGAAAATCCCGCCGCGCCGCGTCCTCGGCCCAGTCCTCGGTGAAGGCGACCACCGCACGGCGCCCGTCCGTCTCCACATCACGACGCAGGGTCGTGATCTCATAGGGTCGCCGCTCCGACACGCCCGTCACGGTGCCGTGCTCAACGCCCGTCGGCACAGCCTTCAACCCTGCCGCCTTCAGCGCCGCCATGGTCTGTTCGGGTCGCAAGCGCGTGGCGATGTCGATGTCGTCGACCGGCTGGCCCAGCAGACTGTTCCTCACGCAGCCGCCGACGAACCGCGCGCAACCCTCACCGCCCGCCGCTTCCAGCGCCCGCATCACCGCCTGCGTCGCCTGGCTTTCCAACCAGGGCTGTCCCGTCACAGAGACGCTCATGCCGCGTCCTCGTCCGCCGCCGCCTCTGGCGCAGCCTCGTCGCCATAAAGCCGCACGTGCAGAGCCTTCAGGATCCCCGCCGTCACGCCCCAGATGTAGCGCTCGCCCCACGGCATGGCCCAGAACCAGCGCCGCAACCCCTCGTCCATGTCGTAGAAGTCGCGACGATGGTTGGCGGCGTCCATCAGAAAGTCCCACGGCGTCTCGAACACCTCGGCGACCTCGTCCGGCGACGGTGTCGTTACCGGCGCCTCGCTCAGCCAGCCGATCACCGGCGTCACCAGAAAGCCGGTCCCCGTCTCATAGGCGTCTGACAGCCCCAGCACCTCGACTGCGGCCGGGTCCAGCGCCACCTCCTCGTCCGCCTCACGCAGCGCCGCCTGAACTGCGGTCTCACCCGGATCCAGACGTCCGCCCGGAAAGGCGATCTGCCCCGTGTGCCGCGCCAGGGTGTCGGCGCGCCGCGTCAACAGCACGGTCGCCCCCTCGGGCCGCGCCACAATGGGGATCAGCACCGCCGCCGGCCGCAACTCCTTGACCGTCCGCGCGGCCTGCGGATTCAGGTCGAAGTCCGACCGCGCCGCGACCAGTTCCGGCCGCCACGTCTCGACCGGGGCCAGCCGATCGATCAGCCGCGCCCTCAAGGTCTCCAGGCTCACGTCACCGCGCCCAGCGAGAAGATCTGGCCGCCCGACCGAACGACCAGGCGTCCATCGACCTCTTGGGCCATTTCGACCATTTCATAGAAGACCGACCGCGCAATGCGCGCCCACAGATCGCGGCGCACATGGATGCGCGGCGCCGGCTCGCCCGTCGTCGGATCGGTTTCGACGACGATGGGATCGGCTTCGCTGGCCCTCACCTCGTCACCGACATCGGTGGTGAAAATCAGGGCGTCGCCTTCCCGCCGCATCGCGACAGCCCGGAATGGCAAATCCTCGACGGTGATCTTCAGCTTTTCGACCGGCGTGACCAGGTGATAGCCGTCCGGGTCCTTCCTCAGCACCGTCGAGAACAGCCGCACCAACTCCTTGCGGCCGATGGGCGAGCCTTCATGCATCCAGACACCGTCCGCCCGAATGACGATATCGATGTCGCCGCAATGCTCGGGATGCCACAGGTGGACCGGCGGCAACCCCTTGCCGGGCGCCTGTTTGGCCGCCTCGGCGACGGCGTTCAGTCCTGACTTGGGATTATCCATCCCCCTGACTTAGGCCCCGCGAACCGCGCGGGAAAGGGTCAGCCGATGCGAACCGAACCCGAAACCTGATCCACGCCGGTCGCCAGCCACAGGACACGGCGACGATCCACAGGTCCAGGCAGGATCGCCTCGGGCGCAGGGGCGAATCCGAACCGCTCGAAATAGGCCGCATCCCCGACCAGCAGCACGCCGCCGACGCCCAGCGTCCGTGCATGATCCACGCACGCCTGAACCAGTTCGGCGCCCAGACCGTCGCTCCGGCGGCCGGCGTCCACCGCGATCGGCCCCAAAAACAGGGCCGAGGTGTCTCCAACCACGACCGGCCACAGTCGCACCGAGCCCACGACTTCCCCATCGCGTTTTACGACGAAGCCCGCGCTTGGCTGTGAGCCTTCACGCAGACGTTCGGCCGTCTTGGCGAACCGTCCCGGCCCGAAGGCGGCCATGACCAGCGCATCCACGCCTTCGGCGTCAGCCGGGGTCTCGGCTTCAATACGGCTTACGGCCGGAGGTATGGAAAGGGCGTGCGACATCGGCGCGCGCACCTAGAAGCAAAGCTGCGCCAAATCAAGGCAAGGCCTTGCGACGTCCGCTCAACCCGCCTTCGAAAAGTCCGGCGTCCGCTTCTGCGTAAAGGCCATGAAGGCCTCCATCGCTTCGGGGCTCTTCATCTGCGAGCCGAAGGCTTCGCCCTCGCGCTGCATCAGCGCCCACAAACCTTCTGCGTCACGCATCAGCCGTTTGGTCTTGCGGATCGAGTTGGGCGCGCGGGCCGCCACCTTCGCCGCCAGTTCCGCCGCCGTCGCCTCGACCTGACCGGCCGGCACCGCGCGATTGGCGATGCCCCAGGCCAAGGCCGTCCGGCCATCCAGCGGCTCACCCAGCGCGAACAGTTCAAAGGCCCGCTGATGACCGATCACGGCCGGCAACAGCAAGCTGGACGCCGCCTCCGGCGCCAAGGCCAGATTGACGAAGGGCACGGACAGCAACGCGTCCTCGGCCACAACCACCAGATCGCAGTGCAACAGCATGGTCAGGCCGATCCCGACCGCCCGCCCCTTCACCGCCGCCACGGCCGGCTTGTCCAGGTCCGCCAGCGCCTTCAGGAAACGAAACACCGGCATCTCGCCCGGTCCCGCGCCCTGCGAGCCCAGGGCGATGAAGTCCTGGATGTCGTTGCCTGCCGAGAAGCTGTCGCCCTCGGCGCGCAGCAGCAGCACCCGCACCGCATCGTCGGTGCGCGCCCGCTCCGTCGCCTCGGCCAGGGCTGAATACATGGCTTGGGTGATGGCGTTCTTCTTGTCGGCCCGGTCCAGGGTGACGGTCAGGACGCCGTCGGCCAGTTCGCTGCGGATATGTTCGCTCACGTCGTTTCCTCGTCCTGTGCGACGGCGCTCCACCAGTCGACGCCGCTCTCGTCCCGCGTCCGCTGGGCGCGGCCGCGTCGTTCCAGATAGTTCAGGTGCGCCTGGGCCTCGCCCGTAGCCATGCCCAGCACCCCATCCCCGACCGCCCGACCGAAGACGGCGGGGAAGCCGTCGATCACCCTAGACGGTTGACGCAACGTCCGCTCAAGCCGTTTCAGCGCGACCTCATGCCCCCGCTTCAGCGCGTCGAGCCGCGCGTGCACGCCATAGAAGGGCTCGCCATGCGCCGGCAGGATGAACGCGCCCTCCGGCAACAGCGCCCTCAGCTTGTCCAGCGAGCCCATCCAGTCGCCCAGAGGGTTGGCCTCAGGCTCCGTCGGCCAGACCGAAACATTGGACGAAATACGCGGCAGGATTTGATCCCCGGCGATGAAGACGTCGTCCGACCGCCGCCACAGGCAGACGTGCTCGGGACTATGGCCCGACCCGACGACCACCGACCAATCGTCTCCATCGATCTGAAGGCTGTCGCCGTCGGACAGTCGCAGATAGCTGCGCGGCATCGTCGCCACGCCCTTGCCGAACCCGCCGTAGTCGGCCCGCCAGCGCGCGATCTGATCACCGTTCCACCCCGCCGCACGGTAGTAGCGTTCGCCGTCCGCCGGGGCGTCGCCCGCCTCCTCGGCCATCAGCATCCGCGCCGTCACATACTCCAGTCGCGACATAAGCAATGGCGCGCCCGACCGCTCGCAAAGCCAGCCCGCCAGTCCGATGTGGTCGGGATGCATATGGGTGCAGATCAAGCGCGTCACCGGAAGACCACTCAACGCGCCATCCAGCGCCGTCTCCCACGCCGCGACGGTGGCCGATGTCTTCAGACCCGTATCGACGACGACCCAGCCGTCGCCATCCCGGATCGCGTAAACATTTACATGATCCAGCTGGAACGGCAGGGCGAACCGCAGCCACAGCACGCCGCGCGCGACCTCGATCGCCTCGCCCGCGCCGGGCACGGCGTCGAACGGATAGGTCAGCCCCCGCCCGTCCTTCGCAACCGCCGTCGGCGCCGTTCCATCAGCCAAGTCAGTCTCCAATCGAAACGTGCAGATACTTAGCCCGCGTCGCCTGCCGCCGTCCACACTCGCCTTGACCGCGTGCCAATACGAGGTCACGTAGTCGGTAGTGATAAATCTGGGTGTCGATATGAAAGCTCGAATATTCGCCGCAGCGACAGCGCTCGTTTTCAGCGCGATTTCCGTGTCTGCATTTGCGCAAACGACGCCCTCATCAGGGTATGGGCCTGCAGGATCTCGAAACGGGATTGAAGCCCCCAGCGAACGGGTGACGCCGTCGCGCGTTCAGCGCCCCAGCAACAACCAACCGCGACGCGAGCGTCAACCGGCTCCACCCACGGCGGAAGAGATTCTGGCGGCCGCCCAACAACAAGCCAGCTTGGCCAGCGCCAACTGTCAGGTGAATGAAGCCAAGCTGCTTGGGCAAACCGCCGAAAAGACATCGGTGTATGAAGTGGCCTGCGCCACGGGTCCTGGCTTCATCATCGAGTCCAAGACACCCCCGTCCGCGACCAGCTGCATTGCACTCGCCTATTCGGCGCGCGTGGCACGTGAACGCGATCCCGCCGCCGATGTCGGCCTGCAATGCACGATCGCCGCGAACACCGACACCGACAAGTTCCTGCGCGAATACGCCCAACAGGCCGGCGTTCCTTGTGCGGTCGATCAGACCAAGGTGCTGGGACAGTCCAATGGCGGTGTTGTCGTCTACGAAATCGGGTGCTCCGACGGTCCGGGCTTCTGGATCAGGCAAGACGCCGGCGTCTGGAGCAAAACGCCGTGCCTTCAAGTCCTGGCCGAGAACGGCGCCTGCGAATTTACGACCACGGCCGAAAACGCCACCTTCGTAAAAGCGCTCCTCGCCGGCTCGGAAGCCGCATCCTGCAACGTCGTCGAAGCCCGTCTGATGGGGCAGAATGCAAACGGCATGTTCTATGAAGCCAAGTGCGATGGGGCCGATGGCGTCATCGCCCGCGTGAACGCCGAAAACGCGGTTCAGCAAATCTATCCTTGCGCCACGGCCCAGCGGATCGGTGGAGGCTGCAAGCTGACCACAGCGCCGGCCGCCGCTGCGGCGCCCGCCGGCGGTCGCCCGTAAGCCAATCAATCGACTGATCGAAGGGCCGTCGGAGCGATCCGGCGGCCCTTTTCTTTTGCGCCCTCTTTTCCAAAACCGAGACGCAGCCTAGCGTCGCCGTCATGCGCATCGCCACCTGGAACGTGAACTCCGTCAACGCCCGCCTGCCCACCGTCTTGGCGTGGCTGGAGCAGGCCGCCCCCGACGTCGCCTGTTTCCAGGAGATCAAATGCGTGGACGAGAAGTTTCCGCGCGAGGCCTTCGAGAGCCTGGGCTACAATGTCGAGACCCACGGCCAGAAGAGCTACAACGGCGTCGCCCTGCTGTCGAAGTATCCGCTGTCCGACATTCGGCGCGGCCTGCCCGGCGACGAGACCGACGAACAGGCGCGCTATATCGAGGCCTTGGTCGAGGCGCCCCGGCCCATTCGCGTCGGCGCCCTCTATCTGCCGAACGGCAATCCGATCGCGACCGAGAAATTCGATTACAAGCTGGCCTGGTTCGATCGGTTGAACCGCCATGCCCAGGATCTGCTGGCGTTCGAGGAGCCGCTGGCGCTGTGCGGCGACTACAACGTCATCCCCGAGGCAGAGGACGCCAAGAATCCGGCCGCCTGGACCGACGACGCCCTGTTCCAGCCCCAGAGCCGCCAGGCTTTCCGCGCGCTCAAGAACCTGGGCCTGGCCGATGCGCACGAGATCGGCGGCGAACCGGCTGGCACCTACACCTTCTGGGACTATCAGGCCGGCGCCTGGCAGCGGGACCATGGCATACGCATCGACTTCGCGCTTCTGTCGCCCCAGGCCGCCGACCGGTTCAGGGGGATCGAGACCCACCGCGACGCGCGCGACATGGAAAAACCCAGCGACCACGTTCCCGTGGTGGTCGATCTCGATCTGGAGTGCTGACGACCGTGGCCGACGTCTTGCGGGTGGTGTTGCTGATCGCCCTCGCGGCGGCCCTGCTGACGACCCTGGCCCTGGCGCTGTCGTGGTGGATGGAGCCGCCGCGCCGCCTGCACCGCGCCATGCTCAAGACCTTGGGCGCCGCGCCAGAGGTCGAGGCCCTCTCGCCGGGCGAAGGTCGCGCCTGCGCCCTGAACTTCGACGTCGAACAGGTCGTCGTGCTGTGGGCCAACGGCGCCCATGGCCTCGTCTACGCCTTCGATGAGGTCGAGGGAGGCGAGATCATCGTCGACGGCCACGTCGTCACCCGCATCCGCCGGGGCGAGGCGCGCAAGTCGCTTGACGTGCTGGCCCCCGACGCCGAGCAGGTGGTGCTGCGGCTGATGTTCGCCGACGCCCGACACCCGGAGTTCGAACTGGCCCTATGGGACGCCGCCCTGCCCGTCCAGACCGGCTCGCCGGGCGAGGCGCTTCGTCTCGGTCGCCGCTGGCTGTCGCATCTGGAGGCCCTGCTGAAGGGCTGAGGCGCCGCATGGGCCTTTCAGTCGCCGCGATGCGGCGTTAGAAGCCCGGCTCACTCCTAACCGACACGCCTTTATCAGGAGGCCGCCTTGGCCCGCCTTTTCGACGCCTATATCGTCGCTGACTGGACCGCCGCCGAAACCAAGAAGCTCGGCGACACCTCGCTGTGGATCGGCGTGGCCAAGCGCGACGTGCGTTTTCGCCTCTATACCGAGACGCATAATGTCGCGACGCGCGCAGAGGGCGAAGCCCTGCTGGCCTCGATCCTAGCGGACCACAGAAAGCGCGGCGACCGGGTGCTGGTCGGGCTGGACTTCAACTTCGGCTATCCCGCCGGCACGGCTGCGCGCCTGAAGCTGGAAGGAACGGCGGGGCAGGCCCCGTGGCAAGCCATGTGGAAGTTCATCGCCTCCAACATCGTGGACAAGGCCGACAACACCAACAACCGCTATCAGGTCGCGGCCAAGATGAACCGGTTGATGACCGACGAGGCCTGGCCACTGTGGGGTGCGCCGGCCAAACAGGCCCAGCGCTGGCTGACCACGACCAAACCGCCCGCAGGCTCCGGCGCCGACATCCCCGAGTTCCGCGCTACCGAAAACGCGGCTCGCAAGGGCCGGCTTCAGCCCAAGAGCGTGTGGCAGATGCACGGCGCGGGCGCCGTGGGCGGCCAGACCCTGGTCGGGATTCCGGCCGTGCGTAGGTTGCTGGAAAGCCTCGGCCCGTCAGGCGCCGTTTGGCCCTTCGGCACCGGCTGGCGCGCGCTGACGCCCGATGACGTAGAACCCTTGTCGGCCCTGGTGGTGGAGGTCTGGCCGTCGATGCACGAGACCAAGCCTCAGCCCGGCGAGTTCAAGGACCAGGCCCAGGTCCGCTCCACCGCCGAGGCCCTCGCCCGCATGGACGAGGCCGGCGACCTGGCCAAGGCCTTCGCCCCACCCAAGGACGCCTCGCCCGAGCTGATCGCCCAGGTCGAACAGGAAGAAGGCTGGATCCTGGGCGCCTAAAAGTTCAGTCAGCCGATCAATGCCCGCGCGGCTGCGCGGGCTTCGTCGGTGATCTCGGCGCCGGACAGCATGCGGGCGATCTCCTCCTGGCGACGTTGATCGTCCAGGGCGACGACGGTGGTGGTGGTAAGGCCGTCGCGGTCGCCCTTCATCACCTTCCAGTGGGCATGACCACGCGCTGCGACCTGAGGGCTGTGGGTCACGACCAGAACCTGAGCCCCGCTCGACAGGCGTTTCAGGCGCGACCCCACCGCCTCGGCCACCGCGCCGCCGACACCCTGATCGACCTCGTCGAAGATCATCACCGGCTGGCGCATGTCCTCGCGGCTCGCCAGGGCCGCCTTCATCGCCAGGGCGAAACGCGCCAGCTCGCCGCCCGAGGCGATGGCGTCCAGCGGGCCGAAGTCGGTTCCGGCGTTGGTGGCGATCTGAAAGCGCACCGTCTCGACGCCGTCCGGCCCACGCCGGCCCTCGATCGGCTCCAGCGCCACGCGGAACCGGGCGCGCTCCAGCTTCAGCGGGCCCAGCTCTGCCATGACGGCGGCGGTCAGGCGTTCGGCGGCGGCTTCCCGCGCCGAGGTCAGGAAGGTGGCCGCCAGATCATAGGCCTCCGCCGCCTCGGCCGCCTCGCGCCCGGCGTTGGTCAGCGCCTCCTCGCCATCCTCGATCAGCCGCAACTGCTCGCGCAGGCGAATGCGCAGGGTCGGCAGGGCGTCGACGGTTGTGTGCAGCTTGCGGGCGGCGGCGCGCAGGGCGAACAGACGCTCCTCGGCCTTGTCCAGACGGCCGGGCTCATAGTCGAAGGCGTCGGCGGCGGCGTCCACGGCGGCGAGCGCTTCCGCCGCCTCGACCATGGTGCGGTCGATCGCCTCCACGGCGGCCGACAGTTTGACGATGACCGGATGATCGCCCTCGGCGCCCGCCTGCCCTGCCCGCTGGCGCGCATGTTCGACAGCCCTCAACGCCGCACCCAGCTTCTGGCTCAGCTTGTCGCCGCCCAGTTGGGTGCGCGCGTCGCCCAGATCGGCGATGGCCTTTTCGGCGGCGCCCAGCAGGGCGCGTTCGCCTGCCAGTTCCGTCTCTTCGTCGGCGCGGGGATCAAGCGCATCCAGTTCGGAGAGGTTCAGGCTGATCTCTTCGCGCCGCGCATCGGCGTCCGCCGCCTGCGCCTTCAGCTCCGCCAGCCTGGCCTCGGCGGCCTTGAGCTTGGCGGAGGCCGAGGCGACCGCCGACAACTGCGGCTGCAGCCCGCCATAGGCGTCCAGCAAAGCGCGGTGCGTTCGCCAGTCCAGCAGGCCCACCGTCTCATGCTGTCCGTGCACCTCGACCAGGGCCGCGCCGATCTCGCGCACGGCGGTCACACCGGCCGGCTGATCGTTGACATAGGCCCGGCTGCGACCGTCGGCGCCCAAGACGCGCCGCAGGATCAGCTCCTCGCCCGGCTGAACCTCGAACCCCTTGTCGGCGATCAGGGCCAGCAAATCGGGATCGTCGGGAGCCGAAAACACGGCAGTAGCCACGGCCTGTTTGGCGCCATTGCGCACCAGGCCTGCGTCGCCTCTTCCGCCCAAAGCCAGGCCGAGCGCGTCCAGAATGATCGACTTGCCGGCTCCGGTTTCGCCGGTCAGCACGGTCAGGCCGCTCTCGACCTCAAGGTCGAGCACGTCCACCAGGACGACGTCACGAATGGAAAGGGCGGTCAGCATCGCGTCAGGCGCCAGCGGAACGAATCATGACCGACAGAATCCCGATCCGCGCCGGATTGCACAAGCCGTCGCGTGATCAGCCCGGAATGATCCGCTGCAGCCAGCTCTCGCGCTTGCCCTCGGGCGCCTTGTCCGGCGTCTGGCCGTTTTCGGTCAGCAGCGCATAGGCCTCGGCGTACCAGGGGCTGCCCGGATAGTTGTAGCCCAGCACCGCGCCGTTCCGCGTCGCCTCTTCCTTCAGACCCAGCTGAAGATTGACTTCGACCAGACGATACAGGGCTTCGGGCGTGTGCGAGGTGCGCTGGAAGTCCGGGTTGGCGATCACGGCCTTGTAGCGGTTCAGCGCCGCCAGCGGCTGGTTGGCGCGCTGATAGTAGCGGCCGATGTTCATTTCCTTGCCGGCCAACTGGTCGTTGACCATGTCGATCTTGACGGCGGCGTCCGAGGCATAGGGCGTGCCCGGATAGCGGCGCGAGACATCCTTCAGACCGGCCAGGGCGGCGGTCGCGTAACCCTGATCGCGTCCCACATCCGTGATCTGCTCGAAGTTGCAGACGGCCTTCATGTAGAAGGCGTAGGAGGCCGACGGATTGCCGGGGAACAGCTGGATGAACCGGTCCGCCGCCGCGATGGCGTCGGCGTAGGCGTTGTTCTGATAGTAGGCGTAGATTTGCATCAGGATCGAACGACGCGCCCAGTCCGAATAGGGATGCTGGCGTTCGACTTCCTGGAAATAATCGACGGCGTCGGACCAGCGGCGCTGCTGCAGCCGATCATAGCCGGTGTTGTACAGCGCCTCGACCGGACGTTCCTCATAGGCCAGCTTGGGACGCTTGGTGCCCGAGCAGCCTGAAATCGTCACTGCGGCGAGCGCCGCGGCCATCAGCACCATGCCGGAACGGAACTTAGAAGCGGACAAGGACGACCCCATGACGTGTGCAGGACGGCCCTGAAGCCGTTCCCCGGAAACCAACGCGGCGACCTCTAGCACCCGCGACCGAGCCGCGCCATGCCGAGGAAAACTCAGCATACGACTTGCCCTGCCCGGCTCCACTGGTAAAGAGCGCGCCAACCGACCGCCGTTCATGGGGGGCGGATGACGGCGAAAGGATGACCGGCCGATGAAGCTGCTCTCAGGCAACTCCAACCGCGCATTGTCCCAGGCGATCGCCGACCACCTGGATGCTCCGCTGACCAAGGCCCAGGTCAAGCGGTTCGCCGACAACGAAGTCTTCGCCATCATCGAGGAGAACGTCCGCGGCGAGGACGTCTTCATCCTGCAGTCGACCTCCTATCCGGCCAACGACAACCTGATGGAGCTGCTGATCATCACTGACGCCCTGGTGCGGGCCTCGGCGAAACGGATCACGGCCGTCATTCCCTATTTCGGC
The DNA here is from genome assembly GCF_026105875.1 of Brevundimonas sp. BT-123. Taxonomy (GTDB): domain Bacteria; phylum Pseudomonadota; class Alphaproteobacteria; order Caulobacterales; family Caulobacteraceae; genus Brevundimonas. The sequence goes on along the minus strand of NZ_JAOYTN010000007.1, from coordinate 48,631 downwards.
TATGCGCGTCAGGACCGTAAGACAGGGGGCCGTACGCCGATCTCGGCCAAGCTGGTGGCCAATCTGATCACCCGCGCCGGCACCGATCGCGTCCTGACGATGGATCTCCACGCGGGCCAGATTCAGGGCTTCTTCGACATTCCGACCGACAATCTGGTCGCGACCCCGGTGCTGGCGCAGGACATCAAGGAAAACTACGCCCGCGGCGACGACCTGATGATCGTCTCGCCCGACGTCGGCGGCGTGGTGCGCGCCCGCGCCTTGGCCAGTCGCCTGGACGCCGATCTCGCCATCGTCGACAAGCGCCGGCCCAAGGCGGGCGAGAGCGAGGTCATGAACATCATCGGCGATGTTCAGGGCCGCCGTTGCATCCTGTTCGACGACATCGTCGATTCGGGCGGCACACTGGTCAACGCCGCCAAGGCCCTTATCGACCAGGGCGCGACGGAGGTTTCGGCCTATATCAGCCACGGCGTCCTGTCCGGCCCCGCCGTCCAGCGCATCACCGACGGCCCGCTGAAGGAGTTGGTGATCACCAACTCCATCGAGCAACCCCACGAAGTTTTGAACTGCCCGAAAATCCGAGCGGTTTCCGTGGCTCCGCTGGTCGGAGAGGCTATCCGACGGATCGCCAACGAAGAATCGGTCTCGAAACTGTTCGATTAACCTTCGGATAACCATAAGGCCCGCCTTATAAGCGCCAACAGTATTGGCGCTTTTTGCGCGCGTGATCGCCTGAGGAAGTCTCCATGAAAACGGCCCTACTGAGCCGCGGCCTATCCGCTGCCGCCCTCGCCGCCGCTGTCCTGCTCGCCAGTTGCGAAAGCGGACCCTCGAAGGCCGAGCTGGAGGCCCAGCGTCTGGCGGCCGAACTGGCCGCCCGCAAGCCGCCCCCCGTGTCGCTGAACCAAGGCGTTGCGGACGCCGCCGCGATCTACGTCGCTTACTTGCGCGAAGCCCAGACGATCCAGCCGGGCGGCTTCCCCGATGCGGAATCGATCCAGGCCGCCCTGCGCAAGGGATCGGCCTATGACGCCGACCAGCTGTCGCGCGGCCTGATCGCTTACGGCGCCATCATCGCCCTGCAGTCGCCCGAGTTCGTCGCCGGCGTACAGCAGTATGCGATCGATCCGGCGCAACGCCAGCGCATGGTTGCCCAGATCGTCGCCGATCCGGCCTATGCCGCCACCCTGCCCGGCGCCGATGCGGCCGCTGGCCTGATCTCGGCGACGGTGGGCAAGGACGCCATCGCCATGCGCGCCATCGCCGAGGCGATCGAGCAGGACGCCTACACCATCCAGGGCCGCAGCGATCCGCGCCGCCGCTGGGCCATCACCCCCATTCCGAACCGTGAAGTGCGGCTGGAAAGCGCAAAGACCCTGTCGGCCGTGAAGATGCTGCCGTCACCAGAGGAATCGAGCCGCCTGTTCGCCGCCGCCAACAGCGGCACGGGTCTGGGACTTGAGCCTTCGCGCAAAGGCCCGCCCTACACCCCCGCCGTCGTCCGCTCTCTGGCCATCGCGGCTCTGGGCGCGCTCGGCGCCGGCGGCGACGAGGCCCGGGTGAACACCGAGGCCCTGACGCACGAGCCGAACAGCGAGTTCTGCATGGATATGTCCAAGCTGATGCTGTTCCAGTGCCTGGCCGCCTCGCGCCCCAGCTACGAGGACATCTTCTGCCTGGGCCGTCACATCACCCGCGACCTGGCGACCTGCACCACCGAGGCGACGCAGATCACCACCATCGTCGTCGGCGACCCTCAGGAAACCGGCGCCGCGCCGGCGCGCACGCCCATCTCGGTCACCGTCCCGCAAGCGACGCCTGTTCCGACCCCGGCGGTTGCGACCACCCAATCGCTGAACACCGGCCCGACGACGCGCTAAGCGAGACTTCGAACAGAGCAAGGCCCGCTCCGAGCGATCGGAGCGGGCCTTTTTTGGGCCTCCGGCCTATTCGTAGCCGTGCGCCGCTTCGTTGATGACCTGTGACGGCATGGACGAGAAGTCCACGGCGACGGGCGTCGCGGTCTTGGATTGATAGGTCCGAAGCACGTGCGTCAGACGACGACGCACCTCACGTTCGGCCTCCGTGCCGGTGTCGAGCGCCAGGGGCGCCAGGCAGAAGTCGATGATGGCTTCGGTTCGGGTCAGCGGTTCCATTTGCGGGTTCCTTTCCGGTTTAAGCCGCGTGGGTGAACTGGGCGGTCTCGGTCGAGTCCTTCAGCGCCGTCGTCGAGGACGTACCGTTGGAGATGACCGTGGCGACCTGGTCGAAATAGCCGGTGCCGACTTCGCGCTGGTGACGCGTGGCGGTGTAGCCGATGGCCTCGTTGGCGAACTCGCGCTGTTGCAGCTCGGAATAGGCCGCCATGCCGCGATCGCGATAACCGTCCGCCAGTTCGAACATCGAGTTGTTCAGGCTGTGGAAGCCCGCCAAGGTCACGAACTGGAACTTGTAGCCCATGGCCCCCAGCTCGCGCTGGAACTTGGCGATGGTCGCGTCATCCAGCTTGGCCTTCCAGTTGAAGGACGGCGAGCAGTTGTACGCCATCAGCTTGCCCGGATGGGCCTTCTGAACCGCCTCCGCAAACTTCTTGGCGTCGTCCAGATCCGGGTGCGACGTCTCCCACCACAGCAGGTCGGCGATATTGGCGTAGGACAGACCGCGGGCGATGCAGTGGTCCAGACCCGTGCCCTCCTTCAGGCGGAAGAAGCCCTCAGGCGTGCGGTTGTCGCGATCGATGAAGGGCTGGTCCCGCTCGTCGATATCCGAGGTGATCAGTTGCGCGCTTTCGGCGTCCGTGCGCGCGACCGTGATGGTCGGCGTGCCCATGACGTCGGCGGCCAGACGCGCGGCGACCAGATTGCGCTCATGCGCCTGGGTCGGGATCAGAACCTTGCCGCCCAGGTGGCCGCACTTCTTTTCCGACGCCAGCTGGTCCTCGAAGTGAACGCCGGCCGCGCCCGCCTCGATGAAGGCCTTCATGATCTCGAAGCTGTTCAGCGGCCCGCCGAAACCGGCTTCCGCGTCGGCGACGATGGGAACGAACCAGTCACGCTTGGCGCCGCCCTCGGCATGCTCGATCTGATCGGCGCGTTGCAGGGTGCGGTTGATGCGGCGGCACAGTTCCGGCGCGGCGTTGGCCGGGTACAGCGACTGATCGGGGTACATGGCGCCGGCCGTATTGGCGTCCGCCGCGACCTGCCAGCCTGACAGATAGATGGCCTTCAGGCCCGCGCGGACCATCTGCATGGCCTGGTTGCCGGTCACGGCGCCCAGCGCATTGATGAAGGGCTCGTCGTGCAGCAATTGCCACAGGCGGTTGGCGCCCCGCTCGGCCAGCGTATGGGTGATCGGCACCGAGCCGCGCAGGCGCAGGACGTCCTCAGGGGTGTAGGGGCGCTCGATGCCGTCGAAACGGCCGGCGGGCGAAGGCACCAGATCGGCGAAGGTGGTCATGGTCGAACTCGGTCTCTGAAGGGCGCGGCCGCAGCCGCCGTCCCGAAGACAAGAACACGAGCCGGTCAAAACTGATACAGGGCGAACCCCGCAAGCGAAGTCATCTTGTCACACTATGACTTTACTTAGTCAGTCACGTTGTGACATCATGCGACGATGAACGCCGCCGCTGATCGCAAGCTGTTTCTAGGCGCCCGGCTTAAGCGGCTGCGGCGCGATCTGGGCCTGACCCAGACCGCCATGGCCGCCGACCTTGACGTTTCGCCTAGCTATCTCAATCACATAGAGCGCAATCAGCGCCCGGTCTCAGCCCAGCTGCTGCTGCGACTGGCTGACACCTATGACGTCGATTTGCGCGCGCTGAATCAGGGCGGCGCGGCGGACGAGGCGCGTCTGACGGAAATCCTGGCCGACCCCCTGTTCAAGGGTTTGTCCGCGCCCCGCCATGAACTGGTGCAACTGCTGGAAGAGGCGCCTGGCGTGGCCGACGCCCTGCTGCGCCTGTATCAGGCCTTCGACGACGGCCGCACGCGCGCACGCGCCGCCGCCGAGACGGGCGAAAGCCCGATCGAGACCAGCCCGGCCGAATGGGTGCGCGAATACATCCAGTCGCGCGGCAACCATTTTCCCGAACTGGACCAGATGGGCGAGGCCCTGTGCGAAGCCCTGTCCACAGAGGCGCCCGCCCACGCTGACGGCTTCGAACCCGCCGCCCGTCATCGGTTGGCGGCCAAACACGACCTTGGCGTCCGCACCCTGCCGGCCGAGGTCATGGTGGAATGGACCCGCCGTTACGACCTGCACCGCCGCCGTCTGCTGCTGTCGGAAATCCTGGGGCCGTCCTCGCGCGCCTTCGCCATCGCTTATCAACTGGCCCTGGCCGAGCAAGGGCCGGCGCTCAACGCGCTGGCAGAGGCCGCGAACGCCCCGGACGCGCCCACGCGATCGCTGCTGAAGGTCGCCCTGACCAACACGCTCGCCGCCGCGACCCTGATGCCTTACGCCGCCTTCCAGCGGGCGGCGGAAGAGACGCGCTATGACCTGGCCCGGCTCCAGGCCCGGTTCGGCGTCAGCTACGAGCAGGCCGCGCACCGCCTGACCACCCTGTCACGCCCCACGGCGCGCGGCGTGCCCTTCTTCCTGATGCGGGTCGATCAGGCGGGCAACATCTCCAAACGCTATGCGGCGGGCGCCTTTCCCTTCTCGCGTTTCGGCGGCGCCTGCCCGCGCTGGCGGCTGCATTCGGCCTTCCGCACGCCCGGCCGCATCGTCACCCAGATCGTCGAGACTCCAGACGGCGGCCGCTGGTTCACCTTCGCCCGGACCGTCGAGCGGCAAGGCCACGACGGCTATGACGAGCGCCACGACCTCGCTATCGGCCTGGGGTGCGAACTGCGTCATGCGCATCGTCTGACCTACGCGCACGGCATCGACCTGCAGAACCCCGAGGTCACGCCCATCGGCCCGGCCTGCCGTCTGTGTCACCGTCACCCCTGCGCAGAACGCGCCGCCGCCCCCATTGACCGCCCGCTGGCGGTCGATGACTGGTCCAAGTCCGTCAGCCCCTATCCCTTCGGCGCGGCCTGAGACCTAGCGCCTCTGATCGGCCGTGCGGTCGCGGATGGCGTTGAACTCGGCCGTCGGCTTCCACGCGGGCCAGCTTTCGCTATCGGCCACCGTCAGCCCCAGCCGATACAGCAGATCCAGGTTCTGCAAGGCCGCCGTGAAGTCATAGTCGGCCCGCCATTCGTCGGTCAGCTTGTGATAATATTTGGCCATCGCCCCCTCGTAATAGGGCTTGCCCGCCTCGATCCCGCCCTCAACGAAATCACGGCCCGTCCAAGGCATCAGCGCCGGCACCCCGCCGGCCGCGAAGTTGAAATGGTCGGAGCGGTAGTAGAAGCCTTCCTCAGGATAGCCGTCGCCCGTCACCACCCTTCCCTGCACGGCCGCGAACCGGCCCAGGATGTCCTCCAGCTCGGACTTGCCGACGCCGAACACCGCCACGTCGCGCGTCGCCGGCGTAAAGGGCAGCATGTCGATATTGATGTCCGCCGCCGTCTTGGCCAGCGGATAGACCGGATCGGCCGCATAGGCCTCCGACCCCAGCAGCCCCTGCTCTTCGGCCGTGACGTGCAGGAAGACCACGGTGCGCTTCGGCGCCGGTCCAGCCTTGAACGCTCGCGCCATTTCGATCAGACCGGCCGTCCCCGACGCATTGTCCCAGGCGCCGTTGAAGATGTCGTCGCCCTCGGCGTTCGGCGTCCGGGCCTTGCCGACGTGGTCCCAGTGGGCGGAATAGAAGACGTATTCGTCAGGCCGCTCGGCGCCGGGAATCTTGGCCAGCAGGTTGTGGGAGTGGATGACTTCGGTCGTCTCGGCGATATCGACGCTGAGCCGTGCGCCCAGATCGATCACTCCGCCCAAGGCGGTCGTCTTCGCCCGCTCGACGGCGGCTTCCAGGGCCGCGCCGCCGATCGCTGTCGCCGTGGCCATGTTGATGGATCCGCTGAAACGCGGGTCCTGCGCGCCCTTGATCGTCATCTGCGGCCGGGTCGCGCCGCCCACGGCGCGACGCCAGCGGTTGTCCTGATCCTGAAGCGTGATGACGCCCACGGCTCCCCGCTTCAGCGCCTCCTGGGTCTTGTGCGTGGTCGAGCCGTAGAAGTTGGGATCCTCGCCCATCACCGTCGGCTGGCCGCGCAGAATGACCACGACCTTGCCGGTCAGGTCCGCATTGCCATAGTCGTCCCAGGTCGGGCCCGAAATGCCGAAACCGGCGAAGACCAGCGGCGCACCCTCGACCTTTACAATCGGCTCGGCCGACCCGGCGCGCAGCGTGATGTCCGTCCCCGACACCAGCGTATGCGCCATGCCGTCCGCCCCGGTCCAGGCCGCCGTCGGCGCCCGCTCTGGCGTGAACCGGACCAGATCGACAGGCTGCAGCCATGATCCGTCGCGCCCGCCCGGCTCCAGCCCCATCGCCTCATACTGCGCCTGCAGATAGGCCAGGGTCAGCCGTTCGCCGATCAGGCCGGGGAACCGGCCCTCCAACTCGTCCGACGCCAGATATTTGATGTGGTCCGACAGGCGCTGGGCGCTGAACTGAGGCGTCGCGGCCGAGGCGACGGCGAAGGCGTCCAGCTTGGGCGTCGGCGATGCGACCGGCGTCGTCGCACAGGCGGCGAGTGCGAGCGCCGCGAGGGCGATCAGAGGTGAACGGCGATAGATCATTGCATTTACTCGACAGGCGGAATGGCAAAAGGGGCGGAGATTCCTCCCCGCCCCATCTCGATTTGTAAAAAGACTAGCGGCGTTCGGACGCCGTCGTCGCGCGCACCGGCGCGAACTCCGAACCCGACTTCCACTGCGGCCAGTCGCGACCGTTCGCCAGGGCGCGACCGACATCGTAGAAGACGGTCAGGTCCTCGATCATGCCGCTGTAGTCCCAGTCGGGCGACCACTCATCCGCCGCCTGGTGATAGCGTTTGGCGCCGTACTCCGACCGCGCCGCCTCGCGCGCGGCGATCGGTTCGTCGCGGAAATCGCCCCGGCTGCCGGCATAGGCCATCGGCACGCCACGCTTGGCCAGCGGGAAGTGGTCCGAACGGTAATAGGTGCCAGCCGCATTCTCGTGATCCGGGACCAGCGACCGCCCTTGCGGCTGGACCGCCGCCGCCAGACGCTCGTCGAAGTCCGACTGGCCATATCCGGTGACGCCCAGCCCCGTAACGCGGCCATAGACGTTCATGGAGTCCATGTTGAACCCGCCCACCGTCTTGGCCAGCGGATAGACCGGGTTCACCGCATAGTATTCCGAGCCCAGCAGGCCGCTTTCCTCGCCGGTGAAGCTGATCATCACGATCGAGCGTTCGGTGCGCGGCGCGCGACCGAACATGCGCGCCAGCTCCAGCAGACCCGCCGTGCCTGACGCGTTGTCCACCGCCCCGTTGAAGATGCGGTCGCCGGTCGCATCCGGCTCGCCCATGCCGATGTGATCCCAGTGGGCGGTGTAGAGGATCGTCTCGTCCGGATGGGTCGTGCCCGGCAGGCGGGCGATGACGTTGTGGCTGGTGACCTGATTGGTGGCCACGTCGAACTCGGTCGAGAAGGATGCGCCGGGCAAGGCGACGGGCTGGAAGTCGCGGCTGCGCGCCTGAACCTTCAGCGTGTCGAAATCCAGACCCGCACGGCGGAACAGGTCGACCGCCACGTCACGCTGGATCCAGCCCTCCATCGGCACGCGCTCGGCCGCCGCATTCTGGCGCAGGATGTCGAACTGCGACACGCCCCAGGAGTTGGCGACCGTCTGCCAGCCGTAAGACGCCGGCGCCGTCTCGTGAACGATCAGCACGCCCGCCGCGCCCTGTTTGGCCGCCTCCTCGTATTTGTAGGTCCAGCGGCCGTAGTAGGTCATGGCCTTGCCGCCGAAGGTGTTCAGCGCTGGCTCTTCGAAGTCGGCGTCATTGACCAGCACGACCAGGATCTGGCCTCGCATGTCCTCGCCCTTGAAGTCGTTCCACTGCCGCTCGGGCGCATTGATGCCATAGCCGACGAAGACCAGCGGGGCGTCCTTCAGGCTGACGTGTTCAGCCGGGCGGCGGGTCGAGATGGCGACCTCGCGTCCTTGCGTCATCGGCAGGGTCCAGTCGCCCAACTTCAGCGAGGCCCGCACATTGGACTGGGTGAAGCGGTTCAGGATCACGTCCTGCGTCCACTGGCCGTTCGGCCCGCCCGGCTCGAACCCGGCGGCGGCGTAGCCTTCGCTTAGATAGCGGATGACCTTTTCCTCAGCCGGGGTGGCGATGCCCCTGCCCTCGAAACTGTCGTCCGACAGCGTCTTGATATCCTGCGAGATGCGCGCCGAATCGAAGGTTGGCATGGTGTGGACCGCAGCGGGATTGGACGCCGTCGCGCAGGCGGATAAAGCGGCGCTCGCCAACAGAACGGCGGCGAAAGAAGAGACAAGACGCATGAACTGAAGGCCCCACAGCCGAAAACGATGCGCGACCCTAGGGGGCGAACTTCTCCCTGTCGATGCTGCGTGCCGGACCTTTCGTCGCAAACGAAAAAGCCCGCCGAGGCAAACCTCGGCGGGCTTACGATGTTGATCCGGCGGCGATGCCCTTAGTGGGCGACGCCCTTCCAGATGCGGCGGTAGGCGACATAGGTGATGCCTGCGAACAGCAGCAGATAGATCATCACGCCCAGACCGGCCTGCTTGCGCTCGACCATCTTCGGCTCGGACGTCCAGGCGATGAAGGCCGCGACGTCCTTGGCGTATTGATCCACCGTCTGCGGCGAGCCGTCATCATAGGTGACCAGGCCGTCCTTGAGGGGCGGCGGCATGGCGATGAAGCCGCCGGGCGGAACGTGCTTGTGATCGCCGGTCCAGAACGGCGTCAGGTCGCCGGCCATATAGGGGTTGTAGTGCTGGCCGTCGCGGATCTGCAGGCCGGCCGGCGCGGCCTTGTAGCCCGACAGCAGCGAGTAAATGTAGTTGGCGCCGTCGTGGCGGGCCTTGGCCATGACCGAAAGGTCGGGCGGGGCTGCGCCGCCATTGCCCGCCGCCGCCGCCGTGGCGTTCGGATAGGGGGCGCGGAACTTGTCGGCCGGCGTGGCGTCACGCTGGATCGCCTCGCCGGTCTCGCTGTCGATGTCGCCGACCTGATTTTCCTTGGCCAGAGCCTTCACGACAGGGTTGTCGTTCGGGTTCGGATACTTCGGATTCCAGAACGGCCCATGACGGTCGCCCAGGTTCCGATAGTGCATCAGGTTCATGCTGTGACAGGCGGCGCAAACCTCGTGATAGACCTTGTAGCCGCGTTGCAGCTGACCCTGGTCATAGGTGCCGAACGGCCCCTCGAAGCTGAATCCGCCCGAGCGCGGATGAGCAGCGGCGCCCGACGCCATGGCGGGAGCGGCCGCGCTCAACAGACCCAGCGCAATCGCGGCCGAGGCGATGATCGTCTTGAACGACACGGTCTTCATTCCAATCGTCATGATTTTCAGACCTTGTGCTCGACGGCGCCGGCGCCGGTCAGGACCGGCTCGGAGATCGTCGCCGGGATCGGCAGCGGCTGCTCCTTCAACCCGACCAACGGCATGATGATCAGGAAGAAGACGAAGTAGTACAGGGTGAAGACGCGCGTCAGCCACAGGTAGGAGTTCAGGTCGCCGTCGATCAGGGTGAAGGTCTTGAACGACCCGATCACCGGCGCGTCAGGCAGCTGACCACCGCACCAGCCCAGGCCCACGCCCACCACCAGGAAGATGATGAAGAAGGTCCGCATCGTCGGGCGATAGCGCATCGAGCGCACCTTGGACGTATCCAGCCAAGGCAGGACGAACAGCACGCCGATGGCGCTGAACATCGCCACCACGCCGCCGAACTTGTCCGGAATGGCGCGCAGGATCGCGTAGAAGGGCAGCATGTACCACTCGGGCACGATGTGCGCCGGCGTCTGCAGCGGGTTGGCCGGGATGTAGTTGTCGGCGTGGCCCAGAGCGTTCGGCTGATAGAAGACGAAGATGGCGAACAGGATCAGGAACAGGATGATCGCAAAGCCGTCCTTGACCGTGAAATACGGGTGGAACGGCAACGTGTCCTTCTTCTCCCGATCCTTCGGGATCAGGATGCCGACCGGGTTGTTCTGACCGGCCGAGTGCAGCGCCCAAAGGTGCAGCACGACGCAGCCCAGGATGGCGAACGGCAGCAGATAGTGCAGCGAGAAGAAGCGGTTCAGCGTCGCATTGTCGATCGCCGGGCCGCCGCGCAGCCAGATCAGGATCGGCTCGCCCAGCACCGGGATGGCGCCGATCAGGTTGGTGATGACCTCAGCGCCCCAGAACGACATCTGGCCCCACGGCAGGACGTAGCCCAGGAAGGCGGTGGCGATCATCAGGAAGAAGATCACGCAGCCGATGATCCAGATCATCTCGCGCGGCGCCTTGTACGAGCCGTAGTAGAGGCCGCGCAGCATGTGCAGATAGACGGCGATGAAGAACATCGACGCGCCGTTGGCGTGGACGTAGCGGATCAGCCAGCCGCCGTTCACGTCGCGCATAATGCGCTCGACCGAGGCGAAGGCCAGGTCGACATTCGGCGTATAGTGCATGGCCAGGACGATGCCGGTGATGATCTGCGTCATCAGGCACAGGGCCAGGATGCCGCCGAAGGTCCACCAGTAGTTCAGGTTCCGCGGCGTCGGCAGGGACATGTAGTCCGCGCCGAAACGGATAATCGGCAGCCGGGTGTCCAGCCACTTCTCGACGCCCGTCTTCGGGACGTAGGTGCTCTCGTGATCGCTCATGATTCCCCCTTGGTCCTCAGCCGATCTTGACGCGGGTGTCGGACAGATAATCGTATTCCGGCACCACCAGGTTCAGAGGCGCAGGCCCCTTACGAATGCGGCCGGAGGCGTCGTAGTGCGAGCCGTGGCAGGGGCAGAACCAGCCGCCGTAATCGCCCGCGCCGAAGGTCGGCACGCAGCCCAGGTGCGTGCACGAACCGATAACCACCAGATATTTCTCGTGACCCGGCTTGGTGCGCTCGGCGTCGGTCTGGGGCTGTTTCAGGTCCGGGGCGTGATCGTCCGCGATGACCTTCTGAAGCTCTGCCGGGGTGCGGTAGCGCACGAACACCGGCTTGCCCTGCCATTTGATGACGACCTGCTGGCCTTCCTGAACCTTGGTCAGGTCGAACTCGATCGACGCCAGCGCCAGCGTATCGGCCGCCGGATTCATCTGGTTGATCAGCGGCCAGGCGATCATGGCGCCCGCGCCGACCGCTGCGGCGCCCGCCGCGATGTAGATGAAGTCCCGACGATTGGGATCACCGCCCTCTGGGCTGTGACCGTCTTCCGTATGCACGACCGATTCGGCCACGTTTCCACCTCTCGAACGCCGCAGAAGACCCCCAAGGGCGTCCCCAGCCACGGCACGAACCAACAAAAGACGCCGGGAATCCCCGACGGCCCGTGACTTGCGCCGGTTTGGACGCAAGCCGCTGACGTTTCTTGCGAAACGCTCGCAAACAGACCGCGACAAACCCCCTCGCCGCGCGTATGTCAGGCCTTAGAATGCGTCTCGCCCTTTTTCAACCGGACATTCCTCAGAACGTCGGAGCCTGCATCCGATTGTCAGCCTGTTTCGGCGTCGATCTGCATGTGATCGAGCCGACGGGCTTCCGTTTCGACGACCGCGCCATGAAGCGCGCGGCCCTCGACTACGGCCCGCTGTCGCACATGATCCGCCACGCCGACTGGGAGGCCTTCCAGACGGATCGTCCGGCCGGTCGGCTGGTGCTGCTTACGACCAAAGGCGCGACGCCCCTGCCCGATTTCGTCTTCCAGGCCGACGACACCCTGCTGTTCGGCAAGGAAAGCGCCGGCGCGCCCGACTACGTCCACGCGGCCGCCGCCGCGCGCGTCGTCGTGCCGCTGCGACCCGACGCCCGCTCGCTGAACCTGTCGGTCACCGCCGGAATCGCCCTGTGGGAAGGCCTGCGCCAGACGGGCGGGGTCGGTCAGTTCTGAGCCGACGCGGGCTCCAGCCGCGCCATCGACGGCCGCTCGCCGGCTTTTGACGCCGCGACGGCCTCGACCGCCCGCATGACCCGCAGCAGGTTGTCGCCGGCGATCTTGCGGATGTCGGCCTCGGTCCAGCCCGCCGCCATCAGGGCCGCCAGGATGCGCGGATAGGCGTCCACCCCGCCCATGCCTTCCGGCAGGCTGCCGATGCCGTCGAAGTCGGCGCCCAGGCCGACATGATCGATGCCCGCCACTTCGCGCACGTGCTGAATATGCGCCACCACGTCGGTCAGGGTCGCCTGGGGTGTCGGATTGGCGACGGTCCAGGCGGTCAGCCCGGCCTCGACCGCGCCGGGATCGCCCGGGTTCAGGGTCTTCAGCCGCGCCTCCTCGCCCGCCTTGGCCCCGTTCCAGGCCCGCACCGCCTCGGACACGAAGCCGGGCGCCAGATTGATCATCACGATGCCGCCGTCCTGCGGCATCATCCGCAGCACCCGATCCGGCACGTTGCGCGGATGATCCGTGACCGCCCGCGCCGACGAATGAGAGAAGATCACCGGCGCATCGGACACGCGCATGGCGTCCAGCATCGTCTCTTCGGAGACGTGGCTCAGGTCGACCATCATGCCCAGCCGGTTCATCTCCTTGACGACCTCCTCGCCGAACGGGCTGAGGCCTCCCCATTTCGGCGCGTCCGTCGCGCTGTCGGCCCATGTCGTGGTCTTGGAGTGGGTCAGGGTCATATAGCGTGCGCCGGCCCGGTAGAATTCCCGCAACAGGGCCAGGGAATCGTCGATCGAATAGCCGCCCTCCATCCCGATCAGGCTGGCGATCCGGCCCGATCTGAACACCGCATCCACCTCGTCCGCCGTGGTCGCCAGGCCGAAGGTGTCGGGATGGGCGGCGATGATGCGCTTGGCCGTATCGATCTGCTCAAAGGTTTCCTCGACCGCCTCCAGCGGCGTCAGGCTGGCGGGCACATAAACGGACCAGAACTGCCCTCCCACGCCCCCGGCCCGCAGGCGCGCGATGTCGGTATGCAATTTGGTCGACGCGGCCAGATTCTTCGTCAGATCAACGGCGTAAACGTCATTCCCATACTGCTGTCGCAGCGCCCACGGCAGGTCGTTGTGCCCGTCGATCAGGGGCGTGGTCTTCAAGATCTCCATCATCCTAGCCTCATCGGCGTCCTGGGCCTGGACCGCCCCTCCCAGCGCGAGCGAGGCGACGGCGACGGAGACGAGACGACGGATCATGGGCGGGTTCCTGAAAACGGCAGACGGCCATTAGCGCCCGCGATTCTGCTTATGACAACCTGTCCGGATGACGCCGCGGCCGCGACGTGGTTCAAGCGCGCCATGAGCGACGCCGTCTTCTCCGATCCGCTCGACCTGAAGAAGGTCGAGACCCGCGCCTGGTTCGAACATCTGCGCGACCGCATCCATGCCGCCTTCGAGGCGCTGGAGGATGCAGCCACTACCGATCTGTTCCCCGGCGAGCCCGGTCGCTTCGTCCGCACCGCATGGGAACGGCCAGAGGGCGGCGGCGGCGTCATGGGCATGATGCACGGTCGCCTGTTCGAAAAGGTCGGCGTCCACGTCTCGACGGTGCATGGCGCCTTCCCCGCCGACTACGCCAAGACCGTGCCCGGCGCCGATGTCGATCCGCGCTTCTTCGCGACAGGGATCAGCCTGATCTGCCATCCCGTCAGCCCGCGCATTCCGGCCGTCCACATGAACACCCGCTTCATCGCCACGACCAAGAGCTGGTTCGGCGGCGGCGGCGACCTGACGCCTGTGCTGATGGCGGATCGCCGCCAGGATCACCCCGACACCGTCGCCTTCCACGCCGCCATGCAGGCCGCCTGCGACGCCCACGACCCGACCTGGCACGCCAAATACAAGGCCTGGTGCGACGAGTATTTCTATCTGCCACACCGAAAGGAGCCGCGCGGCACCGGCGGGGTCTTCTACGACCATCACGACAGCGGCGACTATGACCGCGACTTCGCCTTCACCCGCGACATCGGCCTGGCCTTCCTGGACGTCTATCCCCGCATCGTCGCCGCGCGCATGGCCGAGCCGTGGACGGCGGAAGAGCGCGAGGAACAGCTGATCCGCCGCGGCCGCTACGTCGAGTTCAACCTGCTCTACGACCGCGGCACCATGTTCGGGCTGAAGACGGGCGGGAACGTCGACTCGATCCTGTCGTCCATGCCGCCTGTGGTGAAGTGGCCCTAAAATAGATCCGCTCATCCCCGCGAAGGCGGGGACCCAGTGTTGCCGTTTGCACAGTTGTCTGCATGACAGCCCCGAACCCGCCCAAACATTGATCGCCCAAAGGACTGGGTCCCCGCTTTCGCGGGGATGAGCGAGATTGGGGGAGGATTATCCCATCGCCTCGACGAACACGTCGCCGGCCCGGCTGCGATACCGTTCGCGGTGTCGTAACAGGCGGAACGGCCGCTCGGGCAGGGTGAAGGGCGCCGTCACCAGCCGCCCGGCGGCCACCGACGCATAGGCCACGCTTTCCGACAGGGCCGTGGCCCCCGCCCCCGCCTCGGCCGCCGCCAGCACGGCCTCGTTCGACGGCAGGGTCATCGACACCGAAAGGGTCGCGGGATCGACCCCCATGTCCCGCACCGCCGCCTCCAGCGTCGAGCGCGTGCCCGACCCAACCTCGCGCAGCACCCAGGGCTGGCCCGCCAGATCCTTCGCCTCCAGCCGACGTCGCGTCGCCCACGGATGGTCAGGCGTCACCAGCACGGCCAGCCGATCCGACCCCACCTGAACCTGCGACAGGGCCGGTTCGTCCACCGCCCCCTCGACCAGGCCGATCTCGGCGGCGCCGCTCAGCACCGCCTGCGCCGCCTCTCGCGTATTGCCAATCTCGACGGCCAGTTCGACGCCGGGATAGGCCGTATGGAAATCCACCAGCCGGCGCGGCAGCCAGTAGCTGGCGATGGTCTGGCTGGCGAACACCGCCAGACGCCCGCGCCGCAGGGCGCTCATGTCCGCCAGCGCCGCCTCGGCCGCCGCCGCTCGCGCCAGCACCGCCTTGGCCTCGGGCAGGAAGGCGCGACCGGTTTCGTTCAGCACGACGCCCCGCCCGACCCGATCGAACAACCGCACGTCATGCTCGGCTTCCAGAGCGGCGATGGCGTTCGACACGGCCGACTGTGTCAGGTTCAGCGCCCGCGCCGCCGCCGTCACGTGGTCACGCTCGGCGACAGCGACGAAGATCCGCAGGCGTTCCAGAGTCACGATTGATCTCCAAATCGGATTGAAACGAGCATAACTATCCGTTGGACGGCCGTCGAGGGTTGGCGCATCACGCTTGACGATGAAGTCCGCCGCCCTGCCCGCGTCCGCGCACACACCGTCCATGGCGTCAGCGCCGGCGTTCGGGCGCACGATCCGGCCGGGCATCATGCTGTGCTTGCTTGTGACGCTGGCAGCCATCGGGCTGACCAGCATCGAGCGCGACGTGATCGGCCATGTCTGGCTGGAGCCGCTTGTGCTGGCCATCCTGCTGGGCGCCGCCGTCCGCACCGCCTGGACGCCCGATACGCGGTTCAAGGCCGGCATCGACTTCTCGGCCAAGACCCTGCTGGAGGTCGCGGTGGTGCTGCTCGGCGCCTCGGTCAGCGCCGCCACCCTGTCGTCGCTGGGCGTCGGCTTCGTCCTGGGCATCTTCGCCCTGGTCGCGCTCGCCATCGTCGTCGGTTTCGCCGTCGGCCGCGCCCTGGGCCTGAACCCGCGCATGGCTCTGCTGGTCGCCTGCGGCAACGCCATCTGCGGCAACTCCGCCATCGCCGCCGTCGCCCCCGTCATCGACGCCGACGGGAAGGAGGTCGCCGCCTCCATCGCCTTCACCGCCGTGCTTGGCGTGATCGTGGTTGTGGCCCTGCCCCTGCTGGGCGGCCTGATCCATCTGAACGGCCTGCAATACGGCGCTCTGGCCGGTCTGACCGTCTATGCGGTGCCGCAGGTTCTGGCCGCCGCCGCGCCCTTCGGCGCCGTCGCCACGCAAACCGGCACGGTGGTCAAGCTGGTGCGCGTTCTGATGCTCGGTCCCGTCATCCTCGCCCTGTCGTTGATCTTCCGCGACCGCGCGCCCGGCGCCGCAAAGCCCGGCCTGTCGCGCCTGCTCCCTTGGTTCATCATCGGCTTTCTGGTGATGATCGGCCTGCGCTCGTTTGACCTGATCCCGCAGGCCGCGCTGGCGCCCATGGCCGCCGCCTCGGGCCTGCTGACCGTGGTCGCCATGGCCGCCCTGGGCCTCCAGACCGACATCCGCGCCGTCGCCCGCGCCGGCGGCCGCGTCGTCGCCGCCGTCGTCCTGTCGCTGGGCGCCCTAGTGGTGCTGGCGCTGGGGCTGATCCGGCTGCTGGGCCTCTAGATCCCGCTGCCGTCATCCTCGACCGGCGGCGGGGTCAGCAGCAAGAAAGCGCGGATCCAGGCGGTCAGCACCGCCCGGTCGTTGGGCCGCTTCAGACTGTCGATCGCCTGATCCGCCACATCATGCGGGATGCGCGCCCCACGCCGTCCCTCGATCAGCGCCGCCGCATAGTCCGGCTGAAACTCCGGGTGGCACTGGAACGAGATCGCATCGTCGCCCCAGGCCAGACCGGCGTAAGGCGTAAACCCGCTGGACGCGATCACCCGCGCATCGTCCGAAACCGCGACCACCTGATCCTGATGCGAAACGGGAATGGCGATCGTCCGCGCGCGCGGATGCATCCACGGCGCATCCTCGCGCACGTCATAGCGGTGCAGCCCCACGCCCCAGCCCTTGTGCGACTTCTCCACCACCCCGCCGAACGCATGGGCCAGCGCCTGATGCCCGAAACAGATGCCGACCAGCCGCGTCCGCCCCCGCGCCGCCCTCAACCAATCGATCAGCTGCGGGATCCACGGCAGGTCGTCATAGACCCCCGCCGCCGACCCCGTGACGATAGCCCCCTGAAAGACTGATGGATCCTCGGGCAGTTGCCCCGACTGCACGTCGAACCGCGTCGTCGGCACGCCCTCGCCCAGCAGGGCCCGAAACCGCGCGGGATAGTCGTCGAAATCGTCCTTCAGATGCTCCGGCAGGTGTCCGGTTTCCAGAATGGCGATGCGCGTCATGCCACCAACCTAGTGACTGCGGTCAGAAGGTCCAGACCTCGGCCCGGCCGCCCGCCTCGCCGAGCGCACCCGCGACCCAGCCGCAGATCTCGGTCGCAGCCGCTTCCGCGCCCGCCGGCGGATTGACCACCACCATGGCGCAGCCGTTCATCTTCATCGGATTGGTCAGCGGCCTCAGCCGCGCCTCGGCGACCAGGGTCGATCCCGCCTTGCCCTGCAGCCGCCGGATGAAGCCGTCGAAGGTCTCCAGATCCTTCAGCGGTGTCCAGATCGCTGCCGTCGCCGTCGGATCGCGCTTCACCACCGTGATCGCGGTCTCGGCCGAGCGGACATAGTCGTCGGGCTTTTCGAACGGCGGGTCGATCAGCACCAGCGGACCGCGCACCTTCGCCGCCTCCGCCAACACCGACGAATAACCGTCGCCCTCTCGCGCCTCGGCGTTCGCTCGCCCCGCCATCGCCTCGGTCAGCATGGCTCGAACCGGCGGGTTCAGCTCGAATCCGACATACCGACCGCCGGGGGTCAGCGCGTCCGCGACCAGCAACGGCGACCCCGGATAGAACCGCGCGCCGCCCTCAGGATTCAGAGCCGCGACCTCGGCCGCCAGCGCATCCATCAGCGTCGTCCGCCCCTCCGCGGACATCAGCCGCGCCACGCCGGCCTCGGCCTCCTTTGACCGCGCGCCATCCCCCGACAGATCGTACAGCCCGGCCCCCGCGTGGGTGTCGAAGACCGTCAGAGGCCCCGCCGCCTGCCGCGCCTGCACCAACCACAGCACCAGGGCATGCTTGACCAGGTCGGCGAAGTTTCCGGCGTGAAAGCTGTGGCGATAGTTCATGCCGCCTCGTCCCGCGCCCGGCCCGCGCGGTCAAGCGGAACTCGCGCGCCAGACACGGCGTTCGGCCCAAGTCCTTGTACGGAAAGATGCGATGGCCGCCGAAACCACCCTCACCGACGCACAACGCAAGCCGCCCAAGGGCGTCGCGACCCAGGCCAAGCGCGGTCTCGACCTGCGTGACAAGCACGACCGGGGCGGCACCGAGGTCGGCGTACGCCGCGCCCATCAGCTGGCGGATCAGAAGCCCGTCTCGGACAAGGATATCAAGGACATCTACAGCTACTTCGCCCGCCACACCGTGGACAAGGACGGCAAGGGCTGGGGCAGCCGCACCGATCCTTCGGCCGGCTATATCGCCTGGCTGCTGTGGGGCGGCGACCCGGCCGAGCGCTGGATCAAACGGCTGCATGACCGCCTCGAAAAGGCGAACGGGTGATGGCTGACGGATCGCAAGCCTTCGACATCGCCGCCGAAGTCCCTCAAGGCCTCAGCTATTGCAGCGACGAGTTCGCGGGCCTGACCCGTCGCCGCGCCGGCAAGGGCTGGTCCTATCGCGACGCCAAGGGCAAGACTGTGTCGGACGCCAAGACCCTGGCCCGCATCCGCGCCCTGGCCATCCCGCCCGCGTGGACCGACGTCTGGATCTGTCCCAAGGCTAACGGCCATATCCAGGCGACCGGCCGGGATGTGAAGGGCCGCAAACAATACCGCTATCACAACGACTGGAGCACGGCCCGCTCCGAAAACAAGTTCGACAAGCTGCCAGCCTTCTCGCGCAACCTGCCGAAACTGCGCGACAAGGTCGAACATGATCTGGCCCTGCGCGGCGTCTGTCGCGACAAGGTGCTGGCGACCGCCGTCCGCCTGCTGGAGATCACCCTGATCCGGGTCGGCAACTCCATCTACGCCAAACAGAACCGCAGCTACGGCCTGACGACCCTGCACAAGCGCCACATCGATGTCGACGGCGCAGCCCTGACGTTCGAGTTTCGCGGCAAGAGCGGCAAGGACCACAGCGTCAGCGTCAAGGATCGGCGCCTGGCCAAGGTCGTGCGGCAGCTGGAAGGCCTGCCCGGCCAGCAACTGTTCAAATACCGTACGGACGACGGGACGCTGTGCCCGGTCGATTCCGACGACGTGAACGCCTACATCCGAGAGGCGATGGGCGAGCAGTTCTCGGCCAAGGACTTCCGCACCTGGGCCGGCACAGTGTCGGCGGCGCGGGCGCTGCGCGACACCGAGGCCCCGACCTCGCCCACCGACGCCAAGCGAAAGATCACCGTCTGCGTCAAGGCGGTCTCAGGCCTGTTGGGCAACACCCCCACCGTCTGCCGCGCTTCCTACGTCCACCCCAAGGTCTTCGCCCTGTTCGAAAGCGGCGAGATCGGCAAGGCCTTGCCGGGGTCAGAGACCAAGGGGTTCGAAAAGGCGCTGATCAAACAGCTGCTGGCTGTCTGATCAGCAGTATTCGTCTCTCAGGCGGCCTTGTCCCAGTCTAGCACGACCTTGCCCGACTGGCCCGACTTCATGGCTTCGAAGCCTTCGCGGTAGTCGGCGTAGCCTAGGCGGTGCGTGATCAGCGGGCTGAGGTCCAGGCCAGCCTTCAGCAGGCCCAGCATCTTGCGCCAGGTGGTGAACATTTCGCGGCCGTAGACGCCCTTGATGGTCAGCGCCTTCAGGATGATCGCGCCCCAGTCGGTTTCCATCGGCTTGCCGGGAATGCCCAGCAGCGCCATGCCGCCGCCCATGATCAGGGTATCGACACACTGTTTGAAGGCGATGGGCGAACCCGACATCTCCAGCGCCACGTCAAAGCCGACCTTCAGGCCCAGCTCCTTCATGACATCATGGATGTCTTCCTTGGTCGTATTCACGGTGCGAACGCCCGGCGCCACCTTCTGCGCCAGCTCAAGCCGGAAGTCGTTGATGTCGGTCAGGACCACGGTGCGCGCGCCCGCATGACGCGCCACGGCCGCGGCCATCATGCCGATGGGGCCGGCGCCTGTGACCAGCACGTCCTCGCCCAGCAGGTCGAACTGCTGGGCGGTGTGAACCGCATTGCCGAACGGATCCAGGATCGAGCCGATCTCATAGGGCACCTCGTCCGGCAGTTCGATCACGTTGAAGGCCGGCGCCACCACGAACTCGGCGAAGGCGCCCTGGCGGTTCACGCCAATGCCGCGCGTCTTGGGGTCCAGGTGGAAATGGCCGGCGCGGGCCGCTTCGGAGTTCAGGTCGATGACGTGGCCCTCGGCCGAGACGCGCTGGCCGATCTTCAGCGGGCGATCGACGTCCTTGCCGATGGCGACGATCTCGCCGGCGAACTCGTGGCCGGTGATCATCGGCGTCGGCACGTTCTTCTGGGACCATTCGTCCCAGTTCCAGATGTGGATATCCGTGCCGCAGACCGCCGTGCGATGCACCCGGATCAGCACATCCTCAGGCCCCGCCTGCGGGATCGGGGCGTCGATCAATTCAAGGCCGATGCCGGGCGCGGTCTTGGCCAGGGCTTTCATCGTGTCGGTCATAGTCTCAACTCCCTGAAATCACGGCTCCGGGTTCATCCCGAAACCCGCGGCTGAGGCCCCACGCCTCCTCGCCGCCTGGTCTTCGTTGATGGCGGGCGTGAAGGGCTAAATGACGCCCAGTTCCCGTCCCGCCTGGGTCAACACTTCGACCGTCCGGTCGATCTGATCGAAGCTATGCGCCGCCGACATCTGTGTGCGGATGCGAGCCTGGCCGCGCGGAACCACCGGGAAGCTGAACCCGATCACATAGACGCCCAGCTCCAGCGCCCGCGCCGCGAAATCCTGCGCCAGCTTGGCGTCGCCCAGCATGACCGGGATGATAGGATGTTCGCCGTCCAGCAGGGTGAAGCCCGCGTCCGACATGGCCCCACGATAGCGATGGGCGTTGGCCGACAGGCGGGTGCGCAATGCATCGCCTTCCGTCCCTTGTGCGATGCGGATCGCCTCCAGGCTGGACCCGCATACGGCTGGCGCCAGGGCGTTGGAGAACAGATAGGGCCGCGCCCGCTGTTTCAGCAGTTCGACCACAGACTTCTTCGCGCAGATGAAGCCGCCCATGGCGCCGCCCAGGGCCTTGCCGAAGGTGCCGGTGACGAAATCGACTTCGACCCCGTGGTGGGCGAAGGAGCCCTTGCCCTGCGGACCCAGGAAGCCCGTCGCGTGGCAGTCGTCCACCATGATCAGGGCGTCGTATTTGTCGGCCAGCGCTCGGATCTGATCCAGTTTGGCGATATAGCCGTCCATCGAGAAGGCGCCGTCGGTGGCGATGATGATGTCGCGGGCGCCGGCGGCTCGGGCTTCCTTCAGCCGGCTTTCCAACTCGTCCATGTCGGAGTTGGCGAACCGATAGCGTTTGGCCTTGCACAGCCGCACGCCGTCAATGATTGACGCATGGTTAAGGCTGTCGGAGACGATGGCGTCGTTCTCGCCCAGCAGGGGTTCGAACAGGCCGCCGTTGGCGTCGAAGGCGGCGGCGAACAGGATGGCGTCCTCGAAGCCGAGATAGCCTGCGATGGCGGCCTCAAGCTCCTTGTGGATCTCCAGGGTGCCGCAGATGAAGCGGACCGAGGCGGTGCCCGCGCCCCACTTCTGCTGCGCCGCGATCCCGGCCTGGGTGACGCGTTCGTCGCCGGCCAGACCGAGGTAGTTGTTGGCGCAGAAGTTCAGCACGTCGCGTCCGGCGACCTGGATCACAGGCCCTTGGCGCGAGGCGATGATGCGTTCGGGCTTGGTCAGGCCCTGGGCGTCGATCTCGGACAGTTCGCCGGCGACGCGGTCGTAGAAGCTCTGGGTCATGGGCCGCGACCTACGCCGATTTTCGATCAGTTTCCACCCGCCTCAGGTCGCCGGCGCCGGGTTGGCCTCGGCCCGGATCGGACTGACGCGGATGCGACCGCCGCAAGGGCTGAACGAGAACGGTAGGCTGACGGCGGCCGTATCGCTGGGCGCCGTGACCTTTATCGCAGCCGCGTCGGGACACGTCTTTTGCATGGCTTCATTAGGCACGACGCTCCAGGCCATTTCGAAATAGGCCTTGGCGCGGGGCGCCAGTTGGACAGGCGTCGGGACTTGGCCTTGGCGGAAATAGCTTCCTGGGCTCTGTTCGGCGCGGACGGACGACAAAGTGCGCCCGCGCGCGTCCTGTAAGGTCACTGTCGGATAGCCGGTCAGGCTGCAGGCCTGGGTTCCGATATTCTGAAGACTAAAGTTGTTGACCCGATTTCCCGCGCCCGCATCGCCGTCGCCCGCCGCCAGCGTCAGTTGCGGCCCCTTGCAAGGCAGCGCAGCGGGCAGGACCCCGCCGGTCGCCTCGGTCGGCGTCTGACCCGGCGTCGGCAACTGTCCGGGCATCGCATCAGCCCCGGGGATAGGCCGCGAGCAGCGCTCCAGCACCGCGACGCCGGTCGTGCCGTCCGGACCCAGTCGACTCAGCGTGCCGCTCTCCTGCCCATCGCGCGTCGCCGTCCACCATTCCACCCCGCCGCCGACATAGCGCGCGTCGCTGGCGGCCTGCACCGAACGCAGGGCGTAGGTCTGGTTCTGATGGGTCAGCCTGGCGTTGTCGCTGTCAACATACTGGACCTGAAGCGTCGCGCCGCTTTCGCAGGCATACCCGACCGAGGGCGCGTCGGATGCAGGCGCGGCCGCTGGCTCGACCGGCGCGGCGGGCTGTTCGGGTTCGGTGCGAGAGCAGGCTGCGGCGCCGGTCAGGGCGGCGATGGCGACGAAGGCGGTCAGGCGGTGCGACATCATGTCATGTCCTCTGGTTTCGCCTTCAACGGCCCAACCTGACCAAAGGCTCCGCTTAATGCCCCGCTTTCGGCGTCTCCATCAGTTCGATCAGCACGCCGCCCATCGCCTTGGGATGAAGGAAGACCACCGGCGTCCCGTGCGCCCCGATGCGCGGCTCGCCTGTGCCCAGGATCGTCACCCCCTTGGCGCGCATCTCGGCGATGGCGGCGTGGATGTCGGCGACCTCGAAACAGACGTGGTGCTGGCCGCCCTTAGGACTCTTGGCCAGGAAGCCGACGATGGGACTGGTGTCGTCATAGGGTTCGATCAGCTCGATCTGGGCCGTCGGCGTATCGACGAAACAGACCTTCACCCCCTGCGCCGGCAGGTCGAACGGCTCACCGATCTTCGTAGCGCCCAGGATATCGCGATACAATTTGATCGAGTCGGCGATGGATGGCGTGGCGACGCCGACGTGGTTCAGGGCGCCGATCATGACTTGTCCTTGTCGGGGGCGGGCTGGGCGTAACCCAGACGCTGGTTCAGCTTCTCGATCAGGTCGACCGCCGTATCGGCGATGGCCGAACCGGGCGGATAGACGGCGGCCGCGCCCATATCGAGCAGGGGCTGCACGTCGGACGGCGGGATCACCCCGCCGACCACGATCATGATGTCGGGCCGGCCCAGCTTCTCCAGCTCGGCCTTCAGCTCGGGCACCAGCGTCAGGTGCCCGGCCGCCAGCGATGATGCGCCGACCGCGTGAACGCCCTTCTCGACGGCTTCTTGAGCAGCCTCCGACGGCGTCTGGAACAGGCTGCCCGCCGTAACGTCAAAGCCCAGATCGCTGTATCCGGTCGCGACGACCTTCTGGCCCCGGTCGTGTCCGTCCTGGCCCAGTTTGGCGATCAGAATGCGCGGCGGCCCGCCGTCGTTCTCGACGAAGGTCGCGACCATCTCGCGGGCGCGGGCGAAGCGGGCGTCGGTCCCCGCCTCCTTGGCGTAGACGCCCGACACGGTCTGGACCGTCGCGACGTGGCGGCCGAAGGCGGCCTCCAGCGCGTCGGAGATTTCACCCACCGTCGCTTTGGCGCGGGCGGCCTGAACCGCCAGCTCCAGCAGGTTGGCGTTCCCGCGCGCCCCTTCTGTCAGGGCGTTCAGCGCCGCATCGGTCGCCGCCTGATCCCGCTCGGCCCTCAGGCGCTTCAGCTTGTCGATCTGGGCGGCCAGCACAGCCGCATTGTCGACCTTGAGCATCGGGATGTCGTCGACGACAGGGTTCAGATATTTGTTCACCCCGACCACCGTCTGCTGGCCGGTGTCGATCCGGGCCTGGGTCTTGGCGGCGGACTCCTCGATCCGCAGCTTGGGGATGCCGGCTTCGATCGCCTTGGCCATGCCGCCCAGGGCCTCGACCTCGGCCATGTGGGCCCTCGCCCGTTCGGCCAGTTCGTGCGTCAGCCGTTCGACATAGAAGCTGCCGCCCCAGGGATCGATGACCCGCGTCAGATCCGTCTCCTGCTGCAACAGGATCTGGGTGTTGCGCGCGATCCGGGCCGAGAAGTCGGTGGGCAGGGCCAGGGCCTCATCCAGCGCATTGGTGTGCAGGCTTTGCGTCTGACCGCCCGCCGCCGCCATGGCCTCGACCATGGTGCGAGGCACATTGTTGAACACGTCCTGTGCGGCGAGGCTCCACCCCGAGGTCTGACAGTGGGCGCGCAGCGACAGCGACTTGGGATCGACCCCGCCCTCCTTGCGCACCGCCTCGGCCCACAGCAGGCGGCCGGCGCGCATCTTGGCCACCTCCATGAAATAGTTCATGCCGATAGCCCAGAAGAAGCTCAGGCGCGGCGCGAACCGATCGATCGGCATGCCCGCCGCGACGCCAGCGCGCAGATATTCGATCCCGTCCGCCAGCGTATAGGCCAGCTCGATATCCGCCGAGGCTCCCGCCTCCTGCATGTGATAGCCGCTGATCGAGATCGAGTTGAACTTCGGCGTCTCCTGCGCCGTCCAGGCGAAGATGTCCGCGATGATCCGCATCGAGGGCTCGGGCGGATAGATGTAGGTGTTGCGGACCATGAACTCCTTCAGAATGTCGTTCTGAATGGTCCCGGTCAGCTTGGCGTGCAGCACGCCCTGTTCTTCGGCCGCGACGACATAGAGGGCCAGGATCGGCAGCACCGCCCCGTTCATCGTCATCGACACCGACATCTGGTCCAGCGGGATCCCGTCGAACAGGGTGCGCATGTCATAGATGCTGTCGATGGCGACGCCCGCCATGCCGACGTCGCCCTTCACCCGCGGGTGGTCGCTGTCATAGCCCCGGTGCGTCGCCAGATCGAAGGCGATGCTCAGCCCCTTCTGACCGGCCGCCAGGTTACGGCGATAGAAGGCGTTGGACTCCTCGGCGGTCGAGAACCCGGCATACTGGCGGATGGTCCAGGGATTGCCCGCATACATGGTCGGATAGGGACCACGCACGAACGGCGCGAACCCCGGCAGGCCGTGCGGGTGATCCAGCGCGTCCGTGCTGTCGGGACCATAGGCGGTCTCGACCGTCAGCCCCTCGGGCGTCAGCCAAGGATCGCGCGTCGGCCCCTGCCCGGTCGCATCGAGGTTCAGGGCGATCTTGCTGAAGTCAGGGAAACTTCCAAAAGCACTCATTGAGCCGCCTCCTCGAAGGCTGCGGCGAACCGGATCGGCGTCAGTGGCTCACAGACCCGTTCGACCGCCACGCCCGCCTCATCGGCCGCCTCGACCGGCGCCGGCCGCACGTCCGCGTCCACATATTTGGTCACGCCGATGATCTGGGCCGCACCGTTCTTCAGAGCCGCCTCGCGGATCGCGCGGGCGCGGGCGATGCGGGGCTGGATGACCGAACCCTTCAGGGCCTCGACCAGACCGCCCTCGGCCTCGATCATCTGGAACTCGGCCCAGCCGGCCTCGGCCAGATCGCGCGTGCGGGCGTCCAGATACCAGGAGCCGGCGGCCGGATCATCGACCCGGCCCAGATTGGCCTCCTCCATCAGCACCAGCTGGGTGTTCCTCGCCTGTCGCCGAGCGAAGGCGTCCGACGTTCCGGAGGCGCGAGTGAAGCCGTCCAGCACCACCACGTCCGCCCCGCCGACCGCGCCGGCGAAGCCCGCCGCCGTCAGCCGCAGCAGATTGGGCCAGGGATCGCGCGCCGACAGCATCCGTCGCGACGAGCGCGCCTCGATCACAGCCGGAACGTCCACGTCGAACGCCTTCGCCAGGCTGGCCCAGATCAGCCGCATGGCCCGCACCTTGGCCAGGCTGTCGAAATATTCCGCATCGACCGACAGGCCGACGACCGTGCCGCGCAAAGCCGCCTCGACCGACATTCCGGCCTCGACCGCCGCCTTCGCATGGGCCACGACGCTGGACGCCGCAAAGGCCAGCTCCTGCGCCGTCGAACCGCCCGCCTCGTGTGCGACCCGGCCGCTGCCCATGAAGAAGGTCGCGTCGGGATAGGCGCCCGCATGACGCGCCGCCGTATTGGCCGCCAGGCTCAGATGCTCTTCCACCGAACGCGGGGCGCCGCCCGCCTCGGCGAAGGCCGAGACCGGGTCCATATGAAACCGCAGCTTGGCGCGCGGCGAGCCCTTCGCGACGACCGCCAGGGCATTGGCTGCATCCGGCCCGTCGATCCCGGCGTCCAGCGCGACCGGCGCCAGCTCCAGCGCGACGCCTTCCAGCGCCCGGCTGAGCGGGGCGGAATCCGCCAGCACCCGCCCCTTCAGCACCACCGACGCCGCGCCGTTCTCCAGATCGGTCAGGACGGCGGCGTTGACCGCCTCGGCATCGTCGCCCTCCACCAGCGTCCGCAGATCCCAGGCCCGGCCTTCGGAGTCGGATGGACGCGGGGCGAAGATCGGCTGCACGCCCGTCGCGCCCGCATACAACGGCCGCGTCACCAGCTGATCGGCGTCGAGATGCATCAGCGACTCGATCGGTCGATCCTTCAGCGCCTTCTGGGCCGCCTCGCGCCATTCCAGAGGCGTGGGCGCGGGAAAGCCCGTCATCACCCGAACTCCACCAGCACGTCGTCCGCCGCCACGGGATCGCCGTCCTTGGCGCCGACGGCCTTCACCACCCCGTCGCGCTCGGCCTTCAGGATGTTCTGCATCTTCATGGCCTCGATGATGGCCACCGTCTCGCCGGTCTTGACCTCCTGGCCGACGACCACCGGGATCGAGACCACCAGCCCCGGCATCGGCGACAGCACCATCTTGGAGGTGTCCGCCGCGACCTTTTCCGGCAGGCGCGCATACAGTTCGGCGACGTGGGGCCGCAGCACCCGCACCCGCGCCTTGGCCGCACGGTGGCGGATGTCGAAGCCGTCGGCGACGCGATTGACCTCGGCGGTGAAGGGCTCGCCGTCCAGATCGGCCTTGAACTGGGCCAGACCCGGCCGCCAGTCGATGTCCGACAGGCGGATGTCGCCCCCGCCCGTCAGGGTCAGGATCATCTCCTCGTCCTCGTCATAGGACAGGCCGACGCCGTGCGGCGTCTTGTCGATCATCACGATCCAGTCAGTGCGATCCGACGGGTCGCCGTCCTGTTCGGCGATGACCTCGTGCATGGCCAGCGCCGAGGCGATCAGGATGCGCTCCTGGTCCTGCGTCGGTTTCAGGCCGTGGAAGCCGTCCGGGAACTCGTCCTTGACATAGCTGGTCGACAGATTGCCGGACTTGAACCGGTCCTGGTCCATCACTGCCGCCAGGAAGGGCACATTGTGGCCTAGACCCGACAGGTGGGTGTCTTCCAGCGCGCGGGCCATGCCCTCGACCGCCGCCTCGCGCGTCTCACCCCAGGCGCACAGTTTGGCGATCATGGGATCGTAGAACATGCTGATCTCGTCGCCCTCTCGGACGCCGGAATCGTTTCTGACCGTATAGCCCCCCTGATCGCCTTCTTCCGGCTGCTCATAGCGAACCAGCCGGCCGATGGACGGCAGGAAGCCGCGATAGGGATCCTCGGCGTAGATGCGGCTTTCGATGGCCCAGCCGTCGATCTTCAGGTCATTCTGTTCGAAAGCCAGTGTCTCGCCCCAGGCCGAGCGGATCATCTGTTCGACCAGATCGACGCCGGTGATCAGCTCCGTCACCGGATGCTCGACCTGCAGCCGGGTGTTCATTTCCAGGAAGTAGAAGCTCTTGTCCTGACCGGCGACGAACTCGACCGTGCCGGCCGAGTCATAGTTCACCGCCTGGGCCAGGGCGACCGCCTGCGCCCCCATGGCGGCGCGGGTGGCCTCGTCCAGCAAGGGGCTCGGCGCCTCCTCGATGACCTTTTGGTTGCGGCGCTGGATCGAGCATTCGCGCTCGAACAGGTAGACCACATGGCCGTGCTTGTCGCCCAGCACCTGGATCTCGATGTGGCGCGGATCGACGATGAACTTTTCCAGAAAGACCCGGTCGTCGCCGAAGGCGTTCAGCGCCTCGGCCTTCACCGCCGCAAACCCCTCGGCCATGTCGGCGTCCGAATGGGCCACGCGGATGCCCTTGCCGCCGCCGCCGGCCGAGGCCTTGATCATGACCGGATAGCCGATCTCACGCGCGATCCTGACCGCCTCGTCCGGCGTCTCGATCAACCCCATATGCCCCGGCACGGTCGAAACGCCTGCCTCGGCCGCCAGCTTCTTGGAGCTGATCTTGTCGCCCATGGCCTCGATGGCCTCGGGGTTCGGGCCGATGAAGGCGATCCCCTCGTCCCTCAGCCGCCGCGCGAACCCGGCGTTCTCGCTCAGGAAGCCGAAGCCCGGATGCACGGCCTGCGCCCCCGTCTGGCGCACCGCCTCGACGATCTTGTCCGCCAGCAGATACGACTGCGCCGCCGGCGCCGGCCCGATCAGCACCGCCTCGTCGGCCATCTCGACCGCCAGCGACCCGGCGTCGGCCTCCGAATAGACCTGCACCGTCTTGATGCCCATCTTGCGGCAGGTCTTGATGATCCGAACCGCGATCTCGCCCCGGTTGGCGATGAGGATTTTGGAGAACATGGTCAGTTCCTGCGGACGTTTACTTTCGTCATCCTAGGCCCTGTGCCTAGGATCCATACGCTCGGTTTCGAACGGTGCGCCTCGGTCGAGAACGCGGAATACGGATCCTCGCCACAAGGGCGAGGATGACGGTTGAGGGGATTAGGATGGTCGGTGTCGGAAGCTTGATTGGCTGCTACATGATGGCCAATCGGAAGCACGGCGTGATCTATATCGGCGTCAGCAGCCAACTTGTCGGCCGTGTCTCGCAGCATCGTGGAGGCCTCATCGAAGGCTTCACCAAAAAACACGGCCTGAAACGCCTCGTCTGGTACGAATTCCACGAGACCATCGTCGGCGCGATCCAGCGGGAAAAGTCGCTGAAACGCTGGCCGCGAGACTGGAAGGCCAACCTGATCGAACGCACCAACCCGCATTGGGACGACCTGTTCAACGGTCTGGTCCGCGCGACGGGCGCCGAGCCGGACCCGGAGGTCTATCGAAACTGGACGCCCCCGGAAGAGACGTGACGCCCCCTCCCCTTTCCCCACGCCTGTCATCCTAGGCCTTGTGCCTAGTATCCATAGACGCCGTTGAAGCCGGGGCTCACCGCCCCACACCGAGCGTATGGATCCTCGGGACAAGCCCGAGGATGACGAACTCTGCTGAAGCATCAAAACCGACATCACAGCGGAATATTATCGTGCTTCTTCCAGGGGTTCTCCTGGACCTTGTTCTTCAGCGTCCGCAGCGCCTTCACCAGCCGCCGCCGCGTCCCGTGCGGCATGATGACGTCGTCGATATAGCCCAGTCCCGCCGCCACGAAGGGATTGGCGAACCGGTCCTTGTACTCCGCCTCGCGCGCCGCCAGGGCCGCCGGATCGCCGGCCTCTTTGCGGAAGATGATCTCGACCGCGCCCTTGGCACCCATGACGGCGATCTCGGCGGTGGGCCAGGCGTAGTTGACGTCGCCGCGCAGATGTTTGGAGCTCATCACGTCATAGGCGCCGCCATAGGCCTTGCGCGTGATCAGGGTCAGTTTCGGCACCGTCGCCTCGGCATAGGCGAACAGCAGCTTGGCCCCGTGTTTGATCAGGGCGCCGTACTCCTGCTTGGTGCCCGGCATGAAGCCCGGCACGTCCACCAGCGTCACCAGCGGAATGTCGAAGGCGTCGCAGAAGCGCACGAACCGCGCGGCCTTGCGGCTTGAGTCGATGTCCAGAACGCCCGCCAGCACCTGGGGCTGGTTGGCGACGATGCCGACCGTCTGTCCGTCCAGCCGGCCGAAGCCGCAGATGATGTTCTTGGCGAAATCGGCGCCGATCTCGAAGAAGTCGGCCTCGTCGACCACCTTCAGGATCAGCTCCTTCATGTCATAGGGCTGGTTCGGATTGGCCGGGATCAGGGTGTCCAGCGACGGCTCATCCCGTTCGGGTTCGTCATAGCTCTCGCGCACCGGCGGCTTTTCGCGGTTCGACAGTGGCAGGAAGCCGATCAGGCGGCGCACCTCCGACAGGGCCTCCAGATCGTTCTCGAACGCCCCGTCCGCCACGCCCGACTTGCCGGCGTGGACGCGGGCGCCGCCCAGGTCCTCGTGGCTGACCACCTCATTGGTGACGGTCTTCACCACATCGGGGCCAGTCACATACATGTAGCTCGTGTCCTTCACCATGAAGATGAAGTCGGTGATGGCGGGCGAATAGACGTCGCCGCCCGCGCACGGCCCCATGATCACGCTGATCTGGGGAATGACGCCGCTGGCGAGCGTATTTTGCAGGAAGATGTCGGCGTAGCCCGCCAGGCTCTCGACGCCCTCCTGAATTCGCGCGCCGCCGGCGTCGAACAGGCCGATGATCGGCGCGCCGGTGGTCAGGGCCATCTTCTGCAGCTTGACGATCTTGGCCGCATGAGCGCCCGACAGGCTGCCGCCGAAGACCGTAAAGTCCTTGGAGAAGACATAGACCAGCCGACCGCCGATGGTGCCGCGCCCCGTCACCACCCCGTCGCCCGGGATGCGCTGGTTCTGCATGCCGAAGTCGTGGCTGCGGTGCTCGACGAACATGTCGGTCTCCTCGAAGGAGCCCTCGTCCAGCAGCACGTCGATGCGTTCGCGCGCCGTCAGCTTGCCCTTGGCGTGCTGGGCGGCGATACGCTTTTCCCCACCGCCCAGTTTGGCGGCGGCGCGACGGCGCTCCAGTTCTTCAAGGATGGCTTGAGTCATGATGGATCTTCGCCTCTCGTTCAAAGAACGCGTGGCGCCTTCATCGCAAAATGGCAAACGCAACTTTGCAAAAAGTGTGGAACTGCGCGGGCTTGCAAAGGATGGCGATATGATCTGCAAAGTTGCGAATGGCTGAGAAGCTTTTCCTGGGCGCCAAACTGCGAAAGCTGCGCGAGGCGCGCGGCTGGACGCTGGAGGCCTGCGCCGAGCGGCTGGGCCTGTCGCCGTCCTATCTGTCGCAGATCGAGACCAACCAGCGCCCGGCGACCGCCCGCGTCCTGATCGCCCTGACCCGCGCCTTTCACGTGGACGCCAGTCTGTTCGACCTGGAAGGCGACGCCCGCCTGATCGCCGACCTGCGCGAAGCCACCACCGACATTGCGGGCCCGATGATGGGTGAGGCCGAGCCGCCCACCGCCGCCGAGCTGAAACAGGCCGTCGCCAACACCCCGCGCCTGGCCCGCCAGTTTCTGGCCCTGCATCAGACCTTCCGCCGTCTGGACGAGCGGGTGAAGGCGCTGGACGACACCCTGGGCCGGGACGAACACGGCGCCAGCGTGGCCCTGTTGCCCTACGAAGAGGTGCGCGACTTCTTCCACTACCGTGACAATTATATCGACGCGCTGGACACGGCGGCCGAGACGTTGGCGGCGACCCTGGTTCAGGACGGCCCGATCGAGCGGGCGCTGGAGGCCGCGCTGAGCCAGGCGCACGGCGTCCGCGTCGCCTATGTCGCCGGTCAGGAGGCCCTGCGTCGCTACGACCCCGCCAGCCGCGTCCTGACGCTGGACGCCTGGCAACCCGGCGCGACGCGGTCGTTCCAGCTGGCGCACCAGCTGGCCCTGCTGTCGTTCCGCGACTTGATCGAAACCGAACTGGATCAGGCCGCCTTCCGCACCGACGCCGCGCGGGACGTGGCCCGCGTCGGTTTGGCCAACTACGCCGCCGGCGCCCTGCTGCTGCCCTATCGCGCCTTCCTGGAGGCCGCGCGCGAGGAAAAGCACGACATCGACCGGCTGCGCACCCGTTTCCAGGTGAGTTTCGAACAGGTCTGTCACCGGCTCTCGACCCTGCAACGGCCCGGCTGGCGCGGCGTGCCCTTCTATTTCGCCCGCGTGGACATGGCCGGCAACATCACCAAACGCCACAGCGCCACCCGCTTCCAGTTCGCCCGCTTCGGCGGCGCCTGCCCGCTGTGGAACGTCCACGAAGCCTTCGCGGCGCCCGACCGGATCGGGGTGCAGCTGGCCGAGATGCCCGACGGGTCGCGTTACATCTCCATCGCCCGCAGCGTGTCCAAACCCAGCGGATCCTATCTGGCCAACGACCGCCGCTACGCTCTGTCGTTGGGATGCGAGGTCGAGCATGCGGGCGCCTTGGTCTATGCCGCCGGTCTGGACCTGAACGGCCCCGCCGCCCGGATCGGCGTCAGCTGCCGCATCTGCGAGCGCACAGACTGCACCCAGCGCGCCTTCCCGCCCTTGGACCGGACCCTGCACGTCCCCGAGAACGAACGCGGCGTGGTGCCCTATGTGCTGGATGGCCCGCGCCCCGACCGCTATTGATCGGGGCATGACCTCACACGCACCCATCGGCGTCGCCGTCGTCGGCTACGGCCTGGCGGGCCAGACCTTCCACGCTCCCCTGATCGCGGCGACCCCCGACCTGCACCTGACCGCCGTCGTCTCGTCCCGGCCCGAAGCGGTCCACGCCGACCTGCCGAAGGTCGAAGTCCTGCCCAATCTGCACGCCGCCCTAGCTCGCGACGACATCGGCCTGATCGTCGTCGCCACCCCCGACGCCCTGCACGCCGAACAGTCGATCGCGGCTCTGCAGGCTGGAAAGTCGGTGGTGGTGGACAAACCCTTCGCGGCGACCTTGGCCGACGCCGAAGCCGTCGCCGCCGTCGCAGCGTCATCGCCCGGCGTTTTCAGCGTCTTCCAGAACCGCCGCTGGGACGCCGACTTCCTGACCCTGCGCCGGCTGATCGACCAGGGCGAACTGGGCGAAATCGCCGTGTTCGAAAGCCACTACGACCGCTTCCGCCCGACCGCTGCCGACCGCTGGAAGGACAAGCGCGACGGCGGCGTCTGGGCGGACCTGGGTCCGCACCTGATCGACCAGGCGGTCCAGCTGTTCGGCCCGCCGCTGGCCGTCTATGCCGACCTCCAAGCCCAACGTCTCGGCGCCACGGCCATCGACTACGCCCACGTTCTGCTGCGCTATGACCGGCTGCGCGTCATCCTGAACATGAGCCACCTCGCCGCCGAGGCCAGCCTCCGCTACGCCGTCCACGGCACGGGCGGCAGCTTCATCAAACGCGGCCTCGACGCCCAGGAAGGGCAGTCGAAGGCCGGCCTGCGTCCCGGCGACGCGGACTGGGGTGTCGATCCTTCGCCCGGCGAGCTGACGAAACAGATCGACGGCGAAACCGTCCGCACCACGCCGACGCCCGCACGCGGCGACTATCCTTCCTTCTACGCCGCCCTGCGCGATGCGATCGTCGGCAAAGGTCCGCCACCCGTCCCCGCCGATCAGGCCCTGACCGTCATGCGCATCCTCGACGCCGGTTTGCGCAGCGCGGCGGAGCGTCGCGAGATCGCGCTCTAGCTCTTCTTGCGGCCCTTCGACGTCGCCGCAGGCGCGTGGGCCAGGCGCAGCAGATTGGCCGCACCGGGCGCCCCGAACGGCGTACCCGCCAGAATCAGGATGCGCTGCCCCGGCTCGGCCAGACCGTATTTGACGGCGCTGTTGACGGCGTCGTCTGTCACGGCCTCCAGAGAGTCCGGCTGCTCGCCCAGACGCGGCTCCAGCCCCCAGACCAGGGCGAGCCTGCGCGCGGTGTTGGGATTGGGCGTCAGCACCAGGATCGGCTTCAACGGCCGCTCGCGCGCCATCCGTCGCGCCGTGCCGCCCAGGGTCGTGAACACCACCAGACAGCCGGTCGAGGGCGCATTCGCCGCCATCCGCGCCGCGCCGACCAGGGCGTCCACGTCATGCTCGTCCATGCCGGCGTGTTCGGCGCCCATCAGGCTGGGCCACATCGGATCGCGTTCGACGCGCTCGATGATCCGGCTCATGATGCCGACGGATTCCAACGGATAGTCGCCCGACGCCGTCTCGGCCGACAACATCAGGGCGTCCGCGCCCTCATAGACCGCATTGGCCACATCGGTCGCCTCGGCGCGGGTCGGGGCCGGGGCGCTGGTCATGGATTCCAGCATCTGGGTCGCCACGATCACAGGCACCCCGCGATTGCGGGCCGCGCGCACGATCTGCTTTTGCGCCACCGGCACATCCTCGGGATCCAGCTCGACGCCCAGATCGCCGCGCGCCACCATCACCCCATCGCAATAGTCCAGGATGGCTTCCAGATCGGCCAGGGCCGCCGGCTTCTCGATCTTGGCGAGGCAGGCCGCCTGCCCGTTCACGATCCGCTTCAGCTCGGCCATGTCCTCGGGCTTCTGCACGAAGCTGAGCGCCACCCAGTCCACGCCCATCCGCAGGGCGAAGGCCAAATCCTCACGGTCCTTGGGCGTCAGGGCCGAGACCGGGATCACCGCCTCCGGCACCGCCACGCCCTTGCGATCCGACAGCTTCGAGCCGCTCTCGACCGTCACATCGGCCCACTCATCGGTCCGCTCGCCGACACGCAGACGCACCCGTCCGTCGTCCAACAGCAGCAGCATCCCCTTGCGCAGCGCCTTGAAGATTTCAGGATGCGGCATCTGCACCCGCGTCTCGTCACCGGGCGTCGGGTCCAGGTCGAAACGCATGGTGTGGCCCGGCTTGACCGCGATCTCGACGTCCTTGAATCGGCCCAAACGCAGCTTGGGCCCTTGAAGGTCGGCCAACACGCCCAGCGGACGCTGCAACGCCATTTCGGCGCCGCGCACCGCCTTCAACGCGGCGGCGTGATCCTCATGCGACCCGTGGCTGAAGTTCAGGCGGAACACGTCCACCCCCGCCTGGGCCAGCGCCTTGACGGTGCTGGGCGCACGGCTGGCGGGTCCCAGGGTGGCGACGATGCGCGCGCGACGGGCTCGGTTCATGACGTTTCCTGTTGGCTCTCTCGGACGACCGAACGGGGCCGCTTGGGCGATTTCGCCCTCTTCTGCCAACGAAACCCGCGCTGCGTAAGGCCGCCTTCTCCTCAGGAAACATGAGTTGACGGCCGGAAACAGGAGTTTATCTGGCCGCCGCCCCGCAGGCCGCCACGGCAAATCCGTTCAGATCGATGCAGCGGCCCTCGACCTGGGGCGCGGGGACGCCGATCACATGGGCGAGGGTCGGGGCGATATCGACGGTCCGGATCGGCAGAAACCGCTCCTCGGCCTTGGCGCCCGGCCACCAGAAGATGATCGGCACGCGCCGGTCATATTCCCACGGCGTGCCGTGTCCGGCCAGGGTCGAGCCGACGCGGCCGCCCGAGGTGGCGTTCTGGGTCCAGGCGAACTGGATGTCGGGCGATCGCTCGGCGACGGTCGACAGCCGCATCCGCTCGCGCACCGTCATCATCTCCGGCTGACGGCTGTCCGGCAGAGGCTCTGCCAGCAGCCGGTCGCGCGTCTCGGCGAAGGCCACGTCGGGCAGGGCGCGCAGCATCTCGACCGCCGCCTCCGCCACCTGTGTCCGCAACGGATTGGGCAGCGACCTGTGATCCGCATCGGCGACCATCCAGCCGCTTCCGCCGGACTGCAGCGGATCGGCGTCAAGATTGAAGCGCACCTTCAACGCGGCGTTGACGCCCTTGATCGCATCGGTGTCGGCGCGGTGCGCCTGCGGATAGCCATTCTCATGCAGCCGCTCGACGAAGTCCGAGCCGCCGTGATCAGCCGTCAGAACCACCAGCGCGCCGCCCGGAACCTCGGCCAGCTTATCCAGGAAGGCGCCCAGCGCCGCGTCCAGCCGGTGCATCTGCTCGCACATCTCCGGCCCTTGGGTGCCGTACATATGGCCGATCCGGTCGGTGGCCGACAGGCTGACGCCCAGCATGTCGGTCGCCGTCCCTTGCCCCAGCTTCTGGCTGTCCAGCAGATATTCCGCCGCCTTCAGCGTCTGCTCGTCCAGCAATGGCGAGGTGTCGAACTTCAGCCCCGCCGGCGGCAGCACCGAATGGAACGTCTGGCCGCGAATGGTCCAGTCGCCCGCCAGCGCTCGGCAGTCCGTGTTCTGATAGTCCCAGGCTGTCGGCGTCGCCGCCGTCCGGGCGTTGAAGTCACGGTTGAACGCCGCAACCGGTGCCAACTTGGCCTCGGCCGACTGTCGCGGCTCGACATAGGTCGTCAATCCAAACCCGTCGGTGAACCAGAAGGCCTGCCCCTGATGACCGGCCAGATTGATCGCCCCACGATCCTTGCCGGACACCGCCATCACCTTGCTGTCCGGACTGACGGCCTTCAGCCAATCGCCCAGCGTCGTCGCACGCAGTTGGTCCGGGCCCACCGGTCCGTTGTCGGTGTCGTCGCGCCCGTGCGCCAGATGGTTCTGCGGCGCGGCCAGGCAATAGACCTCCTTGCCGGTCTTGCCGTCGATCCAGTCGTTGGCGGGAATGCCGGTCTCGGCCGGGTGCATGCCGGTCAGAACCGTGGAGTGGCCCGGGCAGGTCTCGGTCAGACCATGGGTCTGATAGCCGTTGATCGACACCAATCCCTGGTCAGCCAACCGGCGCAGGCCGCCGCTGTAGCGGCTGCGATACTGGTTGAAGAGGTTGGCGCTGAACTGATCGACCACGATGGTTACGATCAGTTTGGGCGGCGTCAGGGCCGCAGCCGATGCCTGAGGCGCGGCGGCCTGAACCGGCGGCTGGGCGACCGGCGCGCCCGCACAGGCGGCGCCCGCGATCGACAAGACGGCCAGACACGCGGCGGCGACGTGACGCGACAGGGACATGAACAACTCCAACAACAGCCGTACGGCCTCTAGCTGTTGCGGATGGCGCCCGCGTGACAGCCCGGCTCGCTCCTAGTGCGATTCCTTGGACCGCAGTCGCGCGACCTGATGCAGGACCAGCACTACCGCGCCGCCGACGATCAGCCCGATCACGGCCGAGGCCACCGCCGTCGTCAGCCAGCTCATCACGCCCGCCAACGGCCCGAACAGTTCGCCGACAGCATGCGACAGATGCTCGACCGGCACAGCCGGCCAGTGCAGCCCCAACGTATGGGAACCGTGCAGCAGAATGCCGCCGCCGACCCACAGCATGGCCGCGGTGCCGATCACGGACAGGGCGCTCATCACCATCGGCATGCCCTTGACCAGCCCCCGCCCCAGGGCGCGCACGCCTCCGTTGTCACGCTTGGCCAGGCTCAGACCGATGTCGTCCATCTTCACGATCAGGCCGACCGCGCCATAGACGACGACGGTCATGGCGATGCCGACTACGGCCAGCACGGCGGCCTGGGTCAGGATCGGCTGCGTCGCCACATCGGCCAGGGCGATGGCCATGATCTCGGCCGACAGGATCAGGTCGGTGCGCACCGCGCCCGACACGGTCGTCTTCTCCAGCGCCGCCGCATCGCGCGCGACCGGCGCGGCATCCTCATGCCCGCCATGCCCCATCGCCTCCAGCAGCTTTTCCGCCCCCTCGAAACACAGATAGGTCCCGCCGCACATCAGGATCGGCGTGATGGCCCAGGGCGCGAAGGCGCTGAGCACCAGGGCCACCGGCAAGATAAAGATCAGCTTGTTGCGAAACGACCCGAGCGCGATCTTGCTGATGATCGGCAGCTCGCGGCTGGGCGACAGGCCCATGACATAGCGCGGCGTCACCGCCGCATCGTCGACCACCACGCCGGCGGCCTTGGTCGAGGCCTTGCCGGCCGCCGCGCCCACGTCATCCAGCGACGCGGCCGCCAGCTTTGCAATGCCGGCGACGTCGTCCAGCAGCGCGATCAGTCCAGACGGCATAGTCAGTCTTCCCGGCTGGGCGGCACATTGACGCCCTGCGATTTCAGATAGGATTTGATGTTGCGCGCGGCCTGGCGGATGCGCTGCTCGTTCTCGACCATGGCGATACGCACGAAGCCCTCGCCGTTCTCGCCATAGCCGACGCCCGCCGCCACCGCGACCTTGGCGTGAGTCAGCAACTGTTTGGAGAACTCCAGACTGCCCAGATGCTTCAGCGCCGGCGGCAAGGGCGCCCACGCGAACATGGAGGCGGCCGGCTTGGGAATGTCCCAGCCCGCGCGGCCGAAACTCTCCACCAGCACGTCGCGCCGGCGATGATAGAGTTTGCGGTTCTGCTCGACGATGTCCTGCGGCCCGTTCAGCGCGGCGCACGCCGCCGCCTGGATCGGCGTGAAGGCGCCGTAGTCGAGGTAGGATTTGACCCGCGTCATCGCCGCGATCAGCTTCTTATTGCCGACCGCAAACCCCATGCGCCAACCGGCCATGCTGTAGGTCTTGGACAGGGAGGTGAACTCGATCGCCACGTCCTTGGCGCCCGGGACCTGCAGGATGGAGACCGTTGGCTTGCCGTCGTAATAGAGCTCCGAATAGGCCAGATCGCTGATGATCCACAAATCGTTCGCCTTGGCGAAGTCCACGACCCGTTCGTAGAAGGCCAGATCGACCGTCTCCGCCGTCGGGTTCGACGGATAGTTCATCACCAGCACCTTGGGCCGCGGCACGGTGAAGGCCATGGCCCGCTCCAGCGCCTCGAAATACTTCTCGTCCGGCGTGGTCGGCACGCTGCGGATCGCGGCCCCGGCGATGATGAAGCCGAAGGTGTGGATCGGATAGGACGGATTGGGCGCCAGGATCACGTCGCCCGGCTCGGTGATGGCGGTGGCCAGACTGGCCAAGCCCTCCTTGGAGCCCATGGTGACGATCACCTCGGTCTCGGGATCCACATCGACGCCGAAGCGGCGGCCGTAATAGTTGGCCTGGGCGCGGCGCAGGCCGGGGATGCCTCGTGACGCCGAATAGCCGTGGGCATCGGGCTTCCTGGCCACCTCGATCAGCTTGTCGATCACATGCTGGGGCGGCGGCAGGTCGGGGTTGCCCATCCCCAGGTCGATCACGTCCTCGCCTGCCGCACGGGCCGCCGCGCGCATCGCATTGGTCTCGGCGATGACATAGGGCGGCAACCGCTTCATGCGGTAGAATTCTTCGGACATGACAGGCTCGTCGTTGGGGTCAGCGGCCGTGGATCGACCGCCTTTAGCGCTTAGCGCGCCAGCGGCCTCACGCAACAGCATTGAAGGTCATTTTCACCCGTCAGGCGGACGAAATCTGTGCGTCGCGCAAAAACCTGGTCGATAAGACCGCCGGTCAGCGGTCTCAATAGCTCAACCGCAGACCGATGCTGACCGTTCTCGGCGGGCCGTATCCGGCGACGCCTGTGCCCGTTTCCGACACCTCGACATCCGCGTCGAATAGATTGTCCGCCGCCATCCAAAGGGTCGCGCTTGGCGTGAAGGCCCACTCTGCTCGCGCATCCAGCGTCACGGCGGCGTCCAGCACCCGGCTGTTCAGGTCGTCGTCGAACCGGCTCGATTCATAACGCGCCGCCAGGGCCAGGGTCAGTCGATCGGTCGCCCGCCAATCCAGCCCGGCCGTGGCGCTCCACTCCGGCGCCTGGGCGGGACGCAAGCCGGTCAGCTGCGCGGCGGACGATCCGCCGTCGATCTCGGCGTCGGTCCAGGACGCTGCGGCGTTCAGCGACACGGCTGACGACAGGTCCAGCGCCCCCGTCAGTTCCACGCCCCAGGCGTCGATGGTCCCGGCGTTCTGACGCTGGCGTAGCACGCCGCCCGCCGGCACGAACCCGGCGCGCGGGAAGGTCGC
The DNA here is from genome assembly GCF_026105875.1 of Brevundimonas sp. BT-123. Classification (GTDB taxonomy): domain Bacteria; phylum Pseudomonadota; class Alphaproteobacteria; order Caulobacterales; family Caulobacteraceae; genus Brevundimonas. The sequence goes on along the minus strand of NZ_JAOYTN010000007.1, from coordinate 8,902 downwards.
CGGCCCGGACCCGAGCGTCACATTGACGATGGCGTCCGTGATCTGGTTCCAGAACACTGACGCGCCCCAACGCACGCCCTCGCGGTCGAAGGCCAATCCCGTCTCCACACCCTTCAGCGTTTCCGGCGTCAGGGCGGCGTTGGCCTCGGTGATGTCGTTGCCGACGCGGAACGGCCGATGCAGTTCGTTCAACGTGGCGGGCCGGAACCCGGAATAGGCCGCCGCCCGCGCCGCATAGCCGCCGCCCAGATCACGCCGAAGGGCCAGACGCGCGCTGACCACCTCGCCTGACCGGTCCGGATCGCTTTCATTCAGCAGGACGGCGCCGGTCGCCAGGGTGTTCTCCTGACGAAATCCGCCCATATTCTCCCACCGATCCACCCGCAGTCCGCCAGCCACCAACCATTCGGCCGCGGTCCAGGACGCATCGACATAGGCCCCGGCCACCACCGTCTCCCCGCCCGCACGCCGAATGCGGGTGAAGCCGGCCCCTGTCGGATTGCTGAACAGTTCGTTGGTCTCGCCGTCGTTGAAGCGCGCATCGGCGCCCAGCTCCCACTCCAGCCGTCCTCCCGCGAACTCCGCCATGCGACGGCGCAGCGCCGCGTTCAGTCCCCATCCCGTCGCGGGCGTCTTGAACTGATCGTTAGCCGGCGTCGTGGTCGAGCGGTCGGCCGACACCGAGGCCGAACTGTTGGCAAGATTGCTGTCGATCCGCCACGCCTGCAGCCGCCATCCATAACCGTCGGTCGTCGGCGCCTGCGCCGCCGTGGCGCTGAGACTATGGCCGCTGGCGTTGGCGCGCGTTCCGGCTAGACCCGATCCGCGATCCTCTTCCCAGGTCGCCGCCCGCACCGACAGGTTCGCCGGTCCCAAGGCCGTATCGACCCTGAGCGCCGCACTTCGGCTGTCGAGATCCAGCGGCGTATCCGCCGCGCCTGCCGACGGCCCACGCACCGGCACATAGCCGTCGCTGACTTCACGCAACCCGCTCAACGTCACCGCCACCGCCCCCACGCGCGTGGACGCCGACCCTGCCGCCCGCAATCCGCCGAGCTCGGAAGCGGACACATCCAGCGCGCCGCCTTTCCCGCGTTCACGCAGGGTGATCGTGCCCGTCAGCGCGCCCGCGCCATAGGGGCCCGAGCCCGCGCCCCGGATCACGTCCAGGCTCTCCAGAGATTCCGGCGTCGCCTGGGACCAGATGACCCAGCCCCCGAACGGATCATTCAGCGGCACACCATCCAGCAGCACCAGCGTCCGTCCTGCTCCAGACGGCGCAATGGCTCTCAGCGAAATCCCTTGCGTCGTCGGATTGGCCGCCGCGCTGCTCGTGCGCCGAAACAGCGACACCGCGGGCACGGATCGCAACGCCTCATCCAGACGCGACGACCGCGAAAGCACCGTTTGGTCGATCCGCACCACCGAAAACGCGGCGTCGGCCGCCGCCGGCGGCAGACGCGCGGCTGTGACGACGATCTCGGGCAAGGCGGTGGGCGTGGCGGGGGGAGGAACGTCTTGGATCATGCGCCGTCAGTAGGCGGTCGTTCAGCCACATCAAAGCCCGTCGACCGGAAACGCTCTGAAAAGCGCGAGACAGATCGCCGCCCCCTCGATAACAACCGTATCGAACGGTCCGAGGGGAAGCACGTGGGTCTGGGAACGCTCGTCAGGAGTTTCATCTTCGGCAAGGACGCCGACCGCAGGCGACGGTCCGCCAAGGCGGCGCGAATCCGCGCCTTGCCCGACCGACGGGTGATGGCCGACAGCTATGTCCCGGCGTTGGCGGTCGAGGGTGGGCGGATTCTCTGGGTCGGATGCCGCGAATACACGCTGGACGACTACGCCTTGCTGGAGGCCCAGGGCGGTGAGGTCTGGACCACAGACATCGATCCGGCGGCTGCACGCTGGGGCCGCGAAGGTCGCCACCGCACCGGCGACGTTTGCGAGGCGGATCGGCTGTTCTCGGACCTGACCTTCGACGCACTCGTCTGCAACGGCGTGCTGGGTTATGGCGTCGACAGTCCCGACCAGCAGCAGCGCGCCTTGAAGGCTCTGGCGGCTATCCTACGCCCGGGCGGTCGCCTGCTATTGGGCTGGAATACCGACAAGATCTCCGATCCCGTCGCCGCCGCCCTAACCGAAGCTGACTTCCAGGCCGCGCCCTTGGGCGACCAACCGAGCCGCGTGCGGTTCGACGCGGTCACCCACGTTTACGACAGCCTCATCCGAAGGGGCTAAAGCCTACCCCCAAACCCTAGCCCTGAAGCCGCGTCAGGGACGCCGCCGGCCCGAACAGAGGAAGCCGGCGCAGCGTCGGCTTCGGCGTGACGAACGCCTTATCGGCCAAGGCCTCGCGCAAGGCGTCCAGCTCGGCGGCGCGCGCGGCCGGCGAATGCACCCGCTCGACATAGGCCTGCCCGCCACGCGCCAGGGCCAGACGTTCATCGGGGTTGTCGACGAGACGCATCAAGGCGCTTGTCAACGAGCCGGCCTCCTCGACGTCAACATAAAGCGCATATTCGCCGCTAGCTTCGCGCAAGCCGCCGCGTCCCGACGAGATCAGCGCCGCGCCCGCCGCATGGGCCTCCAGCGCGGCTAGTCCCAGGGCCTCGCGCACCCGCGACGGCGTGACCGCGATGGCGGCGCGCTGCGTCATCGCCCGCACCGCGTCCAGCGACGCCGACTTGTGGATTTCGACCCGGTCGCCGAACCGCTCCAGCATCCGCACCTGCGGCGCAGCCCAGTCCTGATGCTTGTCCCAGTCGCCCAGCATCAGTGCGCCGCGCCAGTCGGGATGACGATCCAACGTCTCGGCCAGGGCTGCGCAGAACAGATCCAGCCCCTTGTCCTTCATCGCCCTTCCCGAAAACAGGATCAGGTTCTCGCGCTGCTCGGGCGATGCGCGCCAGGCGTCGCTTTCGATCGGATTGCAGACCGACGAAACACGCCCGGCCAGACGCGGATAATCCGTCGCGAACTCTTCACCCGCCGCCCGGCTGACGAACACCAGACGGTCGAACCGCGCCAAACGACGGCCATAGCGCAAGCGTTCGATCAGGTTGCGCGACGGCTTGATCCGCGTGTGGCGATAAAGGACGTGGATCGCGTCCGGCGAGTGCCGCGCCAACTCCGACGCCGCCTTCAGCTGCTGATGGTATTCCACAATGTCCGGCGACAGTTTCTTCAGAACGTCAACCACCGCCGCATTTCGCGCCTTGCGGCCCAGTCCAGCCGGCACCGTCACCATCTGCACGCCCGACGGCGTCGGCCCGCCGGCATCGGCGATCAACGTCACCAACCGGTTCAACCGGCTGTGCGCGGACAGGGTGCGCACCACCGTCTCCATCGAGTTGGTCTTGTCCGGACAGAAGGTGCAGCCTCGCGGCAGAACGACGGCGATACGCATGGTCTAGCCTTCCTTCCGAACGGAAGCGGTCTCGAAAATCTTGGGATGGACGGCGGCGCCGGTGGCGCGGCGACCGCGCGGCCCGTTCAGGCCCAGCAGCCGACGCGCCTTGAACCCGGCCTTCAGCCATGGCTCCGCCGACGATTGGCGGATGCCCTTCACATCGATGAAGGTGACGTCGCCGTGACCCGACAAGGTGTGCAAGCCGTCGCCGTACCCGCCCAGCAAATGCCCCGGCTCGAACCGTTTCACGACCACCGCCGAAAACGCGTCCGGCAACAGCGTATCGATCCGCAGCAGATTGATGGCCGCGCCATAGGTCACGGCGCAGTCCTGCACCGGCAGATGAAGCGCGCCGTCATGGACGAACGCCGACCCGCCCGGCCGGGAGGTCTGAAAACCGCTCATGACCGGATTGGCCGAATGCGGCGTCCAACGCCCCGTCAGGCTGTCGGCCCAGGCGACATGCAGTTCGCGCATCGCCCGGTCGTCCGCCCCCGGCAGCGCATGGAACATCCACCACCGGCCGCCGTGCTTGACCACCGTCGCGTCGATCGCAGCCGCCTCTCCGACGCGGGCCACCGCCTCCCACTGATCCGGGAAACGGACACAGCGATACAGGATCAGCCCGCCGCTCTTGTAGCCTTCCGGCAGCATATAGAGTTCGCCGCCGTCCTCCATCAGGGTCGGATAGGACAGGTGCCAGGGCTCGGACAGGGCCACGCCCTGCCCCACCAGCCGGTCGTCGGCGTCATACTGGCGATAGTGAATCTCGCCGCGGCGCACATGATAGTCGAACGCCTCGACGAAGACGGTCAGCACTCCGTCGCGCGTGATGCCGAACGGGTCCGCGACATAGGCATGAGGTCCGCATTCCGGCAGCCAGACGATCTCGTCCGCGCGCGGCTCATGGTCAATGAAGCTGCTTAAGGGACGGCGGATGAAGCCCGAGCGCCAGAGATCGAACACAACGACGCCCTAGCCGACCGAAAGAACCGGGGCCGTCGTGCCGTCATGTCCTGCAAACGCGCGCATCTGGGTCCTGCTCGTCGCCGCGACACGGCGCCTTCATGACAAAGACTCCGCCGACCGCCCCTTGCCTCATGAAAATCGTCACGGCATTGAAGGCTTGGCCCATTTGGCTGCACGAGAGGACTTCGCCCGTTTGACCGCGCCTGCCGCGCATCCCCTGATCGCCGCCTATCTCAAGCAGCGCGAGGATCTGGCCCGGTTCTGCCGCGCGCGGCTGGGCGGCGCGTCGGGCGATGTCGATGACGCGCTGCAGGACGTCTATCTGAAGATCTCGACGCTCGACCCCGACCCGCCGCCCGAAAATCCTCGCGCCTTTCTATTTCGCCTGACCTCCAACCTGCTGATGGACCGCTGGCGGTCAGGGCAGCGGTCGGCGAACCGCGACGCCCAATGGCGCCAGTTGAACCACGAGACCGGCGCCGCCGAAGATCTCGATGCTGCGCCTTCGGCCGAGGCGGTCGTGGCCGGGCGCGAGAAACTGGCGCGCCTTCTGGCCACTCTCGAAACCCTGCCGCCCAAGACGCAGACAGTCTTTCGCCTGCACAAGTTCGATGGCGTCAGCTACGCCGACGTCGCCGTCCAAATGGGCATTTCACGCAGTTCGGTCGAGAAGCACATGATGGGCGCGCTGCGCGTCCTTTCCCGCAAGGTTCAACCGTGATGCCCGTTCTTTTCACGCCTTGGGAGAATTTGTCTGAAGGTGAAAGCTTGGCGGCGCCGTCTTGCTATCAGGAGGCGCGTTGCACGGCGTTCCTCCAGGCTGGGATCGGATGACCGCACAAACCGACATTGAGGAAAAGGCGCTGCACTGGTTCGTCGTCCTGCGTGACGATGAGGCGCCCGAATCCGCCTGGCTGGAATTCCAGGACTGGCTGGAGGCGTCGCCGACCCACGCCGCCGCCTACGACGCCGTCGAGCGTCTGTGGGTCGATCTGGACGCCCCTGCCTCGCCCGCAGCAACAGAGACTCCGGTGATCGACCTCGCCGCCGCGCGTGCACGTCGCGCCAAGCCGCGTTCACCCTGGCTGGGCGCGGCGATCGGCATCGCCGCCAGCGTGACGCTGGCGGTCGGCTTGTTCCTGTGGCTCACGCCGGGCTCGCAGGTGTACGCCACCACCGACGCGCCGCTGACGGTCGCGCTCGAGGATGGTTCGCACGTCTATCTGAACCGCCATTCCACCTTGGACGTCCGGTCCGACGGCGACAAACGCTCGGTTTCGCTGATCGAGGGCGAGGCCGCTTTCGACATCGCCCACGACCCGGCCCACCCGTTCGTCGTGGCTGCGGGCGACCATCAGGTCGAGGTTTTGGGGACCGCCTTCAACGTGCTGAACCATGGCGATCATTTCGCCGTCGCCGTCGAACGGGGCGTCGTCGCCGTAACACCCGTCAACGCCCCCAAGGTCCGACTGGTCGCCGGTCAGGCGCTGGCGCAGAGCGGCGAGCAGGCCCCAGCCCTGTCTCAGGTTTCGCCGGACCAGACTTCGCCTTGGAGACAAGGCGTTCTGGTCTATCGCAACCGACCGATGACGGATGTCGCGGACGATCTTTCACGTTATCTCGACAAGCCTGTCGTGCTATCGACATCGGCTCGGGCGCTGCGGTTCACCGGCGCCCTTCGTATTGGCGACGAGGCCGTGATGTTGAAGCAGTTGCAGGATTTCGCCCCCGTCCGCGTGGACGCCTCGACGCGTGAAGTCCGCGTCAATGCCCGTGAGGTCGGTTAAGAGCGGGCGGCCTCAACGCCTCGGCCTGTCCAAGCCACACGCCGCCGCCCTTCTTCCCAGTCTCTTTCTGCTCGCCACGACGGCCCTGAGCACGCCGGCCCAGGCGGAAGCGCGCCTGCTCGACATCTATATCCCGCGCCAGTCGGTGGACGACGCCCTGCTCGACCTGGCGCTTCAGGCCCGCGTTTCACTGGGCGGCAGCCTGACTTCGTGCGTCGGCGTCAGCCCCACGATCAACGGCCGGTTGTCGCTGGACGCGGCCCTTACGCGATTGCTGGCGGGCAGTGGATGTCGCCACGCCATTCGCCAGGACGGCGCTGTGATCATCAGCAGGCAGTCGAGCACGGCGCCCGCTCCCGCTCCCGCTCGCCCGATCGCGCCACGCCCGGCCGCTCCTGTGGCGCCGACGCAAGACGTGGCTCAGGTCAGCGAAGTCGTCGTGACCGCCCCGCGCCGACCCGAACTGATCCAGTCTTCGTCATCGGCCATGACGGCGGTCGGCGCCGAACGCATCACCCGCGCGGGGGTCACAGGCATGCAGGGCCTGGACAGCCTCGTCTCCGGCATGACGGTGACCAATCTCGGCCCCGGCCGGAACAAGATCCTGCTGCGCGGCATATCGGACGGCGTCTTCACCGGCCTTACCCAATCCACCGTCGGCCTGTACCTCGACCTGACGCCGGTGACATACGCCGCCCCGGACCCGGATCTGAAGCTGATCGACATCGACCGTGTCGAGGTGCTGCGCGGCCCGCAAGGCACGCTGTACGGCACCGGCCCCATCGGCGGCGTCGTGCATATCGTCACGCGCGCTCCGGCGATGGGCGAAGAGTCCCTGTCGCTTTCGGCGACCCGGTCGCGCACCGACGGCGGCGGCTGGAACTCCGACTATGGCTTGGTCGCCAACCTGCCGATCGCCGGCGACCGCGCCGCGATCCGCGCCGCCCTCTATGGCGAGACCTACAGCGGCTATATCAACGACGTCGAACTGAACCTGCGGCGGGTCAATGACGGCACGCGGCGCGGCGGCCGGCTGTCCGCCGCGCTGGAGATTGCGCCCGGCTGGACGGCTCGGGCCGGCGTCGTGCATCAGTCGATCGTCACCGAGGACACCCACTACGTCTATCGCGGCCTCGGCCCGCTGAGGCGCGCCAATCTGGTTCGCGAACCACATCAGAACCGTTTCGACCAGGGCTCGGCCTCCATCGAGGGTCGCGGCGCCTGGGGCCGGCTGAACGCCTCGGTCTCGGTCGTCGAGCATGGTTTCAAGAGCCGCTACGACGCCTCCAGCGCCCTTCGTCGCTTCGGATCGGGCTGGCGCATCGGCGCGCTGGACGAAGGCAAGGACATCCATCTGGTCGTTGGCGAGGCGAACTTCGCCTCTGCCGATATTGGTCGCTGGCGTTGGCTGGCCGGCGGTCTGGTGTCGTCCAACACCACACGCACCAATCCCGTCCTGTCCGCCCTGACGCCCGAGCCTCGCACCATCTATTCCGAGGCGCGGCGCGACCGGCTGAACGAGGCCGCCGTTTATGGCGAGGCGTCGCTGGACCTGCCCTACGACCTGACCTTGACCGCCGGGGCCCGCTACTACGCCCTAGAATACGACACCACCTCACTGGTTCGACAGTTCAGCCGATCCAGATCTTTCGATGGGCGAGGTGAATCCGCCGGCTTCACGCCCAAGATCGCCCTCGCCTGGCAGCCCAGCGATCGCCTGAACCTGTCCGCCCTCGTCAGTCGTGGCCACCGGGCCGGCGGCTTCAACACCGCCGGCGTCATCGGTCAGGACTTTAGCGGCCTGTCCGATTCACCGGCGCGCCAATACAAGCCGGATAGCCTGTGGAACGCCGAACTCGGGGCCAAGTACCGATCGGCGGACGGTCGCACCCGTCTCCGCGCCGCGATCTACGCCGCGCGCTGGCGCAATGTGCAGAGCGACCAGTTTCTGCCCAGCGGCCTGGCCTATGTCGTCAACGTCGGCGACGGCGCGGACAAGGGCTTCGAGGTCGAGGCCAACTGGCGTCCCACCGAGACGCTTGAGCTTTTCGCCAACGGGCTCGTCGCCGACCCGCGCATCACCTCGCCCAGCGCGAGGTTTGATTCCCGTCGCGACGCGAGCTTGCCCGGGGTGCCTCGGGCTTCTGCGAATGTCGGTTTCAGCTGGCGTCGTCCGCTGGGCGAGCGTCTTCAACTGCTGGCCGACGGCGGCCTGTCCTACGTCGGCGCATCGCGCCTGACGTTCGACGGACGTCAGCAATATCGAATGGGCGATTACGGCACGGGCAGGCTGGCCTTGGGGGTCGAGGCGTCGGCGTGGACCGCGACGGTCTTCGTGGACAATCTGTTCGACACCGAAGCCAACACCTTCGCCTACAGCGACCCTTTCCGCCTTCCCGACGCCCAGGCCATCACGCCTTTGCGGCCTCGCACGATCGGCGTGACCCTGAGGTGGACGGCGCAATAGCGATAGGCACGCCTACGCCTTGTGCGTGTCTACCAGAGAGGGCGCTCCGGAAGCGGTGCCGGTAACATTGAGTTCAAGCACGCGCCACAAGGGCGATCGGCTCGAAGGCGGCAACCTTCCTCCGGACCTGTCGTTGTCAGAGCCTCCCCCTGACGTGACCCCCATTTCTCATCCAGCCATAACGAGAGTCCTTTGGTGATCTGAGCTGGGGTTGTCGGGGTTGGCAAGAGGCCGGTCAGCGCAGCCCCCAACCAGCGCAGCGGACCG
>NZ_JAOYTN010000006.1 GCF_026105875.1 Brevundimonas sp. BT-123 | reverse complement strand
CTGCCGTCGCCACACCGGCCTCCTGCTCCCGCAAGATCCCGATGATTTGCTCTTCCGTGAACCTTGATCGCTTCATTCTGTCCGTCCTTCGTTGGGCGGACTCTAGCTATTCCTGGAGGGGTTTCAGGGGGTCACGTCACCATCCGCGCCATCATGAAGTGCGACAGGTCACGCGCCGCACCGTGCATGATGTGACCGATCTGCCAGATACCGAAAGCGATCCCCAGCCCCCAGCGCGCGCCGATCTTGTCCATGATCCGGCCCCACAACAGGTAGGCCACGGCATAGGACGCTTGGAACCAGAAGACGATGTCGGCATAGTCCGTTTCGGACCAACCGAACTCGGCCGACAAGGTCGGCTTGAGGAAGCCGATCATCTGACGATCGACGTAGTTGATGACCATGGCTGCGAACAGCAACCACATGATGATCCAGCGATACTTGCCGGGAGATGGCGCCTTGATCTGGATCGGCGGCGCGACGGAGGCGTCTGACATGGTTATGAAAACCCGTTCCTGAATATTCCTCGACGCGTCCCTGCTCTTTTCCGTCCCTGAACGGCGGCGGGGTGGGCGTCCGATGATGTTACTGGGCTTCGGCCCTGACGACCGAACAGTGAAGTTCTGCGATACCCTGGAAGATGCACACGGCCTCGTCGCCCGCGTGGACACGGTGGACGCCGGTGACAGCGCCCGTCGAAACCAGCGTGCCCGCCTTCAGCGGACGGCCCCAGCGCGCGCAATGTTCAAGCAGAAACCGCACGGATTCCATCGCGCCGCCGGCCAGGGATTGCGATCCGCCCGTGCCGACGCTCGCACCATTGATCACCGTCTCGACCTCAATGCCGTCCAGACGCTCGCGCCAGTTCTCGACCTCGGGACCGATCATCAGTCCGCCATTGTTGCCGAAATCGGAGGCGACCACGGCTGAGCCCAAGTCGTTGATCGTCGAAAGCGGGCTGCCAGCCAGTTCTACGCCGATGAAGACCTTGTCTACGACACCTATTGCTTCTTCGACGGTCCAATCGGTCTTGGCGGGATCGGCGTCGGCGCCGATCCGAGCAATGAACTCCGCTTCCACCGCTGCGAACCCGCCCTCGATTTCGGGCAAAGGAACGACCGTGTCGCCGGGCGCCGGCCAGACGTTGCGCGCGAAGATGGCGCCGGCCAGACGATGGATACCCAGCTTGGGCTGCTGCTCAGGCGGGACGCCACCCACCTTCCAGCCCACGACCTCATCGGGAAACAGACCGATGGCGATGTCCTGAATGGCGTAGGATTCGGCCATGCTCTGAGGGATCACGCCGGGATAGTCGGGCGTGTGGCGCGCCGCCAGACGCGCGGCGACGAACTGCTGTGCGATCGCCGCCGGGTCGGCCGACAGCGCGTCGTCCTGGCTCGCAAGAGAGGGGGTCGAAGTCAAAGGTGTCGCCTCGTGAATAGGCTCCGATAAGAACGACGAAGGAAACCGGTGTCAATGCGCTTTAACGGAGCCCCATGGCGTCGGCCGCGAGTCGCGGCTATGCCTTCAAGCTGCACATAGGGAAGGAGCCGAGCCTTGGCTCAAGACGATCCGCGATCCGGCAAGCCGGGCAAGCGGGCAACCATCAACGATGTCGCCCGTGAGGCGCAGGTCTCCAAAAAGACCGTCTCGCGGGTCATCAATCAGTCGCCGTTCGTCAAGGAAGACACGCGCGAAAAGGTCAACGCCGTCATCAAGGCTCTGGGGTTCACGCCTGATCCACAGGCGCGCGGCCTGGCCTTTCGACGCTCGTTCCTCGTCGGTCTGATCTACGACAACCCCAGCCCGACCTACGTCGTGAACATGCAGCAGGGCGTGCTGGATGCGCTAAAGGGGTCCGGTCTGGAACTGGTCGTTCATCCTTGTAATCGCAACTCCCCTACCCTGCTGGAAGACATCAGGGGCTTCGTCGAGCGCCAACGTCTGTATGGCGTCATCATGCCGCCGTCGGTGTCCGAGGACGAACAGGTCATCGACCTGCTGCGCGATCTCGACTGCCCCTATGTCCGCATCGCCTCGGTGGCGTTGGACGAGCCTCAGACGATGGTGGTCACCAATGACTGGATCGGTGCGGCCGAAGCGGCGGCGCATCTGGCCGACCTGGGACACAAGCGAATCGGTCTCGTGCGCGGGCCGGACCTGTTCCGGTCGTCGGCCGTGCGGGGCAAGGGGTTCCTCGACGCTCTGGCCGAGCGCGGAATCCCGCTGGACCCGGCTTACGATTTCAAAGGCGCCTATACGTTCGAATCAGGTGTGGAGGCGGGCCACGCCCTCTTGGCGCTGGAAACGCCGCCGACTGCCATCTTCACCCTCAACGATGACATGGCCATCGGGGTTATGCAGGCGGCGCGAGATCGCGGCCTTGAGCTGCCGCGCGACCTGTCCGTCGTCGGCTTCGACGATTTGCCGATGGCGGCGCGGGTTTGGCCCAACCTGACTTCGGTGCGCCTGCCGATCCGCGACATGGGACGGATGGCGGCCGAAAAACTGCTGGCGCCGATGCGCGGCATGGATCCGGCCAAGATGCAGCAGCCGGAAGTTCGACCGGCCCTGGTGGTGCGCAAGTCGGCAATCCCGTCAGTCTGAGTTGGGTCGGCGCGCGTGATCGCGCGCCGACCGCTCTGCCTCAGGCCGTTTCGAGCGCAGGCTTGGCGGCGAGAACGCCCTTCAGATAGTCGCGAATGCCTTCGTCGGTGGCGTTGGCGAAGAAATAGTCCTGGAATTTCTCGCCGGCGATGGCGGCCTTCAGCAGGTCCTGGTCCATCGTCTTCAGAACCGTCAGCATGTTGTGGCAGGTCACCGACTTCAGGTCGCTGAGCACGCCGCGATTCTTGCGCATGATCTCGGCGCGTTCCTTGGGATAGCCCAGGCCCCGCTCGCCCTCGAACAGCTTGCGATACACGTCCTGCAGATTCAGTTCAGCAGCCCAGCCGAAGCCCTTGGCATAGGGCATCGAGATGGCGTTGCCGTCGTTGATCTGGCCGAACAGGAAGGCGTCGGTCGGGTCGATCACCAAACCGCAGAAGACGCCCGGCATGCTGTTGCAGGCCAGCATCGAGCCCATGCCGGTTCCGCAGCCGGTGACGACGAAATCGGCTGCGCCGGAGTTCAACAGAATGCCGGTCAGCAAGCCGTTCATGACGTAGGTCAGCGAGGCCTTATCGTCGGCCGCGTACATTCCATAGTGAAAGACCTCATGGCCCAGTGGTTCGGCGACGGCCCTTAGCGCCGCATGCACCGTTTCGCTTTTGGCGGCCTGGCTGTTTTCGATGATGAGAGCGATCTTCATGGGGAAATCCTCAAGACGGTGGCGAAGCGATGCCGACATATGTGGGCGGCGTTGGTCTAATCGATTGCATCATCATATGACACCGGTTACCTAGTCCACAGAAGGACGGGCGTAAGACCCGTTTCGGTGGCTCGCACTGCGAGTCCGCAGGGAGACCGGCATGTACGACCCCATGTACGACAAAGTCTATAAGGCCACCCATCCCGACATGATGGACGGGGCCTCGAACCGACAGCTGCGCGATCGCTATCTGGTTCAGGATCTGTTCGTTCCAGGCAGGATCAGCCTCAACTATTCCCACCATGAGCGGATGATCATCGGCGGCGCCACACCGGCCGAGACGGCGCTGAGCCTGCCGACGCATTCGGAACCTCCTTCGCTTGCCGGTGCGCCATTCCTGCAGGCCCGAGAACTGGGGGTGGTCAATATCGGTGGCGCGGGTTCGATCACTGTTGACGGCGAGACCGTCAAACTGGGCTTTCGCGATGGCCTCTACGTGCCGATGGGATCGACAGACGTCAGCTTCGCTTCCCAGAACTCCGCCGAACCGGCGAAATTCTATCTGATCGCGACGCCCGCCCACGCCCGCTACGACCTGACAAAGATCTCGATCGACGAGGCCGTGCCGCTGGACATGGGCGCGCTGGAGACGTCGAACGAACGGACCATCTACCAGTATGTCGTGCCCGCGAAGGTAAAGTCCTGCCAGTTACTGCTGGGCTTGACGGTGCTGAAGCCCGGCTCGGTGTGGAACACCATGCCGCCTCACATCCATGACCGCCGCTCGGAAGCCTATCTGTATTTCGGTCTAGGCGGAGACGACCGAGTCTTTCACTTCATGGGCGAACCGGACAAGTCGCGCCACATCGTCATTGCCGACGGGGAGGCCGTGATCTGCCCGCCGTGGTCGATCCATACCGGCGCAGGCACTTCGAACTACACCTTCATCTGGGGCATGGGCGGCGAGAACCTCGACTACACCGACATGTACAAACTCGACATCTGCCAGCTGAAGTAATCAGGACAAGAGGAAGAAAAGCATGAGCAATCCATTCGACCTGACCGGCAAGGTCGCGCTGGTGACCGGCGGCAATGTCGGCCTGGGCCAAGGCATCGCCCTGGCTTTGGCTGAGGCGGGCGCCGACATCGTCTCGGTCGCCCTGTCGGAGTCTGACGACACGGTCGCCAAGGTACAGGCGATGGGCCGTCGCGCCCACGCTATCAGCGCCGACCTGACCTCGATCGAGCCGGTCGAACGCGTCGTGCAGGAAACTCTGGCCGCCATGGGCCGGATCGACATCCTGGTGAACAACGCCGGCCTGATTCGCCGCGCCGACGCCGTCGACTTCACTGAGACCGACTGGGACCTGGTGATGAACACCAACCTGAAGACGGTCTTCTTCATGAGCCAGGCGGTCGCCCGCCTGTTCATCAAACAGGGCGACGGCGGCAAGATCATCAACATCGCCTCCATGCTGTCCTTCCAGGGCGGCATTCGCGTGCCGTCCTACACGGCGTCCAAATCGGGCGTCGCCGGCCTGACTAAGCTGATGGCCAACGAATGGGCGCCGCACCGCATCACCGCCAACGCCATCGCCCCCGGCTATTTCGCCACCGCCAACACCCAAGCCCTGCGCGAGGACCCGGTCCGTTCGGCCGAGATTTTGGGCCGCATCCCGGCCGGTCGCTGGGGTGAGCCGTCGGACCTAGGCGGCGCGGCCGTCTTCCTGGCCAGCCGGGCCTCCGACTACGTCCAGGGCGCCATCCTGCCGGTCGACGGCGGCTGGCAGGCGCGCTGATCCGGGGCTAGCGTTGCGATCATGACCCAGGCTGCATCTTCCCGCCGCATCCTCTGCTTCGGCGAGATGCTGCTGCGGTTTTCTCCCAACGCCAACGAACTGCTGATGCAGTCGCCTGCCCTGACCGTGCGTCCGGCCGGCGCCGAGGCCAATGTCGCCGTGTCGCTGGCCCGCTTCGGCGCGCCGACCGGCATGGCGACGGTCCTGGCCGACAATACGCTGGGCCGCGGCGTGCGCGACGAGGTGCGCAAGCACGGGGTCGACACGTCTCATGTCGTCTTCAAACCCGGCCGCATGGGTCTGTATTTCTTGACGCCCGGCGCTGTTCGTCGTCCCTCGGAAGTCCTCTACGACCGCGCCGGATCGGCCTTCGTCGAACATGTCGATACGGCCTTCGACTGGGACCATCTTCTGGACGGCGTCGAATGGCTGCACGCCTCGGGCGTGACGCCGGCGACGGGGCCGAACGGCTCGGCCGCCGCCGTCGGCATCATCGAGGCCGCCGTCCGCAAGGGCGTCAAGGTCAGCTACGACGGCAACTTCCGCGGCAAGTTGTGGGAACAATGGGATGGCGATCCCCCGGCCACGCTTGGCAAGATGCTGGCCGGCGCCACGGTCGCCTTCGCCGACGACCGCGACTTCGCCCTGGTGCTGAAGACGACGTTCGACAGCTCCGACCCCGCCGTACGCCGTCGCCACGCCGCCAAGGCCGCCTTCGCCGCCTTCCCGCGCCTGCAACGCATCGCCTGCACTCTGCGCGTTCAGGATAGCGTCGCCGACCAAGCCTTGTCGGCTGTAATGCTGACGCGCAATGGCGGCGAAGTGATCGAAACCAAAGCCGAGGCCATTCACATGGCCGGCGTCGTAGACCGGGTCGGCGGCGGCGACGCCTTCGCCTCAGGCGTCCTGTTTGGCCTGTGGAGCGGATGGGCGGATCAGGAGGCCCTCGACTTCGGCCTCGCCGCCGCCGGCTTGAAACATTCCGTGCCCGGCGACTTCAACCTTTTCACCGCCGACGACGTGCGCGCAGCCATGGGTGACGGCGGGTTCGATATCCGCCGCTGAGGCTGCGAACATTGAGATTGGGTGGAGGCCGCATGGGGAGGCCATGCGGCCTTTTTCAATCGCGCCATGGGGCTAGGAAACCGGTGTCATCTTGCTGCAGTGACAGTTCGAAACGGTCAGAAGAAACCGTGCGAGAGAGGTCACACCAGGAGTTTCCATGTCCGTCACGTCCATGAACCGCCGCGCCTTACTGGCCGCCGGCGCCGCCGCCACCTTCGTCGCTGCTTCAGGGCCTGTCCTGGCCCAGGCGTCGCCAGCACGGGCCGCCATTCTGGACACCATGAAGCGCGCCGCCCGGTTCATGAGCGGAGAGGCCGCCGTCGAGGGCGGATACGTTTGGCAATATCTTCCCGACTTCTCGCGCCGTTGGGGCGAGCTTGAGGCCAACCCGACGATGATCTGGGTCCAGCCGCCGGGCACCGCGACCGTGGGCCATCTGTTCCTGGACGCCTATCACGCCACCGGCGACGAATTTTACTTCGAAGCGGCCAAGAAAGCTGCGGACGCCCTGGTCAAGGGTCAGCACCCGCTGGGCGGCTGGAACTATGTGATCGACACCGCCGGCGAGGATTCGCTGAAGCAGTGGTACGGCACGGTCGCCGCCAACGCCTGGCGGCTGGAAGAATACCACCACTACTACGGCAACGCGACGTTCGACGACGCGGGCACAGCCGAGGCGTCGCAACTGTTGCTGCGGATCTACCTTGAGAAGAAGGATCGCAAATATCTGGCACCGCTGAACAAGGCGATCAGCTTCGTGCTGGAAAGCCAGTACGAGAACGGCGGCTGGCCCCAGCGCTATCCGTTCGTCGAGAACGGCGGCCTGCATGGGCATGCGGACTATACGCCCTACATCACCTTCAACGACGACGTGGCCGGCGAGAACCTGGAGTTCCTGATCTACGCCTATCATGGCCTGGCGCGGAGCGGTCGGGGCGATGCGAGGATTCTGGACGCCATCAATCGCGGCATGGACATCTTCGTAAAGACCCAGCAGCCGCAGCCGCAACCGGCCTGGGGCCTGCAACACTTCCCCGACACGCTGAAGCCAGCGGGCGCCCGCACCATCGAGCCGCAAGCCTTCGTCACCCACACGACCGGCAGCAACATCAAGTCGATGATGGGCTTCTATCGCCTGACGGGCGACCGCAAATATCTGGCCCGCCTGCCCGAGGCCATGGACTGGCTGGATCAGGTTGCGGCCAAGCCGCCGCTGAACACGCCGGGCCGTACCCACCCGACCTTCATTCTGGAAGGCGCCAACACCCCGATCTATATCCACCGGCGCGGGTCCAACATCGCCAACGGCCAGTACTACGCCGACGACAACCCTACCAATCTGATCGTCCACTACGGCTCGTTCCGCAATGTGGATACCCCGGCCTTGCGCGCCGAATACGCGCGTCTGTCGGCCATGTCGGTTGATGAGGCGACACGCGGTTCGCCGCTCAAGGCCCGCCCCGGCTCGCTGAACCTGCCCAAGTACTTCACGCTTCAGGATGTGGACGTGTGGGACATGTCCAGCGACGCTCGTCGCCCGACCGCGCCTCACGCCGGTCGCGCGGCCGAAGTCATGGCCGGGCTGAATGCGCGCGGCTATTGGCCCACGCCGCTGACCACGACGTCAAATCCGTACAGGGGCCCCTCCCCCACCGCCGTGACCGGCGGCGAATATCAGATGACCCGCGTCGGCGACCTGTGGGACACGTCGCCTTACAATACCGACTTCCCGGTCGAGGGCGTCTCCACCTCGGTCTTCATCCGCAACATGGGCGACCTGATCGAGGCGCTGGCAGCTTAGGACTTGCGAAGATGTGCGTCATCCCGGCTTTCGTAGCGGGAGATGACGCACTGATCCGCGTCAGGTCGCCAGCATTTCTCGGCTCATGCCTGCGACCGACTTGGCGCCGGTCAGGGTCATGGCGACGCGCATTTCCTTTTCGAACAGGTCCAGCAGGTTTTCGACACCCGCCTGACCATTCGCCGCCAAGGCGTAGATAAAGGCCCGGCCGAGCAGCACAGCGTCGGCGCCCAGGGCGATGGCGCGGACCACGTCCAGACCGTTGCGAATGCCGGAATCCACCAGAATCTTCAGGTCCCCCTTCACCGCCTCCGCAATGGTGGGCAGCGCACGGGCCGACGACAGCACCCCGTCCAGCTGACGCCCGCCATGGTTCGACACCACGATGCCGTCGGCGCCGAAGCTGACGGCGTCGCGGGCGTCCTGCGGATCCAGGATGCCCTTGATGATCATCGGCCCGTCCCAGAAGTCGCGGATCCACTGGAGGTCCTTCCACGAGATCGACGGATCGAAGTTATTGGCCAGCCAACCGATGTAGTCGGCCAGGCCCGTGGGCTTGCCCAGATAGGCCGAGACATTGCCAAGATCATGCGGCGTGCCGCGCACACCGACGTCCCAAGCCCAGGCCGGATGGGTCATGGCCTGAACCATGCGGCGGATTTCGGCGTTGGGGCCGCTCATGCCCGAATGGGCGTCACGATAGCGAGCGCCCGGCGTCGGCATATCGACGGTGAAGACCAAGGTCTTCACCCCCGCCGCCTTGGCCCGTTCCAGCGCATTCCTCATGAAGCCGCGATCGCGCAGCACATAGAGCTGAAACCACATGGGCCGGTCGATAGCCGGCGCGACCTCCTCGATCGGGCAGACAGACACGGTCGACATCGTGAACGGCACGCCGCGAGAGGCGGCCGCCCTGGCCGCCTGCACCTCTCCCCTGCGCGCATACATGCCGGTCAGCCCCACGGGCGCCAGGATGATCGGCAGGCGTAGCGTTTCGTCGAACAGCCGGGTCTCAAGGCTGAGGCTGGTCATGTCCTGCAGCACGCGCTGGCGAAGCGCGATGGCCTGCCAGTCCTCGACGTTGCGGCGCAGGGTCTGCTCGGCATAGGCGCCACCGTCGATATAGTGGAACAGGAAGGGCGGCAGCTTGTGCCGCGCGGCTTCCCGGTAATCGCTCGGCGACGAAATGATCACGGCCTAGCCTTACTGGAAGTTGGCGAAGGCGCCGCCGTCCACCAGCAGCGCCGCGCCGGACATATAGCCCGCCATGTCCGAGGCCAGGAAGGCGACGACCGAGGCGATGTCCTCCGGTCGGCCCAGACGCCCCAGCGGGATGCGACCTTCCATATATTCGCGCTTCTTCGGATCGGCGAGGTCGTCCTTGTTGATGTCTGTGGCGATGGTGCCCGGGAGGACCGAGTTGCAGCGGATGCCATGACGGCCCAGGGCGACGGCGCAGGATTGCATCAGACTGTGCACACCAGCCTTGGTCGGGGTGTAATGGGTCTGCATCTCGCCGCCGACCAGGGCCGAGATCGAGCTGATGGCGACGATAGCGCCGCCATCGCCCTGCTTCACCATCTGATTGGCCGCCGCCTGCACCATGAAATAGGCGCCGTGAAGATTGACCTCCATCGTCCGGCGCAGGGTCTCGACCGGCATGTCGAGGAAGGCGTGGAAAGGACAGATGCCGGCGTTGGAAACGAAGACGTCCACCCGGCCCAGCGCCTGAACGGCGGCGTCGACGAAGTCTGCGGCGCTCTCGGGCTGCGCAACGTCCCCGTCCACGGCGATGGCGCGGCGGCCCAGCGCTTGAATCTCGGCGACCACCTGGGCGGCGGCCGTCTCGTCGCGATAGGTGTTGAGAGCGACGTCGGCGCCCTGGCGCGCAGCTTCGATCGCCGTCGCCCGTCCGATACCCCGCGATGCGCCCGTGATCAGGACGACCTTGTTCTCAAGCAGCATGCGGGCTCCGGTGATGGTTCGATTTCAAGGTTTGAGCGACCAACCGAGGTCGGCGCTGATCGCATCGGCGGCCTCGGTCACGGTCTTGGTCAGTTCGGTCATCCGCGCGTCCGACATGTATTGCGCGGCGGAAGACACGCTGAGCGCGGCGACGATCTGTCCGTTCACCGACCGGATCGGGGCGGCGACGCAGCGGATCTGATCCTCGTTCTCTTCAAGATCGAAAGCGTAGCCCTTCTGGGCGTAGCCATGCATCCGCTCAAGCCAGACCGCGCGGGCCGACGAGTCGAAGGCGGCGCCCGGCTCGGCGTAGAAGTCGATCCATTCCGGCTCGGTCTTGTCCAGAATCAGCGCCTTGCCCAGGCCGGTCGAGGCGATGGGGTGCCGCTCGCCCAGACGCGAGCCGATGTTGATCCGGCGACGGCCGGGGACCTTGTCCAGATAGAGCGCATGGCGGCCGTCCAGCACGCCGAGGTGCACCGTATCGTCCGTCTGGGCCGACAGTTGTTCCAGCCAGGGCCGGGCCACGCGCGGCAGATGCATCTGCTGGCTGGCGGCGTGACCCAGTTCCAGCAGTTTGGGCCCAAGCGAATAGCCCTCGCGCGGGCGGAACGACAGCAAGCGACGCTCGACCAGCGCCGAGGCCAGACGGTGCGTCGTGCTGCGCGTCAGCTCCAGCTTTTCGGACAGTTCCGCCAAAGGCAGAGAGCCTTCGATGAGGGCGTCGATGACGTCCAGACCACGCAGCAGGGTCTGACTGCCGGACGCCTTGGCACCGACCTCTTCATCCCCATCGACCTGTGCGGTCTTGATTGACGGCGTTCGTCCCATTTCGTAATCTCCATTCTCAGAATGTAGCAAAACGTGCAAGTCGCTCCGTTACACTGACCTGACTTTGACGCTGCGCACGGAGGAACGCCAGTGAAATCCCGCATTATGGGAGCAAATCACCAATCCTTGGTGATGACGCGGTGAGCCGCCTGCCCCGCATCAAATACGTCCGCGCCTTCGTTGTGAAAAATGACGGAACTGGGGGCGGCGCCGACTACCACGATCAGAGCGACGGCCACTGGATCGACGACCATATCGCCACGCCAATGGCGAAATACCCGGAGTACCGCCAGAGCCGCCGAAGTTTCGGCATCAACGTCTTGGGCACTTTGGTCGTCGAGATCGAAGCCGAGAACGGCGTGGTCGGGTTTGCGGTCACGACCGGCGGCGAACCGGCGGCCTATATCGTAGAGAAACACCTGGCCCGCTTTCTCGAAGGGCGCGATCCGGCCGAGGTCGAGAAGATCTGGGACCAGATGTATTTCTCGACCCAATACTACGGCCGCAAAGGTCTGGTGGTGAACGCTATCTCCGGCGTCGATCTGGCGCTGTGGGACCTGCTGGGCCGCCTGCGCCAGGAGCCGGTCTTCGCCATGCTGGGCGGGGCGGTGCGAGACGAGCTGACCTTCTACGCCACCGGCGCGCGGCCCGACAAAGCCAAGGAACTGGGCTTCATCGGCGGCAAGATGCCCCTGCACCACGGCCCGGCCGAAGGCGAGGAAGGTCTGCACAAGAACCTCGCCGAGCTGGAGGCCATGCGGAACGCCTGCGGCGACGACTTCTGGCTGATGTTCGACTGCTGGATGGCGCTGGATCTGAACTACGCCACCCGCGTGGCCCACGAGGCCCACAAGCTGGGTCTGAAGTGGATCGAGGAGGCGCTCAGCCCCGACGACTACTGGGGCTATCAGGCGCTGAAGAAGAATGCGCCCAAGGGGATGCTGGTCACGACCGGCGAGCATGAGGCTACCCGCTGGGGCTTCCGCATGCTGCTGGAGATGGAATGCTGCGACATCATTCAGCCGGACGTGGGCTGGTGCGGCGGCGTCACCGAACTGCAGAAGATTTCGGCCCTGGCCGACGCCAAGGGCGTGCTGATGATCCCGCACGGCTCATCGGTCTATTCCTATCACTTCGTGGTGACGCGCCATAACAGCCCGTTCGCCGAGTTCCTGATGATGGCCCCCGGCGCCGACGAGGTCGTGCCCATGTTCCTTCCGCAACTGATCGGCGAACCCGTCCCCATAAACGGCCGCCTGAAGGTTCCAGATACCCCCGGCTTCGGCGTCGAGCTGAACCGAGACATCGCCCTGCATCGCCCCTACGCGCGCCCCTAACTTCGCCAAGACGAAAGCCCTCCTCCCACCATGAAACTGCTGCGTTACGGCCCCAAGGGCCAGGAAAAGCCGGGCACGCTGGACGCCGAGGGGCGCATCCGCGATCTGTCGGGCGTTATCGCCGACATCACGCCGGACCAGCTCCATGGCCCGGCGCTCGACGCGCTGAAGGCCATCGACCCGACCACCCTGCCCCTGGTCGAGGGGGAGCCTCGCTATGGCGTGCCAGTCAAAGGCGTGCGCAAATTCCTGGCCATCGGCCTGAACTTCGCCGACCACGCGGCGGAGTCCAATCTGCCGATCCCCGAAGAGCCCGTGCTGTTCACCAAGGCCATCACCAGCCTGAACGGACCGAACGACGACGTGGTCATTCCGCGCGGGTCCGAGAAGACAGATTGGGAGGTCGAGCTGGGCATCGTCATCGGCAAGCCCGCCTCCTACGTCTCCAAGGCCGAGGCTCTGGATCACGTCGCCGGCTATGTCTTGATCAACGACGTGTCCGAGCGCGCTTATCAGACCGAGCGCGGCGGCACCTGGGACAAGGGCAAGGGCTGCGACACATTCGGTCCCGTCGGCCCCTGGCTGGTCACGACCGACGAGGTCGGCGACGTCCAGAACCTGGACATGTGGCTGGACCTCAACGGCAAGCGGATGCAGACCGGCAATACGAAGACCATGATCTTCGGCGTCGCCGAGATCGTTTCCTATCTGTCGGAGTTCATGACGCTGGAGCCCGGCGATCTGATCACCACCGGCACCCCGCCCGGCGTGGGTCTGGGCCAGAAGCCGCCGCTGTATCTGAAGGCCGGCGACACGGTGCGCCTGGGCATCCAGAAGCTCGGTGAACAAGGCCAGATCTTCGTGGAGTGGACGCGATGAGCGCCTATCAGGGCCGTTTTTCGGGCCGCACCGCCGTCGTCACCGGCGGCGCGTCGGGTCTGGGCAAGGCCGCCGCCGCCCGCATCGTCTCCGAGGGCGGCAAGGTCGTGCTGTGGGACCTCAACGCCGAGGCGCTGACGGCCGCCGCTGCCGAGGTCGGGGCCGTCCATGTGATCGCCCTGGACGTCGCCGACCCCGAGGCCGTCACCGCCGCCGCGGAGGCCTCGGCCCAGGCGCTGGACGGCCGCATCGACATCCTGGTCGCCTCGGCCGGCATCACCGGCGCCACCGTCCCGGTACAGGAGTTCCCGATCGACAGTTGGAAGCGGGTCGTCGATATCAATCTGAACGGCGTCTTCTACTGCTCGCGCGCCATCGTGCCCTTCATGCTCGCCCACGGTTACGGTCGGATCGTCAATGTGGCCTCGGTCGCGGGCAAGGAAGGCAACCCAAACGCCTCAGCCTATTCCGCATCCAAGGCCGGTGTGATCGGCTTCACCAAGTCGCTCGGCAAGGAACTGGCCGGCAAGGGCGTCGTCGCCAACAGCCTGACCCCCGCCACCTTCGAAAGCCCCATCCTGGAGCAACTGCCCCGGAGCCAGGTCGACTACATGCGCTCCAAGATCCCCATGGGCCGCCTGGGCGAAGTCGAGGAGAGCGCCGCCATGGTCTGCTTCATGGCCTCCGAAGAATGCAGCTTCACCACCGCCTCGACGTTCGACACGTCGGGCGGCAGAACGACCTATTAGGACGCACGCGTGGCTTCGGACCTTCGCATCGTCGACGGGCACGTCCACCTGTGGGACCTATCGCGTGCGCGCTATGGCTGGCTTCAGGACGACCCCCTGCCGAACAACCCGGCGGGGGATATGTCGCCCATCGCCAACGCAAACTATCTGCTAGACGACTACCTGACGGACACGGCCGACTGGCGCGTGGACAAGATCGTCCATGTCGAGGCCGGTCAGCCCGTCGGTCAACAACTGGCCGAAACCGACTGGCTTCAGTCGCTTGCCGATGACAGTGGTTATCCGCACGCCATCGTCGCCGGCGCCGATATGCTGGATCCCGACCTGGACGCCCTGCTGGAGGCCCACGCCGCCAGGCCGAACGTACGCGGCGTGCGCCAGATCGTCTGCTGGCATGAAGACCCGCTGAAGACCTACACGACCCGCGATCTGTTGCGTGATCCGAAATGGGTCGAGGGCTTCGCCAAGCTGGCGCGCCACGGTCTGTCGTTCGACCTCCAGCTCTATCCGGCACAGATGGCCAACGTTGCCATCATCGCCGCACGCCACCCCGACATTCCCATGATCGTCAACCACGCCGGCCTGCCGACCGACCGGGACGCGGCAGGGATGGAACGCTGGCGCACAGGGTTGCGCCTGCTGGCCGCCCAGCCTCAGGTCTCGATCAAGATCTCGGGCTTGGGCATCACCGACCGCGCCTGGACGCCCGACAGCATACGCCCCATCGTTCTGCAGTGCATTGAGGCCTTTGGAACCGAGCGCGCCATGTTCGCCTCGGACTTCCCCGTCGAGAGCGTCCACGGAACCTTCGACGCCTTCTATTCCGCCTTCGACGCGATCACGGCCGGCTTTCCGGCGGATGAGCGCGATCGCCTATTCGCCCGCAATGCCGAGGCGATCTACCGGATCTGACCCATACGCCGAAGCCGCACCAAGACGGCAAGGCCCGAGAAACACCAGGAGAGTATCCCCATGGTTATCGAGACCGACGCCGCCCACATCTCCGGAGGGGTGGCCAAGCCCGCCGGGTCGCTGAAGGGGCCGCTGGCCTTCGCCATCGCCTGCTTCCTGATCTGGGGCCTGGCCTACGGCCTGCTGGACGTGCTGAACAAGCATTTCCAAGAGACGCTGAGCATCAGCCAGGCTGACAGCGCCTGGCTTCAGATCGCCTATTTCGGAGCCTATCTGCTGCTGTCGATTCCCGCGGGGATGCTGCTGCACGCGCGCGGTTACAAGTTCGGCATCGTCTCGGGTCTTGCGGTGACCGCCATCGGCGCCCTGTTGTTCATCCCGGCGGCGGGCGCGGGCGCCTTCCTGCCCTTCGTCGGCTCGATGTTCGTCCTCGCCGCCGGCCTGTGCATCCTGGAGACCAGCGCCGACACCTACGTCAATGTCCTGGGCGATCCGGCCAAGGCCTCACAGCGGCTGAACCTGGCTCAATCGTTCAACGCCCTAGGCGTCTTCTTCGGCCCCCTGATCGGCGGCGCGGTCTTTTTCAGCCCGACGACGACAGAAGCCCTGGGCGGCGCGACCCGTTCGATCCAGATCGTCTATGGGCTGATCGCCGTCGGCGTGGTCCTGTTCGCCCTCGCCGTCTGGCGCGCCCGTCTGCCGGAGACCGGCCTGTCCGACCACGGCGGCGCGGTGGAAGGTGACGCCCCCGCCCTGCCGCTGTCCAAACAGCCTCACTTCGTCGCCGGCGTGATCACCCAAGCCCTCTATATCGGCGCCCAGGTCGGCATCGGCGCCTATTTCATCAATCTGGTGACGCACAACTGGAAGGGCCTGACCTCGCAGCAGGGCGCCTTCATGCTGTCGCTGGCGGCGATCGGCTATCTGGTGGGTCGTTTCTTCGCCACCGCCCTGCTGCTGAAGATCAAGCCACGCGTGCTTCTGACGACCTATGGCATCATCAATGTCGTGCTGACGCTGATTGTCGCCGCCGGCATCGACAAGGTCTCGCCCATCGCCCTGCTGGCCGTCTTCTTCTTCATGTCCGCCATGTTCGCGACCATCTTCGCCCTGGGCACCGCCGGCCTGGGCGCCGGCACTAAGAGGGCCTCATCCCTGATGGTCATGGCCATTGGCGGCGGCGTTCTGCTGCCCTGGCCGATGGGCCGGATCGCCGATCTCTACGGCGCCAATGTCGCCTTCCTCCTGCCCGCCGCCTGTTTCGCCGTCGTCGCCTGGTACGGCTGGAAAGGTGCGGGGCTGGGGCTGAAGGCGGAGGCGAAGTGATGCGCCTTCGCACCGCCCTCCTCGCCTTCACGCTGTTGGCCGGTTCCACGGCCGCCTGCGCCCAAACGGTCGCGCCCACCGCCGCCTTGGCGCCGGCGTCTCCCATCGACCGCTACGCCTTGGTCACGCGCCATAACGTGACCCTGACCGCCATCGATCGCCATGCCCCGATCATGCTGGGCAACGGCGACCTGGGCTTCACCGCCGACATCACCGGGCTTCAAACCTTCCCGGAGCAGTATTCGGAACTCGCGCCTCTGCTGACCATGGCCCAATGGGCTTGGCACAGCTTTCCTAACCCGCACGGCTATACGGAACAGGACGGCCTGATCGATGTGCCCGTGCCGGGCCGGGGCGAACAGCCCTACGCCTGGATGAAGTCGTGGTCCGTGGCCGAGACGCAACCCGCCTACACCTGGCTGCGGGCCAATCCGCACCGGTTCTCGCTTAGTCGCATCGGTCTGACCTTCGCCGACGGCGAAGCGCTGGACTTCGCCAAGATCGCAAACACGCGGCAGACGCTGGACTTGTGGTCCGGCGCCTTGACTAGCCGCTTCACCTACGATGGCCAGTCGGTCGAGATCGTGACCCGCGTCCACCCGACCTTAGACATGGTCATGATCGAGATCGCCTCGCCCCTCGTCTCATCTCAGGGCCTGGGCGTCCAGGTCCGCTATCCGGGCGTGAACCCCGCCAGCAATCCCGACCCGACGACGTTCGAGCGTGATGGCGACCAAAGCCTGAATATCGTCGCCTCCGACACAGGCGACGTCCACATTCGCCGCACCCTGGACGACACCACCTATTATTCCGGCATCACCGCATCCGGTAAGATCGAACAAAGCGGCCCCGACGCCTTCCGCGTGGCCGCTGCTGGTCGCGACCGCCTGACCGTTATGGTCCGCTTCGATCAGCACGAGCCCGTTGAGAAGACGCCTGCTTACTCCGCCAGCGTCCAAGGCAACGACTGCACACTGGAACAGTTTCTGGACCCAGGGCGGCGCCGTTGATTTCACGGGCTCTACCGATCCGCGAGCGGCAGAACTGGAACGTCGCGTCGTCCTCTCGCAATACCTGTCGGCGGTGAACGGCGCCGGCGAATTGCCGCCGCAGGAAGAAGGCCTGTTCTCCAACAGCTGGTACGGCAAGTTCCACCTGGAAATGCATCCCTGGCACGCCGGTTGGCAGGCGATGTGGGGTCACGCCGACATGCTTGAACGCAGCCTGCCCTGGTATGTCGGCAATTTGGACAATGCGCGCGCCGAGGCCGCCCGTCACCACGTCAAGGGCGCCTGGTGGCCCAAGATGGTGGGGCCAGAGGGTCGCAATAGCCCCAGCCTGGTTTCGCCCTTCATCATGTGGCAGCAGCCGCATCCGATCCTTTTGGCCGAACTGGTCTGGCGGGCCGAGAACGATCCGGCCGTGCTGGATCGATACGGCGAGGTGGTCGAAGCCACGGCCGATCTTCTGGCCACCTGGCCTATCGAACGCGACGGCCGGCTGAACCTGGGCATGCCGATGATCCCGGCGCAGGAGAACTATGATCCCTGACCACGGTGAACCCGACGTTCGAAGTCGAGTATTTCCGCTGGGCTCTCGAAACCGCGCAGCAATGGCGCGAACGCAGGGGTCAGGCCCGCCGCGCCGACTGGGATCAGGCCCTGGCCAAGATCGCGCCGCCGCCGATGAAGGACGGCCTGTATCTACCCATCGAGAGCGTGCCGGACTTCTGGGAGACGGCCATGTCCGGCGCCTGTCGCCGACACGCAGCGGCGGCTCAGTGCAAGAACCGCGACCACCCCTCCTTCCTGATGGCCTATGGCTTCATTCCCGGCGCGCGGATCGATCCAGCCGCCATGCGCCGCACGTTTGAAGCGGTGGAGCAGAACTGGGACGTCCGCCAGACCTGGGGTTGGGATTTCCCGATGATGGCGATGACGGCGGCTCGCCTCGGCGAACCGGACAAGGCGGTGAACTGGCTATTCGCCGACCTGAAAAACAATCAGTGGGGCTTAACCGGCATGACCCCGCGCGTTCACCTGGACGAACACGCCGACGAACTGGTGCCCGTGTCGGCCGGCGCCGGCGGCGTGACGATGGCGGTCAATCCGGATGGTCCGGGCTATCGCCGCGCAGCCGAGACCTATTTTCCATCCAACGGATCCCTGCTTATGGCCGTTGGTCTGATGGCGGCGGGTTGGGACGGGTCCAGCGGCCACGCGCCCGGCTTCCCAAAGGAAGGCTGGACCGTTCGCGTCGAAGGCCTGACCCCCGCGCCGTAATCCAGACAACCCGAGAGGACCGCCCCAATGACGACCTCGAGACGCACCGCCCTGAAGGCCCTGCTCAGCGCCCCCGCCGTCGGGGCCTTCGCCACGACGACCGCTCAGGCGCAGGCTATGCCGGCCATGCCGCCAGCGCCGGGACAGACCCCCGTCTGGCCCGCGCCCAACACTGCCCCGCCTTCGACTCAAGAGGCGCCGGTCGAGCGGCCGCGCTGGGACGGCCCCGTGCCGACCGAGTGGGTCGATCCGAAGACCGGCCGTCGCATCCGCCGCGTCTCGCCCGATGGCGGGGGCGGAAAGCCCTATTTCTACAAGAACATGTTCTTGCCCAAGAAGGTCGGGGCGCCCGACCTGATGGTCATCTCGACGCCTCAGGGCATCTCGACCGTCGATCTGGCGACCTGGGCCATCAACGTCTTGGTCCCCGATCATGACGCCGACCTGATGTTCACGGGCCGGAAGGGGCGCAACGTCTATTATTCGGTGACCGCGCCTGGCGAAGGCCAGTTGATGGACCGCGCCAAGACCCTGTTCGTCATCGACGTCGACACCAAGCAGCGTCGCGAGATCGGCCGGATACCGAACGGTCAGATCAATTCGGTCAATGCCGATGAGACCCTGCTGTTGGGCTTCGTGGCCTATGACAGCCAACCGCTCCAGCCGACCGTGCCCGACCCGCGCAACCGCCGCTTCGACCAGGCTGAGTACGAAGCTGATGGACCGGACGGGAAGCCGCTGAACTTCGCCCGCGCCAAGGGCGTACGGATGCTTCAACGCTGGGCCGCGCGTTATCCGATGGAGATCTTCGTCATCGACCTGACGACGGGCGAGCGACGCGTGATCCACAAGACCAACGAATGGATCGGCCACACGCAGTTCTCGCCAACCGATCCCCAGCAGATCATCTTTTGCCATGAAGGTCCCTGGCACCGCGTGGATCGAATGTGGGCTATCCGCGCCGACGGCACGGGCCTGAGAAAGACCCATCAGCGGACGATGAACTTCGAGATCTTCGGTCACGAATGGTTCAGCCCGGACGGCAAACAGGTGCTCTATGACCTGCAAACCCCGCGCGGCCAGGTCTTCTGGGTCGCCTCGGTCGATCTGGAGACGGGCCGCCGGGTCTATCGTCGGGTCGAACAGAATGACTGGTCGGTCCATTACAACGTCTCGCCGGACGGCCGTCTGTTCGCTGGCGACGGCGGCGACGGCGACATGGTCGCTCATGCGCCCGACGGTAAATGGCTCGTCCTGTTGCGCCCCGAACCGATCGTTGATGAAGATGCGTCCAGCGACAAGGAAGACCAGATTTTCGTCGAATATCTGCGCGCCGAGCGGCTCGTGGATCTGTCCAACCACGACTACAGGCTTGAGCCGAATCTGACTTTTACACCGGACGCAAAATGGATCGTCTTCGTGTCGAACATGCACGGCGCCAACCACGTCTATGCTGTCGAAGTCGATCGTCGCGCCTAGGACCATCGACATTTTCAAGGCCCAACGGCTGAAATGTCGAGCTTTGTCGTCATTTTGGCTTGGCGTCCGGGCCGAGAGATCATCTTGTTGCAAAATGCGGGAAGCTGTTGCAATAAGCGATACCTCGCTAATCCGAATATGCGCGACGATATTCCACAAAATGACACCGGTGCCAGATGGACGCCGGGATGGGGAGAGAACGAATGCGACGGACCAACACCCGGACTCTGTGCGCCGTTGGCGTATCCCTGGCGGCCCTGATGGGTGCGTCGGCGGCTGCGGCTCAGGCCGCTCCTGCCTCAGCACCCGTCACGCAAGACGCCGCCCAGGATGCGACCGTGGTCGATGAAATCGTGGTCACCGGCTTCCGGTCCAGCCTGCAGCAGGCGCTGAACATCAAGCGCCGCGAGGCCGGCGCCGTCGACGCGATCCTGGCTGAAGACATGGCCGACTTCCCCGATCAGAACCTGGCCGAAGCGATCCAGCGTTTGCCCGGCGTGACCATCGACCGCGTCAATGGCCAGGGCACCACCATTTCGGTGCGTGGTTTGGGTTCCGATTTCACCCGCACGCGCATCAACGGCCTGGAGGCCCAGGCTGCGTCGGGCGGCAACCGCAACCGCAGCTTCGACTTCTCAATGTTCGCGTCCGAACTGTTCAACAGCATCAAGGTTCGCAAGACGCAATCGGCCGAGATCGAGGAAGGCTCGCTGGGCGCGACCGTCGATCTGCAGACGGGCCGCCCTCTCGACTTCGGCGGCAGCGGCCTGAACTCCGCACTGTCTGTACAAAGCTCGTACAATGATCTGTCGGAGAAGACGGTGCCCCGGCTCGCCGGCCTGCTCAGCTGGTCGAACGAGGACCGCACCTTCGGCGCCCTGATCTCGGTCGCCTACTCCGAGCGTTCGCCCATTCTGGGCAGCTTCAACACGACGCGTTGGCAAAAGGGCGACCCGTCAAACGTCAACGCCGCCGGCAATCCCTATGGGCGCGGCCAGAACTTCGGCGGCTGCATTCCCTGCACCACGACGGCGCAACGTGACGCCGTCCTGAACGCCTACTATCCCCGCATCCCGCGCTACACCCTAGGCAATACTCAGGAAGATCGTCTGGGTATGACGGGCGCGCTGCAATGGCGGCCGAGTGACCGCACCGAGGCGGTGCTCGATGTTCTGTGGTCTCGTTTCAACTCGGAACTGGAAAGCCCGAACATCGAAGCCTGGTCGTTCAGTCGCGCCAACGTCAACAGCGTCGTCGTGCGCGATTATGCGATCGACGCCGACAAGAACATCCTGTCCTACGGCGTCTTCGACAATATGCTGGTTCGCGCCGAAAACGGCTTCACCCGCAACGAAAGCAACTTCTACCAAGCCTCTCTGAACGTCCGCCACGATTTCAGCGACCGGCTGCATGGCAATCTGAAGGTCGGCGCCAACCGATCCGAAGCCCGCACGCCGCTCAATGTCGCCTATGCCTTCGAGGCCGCGGGCGTAAACGGCTACACCTTCGACTTCCGTGAGGATGATCGACGGCGCGCATCAACTACGGCTTTGACGTCACTTCGGGTCAGCGCTTTACCCTGGTCAATGCGACGCGCAGCAACGCCGGCGGCAATTTTGACAACAAGGTCGGCGCCGGCTCATTGGCCTACGACTGGTCCGACTCTCTGACCTTCAAGATCGGCGGCGAGTATCGCACCTATGGGTTCGAGACCTTTGGCCTGACGCGGACCAAAACGTCTCCGACCGGCGCCGATCGGCTCACCGGGGTCGACAGCATCGGACGCGTCGTCAGCATCGGGGACGGTGTAAGCGCCGGCGCAGGTTCGGACCTCAGCTTCATCGTTCCCGACATTTCCAAGATTGCTGACTTCCTCAGCTTCTATGACGATCCCCTGGTCCCCAATCGCAGCGAGCGTGAAGTGGACGAAACGGATAAGGGCGTCTTCCTTCAGGCCGACTTCAACACGACTGTCGGAGGTCTGGTCCTGCGCGGCAATGCTGGCATCCGCTACGCCCAGACCGAGGTCACTGCCAAAGGCTGGCAAACCATCGCAGTGGGGACGCCGCCGGTCACGACCTATGACTATGTCACAACCGACAACGACTATGACGACGTCTTGCCGTCCTTCAACCTGGCGCTGGAGCCGCGTGATGACGTCGTGATCCGCCTGGGCGCCGCCAAGGTGATGTCGCGTCCGACCCTCGGCGATCTGACGCCAGGCGGCAGCGTCTCACCGACCACCCGCACCGTGTCCTACGGCAACCCGCTTCTCGACCCGTTCCGCGCCACCAACTACGATTTCTCGGTCGAGTGGTATTTCCAGAACGAGGGCCTTCTGGCCGCCGCCGTCTTCTACAAGGACATCGACAGCTTCATTACCTCCGAAACAGTCGGCATCCCCTACAACCAGCTGGGCCTGCCCAATGAACTGCTTCAGGGCGCTGCCAGCCCGACCGATATCTTCCAGGTCACGCGTCGCCTGAATGGTGAAGGTGGCGCGCTGAAGGGGATCGAAGTCCAGTATCAGCAGCCCTTCACCTTCCTGCCTGGTCTTTGGTCCAACTTCGGCTTCACCGGCAATGTCACCTGGGTTGATTCCGAAGTCAGCTACGGCACCGCTGGCAAGAATCGCCTGACAGGCCAGTCGAAGAACACCGCCAACGCGACCCTGTATTATGAGGACGGCCCATTCCAGGCCCGCGTCTCGGTCGCACACCGCAGCCAGTATCTGCTGTCCTTCCCCGGCGCGAACGGCAACTCCGAAGAAGGGGTCAACGACACCACCAACGTCGATGCCTCTTTGTCCTACGAGTTCACGCCGAACCTGACCTTCTCGCTCGAAGGCATCAATCTGACGGACGCCTACACCGACCGTTATGTCGACGTGACCAACCGCGTGTCCGACTACCGTCACACCGGCCGAGAGATCGCCGTGGGATTGCGCTGGAAGTATTGAGCTTCCCTCCCTGACGCCTCCAGCGTGACAAACTAAAGGCCCGGAGCCAACGGCTCCGGGCCTTCCTTTTATTTAGAGCCCTCCGCGGTTCAGAGATACGCTCCGACCTGCCAGGGCACGAACTCGTTGTCGCCGATGCCAAGCGCCTCGGATTTGGACAGCTCGCCTGACGCCACATCGAGCATCTTCTGAAAGATGACCTCGCCGACCTCGGCCAGGCTGGTTCCGGTCAGGACGGGCGAGGCGTCGATGTCCATATCTTCGTCCATCCAGTTCGCCAGCCTGGCGTTGGAGGCGACCTTGATTGACGGGGCGGGTTTGGCGCCGAAGACCGAGCCCCGGCCGGTGGTGAAGACGATCAGATTGGCGCCCGAGGCGATCTGGCCCGTGGCCGAGCACGGATCGTAACCCGGGCTGTCCATGAAGCTGAGGCCCTTGGCGTGAAGCGGTTCGGCGTATCCGATCACGTCGTTCAGCGGCGTCGAACCGGACTTGGCCACCGCACCCAGCGACTTCTCCAGAATGGTCGTCAAACCGCCCTTCAGATTGCCGGGGCGACGGATTGTTGTTCTGCTCCATCTGGTGGCGATCGGCATAGTCGCGCCACCAGGCCAGACGGGCGTTCAGCTTGTCGGCTACGTCCTGCGACGCCGCGCGCCGCAGCAGCAGATGTTCGGCGCCCCAGATCTCGGGGGTCTCGGACAGCATGGCAGAGCCGCCGTGAGCGACCAACAGGTCCACCGCCGCGCCGAGGGCCGGGTTGGCGGTGACGCCGGACCAGCCGTCCGACCCCCCGCACTGAAGGCCGACCGTCAGGTGGGAGGCGGAGACGAGCTGGCGCTGGACCGTGGCGGCTTCGGCGACAAGGTCACGAACGATGTCGATCCCGGCTTCGATGGCCCGGGCGGTGCCGCCAGCCTCCTGGATGGTCAGGGCGCGCAGGTGAGGGCCGGATTGGAGGCCTTCGTTGGCCAGCCAGGCGGGGATCTGGTTCGCCTCGCAGCCTAGGCCGACAATCAGGATTGAGTGGAAGTTCGGATGCTTCGCATACCCCGCCAAAGTCCGCTGCAGCAGGGTCACGTCGCTGCTGAGCGACGAGCCGCCGCAGCCGCCCTGGTGGGTGAAAGCGACCACGCCATCGACGCCCGCAGGCAGACTGGAGTCCGGGAAGGCGTCGGCGATGCGGCGCGCCACAGTGGCCGAACAGTTCACGCTGGTCAGGACGCCGATGTAGTTGCGCGTGCCGACTCGACCGTCCGGGCGAACGATGCCGTTGAACGTCGCGCCAGACAACGGCGCCGGCGGACGCAAGTCGGCCCCGACCTCGGCCTCGCGCCCGTCCTCGGCCATGGCCAGGTTGTGGACGTGGACATGATCGCCGGCCGCGATGGCGGTCCTGGCGCGGCCGATGACCTGGCCATAGCGACGCACCAGACCGCCCTCCTCCACCGCATGGCGGGCGATCTTGTGCCCGGTGTCGATGTCGGCGCGCGCCGGCGCGTTCAGGCCATCAGGTGTGTCGCCGGCGGCGATGTCGTCCAGGGCGATGGCGACGTCGTCGGCGGGGTTCAGGATCAGGACGCGAGACATGGATTTACTCCGCGACCAGGCGCGCGGCCTCGACAGCGCCGTTCTGGCTTAGCGACAGATAGGCGGACGTGACGGCTGCGGCGAACCGGTCGTCAGCGGCCAACGCTGGCGGGAAGACGGCGGACAGGCTCAGCAAGACCGAAACGCGCGCTTGATCAGTGTGGGCGGCGGCCAGCAGTTCGCAGGTCTTGCCCGCCAGAGGATCGTCGACAACGACCTTCTCGCCCGTTTCGGTTACGCCTGACTGCCACTTCATCCAGGCGGCGACGCCCAAGGCCATGGCCGGAATTCCCTGCCCGGCCGCCAGACGTTCGGCGGCGCCGGCCAGCAGGCGCTGGGGCAGTTTCTGCGAGCCGTCCATGGCGATCTGGCGCGTGCGGTGCATCAGGGTCGCATTGGAGAACCGGGCCATCAGCGCCTCACGATAGGAGGGAATATCCAGACCCGGCGGCGGGTTCAGCGTCGTTTCGGCTTCGTCCCACAGGGCCTCGATATAGGCGCGGAAAGCCGGCGCCGCGACGGCCTCATGGACGTACTTGTAACCCGACACAGCGCCTAGATAGGCGATGGCTGAGTGAGCGCCATTCAGCAGGCGCAGCTTGGCTTCTTCCCACGGTTCGACGGCGTCGGTCAGTTGCACACCGAGAGACGCGAAGTCCGGGCGTTCGCCCGCGAACCAGTCTTCGATTACCCATTGGGTGAAGGGTTCAGCCTTCACCATCCCCCCGGTCTTCGACGCTGAGACGGGTGGTCAGGCGGCCGATGTCGTCGGGGGTGGTCGCCGGGACAATCCGATCGATCATCGTCTGGGGAAAAGCGCCCTCGGCCTCGATCCAGTCCGCCAACGACGGGTCGATCCGGCGCGCCATGGCGATGACCGCGGCACGGATACGCCTGCCGTTATTGGGAAGGTTGTCGCAACTGATGACGGTGAAGGGCTTCAGCCCCGCCGCTCTTCGCGCCTGCAACGCCGCGACGATGAATCCAGGCGCGGTACGGGGTGCGGCGATATCAACCAGATCGGCCGCAACATCGGGGTCGTCCAGCAGCAGGTCGCCGGTCGCCGGGTCGAGGCGATAGCCCTTCTCCGTCACGGTCAGGGTGACGATGTGTACACCCGCATCGGCCATGGCGGCGACCAGGGCGGCGGGGTTCTCCGGCCCGACCATCACGCCCGCGCAGGCGCCGATCACCCGCAGATGATCGTCCGATCCGTCATGCACGACCAGGGTGTACAGCCCGTCCTGCGGGTTCAGCTGATCGCGTACGCCGGGCGACCGAAGCGAAGCGCCCAGCACGCCCCAGCGCGGATCGCCCGACCTGATCGCATCGTCGAACACGACCGCCTGGTGGGCGCGGTGGAAGGCGCCGATGCCCAGATGGACGACACCCGTCTTCACTTGGGCGCGGTTGTAGCCGGGCACGGCGACGTCGGTGGCCAGCCCCGTCAGGGCGGCTTGATTCAGTCTGCTCACAGCTTGTACGCCGCCTTGACCAGGCCATAGGTCAGGGCGTGAGCCAGTTCGTGGGCCTCGTCCTCCTCCATCCGGTGCTCAACGACCAGTTTGGCTAGGAAGCCGCAGTCCATACGCCGCGCCACGTCGTGGCGGGCGGGTATAGACAGGAAGGCGCGGG
The DNA here is from genome assembly GCF_026105875.1 of Brevundimonas sp. BT-123. Lineage (GTDB taxonomy): Bacteria > Pseudomonadota > Alphaproteobacteria > Caulobacterales > Caulobacteraceae > Brevundimonas. The sequence continues at coordinate 130,527 of NZ_JAOYTN010000006.1, read as the reverse complement.
TGTCGTCGTTGAAGCCGACGGTATTGTAAAAGCCAGCCGTCTCGGTGACCTGCTCGCGGAAGCGACGCATCCCTTCGGGACTGTCGTGGAACCACCAACTGGGTCCCAGCTTCAGCGCCGGATAGTGGCCGGCGAGCGGCGCGAGTTCGCGGCTGTAAGTGGTTTCGTCCAGGGTGAACAGGATCAGAGTCAGACGGCTGTCCGAGCCGAACCGATCCAGCAGCGGCTTCAGCGCGCGGACGTAATCGGTCTGGGTCGGGATATCGCAGCCCTTGTCACGGCCGAAGCGATTGAAGACGGTGGCCGAGTGGTTACGGAAGCTGCCGGGGTGAAGCTGCATCACCAGACCATCCTCGACCGACATGGCGGCCATTTCGGTCAGCATCTGGCCGCGGAACAGTTCGGCGTCGGCGGCGCTGACAGGGGCGGTCGAGACACGGCGGAACAGGGCCTCGGCTTCGGCCTTGGACAGATCGGCGGTGAAGGCCGTCGGGTGGCCGTGATCGGTCGAGGTGGCGCCCATTTCGATGAAGAAGGCCCGCCGGTCGCGCAGCGCCTGTAGGTATCCGTCCCACGACAGCGTATCGCGGCCGGTCTGTTCAGCTAGGATCTTCAGATTGTCGCGGAAACCCTCATAGTCCGGGTCAAGAACCGGATCCGGGCGATAGGCGGTCAGCACCCGTCCCTGCCAGCCCGAGGCTGCGATGGTCCTGTGATGCTGCAGCGTGTCCAGCGGGCTCTCGGTCGTGGTCAGGACCTCGATATTGTAGCGATCGAACAGGGCGCGCGGCCTGAAGGCGTCGGTCTTCAGGGCCGCATCGATCACGTCATAATAAAGATCGGCCGTCTCGGCCGACAGGCGCACGTCGATGCCGAAGGCCTCAGCATAGACCCAGTCGTGCCACATCCGCGAAGGCGTCCCCCGGAACAAGTGATAGTTCTCGGCGAAGCGCCGCCAGATTTTGCGCGGATCGGTCTCGACCGGCCCGCCATCGGCGCGCGGCACGCCCAGACCCTCCATCGCCATGCCCTGCGAGTGCAGCATGCGGAAGACGTAGTGGTCGGGCGTGATCAGTAGTTCGGCCGGATTGGCGAAGGGTTCGTTCAGCGCAAACCAGCTCGGGTCCGTATGACCATGCGGGCTGATGATCGGCAGCCCCTTGATCTCGCCATACAGACGACGCGCGATCGCGCGGGTGTCGGCGTCCGCCGGAAACAGGCGATCGGGGTTCAGTTTGAGCAGATGAACCATAGCGTTCCTCATTGCCTCGTGGCGGAGGCTTGGGTCGCCTCTCGATCTTGATCCAACAAACTTACAACATGGGCCGCAAAAAGACACCGGTTACCATCATCGAACCTCAGCTTGTTTTCGGCGTCGGACGTCGGATTCTCCGCAAGCCTGCGCTGGCGCCTTGCGTCCGGGCGCGAGGCTGGACATAAGGGCCGCTCACCGCCCGTGCGGGCCGGCTTAGCTCAGTTGGTAGAGCGCCAGTTTTGTAAACTGGATGTCGCGGGTTCGATTCCTGCAGCCGGCACCACGCCTTTCGACCATCGGGGATATGGCCGACACCACCAACAAGCTGGGCCACAAGATCGGTGCGCGAGGCGGCAGAACCCGCCAGGCGATCCTCGACGCGACCCAACGCCTGTTGAACGAGCGGCATTACGGTGAAATCCGCGTCGCCGATCTGGCCTCGGCCGCCGGTGTATCCCCGTCGAACTTCTACACCTATTTCAAGACGGTCGAAGAACCTGTTCTGGCGTTGTGCGAGGTCGCCGCGTCGGATTTTCAGGGGCTGGCGGCGCATTTCCAGGCCGACTGGCCGGGCGATAAGGCCTTCGTCATCGCGCGCGCCTTCATTCTGGACGTGATGGCCATCTGGCGCAGCCACGGTCAGGTGCTGCGCGTCGAACATATGCTGGCCGACAATGGCGACGCCGCCTTCGTCGAAAGCCGGGTGCGCCGTTTGCGCCGGCTGCACTTGTCGATCGAACGCCGTGTGGCCCAGGCCCACGCCAGCGGCCTGCATCCCAAGGATTACAATCCGCGTCTGGCGTCCTACCAGATCGCCTCCATCGCGGAATCGACGGCGGCCAGTTTCGATCTGTTGCGGCGGGCCGATACGCCCGAAGCCATCCTGGATACGGCGGCCATCATTATCGTGAAGCTGACGACGGGACGTTAGAGGCCCAAAGGCCCATACAACCAGGTCAACCAAATCCCGACGGCCAGGAAGACGCCGAACGGCAGCTTCTCCGATCCGCTGACGCTGCGCCGGACCACCAAAACACCGAAGACCAGACTGAGCCCGACCGCGCAGGCCCACAGCAGTACGCTGGGCAGGCCCATCCAGCCGACCCAGGCCCCTGCGCCTGCGAACAGGAAGGGGTCGCCTCCCCCCAGTCCCTGGCGTTTTCGGACGAGCTGGTACAGCCAGCCGACCAGCCACAGACCACAAAACCCGACCGCCGCGCCAATCAGACTGGATAAACCGAGGCCCCAATCCAAAATCAGCGCCACCGTGACGCCTGTAGAGATCAAGGGCAGCGTCAGACTGTCCGGCAGCCAGAAGTGTTCACCGTCGACGATGGCGATCAGCAACAGTTGCCAACCCAGAACGGCCGTAGCGGCGATCATGAATGACGAGGCGGCGCCTGTCGCGCCCCACACCCCGGCCCAGATGCCGACGCCAGCCGACGCCAGTTCGATCAGCGGATAACGCGGCGAAATCCGCGTGTGGCATCGCGCGCACCGCCCGCGCAAGGCAAGCCAGCTGAAGACCGGCACAAGCTCCCAGGGACGGAGCGTCTGATCGCAGCCTCGGCACCGCGAGCGGGCAACGACGATGTCCTCGTCGCGCGGCAGGCGAACGCTGACAGCGGCGATGAAACTGCCGACGATCAGGCCCAGCCCGCCCATGACGGCAGCGGCGAGTACAGGATTCATCAGGGCGTCCCGAAGGCGGCGAACCGTTCAGGCTTAACCGCCTCCGAGCGCCACCGCCACATGATAGGTCACGAACGAGGCCAGATAGGCCAGACCGAACATGTAGCCGATCATGATCCAGGTCCATTTCAGCGAGTTGGTCTCGCGCCGTACGACGCCGAGCGTCGCCACGCATTGGGGCGCGAAGATGTACCAGGCCAGGAAGGACAAGGCCGTCGCCAGCGACCAATGCGACGCCAGGGTCGAGGCCAGAAGCCCGGTTGCATTCTCGGCGTCAGCGATGGCGTAGGTCGTGCCAAGCGCCGCCACCGCGACCTCGCGCGCCGCCATGCCGGGGATCAGGGCGATCACCATTTGCCAGTTGAAGCCAATGGGCGCGAAAATGGGCTCAAGCGCCCGGCCGATCATGCCCGCGAACGAATAGTCGATGGCCGGCAGGGTCGCATTCTCCGGCGGATAGGGGAAGGTCGCCAGCACCCACAAGATGATCACGAGCGGCAGGATGATGCGGCCCGCGCGGTTCAGGAAGATCTTGGCCCGGAGCCACAGATTGAAGCCCACGCTGCGCAGGTCCGGCGTCTTGTAGGCCGGAAGCTCCATCATGAAGGGCTCGACCGCCCCTCGCCAGAACACCTTGCGGATCAGCAGGGACACGATCAGGGCGCTGACGATCCCGGCGGCGTAGAGGCCGAACATCACAAGGCCTTGCAGATTGGCGAAGCCCCAGACCGTCTCGTTCGGAATGAAGGCGGCGATGATCAGCGTATAGACCGGGATGCGCGCCGAGCAGGTCATCAGCGGGGCGACCAGGATGGTGGTCAGGCGATCGCGTCGCGAATCGATCACTCGCGCCGCCATGACGCCGGGAATGGCGCAGGCGAAACTGGACAGCAGGGGTATGAAGGCCCGGCCGTGCAGCCCCGCCCCGCCCATGATCTTGTCCATCAGGAAGGCCGCGCGGGCCATATAGCCGAAGTCTTCCAGCGCGATGATGAACAGGAAGAGGATCAGAATCTGCGGCAGGAACACCAGCACGCTGCCGACGCCGGAAATGATGCCGTCCACGATCAGGCTTTGCAGCAGACCGTCGGGCAGGACGTTGGCGACCAAGCCGCCCAACCAGGCGATGCCGGCCTCGATCCCGTCCATTACGGGCGCGGCCCAGCTGAACACCGCCTGGAACATCACGAACAGCAAAGCGAACAGGATCAGCAGCCCGCCGACCGGATGCAGCAGCACCGAGTCGATTTTGCCGGTAAGGGTATCGGGCCGTTCAGGCGGCCGGACACAGGCCTTCATGATCCGCTCGGCTTCGCGGGCGGCGGCTCGTAGCTCGGCGGCGTCCGGACTGCGCCATTGGCTTTCGGTCACGGCCGCGACGGCGGCCTGGTCCTCAATGGCGGCGACCAGATCGTCGATGCCGCGCTTGCGCGTGGCCACGGTGGTGATGATCGGCACGCCCAGTTCGGCGCGCAGTCGCTCCAGGTCGATGCGCAGGCCCTGGCGCTGGGCGATGTCGTACATGTTCAACGCCAGAACCATCGGCCGGCCGACGGCCTTCAGCTCCAGAATCAGGCGCAGGACCAGGCGCAGATTGGTGGCGTCGGCGACACAGACCACGACGTCGGGCGGCGTCTCGCCGACCAATCGCCCCAAGACGGCGTCGCGGGTGACCTCCTCGTCCGGACTGCGGGCGCGCAGGGAATAGGTGCCGGGCAGGTCCAGCACCGACATCGTCCGGCCCGAGGCGGCGCGGATCAGGCCTTCCTTACGCTCCACCGTCACACCGGCGTAATTGGCGACCTTCTGGTGGGCGCCGGTCAGGGCGTTGAACAACGCCGTCTTGCCGCTATTGGGATTGCCGACCAGAGCGACGCGAGCAGTCTTCAGCGCAATGTCCATCAGGCGGCGCCCAGCCGGATCGACAGGCTTTCCGCCTCGTGACGACGCAGGGCAACGCGCATATCGTCCACCTTCATGGCGATGGGGTCGCGTCCGAACAGACCTTCGTGCAGCAGTTCGATCTGCGCGCCTTCGACAAAGCCCAGTTCCAGCAGACGGCGTTCCAGTTCGACCGCCTCGCCCTGATGGTGACAATGGGCGCCCACCTGAACGATGACGCCGCGATCGCCGCGTCGGGCCTGGCTCAACTTGATGGTGTCGGTCAATTCTACGCTCGCACGGGCGAGGCCGCTCCCCCACGGCTCCGCGTTTCTTTGACACTGATTATCAGGTGCGAGGGGGCTACGTCCAGCAGGACAGCTTGACCAATTGCCGCTCCGGTGCGTTGCGCTATCACAAGGCAAACAGGAAGCCGCCATGACACGCCACGCCCTCGTCGCCCCCCTTCTTCTGGCCCCGCTTTTGACCCTGGCCGCCTGTGGTCAGGGCGAGCCGTCCGCAACCACGCCTGCCGCGCCGGCTCATGTGCTGACGGATGTGGAAAAGGCGACCCTGCTGGCCTCCCTGCCCGCCCCCTACAATGCGGGCGATCTCGAGAACGGGCGTCGGGCGTTTGCGCGCTGTCGCGCCTGCCACACCATCGGCGAGGGCGGCCCCGACATGGCCGGGCCAAACCTGTACGGCGTGTTCGGCCGCAAGGCGGGCGATCGCCCGCGCTATAACTATTCCAACGCCATGCGCACGGCGACCTTCACCTGGGACGCCGAGAAGCTGGATCACTGGCTGGAAAACCCGCGCACCTTCCTGCCCGGCAACAAGATGACCTTCCCCGGTCTGCCCGACGCCACGGATCGCCGCGACGTCATCGCCTTCCTGAAGGTGGAGACGGGCTACAAGCCGGAGCCTGCGCCCGCCGCATGATCGGTCAGGCCTCGGGCAGTTCCCTGGGGCCGCCTTCGCGCAGTTCCTGGGCTTCCCACTCCTCGATCTTGCGGGCGGTCCATTCCGGCGACTTGGTGAAGCGTGCCAAGACGCCGTAGATCACCGGGACCACGAACAGGGTCAGGACGGTGGCGAAGATGGCGCCCGTGAAGATCACCACGCCGATGGTCTGACGGCTGCCGGCGCCTGCGCCTTGCCACAGCACCAGCGGCAGGGCGCCGAAGGCGGTTGCGATCGAGGTCATGATGATCGGACGTAGACGCAAGGATGACGACTCGATGATCGCCTCCCGGATCGACCGTCCCTGGTCGCGCAGCTGATTGGCGAACTCGACGATCAGAATGCCGTTCTTGGCCGCCACCCCGATCAGGATGATCAGACCAATCTGGCTGTAGATGTTCAGGCTGGAGCCCGCCATCAGCAGGCCGAAAAGCCCGCCCGCCGCCGCCAGCGGCACCGTCAGCATGATGACCGCAGGCGTAATCCAGCTTTCAAACTGAGCCGCCAGAACCAGGAAAACCAGCAACAGCGCCAGGCCGAAGGCCGCGAACACGGCCCCGCCCGCCTCCTGCTGATCGCGCGCCGCCCCGCCCCACTGGGTGACGACAGCCCCTTGCGGCTGTTTCGCCGCCTCGGCGTTCAAGAACTGGATCGCGTCGTCGATCGTGGTGCCGGGATTGAGGTCGGCCTGCAGGGAGATCGCGCGCTGCCGATCCAGACGGCGACGGTCCGGGGTGTCGCCGCTGGTCTTGGTCGTGACGACGGCCGACAGCGGCACCAGTTGGCCGCCCCCGGTCGCGACATACAGGGCTTCCAGGTCGGCGACCTCGCGACGATTGTCGCGCTCGGTCTGCAGGATGACATCGTATTCCTGACCGCCCTTGATGTAGGTCGTGGCGCGGCGAGAGCCGAACATGGTCTCCAGCGTGCGGCCGATCGACTGTGACGAAACGCCCAAGGCAGCGGCCTTCTGTGGATCGACATCGACCAGCAGACGCGGGGAGTTCGGCTCATAGTTCAAGCGTGGACGCGAGAAGCCGGGGTTGGCCTGGGCGGCGGCCAGCATGGGCTGAAGCCAGGCGTAGATCTGCTGATAGTCGCTGCCGGTCGCGATCAGCTCGATGGAGTTGGAGTTGCCGCCGCCCCGCTGGAAGGCGCCGGGGGTCGAGGCGTTGACCTGGGCGCCCGTCTGGCCGCGCAGCTTGCCGTTCAGTTCCTGAGCGATCTCGGCCGCCGAGCGGTCGCGCTTGGACCAATCGGCGAGCGTCAGGACCGCATTGCCCGAGTTGAAGCTGCCGCCGCCGAAGCCGGGCGCGGACACCAGATAGCTGTCGGCCTCGCCGCTGGTCTTGTATTCGGCCAGCAGAGGCTCCAGCCCCAGCATGATCTTGCGGGTATAGTCGAAGCCCGCGCCCTCGGGCCCGGCGACGCGCACCGTGACCCGGCCGCGATCCTCGTCCGGCACCAGTTCGTTGGGCAAGGTCAGGAAGATGCCGCCCGCCCCCGCTGCGACCAGAAGGATCAGGGCGCCGACGCCGATCACGGCGATGCGACGCCCCAACAGCATGTCCAGCGACCGGCCATAGGACGACTTCAGCCGGTCCATGCCCCAGTCGACCTTGCGCGCCACCCAGCCGCCGCCATGGGCGGGTCGCAGAATCTTGGACGCCAGCATCGGCGACAGGCTGAGCGCCAGGAAGGCGGAGAAGGCCACGGCCGCCGCGATCGCCGCGGCCAGTTCGACGAACAGACGTCCGACATAGCCCGGCAGGAACAGCAGCGGCGCGAACACTGACAGCAGAACGATGGTGGTGGCGACGACCGCGAAGAAGACCTGGCGCGCGCCACGCTCGGCGGCGACCAGCGGCGGCTCGCCGTGGTCCAGACGGCGTTGAATGTTCTCGACCACCACGATGGCGTCATCGACCACGAGGCCGATGGCCAAAACCAGTGCCAGCAAGGTCAGCAGGTTCAGCGAGAAGCCCAACGGCGCCAGGACGATGAAGGTCGCCAGCAGACAGATCGGCGCCACGATGGACGGGATCAGCGCGGCCCGCAGGCTGCCCAGGAAGATGAAGTTCACCAGGGCCACCAGCGCCATGGAGATGCCGATGGTGATCCAGACCTCGTCGATGGCGTGAGAGGTGAAGACCGAGTTGTCGGATCCGACCTCGATGGTCACGCCCGGCGGCAAGGTCGGCCGGATTTCCTCGATCATCTTGTGGACGCCATCCGAGATGGCGAGGTCGTTGGATTGCGCCTGACGGGTCACGGCCAGGCCGATCTGATCCATGCCGTTGCCGCGGAACAGACGCCGGTCTTCTTCCGGCGCCTCCTCTACCCGGGCGATGTCGCCAAGGCGCGTCACATAGGTCGGCTGCCCCTGGATGATGGCCGACGATCCGCTGCCCGTGCCTGTGGCGACCGTCGCTGAGGCCGAGGCCGAGCCTCGCGTGCCGATGGGCAGTTGGCGGAAGTCCTCCGGCAGGGCGTAGGTGCGCGCAACGCGGACGGTGTAGTCCTTGTCCGCCGATTCCAGCGAGCCGGCGGGCAGTTCGACGTTCTGGTTCGTCAGGGCCGTCTCGACGTCGTTGACCGTCAGGCCCCGCGCCGCCATGGCGGCGGAATCCAGCCAGATCCGCATCGAATAGCGCTGCTCGCCATAGATGTTGACCTGGGCAACGCCGGGCACCGTCGCCATCCGGTCGATCAGATAGCGGTCAGCGTAATCGGTCAGCTGAAGCCGGTTCATGCTGGTCGAACGCAGGAAGACGATGATGATCGGCTGGCTGTCGGAATCGGCCTTGGCCACCTCAGGCGGGTCGGCCTGGTCCGGCAGGCGGCCGACCACGCGGCTGACGCGGTCGCGTACGTCGTTGGCGGCGTCGTCGATGTTGCGGTCCAGCGAGAACTCGATGTTCACGTTGGAGCGTCCGTCGCGGCTGGTCGAGTTGATGCGCTCGACGCCCTGGATGCCGGCGATCTGCTGCTCAACCGGCTCGGTGATGCGGCTCTCGATCACCTCGGCCGAGGCGCCGGCGTAGCTGGTGTTGACCGAGACGATGGGCGGATCGACGTCCGGCAGTTCGCGCACGGGCAGGAAGAAGAAGGCCGCCGCGCCGATGACGCACAGCACGATGGCCGCGACGGCCGCGAAGACGGGCCGCCGGACCGAAACATCGGACAGCATCATTTGGCGGCGCCCGACTTGCGACCCTGGCCGCCCACGCTGACCGGTGCGCCCGGCTGAATACGGTTCAGGCCCGATCCGACGATGCGGTCGCCGGCCTCTATGCCGGACAGGATTTCAACAAAGCCGTTCTCGACGGCCCCGGTCTCGACCTCGACCCGCTGGGCGGTGGAGCCGTTCTGGCCGGGCGCGATGCGATAGACGAAGGCGCCGGCGCCTTCATATTGCACGGCCGACTCGGGCACGGCGGCGCTCTGACGCTGGCCCTGCTGGACCGCCACGCGCATCAACATGCCGGGACGGATGCGACCGCCGGGGTTGGGAAACTCCGCGCGCGCCGTCGCGGCGCGGGTCGTTTCGTTGACGCGCGTGTCGATCAGGGCGATCCGGCCCGTGAACGGCTCGTCGCCATAGGCGTCTGCCGTCGCCGTCAGCTGGGCGCCGGGACGCAGCAGGTTCAGATAGCGCTCAGGCAGGGGAAAATCGACGCGGATCGTCGAGGTGTCGTCCAGCGTCGTGATCACCGCGCCCGGATTGATCAGCGTGCCGGGCGTCACCGTCGTCAGACCGACACGACCGGAGAACGGCGCCCGGATCACCCGGTCGCCGCGACGCGCCTGGGCGGCCTGTAACGACGCCCGCGCGGTTTCCAATCCTGTCTCGGCCTGTTCCAGCATCACCTGGGGCGCGACGCCCCGATCAGCCAACGCCTTGTAGCGATCGTATTCACGCTGGGCCTGATTGACGTTGGCGCGGGCCTCGATAATGGCCGCGTCTTCCTCGCGCGCCTGAAGCTCGACCAAAGGCGCACCGGCCGAGACATACTGGCCGTCCGCGAACAGGACGCGGGTGATCAGTTCGGTGGTCGAGGAGGTGACGTTCACCGAGCGCTCGCCGCGCGCCACGCCTAGAACGCGGATCTGGTCCGAGAAGGGTCGCTGCGCCACCACGGCCTCGGACACCTGCTGCGCTCCGCGTCCGCGACCACCACCCGGCCCTGCCGCCTTCTTTTCATCTCCCGCGGAGACTTTCACGATGGCGGCGACGACCATCAACGCAAGCAGGACGGCGGCGGCGACGAGGAAGAAATGACGTTTGATCACGCGGGAGTCTCTCGGTCGGGGGGACGCCGCATTGCATTACCGGGTAATGAGGTGCGCGCAATGTCTGCTTCAACGCGCCAGCCGGCAACTTCCGTCGCGAAAAGATGCGCTAAAAGCGGCGCCACAGCGCGACGACAGGTCCGCGTGCAATCGCGGCCTCGCGCCCTGCGACGGTTTGCCTCCATCCGGCCTGCAGGCTCCAGTCGCCGAAGTCACGCACCAGCGAGGCTTCCAGTGAGAGCCAGCGCGCGCTGCCGTCAGCCGCGCCGCCGAACGCCTGACCCAACACCATCCAATCCTCGCTGATCCGGGCGCCCGCCGTGGCGTCTATGCGGGTTTCATCCGGCAGGCCGTCGCGAAGACGGCGTGCGGCCTGAAGCTCGACGAATGCGCCGTCCATTCCCCAGCGCTCGCCCATCTCGCCGAGGGACCGGCCGACCGACACGCGCGCCTCCCAATCGTGATCGCCGACGCCCGGCGCGGCATAGCCGGCGTTGCGCCCCTCCCCGGCCTGGGTATAGCCGCCGTAAAGGCTGACGGCGTTGCGGTCATCGCGCCAGACCTGCCAGGTCGCACCGATCTCGATTGGGCCGCGCCCGCTGTAGTCGAGAAAGGCGTCCTCGCCGTCCTGCCAGTCCGCCTTCAACTGCAACGTCAGACGATTCGACACGCCGTATTCGGCGAATACGCCCAAGGTCGCATCGCGCCGCCGGCCAGGCAGATCACGCTCCTCGCCAGCAGCGTCGAAACCTGTGTCGGCGTTCAGCCGCTCGTATTTGACAATGGCCTGGCCCTTGCCCTTCGGCTGGGTCCAGGCGCCGGCGAGGGCTTGGGTCGGCGTCAGCGCCGCGAGGACAAGCGCCCCCGCGAATAGTGGAGTTAGGCGTCGTAGCCCGGCGACTTGCGATCCAGCTGTCGCAGAGCGCCCGGCCAGGCCAGCGACGAAATGAAGCCGATGCCGCGCCCCTGTTCCTTGGTCTCGGCCTGCGCTTCGTCCGGCGCCAATAAGATGTGTTCGCGCCCGCCAGACAACGCCGCAACCTGCTGCGCGCAGGCCCTCTCCAGAAAGAAGATGCCGATCCATGCCTGAGCCGCCGTTTCCCCGACCGCCAGCGTGCCGTGGTTTCGCAGCAGCATCAGCGGTTTGTCCCCCAGGTCGGCGACCAGACGTCCGCGTTCGTCATGGTTCAGAGCCAACCCCTCATATCCATGATACGCAACCTGATGCTGTAGTAAACACGCATTCTGACTGACGGGGAGCAAACCTTCGGCCTGAGCGGCGACGCCCACGCCGTTCACTGTATGTAGATGGATGACGAACTTGGCGTCTTCGCGCGCGGCGTGGACGGCCGAGTGGATGGTGAAGCCCGCCGGATTGATGAAATAGGGCGTGTCCTGGACGATGTTCCCTTCCAGATCGACCTTCACCAGCGACGAGGCCGTGATCTCGTCGAAGTAGAAGCCGTACGGATTGATCAGGAAATGATGCTCCGGCCCGGGCACGCGCGCCGAGATATGGGTGAAGATCATGTCGTCCCAACCGTTCAAGGCGACCAGCCGATAGAGAGCCGCAAGCTCGACACGGACCTGCCATTCGGCTTCGGACACGCGCGACTTGATCGAGGGACTGGTTCCGTCCGCCATGATTTCCTCCTGCCTCTGGATGGGCTTTTACAAACCGTCACCCCGCGCGGTCGCGTCGTCAAGCCGACAAGGCCGCCGTTGACGTGACGTCACCCCCTGCGGCGGCCTTGCTTAACCCGGTCTTCATCACGCAAGCATATGGTTAAGCATCGTCGCCGGTTCGGGGAGCCGCCTTGTCTGTCGTTCAACTGGAGCCGCCCCGCGACGCCTGGGACGACCGGACTGTGTCTGAGCTTCTGGCGCTGGCCAGCAGCCGTTCGGCCGACGATCGTCAGCGCCTGCTGCTGAAGGTCACCTCGCTGTGTGAATCCAATCCGCCGCCACCCAAGGTCGCGCCGCTGCTCAGCGACATCTTTCTCGCTCTGACAGCACAGGCCGAGCGGGATATTCGCCTGGCCCTGTCCGAACGGATCGCGGGCGTCGATTGGGCGCCGCCTGCCCTGGTCAACATGCTGGCGTTGGATGAGATCGAGATCGCCCGCCCGGTCATCACTTCCAGCCCGCTTCTACAAAATGCCGACCTGATACGCCTGCTGATTGAAGCGACGCTGGAGCATCAGATTGCCGTCGCCCGGCGCCCGCAGCTGGCGCGGCCGGTCGTGGACACCATCGTCGATCGCGCCGAAGCCGTCACCATGACGGCGCTGGCGTCCAACCGCACGGCCGATATCGGCGAGGAGGCCATGCGCAAGCTGGTTGATCATTCGCGCCGCATCGCGGGACTTCGGGCGCCGTTGACGCGTCACCCCAGGCTGAACGAACAACTGGCTCAGCAGCTCTATCAATGGGTCGGCCAGGCTCTGCGGCAGTCGATCGGCGAACGCTTCCGCATCGACGACGCCCAGTTGAATGCGGCGGTTCAGGACGCGGCGGCAAAGGCTGTCGGCAGCCCGGAGTGGCGCGCCATGCCCGCCCGGATGACCGAGGATCGCGCACGCATCGATGCAGAACGACGACTGGTGGAAAAGCTTCAAGCCGCCGGCCAGCTGCGCCCCGGTCTGCTGGTCCGCGCGCTACGAGAACAGCGTTTCGAACTGTTCGAACAGACGCTGGCGGTTCTGGGCGGCTTCAGCGAGGCTCAGGTGCATCACGCCATCCGGGCTCCGACCGCCGAGCCGCTTTATTTGGCATGCATCGCCGTGGGCGTGGACAAGGCCGTCTTCGCCTCCCTTTTGGTCGAGGTGCGCAAGCTTTCGGGCGGAATGCCTGCCGACGGCGGCTGGAAGGCGACGCCGATGAGCGCGCACGCCGCCTCTCGCGCCTTCCATCAGATGATGCACAAGCCCGCGACCGTTTGACTCTGCGCCCAAGCTCGGGCCACGTCGCCCAGTGACACAGTCAAGCCCCTCTCCCCTGCCGTCATCGCCCCGATTGGCCTTCGTCGCCAGCGACCGGCCCGAAGCCCAGGCGGCGCGCAAGGCCTTGATCGCCCGCTATGGCGCCGTGCCCGAAGACGAGGCCGATGTAATAGTGGCCTTGGGCGGCGACGGGCAGATGCTGGAAACCCTGCACGGCAACCTGCGCCAGCGTACGCCCGTGTACGGGATGAACCGGGGGTCGGTCGGCTTTCTGATGAACGACTACGACGAAAACGGTCTGCTTGAGCGGATCGCGACGGCCGAAAGGACGGTCATCCACCCTCTGCAGATGGATGCCTGGACCGAAAGCGGCGAGGTCCACACCGGCCTGGCCATCAACGAGGTGTCGCTGCTGCGCCAGACGCGCCAGTCGGCCAAGCTTCGGATCACCGTCGATGAGCGCGTGCGATTGGAAGAACTGTCCTGCGATGGCTGCCTCGTGGCGACGCCTGCGGGATCGACCGCCTACAATCTGTCAGCACACGGCCCGATCATCCCGCTGGACGCCCGCATCCTGGCTCTGACGCCGATCAGCGCCTTCCGGCCGCGTCGCTGGCGCGGCGCCCTGTTGTCGCACGGCGCCAAGGTGCGGTTCGAGGTCTTGGAGGCCGACAAACGCCCGGTTTCGGCGACCGCCGATAACTTCGAGGTCCGCCGCGTCGCCCGCGTCGAGGTGCGAGAGCGTCGTGACGTCACCCTGACCATGCTCTTCGATGCGGGCCGGTCGTTCGACGAGCGGGTGATGGCCGAACAGTTCGCCAACTGATCGGTCACGGCTTCTTAAGCCCGCTACCGTATCTTGGGGTGAACGTCCTATGGAGCCCGCCATGAGCAATCCGGCGCAGATCACCCCTCCGACCAACTCGCTGCGGCTCAAGGTCGGCGGCGGCTTCGGCATCAACGCCGACGCCATCGCCAAGGCTGAGGAGGCGCTGAAAGCCATGTCGGCCCAGTTCGGCCAATGGCTGAACGACGAGATCGTCAAGCTGGACAAGGCCCAGGCCGACATCCGTGAGCAGGGCTACACTCCCGCCACCGCCGAGGCTCTGTATTTCCGAGCTCATGATCTGAAGGGCTTGGGCACGACCTACGAATATCCGCTGGTGACGCGCATCGCCGGTTCACTGTGCAAGATGCTGGACGATGCCGATCGCCGCATGGCCGCGCCCATCGCCATCCTGGACGCCCATATCGACGCCATCCGCGCCGTCGTCCGCGATCAGATCAAGACCGACGAACATCCGACCGGCCGCGCCTTGGCCGAGACCCTGGAAGCCCGCGTCGCAGATCACCTCGCAGGCTGATCGTCCCTCCAGCCGTTTGCGAAAGGCCCGTCGTGTCCGGCGGGCCTTGTCTTTGAGCCTGATCGGTTGAGACGGATCGCTTCGCGATCTCGTCGATGCCGTGGATCAGGCTCTCAGGATCAGGCCGCGTTGGCGGCGGCCAGGCTGAGCGACGGCGACTGATCCAGCCGCTCCATCAGATAGGCCAGATCGTCGCGCAGGACGGCCGGACGCTGGGTCAGGAACCGCTCCAGCATCTGATCGCGGAAATAGGCGCTCGACGTGTCGATCCCCTCCGCCGCCAGCGCGCGCCAGGTGTCGACGCCCGCGCGGAAGGCCTGGAACAGGCGCGGCGGCAAACCCGCGCGATCATAGATGGCCTTCAGCCCGAGCGGTCCGGCGTCATGCACCATCAGCCAGGCGCGGTGATGCGGCGTGTTGGCCAACTCGGCCAGCCCATATTCGAACATCGCCATTTGACCCCGCGCCAGTCCGCGCAGCAACAGCGATGCGTTCAGGACGCGACGGGCGTTCAGCTGGGCCATGAAGGCCGCCAGATCGGTGCTGACGCTGGCCTGATCGACCAGATCCACCGTCATCCGCTCACGAGAATATTGGGCCAGACGGATCGCGGTTTCCGGCGCCACAGCGTGATGGCTGATTAGATGTTCGCGCACCGCCTCGCTGGCCAGTTGGATCAACCGTTCGGTCACATGCAGCGGCAGGACCTGGCGATAGGCCACGGCGGTCAGGACTTCGGGCGCTTCGGCGAAACGATCGACGACGGTGGCCAGCGCGCCTTCGGACAGGTCGGCGTTGTCATTCGCCGCCAGGGTGCGAACCGACTGCTCGCATCCTTCGGCCGCCAGCACGGTCGCGACATCGCGCGACACCCGCGCCCGCCCCGCCACGGCGACCTGACGCACGACCGATCCGGCGCGCACGATCTCGATCAGATCCTCGTCGCTGAACGCCGGCGAAGAAGCGATGATCGGCAGGGCGATGCTGTCCAGATCGCCGGCCAGTTTGCGGGCCACGTCATTGGGAATCAGATCGGACGCCTTCAGCGTGACGGCCATGGCGCGGCGCACCAATTCGGCGGCGTCATTGGCCAGCAGACGCAGGATTTTCTGCGCCGCCGCCCGGTCGACCTCATTCAGTTCCGCGCGCTCCATGTTGCGGCACAGCTTGTGCGCCGCCTCGGCCCGCTCGTCGTCGTCCGTCGCCTTGATCAGGCGTCGAATGTCCACTTCTGTCAGGCGGGCGCGGAAGGCGGTCATGGACGGCTCATGATGGAATCGGACGTTGATCCCAGAATGAGACTGCCATGCTTAACGGGCGGTTTACCATCGGTTGCAATGCAACGACTCAGGTTGTTTCCTTGCCATTTGGCGAGAAAGCGCCGCCGAAGCCGCTGCTCGACGATCCGTCCTGACCGAGCAGTAGCGCAAGCAGCCCTTGATCCTGCTTCAGCCGATCCAGACGCGCGGCCAGCATCTGGTCCTTGTCGCTCAGATTCGGCACGGCGTATTTCGTCTCGCCGGCTCCGGCGGCGGGTGCGCCCTCGCCGGCTGTGCGCTGCAGATTGGCGTGGACCTCGGCGACCGTGGCGGCGCGTCCATTGCGATAGAAGATGCTGCGATTGGCCCGCGCGGCGTCCGGGAACAAGGCAGCGGCGCTGCCGCCCGGATTGCGATCCATCGCCTCCATAAGCCCCGCCGCACCGGCCGGCCCCAGGAAATGAGCCGCATACAGATCGCCCGCGCCCGGTTCCTTGCCGGTGCGGCCGCGCAGATAGGCGGCGTTGGACGCCGTCAACTCGGCCGCCATGGTCGAGGCAGCATGAGGATCGAACCGCAGGTCCAGCACCACATTGCGCGCCGAACCCTCGACGCGCCAACGTCCATCCGAACCGCGATGGATCAGGTCGGCGTACTGGCCATAACCGTGCTGGGCCCCGTGCTGCTTGACCGTCCCAAGCCAGGTCTGTTCGATGAACTGGAACAGGCCGGCGGCCGACGAGGTCGGGGCCTTGGCCGACGGATTCATCGCGCTCTCGCGCCGCGCGGTCTTGACCAGGAAGTCATAGTCCACGCCAACGGCGTTCGACGCGCGCCGGATGGCCGCCTCTACTCCGCCTGTCGATGGAATCGCTCCGATACCCATGTGCGAAGGGTCGGCGAACGTAGTTAACCAACTCTTAATTCTTAACGGCCGCGTTAACGCCTCGACCTTTGTCGAACGGGAAAACTTCGCCGTAAAGCCGCCACAACCTGCGCGCTCAACTTGCAGTCACGGGCGCTGCGGGGGCGGTGAACGAGGGAGTGACGTTATGATGATCCGTGCTGCCGGTGGTCCCGGCTTGATCAGCCCGATCGACTTCGGGGAACGCAAGAAACCTATCCCGCGCTGGATGCTGGGCGCCATCGGCGTCTCGGTCGTCCTGCACGTGGCGGCAGGCGTGGCGCTTTATAATCAACGGTTCGAGCTGAGCGGGCTGACGCCACCAGTGACGCCCGATGATCCCATCGATATCGTCTTCCAAAGGCTGCCGGAGCCCAAGCCGCTTCCACCCACGGTTACGGCCGCCCCGCCGACGCCAATCCACAAGCCGGCGCTGACCGTTCCTGTCGATGTGCCGACAATCGCACTCACCCCGCCAGAGAACTCGTCCAACACGGCGCCGCCCGGACAAGTGATCGTCAGCACCGCCCCCACCGGCGTCGAGGACGGCACGGCGACAGTCGAGACGCCGCCGCGTCCGCCGTCGGTGATCAACAATCCGTCTTGGGCCAGCCGGCCTTCGGCGGCGCAGATGGCGCGCGCCTATCCGACCCGCGCCGCAGAGAACGGCACGCCGGGTTCAGCCACGCTCAGTTGCGTGGTCAATGCGGACGGCGGCCTGAACGGCTGCCGGGTCGTGGGCGAGACACCGAGCGGCCAGGGCTTCGGCCGCGCCGCACAGAGCCTGACACGGTCGTTCCGCATGAACCCGCGCACCGTGGACGGCCGGCCTGTCGACGGCGCGACCGTCAACTTCACCGTCCGGTTCGCGATGGAGGGCTAGAACCGACCAGGGTCGAGGGCGCGGGCGTGCGGCGACGCCGTCCGCCCCTCGATCGCATCGGCGACCACGGCGCCGACCAAGGGCCCCAGCAGCCAGCCGTTTCGACGCGGAGCCAAGGCCAAATACAGACCCTCTTCGCCGGGCGCCGCGCCCGCGAGCGGCAGACCATCCGCCGTCGCGCCCCGGATGCCGACGCGCCATTCGATAGACAGCGGCTCAGGCGACCGACCCAGCGCAGCCCAAGCCGCCTGGGTCAAGCGTTCGGACGCTTCGGCATCCGGCGCCGTATCCCGCCGCCCCGGCTCCATCGTCGCTCCGATGGCCGCGCCAGACGCCATTGGCGCGACATAGGCGCCCGGCCCGCGCACGACATGATCGACAAGATGTGCGGCTGCCACGCCGATCTGTCCCCGGATCGGCTGGATCTCCGCGATCAAACGGCGCGCGGTCTCGGGCAGACCGGCGATCGCGTCCCCGGCGCCGGTGGCCAGTACGACCGCCTCCGCATCCAGCCACTGATCGCCGACTTCGAGCCGCCAGCCGCCATCGGTGCGGGCGATTGCCGTCACCGTCCCAGCTACGACAGCCTCGCCCAGCGCCTGCCTTAGCGCCGCCAGAGCCTGTGTCGGCTCGACCTGATAATCGTCATCGGTCGTGACGCTGGCGCCATCGCGCCGCGCGTCGAAGCCCAGCGCGCGCAACCGCGTCTCCATCCCCTTCACATCGCCGCCTCGCCATTCGGCGGATCGATGCGCCAGAGCGATGCCAGCCGCCGTCGCGAACGCGGGCCACAAATCACGGCCTGCTCGAAACAGCCGCGCGCGATCAACCGACACGTCGTCGATGGCCGATTCCATCGCCGGGGCGATCATCCCGGCAGCCACCAGCGAGGCGTTCACCTCACCCGGATCGACCACCAACACCGCCCGACCGCGCCGATGCAGTTCGAACGCCGTGCAGAGGCCCAGCGCGCCCGCGCCGACAATCACGATGGGAGAGGAAGACGTCACGGGCCGTCTGATCGACCCGCGACGCCCCTATTGCAAGATGGCTTTCGCCTATTCCGCCGCCATCGAGGCCGCGCCGGCGTCGTCCAGACGCGCGACCAGGGCCGCGTGCTGGTCCCACAGGGCGGTCGGCAGACGCTCGCCGAACTGGCGATAGAAGTCGGGGATCAGCGCCGCCTCTTCGGCCCAAACGCCCGCATCGACGTCCAGCAGGGTCGATAACTGCGCCGGCGTCAGGTCCAGGCCTGACAGGTCCAAGGCCGTGACTGACGGCACGCGACCGACCGCCGTATCGACCGCCTCGGCCTCGCCGTCGATGCGCTCGCTGATCCACTTCAAGACGCGCGCATTGTCGCCGAAACCGGGCCAGACGAAGCAGCCGTCCTGATCCTTTCTGAACCAGTTGACGAAGAAGATGCGCGGCAGTTTCGAGGCGTCTCGTCCCTGACCCATCTTCAGCCAGTGGGCGAAATAGTCGCCCATGTTGTAGCCGCAGAAGGGCAGCATGGCGAAGGGATCGCGGCGCAGTTCGCCGACCTTGTTCTCGGCCGCCGCCGTGCCTTCGGACGCCACGGTCGAGCCCATGAAGACGCCGTGTTCCCAATCGAAGGCTTCGGTCACCAGCGGCACGGCGCTGGCGCGGCGGCCGCCGAACAGGATCGCGTCGATCGGCACGCCCCTGGGATCTTCCCATTCCGGCGCGATGGCCGGGCACTGACTGGCGGGCGCCGCGAAACGGGCGTTGGGGTGGGCGGCGGGTTCGCCGGACGCGAGATCGTGCGGACGCCCCTTCCAGTCGGTCAGACCTTCTGGCGTCTCCTTGGTCAGACCCTCCCACCACACGTCCCCATCGCTGGTCAGGGCGGTGTTGGTGAAGATGGTGTTGGAGGCCAGGGTCTCCAGCGCATTGTGATTGGTGTTGCAGCTGGTGCCCGGCGCGACGCCGAAGAAGCCGGCCTCGGGGTTGACCGCATACAGCCGCCCGTCGTCGCCGAACCGCATCCAGGCGATGTCGTCGCCGATGGTCTCGGCGGTCCAGCCCGGCAGGCTGGGTTGAAGCATGGCCAGGTTGGTCTTGCCGCAGGCGCTGGGGAAGGCGGCGGCGACATATTTCGCCCGGCCCTTCGGATCCGTCAGCTTCAGGATCAGCATGTGCTCGGCCAGCCATCCCTCATCGCGAGCCATGATCGAGGCGATGCGCAGGGCGTAGCATTTCTTGCCCAACAGGGCGTTGCCGCCATAGCCCGAACCATAGGACCAGATCTCCCGCGTCTCGGGGAAATGCACGATCCACTTGTCGTCGTTGCAGGGCCAGGCCACGTCCGCCTGACCGTCGGCCAGCGGCGCGCCCAGCGTATGGACGGCCGGCACGAAGACGCCCTTATCGCCCAACTGATCCAGCGCCGGCTTACCCATGCGAGTCATCACACCCATCGACAGGGCGACATAGCCGCTGTCGGTGATCTCGACGCCCAAGGCGCTGATCTCGGACCCCAGCGGGCCCATGCAGAAGGGCACGACATACATCGTCCGCCCGGCCATGCAGCCGTCGAACAGACCGTCAAGACGCTCACGCATCTCGATCGGATCGGCCCAGTTGTTGGTCGGGCCGGCGTCAGCTTGGTCATCCGAGCAGATGAAGGTGCGGCTCTCGACCCGCGCCACGTCGCGGGGGTCGGAGGCGGCGTAGTAGCAGCCCGGCCGCTTGGTCTGATCCAGCGCCTTCAACGTGCCCTTGGCCAGCAGGTCGGCGGTGATGGCCTCTTTCTCGGCCTCGGAGCCGTCGCACCAATGAACCTTGGCGGGCTTGGTCAGGGCGGCGATCTGCTCGACCCAGGCGATCAGCCCGGCATGGGCGGTGGGCGCCGGGCGCAAGCCGGGCGTGGAAGGATTGGACAAGGACGTCTCCTGAGCAAAAAGAGCCCGGCGATCTGACGCCGCCATGACCCGACACATAACGATCACGCACTGTTACAAGCGGAATGCGCCGTCGTTTCCGCCACGTCAAACCGCGCACGAAAGCGCCGATGTCCACCGGTGTCGTCGGCAAAAGATCGCAGATGCGATCGCAGCGTCGGAGCGGTAGAAGGGCCTGTGCAAACACTGGATTCGCTCACTGTGCTGCCTGACGGCGCGCTCACCTCGCCTGCCGCACGTCGAAACGCCGAGGCGGTTCTTCGCGTGCTCCGCGCCCATTTGCCGGCGCGTGGATCGGTGCTTGAGATCGCGTCCGGATCGGGCGAACACGCCGCCGCCTTCGCCGCCGCCCTGCCGGATCTGGATTGGACGCCCAGCGACCCCAGCGACCAGGCCCGCGACAGCATCGCCGCTTGGAGCCGTCAGTTCGCTTTGTCGAACCTGAACCCGCCGCTGGCCCTCGACGCCGGCGACCCTATGACTTGGCCGACCGACACGTTCGACGCTCTCTATTGTGCGAACATGACGCACATCAGCCCCTGGTCGGCGACCGAGGGGCTGATGGATCTGGCCGGTCGGGTCTCGCGACGCCCCGGCGGCCTGCTGGCGCTTTATGGCCCCTATCGCGAGGCCGAGGTTCCGCTGGCGGAATCGAACGCGGCCTTCGACGCCAGCTTAAAGGCGCGAAACGTGGATTGGGGCTTGCGTGATCGCGAAGCGGTCGAGGCTCTGGCCCGCTCATATGGCCTTGCGGCCACGCTGCGGGTTCAGATGCCGGCGAACAACCTGATCCTGCTGTTTCGCGCCGTCTGATCAGACGATCGCGCCGACCAGCTTCGACAACTCGGCCCGCTCGTTCAGCAGGGTCACTCCCCCGTCCTTGAACACCGCGCCCTCGGCATTGGCCGACACGCCGAAGCTATCAGCCGCCAGCGCGACGCCGTCCGCGAAGGCGATGACCGTCAGGCCATTCACGCGCGCCAGGTCGATCAGTGACCGCACGGCCGCCAGCGACGCCTCGTCCGTCGAACCGCCTGGCACGACCAGACCCTTCAGACGCCCCTCGTCGATGTCCTTGGCCGTTGCGGTGGCCAGCACGGTCACGCCGCCGGCGAGCAGGCTGGCGTCGCCCGTCGAGATCGGGGCCAGGCCGACGCCCTCGGCCCGCAACGCGCCCTCAACGTCGCCTAACTCGCCAAACACCATGTCACGCCGCATCACCAGCCCCATACGCAGACGGGTAGGAACAGAACGGTTGTAGCCAGTGCGACGGGGGCCTGCGGAATATTTGTTTTGAGCGAACAAGACGTCTCCTTGAGATGTTTCAATACTGATACAGGTCCGACAAGCGACGCTGTCGAACCACCCACGCCCATGACCAGAAAAGCGAAAATCGACGGGCCCGACGCGTGTCGGCCCGCACTCTGGATCATTTGTGGAATGCCGCCAGATATAGTGGCGATCCCGCCTGGATCAACCTGCCAGTTCGAGCAGACTCGCCTTGCTGATCCTGAAAACGGCGACCCGCTTGCTCGCGATCCCGCCCGGCTTTAGACACCCGCATCGACTGGACGACGGAATCGCATGGCCTTCACCCGCACCTATGACGGCGACGAACCCGTTCGCGTGAACAAATGGCTGGGGCAGACCGGCGTCTGTTCGCGGCGCGAGGCCGATACCCTGATCGCCAACGGTTTGGTCTCCATCAATGGCGAGACGATCAGCGACGCCGGCCGAAAAATCCACCCGGGCGAGACCCTGACGCTGAACGACACCGCCCAGGCGGCGCTGGCGACAGGCATGACCCTGGTGCTGCACAAGCCGGTCGGTTACGTCTCGGGCCAGCCCGATCCCGGCAAGATCCCGGCCGTGCGACTGCTTAAGACGCCCAATCGTGTCGGCGAAGGCGAGACGCCTGCGCGGGATGCCTCCCTGCCCCCCATCGGTCGGCTGGATGAGGATTCGCGCGGCCTGTTGCTTCTGTCGTCGGACGGCGTCGTCGCCAAGGCGGTGATCGGCCCAGCGTCCGAACTGGACAAGGAATATCTGGTCGTCGTCGAAGGCCAGATCACCGAAGGCAAGCTTAGCAAGCTGCGCCACGGCCTGTCGCTGAACGACAAGCCGCTGAAGCCCGCCCGCGTCACCCAGATCGAGCAACAACGCCTGCGCTTCATCCTGACTGAGGGCAAGTATCGCCAGATCCGCCGCATGTGCGAACTGGTCGGGCTGGAGGTCGTGGATCTCTATCGCATCCGCATCGGCCCGCTGGAGCTGGGCGACCTGCCTGAAGGCCGCTGGCGTCACCTGACCAATCAGGAACGTGCCATGCTGATCGCGGCCTCGACGACGCCGCCAGCGCCCTAAATCGAGCGCCCTGATCGAGCGCCCTGATCGAGCGCTCTGAACCACCGGTCCAGCAGTTGGGCCTCCGCACGGCGCGCCTCGGTGCGTTCGGCGGCCTCGGCGTCCACGCCCCATTGCTCTTCCTGGAACAGCTCGTCGATCCGTGACAGGTCGAACGCCGCCCCGCCATCCAACGCCCCCTGTTCCACCGCCAAGGCCAAAACAGCCGACCCCAGCAGCGGCACGGCCGTCGCCAGACCGGTCAGGCGGAAATCGTCCAGCGACAGGGCATGCGCTTTCACCTTTGCGATGGCGTCAGGGGACTGCTGCCGATGCACGATGCCTTCAACCGGCTCCAGCACCACACCCATCTCGCGCGCGACCCAATCGCGCCACGGACCCCACTCGCGCGCCTGCCGTTCGACCAGCGGCGTCGGATGCTCAGCCAGATAGCAGACCACGTCCGATCCGGCATAGGCGGCGATCTCGTCCGCCACCGCATCGCGCGCCTGACCGATCCGGTCGATCGCGGTCGAGGCCAAGCGCGTCGCCGGCATGGTCGACGGATCCAGAAACTGCCCTTGCGCCGCCCATTCGTCGGCGACCAACTGCGCCGCAGCCTGGTTCGGCAGGACCAGCGGCGCCTTGGCCGGGGTCTTGGGCGCACGGCCATCTAACAGCACGGCCCAGCCCCCGTCTGCATGCGGCCCGACGCCCGCCTCGGTCCAGAAACGCGAGATGCGATCCGGCGACTGTTCGACGAAACGTGGGCGATGCGGGGTGGGTTGGTCGGTCATCAGAAGGTCCGTAGGAATCAGGCCGGCACGACGTCGAACGCCAGCGTCAGACGCGACGCCTCGCCGCCGAACGGCTGGGTGCCATGCCACATATAGGAAGGAAACAGCACCAACGTGCCGGGTTGGGGCTGCACATGGTGTTCGGCCGCCAAGCTCGGCAGGCCGGGCGGCGCGCCGAACCGCAACCAGCCCTCGCGGCCCTCGCCCTGCACCGCCGGCGGGAGTTCGATATGGCAGGCCGAGGACAGCCAGCCGTTCGAATGAATATGGTCGGCGTGAAATCCGTTCGGCCTCAACCGCACCGACCAACTGCCCTGGATGCGATAGTCGCCCGTATTGCGCGCTCTCAGCGGATCATCGCCATGGCCCAGCGCCGCCATATAGTCGCGGATCGGCTTGTCGATGACCTGGAAGAAGGCGCGAATGGCCGGATCGTCTCTTTGGGCCAGGGACGCGCTGGTCTGCGATCCGCCCCGCAGTGATTGACCCACCGGATGGGTCTTTAGCGTATGCAGGTCGTGCAGCGCCCCAGCCAGATCGACCAGATAGGCCTCCAGCGACGCCCACCCTTCCGGCGCCTCCAGCCGATACGGCCGCACGAAGGCGTCGTAGTCATAAAGCTCACGGTATCGAGGATCGCTCAGCATCCGCCACGCCGTCGCCTGAAAGGCCAGCACATGCTGGTTCAGCGGCTCGCGCGCCCTCAGCGCTTCAATGGTAGCGAGCGCCGCCTTAGCCTGCCCCAGCGCCAGCAGGCATTCGGCCTGCGTCACCATGATCGCCGCGACCTCGCCGCCGGCCAGCGCCGCCGCCCGGTTCGCGTGGTCCAGCGCCCGGCTCGGGTCCCGCGTCAGGCACGCCTGCGCTGCCGCCAGTTCCCCCGGCCCATCCAGCGGCCCGGCGACCAGGGTGTGATAGGCCCGCTCGCCCTGCCCTGCATATTCCAGCAGCTTCGCCTTGATCTGGCGCAGCAAAGGCGTTGCCGGCGATACGACGATGGCGGCGTCCAGCGGCGCGCAGGCGCCCTCCAGATCGGCATCCCGCATCCAGATCAGCTGGCTGAGATCGCGCAGCGCGTCGCCATAGCCGGGCCGCCGCAGCAGCGTCTGACGATAGGCGTCCTCGGCCTCTTCGAAGCGGCTCTGCGCCTGCAACGCCCGCGCCAGCACCAGCCAGGTTTCCGGCGCATCGCCGCCTATGGACATAGCGGCGCGACACGCGACCTCGGCCTCGGCCGCCCGCCCAAGATCGCCAAGGGTGGACGCCAGATTATGCCACGCCGGCACGCTCTGCGGCCGAACGGCGACGAGGCGCTGCGATAGCGCCGCACTATCGTCCAGACGCCCCGCCCGCTTCATCAGATCGGCCTGCACTGACAAGGCCTGCCACGGCGCATCGGCCTGCTGCACTATCGGCGCCAGCATATCCAAGGCCGCGTTCAGCCCCCCGGCGGCGGCCAGAGCCTTGGCCCCTTCGACCCTCGCCTGCCAAACCTGCGCTTGGAGGCCCGACGTCACCGGATTCGCTTCACGCCCAGGAAGGGATCGTCTTCGGCCTCGTCCTCGGAGAAACCGAAGTGGGCGAAACCGGCTTTCATCTCGGGGCTTAAGGGAGCGGTGACCTTGAGAATACCGCCGCGTGGGTGGTCCAGTTCGATGCTGCGGGCGTGCAGTTGCAACTTCAGGGGGCCTGACAGTTCGCGCGATTTCTCGTCGCCGTATTTCGGATCGCCCAGGATCGGATGGCCGATCCCCGCCATATGGGCGCGCAGCTGGTGCGTCCGTCCGGTGAAGGGGCGCAGCGCCATCCATGACGCCCGGTGCGAGGCGCGGCTGATGGTGCTGAACGCCGTTTCAGCCGGTTCCGCGCGCGGGTCCTTGCGCTCGGCCGGGCGCATCATCTCGAAGTCGTTGATGCCGGTCTTCTTCAGCGGCATGTCGATCTGGCCCGAATAGGGTTTCGGATTGCCGATGACTATGGCCCAATAGGTCTTCTTGGCCTGCCGCCGCGCGAAGGCGCCCGCCAGCCGCTTGGC
This sequence comes from Brevundimonas sp. BT-123, assembly GCF_026105875.1. GTDB lineage: Bacteria > Pseudomonadota > Alphaproteobacteria > Caulobacterales > Caulobacteraceae > Brevundimonas. Next base: position 104,992 of record NZ_JAOYTN010000006.1, on the reverse strand, counting down.
CGCCTCCGGCCCCTTTCCCAGCAGCAGAACGCCAGAAGTGTCGCGGTCCAGACGGTGGACCAGACGCGGACGCTCCAATCCCTCGCCCCATGCCGACAGCAGACGGTCCACGTGGCGGCTCGTCTTGGTCCCACCTTGCACCGCCAAACCATGCGGCTTGTTCAGGGCGATGACCATGTCGTCTTCGTACAGCACCAGCGACTTGGCGAAGGCGATGTCGCGTTCGGACAGGGTGTGGGCGTCGCCCGCCTGGCGAGAGGTGTCGTCGGGGATCGGCGGCACGCGCACGGCGGCGCCGGCGGTCAGCCGACCTTCGGGTTTGATGCGGGCGCCGTCCACGCGGATCTGGCCGCTACGGGCCATCTTCTGCACCTGGATGTTGGACAGATGCGGCCAGCGCCGACGAAACCAGCGATCCAGCCGGATGCCGTCCTCGTCCTCGGCGACATAGATCGTCAGGACTTCGCGCTTGGGCGCGTCGGCTGCGGGCGGCTGATCGGTCAAGCGGGAACTCCAAAGGCGCGGCGGGCGACCATCAGGCCGACGAACAGGGCCGCGATGGCCAGAACCACCGAGCCGATCACATAGGCGGCGGCCAGGCCGATTTGGCGGCGCTCGATCATCTGCACCGCTTCCAGCGAATAGGACGAAAAGGTCGTGAACCCGCCAAGCACGCCCACGGCGGCGAACAGGCGCACCATCTCCTGCTGCGCCCCGCCCCGGAACGCCAGCCAGCCGACGAGCAGACCCATCAGCAGACCGCCGCCGACGTTGGCGGCGAAGGTGCCAACGGGCCAGCCGGCATTGGGGGCAAGCCGCCCGGCGGCGAGGCCAAGGCCATAGCGCGCCATGGAGCCGATGGCCCCACCTGCCGCAACGAGAAGAAAACGTGTCATCGTGCGGCGATATATACGCCGCCCGCGCCGAAAGCGATGGTCAGCGCGGGATGGAGCTCTGCACCGAACGTGCGTCATAGGCGTTCGGACGATCGGGCTTCTGGCCGCGTCCCAGAACCACTTCCAACGTCGTCGAGGTCGGCTGCGGTCCGCTGAAGTTGAGACCAACGCCCACGCCGACGCCAGACGCCGAATAGCCGCCATATCGGCTGCTGCCGCCGCCGATGGAGACGCTCGGGCTGACGCCGCCTGCGCCACCCGGCCGACCATCGGTCCAGCTCTGCGTCACCTCGAACCAGTCGTAGCCTTGTTCGGTAGTCAGGTCGGCGGCGCGCACCAGCGCCCAACTGGCGACACGGCCCGCAGCGCCGACGCCGTTGTAGGTGACACGGTAGCGGTTGGATTCAATCCGCTGCTCGGAATACCCCTGCCCGTTCGGCCCCATCTGGGCGCCATAGGGCGCCAGGCTGGCGCAGGCGGTCAGGGCAAGGGCGGAAAGGCCGGTCAGGGCAAGGGCAAGACGCTTCATCAGAGTTATCCTTTCCGTGACATAGCGCCGAAGCCGGGACGCCGTTCCGTCAGAGGCCGAGGAGCAAGGCGGCCAGCGCAAGACCCGCCGGAACAGCCTGGATCAGCAGAATCTTGCGGCTGACGGTCGCCGCTCCATACAGGCCCGCGACGATGACGCAGCCCAGGAAGAAGATCTTGATCTGAAACCCGGCCTCGCCGAGCCAAAGGCCCCACGCCAGACCTGCGACCAGAAACCCGTTGTAGAGGCCCTGATTGGCGGCCAGCACCTTGGTCTCGTCGGCCTTCTCGGCGCTCATGCCAAAGGCGTGCCGGCCGCGCGGCGTGGTCCACAGCACCATTTCCAGGATGACAATGTAGGCGTGGATCAGGGCGACGACGCCGATCAGGACGGTGGCGATCATGGGGCCTCTCCAGTTTGGAACGTCAATCGATCACGGCACGATCCGGTCCGCAAGCTAGAGACCCAGCGCCGTCCTCAGCTTCGCGAAATCCTCGGGCGGGGGTGCCTCGACCGTGGTCGTCCCGCCCTCGGGATGCGGAAAGCTCAGTTTAGCGGCATGCAGCATCAGACGTGGCGCCGGCCCGACCGGTGTGGTCAAGGCGCCCCCGTATCGCACGTCCCCGATCAACGGCCGGCCGATATGGGCCATGTGCACACGCAGCTGATGCATCCGCCCGGTCAGCGGCTCCAGCTCGACCACCGCCCCTTCCGGTCCCGCCGCCAAGGTCCGATAGCGGCTCTGCGACCCCTGCGCGCCCGGCGCGTCAAAGGCCACAACCCGCATGTAGCTTTCGCGCCCGATCTCTTCGCGACGCAGCGGCGCGTCGATGGTCGCCGCCTTGGGCTCAGGCGCGGCCGACAACAGGGCCAGATACTGTTTCCTGAACCGCCGCATCTGCAACGCCTTACCCAGAAAACTCGCCGCCGGCTTGGTCTTGGCCGCCAGGATCACGCCCGAGGTGTCGCGATCCAGCCGATGCACCAGCTCCGGCCGCTTGCCGTTCGACCGCGCGAACGCCAACAACAGGTCGTCCAGCGTGTGCGCCTTGATCCGCCCGCCCTGACTGGACAGGCCCGGCGGCTTGGAGAAGGCGATGACGTGCGCATCCTCGTGGATCACCCACGACCGGACGGCGGCGATTTCGTCTTGGGATAGGGCGACGGGTTGGCGTTCTGACATCGGGGGCTTCTAGAGGTCAGTCGCCTGACCCGTCCACCGCCATCCGCGCGCGCATCTCGGCCCAGCGTTCCAGCCGCGCCTTGACCTTCTCCTCGTGCCCCTCGCCCTTGGGCTTGTAGAAGGTGCGACGGTCCATCTCGTCGGGGAAGAAGTTCGCGCCCGAGAAGCCTTCGGGCGTGTCGGGGTCGTACTGGTAGCCCTTGCCGTACCCCAGCGACTTCATCAGCTTGGTCGGGGCGTTGCGGATATGGGCGGGGGGCATCAGCGAGCCCGTCTCATAGGCCGCCTTCTTGGCCGCCTTGAACGCCTCATAGACACCCACCGACTTGGGCGCTGTCGCCAGATGCACCACCGCCTGGGCCAGGGCCAACTCGCCCTCGGGACTGCCCAGGAAGTCGTAGGTGTCCTTGGCCGCATTGGCGACCAGGATCGACAGCGGATCGGCCTCGCCGATGTCCTCGACCGCCATCCGCACGATCCGCCGCGCCAGATACAGCGGATCCTCGCCTCCGTTCAGCATCCGCGCCAGCCAATAGAGCGCGGCATCAGGATCAGACCCGCGCACCGATTTATGCAGGGCGGATATGAGGTTATAGTGTTCTTCTCGGCTCTTGTCGTAGGAGGGCGCCCGGCGTTGCAGCACGCCCGCCAGCCCCTGCACGTCCAGCTTTTCGCGCTCAGGCAGGTCGAACAGCACCTCCGACATCGTCAGCAGATACCGCCCGTCGCCGTCGGCCAGGGCCAGCATCGCCTGCCGCGCCTCCGACGTCAGCGGCAGGGTCCGGTCCATATGCGTCTCGGCCCGGCTCAGCAGTTGATCCAATGCCGCGTCGTCCAACCGCTTCAGCACATAGACCTGACTGCGCGACAGCAAGGCGCCGTTCAGCTCGAAGCTGGGGTTTTCCGTCGTGGCCCCGACCAGGGTCACCACGCCTGCCTCGACGAAGGGCAAAAAGCCGTCCTGCTGGGCGCGGTTGAAGCGGTGAATTTCATCCACGAACAGCAGCGTGCTCTGTCCCGCCGCACGCCGCATCCGCGCCGCCTCGAACGCCTTCTTCAGGTCGGCGACGCCTGAAAAGACCGCGCTGATCGCCTGATATTCGTATCCCGCCGCCTGGGCCAGCAGGCGCGCGATCGTGGTCTTGCCCGTCCCCGGCGGTCCCCACAGGATCATCGAGCCCAGCCGCCCCGCCTCGATCATGCGCCGGATCGGCCCGCCTGGCCCCAGCAGATGATCCTGCCCCACCACCTCGTCCAGCGTGCGCGGACGCAGGCGGTCGGCCAGAGGGGCGTCGGGTGGCAGAATGCCGGAGGCTTCGAACAGGTCGCTCATGGGTGCGACCTATGTAGGCGTTCGCCAAAGGCTTTTCACGCGTTAGTATGGCGAACCGCCACGGAGACCGCCCCATGACCGAAGCCAATCCGACCCAAGGTCCGACTTCTGGCGTGACACCCCACCTTACCATCCCGTCGCGCGGCGCCTCTGCGGCGATCGATTTCTACATCATCGCCTTCGGGGCCGAGGTGTTGGACCGCCGTCTCGCCGACGACGGCGAGCGACTGATGCACGCCCACCTGAAGATCAACGGCGCCAGCGTCATGTTGAACGACGAGTTTCCGGAATACGGCGGCTCGAACGATGTGCGGCCGGCCGGCGTCACCCTGCATCTTCAGGTCGCTGATCCCGACGCCTGGTGGACGCGCGCCATGACCGTCGGCGGCGCGGAACCTGTCCTGGACATGGCCGATCAGTTCTGGGGCGACCGCTACGGCGTCCTGCGCGACCCCTTCGGCCACACCTGGTCAATCGGCGGACCGACGAAGGCCTGACGACCTATCTCAGGACGCCGCGGATCTGACGGCCGCCACGGTTGACGACGACCTCCCACGGGCCGCGACCGGAGCTGGCGGCCTCCACATCGCGGGCCGAGCCGATGGCGCGGCCATTGATGCTGACGATCAGGTCGTTCTGGCGGAAGCCCGCGCGCGCCGCATAGCCGCGGCCGGACACGCCGGTCACGATGACGCCCGTCGCAAACGGATCGCCGCCCAGTCGGTCCGCCAGAGCGGGGCTAAGCGCCACGACCTCGGCGCCGGCGAAGGGGCCGGACTGGATCGTCACCCCCTGCTTCGGATCGGCGTCACCCGGCAGAGTCTGAACCCGCGCCGTCACGGTCTGCGCCCGACCGTCGCGCAGAATGGACACCTGCACCTGATCGTTCGGATTGCGCGAACCGACGCGGTAATTAAGTCCGTTCTGATCGTTGATCTCCTGGCCATCGACGGCGGTGATGACGTCGCCCTGACGAATGCCGGCGCGCGCGGCCGGACCGTTGGCGTAAGCGTCGGTGACCACTAACCCCTGCGGCCGGCTCAGACCCAGGCTGCCGGCGATGTCGCCCGTAACCGTATCGCCCTTCACGCCCAGCCATGGCCGAACCACGGCTGTCGCGCCGCCCAGCGCGCTGTCGACGACCCGCTTGACCATGGCCGCCGGCACCGCGAACCCGACCCCGGCCGAGGAGCCCGAGCGCGAGAAGATGGCCGTATTGATGCCGATCAGGTCGCCGTCCATGTCCACCAGCGCCCCGCCCGAGTTGCCGGGATTGATGGCCGCATCGGTCTGGATGAAGGACCCGCTGTCGGAAATGCCGGTCTCGGTCCGGTTCAGGGCCGAGATGATGCCGTTCGTCACCGTCTGGCCCACCCCGAACGGATTGCCGATGGCCAGGACCAGGTCGCCGACCTGCTGCTCTTCCTGATCGTCGATGGCCAGCACCGGCAGGCGGTCGCTGACGTTCTCCAGCCTCAGCACGGCTATGTCGCTGCGCTCGTCGGCCAGGATGACGGTGGCGGGAAACTCCCGCCGATCGTTCAGCACGACCTTGATCTGCTGGGCGCCGTCGATGACGTGGTTGTTGGTCACCACGATCCCGTCCGAACGGACGATGACGCCGGAGCCCACGGATTCCGCCACTCGCGCCTGAGGAATGCCGCCGCCGAAGAATTGGAAGAAGGGATCGGCCTGCACCCGCTGCACGCTGCGCGCCGAGATGTTGACCACGGCGGGCGCTGCGGATCGCACCACCGGCGCGAAGCTGGACTTCATCCCCGCCGCATCGGCCGGGGCGGTGCGCGTCGGCTGGGCGAACTCGCCCTCCTGCGCCTTGGAATTCGAGGGATTGCCGCACGCCGACAGGGCGAAGGCGGCGGCGAGCACGATCGATCGGGTCTTCATGGGCATCCGAGACTGGGGTATCCGAGACTGGCAAGCGTAGAATGACGCCATTCCGCACCCGGTTTCGGGCCGGATCAAGGCGTTGGACTGTCATCAACGGACAAGCTTTACAGCCGTTCCGCTCGGCCGCCTGCCCGCCATATTTGCCCTTCGCGCGCAGGATCGCTACATCCGCCCAAACCTCCCAATCCGACGAACCCGAAGGGCGCACCGCACCTCATGGCGCAGCAATATATTTTCCAGATGCAGGGTCTGACCAAGACCTTCCCCGGCGGCCGCAAGATCTTCGAGAACATCTGGCTCAGCTTCTACAACGACGCCAAGATCGGCGTCGTCGGCGTCAACGGCTCGGGTAAATCCACCCTGCTGAAGATCATGGCCGGCCTGGACAACGAGTTCAACGGCGAGGCCCGCGCCGCCGACGGCATCAAGCGCGGCTATCTGGAGCAGGAGCCGCAGCTCGATCCGGCCCTGAACGTGCGCCAGAACGTCGAGGCCTGGTGCGAGGAGAAGCAGTGGGTCAACCGTTTCAACGAAGTCGCCGCCGAACTGGGTGAAAACTACACCGACGAACTGATGGAGGAGATGACCTCCCTTCAGGAAAAGATCGACGCCGGCGACGTCTGGGACATCGACGCCCGGATCGACCAGGCCATGGGCGCCCTGCGCTGCCCGCCCGATGACTGGGAAGTCACCAACCTGTCAGGCGGTGAAAAGCGCCGCGTGGCCCTGGCCCGTCTGCTGCTGTCCAAGCCCGACATGCTGCTGATGGACGAACCGACCAACCACCTGGACGCCGAATCCGTCGCCTGGCTGCAGCACCACCTGGAAAACTTCCCCGGCTGCGTCATCCTGGTCACCCACGACCGCTACTTCCTGGATCAGGTCACCAAGTGGACGCTGGAGCTGGACCGCGGCAAGGGCCACCCGCACGAGGGCAACTATTCCTCGTGGCTGGAAGCCAAGCAGAAGCGCGTCGTGCAGGAACAGTCGGAATCCGAAGCGCGTCAGCGCGCCCTCACCCGCGAGCTGGAATGGGTCCGTTCGGGCGCCAAGGCCCGTCAGGCCAAGTCCAAGGCCCGTCTGGCCGCCTACGAGCGGATGGTCGAGGAACAGGAATCGATGCGCGGCGCTCAGACGCACGCCCACATCCAGATCCCGCCCGGACCGCGCCTCGGCAACGTCGTTCTGGAAGTCGAGGGTCTGCAGAAGTCGTTCGGCGACAAGACCCTGTTCGACAACCTGACCTTCAAACTGCCGCCCAACGGCATCGTCGGCGTCATCGGCCCGAACGGCGCCGGCAAGTCGACCATGTTCAAGCTGATCACCGGCCAGGAACAGCCCGACGGCGGCTCCATCCGCGTCGGCGAGACGGTCAAGCTGGCCTATGTCGATCAGTCGCGAGACGACCTGAAGCCGGACGAAACCATCTGGCAGGCTATTTCGGGCGGCACCGACGTGATGATGGTCGGCAAGCGCGAGATCAACACCCGCGCCTATGTCGGCAGCTTCAACTTCAAGGGCGGCGACCAGCAGAAGAAGGTCGGCCAGCTGTCCGGCGGTGAGCGCAACCGCGTTCACCTGGCCAAGACCCTGGCCTCGGGCGGCAATCTGATCCTGCTCGACGAACCGACCAACGACCTGGACATCGAAACGCTGCAGAACCTCGAAGAGGCCCTGGAAGAGTTCGCGGGCTGCGCCGTGGTCATCTCCCACGACCGCTGGTTCCTTGACCGCCTGGCCACCCACATCCTCGCCTTTGAGGGCGACGGCCATGTGGAATGGTTCGAGGGCAACTTCGAAGCCTACGAACAGGACAAGATGCGTCGCCTGGGCGCCGACAGCATCATTCCCAAGCGCATCCAGCACCAGAAGTTCGGCCGCTGATCGCCTGACCTGACAAGAGGAGCCGCTGCATGACCCAACGCCCCGCCGTTCTCATCATGCAGCGGCATCTCGCCCCGCTCTCGGGCTTTCTGGAGAGCGCCTACGACGTCTATCGCTTTTGGGAAGGTCCGCCGATCGAGGCCGCCCACGACATCCGCGTGATGGTCGTCGCCGGCGAGGCGCCGCTTGACAAGGCGCTGATCGAACGCCTGCCCAATCTCGACCTGATCGCCTGTTTCACCTCCGGCTATGACGGAATCGACATCGACTGGTGCCGCCAGCGCGGCCTGCCCGTCACCCACGCGCCCGGCGTCAATCACGAGGATGTCGCCGATCACGCCTTGGGTCTGATCCTGGCCACGCGTCGCCAGATCGCCTCGGGCGATCGTCAGGTTCGCGCCGGCGGCTGGACGTTCGAGACGCGCACCATCACGACGTCGCTGGCCGGCCAGAAGCTGGGCATTGTCGGTTTGGGCCACATCGGCAAGGCCGTCGCCGACCGCGCCGAGGCCTTCCGCATGGCGGTCAGTTGGTGGGGGCCGCGTCCCCATCACTCCAAATTGCCGCGCGCCGACAGCCTGCTGGCGCTCGCCAAGGCCAGCGACATCCTAGTCGTCGCCTGCAAGGCGGACGAGACCAATCGCGGCCTGATTTCGCAGGACATCCTCGAGGCGCTTGGCCCCGACGGCCTGCTGGTCAACGTCTCGCGCGGTCAGGTCGTGGACGAGGACGCCCTGATCGCCGCCCTGCAATCAGGCGCTCTGGGTCAGGCGGCCCTGGACGTTTTCATCGAAGAGCCGACCGATCCGGCCCGCTGGGCCGACGTGCCCAATGTCATTCTCACGCCCCACACCGCCGGAGCTACGACCGCTGGGGTGCAGGGCATGCTGATGCTGCTGATCGAAAATCTGCAGGCGCATTTCGCGGGCGAGCCGCTGAAGACGCCCGTCGTCTGATTTCAGCGGGGACGTTGCGGCCGCTCATCCGCCGTCACCACGCCGTCGCCGTTCTTGTCCATCGCCTTGAAGGCGGCGGCGAGACCCACATCGAACTCCTCGCGAGTGATGCGTCCGTCTGCATCAGCGTCGAAGCGCGCCAGCATCCGACCGCCGCGCGCATTGGCCAGTTCGCTCGCGTCGACCACACCGTCTTCATTGGCGTCCAGCCGATTGAACATCTGGGTCATGCGCGCCTGCATTTGGGCCAGGTTTTCGCGCTCCGGCGGCCGCATCTGTCCGCCCAAAGGCCGCCCTGACATTTCAGCGGCCGGCGCCTCGGGAAAGTCGCTCTGGGCCAACGCCGGACCGGCTGCGGCGACAGCAAGAGCGGCGATGAACAGGCTACGCATGAGATCACTCCAAGATCGGTCTGCTGGCTTTAACGCGCGCACGAACCATTCCCGTCGACGCGTTTCCAAGAAACCGATTTCACTTGCCAAATCATATAAGGATATCTTTATATGAGCATATGAGTTTGTCCGCCGATCAGACTGTCGAAGCCCTCCGCGCCGCCGGCGAACCCACCCGTTTGCGTCTTCTGTCGCTGCTCGCGGGCGAAGAGCTTTCGGTCATGGAAATGTCCCGCATCCTGGATCAGAGCCAACCCCGGGTGTCGCGCCATCTGAAGCTGATGACCGACGCCGGGCTTATCGAGCGCTTTCCCGACGGCGCCCGCGTCTATTACCGCCTGTCACACGACGCCCAAGCGCGCCGGCTGATCGACACGGTGCTGGACATCCTTGCCGAAGACGCCGGCGAAACCGACCATCGGCGTCTGGACGAGGTCCGCAAGGACCGCGAGGAAGCCGCTGCCAGCTATTTCGAACAGGTCGCGCCCCAGTGGGACCGGCTGCGTTCGCTCTACGTCAGCGAAAGCGCTGTCGAGGCGGCGCTGGAAAAGGCTGTGGGTCCCGGCCCCTTCGAACGCGTCGTCGATCTGGGCACGGGCTCGGGTCGGATGCTGACCCTGTTCGGCAAGAAGGCCAAGATGTCGGTCGGGCTGGACCTCAGTCAGAACATGCTGAACATCGCCCGTACCAACGTCACCAAGGCGGGCGTGGAGCAGGTCGAACTGCGCCACGGCGATATCTTCGCCACCCGCCTGCCTGCCGCCAGCGCCGATCTGGTGATCGTGCATCAGGTGCTGCACTACCTGTCCGATCCGTCCGCCGCCGTCGCTGAGGCCGCCCGCCTTGTCAGCCCGGGCGGTCGCCTGGTCATCATCGACTTCGCCCCGCATGACTTCGAACATATGCGTGAGGCGCATCAGCATCGCCGCCTTGGCTTCGCCGACAGCGAGATCAACGGCTGGCTGGTCGATGGCGGCCTGACGCCATCGGCCCCCATCGCCCTGCCCCACGATGCCGAGGGCCTGACCGTGACCATCTGGACGGCGGAACGCCGCGTCCAGGACAGAAAGACCGCCTGATGGCCTCCTCCGCCTCCCTCAACCTGGCCGACGCCCGCGCCCTGCTGCTGTCGCCCCTGGGCCCTGTCGCTCGCGCCGGGTCCAACCGCGACGACGTGCGCGTCTCGTTCGAATTCTTCCCGCCCAAGACCGATGAAGCCGAAGCCAATCTGTGGAAGGCGATCCGCCGTCTGGAGCCGCTGAACCCCGCCTTCGTCTCCGTGACCTATGGCGCCGGCGGCTCGACCCGCGAGCGGACCCACCGCACGGTCCAGCGCATCATCGCCGAGACTTCGCTACGCCCCGCCGCCCACCTGACCTGCGTCGAGGCCAGCCGGGACGAGGTCGATGAGGTCATCGAAGGGTACAAGGCGATCGGCGTCGATCACATCGTGGCTCTGCGCGGCGATCCGCCCGGCGGGGCTGGGATCGGCGGCGTCTATCAGCCGCGCGCCGACGGCTATGCCAACGCCACAGAGCTGGCCGCCGCCATCAACCGCATCGGCGGTTTCGACGTCACGGTCAGCGCCTATCCCGAGCGCCATCCCGAAAGCCCCTCCATCGGTCACGATATCGAGGTGCTGAAGGCCAAGGTCGACGCCGGAGCAACCCGCGCCGTCAGCCAGTTCTTCTTCGACATCGACGCCTTCCTGCGGTTCCGCGACCGCGTGCGGGCGGCGGGCGTCACCATCCCCCTGATCCCCGGCGTCATGCCGGTGTCCAACTTTGCCGGTCTTCAGCGGATGTGCGACGCGTGCGGGGCCAGCATCCCCGACTGGCTGAAGGCGCATTTCGACGGCCTGGACGACGATCCTGAGACCCGCAAACTGCTGGCCGCCTCCGTCGCCGCCGAGACCTGCGCGCGTCTGCAGGAAGAAGGCTTCTCGGACTTCCACTTCTACACCCTGAACCGCGCAGACTTGGTCTATGCGATCTGTCGCGTTCTGGGCGTGCGCGAGACGGCGGCAGCCCAATGACCCGCGCAGAACGCATCGCCGCCCTGCATCAGGCGGCCAAGGAACGCATTCTGGTCCTCGATGGCAGTTGGGGTGTCATGATCCAGCGTCGCGGCCTGGACGAGGCCGATTTCCGCGCCGACCGCTTCGTCGCCGCCAACGGCTATGACGAGACGCACCAGATGAAGGGGAACAACGACATCCTCTGCATCACCCGCCCCGACGTCATCGCCGATCTGCACGACCAGTATTTCGCGGCCGGCGCCGACATCAGCGAGACCAACACCTTCTCGGGCACCACCATCGCCCAGGAGGACTATGCCCTGGACGCCCAGGCGGTGTGGGACATCAATCTGGAGGGCGCGAAACTGGCCCGCGCCTCGGCCGACCGCTGGACCGCCAAGGAGCCGCACAAGCCGCGGTTCGCCGCCGGCTCCATCGGCCCGCTGAACAAGATGCTGTCGATGTCGTCCGACGTGAATGACCCCGGCGCCCGCAGCGTGACCTTCGACCAGGTCTATGAGGCCTATCGCCATCAGGTGAAGGCGCTGAACCAAGGCGGGGTCGATCTCTATCTGATTGAAACCATCACCGACACGCTGAACTGCAAGGCCGCGATCAAAGCCATCAAGGATCTGGAAGACGAAGGCATGGACGTCCTGCCGATCTGGATCAGCGGCACCATCACCGACCGATCGGGCCGCACCTTGTCAGGCCAGACGGCCGAAGCCTTCTGGAACAGCGTACGCCACGCCAAACCGTTCGCCGTCGGCTTCAACTGCGCCCTGGGCGCCGATCTGATGCGACCCTTCATCGCCGAGCTGAGCCGCGTCGCCGACACCCTGGTCGCCGCCTACCCCAACGCCGGCCTGCCCAACGCCATGGGCCAGTACGACGAGGAGCCGCACGAGACCGCCCACTTCATCGAGGAATGGGCCGCCTCGGGTCTGGTCAATATCGTCGGCGGCTGCTGCGGCACGACGCCGGATCACATTCGTCACGTCGCCGAAGAGGTCGCGCCGCTGAAGCCCCGCGTCATCCCGGAACGGCCGGTGGCCCTGCGTTTGTCCGGCCTCGAACCTTTTGAATTGGTAGCGTAAGTGCGTCCTGTCTTCATCAACGTCGGCGAACGGACCAACGTCACCGGCTCAGCCAAATTCCGCAAGCTGGTGGTCGAGGGCGACTATTCCGCCGCGCTGGACGTCGCCCGCCAGCAGGTCGAGGCCGGCGCCCAGATCATCGACGTCAACATGGACGAAGGGCTGCTGGACGGCGTCGTCGCCATGCGGACCTTCCTGAATCTGATCGCGGCCGAGCCCGACATCGCCCGCGTGCCGGTGATGATTGACAGCTCCAAATGGGAAGTGATCGAGGCGGGCCTGAAGTGCGTCCAGGGCAAGCCCATCGTCAACTCGATCAGCATGAAGGAGGGCGAGCAGGCCTTCCGCGACCATGCGATCAAATGCCTGCGCTACGGCGCCGCCGTCGTGGTCATGGCTTTCGACGAAGTGGGTCAGGCCGACACCGCCGCGCGCAAGATCGAGATCTGCACCCGCGCCTATGACATTCTGGTCAAGGAGGTCGGCTTCCCGCCCGAGGACATCATCTTCGACCCCAACATCTTCGCCGTGGCGACGGGGATCGAGGAGCATGACAACTACGCCCTCGACTTTATCGAGGCGACGCAGGAGATCAAACGCACCCTGCCCTACGCTCGCGTCTCGGGCGGGGTGTCGAACGTCTCGTTCAGCTTCCGCGGCAACGAGCCGGTGCGCCGCGCGATCCACAGCGTCTTCCTGTACCACGCCATCAACGCCGGCATGGACATGGGCATCGTCAACGCCGGCGACCTGCCGGTCTATGACGACATCGACGCCGAACTGCGCGAGGCGGTCGAGGATGTGATCCTGAACCGGCCGCAGCGGACCAATGTCTCGAACACCGAGCGGCTGGTCGACATGGCCCCCCGCTACAAGGGCGAGAAGGGCCAGGCGCGCGTCGTCGATCTGAAGTGGCGCGAACAGCCGGTCGGCAAACGGATCGAACACGCCCTGGTCAACGGCATCACGGAGTTCATCGAGGCCGACACCGAAGAGGCGCGCCTGGCGTCAGAGCGCCCGCTGCACGTCATCGAAGGCCCGCTGATGGACGGGATGAACGTGGTCGGCGACCTGTTCGGCTCGGGCAAGATGTTCCTGCCGCAGGTGGTGAAGTCCGCCCGCGTGATGAAGCAGGCCGTGGCCTGGCTCGAGCCCTTCATGGAGGCTGAGAAGGCCGGAAAGCCGCGCGAGCAGGCGGGTCGCATCCTGATGGCCACCGTCAAGGGCGACGTCCACGACATCGGCAAGAACATCGTCGGCGTCGTTCTGCAATGTAACAATTACGAGGTCATCGACCTGGGCGTCATGGTCCCGGCCGACCGCATCCTGGACGAGGCCAAGGCTCACAACGTCGACATCATCGGCCTGTCGGGCCTGATCACGCCGTCGCTGGACGAAATGGTTTTCGTCGGCGCCGAGATGGAGCGGCGCGGCTTTGACATCCCTCTGCTTATCGGGGGCGCCACCACCAGCCGCACCCATACGGCGGTCAAGATCGAGCCCGCCTATCGCCGGGGCTCGACCACCTATGTCGTCGACGCGTCGCGCGCCGTCAGCGTCGTTTCGGGCCTGCTGTCCAAGACCGAGCGCGCGAAGAACGAAGCCGCCACCCGCGACGAATACATTCGCATCCGCGAGCAATATTCCCGCGGCCAGGAGGTGAAGGCCCGCGCGACCCTGGCTCAGGCGCGCGAGAACCGCTTCAATCTAGACCCCGCCCAGCCCATGCCCGGCAAGCCGTCCTTCCTCGGCGTGAAGGCGTTCGACTCGTGGGACCTGCAGGATCTGGCCGACCACATCGACTGGACTCCCTTCTTCGCCAGTTGGGAGCTGATCGGCCGCTATCCGCTGATCCTGGACGACGAAATCGTCGGCGAGGCCGCGCGCGACCTGTTCGCCGACGCGCAAGTCATGCTGAAGCGGATCATCGACGAGAAGTGGTTCACAGCCAAAGGCGTTGTCGGCTTCTGGCCGGCCCGCGCCGACGGCGACGATGTCATCGTCTTCGCCGACGAAGGCCGCGACACGGAGATCGCCCGCTTCCATACCCTGCGCCAGCAGATCAAGAAGTCGAACGGCAAGCCGAACCTGGCCCTGTCCGACTTCATCGCGGATGAGGGCGACGACTATATCGGCGGCTTCGCCGTCACCGCCGGTCACGGCGAGCTGGAAGTCGCCAAACGGTTCAAGGACGCCGGCGACGACTATTCCGCCATCCTCGCCACCGCCCTGGCCGACCGCCTGGCCGAGGCCTTCGCGGAGCGTCTCCACAAGGAAGTCCGCACCACCCTGTGGGGCTATGCCGCCGACGAAACGGCCGATATCGATGCTCTGATCGCCGAACAATATCAGGGTATCCGCCCTGCCCCCGGCTATCCGGCCCAGCCCGACCACACGGAAAAAGCCACCCTCTTCCGCCTGCTCGATGCCGGAAACCAAGCCGGCATGGCCCTGACCGACAGCTACGCCATGACGCCGCCGGCGTCAGTGTCGGGCCTCTACTTCGGCCATCCGGGCAGCCACTATTTCGGCGTCGGCAAGATCGATCTGGATCAGGTCGAGGATTACGCCCGCCGCAAGGGCTGGGACGTCGCCACGGCTGAGCGCTGGCTGGCCCCCATCCTCAACTACGATCCCTACGCCCCCAAACGCGAAACGGCGGCTTGAGCCGGACCCAAGCCGCCGTCTGTCATCCGATAACCGCCGAACCGATCAGTTGATGCCGACGCTCTCCAGCGTGGCGGGCGGCGTGGTGATATTGTCGCGCAGGCGGCGCGCGGCATGCTCGCACCGGCCCGGCAGACCGAAGAACAGGCCGAACGACTGACTGCGCGCCTCGGCGTCGGGATTGGCCATCAGCGGCGCCCACTGCGCCTTGACGGCGGCGACGGCCTGCTCGGCCTCGGCCTTCGAAGCCGCCGATTGGCGCGGCGCGGCCGCCGCCAGGGCGCTGCGGAAATCCTGGGCTTCGAGACGGCCCAGACGCACTAGTTCGACATCCTCCGGCGCGCGCGACGTCAGCGTCTCGCCCAGATCGGCATGGCCGGTCACCAGCGCATCGCACCAGGCCACCAGCGGATAGTCGGCGCTCGGCGCGCCACGCGGCAGCGGCCGTGCATAGGCGATGGCCTCGCGCGTCTTCAACGCATCGGCAGTCTCGCCCGAGCGATTGCCCGTCACGATCGGCCCATCCTGAGTTTGAGCGACCGCCGCGCCGGCGGCCAGCAGCGACAGGACCGACAGTCCGGGAACGACAAATTTCAGCATGATCTTCCTTGGAGGGGCGCGCCGCAAACAGGCGACGATCCATAACCCTCGCCTGCCCTAATGGTTTTTCTACGGCGCCGCTTAAACGAAAAAGGCGGCGGAGCGTTGCTCCGCCGCCTCAGTCTTGTGTCGTTGACCGGCCTTAGAAACGGTATCTCAGGCCGAAACGGACAGTCCTTGGCGATTGGTAGCTGCGCGGCAGACCGTAGTATGGCGCACGAGCGTTTGCAGTGTTTGCGCTGGTGCGAACCAGACCTTGTTCGACCACGCGCGTGACTTCGTCGTTATCAAACACGTTGAAGATGTCGATAGAGGCCGTCAAAGCGCCCTTAGTCTCGCTTTGATACAGGTTGAAGTTCATGTTCAGATCGAGCTGATAAGTCCAATCCGTCTGCCCTTGCGAACCACGCGGCGTCGAGATGACAGCATTGTTGGCACCAATCGGGCAGTACCATCCCGACGGCGTTCCCACTTGCGGCGCCAGCGGATCGACCGAGACCGGCACGCGGCCAAGGCAACCGTAGTAGCGACCGGACTGAGCCGTAAAGTTGGCACCGACGCTGAAGAAGTCGTTCGGTGCATAAGAGCCGAACAGCTTGACGGTGTGGCGGTGATCATTCGGGAGATAACCATACGCGCCCAGCGAGTTGGCCGAGTGGTCGTAGTCTTGCGTGATCGACGTGTCGGTCTGACCGATGTCCGACTTAACCGCCCCCTCATAGTTCCCCTTGGATTCCGAGAGGGTGTACGACCCTTGCAGGCCCCACAGACCATCGAACGGGCGTTCGAAGGTGAACTCCAGCGCTTGATATGTGCGCTCAACAGCAGGAAGTTTTAGATCGTCCGCAGTGAGCTGGATTTGCTGGGGATTGTAAGCCGGGTTAGCGGAACCATCCGCCAAGGTGCGTGTGTCACCTTGGAGATCGATGAACACGGAAGCGCCATCGCCCGGATTGATCAGAACGTAAGGGAAGATCGAAGCGAAGTTGGAGTCGCCCACGCCCGTCTGACCGCAAGCCGTATTGGTGCGAACGCAATACCGCACGATCGCGTCGCCAATGGCTGTGTCTTCAATCGCTTGTTCCAAGTTGCGATTAACATAACGAACGCCTGCCGACCAATCGGCGAACATGCCATCCGAGAAGCTGTGCTCATAGCCGAGGACGAACTCGCGTTCGAACATAGGCTTCAGATCAGCCTCCGCCACCGTGCGCGGATCGGGAGCGCCAGGAGGGCTGAGATAGTCGATCTGACGACGCGTTCCCAAGACAGGATAGTTGCCATTCAGAACCAACGGACCCGTCGCACCGCCCGTACGGCTCGCATCGAAGTATTCGTCGGTATACACTTCACCTGACGACGCGCGAATGGACGTGTTGGTCGCGATCGGCAGGTAATAGTCACCGAACGAACCGTAGATACGGTTCACCCCGTCATCAAGAGGATCCCAGTTGAAGCCCAGACGAGGAGCCCACTGATCATCGACCTTGATATAGCTTTCGCCATCAACGTTTTTGTAGTCGTATTTGTCGTTACGAACGCCGAGTTGCAGCGTCAGATTGGGCAGAATGTCCCATGAGTCTTGCACATAGAGGGCAGTCTGCTCAGCGGTGAACACACCGTTATTGGCAAAGGTGAGCACTTCCACGCATCCAGCAGCGGGCGTGCCGGCAGGGCAGTCGCCTTGAGCTAGCGCATAGTATAGCGCGCCACCCGAGTAGGCGCTCCGCGCCGAAGACGTCAGATCCTCCTTATCGTAACCAACACGGATATGGTGGTCGCCGAAGAGGCTGACGTAGAAATCGCCGTCTACGCGATATGTCTCGCGGATATCTTCGCCCTCGAGATTATAGGGGCCTGCGTGCAGACCAGCCGTGATGTAGTTGCCGCCAGCGGCAACATAGTCACGGATACCCGGCAGGCTGATCGGGTCGCCATAATCCAAATAGGCGTTCTCTTGGCGGCCATACAGGGCCGAGAGCGTAAACCAATCCGTGAACACACCAGTATATTTGTAGATTTGTGTAATACCACCCGCATCGGCATATACCGGGGCTGTTTCGCGCACAAAGGCGTCGGTGGCTGCGTCGAATGTTCTAGTAACCGTCTCGGTCGTGGTCTTATCGTTGATCACCGTCGCTTCGAGGCGATGCTCGGGATTCAGAACAAAGTCAAGCTTCACAGCCCAGCGCGGGTCGTCATACGACGCATAGCTTTGCGTACGTGTACCAGCAGCCACGCCGTTAGGGTTAGCTGCGCTGTATGAGTAGGTACGTGAGCGCGCTCCCGACGTCTCTACGTCACGAACGTTGTAGACGCCAAAGAGGAACAGGTGATCTTTCCAGAGCGGTCCGCCCAAGTAGGCAGTATAATCTTTTAGATCGCTTTCAGAATACTGGTTGAAGTTTTGAATACCTGCCGCGTTGTTTCCGCCGGCTTGGTAGGACACACCGCGGGTGCCACGAAGGCCATTGGGTGTCCAGTAGCTGCTGACGCCGCCCGTCCATTCGTTGGAACCGGAACGCGTCACAATGTTAACCACGCCGCCTGTGGCGCGGCCATACTCAGCTTGATAGCCACCCGTTTTGGTGTCGATGGTTTGAATAAAGTCAAACGGCAACTCACCGTAGCCCAAGAAGCTACGCTGATCAGTCACATTCAAGCCATTGATGTAGTAGACGCTTTCCGCCGCCGACGTCCCCGACAGCGACACAAGCGATTGGTTACGGCGCGAACTTGCAGCGATGGTTGCATCCGGCGCGCTAGCACCTGGCGTGAAGAGCGTAACCGCGTTGATGCTACGCCCGGTCGGGACGCGATCAGCAAACTCTTGGACGTCGACGCTCAGACCAGTGTCGGTGCGGCTGAAATCTTGGGTTTTTCGCGCACCCGTAACGACGATGTCGCCGAGGCTTGTCGCATCAGTGCTTTCCGACACCGTGAACGCATAGCTGCTACCACCCGGAGAGACGGTAATTCTGTCGGCGGAAGAACCGGCTGATGAAGTGACCGAAATTTCGTAAGAACCAACAGCCAAAGCCGGAATGCGGAACGAGCCGTTGGCATCAGTCGTAGCCGTACGAACACTACCTTGCGCCGAGGTCGCCGTGACCGTAGCCCCTGCGACACGAGCACCCGATGCGTTTGAAACCGTGCCAGACAGAATACCGCTGGTGTAGTCTTGGGCCGAAGCAGCTGTTGGCGTCAGCAGCGTTACGGCTGGCACTGCGACCACAGCCATCAAGGCGGCGCTGCCGATCATGGTCGAATGGAGTAAGAGCTGCTTGATATTCAGCGTCATGAAAGAATTCCCCTTCCTTCGACGCGCCTACGTTCCCGTAGGCAGCGACACGAATCTCATGCTGAAGCATGATTACAATCAGCTTAGGTCGTCCAATCCCATTCTGGATAGATTAGAAACGTCGGTTTCAGATGTTGCCTCCCGCGTGTCGCAATCGTGCCACACGCCTGTCACCTACCCGACAATGTGTGGATGTTGCGCGCCGCATAGGGTGCAGGCTCCGGCGTGCAGGAGGCGGCGATCAGTTGCACCGCGGCGAGACATAGGATCGCCACCGCGACGAACGGAAGCCGATTTGATACAGCGTTGGCGATCGAACGGGCCATTGTGGGCGCTCCAGGCATGATTACCGAGACGTTAACGCAAGCTCTGCGCCAAACGCTGGGATCGTGATGATCCCGTTCGTGAGGACGTTCGATTTCGCCTATGGGCGGTGCGATCAGTTGTCGCCGTTGATCCAGCGGGTGATTGCAGACAATCCGGGGCCTTTCACCTTCACCGGGACGGGGACCTATATCGTCGGCCGACCTGACCAAGGGGCCGAAATCGCGGTGATCGATCCGGGGCCGCTGGATCATGCGCATCTGGCGGCGCTGATGGCGGCGGTCGAGGGGCGGCGGGTCAGCCATGTGCTGGTGACGCATACGCATCGGGATCATGCGCCTTTGGCCCGGCCGTTCGCCGAGGCGACCGGAGCGCGGATTTGGGCCGCCCGGCCTCCGGTGCGGGAAACGCATGCGTCGGGTGCGCTCGATGAAGATGACGATGCCGACTTCGCGCCCGATGTGGTGCTGACGGGCGGCGAGGTCATCGAAGGCGACGGCTGGACGATCGAGGCGATATTCACGCCCGGTCACGCGTCAAATCATATGGCTTTCGCTCTGCGCGAAGAGAACGCGCTGTTCTGTGGCGACCACGTCATGGGCTGGTCGACGACGATCGTGGCGCCGCCGGATGGGAACATGCGTCAGTATATGGCCAGCCTGGAGGCGGTGATCGCGCGCGACTTCGATGTGCTGTGGCCGACGCACGGGGCGCCGGTGACGGAGGTGCGGCCGTTTCTGGAAGCCTATCGCGCGCATCGGCTGCAGCGGGAGGCGCAAGTGCTCCAGCGGCTTGCGGCGGGGGATCGCACGATCGCGCAGATGGTCCCGGCTCTGTACGCCGCCGTCGATCAGCGGCTGTGGCCGGCGGCGTCGCTGTCGGTGCTGGCGCATCTGATCAAGCTGGTCGAGGACGGCGCGGCGACCAGCGATGAGGCGCCCGGCCTGTCGGCGCAGTTCCGGCTGGCTTAGCGTCCCGCCTCCAGGTTTCGGGTGATCTTGGCGGCGAGGCGGCAGGTGGCGCCGCCGTCGGGACGGCTGCCGCGTGCGGCGACGCGGATGTCGGTGCGGCCGGGGCGGATGCGAACGACGGCGTCGGTGGCGAAGCCGAACCAGGCGCCGGCATGCACGGCTTCGACCTGGAAGGTTGTGGCGCGGGTGACGACGAAGCCCGCGTCGACCAGCGCCGAGGTCGCCTGCTGGGCCAGGACCTGGGTCGGGATGGCGTCCACGCCGTCACAGGTCTGCGGCGCGCCGCTGCGCACGCCGGCGGCGCGCGGCAGGCCGGGGGGCTCATTTAGATTGGTGCTGACGTCACGCGGGTGGGGCGTCGCATCCTGACCTTGACGCAGCACGAAGCCGGCGACGGTCCCGCCCGCCAGGACCAGCGCCGCCAGCGCATAAAGCCCCCTGCCCTTCAGATCGCGCAGCGCCAGCACCGCCGCCGTCAGGGCCGCCGCCAGACCGACCCAGGCCAGCAGGCGCGCCACGGTCCAGGTCAGCAGGTCGTAGCCGATCGCCAGATCGAGCCCCCCGAACCGCGTCGCCGTAACGGCCGCCACGACCAGCACGAAGGGCGCCGCCGCAAGCGCCGTCAGCCAGGGCAGAATGGCGGGTACGGGCTTTCTGGTCGGCATTCAGGCTCCGGTTCTCACTTAGGCAGCGGTCGGCAGACGATAGTCCTTCATCCGGTCGCGCAGAAGCTTCTTGTCGATCTTGCCGGTTGCGCCCAGCGGGATGTCGTCCACGGCGACCACGTCATCGGGCATCCACCATTTGGCGATCTTTCCGGTCAGGAAGTCCAGATGCTCCTGCTTGTCCAGCGTCTCGTCGGGCTTCAGCTTCAGGATCAGCACGGGCCGTTCGTCCCATTTGGGGTGGGCCGCGCCGATGACGGCGGCGATCTCGACCTTGGGGTGACCCACGGCGATGTTCTCGATCTCGATGGAGCTGATCCACTCGCCGCCCGACTTGATCACGTCCTTGGCGCGGTCGGTGATCTGCATGAAGCCCAGGTCATCGACCGTGGCCACATCGCCGGTATCGAAGAAGCCTTCGTCGTCCAGGATCGAGCCGTCTTCCTTGAAGTAGGCGCGGCTGATCGTCGGCCCCTTGACCATCAGACGACCGAAGGTGGCGCCGTCGTGAGGCAGTTCGGCGCCCGCCTCGTCCTTCAGCTTCAACTCGACGCCCAGCGGCGGCACGCCCTGCTTCAGGCGGTATTTCATCTGCTCGTCGTACGAGAGCTTCAGGATTTCGGGCGGCAGGTTGGCGATGGTGCCGATGGGCGAGGTCTCGGTCATGCCCCAGGCGTGGGTGACCTCGACGCCGAAATCGTCCTGGAAGCCGCGGATCAGGCTTTCGGGGCAGGCCGAGCCGCCGATCAGCACGCGTTTCAGCGTCGAGAAGCCCAGACCGTTCTGTTTCATGTGGGCGAACAAACCCTGCCAGACCGTCGGCACGGCGGCCGAGAAGGTCACGCCCTCCTGTTCTATCAGCTCATAGATCGACTGACCGTCCATCTTGGCGCCCGGCATCACCAGCTTGGTGCCGGCGGCGGGGCCGGCGAAGGCGATGCCCCAGGCGTTGGCGTGAAACATCGGCACGACCGGCAGGATCACCTCCTTGGGCGTAGCGCCCATCACCGTGGCCTGAAGGCCCATGAAGGTGTGCAGGAAGTTGGAGCGGTGCGAATACAGCACGCCCTTCGGATTGCCCGTCGTGCCGGAGGTGTAGCAGAGGCCGCAGGCCGTCTGTTCGTCGAAGTCGCCCCAGACCACGTCGGTCGATTGACCGGCGATCGCGTCCTCATAGGCGACAGCATTGGGCAGCTTCGTCTGCGGCATGTGGGCGGCGTCGGTCATAATGACGACGCGTTCGACCTTGGGGATATGCGGCAGGATCGCTTCCAGCAGCGGCACGAAGGTCAGATCGACGAAGATGATCCGGTCTTCGGCATGATGGATGATGTAGACGAGCTGTTCGGGGAACAGACGCGGGTTCAGGGTGTGGCACACCCCGCCGATGCCCATGATGCCGTACCAGGCCTCGATGTGGTTGGCGGTGTTCCAAGCCAGGGTGGCGACGCGGTCGCCCGGCTGGACGCCCCAGTCCTTCAGCGCGCTGGACACGCGTTTGGCTCGGTCGTGGATCTGGGCGTAGGTCGTGCGAACGATGGGCCCCTCGACCGAGCGCGTCACCACTTCACGCTCCCCATGCCAGTTTTTGGCGTGGTCGATGATCTTGTCGACCGTCAGCGGCCAGTCCTGCATCAAGCCCAGCATGTCGTATCCTTGTCCCTTGGATGCGTCTGCTTTGATGCGACGCTTGAGCCGACGCTAACATCGGTGATCGGCGATAAGCAACGTGACGCAGCGTCAGCCACGGCGCGGCGGATCGTCCCCCGTGGCGTCGGCTGGTTTGGCGGTCTAGAAGGCCGCCCATGACCATATTGATCGCGATCACGGGGGGCTCCGGCTCCGGCAAAAGCACCTTGGCGGAGGCGTTGGTGTCGGCCCTGCCGGAAGGTTCGGCCGTGCTGGTGCGCGAGGACAGTTATTATAAGGACGCAGCCTCCCTGCCCGGCTTCGACGCCGCGACCTTCGACTTTGACGATGTGACAGCGCGCGATCACGACCTGATGATCGCGGACTTGAAGGCATTGAAGGCCGGGCGCGCGGTGACGGCGCCGGTCTATTCCTTCATCCATCACGGCCGCGAGCCGGGCGGCGAGCCGATCCCGGCGGCCGAGGTGGTGATCGTTGAGGGTACGCATGTTCTGTGCACCCCCGACCTGACCGCCCTGTTCGACATCCGGGTCTTTGTGGACACCCCCGCCGACATCCGCTTCATCCGCCGCCTGCTGCGCGACCAGGCCGAGCGGGGCCGGTCGGCGGATTCGGTCGTGGCGCAATATCTGGCCACGGTGCGGCCGGGCCACGAGCGTTTGACCGAACCGTCGCGCACCCACGCCGACTTCATTGTCGCCGATGCGACGGCGGCGGTGCGTCTGGAAGATCCCCAGGCTGTAGTGCGTCTGGCTGTACCGGTCCTGGCCCATCCGCTGCTGCAGGCCCTGCTGGACGATTAGGATTACAGGTCTCAGATGCGGTCTGGCCTATCTGCACGCCGCGTGATCGTGAGGATGAAACTGTGCCCTAGCAGCCCCCTCAACCGTCGTCACGCCACTTCTCTTGTGTGGAGTGAGGACCGCTTAGATCAGTCCCGCAAGCGGCGACGACGGGTCGGCATACATCCGCTTGGCCATCCGGCCGGCCAGATAGGCGTCGCGGCCGGCGATCACGGCGTGCTTCATGGCGCGAGCCATGCGGATGGGGTCCTTGGCCCCGGCGATGGCGGTGTTCATCAGGACGGCGTCGCAGCCCAGCTCCATCGCGCGGGTCGCGTCCGAGGCCGTTCCGACGCCCGCGTCGACCAGAACCGGCACCTTGGCCTGTTCGACGATGAGGCGAACATTGACCTCGTTCTGGATGCCTAGCCCTGAGCCGATCGGGGCGGCGGCGGGCATGATGGCGGCGGCGCCGGCGTCTTCCAGCCGCTTGGCCATCACCACGTCGTCGGTGCAATAGACCATGACGTCGAAGCCGTCCTTGATCAGCAGATCCAGCGCCCGCAGCGTCTCGATCATGTCGGGATACAGGTGGGCGGTGTTGGACAGCACCTCCAGCTTGACCAGGCTCCACCCGCCGGCCTCGCGCGCCAGGCGCAGAGTCCGGACCGCATCCTCGCCGGTGAAACAGCCGGCGGTGTTGGGCAGGAAGGTGAAGCGGTCCGGTTTCACATAGTCGACCAGCATCGGTTGGGTCGGGTCCGACAGGTTCACACGCCGCACGGCGACGGTCACGATCTCGGCCCCGGCCGCCTCGGCGGCGGCGGCGTTCTGGGCGTAGTCGGCGTATTTGCCGGTGCCCACGATCAGGCGCGAGTTGAAAGTGCGGCCGGCGACGGACCAGGTTTCGTTGGCTGTATCGGTCATGAGTGCTGACCTACGCGCCCCGGCCGCCGAGCGAAAGGTCGCAAGGATCACACCGCGTTGCGAGAGACCATCAGATAGACTAAACTAAGTGGACTAAGTTCAATGGAGACACGTCATGGAGACGGTCAATATCCATCAGGCCAAGACGCATTTGTCCCGCCTGATTGAGAAGGCTGCGAAGGGCGAACCCTTCATCATCGCCAAGGCCGGCAAGCCGATGGTGAAGGTGACAGCCTTAGATGACGCGCAGAAGAAGCCGGTTCAGCGCATCGGTTTCATGGAAGGCGAATTCCAGATTCCTGACGACTTCGACACCATGTTTCAGGACGAGATCGAAGCCATGTTCTATGGCGAACCTGACGCCAAAACATGAGACTGCTGCTCGACACTCACCTGCTCCTTTGGGTGGCGGCCAACAGCAAACGCGTGCCGCGGCAGGTGGCTGATCTGATCGACGACCCGAACCATATTCTGATGTTCAGCGTGATCAGCCTGATCGAGGTCGCCATCAAGACAGCAAGAGCCCGGCCCGAATTCCAGGTCGATGCCGGGCGCCTTCGGTCGATGTTGCTGGCTGCGGGATACGATGAACTCGAAGTCGCGGGAGATCATGCCATCGCTCTCGGACAACTGGATCCCGTTCACAAAGACCCTTTTGATCGTTTGCTTCTGGCCCAAGCCATCGTCGAGGGCGCGAAGCTGGTGACAGCGGACGCGATGCTGGCCCGCTATCCCGGCCCCATCCTCAAGGTCTGATCAACCGCCGCCGACGAACTGGACCAGTTCGATGCGGTCGCCTGCGGCGACGGGCGTGGCGGCGTGCAGGGACTTGGGCACGATCTCGAGGTTGCGTTCGACGGCGACCTTGCGCGGGTCCAGCGACAGTTCCTCGACCAGGGCCAGGATGTTGGCGGCCTGGACCTGACGCGGTTCGCCGTTGAGATGGATCTGGTGCACGCGCATTTTCCCTGACCTTCGCCTCGCCGATCGTCAGATAGACGGTGATAGGGCGCTTCGCCAGACCGGGCGCTCAGCCCGCCTCGAACAGGAAGGCGCCGATCGCGACGGCCAGGGCCGCGAAGGTCGCCACCACGGTTCTTAGGATCAGTTTGCCGTCATGGCGCATCCTCGGCGCTCCCTCAGGCTGTCCCGACCCGGGACGATGGCGGGCGGCGCTGCGAAATCCACGCCATCGCATATAACGTCGGGGAAGGTTCGACGCCGCCAGCGTTTGACCCACGCCCTGCGTCCGCTAAAAGGCCCCTCTTGCGCCGCGCGGCGCCGGATCGATTCTGGAACCATGGCTGAAACGCCCGTCATTCATGTGCTGAACGGCCCCAATCTGAACCTGCTGGGGGTTCGGGAGCCGGACATCTATGGCCGCGACACTTTGGCGGACATCGAGCAGCGCTGCGTCAGGGCGGCCGGCGAGGCGCAAATCGTGTTTCGCCAGACCAACCACGAAGGCGTGCTGGTCGATTGGATCCAGGAGGCGCGCGAAGGCGCCCACGCCCTTATCCTCAATCCGGCGGCCTACGGGCATACGTCGGTGGCGCTGCACGATGCGGTGAAGACGCTGTCGATCCCGGTGATCGAGTTGCATCTGTCCAATCCGGCGGCGCGCGAGGCGTTTCGCCATCACTCCTATGTGTCCTCCGCGGCGACCGGCGTCATCGCCGGCTTCGGCGCGGTGGGCTATGAACTGGCCGTCCAGGCGGCCCTCACCCAGGTTCGGGAACGCGGCTGAGCCCCGTCCCGTTTATCGAAGATCACGAAAGACAAGGCGCAACTCCAATGGCCGATGACAAGAAACACGCCGAAATCGACGCCGCCCTGGTTCGCCAGCTGGCCGAGATCCTGAACGAGACCGACCTGACGGAAGTCGAGGTCGAGCGCGGCGAACTGCGCATCCGCGTGGCGCGCGAAGTCACCGTCAACGCCGCCCCGGTCCAGTACGCCGCCGCCCCCGCTCCGGTCGCCGCTGCGCCTGCCGCCGCTGCTGCGCCGGCCGCCATGCCGTCGGATCCCGCCACGATCATCGCCCGCGCCGGCGAAGAAGTGAAGTCGCCGATGGTCGGCACCGCCTATCTGCAGGCCTCGCCGGAGGCCCCGGCCTTCGTCCAGCCCGGCGACGAGGTCAAGAAGGGCCAGACCCTGCTGATCGTCGAAGCCATGAAGACGATGAACCCCATCCAGGCGCCGCGCGACGGCGTGGTGGCCGAAATCCTTGTCGGCGACGCCCAGCCGGTCGAGTTCGGCGAACCCCTCGTCCTGCTGGAAGCCTAAGGCGCCGCGATGTTCACCAAGGTCCTGATCGCCAATCGCGGCGAGATCGCGCTGCGCATCCACCGGGCGTGCAAGGAGATGGGCATCTCCACCGTCGCCGTGCACTCCGAAGCCGACCGCGGCGCCATGTGGGTGCGGCTGGCCGACGAGAGCGTCTGCATCGGCCCCGCCTCGGCCGCCAAGTCGTATCTGAACATCCCCTCGATCATCGCGGCGGCCGAGATCACCGGCGCCCAGGCGATCCACCCCGGCTACGGCTTCCTGTCCGAGAACGCCCGCTTCGCCGAGATCGTCGAGGCCCACGGCATGACCTTCATCGGTCCCAAGCCCGAGCATATCCGGGTCATGGGCGACAAGATCAGCGCCAAACAGACGGTCAAGGACGCCGGCATTCCCGTCGTCCCCGGCTCGGATGGCGAGGTCGAGACCGTCGAGGCCGCGATCGAGGCGTCCAAGTCCATCGGCTTCCCGCTGATCGTCAAGGCGGCGGCGGGCGGCGGCGGACGCGGCATGAAGGTCGCCCTGACGCCTGACGATCTGGTCGAGGCGGTCCAGACCGCCCAGTCGGAAGCTCTGGCCGCCTTCGGCAACGGCGCCGTCTATATGGAGCGCTACCTCCAGAAGCCGCGCCACATCGAGATCCAGGTCATCGCCGACAGCCACGGCAACGTCGTGCACCTGGGCGAGCGCGACTGCTCGCTGCAACGCCGTCACCAGAAAGTGCTGGAAGAGGCCCCCTCGCCCGCCCTGTCGGCCGAAGGTCGCAAGCAGATCGGCGAGACGGTCAACAAGGCCATCGCCGCCATCGGCTATCTGGGCGTCGGCACCATCGAGTTCCTGTGGGAGGACGGCGAGTTCTTCTTCATCGAGATGAACACCCGCCTGCAAGTGGAGCATCCGGTTACGGAAATGATCACCGGCGTCGATCTGGTGCGTGAACAGGTCCGCATCGCTGCCGGTCTGCCGCTGTCGTTCACGCAAGAGGACATCGAGTTCCAGGGCCACGCCATCGAGGTGCGGATCAACGCCGAGAACCCGGAGACCTTCACCCCGTCGCCGGGCAAGATCACGGACTTCCACGCACCGGGCGGCCTGGGCGTGCGTCTGGATAGCGCCATCTACGCCGGCTATTCGATCCCACCCTATTACGACAGCCTGATCGGCAAGCTGATCGTCCACGGCCGCGACCGTGAAGAGGCCATCGCGCGCCTCAAGCGTTCGCTGAACGAGGTCGTCATCGGCGGCGTCGATACGACCATCCCCCTGTTCCAGAAGCTGCTGGCCGAGCCGGACATCCTGTCGGGCGACTACGACATCCACTGGCTTGAGAAATGGGCGGCCCGTCAGAAGGGCGACGCCTGACCGACCCCGATTTCAGCGCCAGCGGGCCTTTCGGCGGTTTTGGCCCCGAGAACCTGCTGGCCTGTTACGCCCGGGGCGTGTTTCCGATGGCCGAGGCGCGTGATGATCCGCGCGTCTTCATCATCGAGCCGGAACAGCGCGGCGTCATTCCGCTCGAGGCCTTCCACATCCCCAGCCGCCTGCGTCGCACCGTGCGGGGCGAGCCATTCGAGGTGCGGGTCGACACCGCCTTCGAAGCGGTGCTCGACGGCTGTGCGGCGGCGCAAGGGCCGGATCGCGAAGACACCTGGATCAACGGCCCGATCCGGCGGCTGTACGCCTCCCTGTTCGCCATGGGCTTCGTCCATTCCATCGAGTGCTGGCGCGACGAGCGGCTGGTCGGCGGGCTTTATGGCGTGTCGCTGGGCGGAGCCTTCTTCGGCGAGAGCATGTTCAGCCGCGAGCGCGACGCCTCCAAGGTCGCTCTGGTGCATCTGGTGGCGCGCCTGCGAAAGGGCGGCTGGACCTTGCTGGATGCCCAGTTCCTGACCGACCATCTCAGCCAGTTCGGGGCGGTAGAGACCCCACAGGCGGCCTATCTAGAGCGGCTTCAGCCGGCTCTGTCGGTCAGGCCAAACCAGGAGGCGTTGCGCGCGCCCCTGACCGGCGCAGAAGCGGTCGCCCTGGCCAGCGCCTAAGTCAGAGAAGATTGGTCTTTCAGTTGGTCATTCCGGGGCTGAGCGCAGCGAAGAACCCGGAACCCAGGGCCACATGTGCGATGCCGACCCTGGTCAACCCCTGATGCGCTTCTCCTGGGTTCCGGGTTCGTCCTTCGGACGCCCCGGAATGACGTGAGTTGGCTGAATGTCGATTGAGCCTAGTCTGTCCGGACACGATTTGGGGCCTGTCCCGACAGCTTAGGATTGGCGTCTTCGCCCGGCCTGACGGTCAATGGCGGCATGACCCAGACCCCGCCCAAAGCCCCGCCCCGTCCGTCCTTCCTTCGCGAGGTGCGAGAGATCGCCCTGACGCTGGTCTTCGCCATCATCCTGGCGCTCGCGATCCGCATCGTCCTGTTCCAGCCCTTCACCATCCCCTCTTCGTCGATGGAGCCGGGGCTGGTCACCGGCGACTATATCGTCGTGTCGAAATATCCCTATGGCTGGAGCAAGGCGTCTCTGCCGTTCAATCCGGCGATGTCGCCGGGACGGCTGCTGGGGCGCGAGCCGAGACGCGGCGACGTGGTGGTGTTCCGCCTGCCGCGCGACCCCAGCGAGGCCTGGATAAAGCGCGTCGTCGGCCTCCCGGGCGACACGGTTCAGGTGCGGGGCGGCGTTGTCTTCGTCAACGGCGATCCGGTGCGCCAGTCCCGGCTGGATGTCGTCGCCGATCACGATGCGCCGCAGCGACGGGTCCAGGAAGTGCGCGAGACCCTGGCCGACGGACGATCCTACGTCACCTACGACGGTGGGCCGGACCTGCCGGGCGACGACACGCCTGTGCGCCGGGTGCCGGCGGGCTGCTATCTGATGATGGGCGACAATCGCGACAACTCGCTGGACAGCCGCTGGCCGCCCGAGATCGGCGTCGGCCTGCTGCCGGCCGAGAACATTATCGGCCGGGCCGAACTGGTGCTGGCCTCATGGAAGCCGGGCGCCAGCCTGTTCAAGCCCTGGACGTGGCTGAACCTTCAGTGGGACCGGTTCCTGGTCCGCATCCGCTAACGCGCGCGGTACTCATCGAAGCTGACGACGCCGTCGTGATTGCGGTCCAGCCGGTCGAAGTCGGCGCGGGTGGGCGACGACTGGGCCAGGGAGGGCGCGGCGACGGCGCCCAACGCCAGGCCCGCGACAGCGGCGGCCAGCAGGGGTCGCCAGCTCAGGCGGGGTTGAGGACGCGCGGATGACGTCGCGTTCAACTCGGCGTCAATGAACCGGCGAATGGCGTCGCTGGCTGTCCGGCCCTCGTCACGGCACCGGGCCATGAAGGCGGTCTTGGTCGCGTGAGGCAGACGGATTTCGACCGTTTCGGTCTTCTTGGGCGGCTTGTTGCGATCCATGGCGCGCCTCCTCGCGACGTCAGAGCTCAGTTCTTACAGCCGACGACCCAGGCGTCGTAATAGGGGTTCTGGATGCCGCTGACGGCGGGCGACGAGGCGAACATCCAGCCGCGGAAGATCTGGCGACCTTCCTGCCGGCCGCGCGCCTGAAGCGAGACGTCCATATAGGCGATGGCGTCTTCGGTCAGTTCGTCGGGCGTCGTCACCTCGCAGGCGCGGGCCGCGAAGATCAGATTCTGGTTGAAGCGCACGGGGCGACCGCCGACCTCCACCTCGAACTTCATCGTCTCGGCGGTGACCTTGTCGATGGCCTGGATGATCGCGAACTTGCGACGCTGGCGACGCGCGGGCGTGGCGGGCTGATCGATGGCCTTGGTCGCGACGGGCTTCTCGGCCGCGACTTCCGCCTCGGCCTTTTCCTCGACGGCGGCGTCCTCGGCGATGACGACGTTGGGTGGCGGGGCCACGGCGACCGGAGAGCGCGGAGCCGGTGCGCCCGCAGGCGGCGTCTCGGTCGGCACCGAGGGCTGGGCCGGGGTGGTGCGCAGAATGTCGCCGATCGGATCCTGAACCGGACGCGCATCGCGCGGCGCGTCCTGAAGCACGCTGGCGGTCACCGCGCCGGCGCTCAGCACGGCCGCGACGGACGCCGCGCCCAACAGGATGCGGCGGATTTTCACTCGGGCGTCCAGGCCTGATAGTCGCCGGTCGCGGCCGGGCGCTTGGCGTCGCCGGCCAGCGAGCCGGGCGGACGCCAGGCCAGGGGCGTGCCGGTCAGGTTGGGCAGATGCTCCTTCTCCCAGGCGCGACGCGGCAGGGGCTGCTCGGTCGGCGGCTGGTCGAAGGTGTAGTGCAGCCAGCCGTGCCAGTCGGGCGTCACCTTGGACGCCTCGGCATAGCCGTCATAGATGACCCAGCGACGCTTGCGGCCGTCGTAGCTGACGTTGTCGCGGCTCTCGTAATAGCGATTGCCGTTCTCGTCCTGGCCGACGAAGCGACCGCGCTTGGCGATGGTGAACCGTGTGC
The DNA here is from genome assembly GCF_026105875.1 of Brevundimonas sp. BT-123. Taxonomy (GTDB): domain Bacteria; phylum Pseudomonadota; class Alphaproteobacteria; order Caulobacterales; family Caulobacteraceae; genus Brevundimonas. Next base: position 74,198 of record NZ_JAOYTN010000006.1, on the reverse strand, counting down.
CGATCGTGGCGCCCTCCCACCAGCCGAAAATCTTGCTCAACACGTCGTGGAATCCAACCGTAAGGGGTCGCCGGAAAGGGAGGCGGCGTCTGGGTCGGATCATAGAAACCCACGCCCTCTTCGTCCAGCGTTCAAGCGACTTGCGGTGAATCGATATCTTGTGGGCAAACCCGCCCTGCGACACCAGATGTATTGGCTAAGTCGCGTGGGCATCCTAGGCTCGCCCGAACCTTTCGGAGAAACGCCGCCATGCGCTTTCAATCCGGCTTCGCCGCTCGCGCCGAACGAGTCGCGATGGAGACCCGCGCCATCGAGCGCCCCTCCGGCGTGCAACAGGTCCTGGCCCCCGCCGGCTGGTCCGACGTCCGGATCGAGGCCTGGCTGGACTGGGTCGAGGCGGAAGGATTCGCAATATCCCTTTCCGGCGACTGGCTGAACGGCGGCGTCGACGCCTGGGCCGAACGGCTGGCCGCGACGGGCGTGGCCGAGGGCGTGTTCGACCGGGCCGAGGCCGCGACGTTCGTCGAGGAGCTGTCGGGCGCCTTCGCGCTGGGCCTGGCGGCGCCGGCGGCGTCTGGCCCCACGGCCATCGGCGTCGTCGATCTGAACGACCCCGGCGCGGCGGCGCGATTGAAGGCGCACGCCGGACGGCGCGCAGCCATGCGTCTCGGGGGCCAGGCGGCCGACGCCTTGGCCGAGGCGCTGGCGGGCGTGGCCGATGCGGTGGATCGCTGCGAAGGTCCGCGCGGCGACTGCGGCGACCCCTCGCGCAATCCCGCCCTGGGCCGGGCGGCGGCCCTGGCGCGGCGGTGCGGCGCCAGCGACGCCGATATCCTGAGAGCCATCGACGGCGAACGGCCCGCAATGGCCTTGGAGCCGATCGTCGAAGGCGCGCCTCTGGTCGCCCTGGCGGACCGGACCCAGATCGCGGCGGGCGCGCCCGAAGCCTTGCTGGCGGCCGAGGCGGCGCTGGACGGCGGCCTGATCGTCGCCTTCGACCCCCGCGATGCGGAGACCGCGACGGCGCACACCGCGCGGGCCTTGATCGACCTAGGCGCCGTCCTGGCGGTGGACGGAGACATGGCGACCAATCTGGCGGATCTGACCCGCCTGCTGACGGTGGCGCTGGACCTACAGTCCACGCAGCCCGGTCCCATCGCGTTGGGACTGGACGGGTTGCTGGAGGCCCTCGCGGCTGACGACGACCGCACGTCTCAGGCGCGGACGTTCGCGGAGCTGGTTGCGGCGACGGCGGCGCAGACCTCGGCTGAACTGGCGTCCCTGCGCGGTCCCTGCCCCGACTGGGAAGACCAAAAGAAGCCACTTCGCCATTCGGCCATCGGCCTGTTCGTCGACGATGCGGAGGCGCGGCTGCGGCTGGGCCTGGGCCGCGTCGCCGCGGTCGACGTGTTCCAGACGGCCGACGGCGAGATCGGTCGCCGGCTGCACCCCGCGCTTGCCTCGGCCATCTCTGCCGCCGGCGGCGATGTCGAGGCGGCGGAACGGTGGACGTTCGGGCGCCGCACCCTGGTCGAGGCGCCGGGCATCGACCACACAGCCTTGCGCGCGCTGGGCTTCACCGACATCGAACTGGCCGCCATCGAGACCGCCTTGGGCTGGGCCGAGGATTTCGACACGGTCTTCGCCGCCCCGGTCCTGGACCCCGGCTTCATCCGCGACGTCTTGGGCGTGGAAGACGGCGATGGTCTGCTGCTGACCCTGCTGGGCGTGTCGGAAGAGGCGGAGACGGCGGCGGCGCGCTGGGTCTTCGGTCATGGCGATCTGCGCGACTGGCCCGAGGCGCCGGGCAGCGTCGCCGCCCTGCTGGCCGATCCGGCGGCGGCGGCGGCCGAGCTGCGCCGCGCCGTCGAACCGTTCAGCGACATGCCGGACCTCGCGATCGAACCGATGGACTGGCGGACGACCTCGACCCAGGCCGCGCGACTGCTGAGCCAAGGCGCCCTGGACGGTCGTCGCGCCCTTCGCCTGTCGCGCGCCGCGCCGCCCGCCGGCCCGCTGCTGTCCCTGCCAAACATCGACGCCGCCCGCCCCGAGCTTGGCCGTCCTGAATCTGTCCGCGAAGCCCCTCGCCCGGCTCCGACGGAACGGGTCGTCGAACGCGTGGTCGAGCGCGAACGCGCGCGCCGCAAACTGCCCGACCGGCGCAAGGGCTACATCCAAAAGGCCGCCGTCGGGGGCCACAAGGTCTATATCCACACCGGCGAATACGAAGACGGCGAGCTGGGTGAGATCTTCATCGACATGCACAAGGAAGGCGCCGCCTTCCGCAGCCTGATGAACAACTTCGCCATCGCCATCTCGATCGGACTGCAATACGGTGTGCCGCTGGATGAGTTTGTGGACGCCTTCGTCTTCACCCGGTTCGAGCCGGCCGGTCGCGTCACCGGCAACGATTCCATCAAGTCGGCGACCTCGATCCTGGACTACATCTTCCGCGAACTGGGCGTCTCCTATCTGGACCGCGTCGAGCTGGCCAATGCCGGGACCGACGGCCTGAACGCGGATGGACTGGGGGACGGCAAACCCGACGCCAACGCGGCCGTGCCCGCCGCCCGCTTCATCTCCAAAGGGTTCGCGCGTGGTTCCGCGCCCGACAACCTCGTCGTCCTGCCCTTCGGCAAGAAGGGCGAGCCGGAAGCCCGCGCCGCCGCCAACACCGAGGCCGTCGCCTGCCCCGCCTGCGGCGATTTCAGCCTGCAGCAACGCGGCGCCGCCTGGGTCTGCGACACCTGCGGGGCGGCCCCAGCGCTTCAGGGCGGCGATCAGGGCTAGGTTAAGGGTTATGGCCTAGGGTTTGCTGACAGACGATCGAACGTCGGAGCCCGGTCCATGAAACGCACACTTTCTCTCGGCGTGATCGCCGCCTTGCTGGCCGTCGCCGCGCCCGCCCTGGCCCAGAACGCGGGCCAGATCGCCAGCGTGCGACGCGGCGCCTCCTGCGCCGGTTGCAATCTTTTTCAGGGCGACTTTTCTGGGTTGGAGGCGCGGGGCCTGAACCTGGCCGGCTCACGCCTGCGTCAAGCGGACCTCAGCCTCAGCGTCATGAACCGCACGCGCTTCTCCAACACCGACATGCGCGACGTCGAGGCCTATGGCGGCGTCTTCTCCGGCTCCAACTTCTCGCGCGCCAACCTGACCAACGCCAGCTTCGTCGGCGCCTACATGGAGGGCGCCAGCTTCGCCGGCGCGACCCTGTCGGGGACCAATCTGTCGGGCGCCCAGCTGGCGCGGGCCACCGGCCTGACCCAGGCCCAACTGAACCGGGCCTGCGGCGACGGCTCCACCGTTTTGCCTCGGGGCTTGCGCATTCCGGCCTGCTGAGCGGCGCCGACCTTGCCTCGATTTCATGAAGTTACCTCGATTTAAGTAGGTGCGGCGGGGGTTTCGAGGCATTCAGAGTGCGTGAAACAGATCGCTGAACATATCCGGGTCCGCCCCACATTGGCTCTGCTGACGCTGGGACTGGCGCTCGCCGCCTCCCCCGCCTTCGCCGGGGTCGAGATGTCGATGCAGGACCGCGACGTGGCCCGCTCGGTGTCGCTGGGCGGCTCCTGCAACCGCTGCGAACTGTCCGGCCGCAATCTGTCGGGCGCGACCTTCACCGGCGCCAGCTTCATGAACGCCACCTTGGTCGGCGCCAATCTGCGCGGCGCCGAGATGATGGGCTCCAACTTCACCGGCAGTGATTTCAGCCGCGCCAACATGGGCGGCGTCGAGATGGTCGGCGCCAACTTCACCCTGGCCAACTTCACCGGCGCCAGCATCGTCGGCGCCGAAGCCCAGGGGTCATCGTTCGTCCGCGCCAATCTGAGCAGAGCCGACCTGTCGGGCGGCGAGATGCACGGGGTCAACTTCACAGGCGCCACCTTGGTCAGCGCCAACTTCTCCAACTCTGAACTGTTCGGCGCCACCCTGGCGAATGTCCGCGCGTCCGGCGCGAACTTTTCAAACGCCGAGATCAACGCTTCCAATCTGTCGGGCGGCGACTTCACCGGCGCCCACTTCCCGAACGCCAGCCTGGATGGAGCCCGACTGACCGGCGGAACCTTCACCCGCGCCGACTTCAGCAACGCCTCGCTGCGTCGCACAGACATTCGCGGCGCCGACCTGTCGGGCGCGCGCGGCCTGACGCAGGAGCAGATCAGCGAGGCCTGCGGCGACGGCTCGACCCGCCTGCCCAGCCGCCTGACGCCCCAGGCCTGCCGCAGCAGCTCGATCCGCGTGATCCGCGCTGCGCCGACGCCGCCGGTCCCCCCCCGCGTGCGCAACTTCGTCAACGCGCAGAACTAGCGCGCCCAGGCGCTCCTCGCCTCAGGGCGGGACCCACTCACCAAGATTGTTCAGCGATCCCGAAGCCAAAGCGGCCCGAGGCCTAGCCCGACTGCAGCAAGACGCGGCCCAATGCCGTCCTGGCGGCCGCCGTAGCTCATTCAGTCTGCCGATCGCCCAGACAGCAAAACGGCCCCCGGATGGCTCCGGGGGCCGCTCTGTTACGCGACTTTGTCTCTCGGCCTATGCGCGCCTCGCGGAGGCGGGCGGCTTGAGGTCGTTTCGCTTAGGCGATGATCTTGGCCACGACGCCGGCGCCGACGGTGCGGCCGCCTTCACGGATGGCGAAGCGCAGGCCCTGGTCCATCGCGATCGGGGTGATCAGCTCGACGTTCAGCTCGGCGTTGTCGCCCGGCATGATCATCTCGACGCCTTCCTTCAGCTGAACGATGCCGGTCACGTCCGTCGTGCGGAAGTAGAACTGCGGGCGATAGTTCGTGAAGAACGGGGTGTGACGACCGCCTTCTTCCTTGGTCAGGATGTAGGCTTCGGCCAGGAACTTGGTGTGCGGAGTGATGGAGCCCGGCTTGCACAGCACCTGGCCGCGCTCGACGTCTTCACGCTTGGTGCCGCGCAGCAGCACGCCGACGTTGTCGCCCGCCTGGCCCTGGTCCAGCAGCTTGCGGAACATTTCCACGCCCGTGCAGGTCGTCTTCTGGACCGGACGGATGCCGACGATCTCGACTTCCTCACCGACCTTGATGATGCCCTTCTCGACGCGGCCCGTGACCACGGTGCCGCGGCCCGAGATCGAGAACACGTCTTCGACCGGCATCAGGAACGGCAGGTCGACCGGACGCTCCGGCTGCGGGATGTAGGCGTCGACGGTTTCCATCAGGGCCAGAACGCGCTGTTCGCCGATTTCCGGGTTCACGCCGTCGGTCGCGGCCTTGGCCGAACCCTTGGTGATCGGAATGTCGTCGCCGGGGAACTGGTACGAGCTCAGGAGCTCGCGCACTTCCATCTCGACCAGCTCGAGCAGCTCTTCGTCGTCGACCAGATCGACCTTGTTCATGAAGACCACCAGGGCCGGCACGCCGACCTGACGGGCCAGCAGGATGTGCTCGCGGGTCTGCGGCATCGGGCCGTCAGCGGCCGACACCACCAGGATCGCGCCGTCCATCTGCGCGGCGCCGGTGATCATGTTCTTCACATAGTCGGCGTGGCCGGGGCAGTCGACGTGGGCGTAGTGACGGTTGGCCGTCTCATATTCCACGTGCGCCGTGTTGATCGTGATGCCGCGCGCCTTCTCTTCCGGCGCAGCGTCGATGTCGGCGTAGTTCATCGCCTTCGCGCCGCCGGCCTTCGCCAGCGTCATCGTGATCGCAGCCGTCAACGTCGTCTTGCCGTGGTCAACGTGACCAATCGTGCCGATGTTGCAGTGCGGCTTCGTCCGTTCGAACTTTTCCTTGGCCATGGCCAAACTCCTGATGGCCCGGGTCCGTCAGCGGAGGGGCGCGATGCTGATCTTTTTAAAAACCTGGAGCGGGTAGACGGGATCGAACCGACATCCTCAGCTTGGAAGGCTGCTGCACTACCATTGTGCTATACCCGCGCGGAGACTGCGGAAGTTCTTTCGGAACGCCGCAGCCGGTTCCTCTCCATCGTCCTGATCCGTCGTATCCGTCAAGGCGCGTGGTGGGGGAAGAAGGACTCGAACCTTCGAAGCTTACGCAGGGGATTTACAGTCCCCCCCCTTTGCCGCTCGGGACATTCCCCCAGCGCGCCTTGTCGAACCGTCGGACCCCTCGTTTCCGCCCATAAAGAAGCGGGACGAAACAAAAGCCTTCGGCTTGTCGCCTCCTCTAGGTTAGAGGGGGCGCCCAGACCCGAAAGCCCTTGGGGCTCCAAATCGGAGGGCGTCTTATAGTGTCGTCGAAATCAGAACGCAACGACCGTAAAAGCGGTAAAAAACCGGTCTTCGGAAACCGTCCCGACGGCCCTCGCGACAAGGGCCAAAAGCCCGCTGCGCAAGGGTTTGGACGGCGCGACGAAACACCTCGTCAGCCCCGTTCGCCCGATCGCGGCAAGTCGGACGCCGATAATTTTCTGTGGGGCCGCCACCCGGTTCTGGCCGCTCTGGCGAATCCCGCCCGTCGCGGCATGGGTCGTCTGCTGGCCACAGCCGAGCGCGCCGCCGAGATCGAGAACAATGCTCTCGCAAACGGCCACAAGATCGAGGTGGTCGAAATCCAGGCCCTGACCCGGATGCTGCCCCCCGGCGCCGTGCATCAGGGACTGGCCTTCAAGGTCCAACCGCTGGAAGGCGTGTCGCTGGAAGAGCTGGCCGAGCCGGCTGAGGGCGTCATCGTCATGCTGGATCAGCTGACCGACCCCCAGAACGTCGGCGCCATCTTCCGATCGGCCCTGGCGTTCGGCGCGCGGGGAATCATCGTTCAGGACCGTCACGCTCCGGCCCTGGCGGGCGCCCTAGCCAAGGCGGCCGTCGGCGCCACCGAACGCCTGCCCCATGCGCGCGTCACCAACCTGTCCCGTGCGCTGGAGCGGCTGGCCGATCTGGGCTGGCGCGCCGTCGGCCTGGACGGAACCGGCGAACAGACGCTGGAAGAAGCGCTGGATCATCAGCCGACCGTTCTGGTCATGGGGTCCGAAGGCGACGGCATCCGTCGTCTGGTCGCCGAACACTGCGACGTCCTGGCCAAGATCCCCATGCCGGGTGGTTTCGAGAGCCTGAACGTCTCCAATGCGGCGGCCGTGGCGCTTTATGAGGCTGCGCGCGCGCAACGCGGCTGACAGACGGCGCGGGCGAGGTTAAGGAGCGGCCATGGAATTCCTCTCTTCTCCCGAACTCGCCAGCCAGGCGACCGCCCTGGGCCAGGTTCTGCTGATGGATCTGGTCCTGGCCGGCGACAACGCCGTCGCCGTGGGCCTGGCCGCCGCCGCCCTGCCCCAGGACCAGCGTAAGAAGGCCATTCTGATCGGCCTGGCCGCGGCCGTCGTCATGCGAATCGGCTTTGCGCTGATCACCGTGCAACTGCTGGCTCTGGTCGGCCTGTTGCTGGCCGGCGGCCTGCTGCTGCTGTGGGTGTGCTGGAAGATGTGGCGCGAACTGCGCGAGCAGGCGACGCACGATCAGGCCGAGGCCGAGAAGGAACTCGAACTGGCCATGAGCATAGAGCACGGCTCTGGTCCGTCGCCCGAGGAACTGGGCATCAAGCGCAAGAGCTTCGGCGCCGCGCTGATTCAGATCATGGTCGCCGACATCACCATGTCGCTGGACAATGTGCTGGCCGTCGCCGGCGCTGCGCACGAACACCCCTGGATCATGGTCTTCGGCCTGGTGCTGTCGATCGCCCTGATGGGCGTCGCCGCCACCTATATCGCCAAGCTGCTGCATCGCTTCAGCTGGATCGGCTATATCGGTCTGGTCGTCGTTCTGTATGTCGCCCTGCACATGATCTGGGACGGTGCCCGTCAGGTGGTGGTCCGCACCGGCCATATGGACGAGTTCAACGCCTCGGCCCCGGCCTTCCTTGAGATCGGTCCCGAGGAAGCGGCCAAACACCTGGGCCAGAAGCGCACCGAGGACAGCCCGACGCCGGCGCCCGCCGAACCAACGGTCGCGCCATGACGGTCGCCACCGTCACAGTCGAGGAGGCCGCCGCCTGGCTGCAGGCCGGCGACGCGGTGTTGATCGATGTGCGCGAGCCGGACGAGTTCGCCGCCGCCCGCATCGACGGCGCGATCCTGGCCCCGCTCAGCCAGATGCCCGCCGCTTGGGAGGCGCTGGACCTTCCAGCCGACAAGAAGATCATCGTCCAATGCCTGAAGGGCGGCCGCAGCCACCAGGTCTGCGCCTTCGTCGGCCCGACGGGCCCTGACGGCCAGCCGCTGTTCAACCTGACCGGCGGCATCCAGGCCTGGAATGCGGCGGGGCTTCCCGTCGTGTTCGCCGAGCAGGACTGATCAAAGGCCGCATAGACAAAAGCCGCGCTCGATCCCGAGCGCGGCTCTTTCTTTGCCGCACACGTGGGGTGGATCAGGCGTCCGCGCCGCCGAAGCGTTCGGACCATTCCGCGACCTGGGCGTCCTCGATCTTGGCGAACAGCACGCCCTGAGCTTCCACCTTGCCGCCCACAGCCAGACGGTTCAGCAGATCCTCGTCGGCGCCAGGCCAGCTGAGGTCCTCCACCCCAACCGAGGCCGCGATCTTGGGCGCGGTGAACGGCAGGATCGGCGCGGCCAGACGCGCGAACAGAGCGACCAGATTCAGACCCGTCCTCACCCCCACCGCCGCGCGGTCGCGATCGGTCTTCAGCGCCGTCCAGGGCGCGGCGACCTGCAGATACTCGTTGCCAAGCACCCAGGCGGCGCGGATGGCGACGGCGGCCTTTCTGAACTCCATCGCCTCCAGCTGTTCGGTCGCCTCGGCGACGGCGGCCTTGATGTCGGCCTCCAGCTGGATTTCGACTGGTCCGGCCTCGCCGCCCTCGGGCACGACGCCGTCGAACTTCGATTCAGCGAACTTGACGATGCGGTTGACGAAGTTGCCCAGCACATCGGCCAGGTCCTTGTTGGTCGAGGCCTGGAAGTCCTCCCAGGTAAAGGCCGAGTCCGCGTGCTCGGGCCCATAGGCCGTCAGGCGCCAGCGCCAGTAATCGGCCGGCAGAAGCTCCAGCGCCTGATCCATGAAGACGCCGCGCTTCTGGCTGGTGGAGAACTTGCCCCCATACCAGTTCAGCCAGTTGAAGGCCTTCAGCTGATCCACCGTCTTCCACGGCTCGCCCGAGCCGATGATGGTCGCGGGGAAGCTGACGGTGTGGAAGGCGACGTTGTCCTTGCCCATGAACTGGACATAGCGAACGTCCTCAGCGCCCTCGTCCAGACGCCACCAGTCACGCCACGAACCGCCCGTCGCCTCGGCCCATTCCTCGGTCGCGGCGATGTATTCGATCGGGGCGTCGAACCAGACGTAGAAGACCTTGTCCTCCATTCCGGGACGCGGGAAGCCATCCTTGGTCACCGGCACGCCCCAGGCCAGGTCGCGGGTGATGCCCCGGTCGATCAGCCCCTCGTCCAGATGTTTGTAGGCGATGGACTTGGCCAGCTGTTGCCAGCCCGTCTTGCCGTCGACCCAGGCGCGGATCTCGGGCTCGATCTTGGTCTGGAGCAGATAGAGGTGGCGCGTGTCGCGCACCTCCAGGTTCTTGGACCCCGACACCGACGAATAGGGATCGATCAGGTCGGTCGGATCCAGCAGGCGTCCGCAGTTGTCGCACTGATCGCCGCGAGCGCCGACATGGCCGCAGTGGGGGCAGGTTCCCTCGACATAGCGGTCGGGCAGGAAGCGGGCGTCGTCGATCGAATAGATCATCCGATCCACCCGCTCCTCGATCAGACCGTTCTTCTCCAGCGCCTCGGCGAAATGCTGGGTCAACCGATGGTTCTGCGGGTTCGACGACCGGCCGAACCAGTCGTAGCTGAGTCCGAACGCCTTACCGGCGGCCTTCTGGATTTCGTGCTGCTCGTCGCAATAGGTCCGCACGTCCTGGCCGGCGGCGGCGGCGGCCAGCTCGGCCGGGGTGCCGTGCTCGTCGGTGGCGCAGATATAGAGGACCTCATGACCCTGCGCCCGCTTGAACCGCGCCCAGACGTCGGCCGGCAACATCGAGCCCGCCAGATTCCCCAAGTGCTTGATGCCATTGATGTAGGGCAGCGCCGAGGTGATGAGGATGCGGGCCATGATCGTCCAGGTGTTCGGGGAAGCGCAGGGATATAGAGCGGCGGCGCGGTTTCCTCAAACGCCTTGCGGAAGACGGCGCGCAATACGGATGAAACGCCCCGTCAGCAGGGTCGAGGACGCCAGGCTGGCGATCACCACCGCCCAGACCAGGCCGTTGACGCCCATCTGGTGCGCCAAAACCCAGCCCAGCGGCATCATCACCGCGCCGTAGGCGGCGAAATGCATGATCGTAGGCCACCAGACATCGCCCGCCGCGCGGTTGGCCTGGGCCGCCACGACCTGAATGCCGTCCGCGACGAAGAACAGCGTCGCCAGCACCAGCGCCGGCGCCGCGATGGCCAGCAGGGCCGGATCGCGATTATAGGTGCCGACAATCAGATGGGCGCTGGGCCAAACCAGCAGGGCGACCACCAATGTCAGGGCCGTCACGACGCCCAGCCCCACCAGCCCGGCGCGCATCACCCCTCGCCCGTCGCCGGCCCCATAGCTGCGGCCCACCAGCACCGCCGTCGCCGACGAAAGCCCCATCGGCAGCATGAAGACGATCGCCGAGACGTTCAGCACCACCGCCCAGGCCGCCGTCTCCGCCGTGCCGATCTGACCGGCGAAGAAGGTGAAGCCCGAAAAGGCCCCGACCTCGATGAAGTAGGAGGCCCCGGCGCCCAGGCCGACCTTGACCTGCTCGCGCGCGGCCTTGGGATCGCGCTCGGGCTTGTCGAAGATGCCCAGCGACCGCGCCTCGGGCAGACGCAGGATGTAGATCACCAAGAAGATCGCCAGCGCCGCTCGCGCCCCGAACGTCGCCCAGGCCGAGGCGAAGGCGCCGTCGAAGCCAAAGCCCAGCAGGTCCGGCACCAGCACAATGTTCAGCACCAGATTGACCCCGTTCGCCACCCACATGGCGACCATGCCGGGCTTGGGCCGGCCCAGAGCCTCCAGGAAGAACTGGCCCGTCACCGAGATCAGATAGAAGGGCATGGACAACGCAAAGACGATCAGCGCCGGCCCGGCGCCCTCCGCCAGACCATCCTCCAGCCCCAGCTTGCCCAGCCCCCACGGGCCGATGGCGATCAGGGCGATCATCGACACCACGCCGATCTGCAACGAATAGGTCAGGCCGCGACGCAGCACCGAGCCGACAGCATGCCGACGCCCCTCGCCCAGCATCCGCGCCGTCATCACCTGCACGCCCAGCATCAAACCCACCGCCGTCGTCACCACGATCGACGTCGGCGCCCAGGCCAGCGAATGGAACGCCAGTTCCTTGCTGGAATAGTTGCCGACCACGATGGCGTCGGTCAGCCCCATGGTCATGATGCCGATGCGCGCCAGGATCACCGGCCAAGCCAGGTTCAGCAGGTCGCGGAAGGCGGTACGGGTCTGGGGGCTGAGCGCGATCATCGGACGCGGGACAGGCCACGCCGACCCGCCGGGGTCAACTCCCAAAAACTTTGAGGGCTCGACCTACCAGGCGCCCAGTTCGCGAAGCTGACGCACCAGTTCCTCCGGGGCCTCGCCGGCGTCGAGGTCGGTCAGATCGACCGGCGCATCCTTGGGCTCGAAATATCGCCAGCCCTGGAAGGGTCGCCGGGCCATGAGCGCGGTGCGGATGACCTTGGGTTCGAGCGTGATCTCGCATCGGCTCTGCTTGCCCTCGCCCAAGGTTGTGATGTCCAGTACCGGCTGGCGACAGACGATCGTCCCCTTTACCACCCAGTAAAGCGAGCCGCCGTCCTCGATCTCGGTCGCCCGTTTCGGCGTCATGCGTGTGTGGACGACGAGCGCCCCGCCCCGGGCGGCGCGGGCCTCCAGCCATTCGACGTCCGGCACCCCGACGCCCAGCTTGATCATGTGAAGCGGCATGGCGCCCACGTAGTGCCCCTTAGCCGCATTGGCCAGATTCTTAATCTTAGGCCCCTAACCATTCTCCGGCGCAGTTCACTTCGCCTAGCGCGCTTAGGACCAGTATGTACGGATTGATTACCCGCCTGACGGCCCATGCCGGCCGCCGCGACGAACTGGGCCTTTGCCTGCTGGACCCCAATGTGAAGCGACCGGGCTGCCACAGCTATGTGCTGGCGCAGGATCCGAAAGACGCCGACGCCCTGTGGGTGACCGAGGTGTGGATGAGCAAGGCGACGCACGACGCCTGGTCGGCCAGCATTCGAGAGACAGGCGTCATGCGACCCGCCCTGGCGCTCATCGCCACCTTCGGCGACACCGTCTTCACCCGCCCCATCGGCGGCGTGGGGCTTTAGTCCGCCTTCACCACCGCCAGCACGGCCGCCTCGACGACCTGATCGCCAAGAGACGCGACGCTTTCCACCACGCCGTCGAACGGCGCGGTCAGGGCGTGTTCCATCTTCATGGCTTCCAGCACCACGATCGGCTGGCCCTTCGTCACCGCATCGCCGGCCTTGACCGGCGTCGCGACGATCTTGCCCGGCATGGGCGCGCGCAAGGAGCCGTCCGACACCGCGCCCGCGCCCGACCCCACGGCGGCGCGATAGGGCGTGACGCGACGCGCCTCGCCATCGACGAACAGGACGAAACCGTCGTCGACGGCCTGATAGCCGAACAGACTATCCCCTGCTTGAACCTGGTCGAACCCGACATGGGCCAGTTCGCCCTGCGAACCGCGCCAGCCCGTTTCGATAGGCGTCACCGCAGCGGACACGCCCTGACCATCGACATGGGCCCAGACGGTTGTCTGCGCCGGCGCATTCAGGCGCACGCCATAGGACAGACCCGGCTGACCGCCCCAGGGGCTGAACCGGTCCGGACGCGCCTCGACCGCATCCACCGCCGCTTCCGCAATCAGAGTCAGGGCCGCCAGCGTTGCTTCGTCGGACGGCTGCGGCTGCAACGCCGCCTCCTCCGCCGCGATGAAGCCCGTGTCCACGTCGCCGGCGACGAAGCGCGGGTGCTCCAGGCAGCGTTTCAGGAAGCCGGCGTTGGCCTTGACTGGCCAGACCTCGACCTCGCCCGCCGCCTCGGCCAAACGCGCCGCCGCCGCCTCGCGCGTGTCCTCGTGCACGATCAGCTTGGCGATCATGGGATCATAGAACTGGCTGACCTCGCCGCCCTGCTCCACGCCTGTATCGACGCGGATGCCGTCCGGCATGACGAAGTGCTCCAACTTGCCGATGGAGGGCAGGAAGCCGTTGGCGGGATCCTCGGCATACAGCCGCGCCTCCATGGCCCAGCCGTTCAGCTGAATCTGATCCTGCTTCAGCGGCAGCGGCTCGCCCGCCGCGACGCGGAACTGCCATTCGACCAGATCGACGCCCGTCACGCTCTCGGTCACGGGATGCTCGACCTGCAGCCGGGTGTTCATCTCCATGAACCAGACGCCGTCCGCCTTCAGCCCGTCCGAGGCGTCGGCGATGAACTCGATGGTCCCGGCCCCGACATAGTTGACCGCCCGCGCCGCCTTGATCGCGGCCCCGGTCACGGCGGCGCGCACGTCATCGCTCATGCCCGGCGCTGGCGCCTCTTCGATCACCTTCTGGTGGCGGCGTTGCAGCGAACAGTCGCGTTCGTACAGGTGCACGACCTCGCCGTGCTTGTCGCCGAACACCTGAACCTCGATGTGGCGTGGGCGGGTGATGTAGCGTTCGATCAGAACCCGGTCGTCGCCGAAGGCCGCAGCCCCCTCGCGCTTGGCGCTGGCCAGACCGGCGGCGAAATCGGCCGGATCATCGACGCGTTTCATCCCCTTGCCGCCGCCGCCCGCGACCGCCTTGATCAGCACCGGATAACCGATCCGCGCCGCCTCGGCCGTCAGGGTTTCCTCCGACTGGTCCGCGCCCTGATAGCCCGGCGTCACCGGCACCCCGGCCTGGATCATCAGCGCCTTGGCCGCGTCCTTCAGGCCCATGGCGCGGATCGAGGACGGGTCCGGCCCGATCCAGATCAGGCCCGCCGCCGCGACGGCCTCGGCGAAGTCGGCGTTCTCGCTCAGGAAGCCATATCCGGGGTGGATGGCCTCGGCCCCCGTCGCCTTGGCCGCCGCCAGCACCTTGGCGCCGTCCAGATAGGATTCCCGCGCCGCCGCCGGGCCGATCAGCACCGCCTCGTCGGCTTCGCGCACATGCAGGGCGTTGGCGTCCGCCTCGGAATAGACGGCGATGGTGCGAATCCCCATCCGCTTGGCGGTGCGGAAGACACGACAGGCGATTTCGCCGCGATTGGCGACAAGGACGGACTTGAACATGAAGCGGTCTTAGCCGGATCGTGCGCATCAGGCGAGAGGCAGAGCACGACCCTTCTCACGCGACGCAGCAGGCGTTAAGCCCCTTCCATGTCCCTGCGCCCCCTCTTCGTCACCCAGGTCTATGAAGCCTCCCTCGCCGAAGGGCGTGGCTGGCCCGACTTCAACGCACAGCTGATCGACGTCATCCGGATGATGGCCGAGGAGGACGAGGCCGGCCGCCGGTGGTGCAAGGCCAACGCCTATCGCGGCTACACCTCCTACGGATCGCTGAACGACCTGCCCCAGCGATTCCCCGAGTTCGCCGAGCTGAAGCGCCATCTGGATCGCCATGCCGTCGCCTACGCCAAGGCGCTGAACTTCGACTTGGCCCGCAAACCCCGCCTCGACAATCTGTGGGTCAACGTCCTGAAGCCCGGGGGCGGCCATACGGGTCACATCCACCCGCACGCCTTCCTGTCGGGCACCGTCTACATCGACGTGCCAGACGGCGCCTCATCGCTGAAGCTGGAAGATCCCCGCCTGCCCTTCATGATGGCCCGCCCGTCGGTGACGGAAGACGCGACCGAGGCCGAGCGGCCGTTCGTCTATCTGCAGCCTCAGGCAGGCACGGTTCTGATGTGGGAAAGCTGGCTGCGCCACGAAGTGCCGACCAACCTGGCCAAGGCCGACCGGATTTCGATCAGCTTCAACTACGCCTGAAGCCGACCGCCGTTTCCGGCGGCCGATCAGCGCAATCAGACCGTCCAGCTGGCCTTGCGCTTTTCCAGGAAGGCGGCGACGCCCTCGCGGCCTTCATCCGACACGCGGGCGCGGGCGATGCGTTTGGCGGTTTCATCCATCAGACCGTTGTCGATCTTGTGGTGGGCGGTGTCGTTGACCAGACGCTTGGCCTCGCCCATCGCGCCGGGCGCATTGTTGGTCAGGCTGTCGCTCAGCATCGAGATGAACTCGTCCACCGATCCCTCGGGCAGGACCAGATCGATCAGGCCGGCATGGGCGGCGTAGTCGGCGTCGAAGGCGTTGGCGGTCAGGAACAGCTGGCGGGCGCGGCGCGCGCCGACAGCCTCGATCACATAGGGGGCGATGGTCGCCGGGATCAGGCCCAGCTTGACTTCGGAGAAGGCGAAACGCGCCCCCTCGACCGCCACGGCCATGTCGCAGGCGGCGACGATGCCCGCTCCGCCGCCCATGGCGTTGCCCTCGACCACCGCCACCGTCAGGGCGGGAATGTCGTGCAGGGCCTTCAGCATTTTCGCCAGGCCCATGGCGTCGTCGCGGTTGTCGCTCTCGGACCAGCAGGCGGCGTCGCGCATCCAGTTCAGATCGGCCCCGGCGCTGAAGGTGCCGCCCGCGCCCCGAATGAAGACGGCCCGCACCCGGTCCGCGCCATGCAGCGTTTCGAACGCCTCATGCAGGGCCGCGATGGTCGCAGCGTCGAAGGCGTTCTTCTTCGCCGGCCGGTTGATGGTGACGAAGACGACGCCGTCGGTGGTCGAATCGATCTGCACCAGATCGTCGTCGGCATCCGGCGCCGCATCGGGCACCAGCGGCTGGGCGATGCTGTTGATGTCGGCCGCCTCGGCGTCGGTAACGTCCAGGGCGTTGAGGTCGGCTTCGGTCGGTTTGTCGGTCATGGGGGACTCCTTCAGAGGATCAACGCGCGACGGGGCGAACGGCGCCGCTTCAGTGAAAAGTGCAAGTGAGCGAGGGGTGAGCGGCTGTCTGACTGGGCGACAAGCTCACTTCTTGCTCACTGACACCCCTCGCTCACCCCAAATCACATCCGGAACAGGCCGAACGTCGTCTCCGGTATGGGGGCGTTCAGGCTGGCGCTGATGGCCAGGCCCAGCACATCGCGCGTCTGGGCCGGGTCGATGACGCCGTCGTCCCACAGGCGGGCGGTGGCGTAATAGGGATTGCCCTCGTCCTCATACTTCTGCCGGATCGGCGCCTTGAAGGCCTCGGCGTCGTCCGTGCTCCAGGTCTCGGCGTCGCGGTGCACGGTGGCCAGGACGCTGGCGGCCTGCTCGCCGCCCATGACCCCGATCCGGCTGTTGGGCCAGGTGAACAGGAAGCGCGGCGAATAGGCGCGGCCGCACATGCCGTAGTTTCCGGCTCCGAAACTGCCGCCGATCAGGACGGTGAACTTGGGCACCTCGGCCGAGGCGACAGCCGTCACCAGCTTGGCGCCGTCCTTGGCGATGCCGCCCGCCTCATATTTGCCGCCGACCATGAAGCCCGAGATGTTCTGCAGAAACAGCAGCGGAATCTTGCGCTTGCAGGCCAGTTCGATGAAGTGCGCGCCCTTCTGGGCGCTCTCGGAAAAGATCACGCCGTTGTTGGCCAGGATGGCGACCGGATAGCCCCAGATGCGCGCAAACCCGCACACCAGGGTCGAGCCGTACAGGCTCTTGAACTCGTCGAACTCCGACCCGTCCACCAGCCGGGCGATGACCTCGCGCACATCATAAGGGGCGCGCACGTCGTCGGGGATCAGGCCGTACAGCTCCTCCGCGTCGAAGGCCGGCGCGCGCGGTTCGCGCACATCCATCTCGACGGTCTTGGTCGTGTTCAGATTGGCGACGATGGAGCGCACGATCTCCAGCGCGTGCTCATCGTTCTCGGCGACATGATCGACCACGCCCGAGCGACGGCCATGGGTTTCGGCCCCGCCCAGTTCTTCGGCAGAGATGACCTCGCCCGTCGCCGCCTTCACCAGCGGCGGCCCGGCCAGGAAGATGGCGCCCTGGTTCCTGACGATGATCGTCTCGTCCGACATGGCCGGGACATAGGCCCCTCCGGCGGTGGACAGGCCCATGACGCAGGCGATCTGGGCGATGCCCTTTGCGCTCATCCGGGCCTGGTTGAAGAAGATGCGGCCGAAGTGGTCGCGGTCGGGAAACACCTCGGCCTGGTGAGGCAGATTGGCCCCGCCGCTGTCGACCAGATAGACGCACGGCAGGCGGTTCTGCTCGGCGATCTCCTGCGCGCGCAGGTGCTTCTTCACCGTCATGGGGAAATAGGCGCCGCCCTTCACCGTCGGGTCGTTGCAGACGATCATGACCTCGCGGCCCGAGACCCGACCGATGCCGGCGATGACGCCCGCCGCCGGGGCCTCGCCGTCATACATGTCGTGCGCAGCCAGCTGCCCGATCTCCAGAAAGGGCGAGCCGAGGTCGAGCAGGCGCTCGACGCGGTCGCGCGGCAACAGCTTGCCGCGAGCGACGTGGCGCTCGCGGGACTTGTCGGACCCGCCGCGCGCGGCCTTGGCCACATGGTCGCGCAACTCGGCGACCAGGGCGCTGTTGTGCGCGTGCAGGGACTTGTACTTTTGGCTTTGCGGATCGACCGCGGACGTCAGCTTCGGCATGGGGCTGGTTTAGGCGGGGTCGCGGGGCGCCACAAGCGTCTGCCGCCATCCTTGCTTCCTCGCCCCTTTTCCCCTATACGCGCCCGCTTTCCAGGGCTTCGGTCCTGTCGCGGAGCACCAAAGGGTTGGACGTTCGGTCCGGCCGCCGCGCCAGGAGCCATCGTGGAGACCGACTTACCCGGTCGTTTCCGCGCCGACGCCCACAAGGGAGACTACCGCATGGCTCTTTACGAGCACACGGTCATGACGCGCCAAGACATCTCGGCGCAACAGGCCGAAGCGCTGAATGACACCATCAAGGATCTGATCGTCGCCGGTGGCGGCTCGGTCGCCAAGATCGAATACTGGGGTCTGCGCAACCTGACCTACCGCGTGAAGAAGAACCGCAAGGCCCACTATTCGCTGCTGGCCGTCGACGCCCCTCCGGCCGCCATGGCCGAAGTCGAGCGTCAGCTGTCGATCAACGAAGACGTGCTGCGCTGGCTGACCGTCCGCGTCGAGGAACTCGACCTGGAGCTGTCGCCGCTGCTGGCCCGCCGCGAGCGTGAACGCGAGCGTGAGCGCGAGCGCACCCCGCGCGACGACGCCGCCGCCGACGCCGAATAAGGAACCCGGAACATGACCGATACCACCGCCCCGACCCCGGGCGCACCGGCGGGCTCCGGCGCCGCCGGCCGCCGCCCCTTCTATCGTCGCCGCAAGGTCTGCCCGTTCTCGGGCGCCAATGCGCCGAAGATCGACTACAAGGACGTCAAGCTGCTGCAGCGTTACGTCTCCGAACGCGGCAAGATCGTGCCTTCGCGCATCACCGCCGTCTCCCAGAAGAAGCAGCGTGAACTGGCCAAGGCCATCAAGCGCGCTCGCTATCTGGCCCTCCTGCCTTACGTGGTGAAGTGAGATGAAGGTCGTTCTGCTGGAACGCGTCGATAACCTCGGCGCCATCGGCGACGTCGTCACTGTCAAGGACGGCTTCGCTCGCAACTTCCTTCTGCCGCGCGACAAGGCCCGCCGGGCCACCGCCGCCAACCTGAAGGCGTTCGAACTCGACCGCGCCGCCATCGAGCAGCGCAACGAGAAGAACAAGGCCGACGCTCAGAAGGTCGCCGACAAGATCGACGGCCAGACCTACGTCATGATCCGTCAGGCCGGTGAAACCGGTCACCTGTACGGCTCGGTCGCCGGTCGCGACGTCGCCGAGGCCATCCAGGCCGAAGGCGGCAAGGTCGAGCGCTCGCAGGTCGTCCTGAACACGGCGATCAAGAGCCTGGGCGTCCACGAAGTGCCGGTTCGCCTGCACGCCGAGGTCCGCGCCACGGTCAAGATCAACATCGCCCGCTCGATGGACGAGGCCGAGCGCCAAGCCAAGGGCGAGGACGTGATCCGCAGCCAGTTCGACGATGAGCGCCAGGCCGCCGAGCAATCGGCCCAGGAACTGATCGAAGGCGGCGCCGGTCAACAAGAAGGCTTCGGCGACGAAGCCTGATCCGACCGGATCCCCAACGACATCAAGGGCGCGTCTCGCAAGGGACGCGCCCTTTTTGCTGCGCGTGAGGCGATCGCCAACCGCATGGGCGATCGTCACATTCGACCTATGACAAGATTACAACAAACCCAGATCATTGATCTCCCAAACAGGCATCTAGACATAAGCTTGCTTGACGCCGTCACATCGCGGTCACAGCCTGCAATCGTGGCCCGCGTTTCGATTGTATGCGCAAGATTATTGCGTTTTTCGAGAAGCCGGCCGAGGGCGACGGCATGGCGGCCTGTCGAGCGCCGACATAGAGGGCTGTCGTGCATCGTCGGGAACTATCAATGAAAATCGGATACGGTCGTCAGGCCCTGTTGGCCTTCGCCTCCACCAGCGCGCTCTTCATCGCCTCATCAGCGTTCGCTCAGACTCCTCCGCAAAGCGAAGCCACCGATGTCGATGAGATCGTCGTCACCGGCACGCGCACCGTCGGACGCAGCCGGCTCGACAGCGTCGCGCCGGTCGATGTGATCACCGGCGAAACCCTGACCAAACAAGGCACCGGCACCGAACTGGCCGCCGCCCTCGCCGCCACCGCCCCGTCCATCAACTTTCCTCGTCCCGCCATTTCCGACGGCTCGGATCACGTCCGCCCCGCCACCCTCCGCGGTCTGGCGCCCGACCAGACCCTGGTGCTGCTGAACGGACAACGCGGCCACGTCGGCGCCTTGGTCAACGTCAATGGCGCCCTGGGCCGTGGCTCCACCGCCTTCGATCTGAACAGCATCCCGTCTGTCAGCCTGGGTTCGGTCGAAGTCTTGCGTGACGGCGCCTCGGCGCAATATGGGGCCGACGCGATCGCCGGCGTCATCAATCTGCGCCTGCGCGAAGCGTCCAGCGGCGGTGGCGTCACCGCCAACTACGGCATCTACGACACCGACTTCACGACCGCGCGCGGAGAGCATAGCCGCAAAGACGGCGAACAGACCTCCCTGGCTGGCTGGGTCGGCCTGCCCCTGTTCGGCGACGGCTTCCTGACCCTCTCGGGCGAGGTCCAGAAGCGCCAGCCGACGAACCGTTCCGACTATGCCGCCCCCAGCGCCGTCAACGGCGGCAGCTCCACGACTGTCCTCGGCCGCTTCGGCGATCCCTATACCGAGGCCTATTCAGGCTATTTCAACGCCGGCAAACCGCTCGCAGGGGAGTGGGAGGCCTATGCGTTCGGCGGCTATCAAAAGCGCAAGTCCGAAGCCGCCGCGACCGCGCGCGCCTTCAACAACGCCAACAACGTTACGGCGATCTATCCCAACGGCTTCCTGCCGATCATCGCCGCCGATATCGACGACTACAATATCTACGGCGGCTTGAAAGGCCCCGCAGCCGGTTTCGACTGGGATATCTCGGTCGGCTATGGTCGTAACGAGCTAGATTATCGCGTCCTCAACTCCCTGAACGCCTCCTATGGCGCCGCGTCCCAGACCCAGTTCGACGCCGGCGGCCTGAGCTACGGCCAACTGACCATCGGCGTTGATGCGGTCAAACAGATCGAGGTCAATCTGTACGAGCCGTTGAACGTCGCCTTCGGTGTCGAATACCGACGCGAGGACTTCAGCGTTTCGGAAGGCGAACCGACCTCGTACAACAAGGGGCCGGTCACGGCCGGCGGCGCTGGATCCCAAGGCTTCCCCGGTTTTGCGCCGTCCAACGCCGTCGACGTCGATCGGAACAACATCGGCGCCTACCTCGACCTGGAGGGCAAGCTCTCCGAAGAATTCACCGTCGGTATCGCGGGACGCTATGAGGACTATTCCGATTTCGGAAGTCAGTTCACGGGCAAGGTTTCTGCGCGTTATGACTTCACAGAGGCCTTCGCCCTGCGCGGCGCGATCTCGACGGGGTTCAAGTCGCCGGCCTTGCAACAGCAGTATTTCAGCTATGTCGCCACCAACCTCGTGGCGACAAGCTCGGGGGTCGTGCTGCAACAGAACGGCACCTACCGCGTCGACGACCCCATCGCGATCGCGCTCGGATCCAAGCCGCTGCAGCCGGAGACCTCTACCAACTATTCGGCCGGCGCGGTCTTCCGCAGCGGCGGTTTTGAGCTGACTGTCGACGCCTATCGGATCGAGGTCGATGATCGGATCATCTACTCCGAAACCCTGGGCGTTTCGCGCCCAAGCCAGCCCGCCGCGTCGACGGCGGCCATCCAGGCGTTGCTGGCGCCCTATGGCGTGACTGGCGCGAGGTTCTTCCTGAACGGCGTCAACACAACGACCAGCGGCGTCGATGTCGTCGGTCGTTATCGCACGACGCAGGATTTCGGCCGGTTCGATTTCACCCTGGCCGGAAACTTCAACAAGACCGAGGTCACGCGCACGCCGCCGGTGCCCAGCAATCTGGCCATCGCCCCGGCCAGCGACTTCCTGTTCGACCGCTCTTCCAAACTATCGTTTGAGCAGGGCACGCCGGAACAGAAGATCGTCGCCAGCGTGGACTGGTCGCTGGGCGACTTCGGGGCGACCTTGAAGGGCGCCAGCTACGACAGCGTTCTGGTCGCCAACAATAACGCCACTCTGGACTACGAAACGGGCGACGCGTTTCTGGTTGACCTGGAGGGGCGCTACACCCTGCCTCTCGGCGTCTCACTGGCTATCGGCGTGAACAACCTGACCGATGAATATCCGACCGCCACGCCGACCAACATCAACGGCGCGACCGGTTCGGTGGGCTATCCAAGCTACTCGCCCTACGGCTTCAACGGCCGCTTCTTCTACGGCCGTCTGAGCTACAACTTCTAAGCCAAGCGATATCACAGCCGCATGGGGCGCTGTTCCGAGCGCCCCATTGTTGCTCGGCGATAGATTTCCTACTGACTGCTGCCAAGAAACATGGCCGCCTGCGTCGATTGACCCGCCGCACCTTCGCCCTGATATGGCCATGACCGCCGGGACCTCCCCGACCTTGCGGTTGGAGAGGCCATGAAGATCACCCCCTGTTCTACGGCGACCCCGCCCGCCATCTCGCGATGTAGCGGCTGAGACCGCACGCCACACCCAATCCAAGCCGAACATAAAAAGCCCGTCGCGCTCAGCGACGGCGACGCGCGCTCGCGCCAAAAATAGACTTTAGGAAATCTCTCAATGCGCTCTCTTTCCCAACGGGCCGCCGCACCGGCCCTGCTCGCCACCGTCTCGACCTTCGCCCTGCTGAGCGCCGCCCCGGCCTTTGCTCAAAGCGCCGAACCCGTCGCCGATGAGGCGGCGCAGGTGGACGACATCGTCGTGACCGGCACGCGGGTTCAGAATCGGTCACGCCTCGACACCCTGGTGCCCGTCGATGTCGTCACGTCCGAGGCGTTGCAGACGCGCGGCACGACCGAGTTCGCCACCGCCCTGGCCCAGGCCGTGCCGTCGCTGACCTTCCAGCGGCCGTCGGCCAACGATGGCTCGGACTCGATCCGCCCGATCACCCTGCGCGGCCTGTCGCCGGACCAGACGTTGGTGCTGGTCAACGGCACGCGTCGCCATGCGTCTGCCCTGGTCAACGTCAACGGCGTCGTGGGACGGGGCTCGGCCGCCGTTGATCTGAACACCATTCCGACCGGCGCTCTGGACCGGGTGGAGGTGCTGCGCGACGGCGCCTCGGCGCAATATGGCTCGGACGCCATCGCCGGCGTGGTGAACCTGCGCCTGAAGCAGGCCTCCAGCGGCGGCGGCGCCAGCGTGACCTACGGCCAGTATTTCACCACGGTGAAGACCGCGCGCGGCGAACGCGACGAAAACGACGGCGGCACCGTCACGGCCTCGGCCTGGCAAGGGTTCTCGCTGGGCGACGACGGCTTTCTGACCCTGTCGGCCGAGTATCTGAACCGCGAATCGACCAACCGTTCGGACTATGACCCCCGCGCGGCGGCGAACGGCGCGATCACCGCCCGCTTCGGCGACCCGGACGTGGAGCAATGGACCGTTTTCGCTAACGCCGGCAAGGGTTTGGGCAATGGTTGGGAGGCCTATGGCTGGGCCGGCTATCAGGACCGCGACAGCGAAGGCGCCGCCTTCCCTCGCCTGTCCGACAACGTCAACAACGTCGCCTCGATCTACCCGAACGGCTTTCTGCCGAAGGTCGCCATCCATTCGAAGGACGCCTCGCTGGCCGGCGGCCTGCGCGGCGAATTGGCGGGCTGGAATACGGACATCAGCCTGACCTACGGCCGCAACGCCCTGGACTTCAGGACCGAGGATTCGCTGAACTCCACCTACGGCGCGACTTCGCCGACCAGCTTCGATTCCGGCAGCCTGATCTATGACCAGTTGGTGCTGGGCGCCGACTTCAGCCGTGAGTTCGAGGTCGGTCTGTCCGGCGGCCCGCTGAACTTCGCCTGGGGCCTGGAGCAGCGCTGGGAAAACTACAAGATCGAGGCCGGCCAGCCCGAGAGCTATAACCGCGGCCCCTTGGGCGCCAACACGGCCCTGACCGGCGGCGCCCAGGGCTTCGTCGGCTTCCAGCCCTCGAACGCCGTTGATGTCGATCGCGACAACTTCGCCGCCTATGCCGACGTTGAAATCCCCCTGACCGACAAGCTGCGCGTCGAGGGCGCCGTGCGGTTCGAGGACTATTCCGATTTCGGCGACACCCAGACGGGCAAGCTTTCGGCCCGCTACGACTTCACCCCCAGCTTCGCCCTGCGCGGTTCGGTCTCGACCGCCTTCCGCGCGCCGTCCTTGCAGCAGTCGTATTTCACCTCCACCGCCTCGGTGATCCAGAACGGCGCCGTGGTTGAAACCGGCACTTTCCCGGCCACCAGCACCGTCGCAGCGGCCCTTGGCGCGCGGCCGCTGAAGGCCGAGACCTCGACCAACTATTCGGTCGGCGCCGTGGTGCGGTTGGGCCGGTTCGACCTGACGGTTGACGCCTACAAGATCGACATCGACGATCAGATCGTTCTGTCGGAGTTGATCAACCGGACATTCTCGGGTCAGGTCGCCGGCCTGCTGGATCCGCAAGGCGTCCAGGCCGCGCGCTTCTTCCTGAACGGCGTCTCGACCTCGACCGAAGGCGTGGACATCGTCGGACGGTATCGCCTGCCCACCGATACGCTCGGCGATTTCGACTTCACCGTCGCGGCCAACTTCAACGATGTGTCGGTCAACCGCGTGCCGACGTCCTCCTCGGTGCTGAACCCGGTCCCGACCCTGTTCGCCCGCCAACGCATCCTGACCATCGAAGACGGCACGCCCGCTGCCAAGGTCTCGGCGTCGGCGGACTGGAGCCGGGACAAGTGGGGCGCCACGGTTCGCGCCACCTACTATGGCGACGTGCTGCAACCCGGATCCACGGCGGCGAACGATTACAGCACCGGGGCCAAGACGGTCGTGGATCTGGAAGGTCGGTTCCAGCTCACTGAACGCGTCGGGGTGGCGATCGGCGTGGACAATGTGTTCGACGAATATCCGGACTTCGTGCCGGCGTTGCTGAACTCCAACGGCGTTCTGGGCTTCCCATACTATTCGCCGTTCGGTTTCAACGGCCGCTACGGCTATGCGCGCCTCAGCCTGAAATGGTGAGGTCGGGCTGATCGAAGGCCAGGCAAGGGCGCTCTGCGGAGCGCCCTTTTCTTTGTTTGCATTACGAAACCTTCAGCTTGACCGTTCTGCCTCGCCCCAGTTGCGACACATATCGCCGTTCAACCTGCGCGCTGCCAGAGGGGGCTTTGGAGGGGACCAGATGAAGACCAGATCGATCGCAGCCGGCGTCCTGGCGCTGTCGCTTTTCGCCGGCGCGGCCAACGCCATGACGGTTCAGGAATTCCTGACCACCGCCAACGCCATCCCGCAGAACCCGACCGCCCTGCTGCGCTCGGACACCCGCCGCCTGATGGCCGAGTTCCGGGGCGCCGTTCGCACCGTCCGCGCCGAACAGACCCAGGCCAAGGCGGCCGGCCGTCAGTCCGCGACCTGCATGCCGTACTCAGTCGGCTTTTCACCGAACGCCGTCCTGGCCCGTTTCAACGCCGTCCCGCAAAGCCGCCGCAACATCAGCGTGACCCAGGCCGTCCGCGAATGGATGGCGCACGACTTTCCCTGCGGCTGACGCGCGCCGATTGAGGAATTCCGGTTCGTCCCCAAGGCGGGACGATCTGTCCACGGTCCAGGCGGCGTCCGCGTCTGACGCAGGGGCGTGAGAGGGCTAAAGCGTTAATCGATGAACGCCTTCGCCCCCATGCCCTTCTCGTCGTCTCCGCTGGACTCCGGCGGCGTCACTTCGATGCCGCACAATCTGGAGGCCGAGCAGGCGCTGCTGGGCTCGCTGATGTTCGACAACGCCGTGTTCGAGCGGTTGAACGACCGGCTGCGCGGCTCGCACTTCTACGAACCCTTCCACCAGCGGCTGTTCGACGCGATCGAGGACCATATCCGCCAGGGATTGCTGGCCGAGCCCACCATTCTGATGGAACGGTTCAAGCAGGATCCGGCGTTCCAGGAGTTCGGCGGCCTGCGCTACCTCGCCGATCTGGTCGACCGCGCGCCGCCCGCCGCCAATGCGCCAGACTACGCCCGCGTCGTTTATGACCTGGCGCTGCGCCGCGACCTGATCCGCATCGGCGGCGACATGATCAAGGAGGCGCCCAATCCGGAGACGCCCGCCGACGAGCAGATCGAACAGGCCGAACAGACCCTGTATTCGCTGGCTGAGACGGGCAAGCCCTCGTCCGGCTTCGTCAGCTTCTCCAACGCCTTGTCCGGCGCCGTTCAGATGGCGGCCGAAGCGTATCAGCGCGAAGGCAAGCTGGCCGGCCTCGCCACCGGCTTGAACGATCTGGACCGCAAACTGGGCGGCCTGCACCCGTCCGACCTGCTGATCCTCGCCGGCCGTCCGTCGATGGGCAAGACGGCGCTCGCGACCAACATGGCCTTCAACGTAGCGCGCGCCTATCAGTGGGAGCCGACGCCAGAGGGCCGCAAGACGGTCAACGGCGGCGTGGTCGCCTTCTATTCGCTGGAAATGAGCGCGGAACAGCTGGCGATGCGTATTCTGGCCGACGCGTCCGGCGTGTCCTCGGACAAGCTGCGCAAGGGCGAGATCGACGCTACCGACTTCGGCAAGTTGCGCGACGCGGCGGTCGAGATCGGCGAAAGCCCCCTCTACATCGACGCCACCGGCGGCCTGTCCATCTCCAAGCTGGCGG
Source organism: Brevundimonas sp. BT-123 (assembly GCF_026105875.1). Lineage (GTDB taxonomy): Bacteria > Pseudomonadota > Alphaproteobacteria > Caulobacterales > Caulobacteraceae > Brevundimonas. The sequence goes on along the minus strand of NZ_JAOYTN010000006.1, from coordinate 47,901 downwards.
CCCGCGCGCGCCGCCTGAAGCGCATGGAACATGGGCTGGACCTGATCATCGTCGACTATCTGCAGCTGGTCACGACCGGCAATAGCGGGGGCCAGAAGAACCGCGTTCAGGAAGTGTCCGAAATCACCGGCGGTCTGAAGGCCCTGGCCAAGGAGCTGTCGGTGCCGATCATCGCCTTGTCGCAGCTGTCGCGTCAGGTCGAGCAGCGCGACGACAAACGCCCGCAACTGTCGGACCTGCGTGAATCCGGCTCGATCGAGCAGGACGCCGACTGCGTGATGTTCGTCTATCGCGAGAGCTACTATCTAGGCCGCGCCGAACCGCGCGAGGGGACCGAGGAACACCTGCAATGGCAGCAGGACATGGACCGCCTGCAAGGCCAGGCCGAGGTCGTCATCGGCAAGCAGCGCCACGGCCCCATCGGCATCGTCAAACTGGCCTTCGACGCCGACACCGTCCGCTTCGGCAACCTGGCGCACGGCTATGAAGAGGTCAGCTACGAGTAGCCTCTTCCATCGGCGCGGTGTTGGCGCATAAGGACGCCATGACCGCATCGACCCCCGCCGTCCTCTCCGTCGATCTGAACGCTCTGGCGCGCAACTATCACACCTTGGAGGCCGTCAGCGGCCAGCCGGTGCATCCGGTGGTCAAGGCGGACGGCTATGGACTGGGCGCCCGGGCCGTGGCGACGCGGCTGATGGCTGAGGGGGCGCGGACCTTCTTCGTGGCGCGGGCGGCGGAGGGCGTGCGACTGCGCGCGGCCTTGGGCGCCAACGGTCCCGTCATCTATGTGCTCGACGGCTGTCACGGCGACGATGCGGCGATGCTGAAGGCGTCGGACCTGCGGCCCGTGCTGAACCATCCGGCGCAGATCCAGGCCTGGAGGGCGGCGGGCGGCGGGACCTGCGGCCTGCAGATCGACACCGGCATGAACCGGTTGGGTATTCGGCCCGAGGACGCGCCCGAGGCGTTCGACGGCCTGGCCCTGGTCCTGACCCACCTCGCCTGCGCCGACGAACCGGCCAATCCGATGAACCGGCGCCAGCGCGACGCCTTCGCGGGCGTGCTGGATCGCTATCCGGGCGTGATCCGGTCGTTCGCCAACTCGAGCGGCTGCTTTTTGGGACCGGACTTCGCCTTCGACACGGTGCGGCCGGGCATCTGTCTTTACGGCGGCGGACCGGAAGGGCGTTCCGATCCCCGCATCGCGTCTGTGGCGACCCTGACGGCCGAGGTGCTTCAGGTTCGCGACGTGCCGGCGGGCGAGAGCGTCGGCTATTCGCGCGGCTATATCGCCGAGCGGCCGATCAAGGTCGCCACCGTGGCGGCCGGCTATGCGGATGGATTGCTGCGCGCCTATTCACCCAAGGGCGTCGTCTGGATCGCCAACGAGACCCGCCCGCTGCTGGGTCGGGTCTCGATGGATGTCTGCGCGGTGGACATCACCGGCCTGGATGTCGCGGTCGGCGACCCGGTCGAACTGTTCGGCCCGAACCGCCTGTTGGACGACGCCGCGGCTGCGGCGGGGACCATCAGCTACGAGCTGCTGACCTCGATCACCCCCCGCGTGCCGCGCGTCTATTCTCAGTAGCCGGCGCCCATTCCCGCGAGCCCGGCCATGCCGACCGACGCGGCGACGAAGCTCATCGAAATGGCTCCGACGATCGCCGAGATGATGAAATACATCACGACGCCGGCGATCACCGTCACGATGAAATAGCCGACCTTCTTGTCTTCCGGCACCTTCATCAGGATCGGCAGGCCGACGAACAGCAGATAGAAGCTGTACAGGCCCAGGATGGCCAGGATGCCCAGCATCGGGATCAGGCCGAACACGCCCGCCAGCCAGGCGGCGGTCCAGGAATAGACGGCCAGCTTCATGGCCTGAACCTTATTGGCCGTCCCGCCGAAGTTCGGCGCCAGCGCATTGATGATCAGTCCCAGCAGGAAGACCCCCAACAGGGACATGCCGTAGCTGACGAGCGCCACGACGATCGCGCCGACGATCGACAGCTTCATGCCCATGATCGGCATCAACTGACCGCCGAGCAGCGAACAGACCGGGCCGATCGCCGCCAGGATCATCGCATAGCGGGTGAACAGGCTTTTGGTGGTGGCGAACTCGCCGTCGATCTTCAGCCATTCGGACTTGGGTTGCAGCAGTATGCCCTTGACCCGCGCGACCAGGGCCGGATCGACAGCGGGTTGGGAGTGGGTCGTCGGATCGGTCATTACAGGCCTCGGCGAGAGAAGATGGGCGGATGTTGACGTTGCGTCGCTTCAAGAAGCAAGGGTGTGCGACACATTCTCAATCCTTCAGTATGGCAAAGGTTGCGCCTGCGACCGAAACTGTCGTGAGCCGACGCCATGTCCGGCGCGACCGTTCGATCTGCTAAGGAAGCCCATGGCTCGCGATTCCGCCCTCTACGTCTGTCAGTCCTGCGGCTCGGTCCACAGCAAGTGGTCGGGCCAATGCGGCTCCTGCGGTCAGTGGAACACCTTGAGCGAGGAAAGCCGCTCGGCTCCGCCGGGCGCGATCAAGCCGTCGGCGGCGGCTTCGGCCCGCACGCGCGGCATCCAGTTCGAAACGCTTCAGTCCGACACGCCAGAGCCGCCGCGCATCACGACGGGCGTGGCCGAGTTCGACCGGGTCTGCGGCGGCGGCGTGGTGCCCGGCTCGGCCATCCTTCTCAGCGGCGATCCGGGCGTCGGCAAGTCGACCCTGTTGCTGGAGGTTGCGGCCAAGGCGGCGCTTCGCGGTTCGCGCGTGGCCTATATCTCGGGCGAGGAAGCCGTCGAGCAGATCCGCGCGCGCGCCAAGCGGATGGGCCTGGCCGACGCGCCGGTCAATCTGGCGGCCGCGACGGCGCTGCGCGACATCCTGGGCACGCTGAAGCGCGAGAAGTTCGACATCGTCATCATCGATTCGGTTCAGACTCTTTGGTCCGACGTGCATGACAGCGGCCCCGGATCGATCACCCAGGTCAGGGCTTGCGCGGGCGAACTGGTGCGTCTGGCCAAGAGCGACGGCCCCGCCATCGTCCTGGTCGGCCACGTCACCAAGGACGGCCAGGTCGCCGGCCCCCGCGTCGTCGAACACCTTGTCGACGCGGTCATGACCTTCGAGGGCGAGCGCGGCTATCCGTTCCGCATCCTGCGCGCCGGCAAGAACCGCTTCGGCGCCACAGACGAGATCGGCGTGTTCGAAATGGGCGACGCCGGCCTGCGCGAGGTCGCCAACCCCTCCGCCCTCTTCCTGGGCGAGGGCAAGGAGCGCGCGCCGGGCGCCGCCGTCTTCGCCGGGATCGAAGGCTCGCGCCCCGTTCTGGTCGAGATGCAGGCCCTGGTGTCCAAGTCCGCCTACGGCACCCCGCGTCGCGCCGTGATTGGCTGGGAGACGGGACGTCTGGCCATGGTGCTGGCTGTGCTGGAGGCCCGCTGCGGCTTCGGCTTCGGCGATCAGGACGTCTATCTGAATGTCGCAGGGGGCTTACGCATCAACGAACCGGCGGCGGACCTCGCGGCGGCGGCGGCGCTGATCAGCTCGGCGACCGGCGTGTCTCTGCCTCAGGGCTGCGTCGTCTTCGGCGAAATCGGCCTTTCGGGCGAGGTCCGCAGCGTCGGCCGCGCCGAGGCCCGCCTGCGCGAGGCGCAGAAACTGGGCTTCGATCAGGTACTCGGCCCGACTTTGACCGCCAAGACCAAGGGGGTGAAGGTGACATCCGTGACGCGCCTGACGGATGTGGTCGAACGAATCTCGCAGAACCGCTATTAGACCCTCGTAGCAACCGCAGGATCCCGCACGCGTGACCGGATACGACGTCTTCGCCATCGTGGTGATCCTGTTTTCCGTCGCCGCCGGCTGGGTGCGCGGCGGGGTGCGCGAGGTCATCACCCTGCTCAGCGCGACCCTGGCGGCCCTGGTCGCCCTGATCGCCCTGCCCTGGACCGCCGGCGTCACGCGCGCCTTCGTCGATCCCGAATGGGCCGGGTCGATCCTGGCCGCCGTCCTGACCTTCTTCGTCGTCTATTTCGGCCTGCAGCTGGTCGGCTCTATGATGTCCAAGAGCGCCAAGGACCATCCGCATCTCGGCGTCATCGACCGCATCTTCGGCCTGTTCATCGGCGGCATTCGTGCGCTGGTCCTGATCGGCGCGGTGCATCTGGTCATCGTCGCAGCCCTGCCGGGCGAGCGCACCCCGCTCTGGCTCGCAAATGCAGCCCTCTATCCAGTCAGCGCCATGGGCGCGCGGATGATCCAGATCGTCCTGCCCAGCATCGGGCGCGGCGCCGACGCCGTCACGCCCGTCGTGGATTCGTCTGTACGCCGGGGCTTTTCGGACGACGAAGCCTTGCCCCCGACGCAATCACAGCCTAACTCGCCGCGCGAAGCCGCCCGTTAAGTTCCCCCCGGTCATCGGAGCCCCACGATGCGCCACCATATCGCCGATCCTGTCGTTCACCGCGAGCACTGGCGCGAGCCGGAGGATGACCAGCTCCGTCTGGAATGCGGCGTCTGCGGCGTCTGGGGCGCGGACGAGGACGAAGGCTCTTCCGTCGTCGCGCTGGGTCTTCACGCCCTTCAGCATCGCGGCCAGGAAGCCTGCGGCATCGCCAGCGTCAAGGACGAGCGCTTCTACACCGAACGCCACCAGGGCCTGGTGGGCGAGGCCTTCGGCGGCGCCGATCTGATGACGCGGATGCCCGGCCGCGCGGCTGTGGGCCACACCCGCTACTCCACCGCCGGGGGCAGCTTCCTGCGCAACATCCAGCCGATGTTCGCCGATCTGGACCAGGGCGGCATCGCCATTGCCCACAACGGCAACCTGACCAACTTCAAATTTCTGCACGCCCAGCTGGTCAGCGAGGGCGCCATCTTCCAGTCGACCTCGGATTCCGAAGTCATCCTCCACCTGATTGCGCGCAGCCGCAAAGCCAAGATTGTCGATCGCTTCACTGACGCCCTGGCCCGGATCGAGGGCGGCTACGCCCTGGTGGCCCAGACCCGCACCAAGATGATCGGCGCCCGCGACCCGCTGGGCATTCGTCCGCTGGTCCTGGGCCAGTTGGGCGACGGTTGGGTTCTGGCCTCCGAAACCTGCGCCCTGGACATGATGGGCGCCACCTTCGTGCGCGATGTCGAACACGGCGAGATCGTCGTCATCGACGACAGCGGCCTGCGCTCGCTCAAGCCCTTCCCCGCCCGCGCGGCGCGTCCCTGCCTGTTCGAATACGTCTATTTCTCGCGCCCGGATTCGGTCGTGAACGGTCGCTCCGTCTATGAGGTCCGCAAGGAAATGGGGCGCGGCCTCGCGCGCGAACTGGGCGTCGAGGCCGACATCGTCGTGCCGGTGCCCGATTCCGGCGTTCCGGCGGCCCTCGGCTACGCACAGGAAAGCGGCATCCCCTACGAAATGGGCATCATCCGCAGCCATTATCTGGGCCGCACCTTCATCCAGCCCAGCCAGGGCGCCCGTCAAAAGGGCGTGCGCATGAAGCACAGCCCCAACAAGTCGGCCCTGGCCGGCAAGCGCGTCGTGCTGATCGACGATTCCATCGTGCGCGGCACGACCTCGTTGAAGCTGGTTCGCGCCGTCCGCGCCGCCGGCGCCACTGAGGTCCACCTGCGTTCGGCCAGCCCGCAGATCCTGTTCCCAGACTTCTACGGCATCGACATGCCCGAGCGCGCCCAACTGCTGGCCGCCAACAAGACGCTGGAGGAGATGCGCGACATGCTGGAGGTCGATTCGCTGGGCTTCCTGTCCATAGACGGCCTGTATCGTGCAATGGGCGAGACCGGCCGCAACGCCGCCGCCCCGCAGTTCACCGACCACTATTTTACTGGCGACTACCCCACCCGCCTCTTGGACCGCGAGATCGAGGAAGGCGGCCGCGAGTTCGGCGCCAAACAGCTGTCCTTGCTGGTCAGCGCCTGACGACCGTTAGTCGCGGTTCTGTGCCGTGTGGAACAGGCGTATGATCTGGACCTGCCCGCCATCGGCATCGTCCGCTAGCGCATAGACGATCAGATACGGCGCTCCAGCGACCAGCTTTTCGTAGGTGTCCGGCTGTTTGCCCGGCCGACCGATCGGTCGTCGAGCCAGCTTTTCCGTCGTCTCGATGATTCGGGCTTCGGTCGTCTGCGCGGCGGGCAGATTGCGCTGGGCCAGAAAGTCGATGGCGTGGGTCAGTTCCAGCAGCGCACGCCGTGACCAGACGACGGAGCGCATCAGGACTCGTGTTTGGCGATGGTTTCGCGGATCTGCCGCATGGCCTCTTCGTGTGGGACCACATTGCCTGTTCGGAAATCTTCGAGACCTTCTTCGACGGCCGTTATCATTTCCAGTTCTCGTTCGACGTAGCCAGCGATGGCGCGTTCGGCGAGAAAGGATTGGGTGCGCTGGGTTTTCTCGGCAAGCAGCCCCAGCCGCTCTTTGAGCGTTTCACTCATGCGAACAGTGACGGTCGTGCTGGCAGCCATGACAGAATGCTCCTGTACACATCTGCTTACAGCTTAACACATTGACCCGCCGCGTCGCCACTCCTACCACCCGAACATGACCGACGCCCTCCCCCTGAACGACCGTATCGCTCTCGTCGTCGGCGCCTCGCGTGGCATCGGTTATGAGAGCGCCCTGGCCCTGGCCAAGGCCGGCGCCCACGTCATTGCGACGGCGCGCACCCAAGGCGGTCTGGAAGAGCTGGACGACGCCATCTTCGCCGCCACCGGCCGCCATGCGACCCTGATTCCGTTCGATCTGGTGGACGGCGGGGCCATCGACCGGCTGGGCGGCGCCATCTTCGAACGGTTCAAGAAGCTGGACGTCTGGGTCCACTGCGCCGCCACCATGGGCCCGTCGGGCCTGACGCCGGTGTCGCACGCCGACCCGCGCGAGTTCGCCAAGGTCGAGAAAACCAACTTCACCGCCGTCTATCGCCTGATCCGCTCGCTGGAGCCGCTGCTGCGCGCCTCCGACGCCGGCCGCGCCGTCCACTTCACCACCAGCGTCGCCAGCGCGCCCAAGGCCTTCTGGGGCATGTACGCCGCGACCAAGGCAGGGGCCGAGGCCCTGGTGAAGGCCTGGGCCGACGAGATCGAGAGCACGCCCGTGCGCGTCAGCATCGTCGATCCCGGCCGCATGCGCACCGCCATGCGCGCCCAGGCCTATCCGGGCGAAGACCCGTCCGTCCTGCCCCACCCCTCCGAGATCGGTCCCTTGGTCGTCGAACTGTCGAACGCCGCCGCCACGCCGCCTCTGACAATCAAGTTCCGCGACTGGATCGCCGGCCCCTCGGTCGACGCCTTGATCTAACGATCGCCGATCAGCGGCAGGCGGAGCGAAGTCAGAATTTCCGCCACTTCCGCCGGCCAGATCGTCTCCTTGGAATCGCGGATGTCGTCGAGGCTCCACCAGCGGTGTTCGGTCAGAACCCGCTGCTCCTCGTCCGTCCAGCCCTTGGGCGACGGGACGAAGTCGTCGGTGCGCAGCAGGAAGAACCTCTGATCCACATCCGCCATCCGGCCGTCTGGCAGGCGGAAGCTGACGCGGACCTGAGCGACCTGCGGGCCGGGGTCTTCGACGACCAGCCCCGTCTCCTCGAACAGTTCGCGGCGCGCGGCGTCCTCGAAGGTCTCGCCAGTCTCGCACCCGCCGCCGGGCGTCGCCCAGAAGGCTGTGCCGGCGAGCGGTCCTTCGGCGAACACGAAGTGGAACAGCAGCACCCGCCCCTGCCCGTCCAGGATCAGCCAACGCGAGGTGGGCCGGGCGGGAAGCGCGCTCTCGGCCTCGCTCACGCCGTCACTTCTTGGCGCCGCCCTTTTGGCCCGTGCGGATCCGGCCCGAACGCGACACCTGGCGGGCGCCGCCGCGCGCGCCCTTCTGAACCGCCACGGACGAACCGGCCTTCTTCGACGCGCTGGACTTCAACCCGCCCAGAATCTTGGGCTGGGCCTTGCGGGTCTTCTTCTGCTCCAGCGCCTTGCCGGGCAGTTTGGACAGGGCCTCTTCCTTCTCGGCCTTCTTGACGCGGCGCGGCGCGGTCTTGGCGTCGCCCTTGTAGCGTTCCGGCCCGGACTTGGCGCCGCCCTCGGCATAGGGGTTCACACCGCTGGACTTGACGTTCAGACGGATCGGCGTGCCCGGCAGGTCGAAGCTCTCGCGGATCGAGTTGACCAGATAGCGTTTGTAATGCTCCGGCATCGACTCGGCGCGGTTGGCCATCAGCACGAAGGTCGGCGGGCGGGCCTTGGTTTGGGCGATGTATTTCGGCTTGATCCGCTTGCCGTCCACGGCGGGGGGCGGGTGACGCTGGGTCGCCATGGACAGCCAGGTGTTCAGGTCCTTGGTCTTCACCTTGACCGACCAGGTGTCATAGGCCTGAAGCACCGCCGGCATCAGCCGCTCGACGCCGCGCCCGCTGTGCGACGACAGGGCCACGAAGGGCGACCCCTTCAGTTGCGGCAGCTTGTCCTCGGCCATGCCCTTCAGCTTGGCCATGCGGGACTGGGGTTCGTCCTCCAGATCCCACTTCGACGCGACATAGACCAGGGCGCGACCCTCGCGCTCGACCAGATCGGCCAGCTGCAGGTCCTGGGTGTCGAAGGCGTCGTCCTTGTCCATCATCAGGATGACGACTTCGGCGAAGGTGATGGCCCGGATGGTGTCGGCGACCGACAGCTTCTCCAGCTTCTCCTGCACCCGCGCCTTGCGACGCATCCCGGCCGTATCGACCAGGCGGATGTTCTTGCCCTCGAACTGCCAGTCGACCGAAATGGAGTCGCGGGTGATGCCCGCTTCCGGCCCGGTCAGCAGCCGGTCGTCGCCGATCAGGCGGTTGATCAACGTCGACTTGCCCGCATTGGGCCGGCCGATGACGGCGATGCGGATCGGCTTGTCCGGCTCGTCGATCTCCTCGACGAAGATGTCCTGCGAGGCCGCGACGATGGCGGCATACAGATCGGCCATCCCCTCGCCGTGCTCGGCCGAGATGGCGACGGGCTCGCCGAAGCCCAGGGCGTGCGCCTCGCCGACGCCGCCGCCGCTCTCGCGGCTCTCGGACTTGTTGGCCAACAGGATGACCGGCTTGTGCACCCGGCGCAGGCGCTCGGCGAAGATCCGGTCCAGCGACGTCACACCCTCGCGCGCATCCATCATGAACATGACCAGTTCGGCGTCGTCCAGCGCGGCCTCGGTCTGCTCGCGCATCCGGGCTTCCAGGCTGTCGTCGGTGACGTCCTCGTATCCCGCCGTGTCGATCAGCGTCAGATCCATGTCGCCGATGTTGCCGTCGGCGTAGCGTCTGTCGCGGGTCACGCCGGGGCGATCGTCGACGAGCGCCAGGCGCTTGCCGACGAGGCGGTTGAACAGTGTCGATTTGCCCACATTGGGGCGGCCGACGATGGCGACCTTCAGAGCCATGTCGGCCTTCTAGCTTAGTTTGGGCTGAAAATCAGCGGATGCAGATCAGTTGGCCGTTGTCGGTCAGCACATACAGCGCGCCGTTATAGGCGGCCGGGGCGATATAGGCCGGCGCGCCCAGCTTCAGCGTCGTCTGCGCCACGCCGGTCTTGGGATCGAAGGCGACGGCCTCGCCGAACGAGTTGACCATCACCAGGCGGTTGGAGGCCAGCAGCGGTCCCGACCATTGCGGGCGGATGGTGCGACGGCCGAAGGTCAGGAAACCGCCCTCGCGGCGCTCGCGGCCCTCGTTCAGTTCACGCGTCCAATAGATCTGGCCCGTGTCGCGGTTGGCCGTGATCAGCTGGCCCGACTTGGACACCACGAAGACGGCGTCGCCCACCGGCAGCGGCGCATTCACGCCCGTCACCGGCAGTTGCCACTTGGGCTGGCCCGAACGCAGGTCCAGCGCCGACATCACGCCCGAGTGGCTGACGCCATAGACCATGCCGCGGCTGATGACCGGACGGCCCGCCACGTCGCGAACTTCCGACAGGGCGCTGGTGCGGCTGGTGCGCGACAGGGTTTCTTCCCACACCGCCTGGCCGTTCAGGGCGCTCAGCGCAACCAGCTGGCCCGAGGCGAACGGGGCGACGACGGTCGTGCCGCTGACGGCGGGGCTGGAGGCGCGCATGACGCGCGCCGGCTCGGCGATGCCGCGATAGGTCCAGTCCTGGGCGCCGGTGTTGGCGTCGAAGGCGAACAGCTGGCTGTCGACGTCCACGACGAAGACCCGGTTGCCCGAAACGGTCGGGGCGCCGTGGATCGGGGCGTCCACCTGCTGGGTCCAGACCACCGCGCCGGTGTTGGCGTCGAGCGCCGTCATCGAGCGATAGCCGGACGAGACGAAGACCTTGCCGCCGCCCACGGCGACGCCGCCGCCGAAGCCGCCGTTGCGGTCACGATCGGCGTTCTTGACGTTGGCCTTCCACAGGATCGCGCCGGTGTCGGCCGAAACCGCCGAAACGGTCGATTCGCCGTCCAGCACGAAGATCTTGCCGTCGGCGGCCACGATCGGCGCCATGACATTGCCGACGTGGGCCGATCCCGAGCCGACGCCCCGCTTCCAGGCGATCTGGAAGTTCGGCGCCGCGATGACATGCTCGACCAGGTTCTCGGACGTGCCGCCCGGCTGCGTCCAGGCCGTCACGGCCTGCGGACCCGGCAGGAAGAAGTCGCGGCCCGACAGGGCGGCCGACGGCGACAGGCTCTGTTCGAACTCCAGCACCGAGATGCGCTGGCCGGCCGAGGCGGTCGCGCCGGCGTCTTCCTTGCCGCCGCCCAGACCGAACGGCAGGTTGCGGCGAACGGTGCCGCAGGACGCCATCGTTGCGGCGACGCCGCAGATCAGCGCGACTTTCAGAACTCGGTTCATCGGGGGCGTCCTGTAAGGGGTCGTCACTATTGGGCGGCCGGCGCGGCGGCGGGAGCCGCCTGAGCGGGTCCGGCCTGAGCCGGGGCAGCTTGGGCCGGAGCAGCCTGAGCGGCCGAGGGCGTCATCGCGTTCGCAGCGCCGGCGGCCGGCGGCGTCGCCTTGGCGGCGGCGTCGATGATGGGCTTGATGGCGGCGGCGGTGCCGGCGTCGATGGATTCCACGGCGATCTGGGCGCGCTGACGGATCGAGTCCGGCACGTCCTGACCCAGTTGCAGCAGCACGAAGGCCTCACGCGCTTCCTTGGTCTTGCCGTGTTGCAGGCGCGCCAGGGCCAGGGCTTCCTGGGCGAAGGCGTGCAGCGGGCGCTTGTCTTCGGCCAGCGGCGTCAGGCGCTTTTCGATCTCGGCCAGCGGCGCGGTGTCCATGACCAGGAAGGCGGCCTTCAGGGCGGGCGGATCCGACAGGATCGGATCGCTGGACGCCTTGGCGGCTTCGTCGAACAGGCGGACAGCCTCTGGGAACTTGTTGGCGCTGACGGCCAGGCCGGCCTGCTGCTGCAGGGCCAGGACCTTGTAGGCGCCGTTGCCTTCCTTGATCGCTTCCTCGAAGGCGGCGCGGGCGTCCATCGGCTTGTCGGCGCGCAGGGCCTCCATGCCGCGATCATAGGCCTCGGCGGCCTTGGCGGCCTTGTTGGAGTTCAGGCTGTCCCAGCCCCACCAGCCCAGGGCGCCGATCAGGGCGACGACCAGCACCACGCCGAAAACGGGCAGCCAGGTCTTGGCCAGGCGCTTCAACTTGTCGGAGCGAAGCTCCTCCTCGACCTGCTCGAAGACATCAACCACTGAAACGTCGCCCCAAAATCGCGAAATGCAAACCGGCGCGGACCCTAGAAGGTCGGCTCCCCGCCCGCAACGTCGTCCGTTACTGCGAAGCCGGCTTTTTCGAGAAGTAGGTCTCGACTTCGGCAGGAAAACGGCGGGTTTTCACATCGCTGGCGAAAGCGGCCGCCGCGCGGTCGATCTCGGTGCGCAGATCGGCGTATTTGCGCACGAACTTCGGGGTCCAGTCGAACAGGCCGAGCATGTCGTTGACCACCAGCACCTGACCGTCGCAGGCGGCCGAGGCGCCGATGCCGATGGTGGGCGCGTCGATCGTCTCGGTGATCTCGCGCGCCAGCGATTCGGCGACGCCCTCAATGACGATGCAGAAGGCGCCGGCCTCCGCGACGGCCCTGGCCTCGGCCAGAACCCGGTCGCGCTCGCTGTCGGTCCGGCCCTTGGCCTTGAACCCGCCCTCGGCCAGGATCGCCTGGGGACGTAAGCCCACATGGCCCATGACCGGAATGCCGCGCTTGACCAGGAAGGCGACGATCTCGGCCATTTCGATGCTGGTTTCCAGCTTCACCGCCTGGGCGCCCGTCTCCTTCATCACCCGCACGCAGTTGGCGTAGGCGACCTCCTTGCCGCCTTCGTAGGAGCCGAACGGCATGTCCACGACCACCATCGCCCGTTTGGCCCCGCGCATGACGGCCTGCCCGTGCAGGATCATCATCTCCAGCGTCACGCCCACGGTATTGGGCAGGCCGTGAACCGCCATCCCCAGGCTGTCGCCGACCAGCAGCACGTCGCAGTGCGGGTCCAGCAGGGCCGCCATCGGCGCATCATAGGCCGTCAGGCAGACGATCGGCTCGCCGCCCTTGCGCCCCGCGATATCGGGCACGGTGATGCGTTTGACGCTCTCTTGGGTATGGACGGACATCGCCGGGCCTCCTGACGTGAAGGGGTCAGATAGGCCCCTGCCCCGCCGGTGTCACCCTTGCAGCCACGCTCACACGTCCTGCGACAGCTTCGCCACGCCCGCCGCCATCAGGGCGACCAGGGCCCCGGCGACGATCCAGAAGGCCATCATGCCTGAGCCGTTCATCAGGTCCAGCGACCCGACGCCCAGACCTTGCAGGCCCAATCCGTCCAGGCCCGATTGCGCCGCTCCCTGCGCCGTGGCGGCCGCGGCCCTCAGGCCTTGCGCCAGGGTCGTATCGCCGTCTGCGGTGAAGTTGATGTTCACCCCCTCGCGCACCGCCAGCACGCCGCCGATCAGTCCGGCCGCCGTCAGGGTCAGGGCGCGCCAGCGCGACCGCGTCTCCATGCGCGCCTTGACCGTCGCCAGGAACAGGGCCTCGTCCGGCAGGCTCGGCGCCTGGGCGAACAGCCTTTCGATCATCGGATCGAATTCGTCAGCCGACATGGACCGACCTCCCGCCTGAGCCGTGCGCCGGTTGAAGCCGCGCACGGAGTTTATCCAGACCACGTTTGACATGCGATTTCACCGTGCCAAGCGGCAAATTCATGGCTGCCGCGATTTCCGGATGCGACATCCCCGCGCCGTGGCACAGGGAGACGCAGACACGCTCGGTCTCGCTGAGCGTCTTCAACGCCTCGTCCAGGTCCATCAGACCGCCGTGGTCGACAACCACATCCGCCTGATCGGCCTCGATCTCCGCGACGTAGCGCGCCTCCTTGGCCACTCGCTTCAGATAGAGCCGCGCGGCGATCTTCTTGATCCAGCCCGCAAACGTTCCCTGCCCGCGAAACTCCGCGCACCGCTGGAACCCTTGCAGAAAGGCGTCCTGCGCCACGTCGTCGGACAGGGACGGCGTCGCCCCCATCCGGCGCAGCAGCCCCCGCACCGCCGACCCATGCCGACGCACCAGTTCGCCATACTCCCGCCGACCGCCGGCCGCCGCCTGGGCGGCCAGCTCCACATCGTGGAAGTCGCGTAGAGACTTGCTCATCAGAGCTTCCCCCGCCCGCCGTGGTCAGTCCGCGCCCTTGTTGAAGAAGCTCAGGACGATGAAGGCCAGCCCGATCGTGACGGGAATGCACGAAATGCCCAGCAGACCGCTGTCCAGATTGCCGTTGAAGTTCCCGCCCAGTTCGCTGACGACCGAGAAGGCGGCGATGCCGATGCCGGACGCCAGCCAGATGACGCCGCGCCGGATGTCCTTGGTGCGCGAAGGCAGGCTCTTCTGCACATCCTTGGTCATGACGTCGATCAGTTCGGGCGGCAGTTGCTGGCCCTTGTCCACCGCATGGCGGATGGTTTCCTGCATGTCGCGTTTTTCGCGATATTTCAGAACCTGCGGGCCGAAGACGATGGCGGTGATCGAACCGAAGACGGCGAACATCGCAAAGATCGGAATGAAGTCTTGCATGACGAGTACCCCTTTAACCGTTGCAGCAGCCTGATGCGGCGGCCTTCTGACCACAAGAGGCTGGCCGACGCCTCAACGGATGCGCGGCGTTAGGTGAAATCTTCGTAAGGTCGCCGTTTCGGCCGCCGCCGGTTCGGTCTAGGGTCCGGTTTCATCAATCGCAGGAGCGCGCCCCATGGCCCATGTCACCTATCGCATCGTCGAACATGACGGCGGCTGGGCCTACAAGTCCGGCGACACCTATTCCGAGACCTTCGCCAGCCACGACGACGCCAAGGCCGCCGCCGTCCGCGCCGCCCGCGAGCAGCGCGTGCCGGACCAGACCGCCGCCATCGAATACGAAACCGCCGCCGGCGAATGGGTCACCGAAAGCGCCGACGGCCACGACCGCCCCTCGACCGACGTCGAGGGCTGAGGCCGAGATGATCCCCCGTCGCACCCTGCTGGCCGCCGCCGCGCTGGCGCCGCTGGCAGGCTGCGCCACGGCCCCAAAGGCCAAGACGCCCGCCGAGCTGAAGCTCGTCACCTTCAACATCTGGCACAACATGGGTGACTGGGCCGCCCGCCGTCCGCTGCTGATCGCCGCCCTGAAGGCCCAGGACGCCGACGTCATCGCCCTGCAAGAGGTGCTGGAGGACGCCAATGTCGGGCTGGAGAACCAGGCCCGGATGCTGGCGCGCGAGCTGGGCGGCTATCATGTCGCCTTCGTCTCGACCGACGCCGAGGGCGCCCCGCGTCGCTATGGCAACGCCCTGCTGACCCGCCTGCCGGTTCTGGCCGAGGCCTCGACCAAGCTCGAGCCGCTCGACGATTTCCGCACCGCGCTTCGGCTTCGCGTCGCGGTCCAGTTTCGCCCGGTCGATGTCGTCGTCACCCATCTGGCGTGGCAACAGGACGCCGGCCCGGTCCGCGCTCGCCAGATCGCCTCCCTGCTCGGCTGGCTGCCGCAGGACAGCACGCCCCTGATCGTCATGGGCGACTTCAATGCGACGCAGGAGGATTCCGGCCTGGCGACCCTGACGGGTCCCCGCTTCTTCAGCGCCCTGCCCCGCGGTTCGGTCCCGACCACCCTGAACCCCGCCAAGGGTCACCCTGAGCGCGTCATCGACCACATCTTCGTTGAACAGGCCGCCTTCATCCCCGGCGAGGCCCGCCGCTTCGGCGACACGCCGACCGACGGCGAATATCCCTCCGACCACTTCGGCGTCGTCGCGACCGTCCGTCTCAGGTAAGCGCCGAGGCGTAGGCCTCGGGCTTGAACCCCACCAGCCGCCGATCCCCCAGATCCAGCACCGGCCGTTTGATCATCGACGGCTGGGCCGTCATCAGCGCGATCGCCTTCGACCTGTCGATGCCCGCCTTGTCGGCTTCGGGCAGCTTCTTGAACGTCGTCCCGGCCCGGTTCAGCACCGTCTCCCACCCGTGCTCGTCGACCCACTGGCCCAGCCGCCCCGCATCCACTCCGGCCTTCTTGTAGTCGTGGAAGACGTAATCGACCCCCTGCTTCTCCAGCCAGACCCGCGCCTTCTTCACCGTGTCGCAGTTGGGAATGCCGTAGAGGGTGTAGGTCATTGCGGGGGGGTCTCGGAGCCGGTGTCGAACCGCAGCTATACCCGACCTCCATGTCGCTCGACATAGGGCGAAACATATAACGATATCCTTATATGTTTCTTGACTCGTCCCCCGGCTCGCCGTTGTATGGGGCGTCGAGGTTCTGCGTGTCGCCCTCGGGCGACGCGGAGCTAAGAGGGAAGCCGGTGTGATGCCGGCGCTGTCCCCGCAACTGTGAGCGGCGAGCCGAAGGTCCATTTCGTGTCACTGACGTCTTCGGACGTTGGGAAGGCCGGACCCGAAGCCGTGACCCGTGAGCCAGGAGACCTGCCCCGACAGATAACGTCCTCCGGCGGGGTGTCCGGTCAGGTCGCATGAACGCCGCGACGGGACGACTGCGCGCGAGCGGTCGCGCGTCCCTGTCCGCTGTCTCGCCACAGCATCAACGGCAGAGACCATGGCGAGCACCGACTTCACATTCAGGATCAAGCGGACCGCGCTCGACGAAGACTATCGTCCCGCCGACACGACGCGGATCACCACCAATTTCGCCAACCTGGCGCGAGGCGAGAGCCGTCGGGACAATCTGCGCAATACCCTGCGGATGATCGACAACCGCTTCAACTCGCTGGCGCACCACGACAATCCGAGGGGCGATCGCTATGCGCTGGAGCTTCAGATCGTCTCGGTCGAGATGAGCCTTTGCTCGGAGCGCGACGACGCCTTTCCGCTGATCGAAATCCTGCAGACGACGATCATCGACAAGGGGACGGGCCGGCGAATCGATGGGATCGTGGGCAACAACTTCTCCTCCTATGTCCGCGACTACGACTTCAGCGTAGTCCTGCCCGAACACCTGAAAGCGCACCCGAACGGCGGCGTGCCGGACGACTTCGGTGATCTGCACGGCAAGCTGTTCAGGCACTTTCTGGCGTCGCGCGCCTATCGCGACAACTTCGCAAAGGCGCCGGTCATCTGCCTCAGCGTCTCCAGCAACAAGACCTACCATCGCACAGGCTTCGACCATCCCGTGCTGGGGCTGGAATACGACAACGACGCCTTCTCGCCGACCGATCGGTATTTCGCGAAGATGGGGATGAAGGTCCGCTACTTCATGCCACCGGGCAGCGTCGCGCCGTTCGCCCTGTACCATGTCAGCGACCTCACCAGCGACTACACCGACCTCGAACTGGCCAGCACCATCGCCACGATGGAGACCTTCCAGAAGATCTATCGGCCCGAGATCTACAACGCCAACTCCCCGGCGACTGAGCAGTATCAGCCCAGCCTGAAGGCGCAGGACTATTCGCTGACCCGCATCGTCTACGACCGCGACGAGCGCAGTCGGCTGGCCGTCGAGCAGGGCCGCTTCGTCGAAGAGCGGTTCATCAAGCCGCACCGCGCCCGCCTCGACCAATGGTCGGCCGCCTTCGCCGCCGCCTGAACAGTTTCCAGATTTCAGAGTCTCCCCTCATGAAAACCCTTCTCCCGACCTCGACCGCCGGCAGCCTGCCCAAACCCGTCTGGCTGGCCGAGCCCGAGACGCTCTGGTCGCCTTGGAAGCTGCAGGGCGATGACCTGATCGAGGCCAAACAGGACGCCCTGCGCCTGTCGCTGGACGATCAGCGCCGGGCCGGCATCGACATCGTCAGTGACGGCGAACAGACCCGCCAGCATTTCGTCACGACCTTCATCGAACACCTCGACGGCGTCGATTTTGAGAACCGCAAGACCATGCGAATCCGCAATCGCTATGACGCCAGCGTCCCGGTGGTCGTGGGCGCCGTCAGCCGTCCGAAATCGGTCTTCGTCGAAGACGCCAAGTTCCTGCGGGCTCAGACCGACCAGCCGATCAAATGGGCGTTGCCCGGGCCGATGACGATGATCGACACCCTGTATGACGACCATTACGGCAGCCGCGAAAAACTGGCCTGGGAGTTCGCCAAAATCCTCAATGAGGAGGCCCGCGAACTGGAGGCCGCCGGCGTCGACATCGTCCAGTTCGACGAGCCCGCCTTCAACGTCTTCTTCGATGAGGTGAACGAATGGGGCGTGGCGACCCTGGAGAAGGCGGCCGAGGGGCTGAAGTGCGAAACGGCGGTCCACATCTGCTACGGCTACGGCATCAAGGCCAATACCGACTGGAAGAAGACCCTCGGCTCCGAATGGCGGCAGTATGAGGAAGCCTTCCCCAAGCTTCGGACCTCCAGCATCGACATCATTTCACTCGAAGCCCAGAACGCGCGCGTGCCGATGGATCTGATCGAACTGATCCGGGGCAAGAAGGTGATGGTCGGCGCCATCGACGTCGCGACCGACACGATCGAAACGCCCGAAGAGGTGGCGGACACCTTGCGCAAGGCGCTTCAGTTCGTGGACGCCGACAAACTCTATCCGGCCACCAACTGCGGCATGGCGCCCCTGTCGCGCCGGGTCGCCAATGGCAAGCTGCGCGCCTTGAGCGCCGGCGCCGAGATCGTGCGCGAGGAACTGTCCCGCGACCTCTACTACGGCGCGGAAAGGTGCGAGCCGTGAGGGTTCGCCTGATCGACATGGTGTTCCCCGGTGACGCCAACCACCATGGCACCCTGTTCGGCGGGGTTGGTCTGGCCCACCTCGACAAGGTCGCCTTTCTGGCCGCGAGCCGCCACGCGCGACGGGCCGTGGTCACGGCCGGATGCGAGCGGATCGATTTCGCGGCTCCGGCCCGGATCGGCGAGATGGTCGAGGCGGTTGGCCGCGTCGTTCGGATCGGTCGGTCCTCTCTGGGCGTCGAAGTCGAACTGCACGCCGAAAGCCTGCTGAGCGGCGAGCGCCGCCTGTGTACGCGCGGAGCCTTCAACATGGTCGCCCTGAGGCCGGCGGGCGATGATCAACCGTTAACGCCCCTCGATGAGGCAGGCGAGGCGGACGATGGCTGGCTGAGGACCGCAGAGATGGTCTTTCCCGGCACGACCAACCACTACGGCACCCTGTTCGGCGGCGACGCGCTCAAGCTCATGGGCAAGGCCGCCTTCGTCACGGCGACCCGCCATGCGCGCGAGGTCATGGTCATGGCCGCGACCAACCGCATCGACTTCAAGGCCCCGATCGACGGCGGCGACATGGTCGAACTGGTCTCGCGCGTAAAGATGGTCGGGCGCAGCTCAGTCTCGGTCGAGGTGCAACTCTGGGCCGAACGCCTCCTGACGGGAGAACGGCGGCGTTCCGCCACGGCCGAGTTCGTCATGGTGGCCGTCGATGCCGAGGGACAGCCAAAACCGGCGGCAAGGTTATGAAGCGACTGCGGCTAAGCTCTCACGCAGGGAAAAAACGCGTCGCCATTCCGACCCATCTCCCCATACCATTTCGATAGATGATTTGACGCGAGATCAAGGACTTGAAGGGCCGGAGCGTCAATCGACCGGACATGCGTCAGAGCCGGATAATGATGTCACGGGTCTTTGAAAACAGCAGCGCTCTGAAACTGCGCGATCTTGCACTTTGCTCGCCATTTCTGGGCGTGGCGCCGTTCGCTCTGACGCTGAAATAGACGAATTAGACGAATTAGACGGTGTTTTTGTCGGGCGACCGTCTAGGCCGCAAATCCGGCGAAGACGCCGATGAACATCACGACGACGGTCGCGATGACGCTCGACAGGCCGATGGCGACCATCACGGCGAAGGCCTTGGCCAGGCCGGGGATCACGCCCCGATACCACCGCCCCCGCCCCATCCGCATGAAGGCGACGACGCCCAGCACCAGCATCAGAAGGCTGCACGCCGCAGCCAGCGGGCCGGGGCTGAACATGAACCAGGCCAGCGGCAGCATCGGCACGGTCCAGGCGTTCAGATAGGCGAAGGCCGCGCGGAACCCGCATCTCAGGCCCAGGTCCTGGGCGTCCCACAGGCGAAACAGCGGCATGGCCGCCAGGGCATAGAGGGGCGCCATGATCGGCACGGCCACCAGCGACATCCAGCCGTCGGCGTCCGACATGAAGGCGTCTCGCGACTTGCCCGCTTCCTGGAGCAGGGGGTTCAGCACTTCGGCCGGGATGCCTTCCAGATAGAGGCTCAAGCCCCCGCGCAGAAAGACGATCAGCATCAGGATCGCATTCAGCGCCAGGTACAGCTTCAACGGCTTGGCGTAACGCCCGCCCCCTGTCGGCCCCTCGATCATCCAGGCCTGGAGCACCAGTCGGGGCCGCACCAGCAGGTCGCGCGCGGTCCGCACCTCGGCGCCGCCGAAGCCCAGCGCGTCCTCGGACAGGTCCTTGAACGCCTGTTTGCGCGTCGTCTCGCCGTCGGTCATCGGATTCTCCCCTGGGGGATGCATACACCGCCCGGTTGACCGCGCAACCGCCGATCAGAACCGCTTGGTCAGAACCGCTTGCTCAGGCCGATGCTGACCACCCGCCCGCGCGGATCAGCCACGACCGGGTCATAGCCCAGGGCGAACTGCGCCAGCGGCGGCGCCTTGTCCGCGACATTGACCACCCCGACCGACAGATCCAGGTCGGCGCCGATCGTGCGGCTGTAGAGCAGATCGACCGTCGTCTGGCTGGCGATGCTGGCGTCGGTGATGCCGCTGCGATCGTTGGCGTAGCCGTCGGTGTAGTGGACCAGGGCCGTCACCGTATTCGCCCCGCCGCTCCAGCCCAGGGCGAACTCCCCGCGATTGCGCGGCAGGGACCGGCCGATGTTGTTCAGGTTGGTCGAACCGACGCCCGACACCTTGGCGGCCGACGCGTCCAGCCGGATGTCATAGGCGTCCACATAGGTCCAGGTCGCCGAGGCCGTCGCCTCCCCGCCCCACAGGCCGCGCCGATAGCGGGCCGACAGGTCAATCCCTTGGGTCTCGATGGACGAGGCGTTTACGAAATACAGCTGCACGAAGGTCAGGGCGCCGCTGGCCGAGCGGGTAATGCGGCTCTGCGCCTCCGTGCCGGTCCGCCCCGCCGCCGTATCGGCCGCCGCCTGGTTTATGATGCCTTGCGCCGACTCCTTGACCACCTGATCGGCATAGTCGAACCGCCAGGCGTCCACGCCCAGCTCCAGCCCGTCGATCGGCGTCCAGACTGCGCCCAGGTTCAGGCTCTCGGACTTCTCGGGCTTCAGGTCGGCCCGGCCCGAGGTCAGGGTGTTGACGAAGACGAACGCCCCCCGGTCGAACACCGACGGCTGCGACGCCTGCGCCCCCGACTGGACATAGACCGACGGCGCCCGGAACCCCTGCCCCCATGACGCGCGCAGGGCGAAGGCGTCGGTGACGTCCCACCGGATCGCAGCCTTGGGACTGAACCGGCCCTCGTTTCCGTCGTAGGATTCGTAGCGCCCGGCCAGCTGCGCCTCGATCCGTTCGCCCAGATGGACGCGGGCTTCGGCGAAGGCGGCCAAGGCTTCCTGATGGCCCTCGAAGTCCGGCGACACGCCCGCCGTCAGCAGATCGCCCCGGTTCACCAGATCGCTCCAGTCGTGACGGAAGCCGCTGCGGCGATACTGGGCGCCGACGGCGACATCGACCGACCCGCCGGCCCAGGCCAGGGCCTCGCCGCTGGTCGAGGCGTCCACCGTCGTCAGGGTCGCCGCGCCCCGCAGGCCGGTCGAGCCGATCAGGCTGTCGATCAGGGCGGCGCTGTTCGCCGTCCCGGTCCCCAGATAGGCGCTGCCGAACGGGTTGAAATACTGGCAGGCGCCGACGCCGGGCGTCCCCGTCGCCGGGTTGCAGCCCGCCCCGCCCAGGCCGTTCAGCGCATTCTGCAAGGCGCTGCCGATGGTGTCGGGCTTGTCATAGGCCACGTGCTGGCGGCTGCTGGTCGCCGACAGGTTCCAGGTCCAGCCATTGCCGAAGCGCCCATCCAGCCCGGCCGCCAGACGCCAGGTGCGATAGTCGAACTCCGCCTGCGACGCGCCGGCCTCCGCCCCCAGCAACCGCCCCCGGAACAGCACCGCCTCGCCGAACGGATTGTCGGGATGGGTCGCCGGCACGGTCAGCGACCGCGCCAGGATCGGCAACGACGGCGATTGGCGCGCAATGGTGTTGGTCGCCGACCACGCCCCTTGCAGCGACAAAGTCATGTCGCCCACAGGCCGCCGGTAATCCGCGAACAGCTGCGTGCGCGTCTCCTCCGGGACCAGATCGAAGAAGTCGGAATAGTCCAGCCGACAGAAGCTGTCGGTCGGCGTGTTCAGATAGGCGCTGCCGAACGCCGGATCGCCGCACGCCGGATCGGGCGAAAACCCATTGCGGCTGGGTCGGAAATAGGAGCCCGGCTGGCCATAGCTGGTCACGGCCGTCCAGGCGGCGCGGCCATAGCGTTCGGCCTGGGTGAAGTCTCGCTCATCCGACCCAAGGGCCGACCGATGGAAATGCGAGGCCGCCAGCGTCAGGTCGCCGCCCAGCAGGCCGAACCCGCCGAGCGCCTCGATCACGCTCTCTTCCGACCCGTCGGCGACGGCGTATTTGGCGCTGACCTCGGGGCGGTCCACGCCCCGCCGGGTGATGAAGTTGACCACGCCCGCCACCGCGTCCGAGCCATAGACCGCCGAGGCGCCGTCCTTGACCACCTCGACCCGCTGAAGCGCGATCATCGGAACCAGCGAGTTGATATCGACGAAGCCCGACCCGTCGGTCGCCACCACGGCGCTGTTGGTCCAGCGCTGGCCGTCCACCAGGACCAGGGTCGAGCCAAGGCCGAGATTGCGCAGGTTGAACTGGGCTGTGCCCGAACTCTGCGGCTGGTTCAGCTGATCGACCTGGGCCTCGGAGCCCGAGTTCGCCGTGACCAGCCGGATCAGCTGAGAGGCATCGGCGATGCCGGCGGCGGCCACCGTCTCGCGGGCCACGGTCTCCACCGGTGCGATCCGCTCGCCGCCTGCGATCCGGGAGCCGGTGACGACCACATCGTCCACGCGCGCCGCCTCCTGGGCCTGGGCGGCCGCAGCCGTCGCCAGCCAGGCGATCGAGGCTGTCGTCATCAAGAAGTTGCGCTTTGTCATTCGGATACTCCCCCGCGATTGGCAGCGGGCTTCTATCCAGCGCTTTGTTTTTGCGAAAGCCTAATTTTGCAGTTTTGCAATTTCAATCGTCGGCGAGACATCGTGCGCCATTGATCCCGCCATGTAACCGGTTACGGTGCGGCAAAACAAAACCGGGTCAGGAAAGCAGGAAGCATGGCGAACGTCCGTCTGGTCGACGTGAAGAAGGCGTTCGGCGCCGTCGAAGTGCTGAAGGGCGTCGATCTGGAGATCGCCGACGGCGAGTTCGTCGTCTTCGTCGGCCCGTCGGGCTGCGGCAAGTCCACCCTGCTGCGCACCATCGCCGGTCTGGAAGAGGCGACGACCGGCCAGGTTCTGATCGGCGACCGCGTGGTCAACGACCTTTCGCCGTCGGACCGAGGCATCGCCATGGTGTTCCAGTCCTATGCGCTCTACCCGCACATGACGGCTTATGAGAACATGGCCTTCGGCCTGAAGCTGGCCAAGACGGACAAGGGCGAGATCGATCGTCGCGTCCGCGCCGCCGCCGAGGCGCTCAGCATCACCGACTATCTGGATCGCAAGCCCAAGGCGATGTCGGGCGGCCAGCGCCAGCGCGTCGCCATCGGTCGCGCCATTGTGCGCGAGCCCGAGGTCTTCCTGTTCGACGAGCCTCTGTCCAACCTGGACGCCGCCCTTCGCGTGCGGATGCGCTATGAGTTCGCGCGGCTGCACGCCGAGCTGAAGACCACGATGATCTATGTCACCCACGACCAGGTCGAGGCCATGACCCTGGCCGACCGGATCGTGGTGCTGAACGCCGGTCGGATCGAACAGGTCGGCGCGCCGATGGAACTTTACGAACAGCCCGCCAACCTGTTCGTCGCCGGCTTCATCGGCAGTCCCAAGATGAACCTGCTGACCGCCGAGATCGTGGAGGCGTCGGCGACCGGCGCGACGGTGAAGATCACGGCCGGCGAGACGATCCGGATCTCTGTGGACGCCGCATCGGCCAAGCCCGGCGACGCCGTCACCCTGGGCGTCCGCCCCGAGCATCTGACCCTCAACGACGCCGGCGACGCCCTGAGCGCCGAGGTCATGTTCGTCGAGACCCTGGGCGCGACGACCATGGCGCACCTGAAACATCCGGCGACGCCAGACACGCTGACGGTTCAGCTGGCGGGCGAACTAGGGGCCAAGGCAGGCGAGCGACTGACGCTGCACGTGCCCGCAAAACAGGCCCACCTGTTCGGCGCGGACGGGAAAGCCTTCAAGCGCCTCTGACCCCTTCGCCTCAAGCAAAAAGGCTCAGTTCAGAACAACCCGCCGCGCCCCTGCCGGAATGACCAGTTCATCACTCGACCACGTCGCTGAACGGCCGTCGATACGAACGCGCTCCGGCCGCCCCTGCCCCGCCGGCCATTGCAGCACGAAGCCGCCCGGCGGCGTCGCGCCGTCGCCCAGGGTCAGCACATGGCCGCGCCGTTCCTTGCGGTAGGCGTAGGTCAGCGGCCCATAGGCCGTGCGCAAATCCCGCACGCCGACCCCCTCGGCGGTGTCCAGCCACGCCTCAGGTACGCCGGCCGCCAGCACTAGGGCGTGATCGCGGTCCCGCTCATAGGCGAACAGATCGAGCGCCGAGCGGATATAGTCGGAGCTGATCCAGGCGTGCGGCATGTCTCCGATGAAGCGCGGCTCGCGCTTTTCGCGCCCCACCACCTCGGCCCAGCCGTTCCAGGCCTCGGGCCGACGGTCGGCCATCAGGAAGTCCAGCACATCCAGCGCCCGGTCCTTCTGACCCAGCCGCACATAGGCGCCGACCAGCCGCCATTCGTAGGGGGTGTAGTCCTTCCACGCCGTGCGGTTGGTCAGACGGTTCTGGAAGTTTTCCCAGTAGCGATCGAAGGTTCGCGCCAGAAGCTCGGGCGGCAGATGATCCTGCTCGCCCGCTGGCGACAGGGCGATGGTGGTCGAGGTGGCGTCGAAATCGCCCCGGTCCGCAGCGCCGGCGATCCAGTCGATGCCGTGATGGGCCGCCGTCACCGTGATCGACGCCCGGATGTCGGCGGCGAACTGATCCCGCGCTGCCGCGTAGCGGGCCGCAGCCTCTACATCGCCCAGGGTCTCGGCGATGTAGACCGCGTCCTTGTAGCCCAGCAGGCCCCAGAAGTCGTCCCAGTAGGAATAGGCCGCCTTGTCCGAATAGCCCTCGTGACTGATCGTCGGCGGCAGCAGGCCGTACAGGTGACGCTGGTCCGGCGTCTGGAAGGCCGCCGTCCGGGTCGAGGCGCGCAGCTCGTCCATATAGGCGATCGCCTTTTGCACCTGCGGCCAGACCTGGCGCAGCAGGGCGTCGTCCTTGGTGTAGCGATAGGTTTCGGCGGCCAGGAAGACGAACTCGCCGTGGCTGTCGTTCTCGGGCACCGGATCGGCGCCGCGCGCATCGACGCAGCACGGGACCTTGCCGTTCTCGAACACATAGGGGGCGTACCAGCGCAGATAGGCGGCCGAATGCTCGGCCATGCCCAGCCGGTTCAACCCCTCGGCCATCATGGCCCCGTCGCGGATCCAGGAGCGGTTGTAGCTGCGTGTGCCGGGCTGAAGGATCGGCCCCTGACGCGACATCAGCATATGGGCCAGCGACGATTTTAGCGCGTCCTCGATCCGCTGGGCGGCGGGCGGCAACGTCAGTTCGACCCGATCCAGCTTCTCGCGCCATTCGGCGGCCAGCCGGGCCTCGACCGCGTCCAGCACAGCCGCCGCCTGCCCCACCTGCTCGGGCGCTAGGGTGTCGCCGGACAGCTGCGACACCCATCCGAACGTGCGCGTCTCTCCGGGTTGAAGCGTCACCTCGTAGGTCAGGGCGCCGGCGGCCAGACCTGTGGCGTCGGTCGTCGTCATGACCTCGGCGGCCGGTCGGCGCGCGGAGGGCAGGATCAGGGTCTGCGGATCGCTGCCGGCGTCGAAGGTCGCCAGCGCGACCTGATCCGGGGCCGCCAGCGGCTGTACCCGCACCGTGTCGTTCAGCTTCAGTTCGGCGGCGTTCCAGGCGAAATTCCCGATCGGGCTGACCCCGCCGGGAATAGTTAGGAACTGACGCGGCGCATTGACCTGCATCGGCCGGGCGGCCAGGGCCAGGGTCAGGGTGCGCGGCCGGCTGGAGGTGTTGGTCAGGTCGTAACGGCCCCAGAGCTGCGCCTGATCGGCCTGCCCGTCGGCGAAGCTGGTGATCTTCAGCGTCCAGTCGTCGGCGGTCCAGGTCACCGACGGGATCGGCAGGTCGCCGTCCTTCAGCCCCTGTTCGATATTGACGTCGGCCCAGGTGATCAGCCGCCCGTTGTCGACCACAAAGGGTTCGATACTGGGCCCGGCGCGGCGCAGTTCGATGGCGCCGTCCTCGCCGATCAGGCCGCTCTCGCCGCCCCCATCCACACCGACCAGGGTCCAGTAGGACTGCTCGCCGGAGAAGCCGCGCGGATAGAGGCCGCGCCGGTTTTCCTTGGCCACGGTTTCCAGAAACACCGTGCGGTCCGCGCCGAACGTCAGCGGTTCGACCTCGATCTCATTCAGCGCATAGGTCGTGGCCTGGGCCGCGCCCAGCCGCTGACCCGCGCCGGACGACCCGACGACGTCCGGCGCCGGAACGGGCGTCAGCGGTTCCAGCCTCACCCAGCGCGCCGTCGCCTCGGGCGTCCTCAACCAGTCGACGCCGCCGTTGCCGCTCGTGACCGTCGTCAGCGGCCGCCAGTCGCGCCCGTTGATCGAGGCCGAAACGCGATAGTCGCTCGCCGCGCCCCGCTCGCCCCAACGCAGGGTCAGGCCGCCGAACTCTCGCTCGTAACCCAGGTCCAATGTCAGGGCCGAGGCCTCGCCCACCGGCGGGGTCCAGGCGGTTTTTGGGTCGAGATCGACGGCGTTGGAGGCGGTCGACGCCGTGCGTCCATCGCTGGCGATCGGCTGGGGCGGGATAGGCGGATCGACCGGCAGTGCGCGCAGGGTCAGTTGGTCGATCTCGACCGAGCCCTTGCCGCCCTCGGCCGCGACCACGACAAATTCGACCCGCTCGGCGCGACGCAGGATCGTCTCGGGACTAGGCCCCCAGGCCTTGGAGACCTGACGGCGCTTGATGACGAATCTGGTCCAACCGTCTGGGAAGTCGTAGCGCGCCGTCTGCCTCCACCAGACATTGTCGGCCGAAGCGTCGGTCAGCTTGACCTCAAAGGTATTGGTCGGCCCGGCGCCCCGCACCCAGAAGCTGATCTCGTAGTTGTCGGGCAAATCAAACGGCAGCGGCCGGCTGAGCACCGCATAGCCCGCCTTGCCGTCGAAATCGTAGTCGAGGCGCACCGCTTTCCCGTCATGGCCGGCGACGGCGGAGACGGCGGCTTGAACGTCGGTCGAGGCGCTGGCCTCCCACCGCGTCGCGTCGTCCATGCTGTCGAGAACGCGCGTCTCCTGGGCGACGGCGGGCGCGGCCAGAGCGAGGGTCAGGACCGAGGCGGCGGCCAGCAGGAGATTACGCATCGAAACTCGCAGTTCTGGTCAGCCCTTCACGCTGCCCGCGAGCATGCCGCGGATGTAGTAGCGTTGCAGGGCGAGGAAGAGGATCAGCACGGGCGCGACCGTGACGACGGCGCCGGCCATCATCAGTTCGATGTCCTGCACATGCTCACGCGACAGGGCCGCGAGCGCCACCGGCAGGGTGTAGTTCGACTGGTCCGTCAGAATGATGAGCGGCCACAGGAAGTCGTTCCAGCTGCCCAGGAAGACGAACAAGCCCAGGGTCACGATGATCGGCTGCAAGGTCGGCAGGACCACGCGGCGGAAGATCTGGCCCTCGCTGGCCCCGTCGATCCGCGCGGCCTCCAACATCTCGTCGGGAATGCTCAACGCATACTGGCGCACCAGGAACAGGCCGAAGATGGACGCCAGCCAAGGCACCAGCGCCCCGGCATAGGTGTTCACCAGGCCCATCGACTTCAGCATCAGGAACAGCGGCAGGGTGCCGATCTGGGCCGGCACCACCAGGGCGGCAACCAGGAACTGAAACAACCGCTCGCGCCCGGCGAACTTCAGCTTGGCGAAGGCGTAGCCGGCCGGAACCGTGAACCCCAGCGCCAGGATCGTCGCCAGTGTGGCCAGGGCGAAGCTGTTCCACAAATAACGGCCCATGCCCTGGTTCAGGAACAGGTCGCGATAATGCTCCAGCGTCCAGTGCGATGGCAGCAGCGGCGGCGGGAAGACGGCCGCCTCGCCCGTCGCCATGAAACTGACCGACACCATCCAGACCAGCGGGAACAGGACGATGATGGCGATGAGGCCGACGGCCAGATTGAGCAGGATAGCGCGGAGTTTCATTGATATGCCCCCACCCGCTTGGCGACCGCCAGCTGGACCAGGGTGATCGCCAGGATGCACAGGAACAGGACGAAGGCGACGGCGCTGGCGGAGCCCAGGTTCCACCATTTGAAGCCCTCTTCGTACATGAAGTAGAGCACCGTCACCGTGCTCTGGGCCGGCCCGCCTTGGGTCATCACATAGGGTTCGGCGAACAGCTGGAAGAAGCTGGCGACCGAGATGATCGAGACCAGCAGCATGGTCGGCGCGATGGCCGGCAGGGTCACATGGCGGAACTGCTTCCACGGGCCGGCGCCGTCGATGCGCGCGGCCTCGTACAGGTCGTCCGGCACGGTCTGAAGCACCGCCAGGAAGATCAGCATATTGTATCCGAAGATCTTCCAGACCACGAACATCAGGATCGCCGGAATGGACGTCGATGGATCGCCCAGCCAATCGACAGCAGGCAGGCCGATGCTCTCCAGCCCCCAGTTAATGACGCCATACCGGGTGTGCAGCAGATAGCGCCATACCACCGCCGTCGCGACCAGGGTCGTGACATAGGGGGCGAAGAACATCACCCGCCAGATCGGCCGCCACTTCACGACCCGCGCGTTCAGGATCACCGCCGCCGCCAGGGACGCGGCGATGGACAGGGGCACGCCCAGAACGGCGAAGGTCAGGGTGTTCTTCATCGCGCCCCAGAACAGGGGATTGGTCAGCAGCCGCTCATAGTTCTGCAGGCCGACGAAACGCAGATTGTCCAGGTTCGCCAAGGCGTAGATGTCGAAATCGGTCAGGCTGAGCAGCAGGGCCGCGATCACTGGAATGGCGAAGAACAGGCCGATGGCGATCATGGCCGGGGCGACGAAGGCCCAGGCGGCACGCTCGCGCGCGCTGCGGCCGCGTGACGGCTTAACGCTGGCCCCCGCCTTGGCCAGTGTCGGGTCGACGACGGTCATACGGCCCTGCCCTGTTCCATCATCCAGCGGCGCTTTTCCAGAAGGCGGTCAGCGCGGCGGTCGATCTCGGTAGCGGCGGTCTCAGGCGTGTATTCGCCGCGCACCATCCGTTCAGCGACGATCTGCATCTCCGTCACGATCCGCTCCCATTCCGGCACCTTGGGCACCGCCTTGGCGCGCGCCAGCTGACCCCGAAACGGGGCCAGCATCGGATCGCGCTCCACGCCCGCAATGTCCCAGGCGCCCTGGCGTGCGGGCAGGTCGCCGACGATGGTGTTGAACCGGGCCTGCACCGCCGGTTCGGACAAATAGCGGACCAGGGCCCAGGCGGCGTCCTGGTGCGGGGAGGATTTGAAGACCGCCAGGCTGGACCCGCCCGGTGCCGAGGCGCCCAGGCCATTCGGTCCCGGCACGCCCGCCGTAGCCCAGTTCGGCTGGAACGACGGGGGCAGCTTGCTGCGGAAATCGCCCACGCTCCACGGGCCGGAGAAGTAGAAGCTGAAATAGCCCCTGGCGAACTCGGTCCAGACGTTCGAAATCTGCGTCGACGAGGCCAGCGGCGCCAGCCCCTCGGCAAACATGCTGCGATAGAAGGCTAGGGCCGCCACGAAGCCGGGGCTGGAGAAGTTCCCCCGCGTATCCCGATCCCGCAGCAGCGGCTCGTCGATCTGAAGCCCGAAGGTCAGCAGTTGCTCGAACTCGTTCAACGGGAGCAGGATGGCGTAGTTGTCGCCGCCGGCCACACGCTTGATCGCATGCATGGCCCGCT
Organism: Brevundimonas sp. BT-123; assembly: GCF_026105875.1. GTDB lineage: Bacteria > Pseudomonadota > Alphaproteobacteria > Caulobacterales > Caulobacteraceae > Brevundimonas. Next base: position 18,281 of record NZ_JAOYTN010000006.1, on the reverse strand, counting down.
TCCATTCGGCCCAGTCTTCGGGCGGGGCGTCGAAGCCGGCCCGCGCCAGCAGATCCTTGCGATAGAACAACAGCCGCGTATCGACATACCAGGGCGTAGTCATGGCGCGGCCGGCGATCTCGTTGGTCTCCAGCACCGCCGGAAATTGGTCGGTCAGCAGGTTCGCGGCCTCGGGCGGGGTCGGCGACAGGGCGCCGATGGCGGTCAGCTCCGCCACCCAGGTATTGCCGATCTGGCTGACGTCCGGCAACGAGGCCCCGGCATAGGCGGTCAGCAGCTTCTCGTGCGCGGCCGTCCACGGCAGGGGCTGGACCGAGACGCGGACGCCCGGATTGCGGCGCTCGAACTCGGGCATCAACTGGCCGACCGTCCCCCCCTCATTGCCCATGGCCCAGAAGCGCAGAACGGTCTCCCCGTCACGGCGAGGGGTGCAGGCCGCAGCCGCCCCTCCCGCCATCAGGGCCAGCGCGCCGCGTCTATCAAGATGGGGCCTGGGGGCCGTCAAACTCATCCGTTCATCCAGCCGCCGGTGAAGCCCGCGATGTCGAGCGCCCGGCGGATATTGGGCTCGCCGCGCATATAGCGCCAGACGAACTCGGACCTGTGGTTCTCGGTCATGATGACGATCGGCCCCTGGTCGATGCCCAGATAGTCGCCGTCCACCCAGCCCACGCCGTCCACGATCTTGCCGTGCTGCAGCGGCCCGTCTCGCACCGTCAGGGTCGGGTTGAAGCTGTCGAGGAAGCCCCACTCGGTATAGACGCCCGCGCCATAGCGCGCCTTCATGGCCTTGACGCAGGGCACGACGATCTCAGGCGCGAAGGCGATGGAGCTGGCCGCCGCCGTCGGCGCGATGGTGCCGTCGTCGCGCTCGCCCGGACCGCGCGCGGAATAGCTGAAGAACTCGCGCTCCTTGCCGTCGATGACCTGTTTGAAATCGCCGGGCCCGTCGCAGGCCGTCAGGCCCCAGACCTCGGACGAATAGCCGTTCCAGCCGCCCGGATTGTCGTGGGCGTATTTCTGCTGGGCGTAGACGGCGCGGCGGCTGTTTTCGAAATAGTCGAGGTATTCGCCCAGCTGGGCCGACTGCCCGCGCATCCAGGCGTCCTGAATGCCGCGGAAGTCGATGAACATATGGCTGTACTGGTGCCCGAAGATGGGCGCGAAATTCAGGTGCCAGCTGCCCCAGCGATCGGTCCAGCTCTCGTCATAGCTGGCCGCCCATTCGTGCCAGACATTGACAGAAACGGGGTGGGTCGGGCTGCCGATGGCCAGCAGCAGAACCAGCATGCCCTCGTTATAGATGTGCCAGTCGGACGGAATGAAGCCGGTCTCCGGGTGCCAGCCCATGGTGATGCGGTTGTCGCGGATCACGGCCCACGGCCATTCGATCCGTTCGTAGATAGCCTGGGCCTTCTGACGGATTTCCGCCTCGTCGGCATGACGGCCGTCGAAGTAGCGGGCGGCGAACAACATGCCGCCGATCAACAGCGCCGTATCGACGGTGGACAGTTCGTTGGTCCGGTAACGAAGCCCCGTCTCCATATCCAGGAAGTGGTAGAAAAAGCCCTTGTACCCCGCCGTACCGCTGGCCTCCGGGCCCTGCGGCAGGTCATGGAAGAAGCGCAGCGTCGTCAGGGTCCGCTCACGCGCCTCGGCTCGGCTCATCCAGCCGCGCTCGACGCCCACCGGCCAGCAGGTCAGGGCGAACCCGACCGCCGCCACCGAACAGAAGGACGGCGTCGGCCAGCGATCCGGCGTCAGACCGGTCTTGCGATCCGTGACCCTCTCGAACCACCGGAACGTCCGCTCCTGAAGTTCCTCAATCTCCTGATCCAGCCGCACCGGCCGTCTCTGCGTCCCATTGACCGCCCCTGTCGCCGCCGCCTGCTGCGCCGCCGCCATCACCGGAAATCCAACGGCCAGAGCCGCCGCGCCTGTGGTGGTCCGCATCAGGAAGTTTCGACGATTCATGGGCACGCTCACTGGGTCTCAATCGAAAAAGAAAGGCCGCCTCGCAACAAGCACGAGGCGGCCTAGGCTCAGGATTTAGAAGGAGTAACGGGCGCCGATCTGGAACGTCCGTGTCGGGAACAGCACCGAACTCGGGCGGCCGAAGTTCGGGTTCGGGTTGGTCGCCGAACCCGTGCCTCCGTCGAAGCCGCTGTAGTTCTTGAAGTTGAACACGTTGATGGCGTCCACATAGACCGACAGCTCACCAGCGCCCGGCACGTCGAAGTTCTTCGTCAGACGGAGATCGAGGTTCCGATAGGCGAAGGCGTTCGGCAGGAAGAACTGCTCCTTCTCCGGATAGGCGCCGTAGGGGCGGTAAACGAAGTTGGCGCCGCGTCCGTCGAACACGTCGTAAGGCGTGCCCGAACCCAGGGTCAGAATGCCCGACAGTTGGAAATCGAGCGGCAGGTCGACGATGCCGTTGGCGACGATGCGGTGGCGTTCGTCATTGGCCGAGGACCGCACGGGCGAGCTTTCGACCGAGAAGCAGTCGAAGCAGAAGTTGTCGTTGCCGCCATTCTGCTCAGCCTTGGACAGGGTGTAGGCGATGTTGACGCCCCAGCCGGAGTCGCGGGTGTAAGCCTTGTCCAGTTTGACGTAGAGCGCCTTAAACGTGCGCTCCTTGTTGTGATCGGACACCAGATACGAACGATAGGGGTTTGTCGCACCGGGGCCGCAGAAGCCGCCGTTGTCGCCGAAACCATTGCCGTCGTTGCCACGCGTTGGTTCGCGGCAGCGGTTCAGATATTGCCAGGTGAACTCGTTTTCGGTCTTGCCGTAAGCGAGGGTGAACTCGGTCTGCCACTCGCCGACGCGCTGGCGCACACCTAGGTTGAACTGATCCGTGCGGGGCGGCTCGAAGTCGTTCTTCAGCAGGAAGGCTTCGCCCTTGGCCGGGATGTTGGCTAGGATGGCGTCAAGTCCAGCTGTGGTCTCGTATGAGGCGTTCCACAGGATCGGGTCGGACGAGCTGCCGTTAGCCACGCCAGCCGGGCGGCCGGTGGTCGAGAAGAAGACGTTCTGGGTGAAATCGAAAGGCTTGGCGAGTTCGTCGAAGGCGAAGTTGAACTGCACGCGATCGTAGTAACGACCAGCGCCGCCGAACAGAACCGTGCTGCGATCCCCGAAGACATCATACGAGAAGCCGATCCGCGGCTGGAAGGCCTTTTTGAACGGGTCACGATTGTCGCCGGTCGAGATGTAGTCGTTGATGTTGAACCAGCTCGGCGCATAGCCGGCAGGCTTGCCGCCATCGGTCGAAGCGATCCACTGGTTGAGCCCTGCGACCACCGAAGCGGGCGTGACATACTTCTTGTTATCGGCGTTGGTCTCGTAGTCCCAGCGCAGACCCAAATTCAGTTCAAGCTTGTCCGTGATCTGCCAGTCGTCCTGCGCGTACAGGCCGATGACGGTGTTGGTCAGGTCAACCGTGGGGAATTCGTTGCCCAGTTGAACACGATACGGCACGGCGGCATTGCCGCTGGCTGTGCCGTTTAGGTCATAGAAGAACTCGGGATTACGGCCGAACTCCTTGACGACCTCATAGTCTTGGCGGCTGACCTTGGCGCCCAGCTTGATCGTGTGATTACCGTTGAACTGGATGTCGTTGAACGTCAGATCGTTGCGGATGGTCAGCGCGTTGTCGCTGATGTCCTGACGGCTGCCGGATCCACCAATGTTCAAGATGGAGACGCCGCCGAACGGATCATAGCCGTTTTCGAAGATGCGATAGCTCCGGCCGATCTGGTCGAAGTTCACCGCGGTCGGGTTGTAATTATAATTGCGGTAATCGACTGCCAACTCGTTCAGGAAGCCGTCGCCCTGCCATTGATAACGCAGATTGGCGCTCTTGGTCGTCTGCTGCAGACCGCTTGCGCGTTCGATGGAGTTTGCGCCGCCGACGCCCGTCACATCTGCTTCGTCTCGATAGGTGACGCTCAGATCGATGAGATGCCCCTCTGCCGGCTGGAAGCTCAGCTTGCCGAAGTAAAGGTCTTCCTCGAACGGCGTGGCGAAGGTGCCGATATATTGACCGAACTGACTGACATAGGCCGGGTTCTGACGGCCTAGCGTCACAGCAGCAGCGCGATTTTCTTGCTTGTGCTCATAGCTGCCGAAGAAGTGCAGCTTGTCTTGAATGATCGGCCCGCCCAGAGCGGCGCCGTATTGCTGAACTTCGAGCGCGGGCTTTTCACGGCCTGCCGCACGCGAAAACTCGTCTTGCTTGATGAAATCTTGGTCCCGATAAGTGCCGAAGATTTCGCCGTGGAACTCGTTGGTGCCGGAGCGCGTCACGGCCGTGATGATGGCTGACGAGGCCTGCTCGTATTCAGCCTTGAAGTTCTGGCTGACAACGCGGAATTCCTGGACGGCCGCCTGCGGGAACGGATTGCCGCGGCTGTCGTCCTGACCGACGATGCCCCCGGCGATGATGTTCGACTTCAGGCTGGCGCCGTCGATGAAGGCGTTGACGGACTCGGCGCGCTGACCGCCTGCTGTGATCTGAACTTCGGACTCATTGGTTCCGACCCGCACGCCCGGCGCCAGAGCCGCGAAGTTCAGGAAGTTGCGGTTGATCTGTGGCAGGGTTTGGATTTGCTGGGTCGTGACGTTGGTGGCGTTCTCAGGCGTGCGCACCTCGACCAGGCGACGCCCGGTCACGACAATATCTCCCAGGTTAGCCGCATTGGCGTCAGCCGCGCTGGCCGCAGCGCCTGCCACAGCCAGATCCAGGTTGCCGACCTGACCCACGCCGATCGAGACGGTGTCGGTCGCCGTCTCGTTCTCGGCTGTCGTCGCCGTGATTTCGTAGGTACCGGGACGCAGGCCCGACAGCGTATAGCCACCCTGTGCGTTCGCCGTGGTGCGGCTGGTGAAGCCCGACGCGACGTTGCGCGCGACGATGGTGGCGCCGGCCTCGACCGTCGCGCCGTCCGTCACATTGCCTCGGATCGTCGAGGTCGCGACCTGCGCCTGCGCGCCGCCGACAACCGCCATGCTGATGGCAAGCGCCGATGCGGCGGCCAAGGCGACCTGACGGGTCGCGGCCTTACGCGTGTTGAACTGGGTCATCCTGAGCTCTCCCCTCCTGATGGGATCGGTTTTCAGCGACATGGCTGGCCTACCCTTTGTTGAACCTGGCGGACGAGGCCGCCGCGGTGGACTGGCGTTCGACCAGGATCGGCCGAACGATTTCGCAAGCGGTGTCCGTGGCGTCGGCGGTCGCGCCGGCCTGGACTAGGCCGATCAGGCGTTCGACGCCCCTACGGCCGATTTCCGCGATATTGACGCGCATGGTGGTCAGCGCGGGCCGCATCAGGGCGGCGATGGGCACGTCATCGAAGCCGACGACAGCGATGTCTTCAGGACAGCGCACGCCGGCCTCCTGGAAGGCCAGAAGCGCCCCGACAGCCATCATGTCATTGGCGACGAAGACGGCGTCGGGCCGCTCTGTCATGGCCAGAAGCTGGGTCGCGGCGCGATGGCCCGAGGCCTGAGAGAAGTCGCCCTCGACGATGATCGGGTCATGATCATTCAGCGCCGCCGTGTATCCGGCCGCGCGCGTGTCCGCCTCGATGTTGCCGGCGGCGCCGCGAATGTGGGCGATGCGCTTGCGGCCGGTGGACAGCAGATGCTGGACCGCGCCGACGGCGCCGCCGTGGTTGTCGATCATGATGGACGCCCGGCCGGGCTCGGCCGCGCCGCCGTTCATCAGCAGGACCGGCATCCGACCGGCGAACTCTGACGACAGGTTCGCCGCGCCCAGATGCGGGGACAGCACGATCATGCCGTCCACCCGCCCACGCATCGAACGCACGGCCGCCAGGGTGTCTTCCGCGCCGTCATGCGAGCTGGAGACGATCAGATGCTTGCCGTGAGCGCGGGCGGCCAGGTCCATGCCCCGGATCAGCTCGGAGAAGAACTCGCCGAAAAGGTCGGGCAGGATGACGCCGATCGTGTCGTTCTTGCTGGTCGACAGGCTGCGGGCGCCGAAGTGAGGGACGTAGCGAAGGTCCTCGACAGCATCGAGCACGCGCTGGCGCGTCGCATCCGAGGTCACACCCAAGCCGTTCAACACACGAGACACAGAAGCCACCGACACATTGGCGCGTTCGGCGACGTCGCGCATGGTGGCGGCCTTGGCGAAGGGCTGGCCCTCCTGCCGTGCAGACGCAGCGCTAGGCGCGGCCATGTCCAATCAAACTCTCCCTGCTCCCTATCGTCCCGGCCCCTTTTCGAAGATCCGTCGATAAGCGATGTAAGCGGTTACATGACACAGGAGCGATGTGCGCCGCAAGCGCCGTTCGGCCACATTTCGGGCGATTTTCGATCTCTGCCCGAGCCGTCCCCACTAGCCACAAGAGCTAAGCCGCTGCTTTACCTTCACTCTTCGCAGGCTCTTTCCGGCGAACGGAATAAGGCGAACGCGCTGGGCGCGCGCCTTGGTCGCACCAGCCGTCAGCGATCTGCGTCGCCGCTGCGGCCTCATACGAAAAGGCCCGCGCAGCCGAAGCTGCACGGGCCGCAATCACAATGCGAGCGACGAATCTATGCCGGACTAAGCTCATCCAGCTTGCCGCGCAGCATCTGCAACATGGCGGAGAAATCGCGGCCGCCATGCCCGATCCCGTCAAACAGGGCGTAAAGCGCCTCGGCCTGTGCGCCCAGAGGCGTCGAGGCGCCGGATTTCGCCGCTGCGTCCTGGGCCAGCTTCAGATCCTTCAACATCATGGCCGTGGCGAACCCGCCCTGATAGTCGCGGTTGGACGGCGCGGTCGGCACCGGACCCGGCCAGGGATAATAGCTGGTCACGCTCCAGCACTGACCCGACGACTTGGACGCAATCTCGAAGAACCGTTCGGGATCCAGCCCCAGCTTTTCAGCCAGCACAATCGCTTCGCACGTGCCCAGCATGGAGATGCCGAGCAGCATGTTGTTGCAGATCTTGGCCGCCTGCCCCGCCCCATGATCGCCGGCGCGGATGGTGATGCGGCTCATGGGCTCCAGCGCCGCCTCGACGCGGGCGAAGTCGCCCTCGTCGCAGCCGACCATGAAGGCCAGCGTGCCCGCATCCGCCGCTGCGGTGCCGCCTGACACGGGCGCGTCGGCAAAGGCGTAGCCGGCCGATTTGGCCAGCCCGGCGACCTTGCGCGCGGTTTCGACGTCGATGGTCGAACAGTCTAGCAGCAGGGCGGTCGACGGCGCTGCGCCGATGATCTGTTCGGAATAGACCTTCAGCACATGCGGCCCGGCCGGCAGCATGGTGATGACCACCTCGGCGTTCTTGACCGCCTCGGCGACCGATCCGGCCGCGATGCAACCGGCCGCCACTGCCCGATCCAGCGCCTGCGCCGACAGATCAAAGGCGGCGACCGCATGGCCCGCCTTGGCCTGGTTCGCGGCCATGCCGCCGCCCATATTGCCCAAGCCGATGAAGGCGATCTTGGTCATGGTGTCTCTCCCTTTGTCGGCGCCGTGGTCAGGCCAGCGGCGTCCATTTTTCGTTATCCGGCAGCGGCGCGAACAGCGCATCAAGCGTCTCGTCGGTAACGCCCGACAGGTCCGCCGGGGACCATTTCGGCGCATTGTCCTTGTCCACGATCACCGCCCGCACGCCTTCCTGGAAGTCGTGGGTGCGCACAACGCGCCCGCCCAAGGCGTATTCCATCGCCATATTGTCGGCGAAGCTGTTCAGCGTCGCGCCCGTGCGTATCTGGCGCAGCGAGACCTTCAGCGACTGAGGCGACTTGGTCTTCAGGGTTTCCAGCTGCTGCAGCGCCCAGTCCGAGCCGTCCGCCTCAAGCGCCTGGAAAATTTCCTCAACCGTGTCGAAGGCGAACAGCCGGTCGATGGCCTCGCGGTGGGCCGACAGCGGTGCAGGCCCCGCGTTCCCGGCGTGGCGCTCCACGACCGACGACGGATCGGCGGCCTCGCCCATCAGATCGGCCTTCAGCGCGGGGACGCGATCCGCGGGCACGAAGTGCGTGTGGATGCCAAGGGCCACCGTATCCGCCGCCTTCAGCCGCGCACCCGTCAGCGCCAGCCACACGCCGGTCTGGCCCGGCAGGCGCGGCAGGAACCAGCCGCCGCCCACGTCGGGGAACAGGCCGATCCCGGTCTCGGGCATGGCATAGGTGGTGTGCTCGGTCGCCACACGAATGTCGGCCGGCTCGGAAATGCCGACCCCGCCGCCCATGACGATGCCGTCCACGATGGCGATGATCGGCTTGGGATAGTCGAACATCAGGTGGTTCAGCCGGTACTCGGCCAGGAAGAAGACCTTGGCCTCAGACGCATCGCCCGCACCGCTTTCGGCGATCATGCGAATGTCGCCGCCCGCGCAAAAACCCCGCTCGCCGGCGTGGTCTATAAGTATGGAGGAGACGGAGGGATTCGAACGCCAGGCCAGCAGCGCCTCCGTCATCGCCTCGCACATCGTCCGGTTTAAGGCATGGATCGCCTTGGGCCGGTTCAGGGTGATGCGACCGACGCCGTTTTCGATCCGGGTGACGACCTCGGCCTCGCTCACTTGGTCATCTCCCGGGCGATGATCACCCGCATGATCTCGTTCGTGCCTTCCAGAATGCGGTGAACCCGCAGGTCGCGAACGATCCGTTCCAGCGGATAGTCCTTCAGATAGCCATAGCCGCCGTGCAGTTGCAGGGCCTCGTCGGCGATCTGGAAACAGGCGTCGGTGGCCAGGCGCTTGGCCATGGCGCACCACTTCGTCTTTTCCGGATGGTCGGTGTCGATGGCCCAGGCGCCGCGCAGCACCATCAGACGCGCCGCCTCCAGGTCGGTGGCCATGTCCGCCAGCCGGAACTGCAGCGCCTGGAACTCGCCGATCGGACGGCCGAACTGTTTGCGGGTGGCGACGTAGTCCTGCGCCGTCTCCAGCGCCAGTCGCGCTCCGCCCAGCGAACAGGCGGCGATATTCAGGCGCCCGCCGTCCAGACCAGCCATGGCGTAGCGGAAGCCCGCCCCCTCTTCACCCAGAAGATTGGCGACCGGCACGCGGCAGTCGTCGAACTGGACGATGGCGGTCGGCTGGGCGTTCCAGCCCATCTTCTTTTCCTGCGCGCCGAACGACAGCCCGGGCGTCCCGGCCTCCACCACGATCGCGCTGACGCCCTTCGGACCCTCGCCGCCCGTGCGGACCATGACGACATAGACTTCCGACGTGCCCGCGCCGGAGATGAAGGCCTTGGAGCCGTTCAGCACATAGTGGTCGCCGTCGCGCACGGCCGTGGTCCGCAGCGCCGCCGCATCCGACCCCGAGCCCGGCTCGGTCAGGCAATAGGAGGCGATCTTCTCCATCCCCACCAGCGACGGCACGAAACGGCCGCGCAGATCGTCCGACCCGAACCGATCGATCATCCACGTCGCCATATTGTGGATCGAGATGAAGGCCGCCGTCGCCACGTCGCCGCGCGACAGCTCTTCGAAAATCACCGCCGCCTCGACCCGGCCCAGGGCCATGCCGCCGTGCTCCTCAGCCGTATAGATGCCGCAGAAGCCCATTTCGGCCGCCTGCTTCATCACTTCGACGGGGAAATGCTTGTCCTCGTCCCAGCGCGCCGAATGGGGCGCCAGCTCGGCCTCGGCGAAGGCGCGGGCGGCGTCCTGAATGGCGCGCTGGTCGTCGTTGAGAGCGAAATCCATGACGACCTCAGCGCATCGTCGGAATGACGAACGAACTGTCCGAATGCTCCAGCGCCGAGTCCGGCCAGCGGGCCGTCACGGTCTTGGTCTTGGTCCAGAAGCGGACGCCCTCCATGCCGTGCTGGTTGATGTCGCCGAAGGCCGAACGCTTCCAGCCGCCAAAGGTATGGTAGGCGACCGGCACCGGGATCGGCACATTGATCCCGACCATGCCGACATTGACCCTGGCGGCGAAGTCGCGCGCCGCGCGGCCGTTCTGGGTGAAGATGGCGACGCCGTTGCCGTACTGGTGGTTCGACGGCAGGGCCAGCGCCTCCTCGAACGTCTCGGCCCGCACGATCTGCAGCACCGGACCGAAGATTTCCTCCTGATAGGACGACATCTCGGGCTTCACATGGTCGAACAGCGACGGGCCGATGAAATAGCCCTTCTCGTGGCCCTGCAGGCTGAAGTCGCGGCCGTCCACGACCAGTTCGGCGCCTTCCTGCACGCCCTTTTCGATCCAGCCCGCGACACGCTCGCGGTGCTGGGCCGTGACGACGGGGCCATAGTGGGCGCCCGCATCGGTCGAGACGCCGACCCGCATCGAGGGGATCTCGGCGACCATCCGCTCGCGCAGTTCGTCGGCGGTCTTCTTGCCGACCGGCACCACGACCGGCAGAGCCATGCAGCGTTCGCCCGCCGAGCCATAGGCCGCGCCGGACAGATCCTTGATCACCTGATCCATGTCGGCGTCGGGCAGAACGATGCCGTGGTTCTTGGCGCCGCCCATCGCCTGGACGCGCTTATGGTTGGCGGCGCCGGTCTGATAGACATAATGGGCGATGTCGGACGAACCGACGAAGCTGACGGCATGGACCAGCGGATGGGTCAGGATGGCGTCGACCGCCGTCTTGTCGCCGTGCACCACGTTCAGCACGCCATTCGGCGCCCCCGCTTCCAGCATCAGTTCGGCCAGACGCACCGGCACCGACGGATCGCGCTCGGACGGCTTCAGGACGAAAGTATTGCCCACCGCGATGGCCACGCCGAACATCCACATCGGGATCATGGCCGGGAAGTTGAACGGGGTGATGCCCGCCACCACGCCCAGCGGCTGGCGCATCGAATAGACGTCGATGCCGGGGCCGGCGCCTTGGGTGTATTCACCCTTCAGCGCGTGCGGGATGCCGCAGGCGAACTCGATCACCTCCAGCCCGCGCTGGATGTCGCCCTTGGAGTCGGCGATGACCTTGCCGTGCTCGCTGGACAGCAACTCGGCCAGTTCGTCCATCCGCGCCTCGACCAGGCGTTTGAAGTCGAACATGACGCGGGCGCGGCGCTGGGGATTGGTCGAGGCCCAGCCGTCGAAGGCGTTCTGCGCCGCCTGGACCGCACGATCGACCTCGCCCGTCGTCGCCAGTTGCACGCGAGCCTGCACATCCCCGGTGTTGGGATTGAACACGTCGCTGAATCGTCCGGACGCGCCGTCGAAAGCCGCACCGTCGATGAAGTGGCGAATGTCGCGCATGGCCTGGGTGTCCCTGTTGGTTTTTTTGTTGCGGCTATGGCTATCACCCCTGCGCGCCGGTCGATAATGCAAAATTGCAGGCAACATTCTGCGTTTTTGCAAGCTAGCTAGACGGCCATGTACGACTGGGACGATCTGCGCATCTTCATCGCCGCGGCGCGCGCGGGCTCGCTGGGCGGTGCCGCGCAGCGGTTGGGCATCGACGCCGCCACGGTCGGGCGTCGGGTCGCCCGACTGGAAAGCGCGCTGAAATCCACCCTGGTCGTCCGCTCGACCACCGGGCTCCAGTTGACCGCCGCCGGCGCCCAACTGCTCGATATCGGTCTCGAGGCCGAAAGCGCGATGGAGGCCGCCGGTCGCGTGACCCAGCCCGACGCGCCCGCCGGCGTCGTTCGCGTCAGTGCGTCTGAGGGATTTGGCGTCACCCTGATGGCGCCCGCCCTGCCCGCGCTGCGCCTGACGCATCCGGGTCTGAGGATCGAGCTGGCGGCCACCTCCGGCTTCCTGTCGCCCACGCGCCGAGAAGTCGACATGGCGATCACCTTGGCCGCGCCGCATGCCGCACGCCTGATCGTCGAGCCGTTGACGCCGTATCAGCTGGCCCTCTACGCCTCGCCCGAGCACCTGCATCGCAACGGCGTTCCGGAGACTGTCGACGACCTGAGCCGCTTTGACATCGTCGGCTATATCGACGATCTGATCTATGCGCCCGAGTTGCGCTATCTGGACGAGGTCCAGCCGGGTCTCGCGCCCCACGTCGCCTCGTCTTCGATCCGGGCGCAGCGGGAGATCATCGCCGCCGGGGGCGGCGTCGGCGTCCTGCCGTGCTTCCTGGCCGAAGGTCTGGTGCGCGTGCTGCCGTCGATCCTGATCGAGCGTCGCTTCTGGCTGGCCACCCATCGTGATGTCCATGACACCGCGCGTCTGCGTACCGTGCGTTCGTGGCTGAAGACCCTGTGCCAAGAACAACAGTCCAGCTTGAGGCCATTCTGACTTCGGCAGAGAAATCGAAGTGTGGTTCGCCGCACACACCCGTGCGTTTTTGAAAGTTCGGGGAACGGAGGTCTCGCTCAAATCTTAATAGAGGACGAACGAGGCCTGCCATGACACTGACCTTCAGCCTGACATTGATGACGGCCCTGCTGGGCGCCCCGACCGGACCGCTGCTCAAGGACGCGGCCCTGTACAGCGCGCCTCAACCCGCCATCGAACGCGCCGTCGCGCCCAAGGCCGAGAGCACCGACCGCTTCAGCGTGCGTCTGCGTTGCACCGCCTTGGCGTCGGGCCACGTCACCGACTGCGTCGTGCTGGAAGAAACCCGTCCTGGAATGGGCTTTGGCGAAGCCGCCCTGGCCCTGATGAACGGCGCCGAAGTCACCCCCATTATGGACCGCGGCCGTGCCGTAGATGCCCCCTTCGAACGCACCATCGACTTCACGCCGTAGGCCATAGTTCAGCCTCATATGAAAAGTCCCCGGTTGCTCGCAGCCGGGGACTTTTTCGTATTCGATTATGTCTAGGACAGTAGCGATTTCCCTCGCCCTTGGCGGACGAGGGAAACGCCAGCTTATCGCGCAGGCGCGATGCGCCACACCGTATTGGACAGATCGTCGGCGACAAACAGCACACGCCTGGCGCCATCGAACGCGACGCCGACGGGACGGCCGCGCGCCTTGCCGTCCTTCAGGAAGCCTGTGGCGAAATCGACGGGCTGACCCGCTGGACGACCGGCGTTGAACGGCACCCAGACGACCTTGTAGCCGGACGGATCCTGGCGGTTCCAACTGCCGTGCATGCCGATGAAGGCGCCGTTGGCGAACGACCCGCCAAAACCGCCATTGCGGGCGAAGTCCAGGCCCAGGGCGGCGACGTGCGATCCCAGGGCGTAATCCGGCCGAATGGCCTTGGCGACCATCTCGGGATTCTGAGGCATCACGCGCGGATCGCGGTTCTGGCCCCAGTAGCTGTAGGGCCAGCCATAGAAGGCCCCATCGCGCACTTGGGTCAGATAATCCGGGACCAGTTGCGGCCCCAGTTCGTCGCGCTCATTGACTACCGACCACAACAGATTGGTGGTCGGCTCGATGGCCAGGGCCGTCGGATTGCGAATGCCGGTGGCGATCGTGCGCCGTGCGCCGGTCGCCCGGTCGATCTCCCACACCGTGGCGCGCTCTTCCTCGACCGCCATGCCGCGCTCGCCGATATTTGAGTTCGAGCCGGTGCCGACATACAGTTTCGACCCGTCCGCGCTGGCGGTCAGGGACTTGGTCCAGTGGTGGTTGATGCGCGACGGCAGCTCCGTCACCCGCTCGGCGGGCGTGGCGATGCCGGTCTGGCCGGGCTGGAAGGCGAAGCGAACCAGCGCCCCCTGTTCGGCGACATAGAGATAGCCGTCGACATAGGCCATGCCGTAGGGCGCATCGAGGTTGTCCACCAGAACGGTCCGCAGTTCGGGAGTGCCGTCGTTGTTCGCGTCGCGCACCAGGGTGATGCGGTTGCCGCCTTTGATCTTGGTGTTGCCCTGCTTCTTGATGACGCCGGCGATCACATCCTTGGGCCGCATGGCGGGCGCATGGCCGCCGCGCCCTTCGGCGATCAGGACGTCGCCGTTAGGCAGGACCAGCATCTGACGGGGAATCTTGAGATCCGTAGCGAAGGCGCTGATCGTAAAGCCTTGCGGCACCTTCGGCGTCTCGCCGTTCCAGCCCGCCGGCTGGCTGATCTTCATCGGCGGCACCAGCGTCTCGTTGACCTTTGGCAGGTCGGGCGTCGCGCCGGTCTGGTTCAGTTTCGGGTCGCTGGCGTTGCCGCACGATGCGACCGTCAGGGCCATGGCCAGGGTGGCGGCGCTGGCGGCGAGCAGGTTCTTGTTCATCGGACGCTCTCCCGCGCGGCATAGGCGGTCCAGCCGGCGACCAGGACCAGGATTGTGCAGAGGATCGACAGGATCAGACCGAAGGCTCCGACAGAGCTCCAGGCGTCCTGGCTGTGTTTGAAGGCGTTCACCAGCCCCAGCACCCAGGCCAGCGCAAGCGCGACCAGATGCACCGTCGCCCGACGTGAACGCCCGTGGCGCAGGCCGACGACGAAATCAAATATCGAAAACAGGCCGGCGACACCGCCGAATACCAGCGCTCCGGTGATCAGCCAGGCCGAGAAGTTCGTCCACTGGACCTCGGCCGTCTTCAGATAGGCGATGTCGGTGAACAGGGCGAAGGTGAACAGCGCGATTGGAAACGCCAGCAATAGCCAATGCAACGGTCGAACGACCGCATCCTTCAATCCATGGGTGCTCATGCCAGCCCTCTCCGTAAAGTCTGGCTTGGCTAACCGTCTGAACGGGAAATGGTTCACCGGCTTTCGCCGCGCTGATCTCATGGCGCCGGAACTAGCAGCGCGTTCTCGCCCTCAGTGGCTCACTAACAACCGTCGCGGACGTGCCGCCAGACCGCATCGACAATGCCGATCAGCGTCCCGGAGTCAGCCGACCCGATTGGACCAATCTGCGTAAAGGTCTAGCGCCTTCTGCGGCGATGAGATCCACCAGGAATAGCCATTACGCCGTCCGACGGAGATTTCATTGACGTCGTCATGGATGGTCTGATCCTTGTCGCCGAAGATCGGACGCCCGGTCACCAGATCGTAGTTGCGAGACCAGATCGGCCCCGCCCCGGCCTTGTCGATCAGCTTGCGTCCGTCGTCGGTCATTTCGAAAGACTTGTCATAGACACGCACCGCCCGAAGCCATTCGGCGGCGCCCCGAACGGCGGCCTTGATCTCCGGCGACGGGTTCTCCTCGCCCATCAGGAAGATCAGGATATCGGTTGTTTCGCCGCTTGCGATGGATCGCGGCTCGTAGTTCCGAGCGCTGGTTGGAACCAGTCGCATGGGCTCGACCTGCTGCGGCCAGCCAAGCAGTCGATCCCCTTGACGCACCTGTGCCGCGAGGATCACGTCGATCGCCTTCCGGGTCGCCTCGGCCGCCCGTGTCTCCAGCTCAGCCGGCACGAAGTCGAAGCCCTCAGCGCCATGCGCGACGTCACGAAGCAGCATGGCCGCGTTCGCCACCGCATTGTCATTGAAGGTGATTGAGTCGTGGAAGCCGCCTTCGAGCGGCCAGATCTGAGGCCAGCCGCCATTGGGATACTGCGCGTTCAGCAGATACCGCACGCCTCGGATCACGCTGGCGCGCCAGGCGTCGCCGTCGCGCTCGGGCGCATGGGCGGCGACCTTGGCCAGGAAACGCATTTCCGACCACGTCGCCTCGTTGTCCAACGTGCCAACGAAGGTCCAGAAGCGATCCGCCGGCGCATCGAAGTTCGCCGGGTTCTGCTCCATGGTTTCGGCATCGTTGGAGAACCGCTGACCCGGCAGGCGCGCAATGCTGCGATCCTGGTTTTTGCTCCATCCGCCGGCGGGCGTCTGGAAACTGACGATCGCATCCGCGACGGCCCGGGCTTCGGCCGTGGCGTACCAGTCGGCAGGCCGGTCCAGCGGCATGTTGTAGTGGGCGGGTCCGACGGCCTTGGGCGGCGGCGGCGGAGCAACTCCTGCGGGAAGCTCGCCCGCGAGCGCGGCGCGGTCGGCCTGATGCTGGGCCTGAGAGCGCGCCAGATACTCGGCCCACGGACCGCGCTCTGCGTCGGGCAAGGCGCCGATCCTGTCGCTGGTCAGACCCACCGCCGGCGTGTTCAGCCGCAGGACTTCAGCCTGGGCGACGCCGGCAACACCCCCCACAAGCGCGACCGCGCCAAATGCCAGGATAGAACAGGCGGACAGGATTTTCATCGCGCTAACTCCCACAACTTTTTTGGTTTTCATGTTTGTCTGGATCGCAGGCCAGTGACGCCGGACGACTCGGTCACCTTGGGGCCTTGGCCGTCCAGGGTGTCGATGTTGCAGTCGCGGAAACGCCAGTTCTCGGCATTGGCGATGGCGCCCGCATCTTGCACATCCCAGTCCAACCGCTCGAAAATGAAGTCTTTCAGCGGCGCTTCGGGATAGGCGGCGGCGGCGAATCCGACCTTGCCGCCGACGGCCTTGATGTTCGACAGGCGAACATCGTGGATGCGGGGAATGCCCTGTTCACGCGGGACCGGCGTGGCGAGCGCGCGCCAGTAATCCGGCACGTCCGCGATGCCGTCCGGGATCTGGGCGTAGCTGTAGTTTGGGTACCAGTTCAGATTCACCTGCATCAATGTGCGCACGTCCTGCAGATGGATGTCGCGCAGGCGGATGTTGGAGATCACGCCGCCGCGTGTGTGGCCTGATTTGAAGAAGATCCCCAGCGGGACCGGATACTCGATCCTCAGCCCAGAGACTTCGATGTCGTCAAATCCGCCAGATGTCTCCGATCCGAAGGTCATCCCGGGCAGGGCGTCACGAACGATGCAGTCGCGAATCTTCACCTGACGACACGGACGGGCTACCCGCAGCCCGTCCCAGTCGCGTCCGGCCTTGATGCAGATCGCGTCGTCGTTGACCGACAGGTCGCATCTCTCGACCAACACCCGCTCCGATGAATCGATATCGATGCCGTCCGTCGAGGGGCCGCGTCCGCCGATGTTGTTCCTGATGATCAGGTCGGCGACCTTCACGTCCCGCGAATAGCAGACGTGGACGGTCCAGAAGCCCGATCGCGCCAGATTCAGACCGGAAACCTCGACCTGCTGTGAATCGTAAACGTGGACCAACCGCGGACGGCGGCAGTCGTAGTCGGCCGCCCATCGCAGGTCGCGCGGATCATAATCGCGTCGCAGCGCCCAATAGGAGTCCCAGAAGACCTTGCCGTCTCCATCGACCAGACCCTCACCCGTGATCTTGGTGTTCTGCTGCTGATAGACATTCAGCAAGCCGGCGGGCCAGTCCATCTCAACGCCTGCAACACGCGTGCGAACCATCGGATAGGCGGTCAGATCCTGAACGCCGCGCAGAGTGGCGCCGCGTTCGATCGACAAGGTCACCCCCGACTTCACGAATAGCGAGCCTGACAGGTACAGACCGGGCTTCAGGACCACGACCCCTCCGCCCTGCCCTGCCGCTGCGTCGATGGCGGCCTGGATAGGACGCGTGTTGATGGCGACCCCGTCACCCACCGCGCCATAGTCAGACGCGTCGAACATGCGCAAATGGCTCGCCTGTGCAAACGCCGACGTCGCTCGCGTAAAGGCGCTCACGACACCCAGTTGCAGAAGCGTGCGGCGATCGGCGCGCATCTAGATTTCCCACATTCTGTTCTTTCGTCTCACAATAGTGGACGATATAAGGCTGGCAAGAGATACCGATAGTTGATCGTCAGAATTTGACACCGGTTACGTTGCGGCTCGCTGTCCAGGTGCGCCACCAACCATCATGCGCGGCCCGGAGCGGCGCCGGAGGAAAACATGGCCCTGCCAACCCGACCCTGCCTTGGCCTGATTGCAGTTCTGATGAGCTCGGCCGCCCTGTCCGGCCCCGTTCTAGCGCAAACGGTCGGAGCCTTGCCGCCGGGCGTCGAGGCTGAATGGCTGACTCAGCGCGATCGCCCCGCCCTTTACACCGACGTGGCAGGCGTGCCGTCTCGAGAGAGCACGATGGCGGCTGTCGAATATGTCGCCTCCTCGCAAATCGCCGCCATGGCCGCCGAGCCGCTCGCCTTATCGACGGGCAGCAACCTGACGCAGATGTCGTCCAACTGGGTCGCAGCCACCTTTTACGTCGGCGCATCGCGACTTGCGCGCGTCTCGGACGATGCGCGGACGCTGCGTTTCTTGAGCGCCGTGGCCGATCACTACAACTACAGTGTACGTGGCGCGCGGTCGGGCAAGACGATGCTGAACGCCGACGATATCGCGATCGGCAATCTCTACGAAGAACTCTACGCGCGTCGTGGACAGGAGGGCGTGCTGATGCCGCTGCGTCAGCGGCTGGACTGGCAGGTCGCCTATCTGGCCCGGGCGGAAGACACACCGGCGCTGGTGTGGTGGTGGGCCGACGCCCTTGACGTGACCCCCATTTCTCATCCAGCCATAACGAGAGTCCTTTGGTGATCTGAGCTGGGGTTGTCGGGGTTGGCAAGAGGCCGGTCAGCGCAGCCCCCAACCAGCGCAGCGGACCG
>NZ_JAOYTN010000005.1 GCF_026105875.1 Brevundimonas sp. BT-123 | reverse complement strand
CCGGTCCGCTGCGCTGGTTGGGGGCTGCGCTGACCGGCCTCTTGCCAACCCCGACAACCCCAGCTCAGATCACCAAAGGACTCTCGTTATGGCTGGATGAGAAATGGGGGTCACGTCACGTAGAAGCGTAACCTTCTCGGACCAGCAAACCGACCTAAGGTCCTGAAATCAAATGTGACGGACAGATCGAGTTGGGACGGCCCAGCCCTGTCAGACATCCGAATCTTGCCGTCATATCCTATTCGATATCGGGCAAACGACTGTGCGGCCGCCAGCCACTTGGTGTTGAAGAAGCACGGGCTAGGTCTGACTAAGATCGTTACAACAGGCATGAAGGCGATCATGCAGCCCCTTTAGCGGCCACACGAACGCTTAACCGCGCCTGATATACAACCCAAGCGAGCAATCGTGAGGTTGGCATGCGGACGTTTGGACCCATTCCTGCTGGAAGGCGACGCGGGCGCGAGGGCGTGGCGGCGGTGGAGTTTGCGCTGGTGGGGCCGATCCTGGTCCTGCTGCTGATCGGCATCGTCGTCTATGGCGGCTGGTTTCTGATGGCCCAGTCGGTTCAGGCCCTGGCGTCGGAGGGGGCCAGGGCGGCGATCGGGGGGGCTGGACGCGGCCGAGCGCGACGGCCTGGCGCGGCGCGAGGTCAGCGAGGCGGTGCGTGGCGTGGCGCTGAACCCCGATCACACGACCATCGAGGTTATGGAGGACGCCGGCCGGCTGCGGGTCGTCGTCGTCTATGACGCCAGCGACAGTCTGATCATGGCGCTGGGCGGGATGCTGCCGCGTCCACCGTCCGTCATTCGGCGGTCGGCGGTCATCCATGTGGGCGACTATTGATGAACGTCCGGGCGCCTTGTCTGCGGCTCCGGTTCGGCACCGATCGGCGCGGGGCGGTGGCGGTGATCGCGGCGGTCGCGGGCGGTCTTTTGTGTCTGTTCACGGCGGCGGTCATCGACCTGGGCGTCCTGGTTCTGCACACGCGCCGAGTTCAGGGGGCGGCGGATCTCGCGGCGCTGTCGGCGGTGCGAAATCTGGCGCAGGGCGAGGGCGCAGTCTCGCGCGCGGCCCAGGCGACGGTCGAGGCCAATGTCGCGCCCGACGTCTCGGTCACGGTGGCGACGACGCTGGGCGTCTACACGCCCGATCCGGCCAAGGCGCGCAATGACCGGTTCATGACGGGCGGGGTGAAGCCGAACGCCGCACGGGTCGAGGTCACCAGCCGCGCGCCGATGTTCTTTACGCCGCTGTTGCTGGGCCGCGATCAGGTGCGGGTCACCCGCCGGGCCACGGCGACGACGGGCGGGGCGACGCCCAAGGCCATGATCTCGATCGGGTCGCGCCTGGCGCGACTGGACGGCGGCGTGGCCAACCAGGTGCTCGGCGGTCTGACCGGGTCCAAGGTGTCGCTCAGCGTCATGGACTATCGTCGTCTGATTGATCTTGACGTCAATCTGCTGGGGTTCACCGACGCCCTGGCGACCGATCTGGGCGTCCAGGTCGGCGACTACGACCGGCTTCTGGCGACCCACGTCGACGCCGGCCGTGCGCTGAGGGTTCTGGAGCGGGTGGCGGGCGGCCAGGACGGCGGGGCGCTGGGCAAGCTGGCCTCGGCCTCGGTCGGGACGAAGGTCAGGCTGGGTGACCTGATCGGACTGGAGGCGCGCTCGCCGGACGGGATCCGCGAGGGGCTGGACGCCTCGGTGTCGGCCATGGATCTGGTCATGGCCATGCTGGAGGTCGGGGGCGGGGATCGGCAGATCGCGCTGAACCTGGGCGTACCGGCGGGGCTGGCCGATCTGAAGACCAGCCTGGCGATCGGCGAACGCCCCAATCGCTCGCCTTGGCTGACGGTGACGGCCGACGGCCAGCCGATCATCCGCACGGCCCAGGCCCGGCTCTATGTGCGGGCCAGGACAGCGCAATCCCTGTCGGGTTTGGCGCGGGTCGAACTGCCGATTCTGATCGAACTGGCGGCGTCCGAGGCGCGGCTGAAGTCGCTATCCTGCGATCCGGCGCACGCGGTCGAGGTTGATGTGCGGCCGGGCCTGGCGCGCGCATCGATCGGTATGGTGGACGAGGCCAGGCTGGGCGACTTCAAGACCCCGCTGGCGCCCCAGCGCGCGACCCTGCTGTCGGTTTTGGGCCTGGTCAGCATCACCGGCAAGGCGGATGTCGAGGCGGCGGACGCCGGTTTCAGGCCGCTGAGGTTCGACGCGGGCGACATCGACGATCAGCGCACCAAGACCATGGACTCGCGTGGCTTCGCCAGCGGGGCGGTGGCCAGCCTGCTGGCGCGGCTGGACGTGGATGTTAACGTGATCGGGCTGGGCCTGGGGCTCGGCGACCTGACCAAGGCCCTGGGGCGGCTGCTGGAGCCGCTGGGGCCGGTGCTGGACGGCGCGCTCAATCCCGTGCTGGACCTGTTGGGCCTGAAGCTGGGCGAGGCCGATGTGACGGTCCACGGCCTGTCTTGCCCGACGCCGGGGCGCGCGACCCCGCGTCTGGTCGGCTGAACCTTAGCCGCGGGCGGGCCGCAGGCCTTCGGCCGAGGCCTGTTGCATGGCCGGACGCTTTTGACCGCCCGAGGCGATGATGCGGTCGATGCGGGCCTTTTCGGCGCGGAAGGCGGTCAGGTCGGCGCCGGCCAGTTCGGTGCCTTCCTGGGTGCGCACGCCGGCGGGATTGATCCGCTGTCCGCCACGCCACAGCTCATAGTGAAGGTGCGGACCGGTGGAGGCGCCGGTCGAACCGACATAGGCGACGATCTGACCCTGGCTGACCCGCTGGCCGGCGCGGATGCCCGAGCCGTAGCGCGAAAGGTGGCCGTAGCCGCTTTCCAGTCCGTTGTTGTGGCGGATGCGCAGCCAGTTGCCGTAGCCGCCCCAGCGGCGCGCCTCGACCACCACGCCGTCGGCGGGAGCCACGACCGGCGTGCCGGTTCCGGCGGCGAAGTCGATGCCCTGGTGCATCTTCTTGTAGCCCGAGATCGGGTGGGTGCGGAAACCAAAGCCCGAGGACACACGGCGGAAGTTCTGCAGCGGCGTGCGCATCATGGCCGAGCGCAGGTTCTTGCCGTTCGAATCGAAGAACTGGGCCTCTTTCGCGCCGGCGGGCTTGAAGCGATAGAAGGTCACGCCACGCAGTTCGGCGTACATCAGGTCGCCCACGTCCACGGTGCGGCCGGCCTCGGTCACTTCACGGTCGAAGACCATGGTGAACTCGTCGGAGGCGCGAATGTCGCGCTGCATGTCGAACTTGGTGGCGAACAGGCGGCTGGCCGAGCGGACGATGGAGGCGGTGGCGCCCAGTTCACGCGCGCTGGCCGACAGGCTGCGCTCGACATCGCCCTTCAGGACGACGGTCTCGTGGGTGACTTTTTCTTCCAGCGAACGCAGGCGCAGGGCGCCGTCGAAGCTGCGCGATACGGTCAGCTGCGACGCCGGACCGGTGCGCATGGTCAGGCCGATCAGGCGGGCGTCGCCCCGGCCGTTGCGCGGTTTGGCGATGGCGGTTTCGAACTTCAGTCCGGCGCGCAGATCCGCCAGGTCGAAGGCGTTGGCGACGGTGGCGGCGACGGCGCTGGCTTCTTCGGGGGCGACGCCGGTGCGGCGCACGGCCTGTTCAAAGGTTTCACCACGGCGGATCTGGACGTTGACGGCCTCGGGCGCGGTCAGGCCGGCGGGCGCATTGGCGGCGGCGAAGGCCTTGGCTTCCATGGCCGCCATCTGGGCCGAGGTCAGGGCGGGAACTTCTTCGGCCTGAGCGGGTTGATAGGCTCGACCAGCGAGCATCGCCACCGAGATTGCAGCCGCCGCCGTAAGCATGTGCGGCGCGAGCCGCGTCGGCTGGCGGCGTGGGTCGAACTGAGCCATCGGTCCCCGTCGTATTGTGACGCCTTCGGCGCCAAAGCTTTACTCGTTCTCGAAGATCGCGCCGTATCGCCCGTGGCGCGAAGGCGGTCCTATACCTCGCTTGTTTCATTTTGGAAAGCAGACCGTTACAAACGGTTAACGTGCGTCAGACAAAGCTCGACGATGCAGGGATCCCGACCGGCCGATTCGCCGTTATCTGGCCCAGCTTGACCGGCAGGAAGCGGGCGCCGAAAACCGACCGTCACGCTTTGATCTTGTGCTGGGGGCAAGGATGACCAAGGTGGACGGCCCGCTGTTTCAATCACGCGATCGATCCGTTTGACCGACACACCGTCCAAGCCGAAGCCAAAGCCGCAGGCCAAGACCCGTCGCATCCTGCGCGCCGTTGGCGTCGGCGTTCTGATCCTGGCGCTGCTGATCGGCGTGGTGGCGGCCCTGATCTATCTCAATCGCCGTGCGGTGGCTCGCAATGTCCTCGTCGGCTGGCTGGACCAGCGCGGGATCCCCGCCGATGTCGAGGTGGAGCGGATCGAAATCGACGGCTTCGTCGGCCGCATCCGCATCGGCGATCCCGACAATCCGGATGTCGTGGTCGAGCGAGCCGAGGTCGATTACGCCGTCGCCCTGCCGTGGTCCAGGTCGGGCCTGGGCTTGACCCCCAGCCGCATCCGCCTGCTGCGACCGGTCGTCCGGGCCAGCTGGAAGGGCGGAAAGCTGTCGTTCGGGTCGCTGGACCCGCTGATCAAGGAGTTCACCGGCGGACCGCCGCGCCCGGATTCGCGCGGCCCCCTGGTCATCGTCGAGGGCGGCCGTGGGCGGTTGAACACGGAATACGGGCCGATCGACCTGCTGGCTGACGCCCGGATCGACGACGGCAAGCTGATGCGGCTGGCGGCGCGGCTGCCGAAGGCTGCGCTGAAGAGCGGCGAGACGCAGGCCCGGGGCCTTTCCGGCCTGCTGGATCTGACCACGACCGGCGACCGGATGGCGATCAAGCTGTCGGCCGCCGCCGACAGCTTCGCGACACCGGCGGCGCGGGGGCAGGGGGCTGCGCTGACGCTGACCGGCGATCTGCCCTATCCAGATCTGAAGACGCGGCGTGGCGACGGCCGGGCGGTTCTGGACGCCCGCCTGACGGGCGAGCGCCTGGGAACCCCGACGCTCAGCGCCCGCAGCGCCGATGTCGCCGCCCGGTTCGACGGCGTCGTCTCCGGCTGGATCGAAACCTTCCGGCTGGACGGCGAAGTCACCACCGCGCTGAAGGCGGCGGCCGTCGAGGGCGCGGACCTGCGCATCGCCGATGTCGCCGCGACGGCGACTCGGGGCAAGCTGACGGTGTCGCGCGACGACGCCGTGCGCTGGCGCGTGCAGGGGCCGCTGGCCCTGACCGCCGGTTCGGGACGGACGGGTCAGACGGCGATCGGCGGACTGTCGTTGACGTCGCGCGACCTGGCCTTGGGCGGCAAGGACGCGGCCTTCGAGGCGACCGGGCCGTTGAGCGCGACCTTCGACCGGTTCGGTTTCGGCGACCTGGCGCTGAAGCGCGGTCGCGCCGATGTGGACCTGGACGTGGTCAGCGACGGCGGGGTTCAGATCGCGGCGAACGGATCGCTGCGCGCCGCCGACGGGGCCTGGCCCCTGTTTGGCGCGGTCGGTCCCGACGACATCGCCGAGCTGGCCGAGATGAAGCGCGCGCTGGGACGCTTCGCCCTGAACGCGCCCGCCGTCCGCTTAGCCACCGGCGCGGCCGGCACGACCGTCGCCCTGTCGCGTCCCGTGACCCTGACGCCCGCCAACGGCGGCGTCCTGACGGTGGCTCAAGGTCAGGGCGGCGCCTATCAGGCTGAGCCGGGACAGCTGGGCGGCGGGGCGCTGACCCTCACCGCCACGCGCGGCAAGGGCCTGCCGGAACTGTCCGTCGCGGTCCCGAACTGGCGTCTGACCGAGGGCGGGTTCGAAGCGACGCTGGACGGTCGCGCCCGATTGGATTTCGATTTGGCGCGCGGCATCGACGCCCGGACGCGCGGCGTTCTGGCCCTGAACGCCGGCCGGCTGACCTATGCGACATCGGACTGCGTCGACCTGACCGTCGAACGGCTGGAGCTGGACGAGAACGACGTCCATCAGGTCGCCGGCAAACTGTGTCCCCAGGGCGGTCCGCTATTGACGTCCAGGGACGGCGTCTGGCGCGTCGCGGCCGGGTTCAGTCAGGTGTCGGCCCAGGCGCCCTTCCTCGGCATGCGGTTCGCCGACGCCGCAGGCCGTGTCACTGTCGACGGGACCAAGGCGGGCATCGGCCTGACCGCCAATGTGGCCGCCGCCCGCGTCATCGACGCCCTGACGCCGGAACGGTTCGAACCGCTTTCGGCCACAGGATCTGCGACGCTGGCCAACGAACGCTGGAGCGGCGCCTTCGATCTGAAGGGCATGGGCGCGGCCGCCGCCTATGGTCTCGGCCGACTGACCCTGGCGCACGACGGTCGCACCGGATCGGGCGGCATCGTCATCACCGCCCCGAAGGTGACCTTCGCCGAGCATGGGCTTCAGCCGGCGATGCTCAGCCCGCTCGCCGCCGACTTCCTGCAGTCGCCGGTCGAGGGCGCCGTCAGCTTCGACGGGCGTTTCGACTGGACCAAGGACGCCGAACCGACCTCCAGCGGCCATCTGGTCACGCCGGGCCTGGATTTCGTCAGTCCGGTCGGGGCCGTGAAGGGCCTGCGCGGCGACATCGTCTTCAGCAGCCTGACGCCCCTGATCACCTCCCCGAACCAGAAGCTGACGGCCGACAGCCTCGCCGTCGGCACGGCGGTCACGGCGCTGGATGTGACCTTCTCGATCAACGAGGCCGGGGTGCTGATCGACGGCGCCCAGGTCGTCGCCGGCGGCGGCACCGTCTCGGTCGAGCCCTTCACCGTCCCGCTGGACGCGACCCAGCCCTACAGCGGCGTGATCGTGCTGGACCGGGTGCAGCTGGGCGATATCGTCGCCGACACCGGCTTTGACGACAAGGTTCAGCTGGATGCCGTCGTCTCGGGCCGCCTGCCCTTCATCATGGACCCCAAGCGCGGGCTCAAGATCACCGCCGGCAAGCTGGAGGCCGTGCAGCCGGGCCGCCTGTCGATCAAGCGGGACGTCCTGACCGACGTCGCCGCCAGCGGCGGCGGCGGCGAGGTGTCGGAGAACGTCGTCGAGGACCTGGCCTATCAGGCGATGGAAAACCTGTCCTTCGATCAGCTCAGCGCCGATGTGAACAGCCTGGACGGGGGGCGTCTGGCCGTCCTGTTCCACATTCGCGGCCGCCACGATCCGCCCAAACGCCAGGAGCTTCGGCTGACGATAAGCGAACTGATCAGCCGCCAGTTCCTGAACCGCAAACTGCCTTTGCCGTCGAACACCCAGATCGACCTGACGCTGGACACGACCCTGAACGCCAACCAGCTGATCTCGGATCTGCTGGCCGTCAATCGCGCCCGCCAGGGTCAGCAGGAGGCGACGCCCGCGCCCGTCCCGGCGCCCAACGCCACGCCCATTCCGGCGCCTGCCGATTGAACTTCACCATTCAGCGCGCGTTCATTGGACGGCGTGCTAATAGAGACATCACCCTCGGCCGAACCGGAGCCCATGTCATGATCCACAAGCGCCAACTGGCCGGCCTCGGTTTCGGAGCCGCCGTCGTCGCCCTCGCGGCCTGCGCCCCGACCATCCGTCTCGAGGTCGCGCCGATCCAGATCTACGCCAAGCTGGACGCCGACGTGCGCGTTCGTCTGGACCAGGAGCTGCAACAGCTGTTGCAGCAGAACCCCAACCTCTTCTGATTTCCCGCTTCTCTCTGAAAGGGACAGGCTGACATGACCTTCCGCAAACTCTTCGTCATCGGCGCCGCCCTCGCGGCCCTGGGCGTCGCGGGCGCCGCCCTCGCCCAGACCAGCGCCCAGAAGGCGCAGATCGACCAGGCCAAGGCCGCCGGCACCGTGGGCGAACAGGCCGACGGTTATCTGGGCTTCCGCACCCCGACCTCGGACGCCAGCCTGCGCGCCGCGGTCGACGCCACCAACTCGGGCCGCCGCGCCGCCTACGCCCGCAGCGCCGCCGACGCCGGCACTTCGGCGGATGTCGCCGGGGCCCGGATGTTCGAGGCCCAGCTGCTGCCCCGCATCTCCTCGGGCCAATGGTACCGCAACGCCCAAGGCCAGTGGGTCCAGCGCTAAATTTAAGGTCTCGCTGTTTGAACAGTCCGGCGCACTATCCAGTGCGCCGGGCTTCCGATTCATGCGTCGGACGCCATCAGCAGATGGTGAATCGATTTTGCCACATCTGGCGTCATCTGCCCAACTTGAGGCATTTTCTCCGCCAGATGCCTTGCATCCGTGCTATGAGCGGAACATAGGGCGAACGAGCTGAGCACACGTATGCCGACATTTTATGAATTTTTTGCCGGCGGCGGCATGGCGCGGGCCGGCCTTGGTAAGGCTTGGAACTGTCTCTTTGCCAATGATTTCGATTCGAAGAAGGTCGAGTCGTATACGGAAAATTGGGGTTTTGACGAGGTCGTTCGTGATGACGTGAATAATGTCGATGTGAACGATCTTCCCGGGCGGGCCGATTTGATTTGGGCGTCTTTTCCTTGTCAGGATTTGTCCTTGGCCGGCGGTGGTGCGGGTCTCAAAGGTGCTCGCTCGGGCACTTTCTGGCCCTTCTGGAACAAGGTGCAGGGCTTAGCGGCGCAGGGGCGCAAACCCAATTTTGTTGTGCTGGAAAATGTGACCGGCATGCTTTCGTCTCATAAGGGAAAAGACTTTCAAGCAATCTGTCAGGCCTTGCACGACGGGGGGTATCACTTTGGCGCTGTTGTCGTAGATGCTGCTCATTTCGTGCCGCAGTCACGCAAGCGCGTATTTATCGTGGGCGTAGCCACTGAGTTCGGCTTGGGCGTCGATTTTGTTCAAGATGCGCCAGACGATACCTGGCATCCCAAACCCCTTCGGACGGCCTACTCCCATTTAAATGACGACCTGCGCCGCGAATGGGTATGGTGGCGACTTCCCGAGGTCGCTCCACGTGCTGACCAATTTATAGATTTGTTTGAAGAATCGCCTGCAGACGTAGCTTGGCATTCCAAGGCAGAAACGGCGAAACTTCTCGGGATGATGTCGGATCGTAACCGACGGAAATTAGAGGAAGCCCGGCGTAAGGGTGAGCGTGTAGTGGGCACCCTCTATCGACGTACTCGTCCTTCGGCTGACGGCGGTGTTCAGCGCGCGGAGATCCGTCTCGATGGCACAGCGGGTTGTTTACGCACGCCAAGCGGCGGTTCGAGCCGCCAAATCGTCGTTTGTGCTGACGCGCAAGGGGTGCGATCGCGTCTGATTTCCTCTCGCGAAGCAGCTCGTTTGATGGGGCTGCCAGACACCTACAAGCTGCCGAAGAACTACAACGACGCTTACCATCTACTCGGTGATGGTTTGGCCGTGCCTGCCGTAGCATTCATAGCCAACGGCCTAATTCTCCCGATGACAGAGGTAGATTTGGCTAATGCTGCCTGAGGCAGAATGAGTCAGGAGTTCAGAGATCGTGCCCTTAGAGGGCTCACCAATCAAACCGGCGTTTACGCATTGGTCGATCTTGATGGTGTGCCGATCTACATTGGCCAGTCCATTGATGGAATTCGGGCGCGCGTACGCCGTCACCTGACATCTGCGCGTTCCGACATAATCGCCAACCGTCAAATCGATGTTTGGGAAGTTGCTGAAGTCTGGGCTTGGCCTGCCCAAGGGCAGGAAGCAATCAATGCTCTGGAAGCGGCGCTTTTCGCCAAGTTTGATGGCCAAAGTCCGCTCATGAATGGCTCGATACCACTGTCGATCGTGCAAGTTCAGCCGGTTGACCCAGTTCAAACACTCGCCGTGATGGATGCCGCTGAGCGCGATCGCCGGAAAGACCCCGCGGTGCGGCTACCTCGCCAGATTGAGCATTATCAACGGTTAGTGGATTACATCCTCGTTGTAAAAGATGCGCCGCATCTGAGGCGCTCGGTAGATGCGCACTATGCCCGGCTCAGCCGTTATCATCGTGGGTTCCTGCACCAAGATGTCGTACCTATCGGCTCGGACGATAAGGCAGACGCCCCTTGACCGAGGGCGGCGGGGACCTCACCTGCGCCCGAACCAAAAGGAGCCGTCATGCGCCTCATTCCGTTCGCCATCGCCCTTGCCGGCCTTTCGCTCAGCGCCTGTTACGACCGCGAGGATTCCAAGCCCAAGCCGGCGCCCCAGCCCCAGGCCGCCGTCACCCTGGGCGGCGTCGATCTGGGCCAGCCGGTGCGGGCGCTGGGGACCGAACCCTTCTGGGGGGTGGAGATCACGCCGGACGCCCTGATCTACACCCGTGTCGATCAGCCGACCCAGCGCGCGCCGAACCATGGCGCGACGGTCCAGGGCACGGTCGCGACCTTCGCCAGCTCGACCAATCTGAACAAGGCGCTGAACGTCGTGCTGATCGCCACCGAATGTTCGGACGGCATGAGCGACCGCACCTATCCGCTGACGGCCAAGGTCGAGATCGGCGACGACAAGTTGACCGGCTGCGCCGCGCCGGCGTCGATGCTGACGACCCAGCCCGCGCCCTAGCGCGTGATCGTTTCGGATCGGGGCGCAACGCGGCCCCGTCCGAAGCGTGAATCATGCGCTCAAAGAGAGCGTCACCACCATTCGGCGTCGCGCAGCATCCGGGCGTAGCGGCGGCTGACCGGGGCCGACAGGCCACCGTCCAGCGTCAGGGTCGCGCGCCCGTCGCCGCGTTCGACGGCGCGCACCGCCTCGCGCGCCACCCACCAGCTGCGGTGCGTCTGGGCGCCCTCCAGCCCCTCCAACTCTTCCACGGCGTCCGACAGCCGCATCAGGATCAGGTCCGATCCCCGGTCGGTGTGGATGCGCAGATAATGGTCCTCGGCCTGCACCGCCCGGATCGTCGCGCCTTTCAGCTTCATGGGCAGACGATCCAGAAACCGCACCGGGCGGGCCGCTGTCTCGGGCGGCGCCGCATGGGTCTGGACTGGCACGGCCCGCCCCAGAAAGACGTTCAACGTCGTCACCGCCGCCGTGATGACCACGACGGGCACGATCAGCTGCGGCAGGACCGCCAGCGGATAGAGCTTCTGAGCGAAGAACAGGCCCGTCGCCGCCCAGACGATGACGCACAGCGGCCCGGTGATCACGACAACCATGACCGCGATGGTCAGCCACGGCCGCTCGTCCGAATCCAGGAACCGGCTGACCAGCGCCCCGCACAGATGCCCCCACAGTCCGCCCAACACCATGACCAGCACCCAATAGGCCAGCCGCACGGGCAGCGATGCGCCCGCGCTGCCGAAGGCGCCGGTCACCGCCAGAAAGACGCCTGCCAGAACGGCGACGATGAGGCCGCGCAAGAAGGCGCGGCGGCGGTCGGCGGCAGGGGCGGTCATCGGGGCTTTCGCAGTCGGAAGATCGCGCCTTGAAACCATGATTTTCGGCCGGGCGAAAGCCGGGCGCGCAACGGCCGGTCGGCGTGAACGATCAGCCCTGGCGCGGGGTCATTCCCGCCACGGCGCGGAACCCGGCCGCCGCGAACCGGACCATATAGTCGCCGGCCGTCTCCAGATCGCCGGACCGCGCCCGCCCGTTCGACAGCCGGTCCAGGCGCCCGGTCTCGCCCAGCGTCAGGGTCAGGGCGCCCGACAGATTGTGATAGCCCCAGTACAGATCGACCTCGCTGGCGCCCGGCAGCGCCTTGGCGATCAGCTCGATCAGCCGGTGGATGGCCGGGTCGAAATAGCGCGCCATCGTCTCGCCGCCGAAGCTGGGGTTGGCGTTGGTCTGGGCGACCAGGGCGGAATAGTGTTTCCAGCCCGGCCCGCCCTTCAGCGACCATTCGAACGGCGGCCGCAGGAAGGCTTCCAGCAAGCCCTCCAGCGTCATGTCGTCGCCCGCCGTCTCGGCATAGCGATCAATGGCGGCGACACGGTCGTCGTTCCAGACCTCGGCCCGGCGCAGGAAGACGGCGTCGAACAGCTCGCGCTTAGCCCCGAAATAGTAGTGGACCAAGGCCGTATCGACGCCCGCCTCGCGCGCCACCTCGCGGATGGTGACGCCGTAGAAGCCGTGTTTGGAAAACAGATCCTCGGCCGCATCCAGGATCAGATCGCGCGTCTCGCCCGCCGCCTTGGCCTCGGTCTTGGGCGGCCGGCCGCGCCGCGCCGGGGCAGCGCCCGCCGCCTTGCGGCGCGCGGCGGCGACGGGGCGGGAAAGGGTGGCGGCGTCCGGCTTGCTCATCCGGCAAGGCTAGGCCCACGACCGCGACGGTGCAACGGCGCCACGGTCGGGGAGCCAAGTGACGCTGCGTCAGTCCAGTGTTTGACAGATGGCCGAAACCGGGTAGGTTCCGTGAAAATCATTGAACGCTGAATAAAAGCGTCCATCGGGCTGGAAACGACAAAGGGGTCGAGGATCATGAACCGTCATGTGAAGTGCGCGCTGCTGGCCGGCGCGGCGTGGGGCGTGCTTGCGGGGGCCACGTTTGCCCAGGACGCGGAGGCGACCGCTCAGGCCGCGAACGCTCAGGACGCCGCAACCGTCGACGACATCGTCGTCACCGCGCGCCGCCGCGCGGAAAGCCTGCAGGATGTGCCGGTCGCCGTGACCGCCGTCACCGGCGAACAGCTTGAGGCGCGCGGCGCCCTGGACATCACCGAACTGGCGCGCTCGACGCCCAGCCTGACGCTGAACGCCGCGCGGGGCTCGAACTCGACCCTCATCTCCTTCATTCGCGGCGTGGGCCAGCAGGATCCGCTGTGGGGCTTCGATCCCGGCGTCGGCCTGTATATCGACGACGTCTATGTGGCCCGTCCGCAGGCCGCCGTTCTGGACATTTTCGACGTGGAGCGGGTCGAGGTGCTGCGCGGTCCGCAAGGCACGCTTTACGGCCGCAACACCATCGGCGGCGCCATCAAATATGTGACCAGCCGCATCAATGCGGACGAGCCCGAGGGACGCCTTCGCGCCTCCTACGGCAGCTATAACCAGCGCGACGTGATCGCCAGCGCTCAGCTGCCCTTCAGCGACGAGTTCAAGGTCTCGGCCGCCCTGGCCCGCTATCTGCGCGACGGCTACGGCAAGAACCTGAACACCGGCAACGAACACTACAACAAGGACGTGACCGCCTTCCGCGCCAGCGCGGAATGGAGCCCGACCGACAGCCTGTTCTTCCGTCTGGCCGGCGATCTGGTGAATGACGATTCCAACGCGCGCCACGGCCACCGCGAGTTCGCCCCGTCGCCTGCCGATGTCTATGACACCAACGCCGGCGCCGGCGACAAGAACCGCGTCCAGACGCGCGGCGTGTCGCTGACCGGCGAGTGGGAGATGAGCGACATGTTCACCTTCAAGTCGATCACCGCCTATCGTGAAGGCCTGACGCGCGGCAACATCGACTTCGACAACCTGCCCCAGCCCATCCTCGACATCCCCGCCGCCTATGACGACGACCAGTTCAGCCAGGAGTTCCAGGTTCTGGTCAGCGCGGGCCGCCTGAACGGCGTCGCCGGCGTCTTCTATATGGACGCCAACGCCTCGGGCGCGTTCGACACCGTCGTGGGTCTGGCCAATCTGACGACCCTGACCTCGGGTTCTGTGGCGACCAAGAGCTACGCCGCCTTCGCCGACTTCTCGTATGACTTCACCGACGCCCTTTCGGTCTCGGTCGGCGGTCGCTTCACCAAGGACGAGAAGGAAGGCACCGTCTTCCGCCAGCAGTATCTGGGCATTCGCAGCCCCTATTTCGGCAACAACGCCGCCGTGCCGCTGGGCGCGCCGCGCACCAACTACACGCGCACGCGCGAGTTCGAGAAGTTCACGCCGCGCGTCTCGGTCAACTACAAGTTCGGCCCCGATCTGACGGCCTATGCCTCCTGGGGCGAGGGCTTCAAATCGGGCGGCTTCGACATGCGCGGCGATGCGGTCCTGTATCCCGCCACCGTCAACGGCTATGCCCCGGAAACGGTCGAAACCTATGAGATCGGGCTGAAGGGGTCGCTGCTGGATCGTCGCCTGACCTTCGCCACCGCGATCTTCGATTCCAGCTACGAGAACCAGCAGATCACGACCCAGTATCCGGCCGGCGCGACCGTCGCCTCGGTGGTGGACAATGTCGGCTCGTCCTCGATCCGCGGTTGGGAGTTCGAAGGCCGCCTGCGCGCCACCGACGCGCTGACGTTCAACGCCTCGCTGAGCTACATCGACGCCAAGTTCGACCAGTTCCTGGCCTACATCCCGACGGCCTCGGGCAATACGTCCTGCCCGACCCTGCCGGGCTGCGTCGTCGACGTATCCTCGCAGCGCGACTTCCAGAACACGCCGGAATGGACCGGATCGATCTCGGCCAACTACAACTGGGTCATGGAGAATGGCTCGTCGATCGCCTTCATTCCGTCGGTCGCGTACCGCGGCGCCTATCAGCAGTTCGAGACGCCCGCGCCGCTGCTCGATCAGGACGCCTACTGGATGTATGACGCCAGCATCGTCTGGACCTCGTCCGACGACCGCCTGACCTTCGGCGTCCACGGCAAGAACCTAGGCGACGAACGCTATCGCGTCGGCGGCTACACCTTCCCCGGCGCCCTGACCGGCAACTCGATCATCGGCTTCTACGGCCCGCCGCGCACCGTCACGGCGACCCTGGGTCTGAAGTTCTGATCCACATCCATAACGCCTGATGACGAGGGGCGGCGGTCTCCGGGCCGCCGCCCCTTTTCGCTCCGCCAGGCCTATTTTGCACAGGGCGGACTTGCGGCTAGGCTCGCCTCAACAAACAACAAGACGCCGAGGGGAAACGCCGATGACGACGGAGACGCTGACGGTCCAGGAGGCGCGGCCCGAGCGGCCCGAGCGGCCTGAGCGGCCCGGCTACCGCTACTATGTGCTGGCGGTTCTGATCCTGATCTACATGCTGAACTTCCTGGATCGCCAGATCATCGGCATCCTGGCCGCGCCGCTGAAAGAAGAGTTCGGCATGTCCGACAGCCAGTTCGGCCTATTGGGCGGCATCGCCTTCGCCTCTGTTTATTCGACATTGGCCATTCCCCTGGCCTGGCTGGCGGATCGGTTCAGCCGGGTCTGGATCATGACCGGCGCCCTGGCCGTCTGGTCGGGCTTCACCGCCCTGTGCGGCATGGCCGGGTCGTTCGGCCAGCTGTTCTTGTGCCGGATGGGCGTGGGCATCGGCGAGGCGGGCGGCGTGGCTCCGGCCTATTCGCTGATCGCCGACTATTTCCCGCCCCATCAGCGCGCGCGGGCCATGGCGGCCTTCGCCTTCGGCATTCCGCTGGGCATGGCGGCGGGGACCCTGGTCGGCGGCCTGCTGGCGGCGACCTATGGCTGGCGCACCGCCTTCATCGTGGTCGGCCTGCTGGGCGTGCTGGTCGCACCCCTGTTGCGTCTGACGGTGCGTGATCCCAGGCGGGGCGGCACAGACGCCATCAAGACCGAGGCGCAGGTCGCGGCCCTGGCGGCCGTGCCCGTCGGCACGGACCGGGCCGGCAAGATCGCCGCCCAGATCATGCTGGGTCTCGGCGCCGGTCTGCTGGTCCTCGGCGCCTTGAGCTGGCTGATGGGTCTGTCGCTGGGCAATCCGCTGGTGCTGGCGTTCGGCGGTCTGCTGGCGGTGGTGATCGGCGTTTCGCTGATGATCGCGCGGCGCACCGCCTCGGTGGTGATCAAGAAGCCCAGCTTCTGGCTGCTGGGCCTTGGCGCCGCCTCGTCGTCGGTGTGCGGCTATGGCGTCGCCGGCTGGCTGCCGCTGTTCTTCATGCGCAGCTTCGACCTGACCCTGAAACAGACCAGCATCTACTATTCCGGCATCGCCCTGATCGGCGGCATCCTGGGCATCTGGCTGGGCGGCATGATCGCCGACAAACTGTCCAAGAAGGGCAAGGGCGCCTATCCGCTGACGCCCGCCGTCGCCTTCCTGATCTCGGCACCGTGCTTCATCCTGGCGATGAACTCGCCCTGGCTGATCGGCCTGGTTCTGCCCGGCGGCGGCAGCCACGTTCAGCAACTGACCCTGGCCTTCCTGATCTTCCTGTTGCCGACCGGATTGAACCTGGCCTGGCTGGGCCCCATCACGGCGGCGGTCCAGCATCTGGTGCCGGCGGCCATGCGCTCGACGGCCTCGGCTCTGTTCCTGTTGCTGAACAATCTGCTGGGGATCGCGGTCGGCTTCTACTATTTCGGCTGGATGAGCGACCTGCTGGCGCCGCGCTTTGGCGAGGAGAGCCTGCGCTGGGCCATCTATACCGGCATGGGCTTCTATGTGCTGGCCGCGATCCTGCTGATCGGGGCGTCGCGAACCCTCAAGAAGGACTGGGTCGACTAAAGGGGGCCTGTGGACGCTCGCACCTGCGAAGGCGAAGCGCTCAAGCAGGCCGAAGGCCGGTAGCGCAATGCAAAAGAGCGGCCTATAAGCCCCGCAACTCTCCCAGCAGCGGTTGCGACGGTCCCCCATGAACATTCACGAATATCAGGCCAAGCAGGTCCTCAAAGGCTTCGGCGCACCCGTAGCCGAAGGCGTCGCGGTGACGTCGGTCGATCAGGTCGAGGCGGCCGCCAAATCGCTGCCCGGCCCGCTCTATGTCGTGAAGTCGCAAATCCACGCCGGCGGCCGTGGCAAGGGCAAGTTCAAGGAACTGCCGGCCGACGCCAAGGGCGGCGTTCGCCTGGCCTTCTCGGTCGAGGAAGCCGTCGCCCACGCCAAGGAAATGCTGGGCAACACCCTGGTCACCGCCCAGACGGGCGACGCCGGCAAGCAGGTCAACCGCCTCTACATCGAGGACGGCGCCGACATCGAGCGTGAACTGTACTGCTCGCTGCTGGTCGATCGCGCCTATGGCCGCATCGCCTTCGTCGTCTCGACCGAAGGCGGCATGGACATCGAAACCGTCGCCCACGACACGCCCGAGAAGATCCAGAACATCGTCATCGACCCGAGCGCGGGCGTGACGGACGCCGACGTCGCCGCCATCGTCGCCGCCTACGGCCTGACGGGCGCCGCGGCCGAAGACGCCAAGTCGCTGTTCCCCGCCCTGTACAAGGCCTTCGTCGAGAAGGACATGGACATGCTGGAGGTGAACCCTCTGATCGTCATGAAGGACGGCCACCTGCGCGTTCTGGACGCCAAGGTCAGCTTCGACGGCAACGCCCTGTTCCGCCACGACGACATCAAGGAACTGCGCGACGAAACCGAAGAAGACGCCAAGGAAATCGAAGCGTCCAAGTGGGACCTCGCCTACGTCTCGCTGGACGGCAACATCGGCTGCATGGTCAATGGCGCAGGGCTCGCCATGGCGACGATGGACATCATCAAGCTGTACGGCAAGGAGCCGGCCAACTTCTGCGACGTCGGCGGCGGCGCCGGCAAGGAGAAGGTCGCTGCGGCCTTCAAGATCATCACCGCCGACCCGAACGTCCAGGGCATCCTGGTCAACATCTTCGGCGGCATCATGAAGTGCGACGTCATCGCCGAGGGCGTGGTCGCGGCTGTGAAGGAAGTGGGCCTGAAGGTGCCGCTGGTGGTGCGTCTGGAAGGCACCAACGCCGAACTGGGCAAGAAAATCCTGAACGAGTCGGGCCTGACCATCCAGGCCGCCGATGACCTCGACGACGCCGCCCAGAAGATCGTCGCGGCGGTCGGCTAAGGCTTCGGCCTTACTCGCCACCGCCCCGCTGACACATCGAATTCAGAGCACAGACCCATGTCCATTCTCGTCGACAAGAACACCAAGATCATCGTCCAGGGCCTGACCGGCAAGACCGGCGGCTTCCACACCGAACAGGCGCTGGCCTATCACGGCACCCAGATGGTCGCCGGCGTGCACCCCTCCAAGGGCGGCACGAACTGGACCGGATCGCACGGTGAGAGCCTGCCGATCTACGCCTCGGTCGCTGAAGCCAAGGACGCCACGGGCGCCGACGCCTCGGTGATCTACGTCCCGCCGTCGGGCGCGGCCGCCGCGATCATCGAAGCCATCGACGCCGAAATCCCCTTCATCACCTGCATCACCGAGGGCATCCCGGTGATGGACATGGTCAAGGTCAAGCGTCGCCTGGAAGGCTCCAAGTCGCGTCTGCTGGGCCCGAACTGCCCCGGCATCCTGACGCCGGACGAGTGCAAGATCGGCATCATGCCGGGCAACATCTTCAAGAAGGGCTCGGTCGGCATCGTGTCGCGTTCGGGCACCCTGACCTATGAAGCCGTGTTCCAGACTACCAATGAAGGCCTGGGCCAGACTACGGCTGTCGGCATCGGCGGCGACCCGGTCAAGGGCACCGAATTCATCGACGTGCTTGAGCTGTTCCTGGCCGACGAGGAAACCACCTCGATCATCATGATCGGCGAAATCGGCGGCGGCGCGGAAGAAGACGCCGCCCAGTTCCTGATCGACGAGGCCAAGAAGGGCCGCAAGAAGCCGATGGCCGGCTTCATCGCGGGCCGCACGGCGCCCAAGGGTCGCACCATGGGCCACGCCGGCGCCGTCGTCTCGGGCGGCAAGGGCGATGCGGAATCCAAGATCGCGGCGATGGAAGCCGCCGGCATCCGCATGTCGGAATCGCCCGCGCGCCTCGGCAAGACCTTGGTCGAAGTCCTGAAGGGTTAAGCCTTTCCAAGTGCGCGCTGCGCGCGGGCGCTATCGCTTGCCGCGCGGCGGCTCGCTGCTTGAGCGCCTTTTCGGCATCAAAAATGCCGTGTGACGCATCGATGGACGCCCTCGGCTCAGGCCGGGGGCGTTTTTTCTTGGGCCTGCGACCAATTTCCTACCAAATTGCCCCGTTTCGGTCATGACCCGTCAGGAAACGACGCCTATATGACAGGCGCGCCCCTCACGGAGATGTGTCCGTCGGGGCCCAGGGATTGCGAAACGATGGCGGACGATGCCGGTCGGCTGAACCAGGTCTTTGCCGAGACCTCATTCCTTTACGGGTCCAATGCGGCCTACGTCGAGGAGCTTCAGGAGAAGTGGGCGAAAGACCCCGGCTCCGTCTCCGCCGAATGGAAAGCCTTCTTCGACCAGCTGCGCGACAACGCCGCGCTGGTGACCGCTTCGGCCGGCGCCGGCAGCTGGGGCCGCGGCACAGCGACCGAACCGACGGAGGAGACCGGCGTCTTCGATGGCCGTTGGCCGGCGCCTAAGCCCGATCCCAAAAAACCCGGCGCTGCGCCGGCTGCTGCGCCCAAGGCCGCGCCCGCCGACGTCTCGGGCGATGTGATCCGCGCCGCCGCCCACGACTCCATCCGCGCCCTGATGCTGATCCGCAGCTATCGCGTGCGGGGCCACCTGCAGGCCAAGCTGGACCCGCTGGGCATCGAACAGCCGGTCGAGAACCCCGAGCTGACGCCCGAATTCTACGGCTTCACCGGCGCCGATCTGGATCGTCCGATCTTCCTGGACGGCGTGCTCGGTCTTCAGACCGGCACGATCCGCGAAGTGCTGGAGATCCTGAAGCGCACCTACTGCGGCAATATCGGCATCCAGTTCATGCACATCGCTGAGCCGGAAGAGAAATCCTGGCTGCAGCAGCGGTTCGAGGGCGCCGACAAGTTCGAGCAGAACGCCTTCTCCAAGGAAGGCAAGCTGGCCATCCTGTCCAAGCTGGTCGAGGCCGAAGGCTTCGAACGCTTCCTGCACAAGCGCTTCCCCGGCACCAAGCGCTTTGGTCTGGACGGCGGCGAGGCCATGGTCCCGGCGCTCGAGCAGGTCATCAAGCGCGGCGGTTCGCTGGGCGTCGACGAGGTCGTGCTGGGCATGGCCCACCGCGGCCGCCTGAACGTGCTCGCCGCCGTGATGGGCAAGCCCTACAAGGTCATCTTCCACGAGTTCCAGGGCGGCTCGGCCGTGCCGAGCGACATCGAGGGCTCGGGCGACGTCAAATATCACATGGGCGCCTCGTCGAACCGCGAGTTCGACGGCAACCACGTCCACCTGTCGCTGACCGCCAACCCGTCGCACCTCGAGATCGTCAACCCGGTCGTGCTGGGCAAGGCGCGCGCCAAACAGGCGTTCGACATTCGCGAGGCCAACGAGGGCGTGCCCGAGGGGCAGTGGGCGTTGGACCGCTCGAAGGTCGTGCCGCTGCTGATCCACGGCGACGCCGCCTTCGCCGGCCAGGGCGTGGTCGCGGAATGCTTCGCCCTGATGGGGCTGAAGGGCTACCGCACCGGCGGCACGCTGCACTTCGTCATCAACAACCAGATCGGCTTCACCACCAGCCCGCGCAACTCGCGCTCGTCGCCCTATCCGTCGGATGTGGCCCTGATGGTCCAGGCGCCGATCTTCCACGTCAACGGCGACGATCCCGAAGCGGTCGTCTTCGCCGCCAAGGTGGCCACCGAATACCGCCAGAAGTTCCACAAGGACGTGGTGGTGGACATGTTCTGCTACCGCCGCTTCGGCCACAACGAAGGCGACGATCCCACCTTCACCCAGCCGCTGATGTATTCGAAGATCCGCGCCCAGCCCTCGACCCGCGAACTGTATTCGCAGCGTCTGGTGGCCGAAGGCGTGATCAGCCAGGCCGAGGTGGACGCCGAGGTCGAGCGGTTCGAGAAATTCCTCGACGAGCAGTTCGAGGCCGGCAAGACCTGGTCCGCCGAGAAGGCCGACTGGCTGGACGGCCAGTGGCAGGGCTTCCAGTCGCCCAAGGACGAGCTGCGCGGCGACACCGCCGTGCCGCTGGCCAAGCTGACCGACCTGGGCCACCGCCTGACCACGATCCCCAACAGCGTCGACATGCACAAGACGCTGAAGCGCGTCATCGACGGTCGCCGCGAAGCCATCACCTCGGGCCAGGGCCTGGACTGGGCCACGGCCGAGAGCCTGGCCTTCGCCTCGCTGGTCGATGAAGGCTTCCCGATCCGTCTGTCGGGTCAGGATTCGGTGCGCGGCACCTTCTCGCAGCGTCACTCGGGCATCATCGATCAGACGACCGAAGAGCGCTACATCCCGCTGAACAACCTGCGCGAAGGCCAGGCCAATTTCGAAGTCATCGACTCGGCCCTGTCCGAAGAGGCGGTGCTGGGCTTCGAGTACGGCTATTCGCTGGCCGACCCCAATACGCTGGTCATGTGGGAAGCCCAGTTCGGCGACTTCGTGAACGGCGCCCAGGTGGTGATCGACCAGTTCATCAGCTCTGGCGAACGCAAGTGGCTGCGCATGAGCGGCCTGACCATGCTGCTGCCGCACGGCTATGAAGGCCAGGGGCCCGAACACTCCTCGGCCCGTCTGGAGCGCTTCCTGCAGGCGTGCGCCGAAGACAATATGCAGGTCGCCAACTGCACCACCCCGGCCAACTACTTCCACATCCTGCGTCGCCAGATGCACCGGCCGTTCCGCAAGCCGCTGATCCTGATGACGCCCAAGTCGCTGCTGCGCCACAAGAAGGCGGTATCCAGCCTGGCCGATCTGGCCGAAGGCTCGTCCTTCCACCGCGTCCTGCACGACGACGCCCAGACGCGGCCCGAGATCGCCGGCATCACGATCAAGGCGGACAAGGACATCCGCCGCGTCATCCTGTGTTCGGGCAAGGTCTATTACGACCTGCTGGACGCGCGCGAGAAAAAGGCCAAGGACGGCCAGGCGGTGGACGACGTCTACATCCTGCGTCTGGAGCAGTTATATCCGTGGCCGATCCAGTCGCTGCGCAAGGAACTGGCCCGCTTCCCCAACGCCGAACTGGTCTGGTGCCAGGAAGAGCCGAAGAACATGGGCGGCTGGACCTTCGTGGATCCGTGGCTGGAGCTGACGCTGGACAAGCTGGACGTGAAGGCCAAGCGCGCCCGCTACGTCGGCCGTCCTGGATCGGCCTCGACCGCCGCCGGTCTTATGAGCCGCCACTTGAAGGAACTCGAAGCCTTCACGACCGAAGCCTTCGCCTGATACACGTATAAAAGACCGACTAGAGACGAGCTGGACCTGACATGGCCGATATTCTGACCCCCGCCCTCGGTGAATCCGTCACCGAAGCCACCATCGCAAAGTGGACCAAGAAGGTCGGTGATCCGGTCAAGAAGGACGAACTGCTGGTCGAGCTGGAGACCGACAAGGTCTCGCTGGAAGTCGTCTCGCCCGCCGACGGCGTGCTGGGCGACATCAAGGCGGCGGAGGGCGACAATGTCGTTCCCGGCACGGTCCTGGGTTCTGTGACGGAAGGCGCGTCCGCCGGCGCCGCTCCGGCCGCTGCGCCCGCCGCTGCCCCGGCCAAGGCCGCCAAGGCTGACGCCAAGGCCGCGCCGGCCGCCGCTGCTCCGGCCGCCGCCGCCGCGATCGACATCACCGTGCCGGTCATGGGCGAGAGCGTCGCCGAGGGCTCGATGGGCAAGTGGGTCAAGAAGAACGGCGACACGGTCAAGAAGGACGAACTGCTGGTCGAGATCGAGACCGACAAGGTCGCGGTCGAAGTCTCCGCCCCGGCTGACGGCGTTCTAACCATCGCCGCCGACGAAGGCGCGACCGTCACGCCGGGCCAGAAGATCGGCTCAATCTCAGGGTCGGGCTCGAGTTCGGGCGCTGCTAGCGCGCCCCCCGCCGCGGCTCCGGCGCCCGCCGCCGCCCCGGCCAACACCGGCTCGGCCCAGGTCTCGGCTGCCAAGAACGAAACCCTGTCGCCCGCCGTCCAGCGCGTGGTCGGCGAGAACAATCTGGATCCCAAGGCCATTAACGCCACGGGACCGAAGGGCAACATCACCAAGGCCGACGCCATCGCCGCCATCGGCCAGGCCTCGGCTCCGGCCCCTGCCGCCGCCGCTGCGCCGGCCGCCCCGCGCGCCGACCAGCCGCGCGAAGAGCGGGTGAAAATGACGCGCCTGCGTCAGACCATCGCCCGTCGCCTGAAGGAATCGCAGAACACCGCCGCCCAGCTGACTACCTTCAACGAGGTGGACATGACCAACGTCATGGCCCTGCGCGCCCAGTACAAGGACGTGTTCGAAAAGCGCCATGGCGTGAAGCTGGGCTTCATGTCCTTCTTCACCAAGGCCGTCGTCGCGGCCCTGCATGAGATCCCGGCCGTCAACGCCGAGATCGACGGCACCGACATCATCTACAAGAACCACTACGACATCGGCGTCGCCGTCGGCACCGACAAGGGTCTGGTGGTTCCGGTCCTGCGCGACGCCGACACCCTCAGCCTCGCCGGCATCGAAAAGGGCATCGGCGCCCTGGGCAAGGCCGCCCGTGACGGCTCGCTGACCATGGATCAGATGCAGGGCGGCACCTTCACCATCACCAACGGCGGCACCTATGGCTCGCTGATGTCGACGCCGATCCTGAATGCGCCGCAGTCGGGCATCCTGGGCATGCACAATATCGTCCAGCGCCCGATGGCCATCAACGGCGAGGTCAAGATCCGCCCGATGATGTATCTGGCCCTCAGCTATGATCACCGCATCGTGGACGGCAAGGAAGCCGTGACCTTCCTGGTCCGGGTCAAGGAACTGCTGGAAGATCCGGCGCGGGCCCTGCTGGACCTCTGATTTCCTGAAAGGCGGCGATGATCTCGCCGCCTTTTTCCTTGCTGCGAGGCGCGACCATGCTGACCCTCTACGCCGCGACCGGATCCTGCAGCCGGGCCAGCCATATCGCGCTGGAAGAGTCGGGGCTCGCCTATGAGGTCCGTCTGGTCGACTTCGCCAAGGCGGAGCAGCGCGAGGCGGCCTATCTGGCGATCAATCCCAAGGGACGCGTTCCCGCGTTCGCGACCGATCAGGGCGTCCTGACCGAGAGCCCGGCCATTCTGGCGCACATCGCCGCCCTGTCGCCGCCCGGCTTTCTGGCGCCGACCGATCCCTTCGCCTTTGCGCGGATGCAGGCGTTCAACCTCTTTCTGGCCACCACCATCCACGTCGCCCACGCCCACGGTCGACGCGCCGCGCGCTGGAGCGACGATGCCGCCGCCCAGGCGTCGATGGCGGCCAAGGTCACGCAGAACATGCGCGACGGCTTTGCGTTGATCGAGGCGGACCTGACCGGCGAATGGGCGATGGGCGACGCCTATACGGTCGCGGACCCCTATCTCTTCACCTTCGCCGGCTGGCTGGAAAGCGACGGCGTGGACATCGCCGCGTTCCCGCGCGTCCAGGCGCACTTCGAGCGCATGTCGGCGCGTCCGGCGGTCCAGCGCGCCCTGGCCGCCAAAGCTTAGCGGGCGCGCTCGCAGACCAACGGTTGTGTCTAATTTGCGCCGGTCGTTAACGATCCGAATCGGCTTCGCATTTTCCCTGATTACAAGCGCCGAAAATGGCGCCTTATTTCGGACATGGAGTGGGCGGCGCGCGCAATAGGGATGTTCTACGTCTTGGGCGGACTGATGCTCTTGTATCAGGCCTGGCTCAACTGGCGTCTGCAACGGGCCTTGTCCGGCGTCATCGCCGTTCCCGCAAACGATCAGATCGCCGACGGCGTGATCGCCTTGGGCGGCGTGGTGGTGCTGATGTCGGGCGTCGCGCTCGCGGCGCTCAGCGCCTGGGCCGTGGTCGCCTTCCTCGCCGGTTGGGCGATCCAGGCCGCCTATCTGCTGTGGGTCAACCGCGCCGATCTCGACAGCCCACTCGCCAGCGGCCGGTTGAAGTCGGTGCATGCCTTCGCCGCCTATACCGCCGTCACCGGCGTGGTGCTGTGGCTGCCGCTGACCGGCGTCCTGGGCTGATCAGCCGAACTCGGCTTCCAGGTCGGCCAGACGTGCCGCCTGATCCTCGGCGATCAGGGCGTTCAGCAGCGGATCGATGTCGCCTTCCATGATCTGGGGCAGGCTGTGCAGGGTCAGGTTGATGCGGTGATCGCTGACCCGCCCTTGCGGATAGTTGTAGGTGCGGATCCGTTCCGACCGGTCGCCCGACCCGACCTGGGACTTGCGGCTGTCCGAGCGGGCTAGGTCCTTGGCCTGGCGCTGCATGTCGTACAGACGCACGCGCAGGTTCTTCATCGCCTTGTCGCGGTTGACGTGCTGGGACTTCTCCGACGACGTCACCATGATGCCGGTGGGCAGGTGGGTGATGCGCACGGCGGAATCGGTCGTATTGACGTGCTGGCCGCCCGAACCTGACGAGCGGAAGGTATCGATGCGGATGTCCTTGTCGTGGATTTCGATCTCCACGTCCTCGACCTCGGGCAGGACCGCCACCGTCGCTGCGGAGGTGTGGATGCGACCCTGCGACTCGGTCGTCGGCACGCGCTGCACCCGGTGAACGCCGCTCTCGAACTTCAGCCGGCCGAACACGCCTTCGCCCGTCACCGTGGCGATGATCTCCTTATAGCCGCCGGCGTCGCCTTCGGTCGCCGAGTCCAGTTCGATCCGCCAGCCGCGCGAGGAGGCGTAGCGCGAATACATGCGGAACAGGTCGCCCGCGAACAGGGCCGCTTCGTCCCCGCCGGTGCCGGCGCGCACTTCCAGAACGGCCGAGGCGTTTTCGTCGGCGTCGCGCGGGGCCAGCAGCAGGGCGACCTCGCGTTCCAGCTCGGGCAGCCTGTCGGTCAGCGCCCGCAGCTCCTCCTCGGCCATCGCCGCCATTTCCGGGTCGGCCGTCATGGCCTCCAGGTCCGCCATTTCGGCGCGCGCGCGGGCCAGGCCCTGGACCGCATCGACAACGGGCTTCAGCTCGGCGTGCTCCTTGGACAGCCGCACGATCTCGGCGCCGTCGGTCGCCGAACCCATGCGCGCCTCCACCTCGTGGAAACGGTCGAGCACCT
This sequence comes from Brevundimonas sp. BT-123, assembly GCF_026105875.1. Taxonomy (GTDB): domain Bacteria; phylum Pseudomonadota; class Alphaproteobacteria; order Caulobacterales; family Caulobacteraceae; genus Brevundimonas. The sequence continues at coordinate 136,366 of NZ_JAOYTN010000005.1, read as the reverse complement.
GATCGAGACGGGCCTGGGGCAGTCGCAAGAGGGAAAGGTCCTGAGAAAAAGCGGAGCGCCGTCCTTACCCGCCGGGGGGCGTCGTGTCGATTGCAAGCGGTATCGGGGGTGTGGGCCGGCGCCGGCGCCGCGCTTGTGATCGGCGATCACGGGCGGGTCACGATGGCGTCAGTCGCGGTGACGCAATGGGCTCAAAGCCATTAGGTGAGGCCGAACAACCGTGAGGAGGACGCCATGTTCGATCGCCCGCCCCCGTCGCAGCCGGACGCCGCCGAGGTCGCCGAAAGCGTCGATCGCCTGTGCCGCCTGTACGACAGCCGTCTGGCCGAGACCGGCGGCGACCTGTCGCCCGAGGACGCCCGCGAACTGAGGGCCATGGCCGCCATCTACGATCTGGACACCGACCGCCCCTCGACCGAGGTCTGGCGCGACCTTCGCGCCGTGGTCACGCGCCAGGCGCCGCTTGACGCCACGGCGCCGGCCGAGGTCGATGCCCTGACCCTGCTGGTGGTCGAGGACGATCCCGACGCCGCCGCCTCCCTGACCGAACTGCTGACCGAGGCGGGCCATAATGTCGTCGGCCCGTTCCACAGCGCTGCCGCAGCCGAGGCCGCCGCTGCGCTGCACAGCATCGATGCGGCCCTGCTGGACATCAATCTGTCGGGCGAGATGACCGGGGTGGAACTGGCCCGCGTCCTGACGGACCGCTGGGCCGTACGGGTCATCTTCATTTCCGGCGATGTCGCCGCCGCCGCGAAGAATGCGGACATGGCCGAGGCCCTGGTGCTGAAACCCTACAACGGTGCGCAAATCCTGGAGGCCTTGGCGCGCCTGGCCTGAGAGTCGGATCCAGATCCCACAGCTTGCGTCTAAGGCGCAGCCGGGCGATCACGGATCATGCTGTCGAACCGGTCCCGCTATGCCCTGCGCGCCATGGTGCATCTGGCCGGTCTGCCGGACGGCGGTCCCGCGACCATCGCCGAGATCGCCGAGGCGGCGGCGGCCCCGCGAAAGTTCCTGGAGGCCATCCTGCTGGATCTGCGCCGTCAGGGTCTGCTGGCTTCGAAGCGGGGCAGGGCGGGCGGCTATGCGCTGGGCGCGCCCGCCGACGCCATCAGCTTCGCCGACGTCATCCGCGCGCTGGAAGGCCCGCTGGCCCTCGCGCCCTGCGCCTCGCGCACCGCCTATGGTCCATGCGAAACCTGCCCGGATGTCGAGACCTGTCCGTTGCAGCCTGTGCTTCAGGACGGCCGTGACGCGATCGCCGCCGTCTTCGAGGCGCGAACCCTTCTGCAAGCCGCCGTCACTTCTTCTCCTATTGACCGACTAGGGAAATAGCCCGCACCGTTCGCCCCCTATTGCAGAGGCCGCCATGCAAGATTTCCTGCTCTTCCTCGCCGTCGGATTTCTGGCCCAGATCGTGGATGGGGCGCTGGGCATGGCCTATGGCGTGATTTCCTCCACCGTCCTGCTGTCGTTTGGCGTGCCGCCCGCGACGGCGTCCGCCAGCGTCCACGCCGCCGAGGTCTTCACCACGGCGGCCTCGGCCGGGTCGCATACGGTCAACAAGAACGTGAACTGGAAACTGTTCGTGCCGCTGGCGCTCGGCGGCGTCGTCGGCGGCGGCTTCGGCGCCTTCGTCCTGACCAGCATCGACGGCGATCTGCTCAAGCCCTTCATCACCACCTATCTGGCCATCATGGGCGTCGTGATCATCTGGCGCGCCACGCGTCAGACGCGTGAGCGGATCTTCCCGCGCAAGTTCGCCGGCCCCTTGGGTCTGGTCGGCGGCTTCTTCGACGCCATCGGCGGCGGCGGCTGGGGATCCACGGTCACCACCACCCTGGTCGGCACGGGCCAGGATCCGCGCGTCTCGATCGGCACCACCAATACGGCGGAGTTCTTCGTCACCTCCGCCATTTCCGCGACCTTCCTGGTCGCCCTGCTGACCGGCCACTGGCAGGAGGCCGAGGGCTTCTCCACCCACGCCATGGCGGTGCTGGGCCTAATTCTCGGCGGCCTGATCGCCGCCCCATTCGCCGGCGTCATCGCCCGCATCGCCCCGCGCCGCGCTCTCACCTACGGCGTCGGCGCCGTGGTGCTCTTGTCCGCTGGCTATCAGGCCCTGCGTCTGTTCAAAGTGATCTGAAACGAAAAACGGCGGCGGGCTCGCACCCGCCGCCGATCCGATTTCGACTTTGATTTAAGAATACCGTCGGCATCGCCACCCTGCATATGCGGCTTCCGCAGCCTACTCCGCCGCCTGAAGCGCCGCCGCACGTGCGGCGTCCAGTTCGGCGGCCTTCTGTTCGACCAGATCGACGATATGGTCGATCATGCCGTCGTTGGCCTGTTTGTGGGCGATCTTGCCGTTCAGATAGATCATCCCCGCGCCCTTGCCGCCGCCGGTGAAGCCGATGTCGGTATAGAGCGCCTCGCCCGGTCCGTTCACGACGCAGCCGATCACCGACAGGCTCATGGGCGTCGAGATATGGGCCAGCTTCTCTTCCAGCACCGCCACGGTCTCGATGACGTTGAACCCCTGACGCGCGCAGGACGGGCAGGCGATGATGTTGACCCCCCGGTGGCGCAGACCCAGCGACTTCAGGATGTCGAAACCGACCTTGATCTCCTCCACCGGATCGGCGGCCAGGGAGACGCGGATGGTGTCGCCGATCCCAGCCCACAGCATCGACCCCAGGCCGATGGCGGACTTGATCGTGCCGGTGCGCAACGGACCTGCCTCGGTCACGCCCAGATGGAGCGGGCAGTCGATCGCCTCGGCCAGCTGCTGATAGGCGGCGACGGTCAGGAAGGGATCGGACGCCTTCACCGAGATCTTGAACTCGTGGAAGTCGTGGTCCTGAAGGATGCGCGCGTGGTTCAGGGCGCTCTCGACCATGGCGTCGGGGCAGGGCTCGCCATATTTTTCCAGCAGTTCCTTTTCCAGAGAGCCGGCGTTGACGCCGATCCGCATGGAGCAGCCGTTGTCCTTGGCCGCCTGGATGACGTCGCGGACGCGGTCGGCCGAACCGATGTTGCCCGGATTGATCCGCAGGCAGGCGGCGCCCGCCTCGGCCGCCTCGATGCCGCGCTTGTAGTGGAAGTGGATGTCGGCGACCAAGGGGACCTTGGCCTCGCGCACGATGGTCTTGAAGGCGGCGGTCGATTCCACGTCGGGGCAGGAGACGCGCACGATGTCGGCGCCGGCCTCTTCCAGCTGACGGATCTGGTTGATGGTCGCCGCCGCGTCCGTCGTGGGCGTATTGGTCATCGACTGGACGCTGATCGGGGCGTCGCCGCCCACCAGGACGGAACCGACGCGGATCTGGCGGCTCTTGCGACGCTCGATGTGGCGCCAGGGTCGGACGTGGGTGTGGTCGCTCATGGGAGCATCATATAGGCCGATGATGGCGGCGGGACCACGGCCGACGTATCAGTTCGGCGCAGGGGCGGGTGAAGAGGACGCGGGCGCAGGGGAGGGCGTCGCCCCCGCCTGGGTCCGGGCTTGAGCCTGAGCCTGGGCGCGCGCCTGACTGGCGGCCAGCGCCTTGGCCGCCTGATCCGCGCGGCTGTTCAACTGGGCCAGCGGCGTCAGCACGCCGGCCAGCGGTCCGCCGTATTCGCCGTTCAGGAAGACGTCGAAGGCGGCCGGGTCGGACACGTCCACCGTCGCCGCCACGCCGATGGGCGCGCGCCAGGCCTCGCCCGGCGCCATCTGGCGCGCGAACAGGGCCTGACCGTCGCCCAGCCGCACGACCAGGGCGCCGGCCGTCTTGGCCTGGATCACCACCATCGAGGCGTTGGCCGAGGCGCCATAGACGGCCCCGCGCGGGTTGAACGCCTTCTGCACCGGCTCGGGATTGGCGGCGGCGGCGATCACGGCCGGATCGGTCGGATCGACCCCGGTCAGTTCGGCTTCCAGCCCCGGGGTGATGTACAGCGCCGGCGTCGTCTGGTCGGGCGGGGCGGACATGGGCGCGCTGAGCGCGACCTGCGGATCCGGATCGGCCGCCCCGGTCCAGGTCTTCGGCACGGCGGCGATATCGGACGGATGGGCGGTCTGATGCAGGCTGGCGCGCTGGAACACATTCCAGCCGATGACGGCGACCACCACGGCGGCGACGCCGGCGACGATGCGCGGCGAATGGCGTTTCACGTCCTCGAAGGCGATGCCGATGGGCGCCTTCAGCGGCACGGAGGTGTCCGGGCTCTCGCGCTTGAACCGCTCGACGGCGGTCTGTTCGTCCAGCGCCAGGGCCGAGGCATAGGCCCGAACATAGCCCAGGGCGAAGACGCGCGAGGGCAGGGATGACCAGTCGTTCTGCTCCAGGGCGGTCAGGAACCGGCGATGCACCTTGGTCTCTGCGGCCAGTTCGGCCGGCGACTTTCCCGACCGCTCGCGGGCGGCCCGAAAGCCGTCGCCCAGGGTCGCGGCGTCGATGAAGGCGGCCGTCGGATCCGGCCGGTCCGCAAGGCTTTCGATCGCCTCGGGGGCGACCCCCGCATTCCGCGCCATGACGCCTGACCCCATGTCCGGGAAACACAGCGCCGACGCGCCGTTTACAGGGCTCGAGATAGACGATTGCGCGCCGACCGGCAACGCCGCCTATGTGTCCAAAAACCTGCGTCCGGACGCCTGCGATCAGACGGCGACGTTCAGCTTGCGCGCCAGGGATTCGATCTCGTTCCGGACCGAGCCGGTGGACAGGTTCAGCAGATTGGCCATGCCGCGCCGGGCCGCATTCAGGTCCGCCGACAGGATCATCCGCTTGACCGGCCCGACCCCGCCCGCCGGCGCCGACAGTCGGGTGAAGCCCAGCACGATCAGGGCGAAGGCCTCCAGCGGCCGCCCCGCCAGTTCGCCGCAGATCGAGACCGGCGTGCCGGTGTCGGCGCAGGCCTTCTGGATGGTCTGAAGCGCCCGCAGGGTCGGCGGCGACAGCGGGTCGTAGCGATCCGACACCAGCGGATTGGTCCGGTCGGCCGCGTACATGTACTGGAACAGGTCGTTGGTGCCGATGGAGACGAAATCCGTCAGCGGCAGCAGGGCGTCCAGATGCCACAGCAGAGACGGGCATTCGACCATCGCCCCGACGCGCAGCAGGGCGGGCAAGGCGCGCCCGCGACGCCGCGCCCAGGCGCATTCGATATCGACCAGTTCGCGCGCGGCCCGGAACTCGTCCACCGTGGCGATCATCGGGAACATGACGCGCAGCTCACGCCCCGCCCCCGCCGCCAGCAGCGCCCGCAGCTGCATCCGCAACAGCGACGGCCGGTCCAGCCCCAGGCGAATGGCGCGACGGCCCAGCGCCGGGTTCTCTTCCCGCTCGGCCTCCAGATACGGCAGGACCTTGTCGCCGCCGATGTCCAGGGTGCGGAAGGTGACGGGTTTGTCGCCCGCCGCGTCCAGCACCAGCTTGTACAGCGCCGTCTGGGCGTCCAGCCGGGGCAGTTCGTCCGAGACCATGAACTGGAACTCGGTCCGGAACAGGCCGATGCCCTCGGCGCCCGTCTCGATCATGTTTTCCAGATCGACCGCCAGCCCGGCGTTGGTCAGGACCGTGATCCGCTGCCCGTCCAGGGTCACGGCCGGCACGTCGCGCAGCTGGGCGAACTCGGCCTGACGCTGTTCGCGCACGGCCATGCGCGACTGCACCGCCTCCAGCATGTCGGGGCGGGGACGCAGATAGGTCTCGCCGGTCTCGCCGTCGGCGATGACCATGTCGCCTTCCGACAGCCGGTCGCGCAGGCCCATCAGACGACCGACGCACGGAATCTGCAGCGCGCGCGCGACGATGGCGGCGTGACTGGCGGCCGAGCCCTCTTCCAGCAACAGCCCCTTCAGCTTGTCGCGCGGATATTCCAGCAGGTCGGCGGGACCCAGGTTTCGCGCCACCAGAATGGCGTCGTCGGGCAGTTCGCGCTCGCCCGGCTTGTCGCCCGCCAGCACCCTCAGCAGCCGGTTGGCCAGGTCCTCGAAGTCGTGCAGCCGCTCGCGGATATAGGGGTCGCGCGCCTGGGCGAAGCGGGCGCGGTGTTCGTTCCTGACCCGGTCCACCGCCGCCTCGGCCGTCAGACCGTTCCGCACCGCCTCTTCCAGCGACCGGTTCCAGCCCCGGTCGTCGGCGAACATCCGATAGGTTTCCAGAAGCTCGAACGACGGACCGGCCAGGCCCTGGCCCTTGTCCAGCATGACGTCCAGACCGCTCTTCAGCGTGGCCAGCGCCAGCTTCAGCCGCGCCTCCTCCATCGCCGGGTCGTCGGACAGCAAACGTTCGGGCGCCAGCGGCGCCTCGTGCAGAACCACATGACCGAAGGCCAGGCCGTCGGCGAACTTCTGGCCCTTCAGCCGTTCGGGCCGGTGCGGCGCCAGCTCCACGTCGCGCAGCTCGTCCAGCGCCAACAGCTCGCCGGAAGACACCGTTTCGGACAGGACCATGGCGATGGTCTGAATGTCCTCGACCTCTTCCTCGTCATAGCGCCGCTCGGTGCGGTTCTGAACGACGAGGACGCCGATGGCCCGGCCGCCGCGCAGCAGCGGGGCGCCCAGGAAGGCGTGATAGGGGTCTTCGCCCGTCTCGGGACGATAGGAGAAGGAGGGATGCGACGGGGCGTCCGACAGGCTGATGGGCTGGGCCATCCGCGCCACTTCACCGACCAGGCCCTCGCCGGGCCGCAGGCGGGTGTTGTGCACGGCGTCGGGGTTCAGACCCTCGGTGGCGAACAGCTCGAGCTCGCCGGACGCGCGGCGCAGATAGATGGAGCAGACCTCGGCGACCATGGACCGGGCGATGATCTTGACGACCATGTTCAGCCGGTCCTGCGCCGGCGTCGCGCCCGCGCCGGCCCCGCCCAGAGCCTCGCGGATCTGGCGCAGGAGGATCCGGGGTCCTCTGGTCATCGCGCCGCCTGCCGGCATCATGTCTCCCGCGCCTCTTTCGTGGATATAGGCGCCCTGTTCAGATCACCTATACTGCGTCCAGACCATAGGCCGAATGCAGGGCGCGAACGGCCAGCTCGGCGTAGGCGGCGTCGATCAGCACGCTGATCTTGATCTCGGAGGTCGAGATCGCCTGGAACTTCACGCCCTTGTCGGCCAGGGCCTTGAACATGGTCTGGGCGACGCCCGCATGGCTGCGCATGCCCACGCCGACGACCGAGACCTTGGCCACGTCCTCGTCGACCCGGATTTCCTCGAAGCCGAGCTGCTCCTTGGCGGCGGTCATCAGGTCGGCGGCGCGCACGGCGTCGCGACGGCCGGTCGTGAAGGTCAGGTTGACCGTTCCGGCGGTGCGCGACTGGCTCTGCACGATCATGTCGACGTTGACGTTGGCCTCGGCCAAGCGCGTGAAGACGTCGGCGGGCGCGTCCACCCGGTCGGACAGGCCCAGCAGGGTGATGCGGGCCTCGTCACGGCTCATGGTCACACCGGACACGATACGTTTTTCCACGATCTCCTCCTCGTCGCAGATCAGGGTTCCACCCTTGTCGGGCATGACGCCATTCGCGTCGGGTTCGATAAAGCTAGACAGGACGCGGACCGGGACCTGTTTGGCCATGGCCAGCTCGACCGAGCGGGTCTGCAGCACCTTGGCGCCCAGGGACGCCATTTCCAGCATCTCTTCGTAGGACACCTTGGCCAGGCGGCGCGCGCGGTTCTCGATGCGCGGGTCGGTCGTATAGACGCCGTCCACGTCGGTATAGATGTCGCAGGGGCAGCCCAGGGCCGCCGCCACGGCGACCGCCGAGGTGTCCGAACCGCCGCGCCCCAGGGTTGTGATCTTGCCGTCCGCCGTCACGCCCTGGAAGCCGGGCACGATGGCGATTTCGCCGGCGTCGACGGCGGCGCCCAGTTTTTCGCCAGGAATGTCGATGATGCGGGCGCGGGCGTGGGCGTCGTCGGTCAGGATCGGCACCTGCCAGCCCATCCACGAGCGCGCGTTGAAGCCCATGTTGCGCAGCGTCGCGGCCAGCAGGCCCGAGGTCACCTGTTCGCCCGAGGCGACCACCACGTCATATTCGTCATCGCTGAGCGGCAGGCCCGCGGCGGCCGGTCCGGCGCCGTCGGTCCAGGCGACCAGTTCGTTGGTCTTGCCCGCCATGGCGGAGACGACGACGGCGACCTGTTTGCCCGCCGACACTTCGGCCGCGACGATCCGCGCCGCACGCCGAATGCGTTCGAGGTCGCCCATCGAGGTGCCTCCGAACTTCATCACCAGTCGTGTCGTATCGGGCCGCGTCATCGTGGCGTTCCGCCCCCTGCTTGCGTGAAAGGGCGCGAAGGTTCATCCCTCGCGTCATGACCGCTTCTAACGGCGCCGCTCCGTCTCGCCTACCCCAACAGGGGCATGGTTTTTCGCAAAATTCGCCCGAAACGGCGTTCGGCGCATCGATCGACCCCGCCGACGTGGCGCGCTTCTCGGCCCAGGCGGCCGAATGGTGGGATGCGCACGGGCCGTTCGCGCCGCTGCACCGCTTCAACCCGGCGCGGCTGGCCTTGATCCGCGACCAGCTTTGCACCCGGCTGGGCCGCGATCCCAGGGCGCGGGCGCCCTTCGAAGGTCTGACCCTGCTGGACGTGGGGTGCGGCGGCGGACTTATCGCCGAGCCGATGCGGCGGATGGGCTTTGACGTCACCGCCATCGACGCCTCGTCCGAGAACATCGGCACGGCCCGCGCCCACGCCGACATGGTCGGGCTGGATATCGCCTATCGCGCCGCCACGGTCGAACAGATCGAGGCGGAAGGGGCGGGGCCGTTCGACGTGGTCCTGACGATGGAGGTGATCGAACACGTCGCCGATCCCGAAGGCTTCGTGCGCGCCTGTTCGCGCCTGGTCCGGCCGGGCGGGGTGATGATGGTCGCTACCCTGAACCGCACGCTGAAGTCGCTGGCCCTGGGCAAGGTGGCGGCGGAATACATCCTGCGCTGGGTTCCCGCCGGCACCCACGACTGGCGCCAGTTCCTCAAGCCCGACGAAATCCGCACGATGCTGGCCGCCGAGCCGGTGTCGGTCGAGGGACCCTATGGCTTGAACTACGACCCGCTTCACGACCGATGGAGCCAGACCGACGATGCGGGCATCAACTATATGATGGTCGCGACGCGGAGCGCCGCCTGAAATGCAAAAGGCCGCCCGAAGGGCGGCCTTTCTTTTCGATCGAACCTCGTCGCTAGACCTTTGAAGCCCGGCTGCGGGTCCAGGCGTACAGGCCGAACACCGCGACGGCAAAGCCGACGATGCCTGCCAGCATGGCCGGCCAGGCCGAACCCTCGGGCAGCATGGCGAAGGGCGCGTCGTCCCTGGTCGCCACGATGACGCCGGCGGTGAAGACGCCGAACAGACTCTCGCCCACGATCAGGCCCGAGGCCAGCAGCACGCCCATCCGCCGCGCCACGTCGGCGTAGCGCGTGGACGAGACCGCCTTGTCGTAGATCCATCCGGCGACGGCGCCGATGACCAACATGGTCGTCACCGCAGCCGGCAGATAGAAGCCGATGCCGACGGCCAGCGGCGGCAGCTTGACCTTGTCCTTGGTCGCCTTCGACACCACGGCGTCCAGCACGATGATGACCACGCCGATCGCCGCGCCCAGACCGATCAGGTCCCAGCGCAGATCGCCGCCGATGACGCCGCGCGCCAGGGCCGAGATCAGGGTCGCCTGGGGCGCCGCCAGGGTCTTGGCGCCTTCCACGATGGCGGGCGGGCCGCCTTCGAAGCCGAAGGCCTGGTTCAGCAGGTTCAGGATGAAGGGGATCACCAAGGCGCCGGCGCCGACGCCGACGATCAGCGCGACCTGCTGGCGCCACGGCGTGGCCTCGACCAACTGGCCCGTCTTCAGGTCCTGAAGGTTGTCATTGGCGATGACGGCGACGGCGAAGACGACCGCCGTCACGATCAGGGCGAAGGCGATGATCGACGGATCGGCCGGCACGCCGGCGACGGCCATGACGCCCAGCATCAGCAGCGAGGCGATGACGATGGCCAGGATGCCGACGCCCGACACGGGGCTGTTCGACGAGCCGATCAGACCGGCCATGTACCCGCAGATGGCCGCCACGGCGAAACCGATCAGCACCACATAGACCAGGCCGCCGATCACCAGGAGCGGCGTCGAGCCCGCCAGCGCCGGGGCGCTCTGGGCGAACCAGGCCAGAAGGCCGGCGATGCCGACCAGGCAGGCGACCGACACGCCGCCCACCAGTTTGATCGGCAAATCTTGTTCGGTGCGCTCAAGCACCTCGCCGTGGGCGCGTTTGGCGTTGGCGGCCAGCGCCGAGGTCAGGCCGCCGATCAGCGGACCGGCCAGTTTGATCAGGGTCCAGATGGCCGCGACGCCGATGACGCCCGCGCCCATGAACCGCACCTCGCGCGCCCAGACGGTGGTCGCCAACTCTTCGGCCGGCGCCCCGGCGGGCAGGGTTGAGGCGATCGACGGGATGCCGTGCGCCGTCAGCCAGGCGACGGTATCCGGGCTGGTCAGGATCGGCACTGCGATGGCCCAGGCCAGCACCAGGCCGAACAGCTGCGCCAGACCGACCGTCAGACCAATCAGATGCCCGGCGCCCAGCAGGGCGAACTGCATGCCGAAGCCCATGCCGGTGGCCCCGCCGCCCAGCGCGGCCGGCAGTTTGAAGAATTTGGCCGCTTCGCCCGCAAAGACCCGACCCGCGACCAGCAAGGCGTAACCGGCCGACACCACGGCGCCGGCGACCACGACCCACAGGCCCGACTTGTTCTCGCGCACCGCGCTTTCGGTCTGTTCGGCCCCGCGCGAGCCGACCTTCAGCACCTCGGCGGCGGCGACGCCTTCGGGGTACGGCAGGCCGCCATTGACGACCAGCGCCCGGCGCAGCGGGATCGAGAAGGTCACGCCCAGCACGCCCCCCAGGATGCAGATCGCCACCGACTGCCAGAACGGAAACTCCAGCCACCAGCCGATCATCACCAGGCCCGGCAGGACGAAGATGATCGAGCTCATGGCCCCGCCGACCGAGGCCACGGTCTGGACGGTCATATTCTCCCAGATGGTCGATGTGCGGAACGCGCGCAGCACCGCCATCGAGATCACCGCCGCCGGAATGGCCGAGGCGAAGGTCAGGCCGACCAGCAGGCCCAGATAGGTGTTGGCGGCGGTGAAGATCACCGCCAGCAGGCAGCCCAGCACTAGGGCGCGGAGCGTAAGTTCTAGCCGGCCCTTCGGGGCGGCGGCGGCGTCTGTCATATGCGAGGTCCCACGTTTGCGCGGACGTAAGCGCATTCTGTCGCAGGCGGCAACTGGTCGCGGTCAGATGCGAGCGCCCCCGCCGCTTGGCCCCGCGACCCTGACGGGCTAGGACCGGCCCATGCCCGAACTTCCCGAGGTCGAAACCGTCCGACGCGGCCTGACGCCTGTGCTGGAGGGCGCGCGGCTGTCGCGGGTCCGGATCAACCGGCCCGACCTGCGATTTCCCTTCCCCGAGCGCTTTGTCGAACGGCTGGAGGGGGCGACGGTGATGCGGATAGACCGGCGGGCCAAATATCTGCTGATGCCGTTGTCCACCGGCGAGACCTGGATCACCCATCTGGGCATGACCGGCCGGTTCACCCTGGACGGAACCCTGCTGGGCGAGTTCGAGGAGGCCGCGCCCATCGCCGGCAAGCACGAACACTTCAGCGGCTGCGCCATCCGCGACGGGGCGGCGACCCGCATCGGCTACGCCGACGCGCGCCGGTTCGGCTTCATGGGCCTGATCTCCAGCGATCAGATCGAAACCCATCCCTGGTTCGCCGGCCTGGGGCCAGAGCCGCTGGGCAACGGCTTTTCCGGCGCCCATCTGGTCGAGGCCTTCGCCGACAAGAAGCAGAACATTAAAGTCAGTCTTCTGGACCAGCGGATCGTCGCCGGCCTGGGCAATATCTATGTGTGCGAGGCCCTGTACCGCGCCCGCATTTCGCCCCTGGTCGCCGCCGGATCGGTGTCGAAGTCGCGGCTGGAGCGTCTGGCGACCGAGGTCCGCAACGTCCTGAACGACGCCATCGCGGCGGGCGGCTCGACCCTGCGCGACTTCGCCAACGCCGAGGGCGGCCAGGGCTATTTCCAGCACAGGTTCGACGTCTATGGCCGCGAGGGCGAGCCGTGCCGAGGCGTGACATGCACCGGCGTCGTCGCCCGCATCGTCCAGGGCGGCCGCTCCACCTTCTACTGCCCCTCCTGCCAGAAGCGATAAGTCTTCAAGGTTCGAACCATGCGCAAAATCCATCTGTGGATCAGTCTGATCGTCGGCGTCCTGGTCTGGGGCGCCTATTTCGTCCACTTCGTCCAGGGCTTGCGCGCCGGCGATCTCGGCGACCTGATCTGGTGGTTCGTCGCCGCCCTGGTCGTCGCCGCCGTCGCCGAGGCCGCCGCCACCGGCCTGATCGCGCGTCTGTTGCGCCGTCGCGCCCGCGTGCTGGACGAGGGGCCGACGCTTCAGGCGGCGTTGAAGGCGGGTCATGTCGCCCTGATGCTGCTGGTCGGCCTGATCCTGATCTCGGCGCTGATCCTGGCCCTGTCGTCCGTCTTCGGCTGGACGCTGGACCTGTCGGGCGCGCGGGGTCAGGTGATCGCCGCCAATCTGCTGCTGGGCATGGTGGTCGTGGTCGAACTGGCGCGCGCCGCCCTGACCCTGGCGCTGATGCCGCGACGATAGCGCCTGCGCTAGCGGGCCTCGTCTCGCGCCTGTATGACCGCCGTCAAAGGAGACCGACCATGGCCGACGCCTATTCCAACCTGCTGATCGAACGCCACGCCGACGGCTATACGGTGGTGACCCTGAACCGGCCCGAGGCGCTGAACGCGCTGAACGCGGCCCTGTTCAAGGATCTGGCCGACTTCCTCGACAGCGTCGAGCATGACGACGGCGTGCGCTGCCTGATCCTGACCGGCGCGGGCGAAAAGGCCTTCGCCGCCGGCGCCGACATCAAGGAGATGGCGGATCAGACCTATGCCCAGATGTACACGGGCAACTATTTCGCCCTGGGCCACGACCGCATCACCCGGTTCAGAAAGCCGATCATCGCCGCGGTCAACGGCTTCGCCCTGGGCGGCGGCTGCGAACTGGCCATGCTGTGCGACTTCATCGTCGCCTCGGACAAGGCGAAGTTCGGCCAGCCCGAGATCAACCTGGGCGTCGCGCCGGGCATCGGCGGCTCCCAGCGCCTGACCCGTCTGGTGGGCAAGTCCAAGGCTATGGACATGGTCCTGACCGCCCGGATGATGGATGCGGCCGAAGCGGAACGCGCCGGCCTGGCCTCGCGCGTCTTCCCGCACGAGACCCTGCTGGAGGAGACCCGCAAGATCGCCGCCAAAATCGCCTCGCAAAGCCCGCTGGCGATCATGGCCAACAAGGAGATGGTCAACGCCGCGCTCGAGACGACCCTGACGCAAGGCGTCCAGTTCGAACGCCGCCTGTTCCACTCCCTGTTCGCCTTCGAGGATCAGAAGGAGGGCATGTCCGCCTTCGTCGAAAAGCGCAAACCCGAGTTCAAGGGGCGATAGGTCGCAGGCGCGGGTCAACCGATCGCCGTGATCGGGCGTTAGGGGCGGATGATGATCCGCCTTTTCGCCTCGCTGCTTGCGACCCTGTTCGTCCTCGCCCCGGTCGCCGTCCAGGCCAAGGTGCAGTCACAGGCCGCCCCGGCCTTCAGCTCCAGCCGCATCATCGTCGAGACGCGCGGGCGGGGGCCGGACATCATCTTCATCCCTGGCCTGGGCTCGACCGGCTCGGCCTGGCGTTCGACGGCGGATCGGCTCGATAATCGTTACCGGGTGCATCTGGTCACCCTGCGCGGCTTTGGGGAGACGCAGATCGGCGACAATGTCAGCGGCGGTCTGGCCGGCCCTGCCGCCAGCGAGATCGAACGCTACATCCGCGAACAGCGCATCGATCGTCCCGCCGTGATCGGCCATTCTCTGGGCGGCCAGATCGCCCTGCGCGTCGCCGCCGACATGGGCGAGCGGATCGGGCGCGTCATGGTGGTCGATTCCTCGCCCTTCTTCCCGTCCCTGATCGACGCCCGCACCACATCGGATCAGGTCGAGCCCCTGGCCCGTCTGGGCTATCAGGCCCTGCTCCTGTTCGGCGATCAGGCGCTGAAGTCCCAGGTCGCGGTCTTCGGCGTGGATATGGGTCTGGCCGGCGACATGGTGTTCCAGGGGCTGGGGCTTCAGGGCGGCGACCGGCGCGTCCTGGCCCAGGGTCTGTATGAGGCCCTGACCGTCGATCTGCGGCCCCGCCTGTCGCAGATCACCGCCCCGGTCACTGTCGTCTATGGCTGGACTCGCGATCCCGACGCGCCCCGCAACAGACTGGAGGGTCTGTATCGCTACGGATTCCAAGGCCTGGCGCGCACCGCCAGGTTCGAGCGGATCGAAGGCGCCGAACACCAGGTGATGATGCAGCAGCCGCAGCGGTTTCTGGCGGCGGTGCAGCGGTTCCTGAGCTGAGGCTCAATCCTTCAGCGCATCCATGACCACGCCCTCGGTCAGCAGCTGCGGCAGGATTTCCGGCTCGGCCCGACCCGGTCGATACAGCAGATAGAGCGGCACGCCCGATCGCCCGTGCGCCTGAAGCTCGCGGGTGATGGCGTCGTCGCGCCGGGTCCAGTCGCCGACCAGATAGGCGGCGTTCGCCTCGCGCATCGCCTCGGCGACACGGGGTGAAGACAGGGCCGCGCGTTCGTTGATCTTGCAGGTCACGCACCAGTCGGCGGTCAGGTTGACCAGCACGGGGCGTCCCGACGCGGTCGCTGCATTCACCGCCGCCGCCGACCAGGGCTGGGCCGCCAGCGGGCCGCTGTCGCCTTGAGGCGCGGCATCCATATCTCGCGCCGCACCCGCCGCAGCGCCTGCCAGGCCCAGCGCCAGAACGCCGACGACGATCGCGCAGATCGTGGTCAGGATCGGCCGTTCATCACGCTGGCGCGCCGCTTGCCCCAGACCCGTCAGCCAGGCCGCCAGGGCCAGCAGCAGCGCCGCCGTCAGCAGCAGGCCCAGGGCGTCGACGCCGCCCTGTCGCGTGAATACCCACAGCAGCCACAGCGCCGCCCCATACATGGGAAAGGCCAGCAGACCCTTCAGCCGCTCCATCCAGACGCCGGGTCGCGGCAGGCGCGACAGCAAACCGGGCGACAGGCTGATCGCCAGATAGGGCAGGGCCAGACCCAGCCCCAACACCAGGAACACGGCCAGCGCCATCGGCCAGGCCAGGACCAGAGCCGCCCCGAGCGCTGCGGCCATGAAGGGCGCGGTGCAGGGCGCCGCAACGACCACGGCCAGAACGCCGGTGAAGAAGGCGCCCGCCGAACCGGGCAGGCGCGACAGGGGGCCGGACCCCGCGTTCTGCAATCCGGCGCCGACATGGAAGACGCCCGATAGGTTCAGCCCGACCAGCAGCATGACCAAGGCCAGGGCCGCGACCACGCCCGGCGACTGAAGCTGGAAGCCCCAGCCGATCGCCTGACCCGCCGCCCTCAACGCCAGCAGGACGCCGGCGAGAACCAGGAAGCTGACCAGCACCCCGGCGGTGAAGGCCAGGCCGTCGCGCCGCGCCCGCGCCGGATCATGCGCCGCCGCCGACAGCGACGCCGCCTTCATCGCCAACACGGGGAAAACGCACGGCATCAGGTTCAGCACCAGCCCGCCCAGCAGCGCCAGGCCCAGCGCCTGAAGGAAGACCCAAGCGCCGGTCTTCGCCGGAGTCTCTGTGGTTTCGTCCAGCGGCTTCAGCGCCGCGCCGCCTTGGGCGCCGGCCAGAGGCGCGCCCGGCTCCGCCGTGATCTCCCACGCGCCCTTGTCGGTAGCCAGGACGCCGCTGAGCGCCGTCGTCGCCGTGTCCTTGCCGGCCGTCAGCGTCAGGGTCAGGCCGTTCGGCCCCCGCTGACCCGACTGGGCCGCCGCATGATCGATGCGCCCGCCGTCGAATGGATAGAAATAGACCTGGCCGATGTCGGCGCCCGCCGATTCACGAGATAGGGGGGCGCCCGTCGCGGTCAGGATCAGCTGGCCGCCCTGACGCGTGACGCGCGCCTCGATCCCGGCCGGGCGCGGCGCGGTTTCGACCAGCTGCTCGATCTCCTCACCCCAGGGTTTGGCCAGGGGCGCTGCGCCCTCGCGCACCGGCAGGGCCAGCGACAGGGTCATCGGCTCGGGCACGCACATCTGGTCGCTGCACACCAGGAACAGCACGTCCGTCGTCAGGGTCAGCACTTCGCCCGGCCGCGCCGTGGGCGGCACATGGATCGGCACGGGCAAGAGCACCGCGCCCGAATAGCCGTAGTTCATCAGGCTCATCAGCCGCTGGCGGCTGGGCAGGGGCCACAGGATCGGATCGGCGCTCACCCCGGCGGGCAGGGTCCAGATCAGGCTGGTCGCACCGCCGCTGTCGCCCGGATTGCGCCAATAGGTGTGCCAGCCGGGCGCGATCTTCTGGCGCACCGCCACCACGGTCGTCGAACCGGGCGCGACCCATTGCGACATCGGGACCAGTTCGGCCTCGATCCGCTCGGTCCGCTGCGGCCCGAAGGCGACGACGCCCGCAGGCTGGCGCTGCACCGGCTGGGCGACGGCCGCCGAAACGCCCGTCAAACTGAACAGTAGGCCGAGGAGAAGGGCGAAGAGGCGCAAACGCGTGTTCCGGCAGGCGAGAGGAGCGCCGCAACCTAATGCGTCACGCGTCCCCGCGCCATCGCTGCGCCGCCCCCGCGTCGATCAGCGCGGATAGGCCTCGTAGATCACCTCCGCACGGCGCCGCAGCGGTTCGTCATTGCCGGCTGCGGTCGTGGCGCCCGCGTCGCCCGCGGCGTTCAGCTCGAAGATCGGCTCCGGCATGCCCGCCTGGGTCAGCGCCTCGACCACCGTTCGGGCGCGCCGCTGCGACAGGTTCAGATTGGCTTCGGGCGTCCCCGTGGCGTCGGCCAGGCCCACCACGCGCACCTTGCGCACGTCGCAATCCTTCGCCTTGGTCGCCGCCGCCTTCAGCACCATAGCCGCCGGCTCGGTCAGCCGCGCCTGGTTCTCCAGGAAATAGATATCGAAACGCCCCGGCGCGCACAGCGATTCGCCCACCACCAGCGCCTCGCGCTTGGGCATCGGCGCGCACGCCGCCAGCACGCCCACGGCCGCCACGGCCAGACCCATCGATCGCTTCATCTCAGCCCTCCTCCGGCTCGGCCGGCCCATTACGCAAAAGAGGCGGCCCGTCGTCCGACAGGCCGCCTCTTCAACCTAACGCCGGTCGCGGACCTTCACGACCGGCATTTGATCACTGATCAATAACGGCGCTGACCGTTGTCCCAGTAGCACTCGTCCTGACGGTTGTCGTAGCAGTAGTAGTAGCGACCTTGGCTGTCGCGGTAGCGCTGCTGGTTGTTGCGGTCCTGGTTGGAACCGCGGATGGCGCCGGCCGTGCCGCCCAGGGCGCCGCCAATCAGGGCGCCGGTCGCAGCGTTGCCGCCGCCGACGTTGTTGCCGATGATGGCGCCGGCGACGGCGCCCAGGCCGGCGCCGACGGCGCCTTGGCGGACGGTTTCGTTCGAGCCATTGTTATAGCCGTACGGGTCGCTGGCGCAGGCCGAAGCCAGCAGGCCGGCGCCGGCAATCGCGATAATCGCCTTTTTCATTGTGAATTCCTTTGTCCCTGGGTGTTGGCCCCTGTGGGCAGCAAACGTGTCCTCGCGGCATAGGTTCCGCGTCGGCAAACCGTATCGGCAAATATGGTGACGCTTGGGCGGAACGACGGCGCGTGCGGGGCGTTCGGCCGCCATGACCGACGTCGCCCAACCCCCCTGCGATGCAGACGACAAAACTGCGTTGACGCCACACGCCCAGATCCGGCACGCCGTGATGCTGGTCAATCCGCTGTCCGGAAGCGTGGGCCCACGCGCCGCCGGCGAGGCCGAAGCCCTGTTGGGGCAGTATGATCTCAAGGCCGAGGTCGTATCGTTCGAAGGGGGCAACTTCGACCAGATCATCGCCGACGCCTTCGCCGCCAAGCCTGACGTGATCTTCGTTCTGGCCGGCGACGGCACGGCGCGCTCGGTCGCGTCGAAGGCCAAGCCGGACGGTCCGATGATCGCGCCTCTGCCGGGCGGCACGATGAACATGTTGCCCAAGGCGCTTTACGGCACCGCCGACTGGAAGCTGGCGCTGAAGCGGGCGCTGGAGGAGGGCGAGCCTCAGGCCGTTTCCGGCGGCGAGGTTCAGGGCGAATACTTCTATTGCGCCGCCATTCTGGGATCGCCCGCGCTGTGGGCCCCGGCGCGCGAGGCGATGCGGACCGGCAAGATCAAGCTGGCCTGGCAATATGGCCGTCGCGCCCTGAAACGCGCCTTCTCGGGTCGCCTGCGCTTCACCCTGGATGGCGGCGAGAAACGCCGGACCGAGGCGCTGGTTCTGATCAGCCCGATGATCTCCAAGGCGATGGAGGATCCCATCGGACTGGAGGCCGCGGCCATGGACCCCAGCGACACGACCCAGGCCTTCCGCCTGGCCGCGACGGCGCTGTTCAGCGACTGGCGTCAGGACCCGGCCGTCTCGACCCGCCCGGCGAAACGGATCGACGTCCGCGCCCGCTCCAAGATTCCGGCCGTCATCGACGGCGAGCCGCTGCTGCTCAAGCCTGAGGCCGTGATCCGTTTCGTGCCTAAGGCTTTCAAGGCGCTGGCGCCCAAGCCGCCCTCGGCCGAGGACAGCATCTGATGGGACGCGTTCTTCAGTTCTCCGACGTCCATTTCGGCTGCGAGCACAAACGCGCCTGCGCCGCCGCCCTGGACTACGCCCACGCCACGCCGAACGATCTGGTGCTGATCACCGGCGACATCACCCAAAAGGGGTTTCCCGACGAGTTCAAGGCGGCAGGCGAATGGATGCGGGCCATGCCCGAGCCGCGCTTCGTCATCGTCGGCAATCACGACGTGCCCTATTGGGACGCCATCGCGCGGGTCCTTCATCCCTGGCGGGCGTTCGAGACCGCGACCGGCTTTCCGGCCCACGACGGCCAGTTCTGCAGCGATGCGGTCATGGTGCGCGGCGTTGTCACCGCGCGCGGCTGGCAGGCGCGGCCCAACTGGTCCAAGGGCGTCATCGATCTGGATCAGACGCGGCGCGCGGCCGAGGCCCTGCGTCAGGCGCCGATCGGCGCGCTGCGGATATTGGCCTGCCACCATCCGCTGATCGAGATGGTCGGCACGCCCATGACCGGCGACGTCAAGCGCGGCGACGAGGCGGCGCTGATCTTCGCGGAGGCCGGCGTCGATCTGATCATGACCGGTCACGTCCATGTGCCGTTCGCCATGCCGATCCCGCTGGCGGATCGCTGCTCCTACGCTGTCGGCTGCGGGACGCTGTCGCACCGCGAGCGCGGCGCGCCGCCCGGCTTCAACCAGATCGACTGGGACGCCAAGACCATCACCGTGACGGCCCTGGCCTGGGATGGAACCAGCTATCGCTCGCACCAGGTCTGGCGCCTGCCGCGCCGTCAGGACACCCGCAAGGCGAACACCGCGCCCAGCCCGGTCGAGCCCGGCGAACTGGAGAAGGCGGCGGTCTGAGTCTTCTCCCCATTTTATGGGGAGGTGGCCCGAAGCGTAGCGGAGAGACGGAGGGGTTTCTTGCCGCGCTACAGGCGTTGGTGGGATCCCAAGACCCCCTCCACCACGCTACGCGCGGTCCCCCTCCCCACGATGTGGGGAGGAGACGGCTGGGATCAACGGAACGGCGGCTCGTCGAAGGCGCGCAGTTTGCGTGAGTGCAGCTTGGAGCCTTCGCTGCGCATCAGGTCGACCGCCTGGATGCCGATCTGCAGGTGTTCGGAGATCGAGCCTTCGTAGAAGCGGTTGGCCTGACCCGGCAGTTTGATCTCGCCGTGCAGCGGCTTGTCCGACACGCAGAGCAGCGTGCCGTAGGGCACGCGGAAGCGATAGCCTTGCGCGGCGATGGTGGCGCTTTCCATGTCGATGGCGACGGCGCGGCTCTGGTTGAAGCGCAGGGCCGACTTGGAATAGCGCAGCTCCCAGTTCCGGTCGTCGGTGGTGACGACGGTTCCGGTGCGCAGGCGCAGCTTGACCTCGTCGCCCGGCATGCCGCTGACCGACTTGGTGGCGTCATAGAGGGCGCGCTGGACCTCGGCGATCGACGGGATCGGAATGTCGGGCGGCAGCACCGCGTCCAGCACGTGATCGTCGCGCAGATAGGCGTGGGCCAGCACATAGTCGCCGATGGTCTGGCTGGCGCGCAGACCGCCGCAGTGACCGATCATCAGCCAGACGTGCGGACGGGTGACGGCCAGGTGATCCGTGATCGTCTTGGCGTTGGACGGGCCGACGCCGATGTTGACCAGGGTCACGCCCTTATGGCCCGGCGCGGTCAGGTGGTAGGCCGGCATCTGGTGCTTCTTCCAGGCCGTGTCGCTGATCGCCGCTTCGGGATTGGGCGTGTCGCGCGTGATCACCACGCCGCCGGCGCAGGACAGGGTCTGATATGGCGAGCCGGGCGTCCGAAGCTGCTCGATGGCCCAACGCACGAACTCGTCTACATAGCGATTGTAGTTGGTGAACAGGACATAGGACTGAACGTCGTCCACCGGCGTGCCGGTGTAGTGCTTCAGCCGCGCCAGCGAGAAGTCGGTCCGCAGGCCGTCGAAGTGCGACAGGGGGAAGTCACCGCCCATTTCGAACAGGCCGTCGGCGATCTCGTCGCCGATATGGGCCAGGTCCGTGGTGGGGAACCAGCGCGCCAAAGCCGCCGTCATCGACCGGTCCAGCGCGACCTCCAGCCCGTCGGTCACATAGGGGAAGGGGATTTCCTGGCGCGAGACGCCGACCTCGAAGGTCGCATTATATTCCTGCTCCAGCAGGCCCAACTGTTCGGTCAGATAGGGGCGGAACAGGTCCGGTCGCGTGACCGTGGTCGAATAGCTGCCCTGTCTCGACAGCCGGGCGTAGGCGCGCGGCTCAAGGTCCTGGGGGCGATCCCCGTCCCAGCGGATGCGAAGTTCGGGATAGGCGAACACCCCTTCGGCGCGTTTGACCGGATCGGGCCGCGCGCCGGTGTTGACGAAATCCCGCACGGCGTCGCGCAGGTTGGTCACGGATTGTGTGTAGAGGGTTTCGAGGCGGTCCAGCGCCGCCTGTGCTGTCATCTGTTCTGTCATGACTTCCTCTAGCGAAGCTTCGCGGCTTTGGCGAGGCGCCGCCCGTTCAAACCCGATTTCGCTGCATTGCAGCAATTTATGACGGGCGTGCGGTTGCAGATCGGAGCGTGACGGCGCATCTGGCCCGGATGTCTTCTTCCCTTGCGTCAGCGCCCGCCAAGAAGGAGCTCGGCTTCGTCGAGTTCGTCTGTCTTATCGCTCTGATGATGGCGCTGAATGCGCTGGCGATCGATTCCATGCTGCCGGCCCTGCCGCACATCGGCGCGGACCTGAAGGTGGCGACCGACAACGACCGGCAATGGGTGGTGACGGCCTATCTGCTGGGCTTCGGCGGGGCGCAGCTGTTCTATGGCCCGTTGGCGGATCGGTTCGGCCGAAAGCCCGTCCTGCTGTTCGGCGTCGGCGTCTATGTAATGTTCAGCCTGCTGGCGACCCTGGCGCCGACCTTCGAGACGCTGATCATGGCCCGCGTCGGTCAGGGCCTGGGCAGCGCCTGCACCCGCGTGCTGGCCGTTTCCATCGTGCGCGACCGGTATGAGGGGCGCACCATGGCGCGGGTCATGTCGTTCAGCTTCCTGGTCTTCCTGGGCGTGCCGATCCTGGCGCCGTCGCTGGGTCAGATGATCATGCTGGTCGGGCCGTGGCGCTGGATCTTCGCCGGGCTGGGCCTGATCGGGGTCGGCCTGATCGTCTGGGCGTCGTTGCGTCTGCCCGAGACGCTGAAGCCCGAGGATCGCCTGCCGATCCAGGTCAAGCGGCTGGTCTCGGCCTACAAGATCGCCCTGACCGATCGCACCGCCGTCGGCTACACCCTGGCCATGACGGCGATCACCGGGGCCCTGTTCGGCTTCATCAACTCGTCGCAGCAGATCTTCGCCGACGTCTTTCACGCCGAGGCGGCGTTCCCGGCCATCTTCGCCCTGATCGCGGGCGGCATCGCCGTAGCCTCGATCGTCAATGCGCGTCTGGTGGTGAGGCTGGGGTCACGCAGGATTTCGCACACCGCCCTGATCGGCTTCACCAGCATCGCGGCCATCCATGCGGTGGTGGCGATCAGCGGCCATGAATCGATCTGGACGTTTGCGGTGTTGCAGACCTTGACCATGTTCTGTTTCGGCCTGATCGCGGGCAATTTCGGATCGATGGCCATGGAGACGATGGGCAAGATCGCGGGCACGGCGGCCTCGATCCAGGGGTTCGTCTCCACCATTGTCGGCTCTCTGCTGGGCTTTGCGGTGGGCCAGCAGTTCAACGGCACGACCATACCGATGTCGGTCGGCTTCACTGTCTTTGGCTTGGTCGCCCTGGGCTGGGTGCTGTTCGCTGAGCGGGGACGGCTGTTCCGGGCCCATCACGCGCCGGTCGCCGCCAAGGCTTGATCTTTTTCGCGTTTCCGCGCGTTCTCCGGGCCAATCGTCAAGATCAGCCCAGGAAAACCTCGATGACGCGCAAAGCGCTCGGTCTCGTCTCCGCCCTCGCCCTGGCCGCCGCCATGGGCCTGAGCGCCTGCTCCACCACGACGGGAGGGTCGGCCATGACCCCGCCCGCCATCGCTCCGGCGCCCGGTCCCGAAGCGGTGGACGTCCACACCCACGCCCGGCCCGAGATCGCCCGCGTCGTCGATGTGGCCCTGGACCTGACCGCAGACTTCAACGCCAAAACCCTGGCGGGCACGGCGACCCTGGACATCCTGGCGATCCCGGGCGCCAACGAGATCGTGCTGGATATCCGCGACCTGGACATTCAGGACGTGCGCGACGCGGCGGGCCAGCCGCTGCGCTATGTGGTGGGCGACAACGACCCGATCCTGGGCCAGCCGCTGACGGTCTATTTCCCGGCCTTCGCCGCCAATGAGCGACGCAAGATCACCATCCGCTATTCCACCCGCCCGAATGCGGCGGCGCTGCAATGGCTGAACCCCAGCCAGACGGCGGGCGGACAAAAGCCCTATCTGTTCAGCCAGGGCCAGGCGATCCTGACCCGCACCTGGGTGCCGACCCAGGACAGCCCCGGCATCCGTCAGACCTATTCGGCCCGCATCACCGCGCCCGAAGACCTGACGGTGGTCATGAGCGCCGATCATCTGACGCCCAACGGCGAGCGAGCCGCAAACGGCATGAAGACCTGGCGCTTCCGGATGGACAATCCGATCCCGCCCTATCTGATCGCGCTGGGCGTCGGCGACATCGCCTTTGCACCGTTCGACGGCCGCACCGGGGTCTGGACCGAGCCCAGCCGCCTGCGCGCCGCCCAGTGGGAACTGGAACCGACCGCCCAGATGGTGACGGCGGCCGAGAAGCTGTACGGCCCCTATCGCTGGGGCCGCTACGACCTTCTGGTCCTGCCGCCCTCCTTCCCGTTCGGCGGCATGGAGAACCCGAAACTGACCTTCGCCACCCCGACCATCATCGCCGGCGATCGCTCGCTGGTGTCGCTGGTCGCGCACGAACTGGCGCACTCCTGGTCGGGCAATCTGGTCACGAACGCGACCTGGAACGACTTCTGGCTGAACGAGGGCTTCACCGTCTATTTCGAGAACCGGATCATGGAGTCGGTCTATGGCCATGACCGCGCCATGCAGGAGCAGGTGCTGGGCTGGGACAGTCTCCAGGATACGCTGAAGTCCCTGCCGGCGGCGGACACCCGCCTGCATCTGGACCTGAAGGGCCGCGATCCCGACGACGGCATGAACGATATCGCCTATGAGAAGGGCGCCCTGTTCCTGCGGACCATCGAACGCACCGTCGGGCGGGATCGGTTCGACGCCTGGCTGCGCGGCTATTTCGATCGCAACGCCTATCGTCCGATGACCACGGCCATGTTCCTGCAAGACATCCGCGACAATCTGATCAAGGGCGACGCGGCGCTGGAAAGCCAGCTGCAGATGGACGCCTGGGTCTATCAGCCCGGCCTGCCGTCCAACGCCGTTGCGCCGGTCTCGCACGCCTTCGAGCCGGTGGATGCGGCCGCCGTCGCCTTCTTCAAGGACAAGGGACCGGCCTCGGCCATTCCATGGGCGGACTGGAACACCCAGCAGCGCCAGCGCTTCCTCGGCTGGCGTCCCGAGGGTCTGCGGACGGGCGCCGACTGGCTGACGGACGCGCAGCTGGCCGATCTGGAGCGCACGCTGAACCTGGCGAACGAAGGCAACGCCGAACTGACCTTCGCCTGGCTGCAGATCGCCCTGGCCCATCGCTATCAGCCGTCGGTCGCCACGGCCGAGACGTTCCTGACCAGCCAGGGCCGTCGCAAGTTTGTCCTGCCGCTGTTCCAGACCCTCTGGAACGAGGGCGACTGGGGCCGCGCCAACGCCCGTCGCATCTACGCCGAGGCCCGGCCGCTCTATCACCCGGTCACCAGCGGTTCGGTCGATCAGTTGGTCGGACGGCCGTAAGCCTAGAGGTCCACGACCACCACGCCGGTTTCCGCCGACAGTCGTTCCGCCAGGACGGCGCGGTGGCAGCCGGCGTGGTCGGCCTCGAAGCACAGCAGGGCGACGCGTTTGTCGGCCGCCAGCGCCTTCAGTCGCTCGTACTCGATCTGCGCCTGGGGTTCGGCCAGGTGATCGGCGAAGATGGCGCGCATCTCGTCGACACGGCCCTTGCGCGCCGCGTCACGTCCCGCCTTGGGCGTGCCCAGCCCGCGCAGGTGGACATAGTCGATCCCTTCGACCTTCAGGCTCTCGCCCAAGATCGTCTTGGAAAAGCCGGCGCGGCGGGATGCGGCGACCGCGCGGACATCGACCAGGGTCTGCACGCCGGCCGTCTTCAGCCGCGCGATGACGTCGGCCTGGGTCGCGCCTTCGTAGCCAATGGTGAAAAGCTTCATTCGCCTCAGATGGGCGGCCGCGCGTGGAACGCCAGCGTGACCGTGAAGGCCCGCGTTGCGGTGCGGCGCCCTATCGTCTATCCCGCCGAAACGGATTTCGACTGGAGCTTTCCCCATGGCTGACCTCGCCCCCGGCGTCGTGACCCTCTTCGGAGGTTCGGGCTTTATCGGGTCGCAGGCGGTGCGCGCCCTGGCGCGTCGCGGCTGGCGCATTCGGGTCGCCGTGCGCAACCCGGTCCTGGCGATCGAAATCCAGCCGCTGGGCGATCCCGGCCAGATCCAGTTCATGCGCTGCGACATCACCAACCCGGCGGATGTGGCGCAGGCCGTGCGCGGCGCGGACGCCGTCGTGAATCTGGTCGGCGTGCTGCATGACGCAGGCGGCAAGCGCGGCTTCGACGCCGTTCACACCGAGGCGGCCAAGACCATCGCCGAGGCCGCCAAGGCGGCGGGCGTTGAGCGCCTGGTCCAGATCTCGGCCATCGGCGCCGACGCCGCCAGCCCTTCGGCCTATGGTCGCACCAAGGCCCAGGCCGAGGCGGCCGTTCGCGCCGTCTATCCGGACGCGGTGATCCTGCGTCCGTCGCTGGTCTTCGGCGCGGGCGACAGCTTCCTCAATCGCTTCGCCGCCATGGCGACGATGGCGCCGGCCCTGCCGCTGATCGGCGGCGGCGAGACCCGGTTCCAGCCGGTCTATGTCGGCGATGTCGCCGAGGCCATCGCGCGCAGCGTGACCCGCGCGGACGCCGCCGGCCGCACCTACGAACTGGGCGGGCCGAGCCTCTATACCTTCCGTGAGGTGCTGGAGCTGGTGCGTCGTGAGACGGGCCGCGACCGGATGCTGGTTTCGGTGCCCTTCATCGTCGCCAAGCCTCTGGGTTCGCTGCTGCAACTCAGCCGGTTCGTCGGCCTGACCCCGCCGCTGACGCGCGATCAGGTGCTGATGCTGGAGAAGGACAATGTGGTCGCCGCCGATGCGCTCGGCCTCAGCGATCTGGGCATCGACCATCCGGCCGGCATGGCGGCGATCGCCCCGTCCTATCTGTGGCGCTACCGCGTCGGCGGCCAGTTCGCCGAAGCGCCCGCCCACTAAAACCCGTCCCCTATGACGCCGCCGCCGGTCGCCTTCGCGGCCGGCGGCGTCTTCTGTTCGGGAACAAAGAGTGCACAGCTTAAGGATGCCGGCCACGCGCCCCCCGTTCTCCACCACCGATACGCCTGACCTGAACGACGCGCGGGCGCTGTTGGCGCGCGTCTGGGGTCACGCCGACTTCCGGGGGCTGCAGGGGCGGGTGGTCGAGCAGATCCTGTCGGGCGGCGATGTGCTGGCGGTCCTGCCGACCGGCGGCGGAAAGAGCGTCTGCTATCAGATTCCGGCCATCCTGCGCCCCGGACTGGGGCTGGTGGTGTCGCCGCTGATCGCCCTGATGACCGATCAGGTCGAGGCGTTGAAGCAGCAGGGCGTCGCGGCGGCGCGGCTGGATTCCGGGGTGTCGCTGGACGAGCGTTCGGCCATCTGGGCGGCGGCGCGGTCGGGGGAGCTGGACCTGCTCTATGTCTCGCCCGAAGGCCTGGCGGCGGGCGCCATGATGGATCGGCTGGCCGAACTGCCGCTGAGCCTGATCGCCATCGACGAGGCGCACTGCGTCTCGCAATGGGGCCACGACTTCCGCCCCGACTATCGCAACCTGGGCCTGCTGGCCGAGCGGTTCCCCGACGTGCCGCGCATCGCCGTGACGGCCACCGCCGACGCCCGCACCCGCGACGACATCCTGCGCTCGCTGCGGCTGGAAGAGGCGACGGTCTTCGTCGACAGTTTCGCGCGTCCGAACCTGCAACTGTCGGCCGAGCGCAAAGAGAGCGCGTCTCGGGCCAAGACCGACGCCCGCGTCATCGAACTGGTGCGCGAACGGCGGGGCAAGTCGGGCGTCGTCTATTGCGGCAGTCGCGACGGCTGCGACCGCGTGGCCCAGGCGCTGCGCGACGCGGGGACCAACGCCATCGCCTATCACGCCGGCATGGATACGAAGGAGCGCGACCGCCGGCTGGAACGCTTCCTGGCCGAAGAGGGCGCTGTGATGGTCGCCACCATCGCCTTCGGCATGGGCGTCGACAAGGCCGATGTCCGCTTCGTCATCCACGCCGATCCGCCCGGTTCGCTGGAGGCCTATTGGCAGGAGATCGGGCGCGGCGGTCGCGACGGCGAACCGGCCGAGGGCATCACCCTGTATGGGCCGTCCGACATCGCCTGGTCCTTGCGTCGGCTGGACAGCCGTCCGATGGCCGAGGAGGTCAAATCGGTCCAGGTGCGCAAAACCCGCCAGCTGTTCGCCATGCTGGACGGCGCCGTCTGTCGGGCCCAGGCCGTGCGGCGATACTTCGGCGAGCATGACGCCCAGCCTTGCGGCGTCTGCGACATCTGCGGCGACCCGCCCCAGCTTTATGACGCGACGGTCCCGGCCCAGAAGGCGTTGGCGGCGGTGCAGCGGCTGGGCGGCCGGTTTGGGAGGGGCCGCGTCGTCGATCACCTGACCGCCCGCACCAAGGACGTGCAGCCGTGGGAGCAGCAACTGTCCACCTGGGGCGTCGGGCGCGAGATTTCGCTGAACAGCTGGCGCGAGATCGTCGATCACCTGCTGTTCGAAGGTCTGCTGGCCGAGGATCCCAACGACGGCAAGCCGCTGGTCGGGCTGGGCGATTCCGAGGCGGTGCGGTCCGTCTATCGCGGCGAGCGCCGGATCGAGGTGCGTCGCGCGCCGCTGAAGGCCGATACCGCCCCGCGCCGTCGTGACCGATCGGGCGAAGGGCGCAATGCGGCGCTGGAGACGATGGACGCGGATGTCCGCGCCCGGTTCGAGGCCTTGCGCGCCTGGCGCCGCGACCGCGCCTCGGAACAGCACGTCCCGCCCTATGTCATCTTCCAGGACCGGACGCTGCTGGAGATCGCCCACGCCGAGCCGGGCGACCTGAACAGTCTGGGCGCGATTTCCGGCGTCGGCCAGTCCAAGCTGGATCGCTACGGCAAGGGCGTGCTGGAGGCGCTGGCCGCTATCTAGAAGCCGTCAGACTTCCGGCTTGGGCGGGGCGGTGATGACTTCGACATTGTCGTTCAGCAGATAGGACAGTTCCGACAGGGCGACGGCGCGTTCGGCCGGGTTGGCGGCGGCCTGAACGGCCTGAACCTTCTTGGGCATGTCCTCGGAAATGCCGCGCAGGATGCATTTCAGATCGCCGTCGGTGCCGCGTTCCTTCAGGATCAGGTGGCCCTGCATGTCCAGGGCGGCCAACTGTTCGGCCTGGGCCTTGAAGCCGGTGAAGGCCTGGCTGGTGAAGAAGGCGGCGTCGTCGGCGGCCTTGGCGGCGGCCCAACCGTCGACCACGGCCTTCAGGCTGGCCGAGCGCGAGATGATGTCGGCGAACAGCGGCTCGCCCGCCACCGAGACCGGCGCGCCGGGCGCGGCGGCCGGCTGTTCGGCGGCCAAGGCCACCGAGGGATTGGACATCGCCAGGGCGATCGTGAGAGCAAGGCCGCAGGACATGGAGGTGACTTCCTGTTTCAGCGTCCGCTGGGACGTTGAACCAGAATACGCCCCAGCCGTAAACGAGTGTTTACCCTGTCATTCCCGATGGAGACGACGATGACCCGCGACGCCGCCTGGACCGCATTCGACCAAGCCGCCGCCGAGGCCGCCTCTGCGCGGATCGTGGATCAGTTCGCCGCCGATCCCGACCGGCTTGCACGGATGTCGGTCGAGGCGGCGGGCCTCTATCTGGACCTGTCGAAACAGAGCTGGACGCGCGCGGCCTTCGACGCCTGCCTCGATCTGGCGAGGGCATCTGACGTCGAAGGGCGCCGCGCGGCCCTGTTCGCCGGCGAGGCCGTCAATCTGACGGAAGGGCGGGCGGTGCTGCACCCGGCGCTGCGCGCCGCGCCGGGCGCCGACTTCAAGGCCCTGGGCGAGCCGGTCTCGGCCGAGGTGGACGCCGTGCGGGCGGACATGAAGGCCTATGCCGACGCCGTGCGGTTGGGCGCCGAGGCGGGCGCGACGGGCAAGACGTTCGAGGCCATCGTCCATGTCGGCATCGGCGGGTCGGACCTGGGGCCGCGCGTGGTCTGGGACGCGCTGCGTCCGCTGGACCCGGCCATCGATCTGCGCTTCGTCGCCAATATCGATCCGCGCGACATGGCCGAGGCGCTGACCGGCCTCGATCCCGAGACCACTCTGGTCGTGGTCGTGTCCAAGACCTTCACGACCCAGGAAACCCTGGCCAACGCCGAGGCGGCCAAGGCCTGGCTGGCGGCGTCGCTGCCGGCCGAGGGGATGACGAAACACTTCATCGGGGTGACGGCGGCGCCGGACAAGGCGGCGGCCTTCGGCTGCGGCCGCACCTTCGCCTTCCGGGACTGGGTCGGCGGGCGCTATTCGCTGTGGTCGGCGGTCAGCCTGTCATGCGGCATCGCTCTGGGCTGGGAGGTGTTTGAACGGATGCTGGCGGGCGCGGCGGAGATGGATGCGCATTTCGTCTCGGCGCCGCTGGAGCGAAACGCGCCGATCCTGCTGGCCCTGGCCCAGGTATTCAACGTCGATGGCCTAAACCGGCCCGCCCGCACCGTCGCCCCTTACGCCCACGCCTTGCGTCGTCTGCCGTCCTTCCTGCAGCAGCTGGAGATGGAGTCGAACGGCAAGCGGGTGCACCGCGACGGCACACCGGTGACGCGCCAGACCTGCCCCGTCGTCTTCGGCGAGCCCGGCACCAACGGCCAGCACGCCTTCTTCCAGCAGATCCACCAGGGGCCGGAGGTGGTGCCGGCGGAGTTCGTGATCGTCGCCAAGACGCATGCGGACGCGCCGGAATCGCCGCTCTGGTCCAACGCGCTCGCCCAGGGGCAGGCCCTGATGCTGGGCAAGACGACCGAGGCCGCCAAGGCCGAAGGTCTGGCGCAAGGATTGTCGGAAGAGGAGGCGACGCGCCTGGCGTCCCACCGCACCTTCACCGGCAACCGGCCCTCGACGGCCATCGTCATGGAGCGGCTGACGCCCGAGGCCCTGGGCGCGCTGCTAGCCCTGTATGAGCATAAGACCTTCGTCGAGGGCGTGATCTGGGACATCAACAGCTTCGACCAATGGGGCGTCGAACTGGGCAAGGTCCTGGCCAAGGCGATCCTGAAGGACGTCGACGCGGGCGGCCCCTCGGCGGACCTGGATCCGTCCACGGCGACCCTGATGACGCGGTTGATGGGCTGACGCGATAAGGGCCCGTCCTTGCGGACGGGCCCTGCCGATCACCTAGACTGTCAAACGCTTACCAGCGGCGGTCGTAGCGATAGTCGCGGTAGTCGCGGCGGTCATAGCGCGAGTCGTAACGGCGGCCGTCGTAGCGGTAATCGTAACCCGAGCGGCTGCGGTCGATGCCGTGCTCGCGCTCCCAGTGACCCTGGTTACGGTAGCACTGGCCGCCCCGGTAATATTCGCAGCCCGAGCCGCGGTTGGAGGCCACCGCGCCCAGCGCCGCGCCGGCGAGCGCGCCGCCTGCGATATAGCTGCCGTCGCCGTTGCCATAGATGGCGCCGGCCAGACCGCCAACGGCGGCGCCGATCAGGGCGTTACGGCCGGTATTGTCGCGATCGCGCGATTGGGCGGAAGCCGGAGCGGCCATCAGGCTCAGGGCCACGACGGGGGCGGCGGCGACCGCAGTGATCTTCAGCAGCTTGGACATCTTGGTCTCCTTCTTTCCTCGCCGATCTGCGTTTCCGGGGCGGGAAGGCATCCAGCGTTGAAGCTGTTCTATCGCTCCCAGTTTGAACGACCCCGGAGGTGGGCGTTCATTTTCGGTTCATTGTCACAGAGAATTCGCGCGGCGATCGAGCCGCGCCGCTTGACGATGCCAGCGCCTCTGCCTAACTCCCGCCCGCGTTAGCACTCTCGCTGGTCGGCTGCCAAAACGGCGATCGCGAGAGCGCCGCACACCGTTTCAAAAACGCCCCGATCCGGGGGTTCTAGAGGGAGAAGTCCGATGGCGTTCCGTCCGCTCGGCGACCGCGTGCTGGTCAAGCGCGTTGAAGAAGAATCCAAGACCAAGGGTGGCATCATCATCCCCGACACCGCCAAGGAAAAGCCGCAGGAAGGCGAAGTCGTCTCCGTCGGCCCCGGCGCCCGCGACGACACCGGCAAGGTCAATGCTCTTGAGCTGAAGGCCGGCGACCGCATCCTGTTCGGCAAGTGGTCGGGCACGGAAGTGAAGATCGACGGCGAAGACCTGATCATCATGAAGGAATCCGACGTCCTGGGCGTGCTGTCCTAAGCACCCGACGTCCGACGTTCCTCAATCAATCCATATAGATAGGAGCTGCCCGCATGGCTGCTAAAATCGTACAGTTCAACACCGACGCGCGCGACAAGATGCTGCGCGGCGTCAACGTCCTCGCCAACGCCGTCAAGGTGACCCTGGGTCCCAAGGGCCGCAACGTCGTGATCCAGAAGTCCTTCGGCGCCCCGCGCTCGACTAAGGACGGCGTGTCGGTCGCAAAAGAGATCGAGCTGGAAGACGCCTTCGAGAACATGGGCGCCCAGATGATCCGCGAAGTCGCTTCGAAGACGAACGACAAGGCGGGCGACGGCACCACCACCGCAACCGTTCTGGCTCAAGCCATCGTGCAAGAGGGCCTGAAGGCCGTCGCCGCCGGCATGAACCCGATGGATCTGAAGCGCGGCATCGACAAGGCCGTCGGCCTGGTGCTGGAAGAGATCAAGACCAACTCCAAGCCGGTCTCCAACAACTCGGAAATCGCCCAAGTCGGCACCATCTCGGCCAACGGCGACTCGGAAATCGGTGAGCTGATCGCCCAGGCGATGGCCAAGGTCGGCAACGAAGGCGTCATCACCGTCGAGGAAGCCAAGACCGCCGACACCACCGTCGACGTCGTCGAAGGCATGCAGTTCGATCGCGGCTATCTGTCGCCCTACTTCATCACCAACGCCGACAAGATGGAGGCCCAACTCGAAGAGCCGCTCATCCTGCTGTTCGAGAAGAAGCTGACCTCGCTGCAAGCCATGCTGCCGATCCTGGAAGCTGTGGTTCAGTCGGGCCGTCCGCTGCTGATCATCGCCGAGGACATCGAAGGCGAAGCCCTGGCGACCCTGGTCGTCAACAAGCTGCGCGGCGGCCTGCGCGTCGCCGCCGTCAAGGCTCCGGGCTTCGGCGACCGCCGCAAGGCCATGCTGGAAGACATCGCCATCCTGACGGGCGGCCAGGTCATCTCGGAAGACCTGGGCATCAAGCTTGAGAGCGTCACGCTCGACATGCTCGGCAAGGCCAAGAAGGTCTCGATCACCAAGGACGACACCACGATCGTCGAAGGCGTCGGCGGCAAGGACGAGATCGAAGCCCGCGTGGCCCAGATCAAGCGCCAGATCGAAGACACCACCTCGGACTACGACAAGGAAAAGCTGCAGGAACGTCTGGCCAAGCTGGCCGGCGGCGTTGCAGTCCTGCGCGTCGGCGGTTCGACCGAAGTCGAAGTGAAGGAAAAGAAGGACCGCGTCGACGACGCCCTGAACGCCACGCGCGCCGCGGCTGACGAAGGCATCGTTCCGGGCGGCGGCATCGCCCTGCTGAAGGCCTCCAAGATCCTGGCCGACGTCAAGGGCGACAACGCCGATCAGAACGCCGGCATCGCCATCATCCGTCGCGCCCTGCAGGCTCCGATCCGTCAGATCTCGGAAAACGCAGGCGTCGAAGGCTCGATCGTCGTCGGCAAGGTGCTGGAAAACGAGCAGTCCTCGTTCGGCTTCAACGCCCAGACCGAAGAGTATGGCGATCTGGTGCAGATGGGCGTCATCGACCCGGCCAAGGTCGTTCGCACCGCTCTGCAAGACGCCGCTTCGGTGGCCGGCATCCTGATCACGACGGAAGCCGCCGTCGCCGACGCCCCCAAGAAGTCGGGCGGCGCTGCGGCTCCCGACATGGGCGGCATGGGCGGCATGGGCGGCATGGGCGGCATGGACTTCTAAGCGGAAGGGCGGCCTTCGGGCCGCCCGGACGCCCCGGCGAAGGCCGGGGTCCAAGCTAACCGACGCTGAAATGCAGAAGGGCGGGACCGCAAGGTCCCGCCCTTTTTCATGTCTCCTCCCTGCGAAGCGGGGAGGGGGACCGCGTAGCGGTGG
The DNA here is from genome assembly GCF_026105875.1 of Brevundimonas sp. BT-123. GTDB lineage: Bacteria > Pseudomonadota > Alphaproteobacteria > Caulobacterales > Caulobacteraceae > Brevundimonas. The sequence goes on along the minus strand of NZ_JAOYTN010000005.1, from coordinate 103,199 downwards.
AGGGGTTCTTGAAGTCCCACCGATGTCGGAGGTGCGGCCCCAGCCCCTCCGTCACGACGCGAAGAGGCGTCGCGCCACCTCCCCACGAGGTGGGGAGGAGACACCGTTCTAGAACTCCGAAATCGCGCCCGGCTTGCGGGACCGCGTCTTCAGCCACATCACGCCCAGGAGGTCCGAGACCGAGGCGCGCAGGCGGCCCCAGTTGGTGTATTTCGAGCGGCCGACCTCGCGGTGGCGGTGGTCCACGTCGAGATACTGGTTCCTGAATCCCTCGCGGATCATCAGGGCCGGCAGATAGCGGTGGATGTGATCGAAGTAGGGCAGGCGCAGGAAGACGTCGCGGCGGAAGGCCTTCAGCCCGCAGCCGGTGTCGTCGGCGTCGTCGCCCAGCAGCTTGCGGCGGATGCGGTTGGCCCAGATCGAGGCCTGGCGTTTGGCCTCTGTGTCCTGGCGTTTGGCGCGACGACCACCGACCAGGCCGACGTCGCCGGGGGCGGCCAGAAGCGCATCGACCAGGCGAGGCGCATCGGCCGGCGGGTTCTGACCGTCGCCGTCCATCGTCACCACGACCGGCGCGCGCGCGGCCAGGACGCCGGTTCGAACCGCCCGGCTCTGGCCCGCATTGGTCCCGTGGGCCAGGACGCGCAGCGCCGGCAGTTCGGCCATGGCGGCCTTCAGCTCGGCCAGGGTCGCGTCCCTGGACGCATCGTCCACGAAGATCATCTCGTACGAACGGCCGGCGAAGGCGGCGGCGATCTCGCGCGCCAGCGGCACGGCGGCGCCCGCCTCGTCATGGACGGGAACGACGACGGAGATTTCGGGCGTTTCGGGGGTCATCGGCGCTCCATAGAGGATAACGAGAGCTTAGGGGAGACGGCTGACGCAGGCGTGGTCGCCGTGTAAGGAGTCTGGAATGAAGACTTTCGATCTGGATGGCCGCATCGCCGGCTGGCGCGGGCCGGTTCTCGCGGCCCTGCTGACGCTGATCGCCGGGCTGCCGGGCCTGCTGCTGCTGCCGCCGCTGGATCGCGACGAGAGCCGGTTCGCCCAGGCTACGTCCCAGATGCTGGAAAGCGGCGACTATGTCGATATCCGCTATCAGGACGAGCCGCGCTGGAAGAAGCCGGTCGGCATCTACTGGATGCAGGCGATCGCCGTGGGCCTGACCTCGGATGTCGAAGACCGCGAAATCGCGCCCTATCGCATCCCGTCCCTGCTGGGCGCCATGCTGGCGGCCTGGGCCGTGGCCTGGGCCGGCTCGGCCATGCTGGGCAGCCGGGTCGGCTTCTTCGGCGGGGCCATCATGGGGGCGACCTTCCTGCTGTCGACCGAGGCCGGGATCGCCAAGACCGACGCCATGCTGTGCGGGGCGACGACCCTGGCCATGGCGGCGCTGGCGCGCATCTATATGGCGACGAAGGCGGGCGAACGGCCGATCCGGCCGCACAAGCTGCTGTTCTGGATCGGGATCGGGCTGTCGATCCTGATCAAGGGACCGATCGGGTTCCTGGTCGTGGCCCTGGCGATCATCGCCCTGTCGATCTGGGATCGGAACGTCAAATGGCTGTATCGCCTCGGCTGGGGGTGGGGCCTGCCGCTGGTCGCCCTGATGGTCGGACCGTGGGCCATCGCCATCACCATCGCCACCGACGGCGGTTTCTGGCGCGAGGCCATCGGCGGGGACCTGGCGCCCAAGATCGCCGGCGCGCACGAAAGCCATTCGGGTTTCCCCGGCATGTATCTGCTGCTGGCGCCCCTGCTGTTTTTCCCCTCGACCCTGCTGTTGCCCGCCGCCGTCTCGACGGGCTGGAGCCGACGCGCCGAGCCGGCGATCCGGTTCCTGGTCTGCTGGCTGGTCCCGGGCTGGCTGATGTTCGAACTGGCGCCGACCAAGCTGTGGCACTACACCCTGCCGACCTTTGGGGCGCTGGCCCTACTGGCCGCCGCCGCCCTGGCCCGGCCCGTCGGCAAGGTCTCGCGCATCGCTGGTGCCGTGCTGGGCGCGTTCGCGGCCCTGCTGATCATCGGCATCACCGTCTATGGGCTGACCGTCTATGGCACCTCCACTGCCCAGACCTGGGCGGCGCTGACGGTGGTCATGGCGCTGGCGGCGGGGGCGATGGGGGGCTTTCTGCTGCTGAACCGTGCGCCGGTCGCGGCTCTGGTCGCCTCGCTGGCGTTCGGGGTCGTGGCGCACGCGGCCCTGTCGGGCACGATCCGCCAGCTGCGGCCCCTGGCCATCGCGCCCCAGCTTGAAAAGGCGCTGGAGGCGGCGGACCTGCACCCGCGTCAGGGCCGCACGCCGGGGCCGGTGGCGATCACCGGCTTCCATGAACCCAGCTTCGTCTTCCTGACCGGGCGCGACACCGACCTGACCGACGCCCAGGGCGCGGCCGAGGCCTTGGCCGAGGGGCGGCCCGCCATCGTCGAGGGACGTGACGCCGACGCCTTCCGTGCAGCGGCGGCGCGTTTGGGCGTGTCCGGTCGCGCGGTCGGGACGGTCAACGGCTACAACTATTCGGCCGGCGATCCGGTCAGCCTGACGGTCTATGCGCCGCCGCCCAGAAACGGGAATGGCAACGGGAATGGTAACGGGAACGCCGCAGCGGGAGCCGAGTGATGGGCCGTTTCATCCAGATCGTCGAAGTCGGGCCGCGCGATGGCCTGCAGAACGAAAAGGCCGTGCTTGAGCCCGCCGTCCGCGCCGATCTGGTGCGGCGGCTCGAGCAGGCGGGGGCGAAACGGATCGAGGCCGTCTCCTTCGTCCATCCCAGATATGTGCCGCAGATGGCCGGCGCCGAAGAGGTCATGGCCGCTCTGCCGCACGAGGCGGGGCGCAGCCGCATCGGCCTGGTGTTGAACGGCAAGGGCTATGACCGGGCGCTGGCGACCGGGGTGGACGAGGTCAATGTCTCGGTCGCCGCCACCGACGGCTTCGGCCTGAAGAACCAGGGGCTGGCGGTGAAGGATCAACTGGCCATGCTGGGCGAGATCGTCGCCCGCCGCCACAACGCCGAGGCCAGCGAGGGCGCGCCGTCTCTGTCGGCCATGATCTCCTGCGTCTGGGGCTGTCCGTTCGACGGCGAGGTGTCGGTCGATCAGGTCGCGGACATGGTCGGCGCCATCGCCGATATGGGCGTCGGCGAGATCGGGCTGGCCGACACCATCGGCGCGGGCGATCCCTGGGCGGTGACGAAAAAGGTCGAAGCGGCCAGGGCGGCCGCGCCGAACGCGACCCTGCGCCTGCATTTCCATGACACCCGCAACACCGGCCTGGCCAATGCCTATGCCGGCGTCGAGGCGGGGATCGACGTGCTGGACGCCTCGGTCGGGGGGATCGGCGGCTGTCCGTTCGCGCCGGGCGCCACGGGAAACATCGCCACCGAGGATCTGGTCTATATGCTGGCGCGGGGCGGGTTCGAGACCGGCTATGACCTGGACGCCCTGATCGCGACGGCGCGCTGGATCGGCGAGGCCATCGGCCGGCCGGCGCCGTCGGCGCTCAGCCGCGCAGGCGGATTTCCCAAGGCTTGAACCTTTGTGGCGGCGTTTCGCAAACGGCGCTAAATCAAGGTGAACAGGCGTAGCCGTTGGACCGGCTGCGAAGAGGACCGTCCATGCTGCTCGCCATTCCGCTGCTGCTGATCCCGGTGGTGCTCTACAATATCGTGGTGCTGTTCGGCGCGCCGAGCGGGGCGGGGATGGTGCAGGCGGACGTGCTGCTGCGCGATCCGCTGTTCTCGGTCACCATGACCTCGGGCGCGCAGTGGACGATCGGATCGGGCGACCTGATCCTGTTCCTCGGCCTGATCCTGCTGTTCTTCGAGCTGGTGAAGTCCACCTCCAGCCAGCGGATCGCCATCATCAATCACGCCCTGTCGATGATCCTGTTCATCGGCGTGCTGGTGGAGTTCCTGCTGTTGCCGGGGTTCGCGACCTCGACCTTCTTCCTGATCGTGATCATGATCCTGCTGGACGTCCTGGCCGGGTTCATCGTGACCATCATCGCGTCGCGCAAGGATTTCGATTTCGGCGGAGCGTGAGCCCAACGGCTCCCCCGACAGCGGCCTCAAGCAGCGCGAAGCGCGGTAGGCCCCAAGAAACATGCGCTCAAGTCGCGCAAAGCGCGGTAGGCCCTAAGAAATACGCGCTCAAGCAGCGCGAAGCGCGGTAGCGCCTAAGAAAATGTCGTGAAGATCAGGGCGACGACGGCGATGTCGAAGGCTTTGGCGACGAGGGCGAAGACGGCGGGCATGGGCAGGTCCGGCTGAGAGCGTTCTGCCTCGCCCCCAGCAAACCCCGTGCCGCCGGAGCAGCGTCAGTTCAGATGTCGGTCTTGGCGGTCTTGCCTGTTTTCGGACGACGCTCGGCCGCGCCCGAATATTCGGCTCCGAGGTAGGCGGAGCGGGCCGCATCCAGAACCGGCGAGCCGCCGCGCAGGCCCCGTTTCTGGCCGCTCTGGCCCATCTGCTGGGCGACGAAGGCGGCGGCGCCGGGCTCGGGCGTCGGCAGGACGGCAGCTCTTGCCGGGGCCGGTTGGGGTTCGGCGGTCTCAGGCGCATCGACGGGGACCAGGGCGCGTGAGGCGGATCGGGCGCGCCGCTCGCGCTCGCGGCGTTCGCCTTCGCGGCGATCCACCCTGTCCGGTCCGCCGACGGCCTGGATCCGGTCGGTCATTTGCCCTTGCCGCCCGCCAGCTTTTCGATCTGACGGCGCATCTCGTCCATCTGGCGACGCATCTCGTCCAGGGCGTCGGGCGCCTCTGGCGGCGGAGCCGGCTCGGCCTTGTCATCGGACGCGGCGGGTGTCGGTTCGGCGCGCGGATAGGTGAAGGCCGGGAACATCTGCATGGCGCGCTCGAACATCGCCATATTGGCGCGCGCGGCGTCCTCCATCAGGGTCGCGCCCGCGCCGGTTCCGAAGGCGCGGCCCATCTGACTGGCGAACTGCTCCTGCTGGCGACCGAAGTTGGCCAACGACATCTCCAGATAGGAGGGCAGGACGCCCTGCATCTGACCGCCGTAGAAGCCGATCAGCTGGCGCAGGAACTGAACCGGCAGCAAGGCCTCTCCCCGGCTCTCTTCCTCGAAGATGATCTGGGTCAGGATCTGGCGGGTCAGGTCGTCGTTGGTCTTGGCGTCATAGACGACGAACTCCGTCCCCTCGCGCACCATGGTCGCCAAGTCTTCCAGCGTCACATAGGCGCTGGTCCGCGTGTTGTAGAGCCTGCGGTTCGCATACTTCTTGATGACGACCTGAGCGCTGTCGCCGGTCTTTCCACCCTTGGTCTTTTCGTCAGCCACGCTTGTTCTCGCGATGTTGCAACGCGTCACTATCCTCCGTTGCGACGCGATGCGCCAGAGGGGGAGAAAACCGCGGGGAACGGACGATCGATCAGTGGCTCATCGCCGGGGCCAGCACGACGCCGACCAGCACCGCCGTCCAGTGGACTGTCGCGCCGGTGACGACGAAGCCGTGCCAGATGGCGCGGCGGAACTTCACGCGCGGGCTGATGAAGACGAAGACGCCGGCGGTGTAGATCAGGCCGCCGATGACCAGCAGGGCCAGGGCGATCGGATGCACCGTCTCCACCATCGGCTTCAGCGCCGCGACCGCCAGCCAACCGAAGACCACGTAGACGCCGCTCCAGAACTTGTCCGAGATGCGCGGCGCGAACAGCTTCACCCCGGCGCCGAGGAAGGCCAGGGTCCAGATCAGGGTGGTGAAGCCGATGGCCCACAGACCTTCGAACCGTTGGGTGGTGAAGGGGGTGTAGCTGCCGGCGATCATCAGGAAGATCGCCGCCTCGTCCAGTCGCCGCAGCACCGGCCGCGCGGCGCAGGGGTTGGTCCAGTTGTAGATGGTCGAGGCCGTCAGCATGCCGACGAGGCACAGGGCGTAGATGGCGGTCGCCATCACGCCGCCGATCCCCGCATAGACCCCAGCCAGACCTGCCAGGATGATGCCGCCGACCGCCGCCAGCATCAGGCCGACAACGTGAACCCACAGATCCGCCAGCTTCTCCGCGCGCGTCGGATAGTGCTCGATCATGTCCAGCTCGTCCGGCGTGCAGACGTGGGTGACAAGACGTTTCAGCGTGCGCAGCATGGACCTTCCAATCCGTCGATCGCCTCTATCGTTCCGCGACAATGCGCCGACAGGGTGACGATTGGCTGAATCGCGCCCTGTCCATGTCGTCGCAGGTGACGAACGCGCTGCAATGCGGCAAAACGGTCACGCCGAGTTATTCTCCAAAGAGTGAAATCCCATGACCGACGTCGTCATCGTTTCCGCCGCGCGCACCCCGGTCGGCTCCTTCCTGGGCGCCCTGTCGTCGCTTCCCGCGTCCAAGCTGGGCGAGATCGCCATCAAGGCGGCGCTGGAACGGGCTGGCGTCTCCGGCGACGAGGTCGATGAGGTGATCCTAGGTCATGTGCTGCAGGCGGCCGCGGGTCAGGGCCCTGCGCGTCAGGCCGCCGTCGGCGCGGGCGTTCGAAAGGAAGCCGCCGCCTGGAGCCTGAACCAGATCTGCGGCTCGGGCCTTCGCGCCGTCGCCATCGCCGCCCAGCAGATCGCTCTGGGTGATGCGAAGATCGTCGTCGCCGGCGGTCAGGAGAGCATGAGCCAGGCGCCGCACGCCCAACAGCTGCGCAACGGGCACAAGATGGGCGACGTCGCCCTGGTCGACACCATGGTCAAGGACGGTCTGTGGGACGCCTTCAACGGCTATCACATGGGTCAGACGGCCGAGAACATCGCCGAAAAATGGTCCATCAGCCGCGAGGCGCAGGACGAATTCGGTCTGGCCAGCCAGCACAAGGCCGAGGCGGCCCAGAACGCCGGCAAGTTCGATGAGGAGATCACGCCGGTCGTCATCCCCGGCCGCAAGGGCGATGTGACGGTCGACAAGGACGAATACATCCGCCACGGCGCGACGCTGGAGCTGATGCAGAAGCTCAAACCGGCCTTCACCAAGGACGGCAGCGTGACCGCCGCCAATGCGTCCGGGCTGAACGACGGCGCCGCTGCTTTGGTGCTGATGAGCGCCGACGAGGCCAAGGCGCGCGGGCTGGAGCCGCTGGCCCGCATCGCCTCCTACGCCACCGCCGGCGTCGATCCGTCGATCATGGGCACAGGGCCGATCCCGGCGTCGAAGAAGGCGCTGGAGAAGGCGGGCTGGAGCGTCGCCGACCTGGATCTGGTCGAATCCAACGAGGCCTTCGCCGCCCAGAGCCTGTGCGTGGTCAAGGAGCTGGGTCTCGATCCGGCCAAGGTCAACGTCAACGGCGGCGCCATCGCCATCGGCCATCCCATCGGCGCCTCGGGCGCGCGCATCCTGACGACGCTGCTGTTCGAGATGAAACGGTCGGGCGCGAAGAAGGGTCTGGCGACCCTGTGCATCGGCGGCGGCATGGGCGTGGCCCTATGCGTGGAGCGCGCATGATTTTCTAAGCCCTTCTCCCGGTGGGAGAAGGTGGCCGGGCGGAGCCCGGTCGGATGAGGGTCGGATGGTGGGCCAGATCGCACCGGCCGACCCTCACCCTTTCGCACAACGACGACGGCTACGCCGCCGTGTGCTGAAGCCCTCTCCCAAGGGGAGAGGGTCGTCATTTTCAGTCCGCCGGATATTCGAACGGATCGCTCGGCGTGGGCTGGGTCGGCAGCGGCATGCGGGGCAAAGGCTCGTCGCGGTTGGCGGCGTTCAGCAGGAAGCTGGCCAGGATGACGGCCGCCTGACGCAGGTCCTCGGCCTTCAGGTGGTCATAGCTGTCGATGCTGGTGTGGTGCAGGCGGCTGGAATAGTCGAGCGGGTCCTGGATGAACTGATATCCCGGCACGCCCACGGTCTGCATATAGACGTGGTCGGTGCCGCCCGAGTTGCGCAGCGAGACGGTCGTCGCGCCCATGCTGGCGAACGGCGCCAGCCATTCCTGGAAGATCGGGGCGGCGGCGACATTGCCCTCGGCGTTGATGCCGCGGATCTTGCCCGAGCCGTTGTCCAGGTTGAAATAGGCGACCAGATCGCGATAGCCGGCGCGCGGCTCGATCGGCCAGCGGCTGCGCCAGGTGCGGTTGTCCGGCAGGCCCGCCAGCGCCGGATCGTTCGACGCAGCCCGCGTCGCCAGATGACGATCCACATAGGCCAGCGAGCCCAGGATGCCTTGCTCCTCGCCGTTCCACAGGGCGAACCGGATGGTGCGCTTGGGCTTGACGTTGAGCGCCTTCAGGATGCGGGCGGCCTCCATGACCACCGCGGTGCCGGCGGCGTTGTCGACAGCCCCGTCCGAGGCGACCCAGCTGTCCAGATGGGCGCCGGCCATGACGTATTCGGTTCCGCGCATCGTGCCGGGGATGTCGGCCAGGATGTTGTAGGCGTTGACGTCCTCGTCGTGGAAGCGGACTTCGCTCATCAGCTCCAGCGTCGGCGGTGCATCGGTCAGGGCGAGGCGAGCCAGACGGCGATAATCCTCGGCCGCCAGCTCCATCCCCGCCAGCTTGGGTGTGGCGCCGACTTGATACGTATAACCCGTACCGTGCAGCAGGCCGCCGTCACGCTGGGAAATCCGCACCCAGGCCAGGGCACCCTGCTCGGCCAGGAAGGCGTCCAGCTGATTGGCGAAGTTCACGGTCTTAAGCGAGCGTTCGATGGCGGCCGGCGAATGCTGGGGCTGGTTATAGGTGTTGCGCTCGGCCAGTTCGGCGCTGGTCCAGCGGCGGAAGGCCGGCTCTGTCGGCTCCGACCCCGTGCCCGGCTGGGACAGCATGACGATCTTGCCCGACAGCTTGCCGCGCCACTTGTCGAAATCCTCGACCTTGGAGATCGGGGCCACGATCACGCCGCCGCTGATCACGCCATTGGTCGAGGGCGTCCAGGCCACCGCGATGGCCCGCAGATCCAGCGGGCGCGGCGCGGTCATGCGGGCGCTGGAGCGGACGATGGACCAGCCCCGGCCGAACTCGAATCCTTCGGCGCGCACGTCGGACAGACCGTAGTCGCGGAACTGCTGCTGCGACCAGCGTTCGGCCTCGCGCATTTGGGGCGAGTTGGTCATCCGCCCGCCGATCCGGTCGGTCAGATAGGCGGCGGTCTGCATCACCTGGCTGTGGTTCAGCCCCTGGTCGATGATGCCGTTGACGGCGACGCGGTCCACCGACTGTGCGGCGACCGGCGTGGCGAGAAGAGCGGCGGCGGAGACGAAGGCGAGCAGACGCGACATGGATTTCCCCAAGAAAGCCCGATGGCTGAACAGGGGCGCATCTGATGTGATCCGGTCGCGGAGTGCAAACCGCAAACGGCGTCTAGGCCGCGACGATCAGCCCCAGGGGCCGCGCGGCTCGTTCGGGGTGGTCGGGACGCCGGTGGTCGTGAAACCGGCGGCCTGGCGCGGCTGGGTCAGGTCCGGCATCCGGGCGCGGGACTGCATGCCCATCTTCGCGCCCAGCTCCATCAAGGCCCGGACGCGGTTGCCCGTCGCCGGATGGGTCGAGAACAGATTGTCCGCGCCACGGCCCGCCAGCGGATTGATGATGAACATCTGACCCGAGGCCGGATTGCGCTCGGCCGTCTGATTGGTGATCCGTCGGGCGTAGGCGTCGATCTTCTGCAGGGCCGAAGCCAGGGCCTGGGGATCGCCGGCGATTTCGGCGCCAACGCGGTCGGCCTCATATTCGCGGCCCCGGCTGATGGCCATCTGCACCAGACCGGCGGCCATGGGCGCCAGCAGCATCAGGGCGATGGTGCCGATAACGCCGCCCGGCCGCTCGCGGTCGTTGCCGCCGAAGAACAGGGCGAAGTTGGCGAGCGCGGCGATGGCGCCGGCGATGGTCGCCGTCACCGTCATGATCAGGGTGTCGCGGTTCTTCACATGGGCCAGCTCGTGCGCCATCACCCCGCGCACCTCCTCACGCGTCAGCATGTCCAGCAGGCCGGTGGTGGCGCAGACGGCGGCGTTCTCGGGGTTTCGGCCCGTGGCGAAGGCGTTGGGCTGATCATTGGGAATGATGGCGACCTGCGGCTGGGGCAGGCCGGCGTCGCGGGCCATTTGGCGCACGTCGGCGACATAGTTCCTGACCACGGCGTTGGGGTGCTGCTCATCGACCGGTTGGGCCCGGTACATCTTCAGCACGATCTTGTCGGCGTTCCAGTAGCTGAACAGATTCATCCCGCCCGCGAACAGCAGGGCGATCGCCATGCCGGGGCCGCGACCGATCATATAGCCGACCCCTGCGAACAGGGCCGTCATCGCCGCCAACAGAATGAAGGTCTTCAAATGGTTCATCGCGGTTCCATTCCCGATCCGTCTGGCGTCCCGGGCTTGAACCTCTATTTGAGAGAAGGCGCATCAAGCCTCAAGGGAGCCGCCCTGTGACCGAACATCCCACCCTCGCGCCGAATGACGCTGAAGAAACGCCGGGTGCGGCGCCTGTCTTCAACGCCGACGTGCCCCACGCCACGCCGGAACGGCCGCTCAGCGAGGCCGCACGGCGCGCGCTTCAGGAAGCGGCGGATCGTCGCGCGGCTGAAACGACGGTTCAGGCGGACACGGAATACGGCGGTCCGACCGGCCCCGAACCGACCCGTTTCGGCGACTGGGAGAAGAAGGGGCTGGCGGTCGATTTCTGACCCGCCGAGCCTGCTGCGACGGGCGCAAAGGTTAACCACGCCTTAAGAAACAGGCGCCGGACTTGCCAGTCACGGGACAACTCAGAGGAGTCTGTCCCGTGACGATACAGTCGATACTTACCGCCGCGTCGGCGGCTCTGCTGCTCTCCGCAGCGCCCGCTCTGGCCGGTGGTCCCGGTCACGGGGGTTATGGCGGCGGCCATCCCGGCGGCGGCTGCGGCGGGGGATGCGGCGGCGGCGGTCACTATGGCGGCGGCAACTACAACGCCAACCACAACGTCAATGTGAACGTGAACGGCGGCGCCTACGCCAATGCCAACGCCAACGCCTATGCGAGCGCCTCCAGCTATTCGGCGAGCAGCGCCCGGTCCTATTCCAGCTCGTCCAGCTTCCAGCGCGGCTATGTCGGCGGCGGCACGACCTATGTCGGAAGCGGCGGCTATTCGGACGGCTATTACGGCGGCGGCTATGTCGGCGGCGTCAGCGCGACCTCGGTTCTGGTCGGTCGTCCTCCGGTCAGCGCTCCGGTGGGATATCCGGTCTATGGGTTCGGCCGTGACTATATCGGCTGGCGTCCGTATCCGGGCCGTCCGGTCGACTGCAACTGCCGTCCGCCCGTTCGCCCGCCGGTTCGCTACGAACACCGCTATGAGCAGCGTTACGAGCAAAGCTACGTCGATCAGCCGCCGGTCTATGTCCAGGCGCCGCCCGTCCAGATCGCGCCGCAGCGCATCTATGTCGCCCCTTCTCAGGTCAGCATGGCCCCGCCCCAGATCGAGATGGGACCGCCCACCTATATCGAACAGCCGCCCATCTATGTGCAGGCTCCGCCGGTGAACATCGGCCCGCAACGCGTTCAGGTGGCTCCGTCGCAGGTGAATCTGGCTCCGGCCCAGGTCGATGTCGGCCCGCCCGTCTATGTCGATCAGGCCCCGGTCTATGTGCAGTCGGCGCCCGTCAATATCGGCCCGCAACACATCCAGGTCGCCCCGGCCCAAGTCAATGTCGCGCCCGCCCAAGTCGAGGTCGGCGGCCCGGTCTATGTCGATCAGTCGCCAGTCTATGTGCAGTCCGCGCCGGTCAATGTCGCCCCGGCCCAGGTCTATGTCGCGCCGCCGGAAGTAAACGCGGCCCCGCCGCCGCCTCCGCCCCCGCCTCCTCCTCCGCCGCCGTCGGGCTACTACGGCGACCTGCCGCCGCCCGAGGCGCCTGCGCCCCACGCCCCGCCGCGTCACGGCTACGCCCAGGAGCCGGGCGAGCGCGGCTGATCGCCTCGCGCGAGAACAACTGAAGGCGAATGGTCGCCCTGGTCTGTCTCAGATCAGGGCGATCTGCTGTGCGATCGCCTGCGCCGCCGCGCGCGGATCGGTCGCCGCCGTGATCGGCCGACCGATGACCAGATGGGTCGCGCCGGCCTCAAGCGCCGCCTGTGGCGTGGCCGCCCGCGCCTGATCGTCCAGCGCGGCGCCGAGGGGTCGCACGCCGGGCGTGACGATCAGAAAGTCGGGCCGGCCCGCCTCGACCGCCAGAGCCCGAGCGCGCGCCGCCTCATGCGGGCTGGAGACGACGCCGTCGATCCCGGCCTCAAGCGCTTGCCGCACGCGCCGCTCGACCAGATCGGCCGGCGACAGGCTGTGGTCGTCGGCGGCCAAATCCTCGGCCGTCAGGCTGGTCAGGACCGTAACCCCCAGCACCTTCATCTTCGAGCCCGCGGCGCCCCGCGCCGCCGCCGCCATGACCTGGGGCCGCGCATGGACCGTCAGCAGGTCACAATCCGCGCCCGCCAGATTGGCCGTCGCCTTCTCCACGGTCGCGCCGATGTCGTGCAGTTTCCAGTCCAGGAAGATTTTTCGCCCTTGCGCCTTCAGCTCACGCGCCAGCGCCATGCCGTCGACCGCGAACAGTTGCAGTCCGACCTTGTAGAAGCCGATCGCGTCGCCGATCCGCTCGGCCAGGGCCGCGGCCTCGGCCGTCGTCGGCACGTCCAGGGCGCAGATGATCCGCTCGTCGGGCGCGCGATCGGAGGGGGTTTGGGGATCGGTCATCGACGGACTCGCGCTGAGCGGCTATGCCGGACACGAGGGTGCGTCGGCAGGGCGGCGTGATGGATTGAGGGCGAGGGCAGGCGATGAACGCAGTCGATTTGGGTGTCAACCTGTTCGTGACCCTGTTCGCCCTGCTGGACCCGATCGGCAATCTGCCGATCTTCGCCGCCGCGACGGCCGGGGCGACCCTGCGTCAGCGGATTTCTGTCTCGGCCCTGATCTGCGCCTTCGCCGCCGTTTTCCTGGCCTTCTTCCTGTTCACGGGTCTGGGCCTGTTGCAGTTCTTCGGCATTTCGCTGGCGGCGTTCCGCATTGCGGGCGGCATACTGCTGCTGTTCCTGGGGCTGGACATGGCGCGCGGCGACTTCCTGGCCATGTTCGCTGACAAGGATGCGCTGGCGGACTCCAAGGACGTGCGCGGCTATGCCCGCAGGCGGTTCCAGCGCCTGGTCGTGCCCTTCGCCATTCCGCTGATGATCGGCCCCGGCGCCATTTCGGCGGTTATCATTCAGGCCGGCGAGGCGGCCAAGCTGGGCTATGCCGGGACCATGGGGTCGCTGGTGGCGATCGCGGCGGCCTGCGCCGTCTCCCTCGTCTGTTTCGCCCTGACCGGGTCGCTCAGCCGCCTGTTGGGCGAGGTCGGCATGGCGATCATCGTCAAGGTGCTGGGCCTGATCCTGTGCGCCCTGGCGATCCAGTTCATCCTGCTGGGCCTGGGCGAGGCCATCCCCGGAATGATCTCCGGCGCGGTGACGACGCCCTATCCGGCGACCAAATAGTTCGGCTTCAGTCCGCCTCGTCCTCGATGGCGTGGATGTCGTCGTCGGTCAGGCCCAGATGGTGGCCGATCTCGTGGATCAGGACGTGGGCGATCAGTTCGCCGATCCCCACGTCGCCGCGCTCGCACCATTCGTCCAGGATGGGGCGGCGATAGAGGAAGACCCGCGACGGCTCGGCCGCAGGGCCAAGGCTGTCGCGCCGGCCGATGTCCACGCCATGATACAGGCCCGTCAGCTCGAACGGATCCTCGATCTCCATCTCCGCCAGCGTCGCTTCGTCGGCGAAGTCGTCGATGCGGATGACCACCTCGCCCGCCGCGTCTTTGAACGGTCCGGGCAGGGCGTCGAACGCCTCCTGCGCCAGGCGGGCGAAGTCGTCGAGGGAGGGGGCGATCGGGTCGGTCATGCCCGCGATATCGCCGCCCGGTCGCTTCGCCGCAACGGGGCGCGATGACGCGATCACGAGACTGCCGCTTTTTCGCGCGCTTGGAGTATGGTTAGCGAATCGGGGCTGAGACTCTTCTCCAGGGACACGAATGGCCGAGGCCGACATCGCCTATGTCGCCACAGCGGGCGCAGCCGGACTGGCCATGGCCGTCAGCGCCTGGGCCTTGCTGCTGCGTGGGCGGTTGCATGAGACCGCCGTCGCCGCCGAGCGCGAGCGGATCGAGGCCCTGGCCGATCTCAGCCGCCATGACGCCATGCTGCGCGCCTTCGACGACGTCAGCCTGGCCCTGACGCCGGACGGGCAGGCGGCCGGTCTGCCGATCGGTTCGGCCGAACTGATCGCGCGGCTGGCGGGTGAGGACGCCGAGGCCGGCGCCGCCGTCCTGACCAAACTCCGGATCACCCACGGCGCCCTGATCGACGCCCTGGTTCAAGAAGGTCAGGCGTTCGAAGGTCTGGTCGCGCTGGACGATGTGGAGCCCTGGCGGATCGAGGGCCGGGTCGCGGGCGGTTCGGCCTGGCTGCGGCTGTCGCCCGCGTCGCGCTTCACACTGACCGGGGCGGATGCGACCGAAAGCGGCCTGGCTCTGCTGGGCGACGCCTCGCCGACCCCTACGTGGGTCGTGGACGGGACCGGCAAACTGGCTTGGGCCAACCGCGCCTGGCTGAACGAGACCAATGCCGAGAGCATCGACGACGCCGTCGAAAAGGGCGTGTCCTTCGATCGCGGCGCCGACGCCTTGGTCGCCGAGGCCGCGCGTCTAGGCGTGCGCCAGGAGGGCTTCCGCTGGACGACCGGCGGGGGCGCGCGGCGCGCCTGGCGCATCATCGCCGAGCCGGCGGGCGGCGGCGCCGTCACCGCCTTCGCCATCGAGGTGACCGAGGCGGAAGAGACGCGCGACACCCTGCGCCGCCACGTCGACGCCCATGACGAGACGCTGAACCACCTGGCCGACGCCGTCGCCATCTTCGGCCCGCAAAAGCGGCTGGCCTTCCATAACACCGCCTTCCAGACCCTGTTCGACATCGACGCGGCTTGGCTGGACGAACGTCCGACCCATGCCGAACTGCTGGACCGTCTGCGCCAGCGTCGCAGCCTGCCCGAGGTCGTCGACTACGCCGGCTGGAAGGCGCGCGAGCTGGAGTTCTATGGCGCGTCGGAGGCTTCTCCGGACGACAGCTGGTCGCTGCCGGACGGGCGCACCCTGCGCGTCGTGCGCCAGCCGCACCCGCTGGGCGGCATTCTGCTGATCTTCTCGGACATCACCGACGAGCTGAAGTTGCGCAGCCGCTTCAACGCCCAGATCCAGGTCCAGCGCGCGACGCTGGACAAGCTGAACGACGCGGTCGCAGTGTTCGGCTCGGACGGCCGGCTGCGGCTGCACAATGAGGCGTTCGAGACCTTCTGGAACCTGTCGGCGGACAAGATCGCCACGGCCTCGGATTTCGACGCCCTGGCCGAACTGTGCAAGGCCGTGCTGCCCGATCCCGCCCTGTGGCTGGGGCTGAAGGCGCGCGTCGCCGATCCCGATCCCGAAAGCCGTGTCGCCATCTCTGGCGAGGGCCGGACCGTGGACGGTCGCGTCGCTGCCTGGCAGACCCGACCTCTGCCGGACGGCGCGACCCTGGTCGCCTTCTCGGACGTGACCGCGCGGCGCGGGCTGGAGCAGGCGCTGGTGCAGCGCGAACAGGCCCTGGCCGAAAGCCAGGCGCTGAAGCGCGAGTTCGTGGGCAGCGTCTCCTATGAGCTGCGCACGCCGCTGACGACCATCGTCGGCTATTCCGAACTGCTGGAGACGATGGGCGACCTGCCCGAGCGCAGCCGCCAGCACGCGGGCGCCATCCGCATCGCCGCCAGCCAGCTGGCCCGCTCCATCGACGACGTGCTGGACATGGCCCAGATCGACGCCGGCGAGATGGAGCTTTCGCTGGGCGACCTCAGGGTCTGCGACCTGTTGAGCCAGGCCGCCGAAAAGGTCCGGGCGCGGGTCGAGGGACGCGGCGCCACCCTGACCGTGTCCTGTCCCGCCGATCTCAAACCCATCCGCGCCGATGAACACCGCATCGGCCAGGCGCTGGATCATCTGCTGGAGAATGCGGCGCGCGCCGTGTCCGAAGGCGGGGCGGTCGAGCTGAAGGCCGAGGCCGGCCCGTCTGAAATCCGCCTGACGGTGTCCGACACCGGGCGCGGCATTCCCTATCACCTGCAGGCCCACGTCTTCGACCGCTTCGTGCGGCGCGAGCGGGGCGGTCCCGGCGTGGGGCTGGCCCTGGTCAAGGCCCTGGTCGAACTGCACGGCGGCTGGGCCGAGGTCGAAAGCGAGCCGGGCAAGGGCGCCGCCTTCATCCTGCATCTGCCGCTGGGCGCCGCGACCACCGCCGCTGCACCCGAGCTTCAGCTGGAACTCTAGCGCCGCGACGCCTTCGAGGCGTCCCGCGCCGGGCCGAACTCGGCGCCGGCGTTCCATTCCGGCCATTGGTCGCCGTTCGCCAGCTCGCGACCGACGGCGTAGATCAGGGCCACATCGGCGGCGGCGGCGTCCATGGTCCAGGTCGAATCCCATTCGTCCGTGGGCTGATGATAGCGGTTCTGGACGTAGTCGCGGCTGGCCGCGCTGGCGCCGGTGAAGCCCGCCGCCGGGAACAGAGCCGGCACACCCTTAAGCGCCAGCGGGAAGTGGTCCGAGCGATAGAAGGCCCCGGCCTGGGGCGCCGGATCGGCGATCAGGGTGCGGCCCGTCTCGGTCGCATGGCGCGCCAGAATGTCGTCCAGCTGATTCTTGCCCTTGCCGATGACGACGACGTTGGGGTCGATCTCGGCCCCCGGCAAAAGGCTGTCGACATTGATGTTGGCGACCGTGGTCTCCAGCGGCCAGACCGGATTGGCGGCGTAATAGGTCGAACCCAGGAGGCCCGCCTCCTCGCCCGACCAGGCGGCGAAGACGACCGATCGTTTGGGGCGCGGACCTTCGGCGAAGGCGTGGGCCAGTTCCAGCAGGGCCGCGACGCCGGTCGCATTGTCCACCGTTGCATTATAGATCTTGTCGCCCTGGGCGTTCGGCGTGCCGACGCCGTAGCCGTCCCAGTGGGCGCCGTACATGACGGTCTCGTCCGGGCGTTCGGAGCCGGGAATGCGGGCGATGACGTTCTTGGTCTCCACCTTGTCGGCGATCTGGCCGAAATCGACGCTCAGGGTCAGGCCGGGCAGGATGACAGGCTTGAAACCGGCGCTGCGCGCGCTGTCCTTCAGGGCGGCGAAATCCAGGCCGGCGGCGGTGAACAGCTCTTCCGCCTTGGCGCGCTGGATCCAGCCCTGGAACGCCGCGCGCTCCGCGTCGGGGTCAGCGCGCACGATGTCGAACTTGGGCGCGGCGGATGAGTTCTGCAGCGTGGACCAGGGATACCCCGCGCCGGCCGTCTCATGCACCACCAGCACGCCCGCCGCGCCGCGACGACCCGCCTCCTGGAACTTGTAGGTCCAGCGGCCATAGAAGGCCATGGCGTTTCCGTCGAACTTGCCCGCGACCGGGTCGCCGTCGGGGGCCTGGAAGTCGGGATCGTTGACCAGGACGACGATGACCTTGCCCCACACGTCCACGTCCTTGAAATCGTCCCACTGGCGCTCGGGCGCCGTGGCGCCGTAGCCGACGAAGACCACGGGCGCGTCGGTCACCGTGATGTGGTTGGTCGGCCGGTCGCTGGACACCAGAATGTCGGGACCGCGCTCCAGGCTGATGGTCTTGCCGCCGACGGTCGCGGCGACGGTGGCCGGACCGTCCTGGCGCGTGCGCGACAGATGGGCGACCTGAACAAAGGCGCCGTCCGGCCCGCCGCCCTCGGCCCCCGCCGCCTTGAACTGTTCGACCAGCCAGGCGACGGTTTTTTCCTCGCCGGCCGAGGCGGGGGCGCGGCCTTCGAACTCGTCCGACGCCAGAACCCGAACCGATTCATTCATCCGCGCGGCGTCGATGTTCGGCGCCGTCTCCTGCGCCAGGGCCTGAGAGCAGGCCATCATCAGGGCGAGGATGGAAACAGCGGGGAGGGCGTGGCGCATCGGATACTCCTGATCGAACCGCGCGACCCTGCCTTTCTCAGTCCCGGCTGTCGAGCCAGTCGATGACGCCCTCGGCCGCGACGACGGCGGAGGCGAAGCTGGCCTGAAGCAGATAGCCGCCGGTCGGCGCCTCCCAATCCAGCATCTCGCCGGCGACGAAAACGCCCGGACGCGCCGCCAGCATCAGCCGTTCGTCCACGCCGTCCAGTTTGACGCCGCCCGCCGAGGAGATCGCCCGCTCCAGTCCCTGAACGCCGGTCAGGGTCAGCGGCATGGCCTTGATCCGTTCGGCCAAGGCCCGAGGCGAGGCGGGCAGGGGACCGGCCTCGTACAGCAGGGCGACGGCGGCCGACTCCAACCCGGCCACCTTGCGCAGATGGTTGGACAGGCTGGCCTTGCCGCGCGGCTTGGACAGACGGTCGGTCAGTTTTCCGATCGCTACATCGGGCTTCAGATCGATCTGGATCTCGGCGCGCCCCGCCGTTTCGACCGTCGTCCTCAGCGCCGCGGACAGCGCATAGATGGCGCCGCCCTCTATGCCGTAGCCGGCGATCATCGCCTCGCCTCGCGCGGTCCGGCCGCCATGGGTGACAGAGACGCCTTTCAGCGGCTGGCCCGCGAACCGATCACGGAACAGCGCCGACCAGGCCACGTCGAAGCCCACATTGGCCGGCTGGAACGGCGACACGGCGGCGCCCTGCGCTTGGAGCCACGGCGCCCAGGCCCCGTCCGAACCCAGACGCGGCCAGCTGGCGCCGCCCAGCGCCAGGACCACGGCGTCGGGCCGTTCCAGCCGCTCGCCCTCCGGCGTCTCGAAGACCAGCGCGCCGTCGCGCCAGCCGTTCCAGTGCGAGCGGGTGCGTATCTCGACACCCTGCGTCTCCAGCCGCGCCAGCCAGGCCCGCACCAGCGGCGATGCCTTCATGGCCCTGGGGAACACCCGCCCGCTGGAGCCGACGAAGGTCTCCTGCCCCAGGGCCTCGACCCAGGCGGTCAGGTCGACAGGCGTGAACCGGTCGATCCAAGCGGCGGCCGTCGGCTGGGCGGGACCATAGCGCGTCACGAACCGGTCCAGCGGTTCCGAATGAGTCAGGTTCAGCCCGCCGCGCCCGGCCATCAGCAGCTTGCGGGCCACGGACGGCATCCGGTCGTGCACCACGACCTTCGCCCCCGCCTGCGCCAGACGTTCGGCCGCCATCAGTCCTGCGGGACCGGCGCCGATCACATGAACCTGACGGGGCGATTTCATCATCGGCTCGCTTTGCCCGGTTGCTGTCGCGCTGGCTATAGGCGCCGTCATCGCTATGTTCCTGACCATGAGCGTTGCCTTCACCCGCGAAGAAGATCTGGAAGCCACAGCCGCCGACCTGGCGGATCGCCCGATCTCGCCCCATCCCAATCTGGTCACGCCCGAGGGGCTGGCCGCGATCGAGGCCGAACTGGCCTCGGCCCGCGCCGCCTATACGGCCGCCCAGGTGCATGGCTCGATCGAGAGCGACCGCACCGCCATGGCCCGCGCGACGCGGGACTTGCGCTACTGGTCCGCCCGGCGCGCCTCGGCCCAGTTGGTCGAGCCCAGTGAAGACGACGGGGCCGTGCGGTTTGGGGGGTCGGTCTCCATCGAGCGAGAGGACGGGCGCGCCCAGACCTGGCGCATCGTCGGCGAGGACGAGGCCGATCCGGCCGCAGGCTCGGTCAGCCATGTCTCGCCCCTCGCCCGCGCCGTTATGGGCAAAAGGGTCGGCGACGAGGTGACGGTGGCCGGTCAGTCGGCCGAGATCGTCGCGGTCGGCTAGACCTAGTTCTGGGTGTCGTCGTCGCCCAGCATATCCCGCATCATGTCCAGGATCAGCTTCTGCTTGCGCGCCGGCAGGCGCGGCGCCAGGCGGGTGATCTCGACGCTGGTCTTGGTGGGGCGATGCTCGTGGTCGAAGGCGGGCGCCTCTTCGGCGACCCCGGCCGTCGCGCTGCTGTAGCCGTCGAAGAAGAAGGGAATGCCGACCTTCATGAACTCGGCCATCTCGAACAGTTTCGAGGCCGAGACGCGGTTCGTGCCCTTTTCGTACTTCTGCACCTGTTGGAAGCTGACGCCGACAGCCTTGGCCAGGGCGGTCTGGGTCAGGCCGAGGTCGAGACGTTTTTCCTGAACGCGACGGCCGACATGGCGATCGACGGGGTGCGGATCCTCGTCCTTTTCACGCGCCATCGCCGTCACCCTTCACCTAGATCGCTACTCGACTTCCCTGGACCCTAGATCGCCGGATCGACGGCCACAAGGACAGGATGAACGCTGTTAGCATTGAGAAAAAGAACAGGAAATCGCCAAATCGACCATAGGGCGTCACGCCCGTCGGACGGGGCAGGGGGGCGTCGATCACGCCCATGACGCCGGGCTCCAGCCGCTGACCCTCCACGATCCGGCCCCACGGGTCGATCATGGCCGAAATGCCGGTCGGCGTGGCCCGCGCGATGGGCAGGCCGGTCTCTATGGCGCGATAGCTGGCCAGGTTCAGATGCTGGCGCGGACCCGAGGTCGCACCGAACCAGGCGTCATTCGACGCATTGACGATCCACTCGGGCCGTCCGGCCGCGCCGGGCGTAAAGCCGGGATAGAGGCTCTCATAGCAGATCAGCACCTGGGCCGGGGGAGCGCCCGGAACCGAAATCGGGGCCGGCGTCGGTCCGGCGGAAAAGTCGCTGGGCATATGCACCAGGCTGCGCAGGCCGATGGAGCTCATGATCGACCCCAAGGGCAGGTATTCGCCGAACGGCACCAGCCGGTGCTTGTCATAGACGGCGGCGACCCGAAGACCCGCTCCGCCTTCGTCGGCCAGGGCGAACAGGCTGTTGTAATAGCGCGCGCCCTCGGGCGCGGTCAGGTCCGGCTCGCCGCGCGCCAGACCCATCAGCAAGGTCTGTCCGGGACGCAGGGCGCCCGCGATGGCCTGGGCGTCGGCGGAGGCGAAGACGTCGTTGGCCGAGGCGGGCAGGGCGCCTTCGGGCCAGACCACGACATTGGGCGTCCGCGCCGCCGCCTGACCCGTCAGGGCGACATAGCGATCGACGATGGAGCGATAGGCCTCGGGCGACCATTTGGTCTCCTGCTTCACATCGGCCTGAACCAGGCGGACGACCGTGTCGGTCAACTGAAGGTCCGATTGCGCCAGCCTGACCGCGCCGAAGCCGCCGACGGCGATCAGCGCCAAGGCGCCCAGGCCTGCGGAGATCAGGCGGCTGCGCTTGTCGCCCGGCCCGATCAGGGGCGCGAAGGCCGACGTGGCCGCGACCGTGACCAGGCTCAGCCCATAGACGCCGACGACCGAGGCGAACTGGGACATGCCGCCGCCCGCGCGCCAGGTTGCGCCGGCCGGATTCCACGGAAAGCCCGTCAGCACATGACCGCGCAGCCATTCGGCGGCGCAGAACAGGGCGGCGAACAACAGCACCCGCACGGCGCCAAGCGGCGCGAACCGGCGATAGAGGGCGCAGGCCGTCCCCCAGAACAGACCCAGACCCGCCGGCAGCAGGCTGGCCGCGAACGGCGCCATCCACGCCTGTTCTGGATTGACGAAAAACGCCTCGGCCACCCACCAGCAGCCGACGAAGAAATAGGCGAACCCCGCCAGCCAGCCCATCCACAAAGCGCCGCGCGTCGTGTCGGACCGCTCCGACAGGATCATCAGCAGCGGATAGCCCAAAAGCCCGATCAGCACGCCGAACGGCGGATGGGCGAAGGCCGTCCCGGCGCCGGCCAGCAGCGCCAGACCAATACGGATCAGCCGCCATGTCAGGGCGCGTTTCCTGTCGGGCAGGGCGCGGATCGGGGCCGCGAAAAGGTCCAGCAGGGCGTCGGGGAACATCGGGTCAGTCCTGCTCGGCAAGATAGGGGTCGGCGACGCCGATCTGGGCCAGGATTTCGCGCTCCTCGGCCTCCATCTCCTCGGCCTCGGCGTCATCTTCGTGGTCGCGGCCCAAGAGGTGCAGCACGCCGTGGACGACCAGATGGCTCAGATGATCGGCGAGGGTCTTGCCCTGCGCTTCGGCCTCGGTCGCGCAGACGCCGTAAGCCAGGACGATGTCGCCCAGATGCGGAAAGGCGTTCTCCGGCGCGGGGAAGGACAGGACATTGGTCGGCTTGTCCTTGTCGCGAAACCGACCGTTCAAGTCGCGCACGGCGGCGTCATCGGTCAGCAGGACGACGATGTCGCCCTCCACCGTGCCAAGCGCGGCCTGAGCCGCGCGATCAACGACGGCCTCGGCGTCCCGCAGGGCGCCGGTCCAGGCCTCGGCCTCGACTTCAATCTCGATCATGCGGGGTCTTCGAGGTCCGTGGCGGGGCGTCCGCGCGCGGCGTCGGCGTCATAGGCGCGCACGATCCGCTCGACCATGGCGTGACGCACCACGTCGGACGCCTCGAACTTCAGGATGCCGACGCCCTGGACCCCGTCCAGGATCCGCAGGGCGTGGGCCAGGCCGGAATCGCGCGGGTTCAGCAGGTCGATCTGCGACGGGTCGCCCGTCACCACCATCCGCGCGCCCTCGCCCAGGCGCGTCAGCACCATCTTCATCTGCAGGCGGCTGGTGTTCTGGGCTTCATCGACGATGACGAAGGCGTGGCTGAGCGTGCGGCCGCGCATGAAGGCGATCGGGGCGGCTTCGATCTCGCCCTTGTCGCGGCGACGTTGCACGTCCTCGGCGCCCAGAATGTCGTTCAGCGCCTCCCAGATCGGGGCCAGATAGGGATCGACCTTTTCGTTCAGGTCGCCCGGCAGGAAGCCCAGCTTCTCGCCCGCCTCGACCGCCGGGCGGGTGATGACCAGCCGGTCCACCTGCCCCCGCCGCAGCAGCGATGCGCCATAGGCCGCCGCCAAAAAGGTCTTGCCGGTGCCCGCCGGGCCGACGCCGAAACTCAGTTCGCACCGTCCCAGCATGTCCAGATAGGCGGCCTGCGCCTTGGTCTTGGGCACAATGGCGCCGCGCTTGCCGCCCGGCAGAGACACGCCCGCCGCCGCCATGCCCGGCGTGCCGCGACCGCCGCGCGCCTGTCCCAGGGCCGCGCGCACGTCGGCCTCGGTGACTTCGGCGCCCAGGGCCGCGCGCTTGGCCAGGTCCTCGATCACCTGGCGGGCGTCCGTGCGGTCGCGTGCGCCGCCGTTGACGGAGACCCCGCCGCCCGGGGCCTCGACCAGCACCTTGAAGGCGTCCTCGATCAGGGCGACGTGGCGACTGTTCGGCCCGATGACCGCCCGCAGTTCGGCATCGTTCAAGGGGACGAATTCAGACTCACGCGCCATCAAGCGGCCTTTTCTTTTTGGGCTATCGCCGAGCCCGCGGGACCCGGCTGCTTGAGCCCGTCTGCTATGAGCCGGCCTGACAGACTGTTCTGCTGGCCGGCGATGATCTCGACCGGAACGATCTGCCCGATCAGATGATCCGCGTCATCGACGTGGACCGATTGAAGATATGGGGATCGACCGACCGCTTGGCGACGGTGGCCGTGCCGTCCCGGCTTGTCGAACAGCACGTTCAGCGTTCGGCCCGCCTGCGCAGCGTTGAAGGCGGTCTGCTGTTCCGTCAGCAGGGCGATCAGGCGATGCAGTCGATCCTTGACGACCTCCGGCTCGACCTGTTTGCCCATGCCCGCCGCCGGCGTGCCTGGTCGCGGCGAATAGGCGAAGGCGAAGGCCCCCGCGTAGTTCACACGCCGCACCAGATCCAGCGTATCCTCGAACTCCCGATCCGTCTCACCCGGGAAGCCGACGATGAAGTCGCCCGCGATGGCGATATCCGGCCGCGCGACGCGGATCCGGTCGATCAGATCGAAATATTTCTGACGCCCGTGCTTGCGGTTCATCGCCCGCAAAATGCGATCCGATCCCGCCTGAACCGGAAGGTGCAGATAGGGCATCAGGGCGTCCAGATCGCCATGCGCGGCGATCAACTCATCAGCCATATCGTTGGGATGGCTGGTCGTATAGCGGATGCGGTCCAGGCCGGGGATCTCGGCCAGGGCATAGGCCAGTTCGGCCAGGGTCGCCTTGCGTCCGTCCGGCCGCTCGCCGTCATAGGCGTTGACGTTCTGGCCCAACAGGGTGACCTCGCGCACGCCCCGATCCGCCAGTTGCCGCGCCTCTTCCAGCACCGCCGCCATCGGCCGCGACCATTCGGCGCCGCGCGTATAGGGCACGACGCAGAAGGTGCAGAACTTGTCGCAACCCTCCTGCACCGTCAGGAAGGCGGTCGGCCCCTCGGTGAAGCGGGCCGCGGGCAGGGCGTCGAACTTGTCGTCGGGAGCGAAGTCGGCGCCGATCCGCTCGCCTCGCGCCCGCGCCGTGCGGGTCAGAAGCTCGGGCAGCTGGTGATAGGCCTGAGGGCCGACGACGATATCGACCGCCGGCTGGCGACGCATGATCTCCTCGCCCTCGGCCTGGGCGACGCAGCCGGCGACGGCGATGGTCAGGTCCCCGCCGGTCTCGCGCCGGATGTCGCGCATCTCGCGCAGCTTGCCGAGCTCGGAGTAGATCTTCTCGGCCGCCTTTTCGCGGATGTGGCAGGTGTTCAGGATGACGAAGTCGGCGGCCTTGACGTCGTCGGTGACGCCATAACCCAGCGGGCGCAGCACATCAGCCATGCGCTCGCTATCATAGACGTTCATCTGACAGCCGTAGGTCTTGATGAACAGGCGCTTTTCGGGCGCCGTCTCGACTTGAGGAACCAAGGTCTCGGTCATCGTGGGCTTATGATCGCCCGCAAGCGTCGCGACAAGCCGAGCGTCAGCCCGCATCCACATCGGCGGCATCGACGCGCGCCGCATGGCGGGTGAAGATCAGGCCTTCGCGCTTGGACGGCTCGGCGCCCTCGATCGCAACGCCATAGAGCTCCAGCTTGTGGCCGATCAGCTGGAAGCCCAGCCGTTCCGCGATCTCGTTCTTCAGCCGCTCGATCTCGGCGTCGAAGAATTCGATCACCTCGCCCGACTTGGTGTCGATCAGGTGGTCGTGGTGATCATCGCCGGCCTCTTCATAGCGGCTGCGGCCGTCGCCGAAGTCGTGCTTTTCGACCACGCCCGCCTCTTCGAACAGGCGCACGGTGCGATAGACGGTGGCGATGGAGATGTGCGGATCGATGGCCGAGGCGCGGCGATACAGCTCTTCCACATCCGGGTGGTCCGCGGCGTTGGACAGCACCCGGGCGATCACCCGGCGCTGTTCGGTCATACGCATGCCGCGCTCGGCGCAGAGTTTTTCGATCCGGTCCATGCGCCTAGAATAGGGGCTTGGATCGCATCAGGGAAGCGTCAGGTTGGCGTCAGGCGCACAGAGGTCGCGGCTCATCACCACAGCATCGGTCCGCGATCCGTCGGCGCCCGCATAATAGGCTTTGCGGCGGCCGATCGGGTCGAACCCGGCGCCCTCATACAGGCTGCGCGCGGCGACATTGTCGTCCGCGACCTCCAGGAACAGCCGCGTCGCGCCGGCCTGGACCGCAGCGAGGGCCGCCGCCTCGACCAGACGTCGCCCCAGTCCGTGGCGGCGCGCGGGCGGGACCACAGCCAGGGTCAGGATTTCCGCCTCGTCGACCACGGTGCGGATCAGGATGAAGCCGTCGGGCTCGCTGACCGCCAGCACGCCCGGCTGCGACAGCAGATCGGCGAAGGTTTCGGCGCTCCACGGCGCGGCAAAGGCCTGGGCGTGCAGGGCGGCGAGAGAGGCGGGGTCCGCCGCCGTCATGACGCGGGCTGGCGCGGCTGGCCCGGCAGGCGGCTGGGCGGCGTGGCGTCGGGCGCGCGCAGATAGAGCGGACGGGGCGGATGGGTCGCCGGATCGGCGGCGGCGGCCAGGCGCGCCAGCGCCTCCGGCGACGGCGCGACCCGGTCGTCCATATGGGTGAAGGTCAGATCGGGAAAGGCCTGGGTCACGACCGCCGCGCCATTGCCGACCAGGGCGACGCCCGGTCCGATGTCGGCGATCCGCCGCGCGGCCTCTTCCACCGACAACGCTTCATCGGGGAAAAGCGGCCCGCCGTCGGCGAAGAGGCGCGCATAGACCTGACCGCGCCGCGCATCGATCAGGGCTGCGATGGGGCCGTCGTGATTGGCGAGCGAGGCGGCGAGCGCGTCCAGCGTCGAAAGACCGACGACCGGCCGATCCAGCGCCGCGCCCAGACCCTGGGCAAAGGCCAGGCCGACGCGCAGACCGGTGAACGAGCCCGGTCCGACCGTGACGCCGATCCGGTCCAGGCTGTCGAAACCGCCGCCCGCCTCGGCCATGACGTCGCGCACCAGGCCGCCGATCCGTTCCTGGTGCCCCTTGGTCATCGGCTCGAAGCGCACGGCGAGCGCGCGATCGTCCTCGAACACCGCCGCCGTGCAGGCGCCGAGCGCCGTATCGATCACCAGAAGTCTCATGGGCGTCTTCTAGGCGGAGCGTTGCAGAACCGCCACCGCGTCCGGATCAGAGGGTCTGCTCGACCCGCGTCACCTCGGGCACATAGTGGCGCATCATCTGCTCGACCCCGGCCTTCAAGGTCGCCGACGACGACGGGCAGCCGGCGCAGGCGCCGCGCATCCGCAGGTTCAGAACTCCGGTCGCCTCGTCGAAGGAATCGAACAGGATGTCGCCGCCGTCCTGGGCCACGGCGGGGCGAATGCGGCTGTCCAGCAGGGCCTTGATCTCGGCGACGATTTCGCTGTCGTCCTCGGCATGGCCGTCGGTTTCGCCGCCGGCGCTGCGCGTCAGCGCCTGACCCGAGACGAAGTGATCCATGACGACGCCCAGGATCGGCGCCTTCATCTCGGACCATTCCGGCCCCTGCGGCTGGCGGGTCACCGAAACATAGTCGGCGCCGAAGAAGACGCCGTCGACGCCTTCCAGTTCGAACAAGGCCTCCGCCAGCGGAGAGGCCGTCGCCTCGTCGATTGTGCGATATTCCAGCGCGGCGGTCGGCGACACGTCGCGGCCGGGCAGGAACTTCAGCACGTTGGGATTGGGCGTAGGTTCGGTCTGGATGAACATGGGCGGGAGATGCGCTCGCCCCCGCCCCGTTGCAAGACCCGAGCGGAACCTAGCGCCGCTTCAGCCCGCCCAGCAGACCGCGCATCAGCTCGCGGGTCAGGGTCGATCCGGCGGTGCGCAGCACCGACTTGGTCAGCGCCTCGACCGGCGTTTCGCGGGTGGACCGACGCGCAGGCTTTGCGGCTTCGCGCGCCGCCCGCGCCTCGGCCTGAGCTTGAGCCTTGGCCCGGGCTTCGGCGGCCTTCTGATCGGCCTTGGCCTGAGCGGCGGCGGCCTTGTCGGCCTCGGCCTGCGCCTTGGCCTGAACTTGGGCCTGGATCTCAGCCTGATCGGCGGCGCTGTGGCGATTGGCCAGAATTTCGGCGGCGGATTCGCGGTTCAGCACCTGCTCGTAGAGGCCCCGCACCGGGCTGGCGGCCATGACGGCGGCGCGCTCGGTATCGGTCGCCGGGCCCAGGCGCGAGGCCGGCGGGCGGATCTTGGTGCGGGCCACGATGGTCGGCGCGCCCTTTTCGTCCAGCACCGACACCAGGGCCTCGCCCACGCCCAGAGCCTGAATGGCCTCGGCCGTGTCGAAGGCGGCGTTGGCGCGGAAGCTCTGCGAGGCCGCTTTCAGCCCCTTCTGTTCGGACGGCGTATAGGCGCGAAGCGCGTGCTGAATGCGGTTGCCCAGCTGGGCCAGGACGCTGTCGGGAATATCGGCCGGGTTTTGCGTCACGAAATAGACCCCGACCCCCTTGGATCGGATCAGGCGCACGACCTGTTCGACCTTTTCCAGCAGGGCGCGCGGGGCGTCGTTGAACAGCAGGTGCGCCTCGTCGAAGAAGAAGACCAGGCGCGGCTTTTCCGGATCGCCCACCTCGGGAAGCTGTTCGAACAGCTCCGACAGCAGCCACAGCAGGAAGGCCGCATACAGGCGCGGACTGTTCATCAGCCGGGTCGAGTCCAGCACATTGACCTGGCCCCGGCCGTCCAGGCCGACGCGGATCATGTCTTCCAGCTTCAGCGCCGGCTCGCCGAAGAAGGCGTCGCCGCCCTGCTGCTCGACCTGCAACAGCGCGCGCTGGATGGCGGCGATGGAGGCGGGGGCGACATTGCCGACCTCGCGCCCGATCCGCTCGGCGTTCTCGCCCACATAGACCAG
Source organism: Brevundimonas sp. BT-123 (assembly GCF_026105875.1). Classification (GTDB taxonomy): domain Bacteria; phylum Pseudomonadota; class Alphaproteobacteria; order Caulobacterales; family Caulobacteraceae; genus Brevundimonas. The sequence continues at coordinate 75,092 of NZ_JAOYTN010000005.1, read as the reverse complement.
CAGGCTCCTCAGATCGTCCAGGTCCAGCAGCAGCAGACCTTCCTTGTCCGCGACGTGGAAGACGACCGTCAGCACCCCCTCCTGCACCTCGTTCAGGTTCAGCATCCGCGCCATTAACACGGGGCCGATTTCCGACACGGTGGTGCGGATGGGATGGCCTTTCTGCCCATACAGGTCCCAAAAGACGGTGGGGGCGGCGCGCGGCGTCAGGGTCAGGCCCATCTCGGCTGCGCGGGCGATCAGCTTCTCGTTCGGCGCGCCGACCTGAGAGATGCCTGACAGGTCGCCCTTCACATCGGCGCAGAAGACCGGCACCCCGGCGTCGGAAAAGCCCTGGGCCATGATCTGCAACGTGACCGTCTTGCCGGTGCCGGTCGCGCCGGCGACGACGCCGTGACGGTTGGCGCGGTTGAACAGCAGATTTTCCGGCTGGGCGGCGTCGGACTGGCCGAGGAACAGGCCGGGCAGGGCGTCGGGCATTGGGGTCTCCGATGGCGTCTCCGGCAAAGGTCTAGCGCGTTCCCCGCGCGCTCGGAACAGCGATTGACGGCGACGGCGGGCGGTTCGACAACACGACCATGAAAAACCCTATCGCCACGCCCTCTTCGGTCGCCGCTCGCAATGCCCTGGGCGTCATCGCCACGGTCGCGGCCGGGGCGGCGATCTACTGGCTGCGGGACATCCTGACGCCGCTGGCGATGGCCATCTTCCTCTTGATCATGATCGATGAGGTGAAGCGGTCGGTCGAGGCGCGCACGCCGTTGAACAGCCGCATGGCCGGGATCGCGGCCCTGACGCTGGTGGTGCTGGCCTTCTTCGCCTCCATCGCCATCATCGTGAACGGGGCGGCGGGCTTCTTCGGCGAGGCGTCCGGCGTGTCCCAGAACATCGGTCCGCGCATCGATCAGATCATTCGCGACGCCTATGGGCTGGTGCGTCTGGCCAATCCGCCGACGGCGCAGGATCTGATCAACGGCGTCGATGTGCGCGGCTGGCTGACCTCCATGGCGTTCCAGGTGCAAGGCATAGCCTCGGGCGCCTTTTTCGTCCTGATCTATCTGGGCTTTCTGCTGGCCTCGCAGGTCGGCTTCCGGCGCAAGATCGTCGCCATGTTCCCGTCGGAGGCTCAGCGCGACGAGGCGGTCGCGGTGTTCCAGCGCGTGCGCGGCGGGGTCGAGGGCTATATCTGGGTGCAGTCGGTGACCGGCGCGATGATCTGCGTCGTCGCCTGGATCCTGATGCGGGCGGTCGGGCTTCAGAACGCCGAGTTCTGGACCTTCGTCATCTTCATCGTCGGCTTCATCCCTGTTCTGGGCGGGGCGGTGGCCGGTCTGGCCCCGCCGCTGTTCGCCCTGGTCCAGTTCGAAAGTTACTGGCCCGCCGCCATCCTGCTGGTCGGGTTGCAGGTGATCCTGTTCGTCGTCGGCAACTTCATCCAGCCGCGCATGCAGGGCGACAATCAGAACATCGACCCGGTCGTGGTGCTGCTGGCCCTGGCCTTCTGGGGCAAGCTGTGGGGCGTGGTCGGCATGTTCCTGTCGACGCCGCTGGCGGTCATGGCCATGGCGATCCTGGCCGAATTCAAGGGCTCGCGCTGGATGGCGATCCTGCTGTCGGGCGACGGCGAGCCCTATGCCAACGAGGGCAAGACGACCGACAAGCCGAAATCGACCCGCCGCAAGCCCAATCCGAAGCCCGCAGTGGAGGCCTGATCAGGGCTGCCAGCCGCTGATCTGATCCGCCTCGCCATCGCCGGCCAGGGCGCCGCGCGTCTTCTTCACCTCGGCCCAAGCCGCGCGCAGAAGGGCGGGCACGCCCTCGCCCGACACGCCGGACACCAGCATGGGACGGCGACCGGCGACGGCCTCCAGCTCGGCGGCCTTCTCCTCGCGCGCCTCGGGCGTCAGGGCGTCGATCTTGTTCAGGGCCAGGATCTCGGCCTTGTCCGCCAGACCCTCGCCATAGGCTTCAAGCTCGCCCCGAATGATGCGGTAGGCCTCGACGACATCGTCCTGGGTGCCGTCGATCAGGTGGATCAGGCTGGCGGAGCGTTCGACGTGGCCCAGGAACCGCGTGCCGAGGCCCGCGCCCTCGCTGGCGCCCTCGATCAGGCCGGGAATGTCGGCGATGACGAACCGCTCGGACGGCGACAGGTCCACCATCCCCAGGTTCGGGGCCAGGGTGGTGAACGGATAGTCGGCGATCTTGGGCTTGGCGGCGCTGGCGGCCGACAGGAAGGTCGATTTGCCCGCGTTCGGAAGACCCGCCAGACCGATGTCGGCGATCAGCTTCAGCCGCAGCCAGATCCAGCGCTCCTGACCTTCCTGGCCGGGATTGGCGTAGGTCGGCGCCTGATTGGTCGGCCCCTTGAAGCGCACATTGCCCCAGCCGCCGTTGCCGCCCTTCAGCAGCAGCTCCACCTTGCCGGGCGTGTCCATGTCCAGCAGGACCGTTTCCTTGTCCTCATCCAACACCTGGGTGCCGACCGGCACCTTCAGATGCACGTCCTCGCCCTTGCCGCCATGCATCTGGCGCCCCTGGCCGTGGTGGCCGGTCTGGGCCTTGAAATGCTGCTGATAGCGATAGTCGATCAGGGTGTTCAGACCCTCGACCGCCTCGATCCAGACATCCCCGCCCTTGCCGCCATCGCCGCCGTCGGGACCGCCGTTCGGAATGAATTTCTCGCGTCGAAACGACACGGAGCCCGCGCCGCCGTTGCCGGAGCGGATATAGATCTTGGCCTGGTCGAGGAACTTCATCGCGGGCTTATGCCGCAGAAGCGCGGCGAATTACAGGCCCGGCGACCCGGCGCTATTTCAGCGCCAGCGTCACCGTCTTGACGTCCACATATTCGTCAATGCCGTGGATCGAGCCTTCGCGGCCATAGCCCGACTGCTTGACCCCGCCGAACGGCGCGACGGCGGTGGAGATCAGGCCCGTGTTGACCCCGCACATCCCCGCCTCGATCCGCCGGCTGAACCGCATCGCACGGTCCAGGTCGCGGGTGAACAGATAGGAGGCCAGGCCGTAGTCGCTGGCGTTGGCCTTCTCCAGCGCCTCGTCCTCCGTGTCGAAGGCGAAGACGGGGATCATGGGGCCGAACGTCTCTTCCTCGCGGAACAGGGCGTCGTCGCCGCCCAGGGTCACGGTCGGCTGGAAGAAGCGGCCGCCCAGATCGTGGCGCGACCCGCCGGTCAGGACCTGGCCGCCGTCGGCCTTGATCGCCGCCACATGCTTTTCGACCTTGTCGATGGCCTTGTCCTCGATCAGCGGCCCGACCTTCACGCCGTCGTCGAAGGCGGGACCGACCACGATCTTGGCCACCTCGGCGGCCAGTTTCTCGGCATAGGTCTCCGCGACCGACCGCTCGACATAGACGCGGTTCGGACAGACGCAGGTCTGGCCCGAGTTCCTGAACTTGCCCTTGATGGTTTCGGCCACCGCCAAATCCAAATCGGCGTCGACGAAGACGATAAGCGGCGCCGCGCCGCCCAGCTCCATCGACACCCGCTTCAGCGTTCCGGCGCATTGCTCGGCCAGCTTGCGGCCCACGCCGGTCGAACCGGTGAAGGACAGTTTGCGAATGTCCGGGCTATCGGTCAGCGCCTTGCCGATAGTGGCGGCATCCCCGGTGACGATCGACAGGGCGCCTTTCGGCAGGCCGGATTCATAGGCCAGTTCGGCCAGGGCGATGGCGGTGAAGGGCGTCTGGCTGGCCGGCTTGACCACGGCGGTGCAGCCTGCCGCGAACGCCGGCCCCAGCTTTCGCGTCAGCATGGCGGCGGGGAAGTTCCAGGGCGTGATCAGGGCGCATGGCCCGACCGCCTCGCGATAGGTCAGGATCAGATGACCCAGCGGACTGTCCTGGGTCTCGCCGATCAGCCGCTCAGCCTGACCCGCGAACCATTTCAGGAAGCCGTTGGCGTAGGTGACCTCGCCCTTGGCCTCCTCGAACGGCTTGCCGTTCTCTAGCGCCATCAGGGCGCCCAGGCCCTGCAGATTGTCGTCGATCAGCGCCGCCCATTTGCGCAGGAAGGCCGCGCGCGCGTGCGGATCGGATCGCGACCAGGTCTTGAACGTCTCGCTCGCCGCCACGATGGCCTGTTCGGTTTCGGCGGCGCCCAGATCGGGGACATGGCCGATCACATCGCCGGTCGCCGGATCATCGACGGCGATGCCGCCGCCATTGGCCGGAACGGCCTTGCCGGCGATCAGGGCGTGCTGTCGCAAGAGTTTGAGGCCGGCGTCGCGGGCGGTGTGGTTCACGGGATGGCTCCTGTCGCGGTCCTGAAACGAACAAGGCCCCGACGATGCGGGGCCTTGCCGGTCGAATGCTGCAGCCTGGGCTGCGGCCGTCGATTAGTTCTTGGCGTCTTGGGCGGCGCCGGTCACGGCCTGGCCGGCGGCCTGGGTGTCGCGGCCCACGCCCTCGATGGTGTTGCAGGCGGCGGTGGTCAGGGCGGCGGCGGCGGCGACCAGAACGAAAATCTTGCGCATAGGGGAAGCTCCAGGGTTGGCCGGGGTGAAACTGTGCCGGTCTCGCCTCATCAACGCGACGCCACCGCTGCGGTTCCGGGCGTCTTGTCCGCCGGATCGATGGGCGCGAGGGCTTCCGGGGTGGCGAAGATCATGCGAGCGATGGCGCCGCCACCGGCAGGAGTGTCGAACTCGGTCTCGCCGCGCAGCTGTTTGGCGAAGGCGCTCATCAGGGTGCGGCCCACCCCGACCTCGGAGCCGGCTTGGGCGCCCCGGCCATTGTCCTCGACTTCCAGAACCGATGTCTCGCCCTGGACGCGGAAGCGCACCTTCAGCTCGCCGCCGCTGTGGGCGAAGGCGTGTTTCTGCGCATTGCTGACCGCTTCGACCAGCCACAGCGCCAGGGGCGCCAGCTTGTCGGGATCGACATGCAGGGAATCGGCGTCCACCGAGCTGATGACCACCGGTCCGCGCCCGGCTTCGCTGGCGATGAGCTGTCCCACCAGTTCGTTCAGGAACTCGCGCGCATCGGCGTGGCGGATGTCGTTGCTCTGATACAGTGTGCGGTAGATCAGGGCCAAGGCCGAGATGCGCTGGCGCGTATCGCCCAGCGCCGCCTTGGCCGGCGCATCGGTCAGGGCGCGCTGCTGCATCGACAACAGGGACGAGATGATCTGGAGGTTGTTCTTCACCCGGTGATGGATCTCGCGCATCAGCGCGTCCTTCTCCGCCAGAGCATCCGTCAGTTCGCGGTCGCGCAGGGTGATGGCCTCGGCCATCTCGTCCAGGGTGCGCGCCATGGTGCGGATTTCGGCCGGCGCGTTCATCGCCTGCAGCGGACGCACCGAGAACCGGCCCTTGGCGTAGATGGCCGCGACCCGCTCCAGATAATCCAGCCAGCGGATGAAGATGCGTTCGGACAGCAGCATCACCGCCGCGAACGCCGTCAACCAGGCGCCCAGAGGCAGCAACAGGGTGCCGATCGGATTGAGCCGCGCCCATGACAGCCACCCGGGCGCCGGGGCCGACAACAAGGCGTAAAGATCGCCGCCGGCCAAGGCCGCGCCCGCATAGTCGCGGCGCTGATCCTGCGCATCCCTGGCCTCGAACACCGCAGAACCCTGATCGCGCGCTCGGCCGACCCAGCCCGCGATATCGTCTCCGGCCGACAGTTTGAAGACGTCGGGATCGCTGGCTGTCAGAATGCGGCCGGCGCCGTCGGTCAATGCCGCTTCCGCGTCCGAGGGCAGGGCGGGGTCGGCCACATCCGGTTGCAGGGCGGAGAAGGGGATCACGGCGACCATGGCGCCGTCGAACCGGCCCATCGGCCGCTCGGCGCGGGTGGCCACGATAAGCGCGCCTTCATAGCCGGCGCCGTCAGGGGCGCGCATGACGACCAATTCTTCGCCGTTGCGCAGCCGCTGGAACCACGTCGCCTGCGCGGCGGGCGCCACGCCGGATCTCACGCCGTCCGCCCGGCCCGAGGCGCACACCGCCTCGCCCGTCGGGCTGATGCGATAAAGACCCTCGTAGCCTTCCAAACGACCCACCAGCGCCGTCAGGCGCGGTGCGCAATAGGGGCCGACCGCGTCTGGACTGAGCGCGCGCAACAGCACCTGGGCGCTGTCCAGCTTGGCCTTGGCGCTGGAGGCGCTGCGTTCGGCCGCCAGTTGAAGGTCCACTTGCCGGTCGTCGGCCTGTCTTTGGAAGTCCGCCTGGGTCTGGATCAGGCTGAGAACGAAGATCGGCAGCAGGGCCATGGCCATGGCCGCGCCCAGGCGAAACCGGATGCCCTGAAAGCGATCCGATTTCCACGTGCGCCCGAGCCGCGACCTGGAGGCCTCCCTGCTCGTCTCGTTCACCGCCGTTTAGCTCCGGACGCCGGCCAGCCTGTCGGCCTCGCCCAGGATCGTGCGCATCGCGTCGCCGGCTGCTTTACCGTCACGGCCGTAACCGCCCCGTTCCAGGGTGGCTTGCAGCGCACGCCGCGCGCGGCTGACCCGGCTCTTCACCGTGCCCACGGCGCAGCCGCAGATTTCAGCCGCTTCCTCGTAGGCGAAGCCGCCGGCGCCGACCAAAATCAAGGCCTCGCGCTGCTCTTCGGGCAGGGTCTTCAGGGCTTGGCGCAGCTCGTCCAGGGCGACGGGCGCCTCGGGATCGTCCACGGCGACTAGGGTCCGCTCGGCGGCTTCCTGATCTAGCTGCGACTGACGCCACGAGCGGCGCTTTTCGGAATAGAACTGGTTGCGCAGGATCATGAAGGTCCAGGCCTTCATGTTCGTGCCCATCTGATAGCTGGCGCGCGCGTCCCAGGCCTTCATCATGGCGTCCTGCGCCAGATCGTCGGCGGCGGTCGGATCGCCGGTCAAGGTCCGGGCGAAGGCGCGCAGATGCGGGATCAGCAGGACCAGTTCGCGCTTGAAGCCCTCGTCGTCGGCCGACGCGGGTTTGGGGGCAGCCCCCAGGCGTGAGGTGCTCATGCGGCGCTGTCCGAAGACTTGGCGTCAGCGCGTTTCAGGATATCGAGAAACTCATCGGGCACGGGTTCGTTGACAACCTCGTCGAACATGTGCCGCAGCTTGACGCCAATGGCCTGCTGGCGAAGGCGAGCTTCTTCAAGCCCTGCCTCCCCCTTTTGGTCGCCTTTTGGACGAGAGGAGTCCGGAGAATCGATCATAGACAGAGCCAAGCCCACCCAACTGTCATCGCGAGAAGATGTCGGTCTCAAACGTCATCAGACCGGCCGGGTTCCTGCATGACCGGTTTTTAATGCTAAAGCTTGCTGACGTAGGCGGAACCGTGATGCGAATGTGACGTTTATGGCTGATGTAGCGCCCCGCCCTGCCGGCCGGGCTGTGATTTGTCGGGGACTATCTGAATGAGCCTTCTGGCCAGACTCGCGCCGCACCTTCCTTATGTGCGCCGTTACGCACGCGCCCTGACCGGCGATCAATCCACGGGCGACAACTATGTCCGTGTCGCTCTGGAGGCCCTGGCCGCCGGCGAGCAGCAACTGTCGGCTGATATGACGCCGCGGGTCGCTCTTTATCATGTCTTCCACGCCATCTGGTCCTCGACCGGCGCGCAGCTGGAAACCGGCACGCTGGAGACCACGGGCAGCGACGCTTCGCAACGTCTGCTGCGCATCGCGCCGCGCTCGCGTCAGGCCTTCCTGCTGACCGCCCTTGAAGGCTTCACCCCTTCGGAAGCCGCACAAATCCTGTCCGCCGATCCGCGCGACGTGGAGCGTCTGATCGCCGACGCCCAGGCCGACATCGACGCCGAACTGGCCACCGATGTTCTGGTCATCGAGGACGAGGCCATTATTTCGGCCGACATCCAGAGCCTGGTGACCGAACTGGGTCACCGCGTCACCGGCACCGCCACGACCCACGACGAGGCGATCGACGCCGTCGCCCGTCACAAGCCGGGTCTGGTTCTGGCCGACATTCAGTTGGCCGACGGCTCGTCGGGCATCGACGCGGTCAAGGATATCCTGAAGACCATGGACGTGCCGGTGATCTTCATCACCGCCTTCCCGGAACGCCTGCTGACCGGCGAGCGTCCCGAGCCGACCTTCCTGATCACCAAGCCCTTCCAGCCGGAGACGGTGAAGGCGGCGATCAGCCAGGCGCTGTTCTTCCACCCGTCGCGCCAGAAGGAAGCCGCTTAAAACGCGATCTTTCGTTGACGACAAGATCGGCCTCGGTCCCTCGGGATCGAGGCCTTTTCTTTGATTTGCGCCGGCATTGATGGGCCAAGGTACGAAAGCGCAAAAAAAGCGATCGAGGACGGGAACCGGCTTCGGGCGCCGCCGTTATCGGTCCGTGGAGGCGGCGACGCCCCCCGACTTGATCTGCGAAAGCTGATCATGCCGCCTCCGCGCCTCATTCTCGATGATGCCACTTCAAAGCGATCCGAAAGGGTCGCTTTTTTCTTGGCGCGCACCTCGACCGAAGCCGCCGTCGCGGCCAAGATGGTGGTCAAAGAAAACGCACGGAGAGACGCCAATGGCTTCCACAAGCGGCAAGATGAACCGTCAATGGGTGCTGCGCCAGCGCCCCAAGGGCCTGATCCAGCCCGGCGATCTGGAACTGGTCGAGACGGCCATCCCTGATCTGAATGAGAACGAGGTGCTGGTCCGCACGGTCTATCTGTCGCTGGACCCGACCAATCGCACCTGGATGAACGATTCCGAGGGCTATCTGCCGCCGGTCGGCCTGGGCGAGGTCATGCGCGGCCTGACGCTGGGCGTGGTCGAAGACTCGCGATCCAGCCGCTTCAAAACAGGCGATGTCGTCATGCCGACCTCGGGCGGCTGGGCCGACTATGCAGTCGTGCCGGAAGGCGGCCTGCGCCCGGTGCATCGTGCGCCCGGCCTGCCGCTGACCGCCAATATGTCGGTGCTCGGCATGACCGGTCTGACCGCCTATTTCGGCGTCACCGATGTGTTGAAGGCCAAGGAAGGCGAGACCATCGTCATCTCGGCGGCCGCCGGCGCGGTCGGCTCCATCGCGGGGCAGATCGCCAAACAGCGCGGCTGCCGCGTCATCGGCATCGCGGGCGGTCCGCAGAAGTGCGCCTGGCTGACCGACGAACTCGGCTTCGACGCGGCCATCGATTACAAAAACGAGGATGTCGGCGAGGCGCTGGATCGTTTGGCCCCCGAAGGGATCGATCTGAACTTCGAGAACGTCGGCGGCGACATCATGATCGCGGTCTTCAACCGTCTGAAGGTCCACGGGCGGATGGCGGTCTGCGGCCTGGTGTCCTCCTACAATGCGACCAAGGCGCCGCCTTCGCCGAACTTCGCGCGCATCATCACCCATCGCCTGCACGTCCAGGGCTTCCTGGTTTTGGACTACGCCCCACGCGCCCGCGAGATGGTCGCGGAGATGGGCCCATGGCTGGCGGACGGCCGGGTGAAGTGGAAGGTTCACGTCGACGACGGGCTGGAAGGCGCGGTGGGGTCGTTGAATCGCTTGTTCACCGGCGATCACGACGGCAAGCTGCTGGTTCGCGTTTCCGAAGAACCCGCCTGAACCCAAGGTCTGCGCATGAGCGATCCGCTGCACGTCCATTTCGAAGACCTGGAGGTGGGGCAGGTCGTGCCGCTGGGCGCCTGTGCGGTCGATCAGGGGGCGCTGGACGTCTTCATCGAGCGGTTCTCGCCGGGCTGGGACGTGGCCTACGGCGCGCCGGACGCCATGGTCTATGTGCTGTGGAGCCGACTGGCGGCCGACAAGTCCGGCGGCTGGGCCCAGACCAAGGTCCTGGCCGTCGATGGGCTGCGTTACATGCGCAATCCCCCGGCGGGCGAACTGCTGCGGGGCCGCATGACGGTCATGGGCAAGGATCCGGTCGGCGACGACAAGGGCATCGTCATCGCCTCGCATGACCTGCTGGACGAGGCGGGGCGTCTGGTCTTTTCCTGCCTGACGCGGGCGCTGTTCTCGCGCCGCTGAAACGAAAAACGCCCCGCCGGCGAACCGGCGGGGCGCTGATCGATCTTCGATAGACCGGGTCTTAGTTGACCGAGGTCGGGGCCTGCGCCTGACGCATCACGGCCATGGCGATCAGGCGATCCCAACCGACCAGCGACACCAGGTGGGCGTAGATCTGGCCCAGGGCGCCGTTGTCGCGCAGCTCGACCAGCTTCTCGGCGGGCAGGGCGCGCAGCTTGTCTTCCGACACCGCGTAGTATTCGGCCAGCTTCTGCGGCTGACCCGGGCTGCCGTCGGGATTGCGCGGCGTGAAGTGGGCTTCGCGGATGTCCAGCAGGTCCAGGTCCTTGATCAGGGCGACGAAGCCCTCGGTGCGCTGGCGCTCCTGTTCGAAGTTGTTGCAGAACTCCATCGCCATGTTCGTGTAGTCGCTGGGCTGGCCGTCGACGAACAGCGGGTTCTGGCCGCCTTCGGCGACGATCGAGGCGCCGCGGTCGATGCACAGGATCAGGCGCTGGTTCTGCTTGTCGTCGGCGAAGACGAACGGATAGCGGCGCACATAGGCCGGCACGTAGGCGTCGGCGCGGAACTCGCCGTCGGGCGCGACGAACAGGTTCTCGTTGGAGCTCAGGCCCATCACGGCGACCGGCTGGCGGTTCTCGCCGGTGAAGATGATCGGATAAGACAGGGCGGCGGCCGAGAATTCGGTGACCGTCAACGGCACGATATTGGTCTGGGCCACGAAGGCGTAGGGCTTGTCGCTCGGGTTCACGCCCAGGCCGCCGTGGACGCTCTGATCCAGCGGTTCGGGGTTGGTGTAGAAGAGGACGTTGCCTTCAAGCGGCGAATTGTTCGTGTCGGTCATGAAGCGAGGACGCTCTGGTTAAAGATCGGAGGCGCGCCTTCTAGCCCAACGCCGCGCAACCGGCAAACCCGCGATGCGTCGGTTGCAGTGGGGGGCGCCAGCCATTAGCTGTGGCGTATGGGTTCCGCCTGCGATCACGACCATGACCACTCCGGCCTGAACGGCGGGGCGCTGGACCGCGCCCTGGCGGCGGCTGAGGCGCGCGCGGTCCAGCAGGGCGAGCGGATGACCGCCCAGCGTCGTCGCGTCCTGGCCCTGCTGCTGGAAAGCGGCGAGCCGGTGAAGGCCTACGATCTGATCGCCCGCTTCGGCGAGGACGGCCAGGCCGCGAAGCCGCCCACCGTCTATCGCGCGCTGGAGTTTCTGGAACGGCTGGGCATGGTGCACCGCATCGCTTCCATCAGCGCCTATGTCGCTTGCACCGACGATGGCGAGGCCGCCCACGCGGCCGCCTTTCTGATCTGCGACTGCTGCGGCGCGACGCGCGAGGTCAGCGGCCCGGACCAGAGCGCCATGAACGCCGCCGCCTCGGCCGCCGGCTACGCCATCGTCCGCACCACGATCGAGGCGCACGGTCGCTGCGCCGCCTGTCGCGACGTCGCATGACCATGGATGCGGCGTTGATGTCCCCACCGCGTCGCCTGTCCGTGCCGATCGACAATCGCTGGGGCGCCGGCGAAATGGCCGTGCTGGATTTCGGCGATCCGAACCGGCCGGTCGATCTGATCTTCTCTCACGCCAACGGTTTCAACGCCGCCACCTATCTTAGCCTGTTGTCGCCGCTGTCGGCGTCCTTGCGGATATGGGCGCCGGATCTGCGCGGCCATGGCCGGTCTGCGCTGCCGACCTTCGCGCGACCCAAGACGAGCTGGCTGGACCATCGTGACGACCTGCTGGCGCTGCTGGAGGCCATCGACGGCCCGCCCGTGGTCATGGCCGGCCATTCGATGGGCGGCACGGCCTCGCTTCTGGCGGCCGCCATCCGGCCGGATCGGGTGTCTAGCCTGGTGCTGTTCGATCCGGTGATCTGGAAACGCTCGGCGGTCTTCGCCTTCAATCTGCCCTTCGCCCACAAGCTGATGAAGGCGATCCCCATCGCCAAGGCCACCCTGCGCCGTCGCAGCCAGTTCGACAGCCGCGAACAGGCCATGGCCGCCTATCGCGGGCGCGGCGCCTTCAAGGGTTGGCCCGACATGGTCTTGGCCAACTATCTGTCCGAAGGCCTGAACGAAGGCGACGGCGGGTTCAGCCTGACGGCGGCGCCGGCTTGGGAGGCGGCCAACTACGCAGCCCAGGCGCACGATCCGTGGCGGGCCATGAAACGCTATCCCGGACCGGTTCGCATCCTGAAGGCCGAACACGGCGCCCTGACCCATGTGCCGGTCCAGCCCCGAGGGCTGCCCAATGTCTCGGTCGAGGTCGTGTCCGGCGGCGGGCACCTGTTCCCCATGACCCATGCCGACGTGGCCCGCGACGCCCTGTTTGACGCGGCGGTCTGAGAACGAATTCTGTAGGCGGAACATTGGCGCGCGCTATAAGGGCGCCGCTGAGCATAACGCCCGCCGCCCGAGACGCCGCTTGTCCTTCTTCCACGCCGGTCCCGCGCCCAAAGGCGCCGGCCCCCGTTCCGGGGCGCTGCGCGACGGTTTGATCCTCGCTCCAGGCATGAAGGTCGGTCTGTTCGGCGGCTCCTTCAATCCCGCCCATGACGGTCACGCCCATGTCGCCGAGACCGCCATGCGGCGTCTGGATCTCGACCGGGTCGTCTGGCTGGTCTCGCCGCAGAACCCGTTGAAGGACGCCCGTCACAGTGCGCCGCTGGAGGACCGCATGGCCTCGGCGCGCCAGCATGCGCGCGGTCCGTCGATGATCGTCTCGGATTTCGAAAGCCGGGCCGGCGTCGTTTGGACCGTGGACACCCTGCGCCTTCTGGTCGCGCGGCATCCCGGCGTGCATTTCGTCTGGCTGATGGGGTCGGACAATCTGGCCAGCTTCCACCGCTGGAGAGGCTGGACCGACATCATGCGGCTGATGCCGGTGGCGGTCATCGCCCGGCCGGGTTCGTTGCTGGACAGCCGCACGGCGCCGGCCGCCGCCCGCTTCGCCGGTTTCCGCATTCCCGCCCAGCAGGCGGGGCTTCTGCCGACGCTTCAGGCGCCCGCCTGGACCTATCTGACGGCGCCGCTCAACCCCCTGTCGTCCACAGCGATCAGGACCGGCACGGGCGTGCGCGCGACCTCGTGATCGCCCGATGATTCGGGCGGAGGTTCACGTTGCGGCCCATCCGTGCTAGAGGGCTTCTTTAGTCAACGCTCCCGGAGCCCTCCGCTGACCCCCTCGCCCGCGTATGATACGCAAGACGCCGCCGTCTCGAATACGGCGCACGAGATGGACCCTATCGAACCTCTCCATTCCGAAGACGGCTTTGAATCCGACGCCTCCCCGCGCGGCTTCGACGATTCCGCTCCCCGCCCCATCGGCTCTACGCCCCTGGAAGAAGCCCTGCTGAGCCGCCTCGACGAGGACAAGGCCCAGGACATGGTCCTGATCGACCTGAAGGGCAAAAGCGCCATGGCCGACACCATGATCGTGGCGTCCGGTCGTTCGCACCGTCACGTCGGCGCCATCGCCGACCACCTGCTGCGCACGCTCAAGGAACAGGGGCTGGGCAAGGCCAAGGTCGAGGGCCTGCCGCACTGCGACTGGGTTTTGATCGACGCCGGCGATGTGATCGTGCACCTGTTCCGCCCGGAAGTGCGCACCTTCTACAACATCGAAAAGATCTGGGCGGTCGATTCCGCCCACCGCATGGTCCGCGACTGACAAGATGAAGCTGAGCATCGTCGCCATCGGCCGACCGGGCCGGGGGCCTGAAGCGACGCTCGCCGACGACTACGCCAAGCGCGCCACCCTGTCGGGACGCGCGCTTGGCCTCGGTCCCCTCGAACTGATCGATCTGGAAGCCCGCAGACCCGGCAAGGCGCCGGAGGCTGAGCTGATCTTGGCTGCCGCAGAGGGCGCGCACCTGATCGCCTGCGACGAGCGCGGCAAGACCTATTCCTCGCGCGCCTTCGCCGACCACATCGCCAAATTGCGGGATCAGGGCGAGCGCCGTCTGGTTTTCGCCATCGGCGGGGCGGATGGGCTGGACGCCAGCGTGCGCGAAGCCGCGTCTTCGACCCTGGCCTTCGGTCCACAGACCTGGCCCCACGCCCTGGCGCGCGCCATGCTGGCCGAACAGCTGTATCGGGCCGTGACCATCCTGGCCGGATCGCCCTATCATCGCGACTGACATGCGTCGCGCCATACCCTTATCGCTGGCCCTGCTGACGGGTTTCGTCTGCGCCGCCCCGGCGATGAGCCGCCCAAGCTTTGGTGGGCAGGCGCCCGAGAGCGAACTCTCGCGCATCCAGGCCGAATACCGCGACGAAACGGTTCGCGCCCGCCGTCTGCGCGCCGACGCCGACGCCGCCAAGACCGAACTGGCTCAGTTGGAGCGCCGCCTGGCCTCGCTGCGCGCCGACGAACAGACCGGCGACCGTCAGATCGACGATCAGCGCGCCCGCCTCCAGCAACTGACCGAGCGTGAGGCCGAACTGGTCACGGACCTGGCGCGTGAGCGCGGCGCCCAGGGCCGTCTGCTCAGCGCGCTGCAGATGATGAGCCGCCGGCCGCCGCCGCCCCTGCTGGTGCCCGCCGACAAGGCCATCGACACCGTGCGCGCCTCCATCCTGCTCAGGGCCATGACGCCGGATCTGGAAGGCCGCGCCAAGGTGCTGGCCGCCCGTCAGGCCGAGATAATGCGCATCCGCCGGCTCGCCGTCCTGTCCTCGGAGCGACTGCTGACGACCGAGAGCGAGCAGGGCGACCGGCGCGGCGAGATCGAGGGGCTGACGGCGCGCAAGACCGCCCTGACCGCCGTCCTGAACGCCGAGGCCCGCGCCGCCGAACGCGCTGCGGCCGTGCTGGAGCGTCGCATCCGCGAACTGGGCGGCGCGGTCCCGATCCCCCAGGCCGAAGAGACGCCGACCGCTCGCCTTCCGGCCGGACGCGGCCGCCTCAGTTCGCCCGTCGCCGGCGCGCCCAGCCAGACCTGGGGCGCCGGAACCTCCGGCTGGCGCTGGCGGGCCGACCGCGCGGCCGTCACCGCCCCCGCCGACGCCAAGGTCGCCTACGCCGGGCCGCTGACGGGGTGGGGCAATGTGGTAGTGCTGGACCTCGGGCCCGGCTGGCGCGCCGTCATCGCCGGCTTGGAAAGCGTCGAGGTCGGCCCCGACGCCCGGGTCTCGGACGGCCAGACCCTGGGGCGCAGCGGCCCGGACGGCGACGTCTATTTCGAACTGCGCCGCGACGAACGGCCGATCGATCCGGGACCGTGGTTGCGGTGAACCCGCAATAGTCCTTTGCATTCTCGTCTGACGCTGATTTTATCGGCGGGACGCCGCGTCGCCACGATTTGGTCGTGAGGACGGGGCCTTAACCTTCCTACGGGCGCCCACAGTGATCGGCCCGACCGAAAGAGACCGAATGCGTAAACTGCTCCTCGTCGGCTGCGCCGCTCTGGTGCTCGGCGGATCCGCCGCGGCTGTCAGCAGCCAGACCCCGCGAAACGAAACCTTCCGCATGCTGGAGCTGTTCGGCGACGTGGTCGGCATCGTCGAGCAGGCCTATGTCGTCCCGGTCGACAACAAGAAGCTGATCGAGACCGCGCTGGCCGGCATGATGACGGCGCTGGACCCGCACTCCAACTATCTTCCGCCCTCCAACTATGACGATCTGCGCGAGCGCACCGAGGGTCAATATTCGGGCGTCGGCCTGACCATCAGCGCCGACGGCGGCATGGTGAAGGTCATCTCGCCGATGGACGACAGCCCCGCCGCCAAGGCCGGGGTCCAGGCGGGCGACGTGATCTCCTCCATCGAGGGGCAGAACGCGGCGGGCCTGACGGTCAGCCAGGTGTCCGAAAAGCTGCGCGGCGCCGTGGGCACCAGCGTCAAGGTGACCTTCCTGCGCGACGGTTCAGACCCGCTGGAAGTGACCCTGACCCGCGAGGTCATCAAAGTTCAGTCGGTCACCGGTCGGGTCGAAGGCGACTTCGGCTATCTTCGCGTCTCGACCTTCAACGAAAACACCGGCCGCGAGCTGAACGAGGCCATCGCCAAGATCAAGGCCGAGAAGCCGGGCGTGAAGGGCTATGTCCTGGACCTGCGCAACAACGGCGGCGGCCTGCTGAACGCCGCCATCGACGTCTCCGACGCCTTCCTGGAACGCGGCGAGATCGTCAGCCAGCGGGGCAGGAAGCCCGAGCAGATCCAGCGCTATTCCGCCAAGCCCGGCGACGTGACCGGCGGCCTGCCGCTGGTCGTTCTGGTCAACTACGGCTCGGCCTCGGCGTCGGAAATCGTCGCCGGCGCCCTGAAGGATCACCAGCGCGCGACCATCGTGGGCCTGACCAGTTTCGGCAAGGGTTCGGTCCAGACTGTGATCCCGCTGCGTCAGGGTCAGGACGGCGCCCTGTCGATCACGACCGCGCGCTACTACACCCCCTCGGGCGCCTCGATCCAGAAGATCGGCATCGAGCCGGACCTGGAAGTTGCGCGTTCGGAGGCAGAGGCCCGCATCGTCTCGCGCTCCAGCTTCATCTATTCCGAGGCCGCCTACGCCACGGCCCTGGACGCCTCCATCGGCGCCGAGCGCAAGGGTCCGCACACCCCGCGCGAAGCTCCGGGCGACAAGTTCGACAAGGAAAAGGACTATCAGCTTCAGCGCGCGCTGGATGTCCTGCGCGCCGGCGGCGACCTGTCGAAACTGCCGCCCCCGCCCGAAGGCATCGTCGTCACCGAACCGGGCTCGACGCCCAAGCCCGACGCCGAATCGACGGCGGACGAACCGAAAGACGAATAGGTCAGGGAAGGGCGGCGCGAGCCGCCCTTTTCGTTGCGATCAGGACAATCGGTCGCGGAAGGCCGAATAGTCGAAGTCACGCACCGTTCTCAGCGCATCCGTCTGGGAGTTCCACAGCACGATGGACGGCAGCGGCACGCCGTTGAAGGTGTTGGTCTTCACCATCGAATAGTGGGCCTGGTCCAGAAACGCGATCCGCGTTCCGGGCGTCGGCCGCTCGGCGAAGACGTAGTCGCCGATGATGTCCCCGGCCAGGCACGACGGCCCGCCCAGCCGCACCGTCACCCCATGCTCAGGCTCCTTCAGCAGCGCGGGGCGATAGGGCGCCTCGATTACATCGGGCATGTGGCAGGTGGCGGAAATGTCGGTGATGCCGATGGGCATGCCGTTGTCGAACACGTCCAGCACCTCGCCGATCAGGATGCCGGCGTCCAGCGCCACCGCCTCGCCCGGCTCCAGATAGACCTGAACCCCATGCCGGGCCTGCAGATCGCGCACGAAGGCGATCAGATCGTCGGTCTGATAGTCGGCGCGGGTGATGTGGTGCCCCCCGCCCAGGTTCAACCATTTGATCCCGCCCAGCAGCGGCGCCAGCTTGGGCTCCACCGCCGCCCAGATGCGCGACAGCGGCTGGAAGTCCTGCTCGCACAGCGCATGGATATGCAGACCATCGACGCCGACCAGATGGTCGGCCGTCAGTTGCGACACCGGAAAGCCCAGGCGCGAACAGGGCTGGGCCGGGTCGTATTTGGCGACCTCGCCTTCGGAATGTTCGGGGTTCAGCCGCAGGCCGATCTCGAACACCTGCCCTTCAGCACGCGCCTTTGCGATCAGATCGGCGAAACGGGCGATCTGGGCCGGGTTGTTGAAGATGACGTGATCCGACAGACGCAGGATCTCGGGCAGGTCCTGCGCCGTATAGGCCGGCGAATAGGTGGTCAGCTCGCCCTTGTAGAACTCGCGCGCCAGCCGCGCCTCCCACAGGCCCGAGGCGCAGACTCCGTCGAGGTATTCGCCGACCACATCGGCCAGCGACCACATCGAAAACGCCTTCAGCGCCAGAAGCACGCGCGCCTCCGCCCCGTCGCGCACGCCCTTCAGCACGGACAGATTGCGACGGATGGCCGCCTCGTCCACCACGAAGGCGGGCGAGGCGACGCGGTTCAGGTCGAAATGCGCAAAGGCGCCCGGATCGCCGGCCTGGGTCTGCATTCAGTCGGTCCGATCAGAAGTCCAGAGGGGCGTCCAGGTCCTGAACCTTCCACGGCAGGCCGTGCTTGTTCAGCATGTCCATGAAGGGATCGGGGTCCAGCTGCTCCATGTTGAACACGCCGTCGCCCTTCCACTGGCCGGTCACCATCAGGGCCGCGCCGATCATGGCCGGCACGCCGGTGGTGTAGCTGACGGCCTGGTTGCCGGTCTCGGCAAAGGCCTCTTCGTGGTCGCAGATGTTGTTGACGTAGACCGTCTTCTTGACCCCGTCCTTCAGGCCGGTGGCGATGACGCCGATGTTGGTCTTGCCCTTGGTGATCGGACCCAGCGAGGCCGGCTCGGGCAGCAGGGCCTTCAGGAACTCGATCGGAATGATCTCGCGGCCCTGGAATTGCATCGGCTCGATCGAGGTCATGCCGATGTTTTCCAGCACTTCGAGGTGCTTCAGATAGCTGTCGCCGAACGTCATCCAGAAGCGGATGCGCTTGATCTCGGGATAGAACTTCGCCAGCGATTCCAGCTCCTCATGGTACATGAGGTACATGTTCTTCGGACCCACGCCTTCGAAGTCGAAGGTCTGTTTGTGGCTCAGCGCCGGGCCTTCGACCCACTGGCCGTTCTCCCAATGACGCGAGTTGGCGGTCACTTCGCGCAGGTTGATCTCGGGGTTGAAGTTGGTCGCGAAGGGCAGGCCGGTGTCGCCGCCGTTGCAGTCCAGGATGTCCAGCGTCTCGATGGAATCCAGCAGATGCTTCTTGATGTAGGTGGTGAACACCGAGGTCACGCCGGGGTCGAAGCCCGAACCCAGCAGCGCCATCAGGCCGGCGTTCTTGAAACGATCCTGATAGGCCCACTGCCACTTGTATTCGAACTTGGCCTCGTCGCGCGGCTCGTAGTTGGCGGTGTCCAGATAGTCGACGCCGGCCGCCAGGCAAGCGTCCATGATCGACAGGTCCTGATAGGGCAGGGCCAGGTTCACGACCAGTTCGGGCTGCACCTTCTGGATCAGCGCCGTGGTCGCCGCCACGTCGTCGGCGTCGATGGCGGCCGTGTCGATGTCGACGCCGAAGCGCGACTTCACGGACTGGGCGATCGCGTCGCACTTGGACTTGGTCCGGCTCGCCAGGGTGATATGCGAGAAGATGTCCGCGTTCATCGCCATCTTGTGGACGGCCACCGAACTGACGCCGCCTGCGCCGATAACCAGCACCTTGCTCATCTGTGCTTCTCCCGAAGTCTGAAACCCTGGCGACAGCGCCGCCCCTATAAAGGGCGCGGCTCTTAGCACGATGATGACAATCCGCTAAATCCCTGCGCCGATATTGGCTCTTATAGCGTGACCGGATCGCTCCGGTTGCCTTTGTAAGGTTTTTCCGCCATAAGCCGCCGCTTCCGACGCAAGTGAACCTGCGTCTCCACCGGGACGACCCTCATTTCGATGAGACGAGCCCGGCGAGAACCCTCCGCCGACGTGATCGTCGCCGGGGGCCGTTGTCGTATGGAGCCGTTTCACCTGCGCCACACGAGGTAGTGAATGTTCGAGGCTCTGAACGAGCGGCTGACAGGCGTCTTCGACCGGATCACCGGGCGCGGCGCCCTGTCCGAAAAGGATGTCGCCGAGGCGATGCGCGAAGTGCGCGTGGCCCTGCTCGAGGCCGACGTCGCCCTTCCGGTCGTCAAGGAATTCATCGCCTTCGCCACCGAGCGCGCGACGGGCGAAGAGGTCATCCGTTCGGTCAAGCCGGCCGATCAAGTGGTCAAGATCGTCTATGACGGCCTGATCGAGATGCTGGGCGGTGAAGAGCCGGTCCCGCTGAACACCAACGCCAATCCGCCCGCTGTGGTGCTGATGGCCGGCCTTCAGGGCTCGGGCAAGACCACGACCTCGGCCAAGCTGGCGCTGCGCCTGACCAAGTTCGATCGCAAGAAGGTCATGATGGCCTCGCTGGACACGCGCCGTCCGGCCGCGATGGAACAGCTGGCCACCCTGGGCAAGCAGATCGAGGTCGCCACCCTGCCGATCGTGGCGGGCGAGAGCGCGGTTCAAATCACGCGCCGGGCGCTGCAATCGGCCAAGCTTCAGGGCTTCGACGTCCTGATCCTCGACACCGCCGGCCGCATCACCTTGGACGAAGGGCTGATGAATGAGGTGGCCGAGGTCGCCGACATCGCCAAGCCCGTCGAGACCCTGCTGGTCGCCGACAGCCTGACCGGCCAGGACGCGGTGCGCACCGCCAAGGCCTTCCACGAGCGCCTGCCCCTGACCGGCCTGGTCTTGACCCGCGCCGACGGCGACGGTCGCGGCGGCGCCATGCTGTCGATGCGCGCCGTCACCGGCCTGCCGATCAAATATCTGGGCGCCGGCGAAAAGGTCGATGCGCTGGACGTGTTCGACGCCCGTCGCGTCGCCGGCCGCATCCTGGGTCAGGGCGATATCGTCGCCCTGGTCGAAAAGGCCAGCCAGGATCTGGACCAGGCCAAGGCCGAGAAGATGGCCCGCAAACTGGCCAAGGGTCAGTTCGATCTGGATGACCTGGCCGGCCAGCTTCAGCAGATGAAGCGGATGGGCGGGCTTCAGGGCATCATGGGAATGCTGCCCGGCGTGGCCAAGATGAAGGGTCAGATGGCCGAGAGCGGCATCGACGACCGCATGATCCTGCGTCAGGAAGCGATCATCTCCTCGATGACCAAGGCCGAGCGCAAGAAGCCCGACCTGCTGAACGCCTCGCGCAAGAAGCGGATCGCCGCCGGCGCCGGCGTCGATGTGCAGGACGTGAACCGGGTTCTGAAACAGCACCGCCAGATGGCCGATGTGGTCAAGTCGATGGCGCGCGGCGGGCCCAAGAAGATGCAGCAGATGGCCGCCATGCTGGGCGGCCTTGGCGGCGGCGGCATGCCCGGAATGGGCGGCGGCGGCCCCGACATGGCCCGCCTCAAGGCGCTGGGCAGCGGCAAGATGGCCGAACCCTCCGCCGACGATCTGAAAGCCATCCAGGACCGGCTCGCCGGACTGGGCGGCGGACAACTTCCGGGAGGTCTTCCTGGCCTGCCGGGCTTCCCTCCCAAGAAATAACGACTTCCTAGAAAGAGACCTGAAATGCTGAAGATTCGTCTGGCCCGCGGCGGCGCCAAGAAGCGCCCCTACTACCACATCGTCATCGCCGACTCGCACTCGCCGCGCGACGGCAAGTTCATCGAGAAGGTCGGCAGCTACAACCCGATGCTGCCCAAGGACGGCGCCACCCCGCGCGTCGCCCTGAAGGTCGAGCGCATCGCCGAATGGCTCGGCAAGGGCGCCCAGCCGACCGACCGCGTCGCCCGCTTCCTGTCGCAGGACGAGACCCTGGGCCAGAAGGTCAAGTGGACGCAGTCGAACAACCCGAACAAGGGCGCTCCGGGCAAGAAGGCGCAAGAGCGCGCCGCCGAACGCGCCCAGCGCGAAGCCGACCGCCTGGAAGCCGAAGCCGCCGCCAAGGTCGAGGCCGCTGAAGCCGCCGCCCGCGCCAAGGAAGAGGCCGCCGCCGCCGCCGAAGCCGCCAAGAACGCTCCCGCTGCTGAAGAAGCGTCTGCCGAAGAGGCTCCGGCCGCTGACGCCGCCGCCGAGGAAGCCCCGGCTGCTGAAGCGACCGAGGAAAAGGCCGAAGGCTAAGCCTTTCGGTTTGACGATGATCAGGGCGGCGTCTTTCGACGCCGCCTTTTTCATGGGTTAAGAACACGCATGACCACGGACAGCAGATTGATCCTCGTCGGCCAGGTCGGCGGCGGCTTCGGCGTGCGGGGCGAGGTGCGGGTGACCGCCTTCACGGCCGATCCCCTGGCCCTGACCGCCTACGGCCCTCTGCTGCGCGCCGATGGGACCGTAGCCCTGACCCTGACTTCGACGCGGCCCGACAAGAACGGCGTCGTCGGCCGGGCCAAGGAGATCACGACCAAGGAACAGGCCGACGCCCTGCGCGGCCTGAAGCTGCACGTCCCCCGCGACCGGTTCCCCGAGCCGGATGAGGACGAGTTCTACCTCGCCGACCTCTTGGGCGTTCAGGTCCGCGACACGGCGGGCGCCGTCATGGGCACGGTGAAATCGGTCCAGAACTTCGGCGCCGACGATATGCTGGAGATCGCACCTGCCGCCGGCGGCCCGACCTGGTATCTGCCCTTCACCAAGGAAGCGACGCCGGAACTGCACCTGGCCGACGGCTGGCTCATGGCCGTTCCGCCGACCGAGGTGGGCGAGCGCGAGCCGGACTGAAGTTTCGTCACCGCTCCCGTCGGTGTTGCGGATGGTCTGGACGGCGCCGACATAGGCCTATCGCAATAGCCGAGGCCGCACCCATGACCGACCTGTCCGCCTTCCCGATCACGCAACGCTGGCCGGCCCAGCATCCCGATCGCATCCAGCTGTATTCCCTGCCGACGCCAAACGGGGTGAAGGTTTCGATAATGCTGGAAGAGGTCGGCCTGGCCTATGAGCCGCACCTGATCGACATCACCAAGAACGAGACCTGGGGGCCGGAGTTTCTGTCGCTGAACCCCAACGGCAAGATCCCCGCCATCCTCGATCCGAACGGCCCTAACGGAAAGCCGCTGGCCCTGTTCGAATCCGGCGCCATCCTGATCTATCTGGCGGAAAAGACCGGCAAACTGCTCTCGGCCGAACCGGCGACCCGCTACGAGACGATCCAGTGGGTCATGTTCCAGATGGGCGCGATCGGCCCGATGTTCGGCCAGCTGGGCTTCTTCCACCGCTTCGCGGGCAAAGAATACGAGGACAAGCGTCCGCGCGACCGCTACGTCGCCGAAAGCCGGCGTCTGCTCGGCGTGCTGGAGACGCGGCTGGCCAATGACGGGGGAGAGCACCGCGAGTGGCTCGTCGGCGACTACTCCATCGCCGATGTCGCCACCCTGGGCTGGGTCCGCAACCTGATCGGCTTCTACGAAGCGGGCGAGATCGTAGGCTTCGCCGACTTCCCGCGCGTCGCCGCCTGGCTGGAGCGCGGCTTGGCCCGCCCCGCCGTCCAGCGCGGCCTCAACATCCCGGCGCGCGATTGATCTGAACCTCGCCCCGTCGGTCGCGTTGTCTGCTCGCAACCAACAGGAGCGCGACCGATGGGCATCTTCTCTTCGATCTGGAACAAGATCACGGGCCACAAGCCGAAGGCGGCCACAGTTCCGCCGCCGGCCTCGACGGCTGGAATCCCGGCGCCGAACGCAGCGCCGGCCCCGACCGCCGCGCCGGCCTTGCCGCCCGTCGATGTCGAGGCGGTCCTCAGCGATCTGGCAGCGTCCAAGGGCGGCGGCGGCAACTGGCGCACCTCGATCGTCGATCTGCTGAAGCTGCTGGACCTGGATTCCAGCCTGGCCGCCCGCAAGGAACTGGCCGAGGAACTGAACGTCCACGCTGGCGAGCACGGCTCGGCCGAACAAAACATCGCCCTGTCCAAGGCCGTCTGGAAGAAGCTGGCCGACAACGGCGGCCAAGTCCCGGCCTCGCTGCGCGACTAGCCCCCTCCGCTGGATCAGGCCGACGGTCTGATCCAGCGCATCGCGGCCAGAGCGGCGAAACCCACGACCAGACCCCAGAAGGCCGATCCGACGCCGAACAGGGTCAGGCTCGAAGCCGTCGCCGCAAACGTCAGCACGGCCGCCTCGCGCGATCCGATCTCCGTCATCATGGTCTGCAGCGCGCCGGTCAGCGGCGCGATCAGCGCCAAACCCGTCACCGCCGCCAGCACGGCCGGCGGCATGGCGATGAACAGCCCGGCCAGCGGCGCGGCGAACAGGGCCACGACCAGATAAAGACCGCCATAGATCACCCCCACGATCCAGCGCCTGGCGGGATCGGAATGGGCGTCCGGCCCTGTGCAGATCGCCGCCGTGATCGCCGCCAGATTGACCCCATGCCCGCCAAATGGCGCGATCAGCAGGCTGGCGACGCCGGTCGACAGGATCAGTCGGTTGGCGGGCGGCGGATAGCCGGCGCTCTGCAACACCACCAGTCCGGGCAGGTTCTGGGCCGCCAGCGTCACCAGAAACAGCGGAAAGCCCAGGCTGACCGCCGCCTTCCAGTCGACGACGGGCGCGACCGGCTCCAGATGGCCGAACAGTCCGGTCCCGGCCGGCAGGGCCAACTGCCCCCGCATCGCCAGCACCGCAAAGGCCCCCGCCAGCACGGCGGGCAAGGCCCAGGTCGGCCATAGCCGTCTGAAGATCAGGAACACCGCGATCAGCCCGACAACCAAGGCCGTCTTGTCCGGCGCCACCTTGAACAGTCTCAGCACAAAGGCAGCAGCACCCCCGCCAGCATGGCCGAGGCGATGGCGTCCGGTATCCGCGCCGCCAGCCGCTCCAGCACCGGGATCAGGCCGGTCAGGCTCATCAGCAGGGCGGCGAAGACGAAGGCGCCGATCGCCGTCGGCCAGGACAGGCCCAGCGTCGAGGCCGCCAGCAGGGCCGCCCCCGGCGTGGACCAAGCCAGCACCACCGGGATCTTCAGCCGCCAGCTCAGCAAGACGCCCGGCGCCCCGATGCCCGGGCACAGGGCCGTCACCATCGACCCGATCTGGCCCGCGTCCGCGCCCAATGCCTGACCCGCCTGCACCACCAGGGCCACGGTGCCGCCAAACCCGATCACCGTCGCCACCGCGGCGGACGAAAAGGCCGAGGCGGGCACGGCGCGCATGGAAAAGGCCGGAGCAGTCATGCCCCGGCCTTAAACCGTCGCTTCAGATGGCGGAAGGCTGGGATCCAGCCCTCCTAAATCAGCCTTCGATGTCTTCCGGCAGGCCCACAGCGTGGAAGCCGGCATCGACGTGGACGACTTCGCCCGTGGTCGACCGGCCGAGGTCCGAACACAGCCACAGGGCCGCGCCCGCGACGCCCTCCATCGAGGTCTCTTCCTTGATCAGCGAGAACTGCGCCGACTTGGAGTGCAGGCCGCGCCCGCCCGAGATGCCCGCCAGCGACAGGGTGCGCATGGCCCCGGCCGAGATGGCGTTCACGCGGATGTTCTTGGGACCCAGGTCGCGCGCGATATAGCGGGTCGCGGCTTCCAGCGCGGCCTTGGCCACGCCCATGGTGTTGTAGTTCGGAATGACCCGCTCGGACCCCAGATAGGTCAGGGTGATCAGGCTGCCGCCGTTCGGCATCAGCTTGGCGGCGCGCTTGGACACGTCCACGAAGCTGAAGGCCGAGATATTCATGGCCAGAAGGAAGCTGTCGCGCGTGGTGTTGTCCACGAAGCTGCCCTTCAACTCATCCTTGTTGGCGAAGGCCACCGAATGGACGACGAAGTCGATCGTGCCGAAGGTCTTTTCCAGCTCGGCGAAGGCCGCATCCATCGAGGCGTCGTCGGTGACGTCGGCCGGGATCAGCAGCTTGGCGCCGACGCTTTCCGCCAGCGGACGCACGCGACGCTCCAGGCTGTCGCCCAGATAGGTGAAGGCCAGCTCGGCGCCCTGGGCGGCCAGCTGCGAGGCGATTCCCCAGGCGATGGAGCTGGAGTTGGCCACGCCCATGATCAGGCCCTTCTTGCCCTTCATGAGGTCGCCGGTCGGCATGTCCCAGCCTTCGGAAGTCGCCATGGTTCGTCTCCTGATGATTTGCGCGGAGGGTTAGCAGGGGCGGGCGTAAACCGGAACCCCCGCCGCCTTCCCTGGCGTCAGAGCAGACCCGCGATCGCCTCGCGCGCCGCATCGCCCAGGTCGGGGCGTTTCAGGGCCAGGGCGACGTTGGCGCGCAGCAGGCCGATCTTGTCGCCGCAGTCGTGGGTGACTCCTTCGTATTCGACGGCGGTGAAGCTCTGGTCCGCCATCAGTCGCGCCATGGCGTCGGTCAGCTGGATCTCGCCGCCCGCGCCCTTTTCCTGCGTCGCCAACAGGTCGAAGATTTCCGGCTGCAGGATGTAACGGCCCGAGATCGACAGGTTGGACGGCGCGGTTCCGGCGGCGGGCTTTTCGACCATGCCCTTCATGACGATGCGCGAACCGTCTCGGCTGACCGGATCGACGATGCCGTACTTGTGGGTCTGATCTTCCGGGACGGATTCCACGCCGATGATGTTGCCGCCGGTTTCGGCGTAGACCTCAGCCAGCTGCTTCAGGGCGCCGGGCTGAGAATCCACGATGACATCGGGCAGGATGACGGCGAAGGGCTCATGGCCGATGATGTCGCGCGCGCACCAGACGGCGTGGCCCAGGCCCTTGGGCTGCATCTGACGGGTGAAGCTCATCTCTCCGGCCGAGGCCAGTTCGGCGTTCATCATCTCCAGGATGTCGGTCTTGCCCTTGGCCTGAAGCTGGGCTTCCAGCTCGATCTGATGATCGAAATAGTCCTCGATGGCGCCCTTGGAGCGGCCGGTGACGAAGACGATGTGCTCGATCCCGGCTTCGCGCGCCTCTTCGACGATGTAGGACAGGATCGGCCGGTCAACGACGTTCAGCAGTTCCTTGGGGGTCGTCTTGGTTCCGGGCAGGACCCGGGTGCCGAGGCCCGCGACGGGCAGTACGGCCTTGCGCAGGCGCGCGGGCGTGGTGGTCATCAAATCATCCTGACAGCTATCCCGCCCCTTCTACGGCCTCGTGCGCTTCAGTTGAAGCGCTTCGCGCTTCAACGGGGCGAACCGGTGAAAGAAGGGGCGGAACGCGGTCGGGTTCCGCCTTATTTGGCGGGGCGGGCCATCGGCGTCATGGCGGCGATGGTCGCGCGCTGGGCCAGCAGTTGGTCTTCCGGCAGCGGGATCAGGCCGCGGTCGGCCAGATAGCCGCCCTTGCCGGCGGCGCCCTCCGACAGAAACTCCTGCACGAACTGCTGCAGGCCCGGAATGACGCCGATATGGGCCTTCTTC
The DNA here is from genome assembly GCF_026105875.1 of Brevundimonas sp. BT-123. Lineage (GTDB taxonomy): Bacteria > Pseudomonadota > Alphaproteobacteria > Caulobacterales > Caulobacteraceae > Brevundimonas. Next base: position 48,352 of record NZ_JAOYTN010000005.1, on the reverse strand, counting down.
ACATAGATATAGAGGCTGCGCGACAGCGGATACTCGCCGCTGGCGATGGTGTCGGCGGTCGGGGCGACGCCGTCGATGGTCTCGGCCTTCACCGTATCCAGGTTCTGCTCCAGGAACGAATAGCCGAACACGCCCAGCGAGCCCGGCGTGCGGGTCAGGGTCTGGACGATGGCGTTGTCGTTCTCGCCGGAATCGATCCAGGCGCCGTCCTCGCGCAGGGTGTGGGCGATGGCTTCGAACCGGTCTTTGTCGCCCTCGATCGCCTTGACCGCCGGCACCAGTTTGGCGCCCGGCGTCATGCCCAGCTCCAGGAAGGCGTCGCGCGTGCCCGAGGTGGGCGGCGGGCCATAGACCTGGATGCGCTGGTTCGGCAGGCCGGCGTTGACCTGGTCCCAGGTCTTGGCCGGATTGGCGACGAACTGACCGTCAGCGCCCGGCACTTCCTTGGCCAGGCCCTCGTACAGGTCGTTCAGTTCGAAGTTGAAGCCGTTGCCGTTACGGGCCGTGGCGATGACGATGCCGTCGAAGCCGATCTTGATCTCGACGATGTCGGTGACGCCGTTCTTGGCGCACAGGTCGAACTCGGACTGCTTCATCTGACGCGAGGCGTTGGCGATGTCCGGGGTGGTCGGGCCGACGCCCTGGCAGAAGGCCTGGATGCCGCCGCCGGTGCCCAGCGATTCGACGCGCGGCGCCGCGCCGCCCGAACCGCGCGCGAAGGTCTCGGCGACCCGCGTGGCGAAGGGGAAGACGGTCGACGAACCGGCCGCCCAGATGCCGGAGCGCGCGCCCGAGGCGGAGCCGCCCCCGCCGTTGTCGCCACAGGCCGCCAGGGCCAGAAGGGCGGCGGCCGAAGCCGCCAGTTTCAGTGTGCGGATCATCCAAGGCTCTCCCTGAGCATCGATTTCGCGATGCTTAGAGCAGAGGATTATGACAGTCCCGCGAAGGGGACCGCCGCCGCTACAGCAGGCGGCGGCGCATCACCTGCGACAGGGTGTCGATCAGGGTCACGGCGACCACGACGACGATCACGATGGCCGAGACGGCGCGGAAATCGAACGCGTTCATGCTGTCGAACAGCACCTGGCCGATGCCGCCCGCGCCGATCAGACCCAGCACGGTCGCGGACCGGCTGTTGGATTCGAAACGGTACAGGGCGAACGAGGTCCACAGCGGCGCGACCTGAGGCAGGACGCCCCAGACGATCTCGTGCAGCTTGCCCGCGCCGGTGGCGCGCACGCCCTCGACCGGACCCTTGTCGATCGACTCGACCGCTTCCGAGAATAGCTTGGCCAGAACCCCGGCCGTATTCAGGGTGATGGCCAGGACGCCCGCCAGAGGCCCCAGGCCCACGGCGGTGACGAACAGCAGGCCGATCACCAGATCCGGCACCGAACGCAGCAGGTTCATGATCCAGCGCACGGGCGTCACGACCCAGACGGGCGCGATGTTGCGCGCCGCCGCCAGACCCAGCGGAATGCCCAGGATCACGGCCAGGAAGGTGCCCCACAGGGCGATCTGCACCGTCTCCCACATCTTGGCGACGAACATCTTCCAGTCGCTGAAATCGGGACGAAGCAGGTCGTGGACGAACAGCTGGGTGCTGTCGTTGCCGGCGAACAGGCGCGAGATGTTGCCCAGGTCGACGGCGTCGATGCTGTACAGCAGGACGGCGGCGACGCCGCCCCACACCAGGACGTCGGCGACCCAGGCGAGGACGGACTTCTTGGGCGCCGCCGGAATCGCGACGGCAGGAGACGCGACTGCGGTCAAGGCCGGACCTCACGCAGGCTGCGCAGGCGTTGAAGCTCGCGCTCGGCGGCGGCGGCGGCGGCCGTGTCGCCCTTGGCGCGGGCCTCGCCCAGTTTCTGGTCGGCGATCATCTCGCGGATCGGGTCCAGATAGCTGTCGTCGGCGGCGGTGAAGCGGGAATATTCCAGGTCCGCCAGAACCTTGCGCTGGCGCTCGGCCTCGGCGCCTTCGCCCTGGCCATAGGTCAGGAAGAAGCTGCGGATCTTTTCCTTCAGCGCCGGATCCAGGTCCTCGCGCACCACGATGCCGCTCTCGGGGATCGGCGGCGAGGTCCAGATTTCCTCGATCTGGCCGGCCAGCTGCGGGTTTTCCTTGCGCATGAAGATGGTGTTCACGCTGTTGGAGGTGGCCACGTCGATCACGCCGGTCGCCACGCCGAAGGCGTTGGCCTGGTGGTTGGCCGAGCGCACGGTCTTGAAGCACTGGCTGGGGACCACCCCGCGCGGATTGAACAGGAAGGTCAGCGGGGCCAGGGTGCCCGACGTCGACTGGGCGTCGCCGATGCCGAAGTTGTATTTCTTGCCGCACGCCATGACCTGATCCAGCGTGATGCCCGATCCCTTCTTGACGATCAGCGTGGACTGATAGCTGTCCAGACCCTCGCGGTTGACGGTGCGGGCGATGACCTCGGCCTTGGCGCGGTCGATGGCCTCGACCTCAGGCTTGGCCGAGAACCAGCCCACCTGGGTGTGGTTGCCGCGCATGGCCTCGACCAGGACGGTGTAGTTCGAACCGAAGTAAGGCTTCACCGGCACGCCTATGGCCTTGGACATGTCGTCCAGCAGCGGCTGCCACAGAGGGCCGGCCGAGGCCTGGCCTTCGGCGGACAGGATCGAGAAGGTGATCTCGCTCGCGGCGCCGCCCGCAGCCTTCTTGTCCTCGCCGCCGCCGCAGGCCGCCAGGCCCAGGATCATGACGGCGGCGCCGGCCGCAGCGAACAGGCGGCGAGTAGGGGAAATTCGCGACAGGCTCATGCCTTGGTCTCCCAGAACGCGTCCTCGAACTCGGGACCGTAGATTTCGATCAGGCGCTTTTGGTCCAGCGCCGTGGACGGGCCGTCATAGACGATCTTGCCGCCTTGCAGGGCGATGACGCGGTCGCAGTAGCGGATGGCGTAGTCGACCTGGTGCAGGGTGACGATCACCCCCATGCCGTCGCGCTTGTTCAGCTCGACCAGCAGTTCCATCACCTTGCGGGCGGACACCGGGTCCAGCGAGGCGACGGGTTCGTCGGCCAGGATGGCCTTGGCGCCCTGCACGATGGCGCGGGCGATGGCGCCGCGCTGCTGCTGGCCGCCGGACAGGGTGTTGGCGCGCTGGGCGGCGTAGTCGCTGACGCCGACGCGGTGCAGGGCCGCCATGGCCTTGTCCTTGTCCGCCTGGGGCCACAGGCCCAGCAGGCCCTTCCATCCCGGCAGACGCCCCAGCGCGCCCAGCATGACGTTGGAGAACAGGCTCAGGCGACCGACCAGATTGAACTGCTGGAAGATCATGCCCAGCTTGCTGCGCGCCTTGCGCACGGCGCCGGTGACCCGGCCGTCCTTCTGCACGGTCTCGCCGAACACCTGGATGGTGCCGGCGCCGGCGTCGATCGACTGCAGGCCGGTGATGGAGCGGAGCAGGGTGGACTTGCCCGAACCGGACGGACCGATCAGGGCGACCATTTCGCCGGAGGCCACGGAAATCGAGACGCCGTCCAGCGCCTTTCGCGATCCGAAGGTCTTCGACACGTCACGCGCCAGGACTAGCCCAGGGGCGGCGGCGGCTGCGGATGAACTCATGAACTCGCTAGGAGGCTATGGCGAAGGGGCGCCGCAATAAGCTGAAATCACGCTCGGGCAAGCCCTAATCGCACGTCGGGCGCAATCTCGTCCAGACCCGAGCCGTTCAGGAGCCTTCCGCCGCACCCCTCACCCGGGCGTAGTCCGCCGGAATCGGCAAGGCAACGCGCGATCGCTCCAGCGCCTGATCGGCCATCGTCCGGACCGGCGCGGCCAGACAAGGGATCGAGGCCAGCGCCCTCAGCCCCTTTTGCAGTCTGATGGCGACCGCAACGTCGCCGGCCCCGTAGCGGGCGATCGGGCCGAACAGATCGTCGAGCAGGTCATCGTCGGAAACGCCCGGCATCATCAGACGATCACGCAGGGTCCGCTTCTCGTCTTCCCCGCCGTCTCGGGCCCAGATGTCCATCAACCTGACGCCGGTCGCCACCACCTGAATGGCCGTTCCGGGATCGTTGACGCCAGGCGACAGGGCCTTGGCGGCGATCTCGCCCAGAACGATCAGGCCGAAGCGCGGGTCTTGATCATAGGAGCGCGAGTCTCCGATCGCGAAGGCGGAGCAGAAGGCGTCCTGGGCTTCTTTGTCGCAGGCCGGCAGGCTGATTCGGGCGAGGACCTCCCCGCGTCGCACGAAGGCGCCGGGCGCGGCGACCACCTCGACCTGGCAGTCCCGTTTCTCGGCCATGGCCTGCAGGCGATCGGGATCGACGTTCTGGACATAGCCGGTTTCCGGCGCCGTCACGTCCGCGCCGTCTTGCAAATGCCCCTCACGCCCGCCCAGAAACGGATTGTCGCGCCGCTGTTCCAGCGCCTCGCGCGCCCGGGCCTCGACCAGATCGATCATGTGACCGACCCGCGCCAGGCTGGACAGGCGGTTGATCCAGGCCAGCAGGCGAAACGCCACCAGACCCACCATGACGAGGCTGACCAGGAACAGGATCGCCCGGCCGTTCTGACCGTAATAATGGGCGTTGATCGCGGTGACGGCGACGATGGCGTAGAGGAAGGCCCCGACGAAGGTCGCCAGCGACTTCTGGGTCTCGTTATCGCTGGTGACCAGGGCCGCGACGCGCGGACTGGCCGCCGACGACACCGACGTATAGGCCGTGACCATGGCGCCGACCGAAAAGGTCGCCACGCCCAGCAGGCTGGACGCCAGAATGGTCAGGATCGACTCGACAGATTCGCCGCCCAGACGCTCGGCCATCTCCTGCGGCACCCAGGGCGCCAGGGCGGCGGCCAGCAAGGCTGCGGCGACGCCCGCGACCGCATAGGCCGTGGCGCGCACCCACAGCTGACGCCGCATCTTGCGCCAAAAGAACAGCCAACGGTTCATCAAACCCTCCGACCATCGCAACGGCGCAGAACGGTCAAGGTTGCCGTCGGATCGTGTCGTGGAGGGCGCAGACCGGATTTGTGACAGCCAAACCTAGGCCCCGCCACGAAAAAACCTCTTTACATGACAGTCGCGCGTCCCCATATCGCGCTCTCCGGCGGACCCCGTAGGTCCTGTCTGCGCCGCTAACGCCGGTCTGGGTTTAACAATTAGCAGGGGGTTACGTGAATTGCGCACGTATCAGCTTCCCCTGGACCTGGTCCGTGAGCGGTCCCCTGAACGTCCCGTCGCCCTCGTGCGGCCGCGTTCGGTTTCCGTAGCGGCGCGCTGGTTCCAGGATAATCTAAAGGCCGACGTCTTCTACGCTGTGAAGGCCAACCCTTCGCGCTGGGTCGTCGAAACCCTGATCGAGGCCGGCGTTCGCGGCTTTGACGTGGCGTCCATCGCCGAGATCGAGCTGGTTCGCTCGGTCAGCCATGACGTGCGTCTGGCCTTCATGCATCCGGTCAAGAGCCGCTCTGCGATCACCAAGGCCTATTTCGATCACGGCGTGCGCACCTTCTCGCTCGACTGCATCGACGAGCTGAACAAGATCCTCGACGCCACCGGCGGGGCGGACGACCTGAACCTGATCGTGCGCATGGCCGTCTCGGCCGACGGCGCCGCCTATACGCTGTCGGGCAAGTTCGGCGTTTCGTCGGATCAGGCGCCGGCCCTGCTGATGGCGACGCGCCAGGCGGTCAAGGACGGCCTGATGGGCGTCTCCTTCCACGTCGGCAGCCAGTGCATGCGCCCGACCGCCTATCAGGCCGCCATGGCCCAGGTCGGCCGGTCGATCAGCCGTGCGGGCGTGATCGTCGATATCGTCGATGTCGGCGGCGGCTTCCCGTCCGTCTATCCGGGCATGGTCCCGCCGGACATGAGCGAATACGCCGACGCCATCCATCGCGGCTTCAACGAGATGCCGGTGTCGGAAACGACCGAGCTGTGGTGCGAGCCCGGCCGGGCGCTGGTCGCCGAATCCTCGTCGATCCTGGCACGCGTCGACCTGCGCAAGGGCGACGCCCTTTATCTGAACGACGGCTCCTACGGCTCGCTGTTCGACGCGACCCACTCGCGCTGGCCTTTCCCGACCAAGCTCGTGAGGGACGGCGAAAGCGCGGGCGAGCTGAAGGCGTTCCAGTTCTACGGCCCGACCTGCGATTCCATCGACCATATGCCGGGACCGTTCTGGCTGCCGGCCGATGTGCGCGAAGGCGACTTCATCGAGATCGGCATGCTGGGCGCTTACGGCGTGGCCATGTCGACGGGCTTCAACGGCTATGGCGAACACGACATCGCCGCAGTCGAGGACGCCCCGATGGCCTCGCTGTATGGTCTGGCCCCGCGTTCCATCCCCACCGTGCGCACCACGGCGGAAGAGAACGCCCGCAAGGTCGTGCGCCTGTCACGCCCCAAGGGTAAGGCCGGTCAGCGCAAGTCGCGCCGGAAGTAGGACGCTGCGCTGATCGGGAGAGGTGAATCGTGAGTCGTGATTGGCAACCATGAGCGACTTGCGAACCCACCGCGATCTTGATGTCTGGAAATTATCGCTCGACTGGGTCGAAGCTGTCTATCGCTGTTCGGCGTCATGGCCTTCGGATGAAAGAGTCGGCCTGATCAGCCAAGTCCGCCGAGCCGCAGTCAGCGTCGCCGCAAACATCGCTGAGGGCGCAGGCAGAAAAGGTACGGGCGAGTTCATCCAGTTTATCGGCGTCGCCCGCGGATCGCTCGCCGAGGTCGAAACACATCTCCTAATCGCTGGGCGTCTGGGCTATCTAACGCCTGATCAACTTCAGCCCTTGTTTGCTGAGATGGAACGGATTGGGCGCATGCTTTCCGCCCTCTCGACGCGACTGAAGCAACGGCAGAACCCCTGACTGCCTCTTATTCACGTCTCACGATTCACGAGTCACCATGACCTCCAACACCAAGGCCCAGCTGCTGCAGAACGTCGTCGAGCACGTCGACATCACCAGCTTCGACGCGCGCCCGATCATCGACTCGATGCGCAAGATGTCCTTCTCGTCGCGCGACACCGCCCGCGCTGCTGACATCTTTTCGATGGCCATCGAGGACAAGGACTGCTCGCCCTGGCTGATCCTGGCCGGTTCGACCTCGGCCGGCGGCTGCATGCACGTTTACCGCGACATGGTGAAGTTCGGCATGGTCGACGCCGTGGTCGCCACCGGCGCCTCGATCGTCGATATGGATTTCTTCGAGGCCTTGGGCTTCAAACACTATCAGGCGGCCGGCGAGGTAGACGACAACGTCCTGCGCGACAACTACATCGACCGAATCTACGACACCTATATCGACGAGGAAGAGCTCCAGGCCTGCGACCACACCATCCTGGAGATCGCCAACCGTCTGGAGCCGCGCGGCTATTCCAGCCGCGAGTTCATCTGGGAGATGGGCAAGTGGCTGAGCGAGGGCAATGCGAAAAAGCCCGGCTCGCTGATCCAGACCGCCTATGAAGAAGGCGTGCCGATCTTCTGCCCGGCCTTCGTCGACTCATCGGCCGGCTTCGGTCTGGTCAAGCATCAGAAGGAACGCGCCGCCGCCGGCCAGCCCTATCTGATGCTGGACGCCATCGCCGACTTCCGCGAACTGACCGACATCAAGATCGCCGCCGGCGTCACCGGCCTATTCATGGTCGGCGGCGGCGTGCCCAAGAACTTCGCCCAGGACACGGTCGTCTGCGCCGAAATCCTGGGCGTCGAGGCCGAGATGCACCGCTATGCGGTCCAGATCACCGTCGCCGACGTCCGCGACGGCGCCTGCTCGTCCTCAACGCTGAAAGAGGCGGCCTCGTGGGGCAAGGTCCAGACCACCCACGAACAGATGGTCTTCGCCGAGGCCACCACGGTCGTCCCCCTGATCGGCTCCGACGCCTACCACCGCGGCGCCTGGAAGGCCCGCGACAAGCGCCGCTGGAACAAGTTGTTCGAGAAGTAAGACTTACTCGTCGGTTTCCTTCTCCCCTCGGGGGAGAAGGTGGCCGGCGGAGCCGGTCGGATGTGGGGGCTGTGTCCGCATGCTCGCATGTCGCCGTATCGCGTTCAGCACAACCGCCGGGTTTTTCGAAAAGTCAGCGTTCCTGAATCGCATGACCGTATAGCCCGCGATGGGAAGCCGCTCGTCCCGCACGGCGTCGCGCGCCTCGTGCAGATCGTGCACGCCGCCGTCCAGCTCTATGATCAGTCTGATCTCATGACAGGCGAAGTCGGCGATCGCGCCCGCGACCGGCGCCTGCCGCCTGAACTTCAGGCCATCCAGCTGCCGGTTCCGCAGCATCGACCATAGGATCGCTTCCGCGCCTGTCATGTCGGCGCGAAGACGGCGTGACTGTCGGGTTCTCGGCGGCGTCTGCCACATTCGTATCCAACGGCCCCCTCATCCGACCCGCGCTGCGGGCCACCTTCTCCCCCGAGGGGAGAAGGAACAACTTAGGCGGCGCAGGCCTCGAAGCCGGCCTTCAGCGCGGCCTCGTCCAGATCGCGGCCGATGAAGACCGCGCGGCTCCAGCGGCGTTCGGCGGCGCCCCATTCGCGTTGTAGGTCGCCTTCCAGGATCATGTGCACGGCCTGGAAGACCAGGCGTCGGTTCTCGCCCTTCACGTCGATGATGCCCTTGGCGCGCAGGATGTTCTGACCCTGCTCGCCCAGCAGCCGGTCCAGCCAGGCGGTGAATTTCGCCCCGTCCAGCGGCCGATCCAGCGACAGGGAGATGCCCTTAATGTCGTCCTGGTGGGCGTGGCCTCGCGCGCCGTGGGCGTGATCATGCGCGTGGTCGTGGTGATGATGATCGTGCTCATGGTCGTGGTCGTGATGGTCATGACCGCAGTGTTCGTCGTGGACATGGCCGTCCGCGCCGTGCGGCGGGTTCACGAAGTCCGGCTTGACCTCGAGAATGCGCTCCAAATCGAAGGCCCCCAGGCCCAGCACCTGATCCAGCGGCACGTTCGACCGTTCGGCCCGCACGATGGGCGCCAGCGGGTTCAGCGCCCGCAGACGCGCCTCGACCGCGTCCAGTTCGTCGGCGGTCGCCAGATCGACCTTGTTCAGGATGATCCGGTCGGCGAAGGCCACCTGCTCGCGCGCCTCCTTGGAGTCGTCCAGGCGCGCCATCACATGTTTGGCGTCGACCAGGGTCGTGACGCTGTCCAGCTGGGTCTTGGCCTTGACGTCCTCGTCCACGAAGAAGGTCTGGGCCACCGGGCCGGGGTCGGCCAGGCCCGTCGTCTCCACGATGATGGCGTCGAAGGCCGGCTTGCCGGGACGCTGGCGCTTCATCAGGCCGGCGACCACGCGGATCAGGTCGCCCCGCACCGTGCAGCAGACGCAGCCGTTGTTCATTTCGAACACGTCCTCGTCGGCGCCGACCACCAGGTCGTTGTCGATGCCGATCTCGCCGAATTCGTTGACGATGACCGCGTAACGCTTGCCGTGATCCTCGGTCAGGATTCGGTTCAGCAGCGTCGTCTTGCCCGCGCCAAGATAGCCGGTCAGGACAGTGACGGGGATCTTGCTGTTGGCGGAAGCGGTCGAGGTCGGGGCGGCGAGGGTGTCGGTCATAGGCCGCTAGATGGCGGCTGCATCGCGCGAAGGGAAGAGGGTCAGGCCTTCTTCACGAACTCGGTGCGCAGGACCAGGCCGCGCACCTTCTCCACATTGGCCTCGATCTCGTCCGGATCGCCGGTCAGGCGTATGTTCTTGACCAGCGTCCCGCGCTTCAGCGTCACCCCGCCCGATCCCTTGACCTTCAGATCCTTGATCAGGGTCACGCTGTCGCCGTCGGCCAGGATGTTGCCGTTGGAATCTTTGGTCACGTCGTCGGTCATGGCCAAGCTTCTAGGGCCGCGTCTCCTCCCCATGCAATGGGAAAGGAGACGGTCAGTCCGGCACGTTCGCCTCAAGCTCGTCCAGCCACACCCGCGCATTGCCGTCCGACGGCGCGCGCCAGTCGCCGCGCGGCGACAGCGAGCCGCCGGTGACCACCTTGGGCCCGTTCGGCAGGGCCGAGCGCTTGAACTGGGCGGTCTGGAAGAAGCGGATCAGGAACTTCCTCAGCCAGCCTTTGATCGTCGCCAGATCGTATTCGACCTTTTCGTCGTCCGGCGTATTCGCCGGCCAATGCCCTGCGCCCGCATCGCCCCAGGCCTGATGCGCCAGGAAAGCGACCTTGGACGGCGTCATCCCGAACCGGCTGATGTAGAACAGGAAGAAGTCGTTCAGCGCATAGGGGCCGACGGTGCCCTCCGTCGACTGGATCACCCCGTCCTTGGCCGGCACCAGCTCGGGCGAAATCTCGGTGTCCAGAATGGCGTGCAGCGTATCCCGCGCGCCCGCGCCGATCAGGTCGCCCGCCGCCACCCAGCGGATCAGGTGACGGATCAACGTCTTCGCCACCCCGCCATTGACGTTGTAATGGCTCATATGGTCGCCGACGCCATAGGTGGCCCAACCCAGCGCCAGCTCCGACAGGTCCCCGGTCCCCAGCACGAAGGCTTTGTGCTGATTGGCCAGCCGGAACAGATAGTCGGTCCGCAGGCCCGCCTGCACGTTCTCGAAGGTGATGTCGTGCACCGGCTGACCCTCGGCATAGGGGTGACCAATGTCCTTGAACATCTGTTCGGCGGCGGGGCGGATGTCGATCTCTGCGCCCGTAACGCCCAGCGCGGTCATCAGCGCCCAGGCGTTGGACTTGGTCCCGTCCGAGGTCGCGAACCCCGGCATGGTGAAGCCAAGGATATTGGTCCGCGGCAGATCCAGCCGGTCGCAGGCGCGACAGGCGACCAGCAGGGCCTGGGTCGAATCCAGCCCGCCGGACACGCCGATCACCAGCGACCTGGCGCCGGTCGCCGTCATGCGGCGCATCAGCCCCTGAACCTGGATATTGAACGCCTCATAGCAGTCCTGATCCAGCCGCCCGGCGTCGTCCGGCACGAAGGGGAACCGGTCCAGCGGCCGGATCAGCTCGCTGGCCTCATGATCCTCGCGCGCCATGAAGGGCACGACGGTCGCCGCCTCGCCTTCGTTCCTGGCGCATTCGGCGAAGGTGCCGTTGCGCAACCGGTCCAGCCCGATCCGATCCACGTCCACATCGGCGATCGTCAGGTGGCTGTCCGTCGCGAACCGCTCGCCCTCGGCCAGTTTCGACCCCAGTTCGTGGATCGTCGCCTGCCCGTCCCAGGCCAGGTCGGTGGTGCTCTCGCCCCAGCCCGAGGCGGCGAAGACATAGGCCGACAGGGTACGCGCCGAATGGCTGGCGCTCAGCATCGCCCGCTCGTCCGCCTTGCCGATGACGATGTTGGACGCCGACAGGTTCAGCAGGATCCGCGCCCCCGCCAGCGCCGCCCGCGTCGAGGGCGGCAGCGGCGCCCAATAGTCCTCGCAGATCTCGACCGAGAAAACGAAGCCCGGCCGATTGACCGCCTCGAACAGCAGGCCCGGCGCGAAATCCACCGTCTCGCCGTTCAGCGCGATCACATCCTCGGCGCGCGCCGTCGCCGGCGCGAACCAGCGTTTCTCATAGTATTCGCGGTAGTTGGGCAGATAGGTCTTGGGCACGACCCCCAGCACCTCGCCCGCCCCGATCACCACCGCGCAATTATACAGGGCGTCGCCGTTGCGGATCGGCGCCCCGACCACCGCCACGACGTCCGCCTCGGCCGTCGCCTCCGCGACCACGGCGATCTGCCGCTCCACCTCGTCCAGCAGCGCCGCCTGCATATGCAGATCGTCGATCGCATAGGCCGACAGCGACAGCTCGGGAAAGACCATCAGGTCCACGCCCTGCTCGCCCGCCTGACGGATCAGGGCGACGTGCTCCTGGCCGTTCGCCCTGGGATCGCCGACATGGCTGACCGGCGTCGCCGCCGCCACGCGCACGAAGCCGTGGGTCTTGGGAGAATGGAACAGAGCATCAGCCATCGGATCGTCCGCATCACCCGGCCCGCGCCGGTCGTCGGCCTTCATATAGGCGCGAATGATGAAGGGACGGAAACTCTGCGCGAACCGCTCATGCGCTTTCGTCATCCTCCGGCGCGAAGCGACCGGGGGACCCAGCGGCGCCGAAGGCGACGGGTCCGACGCACGTTGACCCAAGACTGGGCTCAATCGACATTCGAGAAGAATAAGCCCCTCAGTTCGTCATTCCGAGGCGGAGCGCAGCGAAGAACCCGGAACCCAGGGCCACATGCGCGTTGCTCGCCCCCATCCAACGCCCGATGCGCTTCCCCTGGGTTCCGGGTTCGTCCTTCGGACGCCCCGGAATGACGACAGCCATCTCAATGACGCTGATCAGTTCGTAACGATTTCAACGTCCTGCCGATTTCTCGACGCCTTCCGCCGTCGTCCGGTTCACCCGCATTTATAATCTCCGCCCGTCGCACTCACGCCGACAGGAGGGCCCCGATTTCAGACCAATTAGACGAATTAGACGGTGTTTTGTCGCCGACCGTCTGAAACGTCGCGGACGACCTTCGCGAATGCGGATGACGTTGGCCTTCGCCCCCGCTAAAGCCACTGCATGAACGACACGCCGAAAAAGGGCTGGTTCCAGCGCCTGTCCGCTGGGCTCTCGCGATCCTCCAAACAGATGACCGATCAGGTCGTCGCCACCTTCGTCAAGGAGCCGCTGTCCGAGGCGTCTCTGGAGCAGCTGGAAGAGCATCTGCTGGAGAGCGATCTCGGTCCGGCTGCCTCGGCCCGGATCGTCGAACGCTTTCGCGCCCTGAAGTTCGGCAAGGACGCGCCCGAGCGCGAGGTCAAGGAGGCCCTGGCCGAGGCGGTCGCCGCCGAACTGTCGCCCCGCCAGGCGACCTTCGACCCCCTGTCCGGCCCCAAACCCTATGTCGTCCTGTTCGTCGGGGTGAACGGCTCGGGCAAGACCACAACGCTCGGCAAGATCGCCGCCGATCTGACGGGCAAGGGCGCCAAGGTGATGATCGTCGCCGGCGACACCTTCCGCGCCGCCGCCCGCGAACAGCTGAAGGTCTGGGCTGAGCGCTCGGGCGCCGACTTCGAAAGCCGTCGCGACGGCGCCGATGCCGCAGGCCTGGCCTTCGACGCCTATACCAAGGCGCGGGCCGAAGGCTATGACGTGGTCCTGATCGACACCGCCGGCCGGCTTCAGAACAAGTCCGCCCTGATGGACGAACTGCTCAAGATCGTCCGCGTGCTGAAGAAGGTCGATCCCGAGGCGCCGCACGACACCCTGCTGGTGCTGGACGCCACCGTCGGCCGCAACGCCCTGGCCCAGGAACAAATCTTCGGCCGCACCGCCTTCGTGACCGGCGTGGTCATGACCAAGCTGGACGGCACGGCGCGCGGCGGCGTGCTGGTGCCGGTGGCCCAGGCGTCCGACGCCCCCCTGATGCTGATCGGCGTCGGCGAAGGGGTCGAGGATTTGCAACCGTTCGACGCCCGCGCCTTCTCCCGCTCGCTGGTGGGACTGGAAGACTGACATGACCGAGACGCCGAAAAAGGCTTCCAACATCCGCCAGGCCGTCGATTTCGGCGCGCTTGTGACCTTCATGGCCGCCTATGCGGTCAATCGGTTCGCGCGCGGTCTGGACGGGCAGGAAGCCCTGGTCCAGGCGACCTGGGTCCTGGTCGGCGCCTCGCTGATCGCCCTGATCGTCGGCTATGTGGTCGAGCGTCGTCTGGCGCCCCTGCCGCTGCTGACCGGCGGCTTCGCCCTGATCTTCGGCGTGCTGACCATCGTCTTCCACGATCCGAACCTGTTGAAGATCAAGCTGTCGATCCAGAACGGCCTGCTGGCGGTCGTGCTGTTGGGATCGCTGCCGCTGAACCGCTATCCGTTCAAATATCTGCTGGGCGAGGCGATCCGCATCACCGACGCGGGCTGGCGCGGCCTGACCCTGCGTTACGGCCTGTATTTCGCCGCCGTCTGCATCGTCAACGAGATCGTCTGGCGCACCCAGTCCGATGATACCTGGGTCGCCTTCCGCGGCGGCCTGTGGATCGCCTCGGCCGTGTTCGGCGTCTGGCAGGTCTTCTTCATCATGAAGCACCTGATCAAGGACGACGAGCCGGCCCCCGTCTCGCCCGACACGGGGCTCTAGGGCGCGAGCGGAACTGTCACGGAACCGACGCGCTTTCCCCGTCAAATCGTAAAGCAGAGCTGATACGTGTTCGGACGAAACTTCAGGGGAGCGGCGCGATGGTGAAGGCGGGAAAAGCGGCAAGGAAGGTCGGGCCCCTGGCCACCTCGCCCAGCCACCTGATGCACCGCGCCCTTCAACTGGCGCTCGACATCTATGCCGAGGAGACCGGCGCCGACGGCCTGACCCAGCGCCAGTTCGCGGTGCTGGAGGCCGTGTCGCTCAAGGCCGGCCTGACCCAGACCGAACTGGTCCGCATGACCGGCATCGACCGCTCGACCCTGGCCGATCTGGTCACGCGCATGACGACCAAGGGCCTGCTGGAGCGGGAACGCTCGACCCTGGACGCCCGCGCCAAGGCGGTGCGGCTGTCGGCTGAGGGCGCCGCCCGTCTGGAAGCCGCCCGCCCGCTGGTCGAGGCTGCCGACAAGCGGATCATGGCCCTGCTGCCCAAGGGGCAGCGCGAGACCTTCCTCAATCAGCTGGCCGATCTGGCCGCCGCCGCCGACGCCGCCCCCGACGCCGCCAAGGCCGAGGCCAAGGCCGCCAAGAAGGCGCTGAAGGCGGCCGAGAAGGAAGCCAAGAAGGCCGAGAAGGCCGCTAAAAAGGCCGAGCGTCCGGCCAAGCCCGCCAAGGTCAAGAAGCCAAAGTTGAAGCTGGTGGAGCCGGCCTAGCGCGTCTTGCGCAGCCGTTTCGCGTTGGCGGTCGCCGTCTTGTGGATGGGCGCCAGCGCTTCGGCCTGGGCCTTCAGCAGTTCGCCGTTCAGGGTCATGGCCTGGGTCGCCGCCCGACTCCACCAGCCCATGGCGTAGCTGAACTGGGCCTCGGCCGCCTGGGCCGGGGTGCTGGCCTGGGTCACGGCCGCCGCCGCGCGCAGGGCATGGGCGCTTTCGTCCAGCGCCACGCGCCCCAGCCGCTGGCCGATGGCCCCGGCGCTGGCGGCCATGGCTTCGGCAGAGGCGGACATCGCTTCGGTCTTCTCGGAGCTCATAAGCGACAGCTCCTTGAAGTCCTGCCCCTTGGCGCTGGTCAGGCCCTGCGCCATCAGGCCGGTGCGGGCCGCGATCACCTCGGCCGAGGCGGCCAGGATTTCGGCGCCGACGACGGCTGCGCTGGCGGCTGTGGGGGTTTTGCGGGTCAGTGAGGACCTCCAGGTTGGGTCTCTGCGGCGAAGGCCGCGATGTCGCCGAGCAGGGCGGGGATCGCCGCGTCGATGATCTGTTGGCCCTTCTCGGGGCTGGCCTGGGCCGGGTCCGAGCCGATCCGGCCGTCGGGGAAGCGGGCGCGATAGTCCAGGGCATCGCGGATCGGCCCGTTTGGCGCGATCTGCGGGCTGTAGTCGGCGGTCTTGATCCGCTCGGGATAGGCGGCCTGCGTCACCGCGATCTCGGACGGGGTGGCGTGCATGCCGTGGCCGGTCGGGAACAGGCGGTTGCACAGGCCATGGACGCCGGGCAGGTCCCACCAGTTCTTCAGCTTCAGGATGAAGGGCGGGCTGTCCCCGACGAAGCTCCACTCGGCGTAGATTTCCGAGATGGTCGCCTCGATGGTCGCGACGTTCCCGCCGTGCCCGTTCAGGAAGTAAATCCGCTCGAAGCCGTGACGGCTCAAGGACGACACCCAGTCCGTGATCGCCGCCATGAAGGTCGAGGGGCGCAGGCTGATGGTGCCGGCGAAGGCCAGGTGATGCTGGGCCATGCCGATGTTGAAGGTCGGGGCCACGATCAGGTTGGCGTCGGTCTTTTCGGCCGCATGGGCGATGATCTCGGGGCACAGCCAGTCGGTGCCCAGCAGCCCCGTCGGCCCGTGCTGCTCGTTGGAGCCTATGGGCACGACCACCGTCTTCGACAGCGGACCGCCGTCGTCCAATCGCGCATCGATTTCGGGCCAGGAGGACAGGTGGATCAGCATGAAGGCGGTCTCAAGCGACAGGGTGGGGCGACTGTAGCGCGCCGGGCTCAGGAAGTCTTGGCGGCCGTAACGGGCGGATGGGCGGCCATGAAGATGCGCGCGGCCTCTCTGGCGCGGCCTGCGCGTTTTTCGGCCTCCAGCTGCGGCACGTCCAGCATGGCGCGCAGGTGGCCGTGGCCGAGCACAAGGCCGGCGAACATCTCGGCCGCCTCTTCCGGATCGGCGACGCTCATCCGGCCCAGCCGCGTCTGTTCCGCCAGCCAGGCGCCCAGTTCGCGCAGGCTGCGACGCGGGCCGGCCTCATAGATGGCGTGGGCGATGTCAGGCGCCTCGACCGAGACCAGAGCGACCCCGCGCATCGAGCCGACCTTGTCGCCGCTGCACACCCGGTTCAGCAGCGTCAGGGCCAAGTTCTCGAGCACCGTCTGCGGATCGCCGGCGCCGCGCAGGGGGGCGACGATATCCTCGACCCGCTTGGTGGCCAGGGCCTGGGCGATCTCCAGCTTGGAGGCGAAGCGGTTGTAGACCGTCTGTTTGGAGACGCCGGCCAGTTTGGCGATCTCGTCCATCTTGGCCTGAAGCCCCTTGTCGGCGAACAGGGTCGCGGCGGCGTCCAGGATCGCCTCGCTTTTGCGTTCATCGACCTGCCCGAGACGGCGCGCCATCAGTGGACGTCCGAGGGCGGGGCGCCGGCCTGGGCCTTCACCGGCTGGGCGGCCAGGGTGACGAAGGCCGCGCCCGCGCACAGGATGGCCAGCAGGGCGAAGGCGTCGCCGAACGCCATCGTGGTCGCCTGTTTCTGCAACATCCCATAGATGGCCTTCATCGCCGAGGCGGCCGGGTCGATGGCGCCGGCGAACCGATGCGCCATGCCGGCCATCATGTTGCGCATCGCCTGGTCGCCCTGCCCGATGGCGCTGGTCAGTTCGCTCATGTGCAGGGCCGTGTTGGAAGTCAGGCTGGTGTTCAGGATCGCCAGGCCGAAGGCGCCGCCGACGTTGCGCGACAGGTTCACCAGCCCCGAGGCGTTCTTGACCATGTGCGGCGGCAGTGTCGCCATCGTCACCTGCTGGGAGGCGATCATGGCCAGCATCACCCCGACGCCGCGGAAGGCCTGGACCGAGGCGAAGTTCCAGAAGCCCCAGTCGTCGGTGACGACGCGCGCCTCCCACATGCCCCAGGCGCATAGCATGAAGCCGCCGAACATCAGCACCCGCGCATCCAGCTTGCGCACCAGTCGACCGGCGAAGGGGCCGGTGGCGAACATGGCCAGGCCGGAGACGACCATGGTGGTGCCGACCTCTGACGACGAATAGCCCAGCACACGGCCGAGGAAGAGCGGCAGCAGAAAGGTGCCGCCGAACAGGGCGAACCCGACGATGAAGGTCATGATGAACCCGACCAGGAAGTTGCGATTGCCAAAGGCGCGCAACTCCACGATCGGCTGGCGATAGGTCAGGGACCGCCAGATGAAGATCGGTCCGGCGACCGCCGCCACGAAGGTCAAAAGCAGGATGTGGGTGTCGTCGAACCAGTCGTTCTTGGCGCCTTCTTCCAGCACGAACTGCATCGACATCAGAAAGGCGGCCATCAGGCCCAGGCCCCACCAGTCGAAGCCCTTGGCCAGCGACGGATCGCCCTTGTCGAAGTTGCCGTAGCGACCGACCAGAAACAGCACCAGCAGGCCCGGTCCCACGTTGATGAAGAACAGCCAGCGCCAGCTCAGCCACTCCGTCAGATGGCCGCCCAGCGTCGGCCCGACGGTCGGCGCCAGGGTGACGATCAGGCCCATGACCACGCTGGCGGTGACGCGCTTGTCTGGCGGAAAGGCGGTGAAGGCGACGGCGAAGACGGTCGGGATCATGGCCCCGCCCACGAAGCCCTGGATGGCCCTAAACAGGATCATCATGTCGATCGACGACGACAGGCCCGTGGCGACGCTCATCAGCACGAAGCCGGCGCAGGAGACCAGAAACAGCCGCTGCGTCCCCCACAGCCGCGACAGGAAGCCCGACAGGGGGATCATCACCACCTCGGGGATCAGATAGGCGGTCTGGATCCAGCTGATCTCGTCGGCCGAGGCGCCGACCCCCGCCTGGATCTGGGGCAGGGAGGCGGCGACGATCTGGATGTCCAGAATGGCCATGAACTGGCCCACCACCATGCCGGCGAAGCCCAGCAATAGCATGGTCCAGTTGATCTCGGGATGGCCGGCGACGGGACCCTTTTGCGCGACAGGGGCCCCGCCATCTGCGGCGGGGTTGGCGGTGGTCACTGGCCTGCGGCTCCGGTCGTTGTGGCGGCTTCGGCGAAGCTCTGGCCGCCCTGGCTCTTCAGGTCGATCTTGACGTCCACCGACAGGCCGGGACGCAGGGCCAGGCTGCGGTCTGCGCCGCTGACGACGATGCGGACGGGCACGCGCTGGGTGATCTTGGTGAAGTTGCCCGTGGCGTTCTCGACCGGGATCAGGGCGAACTCGGACCCCGTGGCGGGGGCGAAGCTATCCACGCGGCCCTCGATCTTGCGGCCGGGGAAGGCGTCGGCGGAAATCTCGACCGTCTGGCCCAGGCGCACCTTGTCCAGCTGCGTCTCCTTGAAGTTGGCGACGATGTAAGTGTTGGTCAGGGGCACGACCGACAGCAGTTGCGTGCCGGCGTTGACGTACTGGCCAGGCCGCACGCTGCGGGCGCCGACGACGCCGGCGACCGGGGCGCGGATGACGGTGCGCTCCAGCGCGATGCGGGCCTGTTCGACGACGGCGCGGGCCTGTTCGACGGCGGCGACGCTCTGCTGACGGGTCGAGCCCAGCACCCCGGCGGTGCGTTGTTCGGCGACCAGGGCGGCCTGGGCCTGCTGGACGCTGGCGGCGGCGGTGGCGGCCGAGGCGCGCTCGGTCTGGATGCGCTGCTGCGAGACCCAGCCCTGTTCGGCCAGCTTGCCGTAACGATCGACCTCGGCGCGGGCCAGGCCGGCCTGGGCGTTGGCCTGGGCGACAGAGGCGGCGCGGGCGGCGATGGTGGCCTGTTCCTGCTCGGCCTGGGCGTCGACATGGCCGACGGCGGCGATGGCGGCGGCCAGATTGGCCTCGGCCTGAGCGAGCTGGGCCTTCTGATCGGAATCGTCCAGCTTGACCAGGATCTGGCCTGCCGCGACCCGCTGGTTGTCGCCCACCAGAACCTCGGTGACCCGACCGGACAGTTGCGGGCTGACGAGGGTGGTGTCGGCCTGGACGAAGGCGTTGTCGGTGCTCTCCCAGCGCTGGCCGTTCACCCACCAGACGATGCCGCCCACGATCAGGGCCAGGCCGACGAGGGCGGCCGCGAACAGCGGCAGGCGTTTCTTGATTTCAGGCGACATGAAGAATCCGGGGGAGGTGCGGCGTTTTGAAGCGGCGCTAAAATGGACCGCGCCGTCCAAAAATCAATAGGCGACCGGACGACGCCGATCACGACCGGTTTTCGTGTATGTCCTGACGCCATGAACGCCCGCATCTCAGCCTCCCAGCCGCTGCCGTCCCAGGTCGATGTCGTGGTGATCGGCGCAGGCTCAGCCGGCATCGCCGCCGCGCGCCGTCTGATGCGACCCGGCCTGTCGGTTCTGGTGCTGGAGGCCCGCGACCGGATCGGGGGGCGCGCCTGGACGGTTCGGGCCGAGGGCGAAGGCTTGGACATGGGGTGCGGCTGGCTGCATTCGGCGGACGACAATGTGCTGGCCGGACGGGTCGAGGCCGAGGGGCTGACGCTGGACCAGACGCCGCCGCCCTGGCGCACCCAAGCCTTCGACCACGAAATGACCCGGGCGGATCAGGCCGCGTTCGGCGAGGCCTTCGCTAGGTGAGGATCGCCCGGCGTCGGACTTCTTCGATCCCGACTGCCGCTGGAACCCGCACATGGACGCCATCTCCGGCGCCCTGAACGGCGCGCGGTTCGCCGAGGTGTCCAGCCTGGATTACGACGCCTATGGCGACACGGGCGTGAACTGGCGGGTGCGCGAAGGCTATGGCCGCCTGATCGCCCGGCTGGGGCAGGCTGTTTCGTCCATCACGGTCACGGACTGCGCCGTCAGCCGCATCGACCGTTCCGGACCGGTGCTGCGGCTGGAGACCAATCGCGGTGAACTGACAGCGCGGATCGTCATCCTGACCGTGCCCAACAGCCTGATCTCCGGCGAGGCGATCCGCATCGATCCGCCGGTTCCAGCGCTGATCGAAGCGACGGCGGGCGTGCCGCTGGGCCTGGCGTCCAAGGTGCATATGACGGTGCGCGGCGCCGGCGATTTCCAGCCCGACACCCAGCTGTGGACCCGCACCGATACGGCCGAAACCGGCGGCTATCACCTGCGGCCGTTCGGACGGCCGATGATCGAGGCCTATTTCGGGGCCGACCTCGCCTGGGGGCTGGAGGCGCAGGGGCCGGCCGCCCTGTTCGACTTCGCCGTGTCCGAACTGGTCGCGGCTCTGGGATCGGACATGCGCCGGCGGCTGGAGGCGGTCGCGGTCAGCGGCTGGGGCGTCGATCCCTGGTCGCGGGGTGCCTATTCCCACGCCTTGCCGGGCCATGCGGCGGATCGGGCCAAGCTGCGCATGGCGGTCGAGGACCGCATTTTCCTGGCCGGCGAGGCGACCGCGCCGGTCTATTACGGCACGGCCCACGGCGCGTGGATGGAGGGCGAGCGCGCCGCCGAGGCCGCCCTGACCGCCCAAACGCTCAAGGGCCTGGGTCTTGACCCGCGTCGCCCCGGGGACGACAGCGAAGCATGAAGCCCGCCAAGGCCAGAAAGCCCGCCGCCAAGCCGGCCAAACGCCCCGCCGTGATGACCGGGGCGGCCATCCCCGTGTGGCGCTGGCCGCCCGACGAAGATCGTGTCGAGGCGATCTTCGAACGCCTGTCCGGCGTCATGCCGGAGCCCAAGACCGAGCTGGATTTCTCCAATCCCTTCACCCTGATCGTCGCCGTCGCCCTGTCGGCCCAGGCGACGGACGTGTCGGTCAACAAGGCGACCGAGCGGCTGTTCAAGGTAGCGGACACGCCGGAGAAGATGCTGGCCCTCGGCGAGGAGGGGCTTATCCCCTACATCGCCTCCATCGGCCTTTATCGCGGCAAGGCGAAGAACGTCATCGCGCTGAGCCGCATCGTGCTGGACCAGCATGGGGGCGAGGTCCCGCTGAACCGCGCCGATCTTCAGGCCCTGCCCGGCGTGGGGCGCAAGACGGCGTCGGTGGTTCTGAACGAACTGGGGATCGAGGCGGCCATCGCCGTCGACACCCACGTCTTTCGCGTCTCGCACCGGCTGGGCCTGGCCAATGCCGGAACGCCGGACAAGGTCGAGGCCCAGTTGTTCAAGGTGGTGCCAGAGGACTGGCTGCCCAAGGCGCACCACTGGCTGATCCTGCACGGCCGCTACACCTGCACGGCGCGCAAACCCAAATGCCTGTCCTGCATCATCGCCGACCTGTGCCCGTCGCGGGCAGGCCTGATGGCGCTGGGCGAGGCGGCGGGCTAGATCCCCGGAGCGGCGTCGGGGCCGTGGGTCAGCTTCTCAGCCAAGGCCTTCAGCACGCGACGTGCGGCAGCCATATCCTCGTCCGAAACGCCTTCGAACATGCGTTTGCGCATGGCCGCGGCATGGATCTCGAACGCCTCGATTTCGGCGCGCCCGGCCGGCTCCATCTGGATCAGCCATGACCGGCCGTCGCCGATCATCCGACGCCGGCTGACCATGCCGTCCTTCTCGAGTCTTTGCACCAGACGGGTCAGCGACGCGCCGGACAGCTCCATCCTGTTCGCCAACTCGGAAAGCGTCAGGCCCTTGGGCTCGTCCGCCAGGAAATAAAGCACCACGGTCGGCGCGCCCGTGTGTCCGGACTCTCGGAACAGATCGGCGACACGTAACCTCCACCGCTTGGCTGTCACCATCAGCGTCATGGCGACGTCGAGCTGAAGGGCGCTGCGCTGATCTGACGACAGCAGGGTAGGGCGTTGCGACAAATATGACCTCATGGAACCAGCGGGCGGCGTAACGGCTTTAAGGCGGCTAAAGCTAGACCGCAGAGAAATATTCTCCCCCAGGTTGAGCCTTTAGCGCGCTAACCATGCTGACACCTGATTTAAAGTGTTGATGTGGCATTAACGTTCATCTCAGCACGAAAGATTTTTGCATTGCGCCTTTTCGCCAAAACCAGAGATGACAAGACGCTCAACGAGCTGCGCAACATGATGGCTGCCGTCAGTCGCTCTCAAGCAGTCATCCAGTTCGATCTGGATGGCGTCATTCTGGAGGCCAATCAGAACTTCCTATCGGTGGTTGGATATGAGCCGGCTGAGATTGTCGGACGTCACCACAGGATGTTCGTCGATCCGGCCGAGGCGCAGACGCCGGCCTATGCCGAGTTGTGGCGAAAGCTGAACGCCGGTGAGTTCGTGGCGGACAAGTTCGTCCGCTACGGCAAGAGCGGCCAGCGGGTGGTGATCGGGCCAGCTACAATCCGATCCTGGACAGCGACGGACGCCCCTACAAGGTGGTCAAGTTCGCCATGGACGTGACAGCCGTCGAAGAGGAGCGCGAACGCCGGGCCGAGGCGGACCGTCAGGCCGCCCAGGTCCAGGCCGCCGTCGTCGAAGGCACGGCCAGGGGCCTGTCGGCCATGGCGGCCGGCGACCTGTCCTATCGCATCCAGGACGACTTTCCGGGCGACTACGCCGTCTTGCGCGACAACTTTAACCAGGCCATGGCGGCGCTGGACGAGGCAGTCGGCGTGATCGGCGTCAACGCCGGATCAATGCAGTCGGGCGCCCATGAGATCAGCAGCGCCGCCGAGGATCTGTCACGCCGCACCGAACAACAGGCCGCCAGTCTGGAAGAGACGGCCGCCGCGCTGGACCAGATCACCGTCACCGTGCGCAAGACAGCCGAAAACGCCCAGGCCGCCGA
The DNA here is from genome assembly GCF_026105875.1 of Brevundimonas sp. BT-123. GTDB lineage: Bacteria > Pseudomonadota > Alphaproteobacteria > Caulobacterales > Caulobacteraceae > Brevundimonas. Next base: position 25,414 of record NZ_JAOYTN010000005.1, on the reverse strand, counting down.
CACTGTCGTCACCCAGGGGCGGACCCAGGCCGAGACCGGGGGCGTCGTCGTCCAGAAGGCCGTCGCGGCCATGGGTGAGATCGAACGCTCGTCGAACGAGATCAGCCAGATCATCGGCGTGATCGACGAGATCGCCTTCCAGACCAACCTCCTGGCGCTGAACGCCGGCGTCGAGGCCGCCCGTGCGGGCGAGGCCGGTCGCGGCTTTGCGGTCGTCGCCTCCGAAGTGCGCGCCCTGGCGCAGCGTTCGGCGGAATCGGCCAAGGAGATCAAGACGCTGATTTCCGCCAGCTCCAATCAGGTCAAGGACGGGGTGGTTCTGGTGCGTCAGTCGGGCGAGGCCCTGACCGGCATCGCCGGCCGGATCGAGGAGATCACGACCTTGATGGGCGAGATCCGCGCCTCGACCCAGGAACAGGCGGTGGGTCTGGCCGAGGTCAACACGGCCGTGAACCAGATGGATCAGGTCACCCAGCAGAACGCGGCCATGGTCGAGCAATCGACCGCCGCCAGCCTGAGCCTGAGCCGTGAGGCCGCCGAACTGGCCGAACTGGTCGGCCGCTTCGAGACAAGTCAGGTCGCCGCGGCCCCGACGCCGATCCACGCGTCTCCCGTCCAGCAGATGAAGGCGCGGGTCGAAAGCTTCGCTCGGACCCACGCCGCGCCTGCGCGCGCTCGCATGGCGGCTGGCGGGGGGCGAGCGGCCGTGGCCGTCGTTCAGTCGGACTGGGAAGAGTTCTGAGCTCAGGCCCGGTTCGAGAGCGGTTCAGCACTAGGCGGCCTAGGTCTCAAGCCGGGCTTTGACGGCCTCGGCGAAGCCGGCGCCGTTCGCGGGGTCGTGGTCCAGGTAGAAGTCCGGCTCGATCAGTTCGGCCTCCATCAGCACCCATCGACCGGAGTCGTCGCGGGCCATGTCGATGCGGGCATAGAGCAGCGGTTCGTCGATGGCGGCCAGCACCTGCTCGGCCAAGGCCATCGCCGCCGCGTCCGGCGTCACGGCCTTATACAGACCGCCGAACTGGACCTGGATGCGGAAGTCGCCGGCCACGGGACGTTTATTGACCGCATGGCTGAACCGGCCGCCGAAGAACAGCAGCGAGGTCTCGCCCTCGGTCTCGATCGACTTGAGATAGGGCTGGATCATCGCCGCCCCCACGGGCGCATCTTTCAACGCCTCGCCGGGCGTCAGGCGCAGGGTGCGAAACGCCCCGGCCGACACCGTCGGTTTGACGATCAGCACTGGCGCGCCCGTTTCGGCGAAGGCGGCGCCCACCTGATCCTGCGTCACGCGGTCGGTCCAGCGCGTCTGCGGGATCGGCACGCCCTTGTCCGCCAGCCGCGCCAGATAGGCCTTGTCGGAGTTCCAGCGCAGCACCTCGGCCGGATTGGCGACCGGCAGACCGGCTTGGCTCCACTTCGCGCAAGCCTTCAGCCAGCGCCCATGATCGCGGTGATAGCCCCAGGCGATGACCGGCAGGATCAGGTCATAGTCCTGAAGGCCCGACGCCTCCTCGACATGATCGCTCCAGCGCGTGGCCGTGACCGTCGCGCCCGTGCTCTCCAACGTCGCCTTCAACCGTTCCAGCACCTCGGGCCAACGCCCGACATAGGTCTTGTCGGCAGGATCGGGGGTCAGGACGGCGATCTGGGTCATGCAGTCCTCATAACGAAGCGACGCGAAGCATATAAGGGCTTCCTTATATGATTTCGGGTGACGTGCGGGCATTGACCGGCTAAGGCGCGACCATGACCCAGAACACCGCCCAATATGATGTCTGCGCCGTCGGCAACGCCATCGTCGACGTCCTCAGCCCCTGCGACGCCGCCTTCCTGACGGCCCAGGACCTGGCGCCCAACTCCATGCAGCTGGTCGACGCCGAACGCAGCGCCGCCCTGTATGACGCCATGGCGCCGGGCGTGGAGGCCTCGGGCGGATCGGCCGGCAACACCGTGGCGGGCGTCGGCTCGTTCGGCGGCCGCGCGGCCTATATCGGCAAGGTCGCCGACGATACGCTGGGCAAGGTCTTCACCCACGATATCCGCGCGGCGGGTGTACACTTCGACACCCCGGTCCTGACGGGCGGGGCGGAGCAGGGCTTCGGCACCGGCCGTTGCCTGATCAACGTCCTGTCGGACGGGGCGCGCACCATGGCGACCTTCCTGGGCGCTGCGAACCAGCTGTATGCCGACGACATCGACGAGGCCCTGATCGGCGCCAGCGAGATCGTCTATCTGGAAGGCTATCTGTTCGATCCGGCGCCCGCCCGCGCCGCCTTCGAACGCGCCGCCGCCGCCGCGCACAAGGCGGGCCGCAAGGTGGCCATCACCCTGTCGGACACCTTCGTGGTCGCCCGCTGGCGCGCCGAACTGCTGGACTTCATCACCCAGTCCGCCGACATCGTCTTGGCTAACGAAGCCGAACTAGGCGCCCTGTTCGAGACCGAAGACTTCGACGCCGCCGCCGCGCAACTGGCCGCCATCGTCGAGATCGCCGCCGTCACGCGCGGCGAGCACGGCTCGGTCGTGATCAAGGGCGACGAGCGCGTTGTGGTCGCCGCCTATCCGGTCGCCAAGGTGATCGACACCACCGGCGCCGGTGATCAATACGCCGCCGGCTTCCTGCTGGGCCTCGCGCGCGGCCTGACGCTGGAAGAGGCCGGCAAGCTGGGCTCGCTCGCCGCCTCCGAAGTCATCGCCCACTGGGGTCCGCGCCCGATGGTGAAGCTGGTCGACCTGGCCGGAGAGCACGGGCTGAAGATCTGATCATCGCCCTTCTCCCCTTGGGGGAGAAGGTGGGGCCGCAGGCCTCGGATGAGGGGTATCTGTCCGCCTCGAAACGGCAACGGCGAGGTTGCGATTGGCAGCCCCCTCATCCGTCTCGCTCCGCGAGCCACCTTCTCCCCCGAGGGGAGAAGGACGCGGTCTTCAGCTTTTCCATCTCAGCGTCACAGGCTGGATCGGATTGACGAAGGGGCGCGCCTCGGCGCGGCTCTTGGCCCATTCGCGCTTGAGCTGCTGATACCATTTGGCCTGTTTGTCGGCGTCGTCGATCCAGATCAGGGCGGGGTCGTAGCGCAGGCCTTCGTTCTGCAGGTTCACCATACCGCCGTCCTGTTTCAGGAAGGCGACGACCCCCATCCGCAAGAAGGGCTTGGCCAGGCCGAACACCCAGTGGTCGGACCAGAAGATCTGGGTGATGCGCGTCTTCGTGTCGGTGATCGGCGTCAGGCAGGTCAGGGCCAGCACCTGTTTTTCGCCCACCTGAATATGCTCCCAGCGGAAGCCCGGCAGGCGGAAGGTGATCTCGGTCGCGGGCGCGCCGCCCAGGATCTTGTAGAGGCGGCTGTTTGACGACGGCGCATGCCGCACCATGGCCCAGCCGTACGCGGTCGGGGCGAAGGCCTTGGACTTTTCGTGCATCGAATGTTCGGACCGCCACCACCATTGCTGGTGGACGTAAGGCCCATGCGCCGGATCCATCAGGCCGACGACGGCGTGGTCGATGTGGCTGTCGAAATCCATCGCCTCGACCAGCTTGGCCTCGCCGCCGACGACGCCGGGGAAGACCGGCGGCTCGTGGTCCGGCTCCATCGGATTGCGAGCGTCGGACGCCATCCAGACGAAGACGATGCCCTGGCTCTCGCGCACCGGATAGGACCGGACGCGGATGCGGTTCGCCTCGAACGCCTGATCCTCGACCAGCGAAGGAATGGCGGCGCACACCCCGTCGGGGCGGAAGCGCCAGCCGTGATAGGGGCATTCGACCGTCTCGCCCTCGCCGGGCTTCTCGACCAGCTTGCCCGCCGACAGGGGTGCGGCGCGGTGGGGACAGATATCGCGCATCGCATAGACCAGGCCTGCGCGAGTGCGGCCGATCAGCACCGGCTCGCCCATGATCTCATAGCGTTTCAGGCTGGCCGGGGCGACGTCGCGGCCCAGGGCGACGAAATACCATGCATCGGTGACGAACCCCTTGCCGAACGGCTGCGCGCCGGCTTTTGAAGGGGCGGGTTCGACCTGGGGGGACTGGACGGGAGCGGCGTCGGCGGGCTTCATGCCGACTGTCTAACAGAGCCGCGCGGCGCCTGTCTCATGTCACCTGACAGAGAACTTTACATATCAAAGTCGGTGCGGCATAAGCGGGCGTCAAAGGGGAGTTTGATCATGACCATCGCATCCATTCTGAACCGCACCGTCGGCGCCGCAGCGACCGCCGCCCTGCTGTGTGTCGCACCCGCCGCCCTGGCGCAGGACGGGCATGGCGCCCACGCGGAGGCGGGTCACGCCCACGGCCACCAGCATGCCGATTTCCAGTCCGACCGCATCCATGTCCGCGTCGATGGCGACATGGATGGACGCGACATCATCCTGATTCCCGGTCTCAGCTCGTCGCCCGAGGTCTGGCAGGGGACGGTGGATCATCTGACGGCGCAGGACGGCGTGGGTTGGCGCGTGCACCGCATTCATGTGCAGGGCTTCGCCGGCGCGCCGGCCGAGGGCAATGCGCAGGGCGCAACCCCTTCGCCGGTCGCCGCGCCGGTGGCGGAAGAGATCGCCCGCTATATCCGCGAAAAGGGCCTGACCAAGCCGGTCGTCGTCGGCCATTCGATGGGCGGCACCATCGGCATGATGCTGGCCGCGCGCCATCCCGATGCGGTCGGCAAGTTGATGGTCGTGGACATGATCCCCTTCATGGGCGCGATGTTCGCTGCGCCGGGCGCCTCGGCCGAAAGCGTGACCCCGGTCGCCGACCAGATCTGGGCCGCCCAGGCCAATAGCCCGCGCGAGGCCTATGTCGCCCAGGCGACCGCCAGCATCAACGGCATGATCAACACCGAAAGCCGTCGCGCCGAGGCGTTGGAAGACATGCGCGAAAGCGACCAGAAGGTCTCGGCCGCCGCCTTCCGCGAGCTGATCACGACGGACCTGCGTCCCGAACTGTCCAAGATCACTGCCCCGACCGAGGTGGTGTACGTCAAGTTCAATGATCCGCGCATGACGCCCCAGATCACCGACAGCATCTATCGGATGTCCTTCGCCAATCTGAAGGACGTCCAGCTGAAGCGGATCGACGACAGCGCTCACTTCATCATGTTCGACCAGCCCCAGGCCTTCTACGCCGACCTGGACGCCTTCCTGACGAAATAGGCGCCGTGACCCACCCGTCCGCGAAACGGATCGTCGGCCTTGATCAGGACAAGGCCGACGTGGGCATGACCGTCGAATACGACGGGGCGGAAAGCGGCGTGTGGCTGGCCCGGCGCGCCTTTCTTTCGGCGAAATAGCCGCTCACGATCCCGTGAAGTCAGCGGGACCGTTTCGGCGGGCGTTCAGACGCGATACACAGCCGATGAACGAAAACTCGCCCAGGGCGGCATCTGAAGGACGGACATGGCGGGACCGGTGAATGCGGGCGGACCACAGGCGCAGGGCAAGCCCCGCCGGTCGGCCCTGGGGCGGTTGTTCTACTGGAGCGCGGTGCTGGCCGTCTGGGGGCTGATCTTCCTGGTCGTCTTCTTCGCCGTCTTCGCGCGCGGCCTGCCCGACACCTCCAGCCTGTATCAGGTCGATCGCCAGCCCTCGATCACCTATCTGGACCGCAATGGGGCGTTGATCGCGACGCGAGGCACCCAGATGGCGCCGCCGGCCGATCTGGACGCCCTGCCGGACTATGTGCCTGCCGCCTTCATCGCGATCGAGGACCGGCGCTTCTATCACCACCCCGGCTTCGACCCCATCGGCATGATGCGGGCGATGGCGACCAACGTCCGCGCCGGTCGGGTGGTGCAGGGCGGTTCGACCCTGACGCAGCAGTTGGTCAAGAACCTGTTCCTGACGCCCGACCAGAACATGCGCCGCAAGGTGCAGGAGCTGATGCTGGCCGTCTGGCTGGAGATGAAATTCTCCAAGAAGGAGATCCTGGCCCTGTATCTGAACCGGGTCTATTTCGGCGCCGGGGCCTATGGGATCGAGGCGGCGTCCCAGCGGTATTTCGACAAGTCGGCCAAGAATCTGACCGTGGGCGAGGCCGCGCTTCTGGCGGGCCTGCTGAAGGCCCCGTCGCGCTATTCGCCCGTGTCCGAGAGCGAGCGCGCCGCCGCCCGCGCCACCGTCGTGCTGAACGAGATGGAAGAGGCCGGCGTCATCACCGCCGCCCAGCGCGAACAGGCCGTGACCCAGCCGGTCATCGTTTCGCGGACGCTCGCGACACAGCACGCCCAGTATTTCATCGACTGGCTGGACAAGTCGATCCGCAGCCTGGTCGGCGAACCGACCGAGGACATGGTGGTCGAGACCACGCTGGACCTGACGCTGCAGACAGCGGCCGAGCGGTCGGTGCGCCGCATCCTGGATCGTGACGCCGGCAAGGGCGTGCAGCAGGCGGCCCTGGTCGCACTGGACGGCGACGGCCGGGTGCGCGCCATGATCGGCGGCTCCTCCTATGCCGACAGCCAGTTCAACCGCGCCGTCGACGCCAGGCGCCAGGCGGGTTCGGCCTTCAAGCCGTTCGTCTATCTGGCGGCGGTCGAGGCCGGCTATACGCCCCAGACCCCGGTGGTCGATCAGCCGATCACAATCGGCAACTGGTCGCCCCGCAACTATTCCGGCACCTTCAGCGGAAATATGACCCTGGCCCAGGCTGTGGCCCAGTCGACCAATACGGTAGCGGCCTATGTCGCCGATCAGGTCGGGCGCGACAGCGTGGCCCGCGCCGCGCGGCGTTTGGGCATCGAAAGCCGCATCGGTCTGGAGCCGGCGATGGCGCTGGGCGCGGTCGAGGTCTCGCCGATCGAGATGGCCACCGCCTATGACGCCTTCGCCAACGGCGGGCGCCGCGTCGATGCCTATGGCATCAGCCGCATCCGCACGCCGCAGGGCCGCGTCATCTACCAGCGCCAGTCGGGCCAGAGCGGTCAGGCGATCAACAATCCGTCGCTGTACTACATGAACCAGATGCTGCGCGGCGTCGTGACCAGCGGCTCGGGGCGGTCGGCGGCGATCTCGGGCCGCGACCTGGCGGGCAAGACCGGCACGACCTCGGATTACAAGGACGCCTGGTTCGTCGGCTATACCGGCGGCTTCGTCACCGCTGTCTGGGTCGGCAAGGACGACAACACCGCCATGCGCGGCGTGACCGGCGGCTCGTCGCCCGCCGCCATCTGGAAGGGCTTCATGGAGGCGGCCCTGCCGCGCCTGGACGCCCCCGCCATCCCCAACGGTCCGCCCATGCCCGAAGGCTGGGTCGCGCCCGATCCGGTCGGCGACCTGATGAGCGGTCTGGATCAGAACGGCCTGCCCATCGAACCCGTCGATCCCCTGGCGGGCGAACCCTATGTCCCGGACGACCAGGCGCCGATGCAGCCGCCGTCACCGCAGCCGATGGGGCCCGCGTCGCCCAAGGGCGGTTATCGCGACGCGCCGCAGCCGCAGCAGCCCGAGGGCCGCCCGGCGCCGGAGCGCAAGGGCGATGCGTTGTTCTTTTAAGGCCACCAGTCTCCTCCCTGTCGCGTAGCGATGGGGAGGTGGCGCGGCGCCCTTGCGCCGTGACGGAGGGGCTCTTAACGCATCATAGGCGCCGATGGGACTTCAAGAGCCCCTCCACCACGCTGCACGCGGTCCCCCTCCCCACAAGTGGGGAGGAGACTGTCGTCAGCTAGCGCCCCACGGCGTGAAGCGCGGCGCCGTAATCCTTCAGCCATTTGCGCCAGGGCCTGTGATCCCCGACCAGCCGTTCGACGACGGACCAATAGGCCGGGCTGTGGTCGGCGTGGACCAGGTGGGCGACCTCGTGGGCGGCGAGGTAGTCGATGACCGGGGGCGGGGCCATGATGACGCGCCAGGAGTAGCGGATGGTGCGGTTGTGCGGGCTGCAAGAGCCCCAGCGCGACCGGGTGTCGGCGATGCCCATCTTGACCGGGCCTTGGCCCAGCGCTCGCAGATGGTGGTCGGTGCGTTCCAGAAGCGTATCGCGCGCCTCGCGCTTCAGCAGGTTTTCGACCCGGCGGGCGTAGGCCTCGCCCTCGCCGCCCGAGCGGATGATGGTCCCGTCCTCGACCAGGCGTGCGGCGCCCGCGCCGGACACGGCCTCAAGCCGCACGGGCCTGCCGCGCAGGGAGATGACCTGGCCCGGCTCCAGCGGGCGGCTCTTGGGGCGAACGGCCAGGCGTTCGCTGATCCAGACGGCCTTGGATCGGGCGAAGGCGACGGCCTGGCTCAGCCCGCGCTCGGTCGGGGCGATGACCACGGCCTCGCCGGCGCGCGCGTCGATCCGCACCGATAAGCGTCGCGCGCGCGGATTGACCGAAAGTCTGAGGACGGGACCGGCGCCGGCCCCGCTTTCGTCAAGCGGCAGCCGCTGACCGTTGCGATACGCCACCGGCGGCCTCGTTCTGGGCGATGAAATCGCGCACGCGGGGATAGATCTCGTCACGGAAACGACGGCCGTTGAACACGCCGTAATGGCCCACGCTCGGCTGGACGTAGAGGACGCGGCGATCCTCGGGGATATTGGGGCACAGGCCGTGCGCGGCCTGGGTCTGGCCGACGCCGGAGATGTCGTCCTTCTCCCCCTCGACGGTCATCAGGCCGATGTCGGTGATCCTGGACAGATCGACCTTGCGCCCGCGATGTTCCAGCAGGCCGCGCGCCAGCAGGTGCTGCTGGAAGACGATGTCGATGGTCTGGAGATAGAACTCTTCGGTCAGGTCCAGAACCGACAGATATTCGTCGTAGAATTCCTCGTGCTTCTCGACCTCGTCGCCGTCGCCGGCGATCAGGCTGGTGAAATAGTTCCAGTGGGCGTCGCGGTGGCGATCCTCGTTCATCGACATGAAGCTGTAGAGCTGGACAAAGCCCGGATAGACGCGCCGCCCGAAGCCCGCATAGGGCAGGGGCACCGTGTGGATCATGTTCGACTTGAACCAGGTGAACGGCTTTTCCTCGGCCAACTGGTTGGTCACGGTCGGCGACAGGCGCGCGTCGATGGGCGACCCCATGAAGGTCATCGACAGGGGACGGTTTTCGTCCTCGTCCTCGGCCATCACCGCGCCGGCGGCCAGCACCGGCGGGCCGGGCTGGCACACGCCGACGACGTGGGCGCGGCCGCCGATCTCGGCCAGCATCAGGCGGACGTGGTCGATATAGTCGAAGAAGTCGAACCGCCCCTCCAGCATCGGCACCTGGCGGGCGTTGACCCAGTCGGTGACATAGACGTCGTGGTCCTGAAGGAAGGCCTCGACCGTGCCGCGCAGCAGGGTGGCGTAGTGGCCCGACAGCGGGGCCACGATCAGGACGGCCGGGCCGGAGGCGGGCTTCTTGGCGCGCTTCAGGTCGCCGATGTTGCGGGCGAAGCGGACCAGGCGGCACCACGGGCTCTGCCAGATCACCTGTTCGGTGGTGCGCACCGGCTTGCCGCCGATGTCGATGGTTTCCAGCTTCCAGGCCGGCTTGCCGTAGCGCCGCGTCACGCTCTCGAACAATTCGGCCGAGGCGTAGGCGGTGCGGCCGATGGCGGTGTCGGCCGCCGGGTTGAACGGCGAGGTCCAGAAGCTGCGGGCCAGTTGCGCGCCGACCCGGAACGGCAGGGCCGACTGGTAGGCGAGTTCATGAAAGGCGTAGAGCATGACGATCCGATACGGCCGAGCGCCGTTTGTGCAGGGCAACATATAATGCATCACCCTGCAAAAGGATTATGGGATCGCCGCTAACCCCGCGCCATCGCCTGTTCGATGATCCTGGTCGTCTTGTCCGGCCCCATTCCATAGGCGACGGCGGTGCGGAACTTTCCGTCCGGGCCCATCAGATAGACGGTCAGGGAATGGTTCATCGTATAGCCCTCGCCCTCGCCGACCTTTTGATAGAAGGCGCGATAGGCCTTGGCGGCGGTCGCCACCTGTTCGGGCGTGCCCGTTAGGCCGATGGTTCCCTTGGGAAAGCCGTCTGACGACAAATAGTCCTTCAGCGCCTGGGGCGTGTCGCGTTCAGGGTCGATGCTGACGAAGACGATCTGCAGATTGTCCGCCTTGTCGCCCAGCCGCTGCTGCACCGCGCCCAGCTCGGCCAGGGTGGTCGGGCAGAACTCGGGGCAGTAGGTGAAACCGAAGAAAACCAGGCTCCATTTGCCATTCAGCATCGTTTGATTGACGGGTTGTCCATCCTGATTGACCAGTTTGAAGTCGCCGCCGACCAGGGGCTGGCCGGTCGACGTCACATCGGCGCCGTCCGATGTGGGCGCGCGACCGCTGACCACCACGATGGTGATGATGGCCAGCGCCACGGCGATGGCGATGCAGGCGCCCGCGAACAGCAGGATGGAACGACGCGGCATGACGGCCTCTCACGAAACGGATGTGATCGGTCTATAGAAGGCGTGTGACCTCGACAGAAGCCCGCATGGCGCCGCACGGCGCATCCTCTTCGGAGCCGTTGAACGGCTGGAGCGATGCCCCGCGTCGCGGTCGGGGATTTTCACTGCGGACCCTGATCGTTCTGCGCTGGCTGACGATCATCGGCCAGAGCGCGGCGATCCTGACGGCGCATCAGGGGCTGCATTTCCCCCTGCCGCTCTGGCCCTGCCTGATCGTGATCGCCGTCAGCGCGGCGGTGAACGTGGGGGCCATGGCGCGGGTGCGCCGGCTGGAGGCCAGCCTGCCCGATGGGCGCACGACGGCGATCCACCTGGGCTTCGACATCTTCCAGCTGGGCGTGTTGCTGGGTCTGACCGGCGGGCTGGAGAACCCGTTCTGCCTGCTGCTGGTCGCGCCCGTCACCATCGCGGCGGCGGCCCTGCCGGCGCGTCAGGCCTTGGTGCTGGGCGTGCTGGCCCTGATCGCGGTCGGGGTGCTGTTCTTCTGGTCCGAACCCCTGCCGTGGCGCCCGCATGAGAACTTCCACCTGCCGACGCTGTATCGCCTCGGCATGGCCATGGCCCTGGTGACCGGCGTGGTCTTCACCGCCGGCTATGCCTGGCGGGTGGCGGCCGATGCGGAGAAGCTGGAGCTGGCCCTGGCGACCACCCAGGACGTGCTGCAACGCGAACAGAGGCTGGCGGCGCTGGGCGGCCTGGCGGCGGCGGCGGCGCATGAGCTGGGCACGCCGCTGGCGACCATTCAGGTGGTGGCCAAGGAGCTTCAGCGCGCCTCGGCCCCCGACAGCGACGCGGCCGAGGACGCCGCCCTGATCCTGCAACAGGCCGAACGGTGCCGGGGCATCCTGACCCAGTTGTCGCAGCAGCCAGAGGGCGACGACGCCCTCTATGCCGACGTGTCGCTGAAGGCCCTGCTGGAAGAGGTGGTGGAGCCGCACCGCGGCTTCGACCTGGCCTTCGATGTTCTGGTCAAGACGCCGCCGGGTCAGCCCGCGCCGCGCGTGCGCCGGATGCCCGAGGTGATCCACGGCCTGTCCACCCTGGTCGAGAACGCCGCTGATTTCGCCAAGACCACGGTGCGGGTCCAGGCGGTGGTTGACGCCGGCTGGATCGAGATCGAGATTCTGGATGATGGGCCGGGCTTCGCAGGCGACATCCTGCCCCGGCTGGGCGAGCCCTATGTGACCAGTCGGCCGCAGGGCAAGGCGCGCCAGGCTCTGGCCGCCCAGATCGCCGCCGCCGCTCGACCCTCCAAGCCTCGCACAACGGTCGAGCCGCCCATCGCCCCCAGTCAGGGCGGCATGGGCCTGGGCTTCTTCATCGCCCGTACCCTTTTGGAACGGACCGGCGGGTCGGTCAGCGTGGGTCAGGGCCTGCCGCAATCGGACGCCAAGGGTTCACTGCGCGGCGCACGCGTGGCGGTGCGCTGGGCGCGGCCCGCCTTGGAGGTCGCGGCATGAGCGGATTGGGTCGAAGCGTCGCAGGCGGAACCTTGGCCTTGACCCACGCGCTACCCGTCCCGACTTGAAGCGGCAGGAGAGAGAAACGCATGTCAGAACTCGAAGCCCGCATCGCCGCCCTGCCCGACAAGTCCCTGCTGTTGCTGGATGACGACCAGGCCCTGCGCACCCGCATGGGGCGGGCGTTGGAGGCGCGCGGCTTTCAGGTGACGACTGCGGAATCCGTCGCCGAGGCGATGCAGCTGCTGCGCGACAAGGCCCCGGCCTTCGCCGTGCTGGACATGCGGCTTGAGGACGGCAACGGCCTGAAGATCGTCGAGGCGGTGCGCGAAAAGCGCGAGGACGCCCGCATCGTCATGGTGACCGGCTACGGCGCCATCGCCACGGCGGTCGCGGCGGTCAAGGCCGGCGCCGTCGACTATCTGTCCAAGCCTGCCGACGCCGACGACGTGGTCAAGGCCCTGTTGGCGACCGGCGATTCGCCCGAACCGCCCGAAAACCCCATGAGCGCCGACCGCGTCCGCTGGGAGCATATCCAGCGCGTCTATGAGCTGTGCGACCACAATGTCTCGGAGACGGCGCGCCGCCTGGGCATGCACCGCCGCACCCTGCAACGCATCCTGGCCAAGCGCGCCCCGCGATAGGCCGAACCCTCAGTCCTCGTCGTCGTCCTCGACCACGTCGGGGATTTCCGGGGTGACCACGGTCGGGGCGATGGTCTTGATCTCGCCCAGCTTGGCGCCCGGGAAGGCCTGAAGCACCGCCTGGACGAAGGGGTTGGCCTCGACCTCGGCCCGTTCGGCGGCGCGGGCCTTTTTCTGGATCTCGATGACCGTCTCGGCCCCGCCCTGACCGTTGGCGGCGATCAGCCAGGTGCGGCCGGTCCATTCGCGCAGGCGGGCCGACAGCTTGCGGGCCAGTTCGATGGGCGCACCCTGGACGCTTTCATAGACGATGGCGCCGGGCTTGAACGAGACCGGCTTCACATACCGCTCCACATCCATCTGAAGCCCGACCTCGCGCTTCTCGCCGATCAGGGCCACGACCTGTTCGAAGGTCTGCGGATCGGGCAGGGCGGGGGCCATCACCGGCCGCGCGGCCAGCTGCGCCGAGGTGCCGCCGCCGCCACCGCCACCACGCGGGGCGGAGCCGCCGCCGATGGGTTCGCCGGACTGCAGCCGCTTAAGCGCCTCCTCCGGTCCCGGCAGGTCGGCCGCATAGGCCAGACGCACGATCGCCATTTCCACCGCATCGGCCGGATTGGGCGCGCGCCGCACCTCGTCCAGCGCCTTCAGCAGCATCTGCCAGGTGCGCGACAGGGTCGCCGCCGGAATAGCCGCGCCCAGGGCCGCCAGCTTCTGCGCCTGATCGTTGGGCAACCGCGTCGCGTTCGGGCCCAGCATCTTGGCGACCGAGGCCGCGTGGCAATGTTCCAACAGGTCGTTGGTCACCTGCACCGGATCGGCGCCGAAGCCATAAAGAGTGCGGAAGCTCTCCAGCGCCTCGGGCGTGCGGCCGGCCATGACGCTTTCGAACAGGGCGATGGTCTGGGTCCGGTCGGCCAGGCCCAGCATGTCGCGCACCGTCTCGGTCTTGACCGTCGCGCCGCGCTCGGCCTGGACCAGGGCCTGATCCAGCAGCGACAGGCCGTCGCGCACCGACCCCTCGGCCGCGCGCGAGATCAGGGCCAGGGCGTCATTCTCGATCTTCATGCCTTCGCGGTCGGCGATCCGGCCCAGATGCTCGACCAGGACTTCCGGCTCGACCCGACGCAGGTCGAAGCGCTGGCACCGGCTCAGGATCGTCACCGGCACCTTGCGGATCTCGGTGGTGGCGAAGATGAATTTGGCGTGGGGCGGCGGCTCTTCCAGCGTCTTCAGCAGGGCGTTGAACGCCTGCGTCGACAGCATGTGGACCTCGTCCAGCACATAGACCTTGTAGCGCGCCTCGACGGGCGCATAGCGGACGCTTTCCAGAATGTCGCGGATGTCGTTGACGCCGGTGTGCGACGCCGCGTCCATCTCCATCACGTCCATGTGCTGGCCGGCCATGATGGCGGCGTCGTGCCGGCCGTGGGCGGTCAGGGTCAGCGACGGCTTGTCGATGACGTCGGTCTCGTTGTTCAGGGCGCGGGCCAGAAGGCGGGCGGTGGTCGTCTTGCCGACGCCCCGCACGCCCGTCAGCATGAAGGCGTGGGCGATCCGGCCCGTGGCGAAGGCGTTGGTCAGGGTGCGCACCATCGCCTCCTGCCCGATCAGATCCTCGAAGGTGCGCGGCCGGTATTTGCGCGCCAGCACCTGATAGGCGGCGCCGTCATCGACGTGGGCCGCGACTTCGGCGGGGGCGGGCTTGGTGACAGGCGCAACCGGCTCGGGCGCCGCGGCAGGCGCGCCGAACATGTCGTCGGTGTTCTCGTCGCGTTCGACGACGTCGTCCTCTTCCCAGGGCGGGCCGTCGAGATTCGTGTCGCTGTCCGTCATGGGGTGAAGTCTTACAGCGGGTCCGGGGCTACGCGAAGGGATTCAATCTCCCTTCTCCCCCGAGGGGAGAAGGCAAACGCACATGCGCTCAAGCAGCGAGCGACCGCGTCGCGAGAGTTAGCGCACAAGAAAGGAGGAAGTAGAGACCGCGACCCGAAGGGGAATTCGTTGTGGCTGCTGCCTTCCGGCCCTGACCAGATTGGCGAAGCCTTCGCCCGCGATCTCCAAGCGGAGATATGACGGGTGCGAACGCCGGAATCAAGAGCTACAAACCCGCATGGCTCATCAGAACACCTTCGCCGGCAACCCGCTCGATCGGGCCGGCGACCTGAGGAATGATCCCGACTGGCTGGCCGAGCAGGCCGCCAAACCCTACGCCCAGGCCCTGGTGCTCTGGGAAGGGCGGCCGCTGATCGAGGAGACGGGCGAGGGGCCGAGGCTGGCATGGCTGAAGATGCGCCATGCGCGCACCTTGGTGCGGGATCGCGAGGCGTTTCTGGGCCTGTGGAACGACGAACCCGTCTTCGCCGTCGAGTTCGAAGGTTCCATCGATCCGACCGAAGGGCCGCTGGCCGGGCTGGGCGCCTTTCAGGAGATGCGTGCGGCGGCGGCGATCCTGCCGGCGGCGGATGCGGCCATGGCCGGCGGGGCCAAGAGCCTGTTCGACTGGCGGCGCAGACACGGCTTTTGCGCCAACTGCGGCACGCTGAGCGAGACGGCGTCGGGCGGCTGGAAGCGGGTCTGTCCGGCCTGCGGGACCGAGCATTTCCCGCGCGTCGATCCGGTGACCATCATGCTGCCGGTCTACAAGGGCGGGGCGGAGCCCATCTGCCTGCTGGGCCGTCAGGCGGCCTGGCCTGCCGGACGGATGTCGGCCCTGGCCGGGTTCCTGGAACCGGGCGAATCCATCGAGGAGGCCTGCGCCCGAGAGGTGAAGGAAGAGGCCGGCCTGACCGTGATTTCCACGGCTTATCACTCCAGCCAGCCCTGGCCCTTTCCGTCGCAACTGATGATCGGCCTGATCGCAGAGGTGTCGGACGATCAGGCGCAACCGGACCAGACCGAGCTGGAAGCCGTCGCCTGGCTGACGCGGGCCGAGGCGCGCGCCGTGCTGGCGGGCGAGCATCCGAGCATCCAGGCCCCGCCGCCCTTCGCCATCGCCCACAGCCTGATCCAGGCTTGGGTCGAGGAGGCCTGACGACTGCCTCACCCTTCCCGCAACGGGGAGGGAGAGCATTCAATGACTTTCCATCCTAACCCAGAGAACGAACCGGCGTCGTTTCAGGGGTTTACGGCTTCGCATCGACCGTCTGCCATACAGGGCCCCGGCCCGGCCTATGATGCCGACGGGTCTTTGACATCGTCGCGCGACCAGCGTCGCAGACGGAATTGCACCGGTGCAATTCGGCGCAAACTATTCCTGAGTAAAAACAGTTCTATCCGCCGAAATTGCACGCCATTGCACCGTTCTCGCCGGGTGCAGCTCCGGCGTCAGGCCAGCGCCCGCGCCGCCTCCAGGTCTGCCGGATTGTCGACGGACAGGGGGGCTTCGTCGATGACGGCGGCCCAGATCTGCATGCCCATCTCCAGGGCGCGCAGCTGCTCCAGCTTCTCGCGCTTCTCCAGCGGCGACGGCGGCGCGGCGCAGAAGCGGTTCAGCGCCTCTCGGCGATAGCCATAGACGCCGATGTGGCGCCAGACGGGCGCGTCGCCATACAGGGTCGAGCGCGTGAAATAGAGGGCGCGCGCCTGGCGTTCGCCTTCGCCCAGGGCCAGCACCGCCTTGACCACGTCGGGATTGGTCCGGTCCGACGACTCGGCCTCGGCGGCGACCAGGGTGGCGATGTCGCAGGCCGGCTCGCCGTGCAGAATGGCGGCGCAGGCGACGGCCAGACCCGGGCTGGCGAAGGGCATGTCGCCCTGAACGTTGATGACGGCGTCGAAATCGCCCTCGGGGTCGATGGCGTCCACGGCGGCGCGGATGCGGTCCGAGCCCGAAGGCAGGGCGGGATCGGTCAGGACGGCGCGGCCGCCTGCGGCTTCCACCGCCTCGACGATCTCCGGATCTCCGGCGGCGACCACGACCGGCAGGCCCGAGGCCTCGGCTTGACGATAGGCGCGCACGATCATCGGCGTGTCGCCGATCAGGGCCAGCGGCTTGTTCGGCAGGCGGGTGGCGGCCATGCGAGCCGGTATCATTATCAACGGATTCATCGACTTCCCTGACGCCTGTCTGGCCCGTCGCGCGTTGGGCCGGTTGCGAAGGCGGCGCTACCGTGCCAGAGACGCCAAAGCAAGATTATGTCCGGGGCGTGTTTTCGAGGGGCCCGGCCGGCAGAGGGAAACGACCAGGCGTATGAGCGGCGATCTTAAGTGGAACAAGATTTTCGGCGCGGCTCTGGGGACGGCGTTCGTCATCCTGGTCGTCCAGCAGGCCTCGGGCCTCGTCTATCATTCGGAAGCGCCCGAAAAGATGGGCTATTTCGTCGATGCGCCGGAAGAGGCCGCCGGGGGTGAAGCCGCCGAACTGGCGCCCGACTGGGGCACGGTTCTGCCGACCGCCGATCTGGCTGCCGGCGAGGCCGCCTTCGCGCGTTGCCAGGCCTGCCATGACGCGCACCAGGGCGGCGCCGACAAGATCGGTCCGAACCTGTGGGGCGTGGTCGGCGGTCCGGTCATGCACCGTCCGGGCTTCGCCTATTCCGACGCCATGGCCAAGCACAAGGCCGAGGCGCCGACCTGGGGCTATGACCAGATCAACAGCTTCATCACGGCCCCGGCCAAATATGTGCCCGGCACCAAGATGTCCTTCGCCGGCATCCGCGACACCCAGACGCGCATCAATCTGATCGCCTGGCTGCGCACCCAGGGCTCGGGCGGCTTCGCCATCCCGGTGCCGGATCCCACCCGTCAGCCTGGCGCGGCCGCGCCGGCCGCCGGCGCGCCTGCGACGGGCGAGGCCCCGGTGACCGAAGGCGCTGCGGCGACCGAAGCGACCGGAACCACCCCGGCCGCCGGCGCCCCCGCCGCGTCTCAGGCGACCCCGGCGGCCCCGCCCGCCGCGACGGCGTCTGCGCCGCCCAACACCTGATTGCTCCGGCGATGAACGACAAAAGGGCGGCCCGACGGGCCGCCCTTCTTCGTTTCGGGCCGACAACTCGGCTCAGAGAATCTGCGCGGCCTCGTCGAAAGACAGGCGCGGCGAGCGTGGAAACAGGTTCTCGTCCGAGCCATAGCCGAGGTTGAGGATATAGTTCGGCTCGACATGGCTGTCGGGGAAGAACTCGGCCTTCACGCCGGCGGCGTCGAAACCGGACATCGGCCCGACATCCAGGCCCAGGGCGCGGGCGGCGATGGTCAGATAGCCGCCTTGCAGCGAGGCGTTGCGGAAGGCGGTCTCTCGCCGGCCGGCCTCGTCTGCGAACCAAGCCTTGGCGCCCGGCGAGTGGGGGAACAGGGCGTCGAGGTGGTCGTGGAAGTCCATGTCCTGACCGACGATCACCGTCACCGGGGCCTGCTGCGTCTTGTCGCGATTGCCTTCGCTCATCAGCGGGATCAGGCGGGCCTTGGCCTCGGGCGAGGTGATGAAGACGAAGCGGGCGGGCGATCCGTTGACCGCCGTGGGCCCGAACTTGGTCAGGTCATACAGCTTGCGCAGCAGTTCCGGCGCGACGGGGCGGTCGGTCCAGCCGTTGCGCGTGCGCGCCTCGGTGAACAGTTGCGACAGGGCTGCGTCCGTCAGCGGGACGTCGCGTTGATGAGTAGCGTCATAGGCCATGGATGCGTTCCTGACTTAAATAGCAACGATTACGGGTGCTGATTAGGGTGTTTTGCAACAGCCGCAAGCGCCAATCCCGAAAGGCTGGGTTTCGATATCGCGCACCGAGCAGAAGCCCTCTGTCGCCCGGGCTTGGTTCGCCCTATCTAGAGGGCATGAAAGATCTGACCCAACTGATGCAGCAGGCCCAGGCGATGCAGCAAAAGCTGCAGGACGCCCAGGCCAGGATGGCCGAAACGATCGCCGAGGGTTCGTCCGGCGGCGGTCTCGTCTCGGTGTCCCTCAAGGGCCCTGGCGAGATTACGGCTATCAAGATCGACGATAGCCTGCTGAGCCCGGGCGAGGGCGAGATTCTGGCCGATCTGATCGTCGCCGCCCATGCCGACGCCAAGCGCAAGCTGGATGAGCAGAACAACGCCCTGATGCGCGAGGCCGCAGGGCCCATGGCCGGGATGAACATTCCCGGAATGCCGAAACTGTTCTGATGGCCGCCTCCGTCGGGCCGGAGATCGAACGGCTGATCTCCCTTCTCGCCAAACTGCCGGGCCTGGGTCCGCGCTCGGCGCGGCGTGCGGCGCTGGCGCTATTGAAGCGACGCGAGCAGTTGTTGGTCCCGCTGGCGGCGTCGTTGGCCGAGACGGCGGAAAAGGTCGTGTCGTGCTCGG
Organism: Brevundimonas sp. BT-123; assembly: GCF_026105875.1. GTDB lineage: Bacteria > Pseudomonadota > Alphaproteobacteria > Caulobacterales > Caulobacteraceae > Brevundimonas. Next base: position 6,665 of record NZ_JAOYTN010000005.1, on the reverse strand, counting down.
TTTGCGCCGCGCCGGATACGCGCGACCCCTGCGCCATCTGTTCGGATGGAGCGCGAGACAACGGTCTGATCTGCGTGGTCGAGGAGGCCGGCGCCCTGTGGGCGATGGAGCGATCCGGCGCCTTTCGCGGCAAATATCATGTGCTCGGCGGACTGCTGTCCGCTCTGGACGGTGTCGGCCCCGAGCATCTGCGGATCACCGAACTGGTCGGGCGCGTGAGGGGCGGGGGCGTGCGCGAGGTCGTGCTGGCCCTGCCGGCCACGGTCGATGGCCAGACGACCGCCCACTATGTCGCCGAGCGGATCGCCGGTCCGGATGTGGAGATCACCTCGCTGGCGCGCGGGGTGCCGGTCGGCGGCGAACTGGATTGGCTGGACGACGGCACCATCGTCCAGGCTCTGCGAGCCCGCCGCCCGGCCTGACCGAGTTAGTTCGAAGGCACCGTCGGGGCGTTGACGTTCGGCGCTTCGCCCGTCGGGGTCGGCACGGCGCGCCCCGTTTCATCCGTCGGCGCATCGGCGGCCGGCGGAGTCTGGCTGTCACCGGCGAAGGCCTGGGTTTCGGCGGCGGCCGCCACCGGCCCGGTCTCCGCGTTCTTGGAATCGAACGCGCCGTTGGTCACGAACCACAGGCCCAGCAGCAGAATGGCCGCCGCCAGCGTCGAGATCGCCAGGATGACGGCGATGCGCGGGTTCTTGCGGCCGCTGCGCACCAGTTCGGCGTCGACCGGCCGGCCGTCGTGCACCGCATCGGCGGCGGTGTCGTGGCGGTGGGGCTTTTCCGGGGTCATGGGCGGGTCCTTCGTGCAAATGGCTGAGACACCAACGTCATCGCAACGGCGACGTTCCGGGCAAGCGGCGCCGGAAGGGCCCCGCTTCTCATTCAGGGCGACTCCCGCTAGGAACGGAGCATGAACATGCTTGTGCTGATCCTCGCTGTCCTGGCCGCCGCCTTCGGGGGTGGTTTTCTATGGGCCTATATGGGCTGGCAGAAGACGAGCGGCGCGCTGGCGGCGGCCGAGGCCCGCATCGATCTGGTTGAGGAAAGCCGTGTGACCATGGGCGAACTGCTCAAGGCCCAGGCCGCGCAGTCGGCCCAGGTCGTGGCGGATCAGATGGTCAGTCGCGCGACCGAGACCTTCCGCGCCCAGGACCAGCTGGCGCGCGAGCGGATGGCCGCCCAGCTGAAACCCGTCGCCGACACCCTGACCAAGTTCCAGGAGCATGTCGCCGCGCTGGAGAAGACGCGGTCCGAAGAGACCGGGGGGCTGCGCGAGCAGCTGGCCCAGCTGATGACGGCCTCGTCCGCCACGCGCGACGAGGCGCGCAAGCTGACCGAAGCCCTGCGCGGCAACACGGGCCGTCGGGGCCGATGGGGCGAGCAGACCTGCCGCAATGTGCTGGAGGCCGCCGGCATGGCGGGGCGGTTCGACTTCACCGAACAGACCTCCAGCGCCGACGACGAGGGCCGTCAGAACCGGCCCGACTTCATCGTCCGCCTGCCCGGCGGCGGCATGTTCGTGATCGACGCCAAGGTCCCGCTGGCCTTCGACGACGGGGAGGGCGACGAAGAGGCGCGCGCCCGCTCGGTCGGCCTGCGCACCGCCGCCAGCCTGAAGACCCATGTGCGCCAGCTGTCGTCCAAGGCCTATCAGGACCAGTTCAAACCTAGCCCCGATTTCGTTGTCCTGTTCGTGCCCGGCGATGCGTTCTTGGTCACGGCGCTGGACCATGAGCCGGACCTGATGACCCAGGCGATGGCCTCGCGCGTCGTCATCGTGACCCCTTCGACCCTGTTCGCTCTGTGCAAGGCCGTTGCCTATGGCTGGCGCGCGGAAGAGCAGGCGGCCAACGCCGACAAGGTCGCCGCCCTGGGCCGCGAACTCTACAAGCGCCTGTCCGTCATGGGCGGCCATGCCTCCGCCGTCGGACGCGCGCTGGATACGGCCGTCGGCAAGTACAATCAGTTCGTCGGTTCGCTCGAGAGCCAGGTCATGGTCTCGGCTCGCCGGTTCGAGGACCTGCAGGTCGATCACGAGGGCAAGGCCTTGCCGGATCTGACACCGGTTGAAACCGCGCCCCGCGCCATCGCCCGTCCCGAACTGATCGCCGCCGCCAAGGCGGAGTAGGGGCTCTTTCTGTGGAAAGGGCGCTTGACAGCGCCGACGCCGTGATGTCAATGTGACTTGTCAATAGGACAAGGGGTGTTGACTGATGCGCAAGTGGCGGCCGGTAATCAAGGCGATTGCAATCACCTTCGGCGGCGGATTGGTGTTTGCCTTGGTCGGGGGGATCGCGATGGGATACGCCGCCCGCGCCGGCTGGATCGGTTCGGAGATGGGGGAGATGATCTTCACCGCCGTCTTCGCCGCCACCATCATGGCCGGCTCGCTGTGGGTCGGCGCCGAATGGATGCGGGTCATCGATGAAGCCGCGCGTGAGGCGCACAAGGCGGCCTGGTACTGGGGCGGCACGGCGGGCATGTGCGTCAGCGGCGTGGGCCTGATCCTGTCCTCGGCGGGGCCGTGGCGCGAGGTCATCGCGCGCGAGATCGGATCGGGCGGCTCGCCCATCGACTACATGTCCGCCGGCGCCGCCTTGATGATCGCCCCCATGCTGATCGGCTATACCGTCGTCTGGGCCTGGTGGTGGCTGGCGCGGATGCGGGGCTGAGCCATGAACAATCGTCTCAAGGTCCTGCGCGCCGAGCGCGACTGGAGCCAGGCGCAGCTGGCCGAACAGCTCGGCGTATCGCGCCAGACCGTGAACGCCCTGGAGACCGGCCGTTACGACCCCTCCCTGCCGCTGGCCTTCAAGATAGCCCGCGTCTTCGGCCAACCCATCGAATCCATCTTTTCAGACGATAAAGCGTGAACTCATGACCTTTACAGCCCGTCTCAAATCCTCCGTGTCCACCCTGTTGCGGGGCGCGATCGGCTTCGCCGGAGGCGTGGCGCTGTTCGCCGCCATCGCCGGCGTCCCGGCCGACGCCCTGGCCCAGACCGCCGCGCTTGCTGCGCCCGCGCCCATCCAGGGCGAAGGCCCCGCGCTGTGGGTGGTCAAGGATGCGGATTCGACCCTGTATCTGTTCGGCTCGGTCCATGTGCTTCGCCCGACGACCGGATGGGCCAGCCCCCGCGTCGAGGCCGCCTTCGACAGCGCGTCGGACATCTGGTTCGAGATCAGCAATCCCGACGACCAGGCCGCCATCATGCCGCTGATCCAGCAGCACGGCCTGTCGCACGAGACTCCGTTGTCCAGCCGCCTGACGCCGGAAGAAAACGCTGAACTGGACGCGGCCGCCCAGGCCATGGGCGCCTCGGCCGCCCAGCTTCAGCCGATGAAACCCTGGCTGGCGGCGCTCAGCCTGTCGGTCGCGCCGCTGATCAAGGCCGGCTACGACCCCAAGTCGGGCGTCGAACTGGTGCTGAAGGCGCGCGCCGAGGCGGCGGGCAAGCCGATCCACGGCTTTGAGACCATCGACAAGCAGGTCGGCATCCTGGCCGGCCTGCCCGACGACGTGCAACTGGTCTTCCTGCGCGAGACGCTGAAGGACTACGAGAACGCCGCCACCAAGCTGGATGAAATGGTCGAGGCCTGGGCCCGGGGCGACGTCGCCACGCTGGACCGCGTCACGATCACGGAAATGAAGGACGCCTCGCCCGCCCTCTATCAGTCTGTTCTGGTGGATCGGAACACCGACTGGGCCAACCAGATCCAGACCCTGCTCGAAGGCTCCGGCACCGCCTTCATCGCCGTCGGCGCCGCCCACTTGACCGGCGACGACAGCGTCCAGGCCATCCTGCAAAAGCGCGGCGTGACGGTCGAAGCGGCGAACTGAGGTCGGAAGGAAGGCGCGGCGGCGACGTCGCGCCTTCACCGAGAGGCTGGAGCGGGCAGCGGGAATCGAACCCGCACGAAAAGCTTGGGAAGCTGACCTGATTTCCGTCGATACAACAAGTTAGTCGCAAAACCGGCGATTTCGGTGCGAAACGAAATCAATGCGTTAAGCGCCGGACGCAAAACGATCTGGGTTGGTCTAGAACTCCGAAGTCGCCCATTTATGGAAGACGAAGTCTTAGAAAAATCGGCGATATATACGAACGGGGTCCCCCCTGTTTTTGGGTATAAGAACTGTCGAGCCTTATACCGAACCTGACGGAACCAGTATGAAACCTACATATTCTGGCTGACTATCCGCCGGATACCCTTACCCTTTGGCGAGCATCTGAAAGCGAAATCCCGTCCACGCTGGATTTGAGCCCCGACACCTGCGTGCATCGCTGAAAAACGTGCCTAACGAAACCTGTACGGAGAACGTGGGCCTCGGGTGGTCGAAGGGATAGGCTCCAAGGCGATCGGACTTCGCACACCCATCTGCACGGTGGTTCGGCTCGATCAACCGCGCCGGGATAAGGGTCGGATTTCCCTAGTCGGCCCAAGCGGTTGCCACGAGATGATCGAGCCGCGAGCCGCTAGTCCTGTTGCTCCACCAACGGAGTAACCAATGACGAACCGACTGCCCGCGCACACCCTGATGACGACCTTTCTGGGTGACCGACTTCGGCACAGGGACATCACTGTCGAACATCTTGCCGATCTGCTTCAGCCCATCCTTAAGTGCGAGGTGCAGTCGTGGATTGCTGGATGGAGTTCACCGGCCCCGAGCCAGTTGACCGCGCTTGCGAATGCGCTCCACGTCGATCCGGTGGAACTGCTGGCTGGATGGTTGATCGATAATGCGGTGGTCGAGGAAACTACGATCTGGGATGCTGTTCTCGGCCCGGTCGCCTCCGCATTCCCTCGCTCGGATTTCTGGGACCTGATTGCTCCTCGGAAACGTCCGGATATGAGCGCCGGTGATCCGCATGATGAACGCCCGCCTAGTCCGGTTTCCCGGCCTGATGGGGTGAGGATCAAGAAGACGCCCCCCGCCCTCAGGAAGCCCGAAGGAGCGCCGTACGCGGCCAACAGCTCGCATCGATTGCGAGGCAGCGAAGGTGTTTGCCCCCAAGTGGGCTTTGGTGAGCTCCTTGAACTTCGTGATGTAGTCCACCCATCCCACCGGCTCCGGTAGGCCGCCAATATCGACCTGGGTGTCCACGGCTGCTGTCTTCTTCCACGGCGATCCCCCAGCCCGCTTGAGGGCATCGCGGACTAGATGAAGGGCTTCAGGATGGTTGGGGATCATTACGACACCGTGCAGGTGCGGACGCTCGCCTCTGCCCTGTTCGACAAAAAACATGACGCCCGGAGGCTCAAGCTCCGCTGCCCGGCACTTGGCCCCAAGAGCGTCCGCAATCCGTCTGAGCATCCTCTTGGCGAAGCTTTGCCCATCACGCCCCCATGCATAGTCAAGGACCTCGTCGTTCAGATGTATGGTGAAGTCACGAGCACCCGAAGCTCCCGCCGCCGAGGCCATGCCGAATGCACGCATCACTTCTGAGGACTTCTCCCAATGCGGAAAGACGACCACCGCCTCTTCGACGCCCGCCGTTTTCACAGACTTTTTCGCCCGGACTAACGCAGCTTGGGAGCCGGCCATCTTGACCCCCACCTCGACTTCGAAAAATCCAGTTATTTCTGATAGAATAGCGGCATCCCGCTTCTGGTCCCGACGCCATTTCTCCCGTGATTTTCTGGACGCTGTTTTTCGCCCTTTGAACGCGACTTCGGACTGCCTGCGTTCACGGCGATGGATGGCTTCGAGCTTTCGAGAAAGTTTTCGACCCTCCCGGCGGAAGGGGTCACCTGGGGGCGAGCTAGCGGCTCGACGAGCTCGGGCGTCCTCCGACACACGGCGTAGATAGGCCAGGTCAGGGTCACCGGAGATATCGACCCCGGCGCGCTTTGCATTCGCAATCCACTCGTCGGCGTCGAAGGGTTCAACCCCGCCTTCGATGTCTCCCTTGATCAGCAAGTCACCGACGAGACTGTCGTGGTCATCTTCCGACCACATCACCAATCGCATCACCGGCTTATAAAACCGGCGGCGCATCTCCGGCGTGGGCCGAGCTCCGGTGTTTTCTAGGCACCAGCGTGTGAAGGCGTCATCGGAAGCATCTTCAGGCGAAGACGAGGGAGGCTCAGGCAGACGTTCACTCATCCGCCGGGCCTTACCACCCGCCACATGGTTTTCAAGCCGCTGATCCCGCGCCTTAGAAGACCGAACCTCCGGAGCGGACCCGTCCCCGCTCCACATGGCGCTACCGCTGTCAGGCTTCAGCAGTTGTCCGTTGCTCGGGCTCTTCCAGCCTCTTGCCCAAGCCCAGCGCCATCCCCTGAGCCTCGTAGATGCGGTCTTGCAGAATGCCGAACAGGAGCAGGAAGAAGCCGGTATTCCCGAGTCCGCAACCTAGGCCGATGAGCAGGAATGCAATGGTTGAAGCTCGTAGGAACACCGTAGGCGGCGATCATCGCCTTCGCGCTGACGGAGACCTTCTCACCTCCTATGGTATGAGAAGGGACGACGGGAGGGGCGGTTACTTCTCCCCCGAAAAGCTGTGCGGATTCGCTGAAGGTGTTTGGGTCGGCCTACTCGTTAAGGAACCAGCGCAGCGGACCGGCCGATCTGTCCGGTGAGCGCTTCTGCATAGGCCTGCGGCGTCAGCCACCCGAGCTTCGAGTGCGGACGCCGTTCGTTGTAATCGCGCCGCCAAGCTTCGA
>NZ_JAOYTN010000004.1 GCF_026105875.1 Brevundimonas sp. BT-123 | reverse complement strand
TTCGGTGCGGAAGACGTCCCGCCGCCGCCGCCTCCGCCGCCCCCGCCTCCGCCGCCTCCTCCGCCCCCGCCGCCTCCGCCGGCGCCGGTCGCTCAGACCCCGATGCCTCGCCAGTTCGTCGTCTACTTCGACTGGGATCGTTCGGACCTGACCGCGGAAGCCCGTTCGGTGGTGACGCAGGCCGCCAACTACGCCAAGTCGGGTCGTCCGACGCGCGTCCTGATCGTCGGTTACACCGACACCTCGGGTTCGGCCGCCTATAACCTGGGTCTGTCCAACCGTCGTTCGCGCACCGTCGCGGACGCGCTGGTCGCCTCGGGCGTCAACGGCGGCGTGATCGCCCTCGACGGCAAGGGCGAGACCAACCTGGCCAAGCCGACCGCCGACGGTGTGCGCGAACCGCTCAACCGCCGCGCGACCATCGACATCAACTTCTAAGACTTTCGGTCGCTGATTGGGATCACTCAATCAGCGACCGCGAGGCATGGAAGTCGTCGTTTCGAAGACATCGAGCCGTCGTCGCCCTCGGGGCGGCGGCGGCTTTGATGCTAAAAAACAACGCTCAAAGCGCCACGTTTCAAAATTCCAGGACTTAGGGCGTTTTCGATTGATCGCAAAAGGTGGTCGCGACAAAAGGGCGACGATGCCTCTTGCCAACGAACTCTTCGGTTGCAACGGCCGCGCCGAAGCGGTTTCTCTTGCGTCATTGTACCGGTGGGCATGATGGTCGATGTACGTTCCTCTTCTCGAGTTCTGTCGGCGCGGCGTCGTCGGCGTTATCGATTAAGGGCGGATGACGCCCGACCCAGCGTATCTCTGCGGCTTCGTTCACCGGCGACTTCCCAGCCAACGAAAATTTCTGCGTTCCCTGCGCCACGACAGGGCGGTCGATACGGTCTGTCGGGCCGTCGTTTCCTGATCGTTTCCGCCCCTTTCGGCGCGTTCGGAGCGGCGCTGGCCTCGGTGCTTGAATCGCGCGGGGCGGTCGTCAATCGCATGATCTTCAATGCCGGCGATGCGATGAACTGGCGCAGACCAGGCGGCTTGGTGTTCAAGGGGACGGCCAAATCCTGGACCGATGGTCTGGCGCGCATCGTCGCCGATTTCAGCGACGTCATCGTCTTTGGCGAGGCCGGCGCCTACAACCGCGCGGTTTTGGCGGCAGCCGACACCCTGAACGCTCGTGTCTGGGTTCTGGAGAACGGTTACTTTCGTCCTGATTGGGTCACAGTCGAGCGCAATGGCGTGAACGGCTCCAGCGCGCTGCCACGGTTCCGCGACGGATATCCCGAACCGGCGCCGAAGCTGCCCGAGCCTGTCGCAGTTGGAAAAATCCTGCCGCACCACGTCGCCAACATCAGCGCCTATCATACGGTGCAGGTCGCGGGAAAAGCGTTCTTCCCGAACTACACGGCGCCCTATGTGTTCTCCCCGCTCAAACAGTGCCTAGGCCATATCCGACGCTACGTCAGTCTGGCGTTCCGCCGGCCCGAGAACTGCGATGCCGACATCATCAGGGGTAGAGGCGAGTTCTTTATCGCCTGCCTGCAACGCGAAGGCGACGCGCAACTGCTGCGTTACTCGCGATACGCTGACAACCGCGCCTTCCTGACGGCAGTCATCACCAGCTTCGCCACCAAGGCGCCGCCTGAGGCGCGCCTGGTGGTCAAGAACCATCCGTTGGATCCGGGCCTGGTCAATCTCCGCGCCGTTACGATGCGGCTTGCTCAGGAGCATGGCTTGATGGGCCGTGTCGATTTCATCGATGGCGGCAATCTGGCGGCTCTATGTCGGACGTCGTTGGGGATGGTTGTCAACAACTCGAGCGCCGCGTTGTCGGCGCTGGGCTTCCACACGCCGGTCAAGGTTCTGGGCGACGCCTTCTTCGACTTCGAGGGTCTGACCGATCAGAAGCCGCTGGATGATTTCTGGCGCACGCCGGAGGCGCCGGATAGCGACCTGTTCACACGATTCCGTGCGCATGTGATCGCCCAAAGCCAGGTGAACGGCAACTATCATGAGCCGCACGCCATCGTGCCGACGGCCAATGGCATCGCGGACGTTTTTGAGCGGGCCTCAGCCTAGCTGACCCCCGTAAGGTGTGGCGCCCAGACCACCCTCTGTCTCTGTCATATTGCTGTTACATAACTGTCGCCCAAGGTTTCAACATGCGCCCTAGAGGGGGGCTGGATTGCGACAGGCGATGGACGCCTGACGCCAGAGCCATTCGCGCCGTCCATCTGGGGATAGATGTAATGATTACTCGCAAAAGCCTGATCTGGGCGACCACCGCCCTTGCCGGCTCGCTAGCCTTCGCCGGAACCGCCTCCGCCCAATCGACCGGCACCGAAGCGACCGAAGTGCAGGAAGTGGTCGTGACCGGGACGCGGGCTCCGCGCGCCATTGCTGGCGTTACTGCTGAAACCTCGTCCAAGAGCCGCTCCAGCATCAATCAAGAATTCATCGGCACCCAGGCGTCGGGCCAGACGATCCTCCAGAGCCTGAACCTGGTTCCCGGCCTGAACTTCGTGAACTCCGACCCCTACGGCAACTCGGGCGGCAACATTCGTCTGCGCGGCTTCGACGGCAACCGCGTTTCGATCACCTTCGACGGCATGCCGTTGAACGACACCGGCAACTACGCTGCCTACACCAACCAGCAACTCGACCCGGAAATCATCGAGCGCGCTTCGGTAAACCTTGGCGCGACCGACGTGGACAGCCCCACCGCCTCGGCGACCGGCGGCACCATCGCTTATCGTTCGGCGACGCCGCTGGACGTGCGCGGTCTGCAGATCAACACCTCGATCGGCGAGTTCAACTACAAGCGCATGTTCGCCCGCGTCGACTCTGGCGAGTTCGGACCCTGGGGCACCACCGCTTACGCGACTGCTTCCTACACGAAGTACGACAAGTTCAAGGGGCCAGGCGAACTTGAGAAAACTCAGTTCAATGGCAAAATCTATCAGGATCTGGGTGAAGGCAACTTCGCGAGCTTGGCCGCGCACTGGAATATCAACCGCAACAGCCAGTACAACAACCAGATCACGCGCGCCCAGTTCGATGCCAACTCCTTCCTGGAAAACGACATCGCCTGCGTTCGCCCGGCGGCTGTCGCTGGCACGGTTCAGGATGAAAACACAGGTTCGACTCGCTTCCTGAGCGACGGCACGACCGCGACCGGAAGCTGCTCCAACTATCACGGCATCCGGATCAACCCGTCCAACACTGGCAACATCCGTGGTCAATTCAGCTACGGCCTGACGGACAGCATCCGCCTGACTATCGACCCCTCGTTCCAGTACACCATCGCCAATGGCGGCGGTTACACCCTGGTCAACGAGCGTGACGACCGCCTGGATCAGAACCGCACCAACAACAACAGCGCGACCGGTCTGGCGGTCATCACCAACGCACAGTGCGCCACGGCGGCCTTCAACAGCACCGGCGTCGATCTGAACGGCGACGGCGACAGCTGCGACAACGTCGGCCTGTATACGCCGAACAACACCAATACCCACCGCTATGGCCTGACCAGTTCGCTGATCTGGAACATCACGGATTCGCAGCGCCTGCGCGCCGCCTACACTCTGGACTATGGTCGTCACCGCCAGACCGCCGAATGGACCCGCACGGGCATCGACAGCGAGCCGGGCAACGTCTTCGGCGGCCAAGAGCGCTGGGGTGACAAGGACGCGCGGATTGTTGGTCGCGACGGTTCCTTCCTGCGCGGCCGCGATCGTTTCTCGATCGCCCAGCTCAACCAGATCGCCGTGGAATACGTCGGGGACTTCCTGGACAAGGCTGTGACCGTGAACATCGGCGTTCGCGCGCCCTTCTTCGAGCGTCAACTGAACCAGTACTGCTACTCGCTGAACGGCACCTCGACCGTGCGTTGCACCACCGAGACCCCGTCGGCGACCCTGGCCAACGGCAATGTCAACTTCGCCTCGACCGGCACGTCTTCCTACATCCCGCCATATTCGCAGACGATTAAATACGATGACGTTCTGCCCAACGCCGGCGTCGTCTATCGCTTCGGCGAAGGCCACAGCGTCTATGCCAGCTACGCCGAAGGCATTTCGGTGCCTCGCACCGACAACCTGTATCAGCCGGTTCGCAATACCACGACGAACGCCCTGGACTTCACCACCGTCGTGCCGGAGACCACCAAGTCCTATGATTTGGGCTATCGTTTCCGTAACGAACGCATCATCGGTTCGATCGCGGCCTGGTACATCGAATATAACGACCGGATCGTGTCGTCGTTCGACAACGACATCAACTCGCCGACCTTCGGCATCAGCCTCGACCGCAACGTCGGTCAGGTGAAGCAGCAAGGCGTCGACGCCCAGCTCGGCTTCGTTCTGAACGACCAGTGGACGTTCAACGGCTCGGCGTCGTGGAACGACAGCGAACTGCAGGACGATCTGGCCCTGTCGGCGACCACCTTCCTGCCGACCAAGGGCAAGAAGCTGGTCGAGACGCCGGAATGGACCTACTCGGCGCGCGTCGATTGGGATCCGACCGACGCCTTCCACGTCGGTCTGCAGGCCAAATATGTCGGCGAGCGTTTCTCGACGGACGTGAACGACGAAACCTCGCCGTCCTACGTCGTCGCCGATATGGACGTTCGCTACGACCTGCAGAACATCTCGATCCGCGGCGCCTATGTTCAGCTAAACGTGACGAACCTGTTCGACGAGGACTACCTAGGCAACATCTCGACCGGCAACAACGCCTTGCCGGTGGCGGTGGGCGGCGGTGTCACGCGCGCCGGCCAGCCGCGCACCTTCTCGCTGGGCGCGCCGCGCACCGTCCAAATGACGGTTGGCTTGAAGTTCTAAGGCTCGGCCAGACTGAAACGACGAAGGGCGGTCCGTTCGCGGGCCGCCCTTTTTCGTGGCTGACGTTGAAGTCGGGGGCGCTTGGGGCCATATGGCGCGGCTCCCAGTTCGGCCCTTCTTGAGGACGCCCGCATGACCGATCCGACTGCTGCCGCCATCCCCGCCGAATGGGCGCCGCACCGCGCCATGTGGGTGGGTTGGCCCAGCCATGCGGAATACTGGTTCGAGGCGCTGGAGCAGGCGCAGGACGAGGTCGAGGGTCTGGTGCGGGCCCTGGCCGGGCCGGGTCGCGAGCAGGTCAAGCTGATGGTCGGCAAGGCCGAGGTCCTGGCCGACGCCCAGGCGCGCTTTGCGGGCGTCGCGAATGTCGAGGTCGTGCCCGGCGAGTTCGGCGACGTCTGGCTGCGCGACACCGGGCCGATCTTTGGCGCGGGATCCAAGACGGCGGCGGCGTTCAAGTTTAACGGCTGGGGCGGCAAATACGACATGCCGGGCGACGACCTGGTCGCCGGCCAGATCGGCCGACATGCGGGCGTTGATCTGACCTGGAACGACTTCGTTATGGAGGGCGGGTCGCTGGATCACGACGGGGAGGGAACCGTCCTGACCACGCGCCAGTGCCTGCTGAACCCGAACCGCAACCCGGCCTGGAACCAGGATGAAGCCGTCGCGGCGGCGGCGCTGGAAAAGGTAGTCGGCGCCAAGGTCGTGGTTTGGCTGGGCGACGGTTTGCTGAACGATCACACCGACGGGCACGTCGATAACCTGGCGCGGTTCGTCGCGCCCGGCGTGGTCGCCTGCCCGGTCGCCTGGGGGACAAACGACGTCAACGCCGACGTCTATGACGCGACGGCGCGCGATCTGGCCGCCGTGACCGATGCGGCAGGCCGTCGGCTGAAGGTCGTGCGCATCCCGTCGCCGGGGCTGGTGCTGGACGAGGACGAGCGCCCGATCCCGGCCAGCCACATGAACTTCCTGATCGCCAATGGCGCCGTGGTCGTGCCCACCTATGGCGATGCGCGCGCCGCCGACATGGCCTGTAAGGCGTTGAAGGACGCCTTCCCCGATCGCGAGATCATCCCGCTGCCGTCCAACGCTATCCTGACGGGCGGCGGCTCGTTCCACTGCATCTCCCAGCAGGAGCCCGCATGACCCGCACCCTCACCGTCGCCGGCATCCAGACCTCGTATGGCGAGGACATGCAGGCGAACATCGACAAGACCATCGCCCTCGTGCGCGAGGCGGCGGGGCGGGGCGCGCAGGTGATCCTGCCGTCGGAACTGTTCCAGGGGCCGTACTTCTGCGTGTCGCAGGAAGAGCACTGGTTCAGCCAGGCTTATGAGTGGCGCGAACATCCGTGTGTTGTGGCCATGGCGCCGGTCGCCAAGGACTTGGGCGTGGCCATTCCGGTCTCGATCTTCGAGAAGGACGGGCCGCAGTATTACAACTCGCTGGTCATGCTGGACGCCGACGGCGAGGCGCTGGGCGTCTATCGCAAGAGCCATATCCCCGACGGCCCCGGCTATCAGGAGAAATACTATTTCCGGCCGGGCGACACCGGCTTCAAGGTCTGGAAGACGCGCTTCGGCAAGGTCGGGGTCGGCATCTGCTGGGACCAGTGGTTCCCGGAAGCGGCGCGGGCGATGATGCTGATGGGCGCCGATGTGCTGATGTATCCGACCGCCATCGGCACCGAGCCGCATGACGCGACCCTGCATACGGCCGAGCCGTGGCGGCGCGCCATGCAGGGCCATGCGGTGTCGAACGCCGTGCCGGTCGTCGGCGCCAACCGGATCGGCCATGAGCGCGTGACCGAGGTCGGCCAGACCTTCTACGGCCATTCCTTTATCGCCGACCAGCAGGGCGAACTGGTCGAGCAACTGGGCGCCGAGGAGGAAGGGGTGCTGGTGCACCGCTTCGATCTGGACGAACTGGACAAATATCGCGCGGCCTGGGGCTTCTTCCGCGATCGCCGGACGGACCTGTATGGGGCGCTGACGGGGGCGCGCTGACACAATCCTCCCCTGCGTCAGCGGGGGAGGGGGACCATGCGCAGCATGGTGGAGGGGGCAGGGCGTGCAGGGTGCTAGCCGCTCGACACCGAACACGCGTCCGGCCCCTCCACCGCTTCGCGGTCCCCTCCCCCGTGAACGGGGGAGGATCTAGGTTCGCATAGCCTCGACCGCTGCGACCAGTCGGTCGAGGTCCGCCGGCGTCGAAAGCCGGTGATCGCCGCCCTCAATCAGGTCTAGGCGCACGTCGCCGCCGGTCAGCCGTTCGACCAGTTCGACCTGATGTCGCCACGGCACGACGTCGTCGGCGCGCCCTTGCAGAACGTGGATCGGTGCGGCGACGTCGATCACGCCGTCCAGCAGCAGCCAGTCGCGCGCCTCCTCGAACATGCGCCGCGTCAAGACATATTCGCCAAGACCCTCCTCGACGATCAGGGTCTCGCCCTCGCGCAGGATGGCCTGCCGCTCGTGGTCCGCCAGGCCGGGCCACATCAGCCGTTCGGTGAAGTCCTGGGCCGGATTGACCAGCACCAGGCCCTTGATCCGATCCGGTCGCGCCAGCGTCGCCAGCAGCGAGACCCAGCCGCCCATCGACGATCCAACCGGAATGACCGGCCCCGACAGGCTGTCGATCAGGGCGACGGCGTCCTCGCGCCAGCGGCCGATAGTGGCCTGTCTCCAGTCGCCTGATGACTGGCCATGGGCGAAGTGATCGTAGCGCACGAAGTTCCAGCCGCGTTCGCGCGCGGCGACGTCCAGGGCCAGGGCCTTGGTCCCCTCCATGTCCGAACGAAAGCCGCCGACCCAGATCACGGTCGGGCCGTCGCCTTCGACGCGTTTGAAGGCCAGGGTTTCGCCATCGGGGCGGGACAGGTGCTGGATGTCGGTCATGGCGCCGTTCTGCCCGGACTTTCCGCCGTCGTCACCCTTGACCGCGACGCGCGATGGCGGAACACAGACCCATGTCCGCACCCCAGGTCCTGTTCGTCACCTCCAACCGCATCGGCGACTGCGTCATTTCGTCGGGCGTGATCCGCGAGATCGCGCGTCAGGTCCCGGGGGCCGAGATCACCGTCGCCTGCGGCCGGCCGCCTGCGCCCTTCTTCCGCAATGCGCCCGGCGTGGTGCGCACCATCGTGCTCGACAAGAAGAAGCTGTCCGGCCACTGGCTCGATCTGTGGAAACAGGTCGTCGGCACGCGCTGGGATCTGGTGATCGACATCCGGGGTTCGGCGCTCAGCTATCTGATCCCGGCGAAGCGGCGCATCGTCTATAACCGCTCGTGGGAAACCGGCCTGCGCAAGGTCGAGATGGTGTCGCGCCTGATGGGGTCGCCGACGCCGCTGGACCCCGAAATCTTCCTGGACGATCAGGCGCGGGCCGAGGCCGCAGCCGTGATCGATCCGCAGCTGGCGGGCGGCGCCGGTCCCGGTCGGATCATTGCGCTTGCGCCCATCGCGCACCAGCCGGGAAAGAGCTGGCCCGCCGATCGTTGGGGCGCGCTGGTCGAGAAGCTGAAAGCCGAGCCGCGCTTCAACGGCTGGCGCTTCATGCCGGTGGGCGGGCCGGGTGACCGGCCCCCGGCGACGCCGGCTTTGGAGGCGGCGGGCCATTCTGAGCAAGGTGGGCGCGGCATCGATTTCGTCGGCAAGGGCGACATCCTGGCCTCGGCCGCCGCCATCGACCGGGCCGATCTGTTCGTTGGCAACGATTCGGGTCTGATGCACATGTCGGCGGCGCTGGGCCGGCCGACCCTGGGTCTGTTCGGTCCGACGGAGTGGTGGCTGTACGGTCCCTGGGGGGCCAAGACGCGCACGGCGGCGTCCAACGAGACGCGCGGCCAGTTCGCGCCGATCGAGGACCTGACGGTGGATCACGTCTTCGAGGCGGTGCTGGCGCTGCATGATGCCTACATCGGTGAAACGCCTGCGAACCCTTGAAAAATCGGGGCTCGCGGGGCATATTGCCGGCCTTGAGGGGAACGTGGCGATCGCCGCGTGCATTCGCTCATCACGACATACGCCTTCTCTGACCACATAAGGAAACGACGCCCATTCGCCGTCCCATGCAAGCGCCACCCGTGAAAGACGGGCCGCGTATGAACCAGGATATCCGCGCCCCTCGCGTTCTGCTCATCGACCAGAACGGCGAAAAACAGGGCGTCATGCCCACCTCCGCCGCTCTGGAAGCCGCCGAGGAAGCCGGGATGGACCTGGTCGAGATCGTCTCCACCTCCGAGCCGCCGGTGGCCAAGATCCTCGATTACGGCAAGCACCGTTTCCAGGAACAGAAGAAGAAGGCCGAGCAGCGCAAGCGCCAGAAGGTCGTCGAGCTGAAGGAGATCAAACTCCGTCCGAACATCGACACCCACGACTATGAGGTGAAGGCCAAGGCCATGCACCGCTTCTTCGACGAGGGTGACAAGGTCAAGGTCACCCTGCGCTTCCGCGGTCGCGAAATGGCCCACCCCGAACTGGGCATGAAGTTGCTGAACAAGGTCCAGGCCGATTTCGACGAAATCGCCAAGGTCGAGTTCGCGCCTAAGATGGAAGGCCGCCAGATGATCATGATCCTGGCCCCGCGCTGATCGCAATCCATCGCTGAATACGAAACGCCCCGGTCCCGCGACCGGGGCGTTTTTCTTTGCTGGAGAAACGGCTAAGCGTAGGCGATGACGAACGCCGATACGGTCGCTGCGCGCACCCCGCCGCCCAAGCTCAAGACACCGGCGTTGGCTGTGCTGTTTGCGACGGTGTTCATCAATCTGGTCGGGTTCGGGCTGGTGGTGCCGTTGCTGCCGTTTTTCGCCCAGAGCCTGAAGGCCGAGGCGTGGCAGATCACGCTGATGTTCTCGGCCTATTCGCTGGGTCAGTTCTTCGCCGAACCGTTCTGGGGGCGGCTGTCGGATCGGATCGGACGAAAGCCCGTGCTGTTGATGACCCTGATCGCCAATGCGCTGGGCTATCTGATGCTGGCCTTCGTGCCCAACATCTGGCTGGCGATCGCGGTCAGGCTGTTCACCGGCCTGGGCGCGGGCAATATCTCGACGGTTCAGGGGTATGTGGCCGATGTTACCCCGCCCGAGCAGCGGGCCGGGCGGATGGGTCTGATCGGGGCGGCGTTCGGCCTGGGCTTCATCGTCGGACCGGGCTTGGGCGGATTGCTGACGCAGCCGCAGCTGGGACGGCTGGGCTATCAACTGCCGATCTTCCTGGCGGCGGCGTTGGCGGCGGTCGCGGCGGTCGGCGTGGTCGTCTTCCTGCGCGAAAGCCGGGCCAAGGCCGATCCCGCCGTCCCGCGTCCAGCCTTCCTGGCGGGGCTGAAGGATGCGCGTGACAATGCGGTGGTGTCGCGCGTGCTGGTCGTGACCCTGATCTATATGGCCGGGTTTTCGGCGATGGAGAGCGTGTTCGGCCTGTGGTCCGAAAGCCGCTATCAATGGGGCGCGCGCGAAGTGGGGCTCAGCTTCATGATCGTGGGCATCGTCTCGACGCTGAACCAGGGGTTCTTCGCCGGGCGGCTGGCGCGACGGTTCGGCGAATCGCGCGTGCTGGCCACCGGCATGCTGCTGTTTGGAACTTCGCTGGTGTTGCAGGTGCTGGCGCCGGTCGCGTGGTTCCCTGCGACGCGGCTCGAGCTGGGCGCCCTGACGATCCCGGTCGTCCAGGGCTGGATCATTCCGATCGTGATGGCGATCGGCGCGTGCGGCATGTCGCTGGCCATGCCCAACATCTCGGCCATGATCAGCCGCGCCTCGCCGCCGGATCGGCAGGGGGCCATGCTGGGTCTGAACATGGCTTCAAGCTCGGTGGCGCGCATCTTCGGGCCGATGATCGCGGGCGCGCTGTTCTCGGGGCTGGGGCATGACTGGCCCTTCGTGATCGGGGCGCTGCTGACCATCCCGGCGGCCCTGATGGCGATCAACGCCGGACGCGTCATTCGCAGCGGAGAGGGCGGCGTCAAAGCCCCGGCCTGACTCGTCTTGCAATGGCGGCGCTCTTCACGTAGAAGCCGCGCCTTCGCGTACCGAACCGCCAGGCGAACAGGCATGCCTGGGCGGTTCTTAAACTCTGGAGAGACACCTCCCACGGGCTCAAGCAGTCCAACGGACGGTTGCCCTCCAAAAAGGAGACTGAAATGCCGAAACTGAAGACGAAGTCGGGCGCCAAGAAGCGCTTCAAATTCACGGCCACTGGCAAGGTTAAGGCCGGCGTTGCGGGCAAGCGTCACCGCTTGATCAGCCACAACTCGAAATACATCCGCCAGAACCGCGGCACCTCGGTCATGGCCGACGCCGACGCCAAGAAGATCAAATCCTACATGCCGTACGCCTAAGGCGAACGACAGGCAGACGATCTTTTCGCACTGAATTTGAACCACAGTCCCTCAAGCAGCAAGCCCCAAAACCTAGCAAGGTGGGCGGCGCGCGATAGGGACTTCCCGAAGGGAAAAACATCATGGCTCGCGTTAAACGTGGCGTAACCTCGCACGCCAAGCACAAGAAGGTTCTGGAGCAGGCCAAGGGCTTCTCCGGCCGCCGCAAGAATACCATCCGTACGGCCAAGGCCGCCGTCGACCGCGCCGGGCAATACGCCTATCGCGACCGTCGCGCCAAGAAGCGCAACTTCCGCGCCCTGTGGATCCAGCGCATCAACGCCGCCGCCCGTCTGGAAGGCTTCACCTACAGCCAGTTCATCAACGGCCTGAACAAGGCCGGCATCGAACTGGACCGCAAGGTTCTGGCCGCGATCGCCGCTGACGCGACCGGCTTCAAGGCCGTCGCCGACAAGGTCCGCGCCGCCCTGGCTTAAGGGCCGCGCTGAAGCCGCGAGCGATCGCGTCGCGAGCGTAGCGCACCAAGAATGACGCCCGCTCCGGTTTCCGGGGCGGGCGTTCTTCGTTTCAGGCCGCCTTGGGGACCTGCGATGCCTGGCTTTGCGCCAGCACCATGCGGATGGCGTTCAGAAGGGCGTCGGGCTGGATCGGCTTTTGCGCCACGCCGTTCATGCCGGCGGCGATATAGTCCAGCTCGTCGCGCTCGTCGGCGTTCGCCGTCAGGGCCAGGATCGGCAGGGCGCCGGCCGGACCGGGCAGGGCGCGGATGGCCCGCGTCGCGGCGACCCCGTCCATCACCGGCATCTTGATGTCCATCAGGGCCAGGTCGAACGGACGGGCCATTACAGCGTCCACCGCCTCGCGCCCGTTCTCGGCCATCTCGCAAGTGCAGCCGAACATCTCCAGCAGCTTGCCGGCGACGAAGCGGTTGGTGGCGTTGTCGTCCACCACCAGCACATGCAGGGTGTCGTGCGGGGTCGGCTCGGCCATTGAGGGGGCGGGCGCCGCGCTCTCGGTCGCGACGCGCAGCGGCAGGCGCACCTGAAAGCGCGCGCCGCCCTGGGGCGAGGCGCCAAGCGAGATCGCGCCGCCCATCCGTTCGGCGATCTGTCGGCAGATGGCCAGGCCCAGGCCCGCGCCCGCGCCCTCGCGCCCGGCCTTTCCGGTGTTGAAGGGATCAAAGATGGTCGCGGCCGCCGCCTCGGGCACGCCGGGGCCGCTGTCGTCCACGGTGAAGATCACCTCGCCGTCTGCGTGGCTTTCGATCAGGGCGACGACCTCGCCCGTCAGGGTGAACTTCAGCGCATTGCCGATCAGGTTGTTCAGCAGTTGCTTCAGCCGCATCCCGTCGGCCTGAACGCAAGGAACGGCCAGGTCGGTGCGGATGGTCAGGGCCAGGGCCTTTTCGTCGGCCCGCGCGCGCCACAGGGCGTCGATGTCGAAGGCGACGGCCGACAGGTCCAGCGGCTCCTCCTCCAGCGTCAGCATGCCGGCCGAGGCGCGTGACATGTCCAGCGCGTCGGTCAGCAGCCGCAGCAGGCTCTGGCCCGAATCGATCACGGTGCGGACGTAGGGGCGCAGCTCTTCCTGCTCCAGCTTCTTGTCCATCAGGGCCGCGACGCCCAGCACCCCGTTCAGGGGCGTGCGGATCTCGTGGCTCATTACCGCCAGAAACTCGGACTTGGCGCGGCTGGACGCGACAGCTTCGGCTTCCGCCGCCGCCAGGTTGCGAGCCAGGGCGCTCATTTCCTCGGCTCGCTGTCGGTGCAGGGCCGCGCCGGCCTGAACCACCTGCAGCGCTGTGCCGACGCCGACATATCGGCCGCGCGCCACTACGATGAAGCCCGTCAGCAAGGCGCCCAGTTCCGCGGCCCCATAAGCCTGGAAGAAGGCCTCGGCGCTGGTCGCCGCCTCCGCGACCGGCGCGTTGCGGTCCATCAGGCTTTCGGCGGGCTTTCGGGCATAGAGGGCGCGTCCGAACTCGGCCGCCATCCTCAGCGTGAAGGCGTTGCGCTCGATGATGCCGAGGGGGCGGCCATCGTCGTCGACGACAGCCAGGGCCAAGGTGTTCGGCTCGGTCTGGAACCGCTCGAACACATCGGCGCCCGGCGTGGACGGGGCCACGGGTGCGATCAAGTCGACGAAATCACCGATCAGCGGCATCAGGGTCCTCGCAAGTCCGGGGGCCTGATTAGCCGGTGATATTTAACGCCAGCTTTGCCGTTCATGAACCTTTCGCGGCGGGTTTTCGACAGTCGATCCGTGGGCGGATTGAAAACAGATCCACGCCCTGTATCTGGCGCGCGGTTATCGCTTGGTGCCGCTGGAAGAGGCGCTGGCCGATCCGATCTACGGCCATGCCTATACCTATGTCCGCGCCAATGGAATCTCTTGGCTACATCGTTGGATGCAGACCGACGGCCGGGTCATCCGCTGGGAGCCGGAACCGCCCGCCTGGATTGTTGCGGCCAACAAGGCGCCGGCGTCTGAGCTTGCGGTCATCGCATCGGCCCCTTGAAGGGTGACGAACGCGCGCGAGAACGCTAAGGCACGGGGCAAATGACCGATCTCGCCACACTCGAACTCGACCTGATCAACGCCATCGGCGGCGCGGAAACGGTCGCCGCCCTGGAAGAGGTGCGCGTCGCCGCCCTGGGCAAGTCCGGCTCCGTCTCCGGTCTGCTGAAGGGCATGGGCGCCCTGAGCCGCGACGAACGCCGCGAACAGGGGCCGATGATCAACGGCCTGCGCGACCGCGTCGCCGCAGCCATCGCCGCGAAAAAGACCGCGCTGGAAGCCGCCGAACTGGACGCGCGTCTGCTGTCGGAACGCATCGATCTGACCCTGCCGGCGCGTCCGCGCAGGAAGGGCGGGGTTCACCCCACCATGCAGGTGATGGACGAGATGATCGCCCTGTTCGCCGAGATGGGCTTCGCCGTGGCCGAAGGCCCCGACATCGAGGACGACTTCCACAATTTCACCGCCCTGAACTTCCCGCCCAAACACCCGGCGCGGGAGATGCACGACACCTTCTTCCTGAAGCCGGATCCCGAGACGGGCGAGCGCAAGGTGCTGCGCACTCACACCAGCCCGGTGCAGGTCCGCACCATGATGTCCCAGACGCCGCCGATCCGCATCATCGCCCCGGGCCGCACCTTCCGTAAGGATTCGGACGCCACCCACACGCCGATGTTCCACCAGATCGAAGGCCTGGTGATCGACCGGGACATCCACATGGGCCACCTGAAGACCACGCTTCAGACCTTCATCGCCCGCTTCTTCGAGCTGGACGCAGTCCAGGCGCGGTTCCGTCCGCACCACTTCCCCTTCACCGAGCCCTCAGCCGAGATGGACATCCGCTGCGACCGGTCGGGTGGGAAACTGGTGTTCAACACCGGCGACGACTGGCTGGAGATTCTGGGCTGCGGGATGGTGCATCCCAATGTGCTCAGGAACTGCGGCATTGACCCCGATGAATATCAAGGCTTCGCCTTCGGCATGGGCGTGGATCGGCTGGCCATGCTGAAATACGGCGTGCCGGACCTGCGACCCATGTTCGACGCCGACACCCGCTGGCTGTCCCACTACGGCTTCTCGGCCTTCGCCGCCCCCAACCCGGCCTCGGGCCTGAGCTGAACGAGTTTCAAGATGACCGATCAAACTGAAACGCCGATGTCGGCCGAAGAAAAGTTCGGCCGAGAACTGGTGGCCCGCACGACCTTCGAAAAGGAAGCCGTCTGGCTGCCGTCGTTGGCCGTTCATCACATGAACGCCGGCAAGACGTTCATCGAGGACAAGACGTTCACGAACTGTCTGATCGAAGGACCGGCGGTCATGGCCGTCATGAACGGCACGACGTTCGACAACTGCAACATGGGCGTGGCGACCAACCCCCGCACCCTGCTGCTTCAGCCGATGGGCGATATGATCGCGGGCGTCGTGGGCATGTCCAACTGCCGCTTTGTTCGCTGCCGCTTTGTTCAGGTGGGCTTCACCGGCGCGCCGGATCTGCTTGAGCAGATCGAGGCCGACCTTCTCAGCGCACGGGCGGTGCAAGCATGAGCCGGCTTCCGATCAACCGTCCCGTCAATCTTGCGCGCGACCTGACCCAGACCACGTTCGAGAACGTCGATCTGAACCTGCACGATCTTTATCAGCATTGCCGTGACAAGGGCGCGGTCGTGGGGCGCACCTTTACCGGTTGCCGGCTGGATGGCCCGGCGATCGTTCTGGTCGGACCCGGCACGACGTTCGATGAGACGAACTTCGGCGACTCCCGCGGCGGTATGAAAAATCTTCTGCTTCAGCCGATGGGGGACAAGGCGCTGGGCACCATCCCGATGCATGATTGCACCTTCGTGGGCTGCGAATTCTACAATGTCGGCTTCACCGGAGCCGCAGAGATTCTAGAGCAACTGGCGGCTGTTCCGACGGTGGCGGGACCGACGGCATGAAGTTCACCCTGTCCTGGCTGAAGGACCACCTCGAGACCGAGGCGGATGTTCAGCAGATCGCCGAGGCCATGACCATGGCCGGGCTGGAGGTCGAGGCGGTGCTCGATCCCGCCGCCAAACTGGCGCCCTTCACCGTGGCCAAGATCGTTTCGGCCGAACGTCACCCGAACGCCGACCGGCTGCAGGTCTGTCAGGTCGAGACGGTCGACGGGATGAAGGAGATCGTCTGCGGCGCGCCGAACGCGCGGGCGGGCCTGACCACCATCTACGCCCCCATCGGCGCCTATGTGCCGGGCCTGGGCGTGACCCTGGTCGAGAAGCCGGTGCGCGGCGTGGTGTCGAACGGCATGCTGTGCTCGGCCTCTGAGCTTGAGCTGTCTGACGAAAGCGACGGCATTCAGGAACTGCCGCCAGAGATCCCTGTCGGCACGCCGGTCGCCGGCCTGTTCGGCGCCGAGCCGGTCATTGATTTCGAGGTCACGCCGAACCGGCCCGACTGGCTGGGCGTCGCCGGCATCGCCCGCGATCTGGCCGCCGCCAGCGTCGGCAAGCTGAAGCATTTCGACATCGCCGTGGTGCGCGGGGCCTTCCCCTCGCCGATCAGCGTGCGGCTGGAGGCGCCCGAGATGTGCCCGGTCTTCGCCGGGCGCGTCATTCGCGGCGTGCAAAACGGTCCGTCACCGCCCTGGCTGCAGAAGCGCCTGACGGCCATCGGCCTGCGCTCGATCAACCGTCTGGTCGATGTGACCAATCTGATCGCCTATGACCGCGCCCGCCCGCTGCACGTCTATGACGTCGCCAAGCTGTCGGGGACCGAGATCGTGGTGCGGGCAGGGCAGGTTTCGGCCGCGACCGGCGAGCACGAGCATCTGATCGCCCTGGACGGCAAGACCTACGCCGCATCCGCGGCCGACTGCGTCATCGCCGACGCCGGGGGCGAGCGGCCCATCGGTCTGGGCGGCGTCATGGGCGGCGAGAGCACCGGCTGCGACGAGACCACCACCGACGTCTTCCTGGAAAGCGCCTGGTTCGACCCGCTGGTCATCGCCCAGACCGGCCGTGCGCTGGGCATCCATTCCGACGCCCAGTACCGGTTCGCGCGCGGCGTCGATCCGGTCTCGGTCACGCCGGGTCTGGAACTGGCCACGCGCCTGATCCTGGACCTGTGCGGCGGCGAGCCGTCGGACATCGTCTTCGTCGGCGAACCGCCGGCGAGCCCCGCGCCCTTCGCCTTCGACCCCGCCTATGTGAAGCGGCTTAGCGGCATGAACCTGGCCGACGACCGGATCGGAACCATCCTGGGCCAGCTCGGTTTCCTGGTTCAGGCGGCGCCCGCCGGTCAGGCCGAGCCCTGGATCGTCACCCCGCCGTCGTGGCGTCGCGACGTCGAAGGTCCGGCTGATCTGGTGGAAGAGGTTGCGCGCATCGAGGGCTTCGACAGCCTGCCCGATACGCCCCTGCCCGAGGTCGCCCGCCCCGCCGGCGGCGTGCTGAGCCCGCGTCAGGCCCGCGTCCGCACCGCGCGTCGCGCGCTGGCGGCGCTGGGCTATGCCGAGGCCGTCACCTGGTCCTTCACCAAACAGTCGACCGCAGCCCTGTTCGGCGGCGGCGGCGACAAGTTGGTGCTTGAGAACCCGATCGCGGCCGATCTGGACTGCATGCGGCCCTCGGCCCTGCCGAACCTGATCCAGGCGGCGGCGAGGAACGCCGCGCGCGGTTTCGCCGACGCCGCCCTGTTCGAGATCGGCCCCATCTATCTGGGCGATGGTCCGGCGGATCAGCGCACGGTCATCGCCGGCCTGGTCGCCCCGCACGCCGCCCGTCACTGGGCCGGCGCCGGTGAGGACACCCTGTTCACGCTCAAGGGCGACCTGACCACCCTGCTGGAAGAGATCGGCGCCCCGGTGGCCTCGCTGCAACTGGTCCAGGGCCAGAACCGCGACTGGTGGCACCCTGGCCGTTCGGCCCGGCTGCAACTGGGGCCCAAGAATGTGATGGTCGAGTTCGGCGAACTGCATCCGCGCGTTCTGAAGGCGCTGGACGCCGACGGTCCGATCCTGGCCTTCGAAATCATGTTGGACAATGTGCCGGAGCCACGCGGCAAAAGCGGCAAGGCTCGCGGCTCGGCGGACCTGTCGGCCTTCATGCCCCTGACCCGCGACTTCGCCTTCGTGGTGGAAGACGCCAAGCCGGTCGGCGATCTGGTCCGGGCCGCGACGGGCGCCGACAAGGCGCTGATCGCCGACGTGCGCGTCTTCGACGTCTATCGCGGCAAGGGCGTGGACGAGGGCTTCAAGTCCGTCGCCCTGGAGGTCGTGATCCAGCCGCGCGAGGCCACACTGACCGAAGCCGAGATTGAGGCCTTGACCGCCAAGGTCGTCGGAGCGGTCGAAAAGCAGGGCGGCAAGCTGCGGGCTTGAGGGGGTGCAGCGCCGTCTTTCGGGCGGCGCAGGGGATGTAGGCGATGACGACGGAACCTCAGGCGGCCCAACCGGATCGCGGCCATCTGCTGCGCGTCCTGGGCGTGACGTTCGGCGTCGCCGTCGTGGTCGGCGGCGTCATCGGTCAGGGCATACTGCGCACGCCGGGCGTGGTCGCCGAGGGGGTTCAGAACCCCACGATCATCATCGCGCTGTGGTGCGTCGCGGGTCTGGTCGCCTGGATCGACGCCATGTCGACCGTCGAACTGGCCGCCTCGATCCGCAAGACGGGCGGCCCCTATATCTTCGCGCGGCGCGCCTTCGGGTCGCTGACCGGCCTCGCCGTCGGCGTTTGCGACTGGCTGGGCAATATGGGCGGCATCGCCTTCATCGCCGTGGTCTTCGGCGAATATCTGCACCGGCTGGGCGTCGCGACCAGCGTGCCCATCGGCGTCCTCGCCCTGTTGATCGTGGTCGTGGTGGGCAGCGTCCAATGGCTGGGCACCAAGGTGGGCGGTCGGTCGCAGGAGATCGGCAGCGCGGTCAAGGCGGCCCTGTTCACCGTGCTGATCATCGGCCTGTTCCTGGCGCCGCGCGGCGCGCCCATCGCGACCGAGATCGCGCCGGCGACGGCGGCGGCCCTGACCTTCGGCGGCATCGTCATGGCTTTGCGGGCGATCTCTGGAACCTATTACGGCTGGAACAGCGCCTCTTATTTCTGCGAAGAGGTGGTGGATCCGGGCCGGACGATCGCGCGGGCCACCTTCTCGGGCATCGCCGTGGTCACGGTGATCTATGTGCTGGCCAACTTGGCCTATCTGAACGTCCTGACGCCGGCCGAGATGGCCGGCTCGAACCTCGTCGCGGCGGATGCGGCCGGTCGGGTGTTCGGCGATGTCGCCGGTCCCATCGTCACGGCCATTTCGCTGGTGTCGCTGGTGACGATCATCAATGCGATGGTCATGGTGTTCCCGCGCGTCCTGTTCGCCATGGCGCGCGAGTATCAGATATCCGCCCTGACCCGGGTCGCCGCAAACGGCACGCCGCGTCTGGCCCTGATCGCGACCGTGCTGGCCGGCGGGCTGCTGGCCACCATCGGGGTCTATGAGACCCTGCTGACCTTCTCGACGTCGCTGCTGGCGCTGATGAGCGTGCTGGTGAACGCCGCCGTCATCGTGCTGAGGGTGCGCGAGCCCAATCTGGAACGCCCCTGGAAGATGCCGCTCTATCCCCTGCCGGCCATCGTCGCCCTGGCGATCAATACGACCCTGTTCGTGATCTTCGTGGTCGAGGATCCTTTGACGGCTGGAAAGGCCTTTGGAATGCTGGCGGTCTTGATCGGCCTGGCCTGGCTGCTGGTCCGGCGAAAGCGCGCCGCCGCCTGATCGGCGCGCCCTGGTAAGACCCCGTTAACCTTGAAGCCGCAAGGCTGCCGCAAAGGTCGGGGACGGTGAGGCCAAGACCGGCGCGCCAGCCGGCCGTCCTCTCGTCGCCTTTCGGAGCGCCCTCCATGCATCGCCGCCAACTGATCCTTTCGGGCCTCGCCACCGCCGCCGGCGCCTCGTCGCTGGGCGCCTGCGCCTCGGCGCCGCCGCGCGATCCCAACTATCCGATCCGCTCGGACCAGACGGCCCAGGCCTACAGCTTCGATGAACTTGTTTCGGCCGGCTCGCGCGAGCTGGGCATCGCGGCCGAGGTCGTGGGCGGCGCGATCGAGCGCGTCTTCGCCGACCAGGGCGACCGCCCGACCGCCTATATCGCAGGCGAGGAAGGCTCCGGCGCCGTCGTTGTCGGCGCCCGCTACGGCCGCGGCGCCCTGCACATGAAGGACTTGTCGGCCTCTCAGGAAGTGTTCTGGCAGGGCGCGTCGGTGGGTTGGGACTGGGGCGGCAACGCCAGCCGCGTCTTCACCCTGGTCTATGGCCTGTACCACCCCGACATGATCTATCGCCGCTATCCCGGCATCGAGGGCTCGGCCTATCTGGTCGCCGGCCTGGGCGTGAACTATCAGCGCGCCGACGGCATCGTCCTGGCCCCCATTCGCACCGGCGTCGGCCTGCGCCTGGGCGCCAACGTCGGCACCATGAGCTACAGCCGTCAGCGCAATCTGCTGCCGTTCTAAGCGCGCTGTGCTCGCGATGCGGTCGCTCGCGGCTTGAGCGCGCGACCGTTGTTCGAGATCAGCTCACCAAGCGCAACGGCGGCGGCGCATCTATCAGCGTCGCCAGCCCCTCGCGCCAGCTGGGATAGACGGGCCGCCAGCCCAGTTCAGCCTTGGCCAGGGCGTTCGAGACGCGCTTGGAATCCAGATAGAAGCGGCGCATCGCCTCGCTGACGCTGTCGTCGGTCCAATCGACTTGGGGCGGGCGGGGCAGGTCCATCCGATCCGCCGCCCATTCCATCACCACATCGGCGGGCGACGGTTCGTCGTCGGTCAGATTGTAGGCGGCGCCCGGCCGCGGCCGCGCCATCGAGGCGAACAGGCCAGAGACGATGTCGTCCACATGGATGCGGTTGAAGACCTGGCCGGGCTTTCTGACCAGTTTGGCCGTACCTTCCCTCAGCCGCTCGACCACGCTGCGCCCCGGCCCGTAGAAGCCGGGCAGGCGGAAGATCTGGACCGTCAGCCCCATCCCTTGCGCCCCATCCAGCCAATCGCGCTCGGCCCGGACGCGGCGTGCGCCCTCCAGATTGGCGGCGTTCAGCGGCCCGTCCTCGAACACCCATCCGCCGGCCCGGTCGCCATAGACGGACGTGGAGGAGACATAACCGATCCAGTCGGGCCAGGCGTCGCCCGCCAACGGCCCCAGGGCCCGCAGACCGGGGCAACCCTGCGCATCCGGCGCGGCGGTGATCAGCACGGCCGTCGCCGCCTCCAGCGCCGTCTTCAGGGCCGCCGTATCGCTGGGGTCGATGGCCATGATCCCGTCGGCCGCCAGGGCGCGGCGCCGCTCGGGATCGCGCGAGGTGGCGGTCGCGCGTCCGCCGCGCCGTAGGGCCTCCAGCGCCGCCGCTCGTCCCAGATAGCCGCCGCCGAAGACCAGCAGATCGAGGGGAGGGGAGGCGATAGGCATTACGAAACTCAGGCCGTCAGAACTTGGGAAGGCGGCGCGTCGACTGCCGGTCGCGCCTCATTTTCCAGCGCCTCCGCCCGGCGTTGGTTCCAGGCGGACACGCACGGCACCCGACCCAGATCGGCCCGGTCGGCGTAGCGGCGGGCGATGTCCGTCACCTCGTCCATCAGGCCTTGCGCCAGGGTGATCGGCTTGAGCCCCAGATCACGGAACTGATCGTTGGCGACGACCAGATCGTTCTCGTCGGCTTCCTGACGCGGATTGGCGACATTGTGGATTTCGGCGCCGGTCTTGTCGGCGATCATGGCCGCCAGATCGCGCACGCGGCGGCTCTCGGTCATCTGGTTCAGGATCTTGACGCGGTCGCCGCGCTTGGGCGGGTTCTTCAGCGCCAGTTCGACGCAGCGCACCGTGTCCTGAATATGGATAAAGGCCCGCGTCTGGCCGCCCGACCCATGCACCGTCAGCGGATAGCCCACCGCCGCCTGCATCAAAAAGCGGTTCAGCACCGTCCCGTAATCGCCGTCATAGTCGAAGCGGTTGATCAGCCGCTCGTCCTGCTTGGTCTGCTCGGTCTGGGTGCCCCAGACGATGCCCTGGTGAAGGTCGGTGATGCGCAGATTGTCGTTGCGGGCATAGAACTGGAACAGCAGGGCGTCCTGCGTCTTGGTCATGTGATAGATGCTGCCCGGATTGGGCGGGAACAGGATTTCCTGCTCGGCGGGGCCGTTGTCGGTCTCCACTGTCACCTTCAGATAACCTTCGGGGATGCGCAGGCCCGCCGTGCCGTAGCCATAGACCCCCATCGTCCCCAGGTGCGCCAGGTGGACGTCCAGGCCGCTTTCGACGATGGCGGCCAGCAGGTGGTTGGTGGCGTTGATGTTGTTGTCGACGGTGTACAGCTTGTGCCGCGCCGATTTCATCGAATAGGGGGCGGCCCGCTGCTCGGCGAAATGCACCACGCTGTCGGGGGCTAGGTCGCGGATCAGGGCGACCAGGCGGTCGAACTCCTTGCCCACCGTCATGTTGACGAAGCCGATGTCGCGGCCGGACACGTCTTTCCACGCCTTGATCCGCTCGCCCATCGTGCGGATCGGCGTCAGGGACTGGACCTCCAGCTCGTTGTCGATGTTGCGGCGGCTCAGGTTGTCGACGATGGTCACGTCCCACCCTTCGGCCGACAGATGCAGGGCCGTGGGCCAGCCGCAAAAACCGTCGCCGCCCAGAACCAGCACGCGCATGGGATCGCCTCGTCGTCCTCTCAAAGGTCATGCCTAGCCCAGCCGGCGGGCTTGGCAAAGCGCCGCCGTGCAGGGTTCGGTGCGACGCATTGACGAATATCGCTTGGAAAGGCCGCTCACTCGGGTTAAGTCTCTGCCGTCTCCCACTCAATCGCAGCTTTACGGGCGCATACCCGGCTGTTCGCGGCTTGAGCCGGCCATGACGGTCGGTCCCCAAAGGACCGGCGCACCATGCGGGCGACAAGGCATTCCGACAGTTCGACAATCGGGGATCGGCCCCGAGCGAGACGGAACCACGAAACGGACGGAACCGGCCTTCAGGCTTTGGTCCGCCCCTGCACACGGTAGCGCGAATGAGAGATTTCAAGGGCATGAAGCGTCAGCGCGGACGCAATCGGAACAAGGCGGGCGCCAATAACGCCAACAACGCCAATCCGAATCGTTCGTGGGATTCGCAGGGCCCCGAGAACATCAAGGTCCGGGGCAACGCCCAGACGGTGTACGAGCGCTATCAGCAGCTGGCCCGCGATGCGGCTTCCAGCGGCGACCGGGTGCTGGCCGAAAACTATCAGCAGCACGCCGAGCACTATTATCGCGTCCTGCGCGCGCTCCAGCCGCAGCGGTCCTTCTCGGACATCGCCGCGCGCGAACAGTCCAACCAAGGCTTCGACATCGACTTCGAGGACGAATCCGGCGCCCAGGCCGCCGCCTTCGTCGCCGCCCAGCAGGCCGCCGACCGTCAGGCCGCAGAGGCCGCCGAACGCGCCGAGCAGAACCAGAACCGCGACCGCGACTACAATCGCGACCGGGACCGGGACCGGGACCGGGATCGTGACAACCGCGACCGCGACCGCGATCAGAACCGCGATCGTGACCGTGACCAGAACCGCGACGGCCAGCAGCCGCGCGAACCCCGCGAGCCGCGCGAGGGCGACGAGGTCCGCGCCGAGGGCGAGGGCGGCGGTCGTCGCGAAAGCCGTCGCGAACGCTGGGAGCGTCGCCGCGAGGAACGCAATCGCCGCTTCGACAATCAGGAAAGCGCCCAGGACGGCGCTGAGGGCGCTGCCCCCGCCCCCGCCCCTGCTTATGCCGAGGCCGACCGCGCCGAAACCATCAGCGAAACGCCCGCCGCTGAAGCCCCTGTGACTGAAACGCCGAGCGTCGAGGCGCCGGCCGCCGATGAACGGCCCGCACGCCGTCCGCGCCGCACCGCCGCCGCTGTCGCGGCGGACGAGGGCGATGCCCCGACCGCCCTGCCGGGCTTTCTGACCCGCGCGCCGGCGTCGTCGGCCCCGGCCGAGCAGGCCGAAGGCGAGGCGGCCCCGCGTCGCCGTGCGCCGCGCCGCAAGCCCGAAGCCGCCGCAGCCAGCGAAGACTAACGGCAACCCAGGCGAGCATGTTTACCTGAGCGCAACCTTGGCGCGTCAACATGGCGCGTCGGAGGGGCGTCATGGATTTTGTCTTGCTTGTCTTGTCCCTGGCGCTGGCGGGGACCTGCGCCGGGATTTGGCTCTGGCTTCAGGCGCACGGGGTCGCCGAGCGCCTGCGTCGTGAGAACGCCCGGCTCGAAGCCCGCATCGCCCACCAGACCCAAGGCCTGCGCCGCGCCCTGACGACGGCCGAGGGCGAGGTCGACCGTCTGACCGCCGAGCTTCGGACGCGAGACGAGATCATGCAGGCCCTCGGACGTGAACTGCGCAATCCCCTGACCACGATCATGGGCTTCGCCCAGTTGCTGCGTGCAAACGATCAGGCCGATCCCCTGACCGCGCGCCAGGCTCAGTCCGTGCGTCAGATCGAGGCCGCGGCCGGCGTCCTGTTGGCTGTGATCGAGGAAACTGAAGCCTTCATGAGCGGCGACGGCGGCGGTTCGCCTTCGCTGCACCGCGTGGATCTGCGTCTGGCGCTGCGCCAGGTCTGCGACGGGCTGGAGACGCAGGCGAGAGAGGCGGGGGTGGTGCTGGCCTGTCCGCCGCCCGCCCACGGCCTGTGCGTCATGGCCGATCCGGGCCAGATCCGCCGCATCCTGCGCCGCTTGGTCGAGAACGCCCTGCGCCATTCGCCCTGCGGAGGCACAGTGCGCATGGAGATGTCGCGCGCCGAGGACCGGATCGTCATCGCCATCCATGACGCCGGCATGATCCCCGTCGGTGCGGGCGACGACCGACCGTTCCGCCCGTTGGATGGTCGCGACGCACGTGGCGGCACCGCCCTTGGCGTCGCCTCGGTCCAGCGCTTGACCGAGCGGATGGGCGGCGCCCTGACCCTGGCGCGCGCCCCCGGCGCGGGCGCCGTCTTCTCGCTCAGCCTGCCGGCAGCCCCCGCGCCGGGTCTGGCGTCATCGCGTCAGGCGGTGGTGCTCTACATCGAGAACAATCCCGCCAACATCGCTCTGATGCGCCAGGCGGCGAGCGGCCTGGGCCTGACCCTGCATGCCGCGACGACGGGACCGGAGGGACTGGATCTGGCCCGCGCGCTCGGACCCGACGTGATCCTGTTCGACATCGGCCTGCCGGACATGGACGGCTACGAGGTCAAGGCGCGACTGGACGTCGATCCCCTGACGCGCCACGTGCCGGTCCTGGCGCTGACGGCGGCCGTCTCGGCGTCGGACCGGGCGCGCGGCCGCGCCGCCGGCTTCGACGCCTGGCTGGCCAAGCCGCTGGATCTGGCGGCCCTGGCGGCGGCGCTGAAAACGGCGCTGGGCGGCCTGGAGGTTGACGCCGACGGTCGCGAGAGGGCCTAAGAAGCTCAAGTTCGCCTGGTCGCCCCAAGGGAAGCGTCGATGTCCCGTTTCGTCCCGTTCCGTTCGCTCACGCGTCGTCTGGCGCCGCTGGCCGTCTTGTGCGCCGTCGCCGCCTGCGCCTCGACCCCGCCGCCGCCGCCCCCGCCGCCGTCCGGCGCATCGGGCGCGCTGATGGACTGGCGCGGCGTCATCACCTCGGCCGACCGGGATCGCTATCGCCGCGTCGACGCCGCCTGGACCCTGGCCCTGCAACAGGCCAAGCGTCAGCGCGGCTCCGGCGATCTGAACAACCTGGGCGATCTGATCGATCCCAAGGCCGACCGTCCCGGCGTCGCCCCGCCGCCCGGCGACTATCGTTGCCGCACCGTCAAACTGGGCACCCAGGGGGGTGAGGACGGGCTGGGCTATGTCGTCTATGGCTGGTTCGCCTGCCGCATCGAACAGACGCCCAAAGGCCTGAAGTTCTCCAAGCTGACCGGCTCGCAGCGCCCCTCCGGCCTGCTCTTTCCCGAAGACGACCGCCATATGGTGATGCTCGGCTCGCTGGCCCTGGCGCAGGAGCCCGCCGCCAACACCTATGGCCGCAACCCCGACCGCGATCTGGTCGCCATCCTGCAACGCATCGGCGAGGCGCGCTGGCGGCTGGTGCTGCCGTGGCCCAACACCGAGTCCAATCTGGACTTGATCGAGCTGGTCCCCGCGCCGCGCGGCTAAGGTTCGGCTGAACCTCGGGCGCCCTGTCACGTTCGGTCAGGGCAACCGATGGAGACGCTGATGCGCCGCACCCCTCTGGCCGTTCTGGCCCTGATGACCACCACGGCCCTGGCGGCCTGTGGCGACGATCGTCCCGCAAGCCCGGCCGCTCCCGCTTCTCCGGCGACCCCCGCCTCTCCGGCCGATCCCGCCACGCCCGCTTCGGCAGCGGCGCCGCAACAGCCCGCGACACCCGCAGGCGGCATGCAGGGAGGAACCGACTCCTGGCGTCAGGTCGCCAAGGCCGCCGACGCCAGCCTGCTTGGCCGGCTGGATCAGGCCTGGCGCATGGCCCGCGCCGAGGCCGAAGACGGCGGCTTCTCGCGTCAGGTCGAGGCTTTGGGGCCGCTCGCCGATCCCAACGCCGCCCAGACGGGCCGTATTCAGCCGGGACCCGGAACCTATCGCTGCCGCACCATCAAGATGGGCCGTCGCGTCGAAGGCCAGGGACTGGCCTATGTCGAATATCCCTGGTTCGCCTGTTCGGTCGAGCTGACGCCAGGCGGCGATCTGGTCCTGACCAAGACGACGGGATCGCAGCGCACGCGCGGCCTGATCTATCCCGACAGCGAACGCCGCGCCGTCTATGTCGGGGCTCAAGCCTGGGGCGCCGACGAGAAGACCTTCCCCGCCTACGGCGACAAGGCCGAACGCGATCAGGTCGGCGTCATCGAACGCATAGGCCAGAACCGCTGGCGGTTGGTCCTGCCGTGGCCCAAGCAGGAAGCCAAGCTGGAGCTGCTCGAGATCACCGGCTAGCGCGCGCCGGTCGAGCGGGCGATCGCGGCGCGCATGCCCTCGGCGTGAAGCGCGCCTGACAGGGCGATCTTGGTGTTCGGCGTTTCGCTGGGTCCCAGATCGGCGGTGCGATCATGCGGCCCGGTCCAGGTCGGGCTTTCGGCCTTGCGACGAACGGCCTCGCGCAGATTGTCGGTCGCCGTCGCGGATGCCCCGCCGGATTTAGAGCCGGATTTGCGCCGGTCCATCTCATTGGCGACGCGGGCGATGGCCTCGGTCAGCAGCGCCTTCTTCTCGCGGGCGCCCGTATCCGGGCCGCTCTCTCCCGCACGAACGCGTCCTCGGATCTGACGCTGCACCCGGTCACGCCGCCCGCGCAGCCGCCCGATCAGGTCGCGCAATTCCGCCGGCGAACGCTCGGCCAACGCCTTCGTCTGTTCGACCATATCCGCCTCGTCGCGATCCAGCGCGCGCGGGTTTGGGGTCTTGGACATGACGGTCTCCCTTTCGATTGATGGGAAGACAGCGTCAGGACGCCAGGGCCGTTCCGGTTTGCGACCCTGGGTCACAGGGTCGTCAGAGGTCACACGCGCGTCAGTCTCAGGTCCTGATAGTCGTAGCTGAAGTCGATGTCGGGACTGACACCCTTCACCGTCGCGGTCGCCGGTTTGGCGGTCAGGATTGAGAAGGTGACGAAGGCGTCCTCCTCACGCTTGTCCGGGAAACGGGTGCGGAAGGTCTCGCCGTCATACGGCTCCAACCAGCCTTGCAGGGCGGGCGTGTGGGTGAAGCTCAGCCAAAGGCCGCTCTTCCTGTTTCGGCCGCGTCCCTCGGTCCTGGGCGCGATGACGATGTCGCCGTACCACGGATCACGCCAGGTCCCGGCGTAGGCGTCCAGCGGCATGGACGGGGGCGCGCCCGCCGCCTGTTTGGCGTCGATCTCGGCGGCGGCGGCGATGGATTTCGCATTGCCTTCGGCCTCTAGCTTCTTGGAGTCCGCGATCCAGTCGACGTCGACCTTGCCCATGCAGATGTCGGTGATCCCAGACCGCAAGGCGCGCAGCAGGAAGCTCTCCTCGGCGTTGGAGAAGACGCTGAAACCGGTCTTGCGGCCGGGGATCAGCACCGTGGCGGAAATCCCGCCGGGCGAGCCGCCGCCGTGGCTGGCGATCCGCTCGCCGCGATAGTCCTGAACCTGAAGACCCATCGCATAGGTCGAGGCGATGGATCGGTTGGGCAGTTCCGCCGTCGGTCCGGCCGACGAGCCGACGATGATGTTGGGGCGATACATCTCGCGCGCCGTGTCTTCGGAATACAGCCGCGTCCCGTCGGGCAGCTTGCCGTCGTTCAGCCGCACGGCGATCCATTTGGCCCAGTCGGTCGGAGTGGTGCAGATGCCGCCCGCCGCCGCTGCCGAATCCCAGTTCCAGACCTCGACGATGGACTTGGCGATCGGCGTCATCGCCCCCTGATAGCGCAGCGGCGGCCCGACCCGGCCGTGGGGCAGGGCGGACTTGGACGCATCGGCCAGACGCGCCAGCGGCACGGTTTCGGTCATCCCAACCTTGTCCAGGATACGCGTCTGGACGAAGGCCTCCCAACTCATCCCCGACACGGCCTCCAGCACCGCGCCCGCGACCACGAAAATCAGGTTGCAATAGTGGTATCGCGCCCGGAACCCGTCCTCGATCGGCACGAAGGCCGCCTGGGCCAGCACCTCGGCGCGGGTGCGGTCCGAGTTGGGCCAGAACAGCAGGTCGCCGGCGCCCAGGCCGAACCCGGCCCGATGGCTCAGCGTATCGCGCACCGTGATGTGTTCGCCGATGTAGGGATCGGACAGGGTGAAGCCGGGCAGATAGGTCCGAACCGGTTCGTCCCATTTCACCTTGCCCTCGTCGACCAGGATGGCCAGAGCGGCGGCGGTGACGTTCTTGGTGTTGGAGGCGATGGCGAACAGGGTGTGCTCGTCGGCCCGCGCCGGCTTGCCCTGAACCTTGACGCCATAACCGCGCGCCAGAACGGTCGCCCCGTCCTTGACCACCGCGACGCCCAGCGCCGGCTGATCAGGCCAGGCCGCCATGCACTTGGCCACATAGGCGTCCACCGCCGCCGCCAGCGACGCATCATCGTTCGCCGGCGCGCTCTGAGCTGTCGTTTGGGCGAACACTGGCCCCGCCGCCAGCGCCGCCGCGCCTCCGGAAGCGAACAGGGTGCGGCGCGACAGACGAAGGGACATGGCGAACTCCAGCAAAGACCGCCAGACGCTAGCGCTCCTTAGTCGTCTAGGCCAGTCGCCAGCGTTGAAGCTTTTCCAGCACGTCGGCGACGATCTGGTCGCGGGTGAAGCCGGTGATGTCGTGAGGGCGTTCGCCTTGGCCGGTCTGGGCGGTCAGTCGCCATTCCAGCAGGCGGCGGCCTTCGGGCGTCTCGCGCTGGGTCACGGCGGGACGCGGACGCGAGCGGGCGCCCAGGCGATAGATGAAGGTGCGTTCGCCCTGTCTGACCGTCAGCCAGGCGACGCCGTCGTCGCGCCCGATCTCGGACTCCGCCGCCTCGGCCTCCATGGCGGCGTGAACCGTCTCCAGGGCCGGCAGGCCGTGGCGCTCGATCTCATCGTCGATGTCGCTGCGGCTGGCCGGGGCTAGGATGCGTTTCAGCTGCTGAGCCAGGGGCGCGCCTTCGGTCTCAAGGCTGCGGCCGGCGACGTCGGCGTTCATCTGGCGCACCAGGCCGATCGATAGCAGGATCATGATCAGCACGAAGGGCAGGGCGGCGGCCAGGGTCGCCGCCTGCAGCGCGCCCAGCCCGCCCGCCAGCAACAGGGTCGCGGCGATCAGGCCCAGCAACAGGCACCAATAGACCCGCTGCCAGCGCGGCGTGTCGTCGGCGCCGCCAGAGGCGATGGTGTCGATCACCAGGGCGCCGGAATCGGCCGAGGTGACGAAGAAGACCGCCACCAGCAGGATGGCCAGACCCGAGGTGAAGGCCGCGCCCGGCAGCTGCTCCAGGAAGTAGAACAGGGCGGTCGACAGATCGGCCGAGACGGCGTTGGAAATCGCACCCGCCGCCTGCCCCATGTCCAGGCTGATCGCCGTATTGCCGAAGACGGTCATCCACAGGAAGGTGAAGCCGGCCGGCACCAGCAGCACGTTCAGCAGGAACTCCCGCACCGTTCGCCCGCGCGAGATCCGGGCGATGAACATCCCCACGAACGGCGACCAAGCGATCCACCAGGCCCAGTAGAACAGGGTCCAGTCCGCCATCCAGGCGCGCGGCTCATAGGCGTAGAGGGTGAACGTCCGCTCGACGAAATGGCTGAGATAGAAGCCCAGGTTCTGGACCAGGGCCTTGAACAAAAAGCCGGTCGGCCCGACCACCAGCACGAACAGCATCAACAGCACCGCCAGAACCAGGTTCAGCTCCGACAGACGGCGCACCCCGTTGCCGACCCCGCTCATGACCGAGGCGGTCGCCGCCGCCATGACCACGACGATCAGCCCGACCTGAACCCAGGCGGTGTTGGGAATGCCCAGCAGATAGGTCAGGCCGCTGTTCATCTGCGACACGCCGAAACCCAGAGATGTGGCGATGCCGAAGGCCGTGCCCCAGATGGCGAAGATGTCGACCGCATCGCCGATGGGCCCGTTGACGCGCCTACCCAGCAAGGGCGACAGCCCCGATCTCAACGTCAGCGGCAGACCCTTGCGGTGCGCGAAGAAGGCCAGGCTGAGGCCCACCAGCGCATAGATCGACCAGGCGTGCGCCCCATAGTGGAAGAAGGTGATGCCCATGGCCTGACGCGCAGCGTCGAAGGTGCGGCCGGCGCCCTCGGGCGGATTGATATAGTGCTGGATCGGCTCGGCGACGCCGAAATACATCAGGCCGATCCCCATGCCGGCGGCGAACAGCATGGCCAGCCAGGACAGATAGGGAAAGTCCGGCTCGGCGTCGTCAGGGCCCAGCTTCAGCGCGCCGGTCGGGCCGATCGCCAGCACCAGCACCAGCCCCACGAAGGCGGCGACCGAGGCGATATAGAGCCAGCCGAAGGTGTCGATCACCCAGGCCTGAACGCTCTGGAACAGGCGGTCGGATTCGCCCGGCGCGACGATGGCGACAAGCAGCAGCAGCGCGATGATGGCGCTCGCGCCCCAGAACACGCGGGGGTTCATCTTCGTGGTCAGCATCGGGTCAAAGCGTATGGCGAAGCTGACGGTTCCCAGCTTGGCCACAAGCGCGCCGTCTCGATGAAGAAGATGTAACTTTGCGATTCAAAGTAACGTCGATAGTCAGGCTTATCGACGGGCGCAAACAGACGCCCGCGCACTCTATCAGGATCGCCGGGGCATGACCTCTTCCAAACTCGTTCTCATGCTGGGTGCGGCCGCCGTCGCCCTGCCCGGCGCCGCTCTGGCTCAATCCCAGAATGCGTCCCAAACCCCATCTCAGACCCCGCCGCCGGCGACGACGAGCCAGCCGGCCGCCCAGACCCCGGCGACGACGGCCCAGACGCCCGCGCCGCGCACTCAGACGGCCGAACCGGCCCCGCAACAGCAGCCCGCCAGCGTCGGCGACGTGGTCGTCAACGCCCGCGCCAATGACGTGCGCACCTCGATCGACTCGGTCAGCTACAGCCTGGCCAATGACCTTCAGGCGACGACGGGCAGTCTGGCCGATGCGCTGCGCAACGTGCCGTCGGTGGACGTGGACCCGGAGGGCAATGTGTCGCTTCGCGGCGACGCCAATGTCACCATCCTGGTCGACGGCCGCCCGTCCGGCATCCTGACCGGCCCCGGTCGTGGCCAGGCCCTGATCCAGCTGCCGGCCAGCCAGTACGCCCGCATCGAGGTCATGACCAATCCGTCGGCCGCCTACAGTCCTGAGGGTTCGGGCGGGGTCATCAACCTGATCACCAAGCCCACGACGCCCAAGCCGGGGACCCAGACGACCGGCTCGCTGCGCGTCAATGTCGGCGACAACGGCCGCTGGAACGCGGGCCTCAGCGGCTCGTACCAGAAGGATCGCCTGACCCTGTCGGGCGACGCCAGCTATCGCTCCGATCCGACCGAACTGACCTTCGACCGCGTCCGCGAACAGCTGAATCCGGTCACCGGCGCGGTGGTGTCGACCACGACCGTCGAACAGCCGGTCGAGTCCGAGCAGAACGGCGCCTTCGCCCGCTTCACCGCCGAATACAAGCTGGACGACAAGACCCAGCTGACCGGCGAACTGCGCGGCGTAGCCTTCGACGGCACGGGTTCGGGCGACGGCCTGTATGAGACTCGCAATGCCGCCGGCGCGGTGACCAGCGCCTATCGTCGGGTCGGCGATTCCGACTTCAGCTTCAACAACTGGGGCGCCACGGCGCGCGTGCTGCGCCGCTTCGACGGCGACGGCCATGAGTGGTTTAACGAGCTGCGCTACGATTCCAACGCCAACGACACCACCAGCCAGACCCTGACCACCTTCCTGACCCCGGCGGGCGCGGCCTTGTACGAGCGGACCAACACGGAGGTCGATCAGGTCACCTGGGGCTTCACCAGCGCCTATACCCGCCCGATGTCCGACGGCGGCAAGCTGCGCCTGGGCTATGAGCTGAACGCCCAGCGGCCCGAGCAGGACGCCGAGTTCCTGCGCGGTCCCTCGCCGGCGGCTCTGGCGCCGGTTCCGGCCCTGAACAATCGCTTCGAGGCCACCCAGACGGTGCATGCCCTCTACACCACCTATGAGCGGCCGCTGGGCGAAAAGCTGTCGGCCCAACTGGGTCTGCGGCTGGAGCAGGCGGACATTGAGATCAAGGATCTGACCGGCGGCGCCTCGGCGTCTCAGGACTATTTCCGCGCCTATCCGACCGCCCACCTCCAGTATCAGCTGACGCCGGAACAGACCCTGCGCGCCAGCTATTCGCGCCGCATCCAGCGGCCCCAGCCCAGCCAGCTGAACCCCTTCGTCGTCTATCAGGACCCGCTGAACGTCCGCTCGGGCAATCCGGATCTGGAGCCGCAGGAGACCGACAGCTTCGAGGCCATGTGGCAGATGCGAAAGGGCCAGAGCTTCTATCAGGCCACCGCCTATGTGCGGAACACCGACAAGGCCTTCACCGACGTGGCGTCCGACATCGGCGGCGGCGTCTTCCTGACCCGTCCGGAAAACCTGGGCTCGCGTCGCGACCTGGGCGTGGAGGCGACGGCGAACGGGCGTCTGCATCCGACCCTGCGCTATAGCGCCAGCGTCAACGTCTTCCGTCAGGAGATCGACTCGGGCGCTGTCGTCGTCGGCGGCGACCGCGAGGCGACGCTGGCCAGCGGCCGTCTCAGCCTGAACTGGCAGCCGACCGCCAAGGACTTCGTCCAGGTCTCCAGCTTCTGGCAGGGCGACAGCCTTTTGGCCCAGGGCCGGCGCGAGGCGGGCGGCATGGTCAATCTGGGCTATCGCAGGAAGCTGAGCGAGCAGTTGTCGTTCAACTTCACCGCGCGCGATCTGTTCAACACCTTCAACACCACGACCATCTACGAGACGCCGCAGTTCCGCGAACGCTCGGAGCAGGACATAAAGCTGCGGGCCTTTTACATCGGCCTGACCTGGAACTTCGGCGGTCCGCGCCGCCAGCCGGAGCAGTTCGACTTCTCGACCGGCCCGACCGGGGGCTGAAAACTCCGGTCCTCGACCCCTTGTGTGCCTGATTGGCCACACCATCTCGGTTTCACAAACCTGCGGCGTCGCTTCCTGAAAGGGCGTCGCGGGCGAAATCCGCCTGATGAGGGGACCGTTATGAATCTCGAACTCTATTCCGACCGCGCCAAACAGGCCGTTCAGTCGGCCCAGTCGCTGGC
The DNA here is from genome assembly GCF_026105875.1 of Brevundimonas sp. BT-123. Classification (GTDB taxonomy): domain Bacteria; phylum Pseudomonadota; class Alphaproteobacteria; order Caulobacterales; family Caulobacteraceae; genus Brevundimonas. The sequence goes on along the minus strand of NZ_JAOYTN010000004.1, from coordinate 194,516 downwards.
TCTGGCCCGCCGTCACCAGCAGTTCGCGCCCGAGCATCTGCTCAAGGTGCTGCTTGAGGAACGCGACGGCCTGGCCCGCAACCTGATCACCGCCGCCGGCGGCGACGCCCGCCGCGCCGAGGCCGATGTCGAAACCGCGCTGAAGAAGCGCGCCCAGGTCACCGGGGGCTCGGGCCAGCTCTATCTGGACGGCGACACCGCGCGCGTTTTCGCCGCCGCCGAGGAAGCTTCCAAAACCGCCGGCGACGCCTTCGTCACCACCGAACGGCTGCTCGCCGCGCTCGCCAAGGAAGGCGGGGTCGCCGCTGAGGTGCTGAAGGCCTCGGGCGTCACGGCCGACAAGCTGGAGGCCGCCATCGCCGAGGTGAGGAAGGGCAAGACCGCCGACAGCGCCGGCGCCGAAGACGGCTATGACGCGCTGAAACGCTACGCCCGCGACCTGACTCTGGCCGCCCGCGACGGCAAGATCGACCCGGTCATCGGCCGCGACGAAGAGATCCGCCGCACCATCCAGGTCCTGGCTAGGCGGACCAAGAACAACCCCGTCCTGATCGGCGAACCCGGCGTGGGCAAGACCGCCATCGTCGAGGGCCTGGCCCTGCGCATCGTCAACGGCGACGTGCCCGAATCCCTGCGCGACAAGACCGTCATGGCGCTGGACATGGGCAGCCTGATCGCCGGCGCCAAATACCGCGGCGAGTTCGAGGAGCGTCTGAAATCCGTCCTGTCCGAGGTCTCTGCGGCCGAGGGCGGCATCATCCTGTTCATCGACGAGATGCACACCCTGGTCGGCGCCGGCAAAGGCGACGGCGCCATGGACGCGTCCAACCTGCTGAAGCCCGCGCTGGCGCGCGGCGAGTTGCATTGCGTGGGCGCCACGACGCTGGATGAATACCGTAAGCACGTCGAAAAGGACGCCGCCCTGGCCCGCCGCTTCCAGCCGATCTTCGTCGCCGAACCGACGGTGGAGGACACCGTCTCCATCCTGCGCGGCCTGAAGGAGAAGTACGAGGTCCACCACGGCGTGCGCATTTCCGACAGCGCCATTGTGGCCGCCGCCACCCTGTCGAACCGCTACATCACCGACCGCTTCCTGCCGGACAAGGCCATCGACCTGATCGACGAGGCCGCCAGCCGCGTGCGCATGGCCGTGGACTCCAAGCCCGAGGCCCTGGACGAGATCGACCGCCGCCTGGTCCAGCTCAAGATCGAACGCGAGGCCCTGAAGAAGGAGACCGACCAGGCCTCTCAACACCGGCTGGAAAAGCTGGAAGACGAGATCGCCGATCTGGAAGGTCAGTCCGACGACCTGACCACCCAGTGGAAGGCCGAAAAGGACAAGGTCGGCCAGGGCGCCCAGTTGCGCGAAACCCTGGACCGCCTGCGCCTGGAACTCGCCAACGCCCAGCGCGCGGGCGACCTGGGCCGGGCGTCAGAGATCGCCTACGGCCAGATCCCCCAGATCGAAAAACAACTCGAAGAAGCCGAGGCGAACGAAACCAGCGGAAAAGGCCCCCTGACGCCCGAGGTTGTCGACGCCGAACAGATCGCCGCCGTCGTCAGCCGCTGGACCGGCGTGCCCGTCGACAAGATGCTGGAGGGCGAACGCGAGAAACTGCTTCAGATGGAGACCGCGCTCGGCGGTCGCGTCGTGGGCCAGGACGAGGCTTTGGCCGCCGTTTCCGACGCCGTTCGCCGCGCCCGCGCCGGCCTGAACGACCCCAACCGTCCGCTGGGCAGCTTCCTGTTCCTGGGTCCGACCGGCGTGGGCAAGACCGAACTGACCAAGGCCCTGGCCGACTTCCTGTTCGACGACGAGGCGGCCATCACTCGCCTGGATATGTCGGAATATATGGAGAAGCACAGCGTCTCGCGCCTGATCGGCGCCCCTCCCGGCTATGTCGGCTATGACGAGGGCGGCGCCCTGACCGAGGCCGTGCGCCGTCGCCCCTATCAGGTCGTCCTGTTCGACGAGGTCGAAAAGGCCCACCCCGACGTCTTCAACGTGCTGCTGCAAGTGCTCGACGACGGCCGCCTGACGGACGGGCAGGGACGCACCATCGATTTTAGGAACACGCTGATCATCATGACCTCCAACCTGGGCAGCCAGTATCTGGCCGATCAGGGCGAGGGGGATGATGTGGAGGCCGTGCGCCCCTTCGTCATGGACGCCGTGCGCGCCCACTTCCGGCCCGAGTTCCTGAACCGGATCGACGAGATCATCCTGTTCCACCGCCTGGGCCGCGACCAGATGGGCGGCATCGTCCGCATCCAGCTGTCACGCTTCGAGAAGCTGCTCGCCGACCGCCGCCTGACCTTGGACCTGGACGACAGCGCCCTGGCCTGGCTCGCCGACCGCGGCTACGACCCCGCCTATGGCGCACGGCCCCTGAAACGCGTCATCCAGAAGGACTTGGTCGATCCAATCGCGCGCAAACTCCTGGCCGGCGAGATCGAGGACGGCGGGGTGATCGCGGTGACAGCGGGCGAGGGCGGGCTGGAGATCGGGAAGATGCGGGTGCATTGAGAGGAAGGAGACAAGGTGGATCGTGAAAAGTGTCGCCTCACTGGCAACGAAGGCAAGTTCGTCGACTCTCATTTGATCCCACGGGCGCTCACTAAGCACCACACGGCTGGTAAACCCTTCATCCAAACACGGGGTAGCCTACGACCAATTCGACGGCAAACTAGTTGGTATGACCCCAAACTTGTCACCCGGGAGGGAGAGAATATTCTCGCCAGCTATGACGGTTGGGCTGTGGCTGAACTTCGTAAACATCGTTTGGTTTGGGATTCTTGGGGGCTTAGGAAGCGGCTTTCTGCCGAAGATCATGAACCAATCGATGGCACGGCGTATGGTTTGCGACGCATCTTCGGGATCGACGAAACTAAGCTGCGTTTATTTTTTCTTAGCTTGCTTTGGAGGGCAGCTGCTTCTGATTTGGTTGAGTTCAAGGAAGTCATGCTTGCGCCGGATGAGCTGGAGCAGCTTAGGCAAATGGTTCGGAATGGAAGCGCAGGAGAAATAGATTTCTTCCCAGTTTCGCTCACTCAGTTATCGACGCGTGGGCCTAAACACAATCATGCACCCATAGCGCAATATAAGCTTATCCCAGCTTGTGGAGATGTGGGAGAAGCGAGCATCCCGATATTTCGTTTCTATTTCGATGGACTGATAGCTCATTTTGTCCGTGGGGCCTCTAAGGGATTCACCGAAGAAAGTATGGGCTCGCAAGCTGTCGGTTTTTCAAATGAATTGATTGTGCCAACCGTGAGTTATGAAGCTTCATTCCAGAACGAAAATCTCAGCGGCCTGATGCAAGAAGCGGAGGAGTTGTGGCCCGCTGACATGGAAAAACTCTACAAAGCGGCCGGTCCAGAACCGGAATAAGGTAGTAGTCGTCTATCGCATACCTGGGGCGCGTCCCCACGATGCTTTTCCCATTGGGAGAAGGTGGCCGCGAAGCGGACGGATGAGGGCCGGTTGTCGAAGTCGGCGTGAGCCGTCGCACGGGTCGGGCCACAGAGGATGGCGGGCGGCGGACGACCCTCACCCTTTCGCGCAAGGCCACTCGCTGCGCTCTCGGGCGCTCAAGCCCTCTCCCAATGGGAGAGGGGCGTCTCCATCCTGATCCTTCTCCCATTGGGAGAAGGTGGCCGCGAAGCGGTCGGATGAGGGTCGGGTGTTGAAGTCGGCGTGAGCCGTCGCAGGGGCCGGGCCGCAGTGGATGGCGGGCGGCGGACGACCCTCACCCTTTCGCCTTGCCGATCGCTGCGCTCTCGGAGGCTCAAGCCCTCTCCCAATGGGAGAGGGAAGGTTAGAGGCCCAGCGTGTTGGCGCGGTCGCGGAGGGCGGCGTCGATGCGGGCGGGGTCGGCCAGGGCCTCGGCGTTGGTGAAGCGGATGACGGTCCAGCCCAGCGCCTCGATCGCCTGCTGACGATAGTGGTCGTTCAAGACGACCTCGTCGCGTTCATGCACCCCGCCGTCGATCTCGATGACCAGCCGCAGCGGCACGCAGGCGAAATCCACCACATACCCGCCGACCGGATGCTGGCGACGCACCTTCCAGCCGTCGACGGCGCCGCCGCGCAGTCGCGCCCAGATCCGGTCTTCGGCCAAGCCGCCGACTTGGCGCAATCCGCGAGCGCGCGGCGTCAAGCGGTTGGTCGTCATGGGCGGCTCCCTCGTGGCGCACCCTAACGCAAAGCCGCCAGCCCGCGCATCTGCGGCGCATACCGCGAACGATTTCAACACCCTGCCGCTCGCCAGCGTCATCCTCCTGCCCATGCCCCGAAACCGTGCGATCCTGTCTCGGTTCGTTCGCAGGGGACGCATCGCACGGTCGGGGAGGGCCAGATCAGACGAATTAGACGAATTAGACGGTGTTTTTGTCCACCGACCGTCTGATCTCGGTCAGTCCTGCGGGATCGGATTGGTGCGCGGGTCCGGGCCGTTGGTGACGACGCGGTCGCGTTCGCCCAGGTCCTTGATGATCTTGACGTCGGTGAAGCCGGCGGCCTCGAACAGTTCCTTGACCTGCGGGCCCTGATCGAAGCCGATCTCGACGGCGAAGACGCCCAGCGGCTTCAGGATGCGTTTCACCTCGGGCGCCAGGTCGCGATAGGCCTGCAAGCCGTCCGGCCCGCCGTCCAGGGCCAGGCGCGGATCGTGGTCGCGCACTTCCGGGTCCAGGGTCGCGATATGGTCGGTCGGGATATAGGGCGGGTTGGACAGCACCAGGTCGAAGCTGGCGTCGCCGAAACCCGCGGCCCATTCGGTGCGCAGGAAAGTCGCGCGCTCGTTCAGGTCCAAATTGGCGGCGTTCTCCTTGGCCACCGCCAGGGCCTCGGACGAGATGTCGGTGCCGACCCCGCGCGCGGCCGGCCGCTCGGCCAGAAGCGCCAGCAGGATCGCGCCCGAGCCGGCGCCCAAATCTATGGCGTCGAAGGCCTCATTTTTCGAGAAGGCGAGAAGCGCCACGTCCATCAGGGTCTCGGTGTCGGGGCGGGGGCTGAGGACGTCGGGGGTGACGTTCAGCATGATCTTCCAGAAGCCCTTCTTGCCGACGATGCGCGAGACGGGCTCGCGCTTCAGCCGGCGCTCGACCATGGCCTCATAGGCGCTCAGCTGGTCGGCGGTGATGGGCCGATAGGGGTCGGTCAGGATGTCCATGCGGCTGGCGCCGGCGGCGGCCTCCAGCAGCAGGCGGGCGTCGATGGCGGGGCTGTCGATGCGGCCGGTCTTCAGCCGGGCCTGCGCCGCCTTCCAGGCGGTCAGCAGGGTCGGGGCGTCGGTGTCGGACTTGGGCGTGATGGGGTCGGTCATGGGCGTTGATTGGCCCGGCCCGGCGCCGATTTCAAGCGCGACGGCAGGGAACGTCAGGCCAGCTTGACCGTTCGCGTCGGGATGACTGCGCGCCGCCCCTCCCGCCTCGCCCCGCTTCGCAACCTGTTCGCCCGGACGCCCATGCCGGCCGAGCGCGGCCGGGTGTGGAAGTTCCTGGCCGCCGCCGCCGGAGGTCTGGCCGCCGGCGCCGGCGCCGCCCACCTGCTTTACAGCCAGGGGCACAAGGTCGGGGTCGAACTGCGCGCCCCCCGCCCCGAACCCCTGCCGCCCAAGGTCCCCACGCCCGAGGACTATGAGGCCCAGGAGCCCGGTCGCGGCCGCATGGCCAGACGGCCCGAGCACATCCCGCACAAGGGCTGGGTCGACATCGTCTGGCGCACCGGCGGGTCCTATTTCGGCGACCGGGTCGGGTTCGTGGCGGGCGGCGTAACCTTCTTCACCCTGCTGTCGCTGTTCCCGCTTCTGGGGACGTTCGTCACCCTCTACGGCCTGTTCGCCGATCCGACCGACGCCTGGGGGCGGCTGCAATTCCTCTACGCTCTGCTGCCCGGCAGCATCGCCGAGTTCCTGGGCGGGGAGATGCAGCGGCTGGCCGAGAACTCCAACAGCCAGCTGACCTTCACCCTGGCCTGGACGCTTGCCCTGTCGCTGTGGACCGCCAACGGGGCGGTCAAGGTGCTGTTCTACGGCCTGAACGTCGCCTACCACGAGGTCGAGCGCCGCAACATCTTGCGCTACAACCTGATCTGCATGGTCTTCACCGTGGGCGCCATCCTGGCGGTCCTGCTGACCTCGGCGCTGGTGGTCGGCGTCCCGGTGGTGGTGCGGCTGTTCGGGCTGGAGGAGGAGTGGGGTCTGATCGCGCCGCTGCGCTGGCCGTTGTTGCTCGTCGGCTATGTCGCCGCCCTGACCGTCATCTACCGCTATGGCCCCTGCCGTCAGCGCGCGCGCTGGCGCTGGGTGACGCCGGGCGCGATCTTCGCGGCCCTGCTCAGCCTGACGGTGTCCTTCCTGTTCAGCTGGTATCTGTCGAACTTCGTGCGGACCGACAGCTACGGCCCGCTGGCGGCCATGATGGGTTTCCTGCTGTGGACCTGGCTGTCGGTGCAAGTGATCCTGATGGGCGCCGAGCTGAACGCCGAGATCGAGCACCAGACCGCCGTGGACACCACGACCGGCAAGCCCCTGCCGATCGGCGAGCGGGGCGCCAAGGTCGCCGACAGCATCGGCCCGCGACGCGGCAACCCCGCGGCCCTGGCGTTCACCCAGCGTCATGCGGAGATGATGGCCGACCGGATCATGCGCCGCCCCAACCGTCACGCCGCCGGGGCGCCGACCGCTACAGAATGAAGCGGCTCAGATCGACGTCCTTGGTCAGGGCGTCCATCTTCTCGCGCACCGCATCGCCGTCGAAGGTCACGGTCTGGCCCGACAGGTCCGAGGCCCTGAAGCTGGTCTCCTCCAACACCCGCTCCATCACGGTCTGAAGCCGGCGCGCGCCGATGTTCTCGACCGCGCTGTTGGCCGCCACCGCCGCATCGGCCATCGCCTCGACCGCATCGTCGGTGAAGGTCAGGGTCACGTCCTCGGTCACCAAGAGGGCCTGGTTCTGACGGATCAGATTGGCCTCCGGCTCGGTCAGGATGCGCTTGAAGTCGTCGCGCGTCAGGGCCTTCAGCTCGACCCGGATCGGCAAGCGGCCCTGAAGCTCGGGCAGCAGATCTGAGGGCTTGGCGACGTGGAAGGCGCCCGAGGCGATGAACAGCACATGGTCGGTCTTCACCGGCCCGTACTTCGTCGAGACCGTGGTGCCCTCGATCAGGGGCAGCAGGTCGCGCTGCACGCCTTCACGCGACACGTCCGCGCCGGACGCGCCCTGACGAGCCGCCACCTTGTCGATTTCGTCCAGGAAGACGATGCCTTCGTTTTCGGCCAGTTTAAGCGCCTCCTGCGTCAGGCTGTCCTGATCCAGCAGCTTGTCGCCCTCTTCGGCGATCAGGGGCGTCGTCGCATCGCGCACGGCCAGCTTGACGGTCTTGGTGCGCCCGCCGCCCATCTTGCCCAGCATCTCCGACAGGTTCAGCAGGCCGACATTGCCGCCGCCCGGAATGTCCAGCCCCTGGATCGGCGATGCGGTGTCGGCCAGTGAAACTTCGATTTCCTTGTCGTCCAGTTCGCCGGCGCGCAGCTTCTTCCTGAAACTGTCGCGCGTGGCGGGGCCGGCGCCGGGGCCGACCATGGCGTCCAGGATCCGGTCCTCGGCGGCGGCCTCGGCCTTGGCCCGCACGTCGCCGCGCCGGCGCTCGCGCACCATGATCAGGGCGCTTTCGACCAGATCGCGCACGATCTGATCCACGTCGCGGCCGACATAGCCGACCTCGGTGAACTTGGTCGCTTCGACCTTCAGGAAAGGCGAGCCCGCCAGCCGCGCCAGCCGCCGCGCGATCTCGGTCTTGCCGACGCCGGTGGGCCCGATCATCAGGATGTTCTTGGGCGTCACCTCGTCGCGCAGGTCCGCCGGCACGCGCTTCCTGCGCCAGCGGTTTCTCAGGGCGACGGCGACGGCGCGCTTGGCGTCGTTCTGGCCGACGATATAGCGATCCAGTTCGGAGACGATCTCGCGGGGGGTCAGTTCAGTCATGCGACGCAGATAGGAGAGGCCGAACCGTTGCGGGAGAGGGGCGGGGCGTCGCAGCGTGATTTTGAAGCCAGGGCTGCCGACTATGTCTCCTCCGGGCTCGGCGCTGCGGCGATAGCAGATCGCCCAGCAAAAAGGCGTCCCCCGATCGGAGGACGCCTTCAATGCTTGGAACGGTTGTCGCCCGGATCAGGCGGCGTTGGCGGCCTTGTTCTTGGCCAGCTTGTCCTGATGGGCCTGCATGCCCTTGGCGATCAGGTCGGCGGCCTCGCCGGCGTCGCCCCAGCCCTCGACCTTGACCGACTTGCCCTTCTCCAGGTCCTTGTAGCGAGTGAAGAAGTGCTCGATCTGCTCGATCAGGATAGCTGGCAGCTGACGATAGCTGGCGATCTCGGTGTAGTAGGGGTTCAGCTTGTCGACCGGCACGGCCAGGATCTTCTCGTCGCCGCCGGCCTCGTCCACCATCTTCAGCACGCCGATGGGGCGCGAACGGATGACGCAGCCCGGGACGACCGGCGTCGGGTTCAGCACGATCACGTCGCAGGGGTCGCCGTCGTCCGACAGGGTGTGCGGCACGAAGCCGTAGTTGCCCGGATAGTACATGGCGGTGTGCAGGAAGCGGTCGACGAACAGGGCCCCCGATTCCTTATCCATCTCGTATTTCACCGGCAGGCCGCCTTGCGGGATTTCGATGATGACGTTGATGTCCCAGGGAGCGTTCGGGCCGACGGGAATGGCGTCGAGGTTCATGGCGGGGTCTTTGCTGCGACTGCGAAACTTTGAAAGGCGAAGGGTGATAGGCTCCCCGGCTCGTCACGGCAAGGGCGACCTGTGGCGAACGCAGACGAGGGCGGGCTTGCGTCGCGGCGCATCATCGCGGACATCTGGATCATGACCTGGACCGATTGGGCGGCGCTGGCCCTCTTCTTCATCTGCTGGCTGGGATACAGCCCCATCCTGGCCTTCATCAGCCGGAAGGGCGGCTCGCTGAACCAGGACATGGAGCATGTCCGGGCGGCCTGGATGCAGTCCATGACCCATCGCGAGATGAAGCTGATCGATAGCCAGCTGATGGGCCATTCGATCAACTCCGCCTCCTTCTTCGCCTCCACCAACCTGCTGCTGATCGCCGCGGTCGCGGGCATTCTCTTCGGCGGCGAAAGCGCGCTTCAAGGGTTCGCCGCGGTCGGGGCTGAAAACGTGCCGATGAAGATTCTGGAGGCCAAGCTGGCGCTGGTGCTGATCTGTCTGGCGCGCGGCTTTCTGGATTTCATCTGGGCGCTGCGCCAGATGAACTACGCCCTGGCGCTGATCGGCGCGGCGCCGGAGATCCACACCAAGACCGACCGCAAGGCCTTCAGCGAGGCGGCGGGCCAGCTGTTGAACCCGGCGCTCAGTTCCTTCAGTCAGGGTGTGCGCGGCTACTATTTCGCCCTGGCGGCGGCGGCCTGGCTGTTCGGACCGCTGTGGCTGGCGCTGGGCGTCGCATCCTCGTTCGGCCTGTTGATCTATCGTCAGGAAGCGTCGCCCGCCGCCCGCGCCATTCGCAATGCGCGGCGGCTGCTGGACAACTGACCCATCCCTTCGCAGTTGCGAAATCGAACGCCCGTCCGACTTTGGTCGAAAGAGCGCCGTCTTGTCAGGCGATTCGCCATATTTGCGTAACAAGGCGTGACCGACCGGGCGCGCATCGGCCTTGACCCATTGTGCATCGCAACCTAAGTTGACCTCTGACGCCTCCGGGCGTCTTGCCCTTCCTGGGCGTTTCCTCCCTATAGACTTTTAATGCCGCACCCTCGGGTGCGGCTTTTTTTTGATCTGATCAGCGATCAGTCAGGCCGACCACGTGTCTGCGCACAGGGCGGCGATGACGCGCGATAAGGCCTTATGCGTCTTGGCGTAGGTCGCGTTGGGGGCCAGCGTCGTTTCGTCCAGGTACAGCTTGCGGCTCAGTTCGATCTGGATGGCCTCATAGCCCTCGTCAGGACGGCCCCAGCGCTGGGTCGACCAGCCGCCGGCGTAGGGATGGTTCTGCGCCACGCGCCAGCCCACACTCTCGAACAAATCGCGTAGCCGTCGGCTGAGCCGCGCGCTGCAGGCCGAGCCGTAGCGATCGCCCAGCACGACCTCAGCCCCGACGGCGCGCGCCGGCATCGAATGCCAGTCGATCAGCACCGCGCGTCCGTGCGTTGCGCGCGTCGCCTGCATCCGTTCGCACAAGGCTTGGTGATAGGGGGCGTGAACCCTGGCGATGCGGCGTCTGGCCTCCGCCAGCGTCAGCCGGCGCGCATAGAGCGGCGTCCCGTCGCCGGCCAATCGGGGGATCACGCCATAACCGGCGGCCGTCTTGGCTCCGACCGGTCCATTCAGATCCGCGATCAGGGCCGGGTCCAGCTCGGACGGGTCACGGTTCAGATCGACATAGGCCCGGCCGATCCGGCCTTCGATCAGCGCGGCGCCTCTGCGCGGTCCTTCTGCGACCAAGCGCCCGACCAGGGCGTCTTCGGCGCTTTTCAGGCTGGCGCGCGACAGACCCGGCGCGGCGCCCATGTCGTCGGGATAGAGGTCGCCGGAGTGGGGCGAGGCGAACACCAGCGCAATCCCAGGCGCGTCCGCCGCCGGGGCGGTGATCGAAAAGCTGTCGCCGCCGTCGGTCATGCCCCCGCTTAGCGCGTTTCGCTGTGGAAGGAAGTCGGCTGAGCGGTGAATTTCATCGGCGGTTTACCGTTCGGGCTCTAGGTTTGCGGTCTGTTTCAAGGGTGTTTTTCGAATGGCGCGTATTCTCCTGGCCGAAGACGACGGTTCGCTGCGCGGATTTCTGACGCGTGCGCTGGAGCGGGCAGGCCACCAGGTCATCGACTGCGAGAACGGCGACGACGCGATCGACGCCCTCGAACACGGTCCCTACGACCTGCTGCTGACCGACATCGTCATGCCGGGCGCCGACGGGATCGAGGTCGCCCGCGTCGCCGCCGCCCGCCAGCCTGGCCTGCGCATCATGTTCATCACCGGCTTCGCCGCTGTGGCCCTGACCGCCGCCCAGGCCACGCCGGACGCCAAGGTGCTGTCCAAGCCCGTCCACCTGCGCGATCTGGTCAATGAGGTCGAGCGGATGGTCGCCGCCTGACCCTTCGCTGCGACTGGGCCGAGCGGTGTTCGGCGAGAAATCGCATTCTTGCCGTTAAATCGGCTTGATGCTGACCGGCCTCGCCGCTATACGACCGCTCTTCCCGCTCCGAAGACGTTTTTCGGAGCCCTACGGCGGATGCGTAGCTCAGCGGGAGAGCACCTCGTTGACATCGAGGGGGTCACAGGTTCAATCCCTGTCGCGTCCACCATTTCCCTTTCTTTCCAGATCAGTCGCCATCAGTTCCGGCTGGCGGTCGCGCGCTAGAGCAGGCGTCCCTGATCCGACGTCCGGACGACCGTGTCGGTTATCAGCCCGCGGCGGCGAAGCTCGGTCGCGGCGGTGAAGGCGATGTCGATGTCGCGTCCCGACGCCAGGATCTGAAGCCGATCGGCATCCACCGCGTTCCACGCCTTGCCGCGCTCGGGGCCGGCGGGCACGCGGGGCAGCAGTCCCGGTTCGCGGCTCCAGGCCAGAAGCTGCTCGACGGTCGTCTGGTTCAGCATGTCGCGCAGATGATGGGCGGTGACATAGGCGTCGGGCAGGGCGCGGTGCGCCGGCAGGCCGAGCTCATGTACCAACCCTTCGGGTCGACGCAGATAGCGCAGCATCTGGTTGGAGAAGCGCGGCAGGTCGGGCCACAGCCGCAAGGCGCATTTCCAGGTGCAGATCCACTTTGCGCCGCCTGACAGGGCAGGGGTGCAATACCGCTGCTCGAAGCTGGCGCGGTGAGCCGCCAGGGCGATCACGCCCGTCTCCGGGCGAAGGATGGGCGGCGCGACAGCCTTCCAATAGCCGGCGTCCTGAACCCACTCGTCCAGAATGTGGTGGATCGCCATGGTGTCGGGCGAAATCGGCCGGCCGGGATTTACGAAACTGGCGCCGCGCTTCGCATCCAAACGCCATGGGCCGGCCCCGTCGCGCACCACGTCCTGCCAGCCGATCTCGCACACGTCCTGAGGGCCGGATCCGGCCGTCTCCAGGTCGATGACGCGGATGCGTCGGGGTGATGGGGTTAAGTCGGTCAGGGCGTCCTCGGCGTGGCGTTTACGCCTGACAACGCCTGGGGCGCCGGATTCGGTCCGGCGCCTGAAAAGACCGACGACAGCTTTTCGTCAGTTCGGCAGACGGATCGACCCGTGCGGCATGACGGTCATCACGGCCCAGAGGCCGACCAGCACCACGGGCGAGGCGATCAACGCCCGCCGACAGCGATGCGCCAGATAAAGAGCCTCGCCGATCACGATCGACACCAGCATTTGCGTTTCCCCCGAAACGATAACCGACACTTCTATGACGTCGCCGATAGACATGTCCCTCAATGAGACGGAAAGCCTTTCGGTCGCCGCCGCTCCGCAGGCCTCGCGGTCGCTGGACCTCGATGGCGTAAATGCGCAATCTCGCAGGCATGGGATCTGTCGCGCGCCTGTTCCGTCTGCATTTGTCGCTATGGCTCGGGCTGCTGGTGCTGGCGACCGTCGCGGCGCTGGCGCCGGCCGGCCTCGGCTGGCCGATGCGACTGGCGGCCGGCTGGGATGCTGGCGTGGCGACCTTCCTCATTGCGACCTTTGCGCGGATCTTCAGGGCGCGTTCGCAAGAGGCGATGCGACGCCGCGCGGCGGAACTGGATCAGGCGGGCGTTCTCGTCCTGCCGCTCAGCATGGCGGCGGCCGTGGCCAGCGTCGTGGTCCTGGTCCTCGCCATGATGGCCAGCGACGGCAAGCCGACGGTCGGGCAGGCGGTGTTCTCTGTGTGCACCGTCGGCCTGTCGTGGCTGTACGTGCACATCATCTTCGCCCTGCATTACGCCCACGGCTTCTACGCCCCGCGCGACGACGGGAAGGGCGACCAGGGCGGCCTGATCTTTCCGGGCGACGAGCACGCGGACTACTGGGATTTCCTGCACTTCGCCCTGATCATCGGCGTGGCGAACCAGACGGCCGATGTGCAGATTTCCAGCCGCAAGCTGCGCGGCCTGGCGACGTTTCACAGCCTGATCGCCTGGTTCTTCAACGCCGTTATCCTGGCGCTGACGGTCAATCTGGCCGCCACGCTGCTCTAAGGTGTGAGCGTCGCACGACAAACGCGGTCGTCGCGTGGGCGTGGCCAAAATAGCTGATTTGAAAGGATGGCCAGTCTCCCTCTTCCTCGAAATATCGATGGAAGAGGGAGGCTGATGGTGGTGTGCCAAGGAGCGGAGGTCATTCTCTCCGTGACCGGCACTTCCAAAATGTGCCGGCTAACTCCCTGATCGAGCCGCTTAAACAGGGAATAGCTCAAACTTAGCCAAATCCTCTCTGAACACCTGAGCCTTTAAGCTAATGCTTCTTAGAAGGTTTTCACGATCCCGCGCCAGAAATGCGGTTCCAAATACAGGGAAACGCATGTCATTTCAGGCAGAGCGTGGAACGACTCGAGCCAAATCTAAATAAACATCGTAGCTATCGTCGGCGGCCGACGATCACTTGTCCAAAGTCACGATATGCCTATGGTGGTGGAGCACCGCGCAGGCGCGCCGCTCTGACACGTTCAACTCGGCCCGCACCTTGTCGATGCAGGTCCGGCGACGGGCAGGGCTCAGAAGTTTTCCGGGGCCGCCTCCCACAGGATCAGCTTGTCCAGCGTCAGGTCCGACACCCCCCCGACGCAGCCGGGCGTTCTCCAGCTAAAGCGCCTTCGCCGTTTGACCTGATCCGTCTTCATCCCGCCGAACGCCGCCGCCAGTGGAAGTACGTCGTCTCAGTCACTGCGATCGTCTTCACCCCTCCGAGATCGACTTGCCTTGCCCGGTCAGCACCTCAACCTGGCGCAGCTTGGCTATGATCTCCGGGCTTGTGGCGCTTCCCGGCCATCCTTGGTTCCATCCATTCCGGTCCGCAGACCAACATAGGATCACTTCAAAGAGCGCAGACCACGATCTTGGATACGGTCCGCCTCGGGGCAGTTATTCCCGGCCCGCGCCGTGATGCGTTCGGCAAGCAGCCCCTCGACCGCGGCCTTCAGAGCGGCTGCGATCGGGGGCTCCGTTTTCCGAACGACTCGTTCAGCGCCCTATTTTCCGCAGCTTCAGCGACAGGGTGACGATCAGGAGGCCCGAAACGATGGCCCAGGCGCCGATCAGCCAGACCAGGGCCAAGGCGCCCGCGCCGGGAACGACGATGACGGCCAAACCGAACAGCACAGAGATCGCGCCGGAGAGGATCAGCAGCCACTCATTGCGGATCGTCTTGCGCAACTGGATGGCGCCGACGATCTCGAAGATACCGCGGGCGATGGCCGCCGCGCCGATGATGACCACAAGGGCGACGGCGGTCACGCCGGGCAAGGCCAGGGCGACCGCGCCCGCCGCCAGTCCCACGAGCCCCACGACGGCCAGCCACCAGCGCGGCGCAAGGCCGCCCCCGCGGATGGCCCCGAGCAAGGCGAACGCGCCGTCCAGAATGGCGTAAATTCCGTAGAGGATCACTAGCGTCAGCAACGTCACCTGGGGCCAAGCGAAGGTCAGGACGCCAAAGACGATGGCCGCTAAGCCGCGCAGCAGAAGCAACCACCAGGCCCGGCTCAGAAAGTCTCCAAGCGGATTGAAATGCGTATCCATGAGTTCAGCCCCGTCATTTGCGGCGTCATTCGCCGCGTGGAGGCCGGGCGTCATCGCCCGACCGGAAAACTACCAGCCGCCGAAACGGCGCACGATCAGAATCCCCCCTGTTCGTCTCGAGCCTGGATCAGGGGGCTGTCGGCGACGTCGCCCATGGCCCGCTCGGCGTTGGCGAAAGTCGCCACGGCCCAGTGGTCGCCGATCGGCGTCAGCATCAGGAAGGCGACGCCGACGTTCCGGACGCCGCTTCCCGGCGCATAGGGCGTAAGACCGGTCACACTCGCCGCGTCGGCATCGACGCCGAAATAGGCGTCGTTGCTGCGGGCGTCGCCGCCGCGTTCATAGAGGGTGCTCTGCAATAGGCCGATGCGCGTCAGGCGCTGGTGCGAGGCCGAGGCGTAGTAGGTCGTCCCCTCGGTCTGACTGCTGATGTCACGCATGACACGTCCGCCGACCGAGATGTTCCCCGGAATCCCGACGAAGGCATAGACCGCCATGTCGGCGCCGAGGTCGGGCAGGTCCAGCCCCTCGATGGCCGACTGACCGGAATAATGCGGCCGAAGCTGCGCGCCCGCCCTCAGCCCGTCGTCGGCCACGACATTGTAGCCGAGCCCGTCGAGCGGATTGCCGTAGACCCGGTTGCGCCAGTTGAAATCGGCCCAGGGCGTGGCGTTGAACCGGGTCTGCAGGCGCGAGATCAGCAGGTCGATATCCGCCTCGACCGCCTCGCGCCGGTCGGCCAGGTCCACCCTGGCGTCATCGATGTGGGCCTTCGCGGTCGCCCAGTGATCGGCCATCAGGGCGTTGAAACGGTCACCCTGGGCGTGGAGGGTCGCGATCGGTTGATGCTCCTTTTGCCAGCGGTTCACGGCTTTCTCGGCCTGCTCCGTCGCGAGGCCGAACCCCCTCTGGATCAAGCCCGCGATCTCCCTGAGGTTGCCCTTGACTGCGCCGGTCTGGTCATCGAGGCTTTCGGCCCACAGGCGCTGGATGCGACCCGAAACGATCTCCACTGGCCGGCCAGCTGGTTCGTGTTCATCGAAGCGGTCCGTGTGTTGGGGCTGCCTGGGACTGGCTGATTGATATGGATTTTATCTTTTAATCCCGCTCCACGGATGCACCTTGATGTGGATCAATCACCGGTCGGGGAGAACTGAGGGCGTCCGCTTCGTCCACTTCGACGGGCGGCCCCGGCGGTGTGACGTCCGGAGCGTCATCTGCGATCGTGCGCGTGTCCGAGGGCGCGACCGCCTCGGCGGGGGCGGCCTGGGGCTGACGCGTCACCGGAGCCTTTTGGGAGATGTCGGAAGTGATCGCCTCGGCGACGTCCAGAACCAAGGCGCCTAGCGGCAGGTCGGAGCTTCCCGACAAGCCCGGGCCGGACACCAGGCTGCTGCCCAGCAGCCGGACCACCTCGGGGCTCTCTGAGAAGACTGAATGGTTCAGCCGGTCACGGCCGCGGACATCGGCCAGATTGATGACGGTGACGCCGCCGGTCCGCTCCAGCTGGCTGCGGATAGGCTCCTCGGACGGGTCGAGGGCGCCGACGCGTTGCACGCCTCCGGCAAGCAGGCGCGAAACCCGCAGGGCCTGGTCGTCGCGCGAGACCAGGAAGGTGAAATGGGGCCGGTCAGGGCCCAGAACCGCGACCTGCTGGGCGAAGACGTCCACGTCCAGGTCCGGCGCGGCGAGGATCACATTCTCGATCTTTGGGTCGACCCGTCCCTCGCGGATCGCGTACTGGCGCAGCGCCTCGACCGCGATCCAGCTGCCCATCGAATGAGCCATGACGGTGACCTCGGTCACATTCGGATTGCGCGCGGCCAGCCGGAGCAACTGTTCCAGGGCGTCGCGTGAATAGTTGGCGCTTTCCCTATCGTAGACATAGGCATAGATCCGGCCCAGCGAGGGCCATGTGAACAGTACCGGCGCGGCCTGGATGCCGGAATCATTCGTCAGCTGGGCGAGGGAATAGACGGCCCGGTCGAACGGCACATTGAAGCCGTGCACGAAAATCAGCAGGCGGCCTTCCTTCAGCTGCGCGTTCATCCACGCCTCGGCCGAGGCGTCGTCGACGACCGGATCGATGGAGAGGGTGGCGAACTCCCGCGCGGGATCGGCCTCGCGCCGACGCGGCCATTCGACGGCGCCGATCTGGTGGGCAGGAGGGATCGAGACGTCGACCACCATGGCCGTCAGGTGTTCCCCCCTCTTGCCTGAATAGACCACGCCCGGCGCCTCGGTTGGGGCGCGCGTGGAATAGACCAGCATGCTGACCTCCTGGGCGCCCGGCGGGGGCGTGGCGATCGGCAGCAGCACGCCGGAGGGTGCGGTCGCGCAGGCCTGCACCCCCAAGCCGAGAAACAGCAGCGGGCCCAGCGCCAGGGCGCGGCGGAGGGGCAAGGAGCCTAAGATCGCCCCGACCGTTCGAAAGGGAACCATTGATCACACGCCTGGATGTCGCTACCGAGTATTGAAACTCGACGTATCATTTGGATTTGCCCCGATCCAGTCGGATTATGGGTGTCTAGCGATGCAAGGATGACACGGGGCAACAAGTGTTGAATCGAGCAGCGCGCGTCGCGGCGAGCCTTCTCATTGTCGTCCTGGCGGTCTTCTGCGGCCTGGCGATCCGCTACTGGATTCCTTGGCCGGCATGGCTGCGGGATGTGGGCGCCCTGCTGTTTCCGGTCGCAGTCCTGGGGCTGTGGTTCGCGCCAGGACGGTTGAGGCGCGCGCGGCGGGGAATGGGAGCGGTCCTGCTGGCGGTCCTGTTGGGCGCCTACTGGACCAAGGCGCCGGTCGCGCAGAACTGGCGTGACCTGCACGCCGAGGAAGCCTGGGCGGTGATCGACGGCGACCGGGCGACCATCCACAATTTCCGCGACGCCTTGCACGACCCTGGCGTCGCCTCGACCCCGCGCTGGACGACGCAGACCTTCGATCTGTCGACCCTTGAGGGGATGGATCTGATCCTCCAGCCGTTCGGCGACCTGAAGGCGATGGAGCATGTGATGCTGTCGTTCCGGTTCGCCGACGGCCGCCACGTCGTCGTCTCCATGGAGGCGCGCCAGGCGAGCGGCGCCGAGTTCGACCCCCTAGCGGGCTTCTTCCGGCGCGACCCCATCTATCCGGAACTGGCCACCGAGCGCGACCTGTTCTGGGAGCGGTTGGCCAGGACGCCGCCGGACGAGATCCAGATCTATCCGATCCGCCAGAGCCCTGAGGTCGTCCGCGTTTATTTCGAGCGCATCCTGCGGTTCACGACCCAGGTTCACGAGCGCCCCAAGTTCTATTCGACCCTGACCGAGAGCTGCATGACCTCCTTCATCAACCTGGCGCCCGAACGTTTCGCCTCGGTGCCATGGTATGATTTGAGGCGCTGGATTCCCGGCTATGCCCTGCCGCTGTTCCAGCAGCTGGGTCTCGTCGACGACACCATCCCCGCCGATGCGCTGGCGCGGGTCAGCAGCCTGCCAACCGATGTTCGACCCCCGTCGGAGTTTCCTGACGATGCGTCCTGGAGCGCCTATCTCCGAGCGCAGCTTGCAGCAAAGTGATCCGCAGCGGCGTTTCTCGGTGCAAGCTTGATATCCATGGCTGCGCAGATATATGGCTAGCCATATATTTCTGTTGGAGGGAATGATGAGCGCTCTTTATACGACCACGGTACACGCGGTCGGCGGCCGCGCCGGCTCTGTTCGCAGCGAGGACGGATTGCTCGCCCTTCCGCTCGCCCTGCCCCGAAGCCTTGGCGGCAAGGGAGACGCGACCAATCCGGAACAGCTGTTCGCCGCAGGTTACGCCGCCTGCTTCGGCAACGCCGTGATCCACATCACCCGCAATCGGGAAAGGAAAATCGGAGACGACGCCGTCGAGGTCACCGCGACCGTGGGCATGGAGCCCAATGCCGGTGGGGCGTTCGCCCTTACCGTGGCGCTCGATGTCACCATCGCTGGCGTCGATCAGGAGATGGCCGAAGCGATCGTCGAGGAGGCGCACAAGGTCTGCCCCTATTCGAACGCGACCCGGGGCAATATCGAGGTCGCGCTTTCGGTGAAGACCCGGTGAACTCCGGCGCCGATGCGGCCGGGCGAGGAGGGGAAGACCCGCTCCGGCTCGACCAGCAGGTGTGTTTTCCGCTTTATGCGGCGACGAACCTGCTGCAACGGCTCTACAAGCCGCTTTTGGAGCCGCTTGGCCTGACATACGCGCAATATCTGGTGGTGCTCGTATTATCGGCGCAGGCGCCGATTTCCGTAGGAGAGCTGGGCGCCTGCCTTCACCTCGATATTGGGACCTTGAGCCCGCTTTTGAAGCGCATGGAGCGGGCCGGTTGCATCAAAAGACGGCGTGACGCCGACGACAAGCGCCGCGTCCTCCTTACTCTCACGTCGCGTGGCTGCGCCCTGCATGATCGCGCCAGAAGCATTCCAGCGGAGCTTGCAAAGAAAGCGGGCTTGAAACCGGCCCAAATCAATGACCTGCGCGAGCAGGCGCAAAGGCTGATAAAACAGTTAGATGGCGCCTTGGCTTAGGCTCAGAGCTCAAAGCCAGAAGAGCAAGGTTGCGGCGAGGGCTATGGCGGGCAGGGAGACCTTCGGGCATCGATCATAGCAAGTGCCGATGCGCCGCCAGTCTTTTAGGCGACCGAAGATGATCTCGATGCGGTTTTCGCTTGTAGCGACGCCTGTCATACCGGATGGACTCGGTACGGGTTGGCCGATGGTGTTCGGCGTGGCGCGCCTCAGACCGAACGAGGGAGGCGCACGGTGAAGCGGCTGCCTTGGTCCTCGCCCTCGCTGGAGACGGCGATGGAGCCCCGGTGCAGCTCCACCAGCTGTTTGACCAGGGCCAAGCCGATGCCGAGCCCCTCGGACGACCGCGTGTCGGGGCCTGGAACCTGGGTGTAGAGGGCGAAGATTCTCTCCTGCATCTCGGGTGGGACGCCCACGCCATTGTCCTCGACCTCGATCTGGACGAAGTCGGCCTCCAGTCCCGCCGACAGCCGGAGTTCGCCACCGGCGGGGGTGTATTTGGCGGCGTTGGTCAGAAGGTTGCTGACGACCTGCGACAGTCGCGTGAAGTCCCCCGCGATCCACGCCGGCTCGTCCGGCAGCTCCACGGTCAGCGCATGCAGCCCGGCGTCGATCTTCGGACGGCTTGTGTCGATCGCCGACTCCAGCACGGCCTGCAGCGACACGCGTTCCAGACGCAGGGCGATCTTGCCTTGGTCGATGCGCGACACGTCGAGCAAATCCTCGATCAGGCGCGACAGATGCAGCACCTGGGTGCCCATCCGTTCGCGGATCACCCCGGCCTTGGACCCGTCCGCCTCGCGCTCCAGAAGTTGCAGCCCGGCCCTCAGCGCCATCAGAGGATTGCGCAGCTCATGGCCCAGGACGGCCAGGAACTCGTCCTTGCGGCGGTCGGCCGCCCTCAACTGGGCGGCGTAGGCTTCGAGTTCGTCGCGCTGGCGCAACATCTGGCGGCGCTGATCGAAGAGGTCGAAGAAGACCTCGGCCTTGCTGCTCAGGATGTCGGCTTCGATCGGCTTCTGAATGAAGTCCACCGCCCCGGCCTCATAGCCGCGGAAGCGTCGCTGGTGGTCCGCGCTGCCCGCCGTGACGAAGATGATGGGCACGTGGCGCGTCCGCGTCGATCCCCGCATGTATTCGGCCAGTTGGAAGCCGTCCATGCCGGGCATCTGCACGTCGAGCAACGCCAGGGCGACGTCATGCGCGAGCAGCAGTTCCAGCGCCTCGTCGCCGGTGCGGGCCTTGAGGAACGTCAGGCCGTCGCGCCGAAGCAGGGCCTCGAGCGCGAGCAGATTTTCCTGCAGATCGTCCACCAGGAGGACGGGGATGGGATCGTCGGTCTGGGTCATCCGGGCATCCGTGCAAGGTGGTCGGCGATGGCGTCGAGATCGAGGACCCGGGCGGGGCAGGCGGCCAGGGCGGCCTCGGGCATGGTCGAGGCGTAGGCCTGTCTCGGATCCTCGACGATCGTTTCACCGCCCGCCGTCGCCACGGCCTGCAACCCCGCGGCGCCGTCGGTGTTGGCGCCGGTCAGGATCACCCCGGTCAGACCCGCGCCATAGGCGTCGGCCGCGCTCTCGAACAACACGTCGATCGACGGGCGGGAATAGTTGACCAGCTCGTCCGACGACAGGGCCAGGCTTCCGTCGCGTTCGACCAGCAGGTGATAGTCCGAGGGCGCGAAATAGACCACGCCGGCCGCGGCCGGCTCCTTGTCTTCGGCCTCCTTGACGCGAACGCGGCAGCGCGACTGCAGCAGAGGCGCGAGGACGTTGTCCCGGTCGGCCGGGACATGCACCGCCACCAACACCGGCGCCGGAAACTCCGCCGGCAGGGCGGGCAGGATCTTCAGCAGGGCCTGGACCGCCCCGGCCGAGGCGCCGATGACGACGGCGCGTGTCTCGTTCGTCGTCATGCCGCGCGCTTCCTGTAGATCTTCTCCTCGCGCACGAACTCGCCGAAGGCGTCGGCGTGGGCGGAGAAGCGCAGGCTTTCCTTCGCCCCCAGGCCGAGGAAGCCGTTGCGGGGCAGGGCGTCGCGAAACAGGCCGATCGCCCGGTCCTGCAGCGCCCGGTCGAAATAGATCATGACATTGCGGCAGGAGATCAGCTGCATCTCGGCGAAGACGGCGTCGGTCACCAGGCTGTGGTCGGAGAAGACGACCCGGCTCCGCAGGCTCTTGTCGAACACCGCCCGGCCGTAGTCGGCGGTGTAGTAGTCCGACAGCGACGAGCGCCCGCCGGACTTCTGGTGGTTCTCGGTGAAGGTCCGCATCCGGTCGAGCGGATAGACGCCGGCCTCCGCGATGCGCAGCGCCTCGGGATTGATGTCGGTCGCATAAAAGAGGGTGCGATCGTAGAGCCCCTCCTCGCGGAACAGGATGGCCAGCGAATAGACCTCCTCCCCATGGCTGCAGCCGGCCACCCAGACCTTCAGGGACGGATAGGTGCGCAGGTGCGGCAGCACCGTCTCGCGCAGCGCCCGGAAGTAGGACGGATCGCGAAACATTTCGCTGACCTGCACCGTCAGATAGCCGAGCAGGCGCGGCAACATGCCGGGATTATGCAGTACCGCGTCCTGCAACGCCGACAGCGTGGGATAGCCCATCTGCTCGCGGGCCTGGACCAGGCGGCGCTTGATCGAGGCTCGCGCATAGCGGCGGAAGTCGTAGTGATAGCGCTGGAAGAGGCCCTCCAGCAGCAGCGCGATCTCGAGGTCCTCGACGCTGTCGGGCGCGGGCAGGGGGCTCACCGGGGCATCCACACGCGCACCAGCGACAGCAGCTTGTCCACGTCGATCGGCTTGGCCATGTAGTCGTTGGCGCCGGCGTCCAGGCAACGCGCCTGATCGTCCGGCATGGCCTTGGCGGTCAGCATCAGGATCGGCAACTGGGCCCAGCGCGCGTCGGCGCGGATCTTCGTCGTCGCCGTGAGGCCGTCCATCACCGGCATCATCACGTCCATCA
Organism: Brevundimonas sp. BT-123; assembly: GCF_026105875.1. GTDB lineage: Bacteria > Pseudomonadota > Alphaproteobacteria > Caulobacterales > Caulobacteraceae > Brevundimonas. Next base: position 172,302 of record NZ_JAOYTN010000004.1, on the reverse strand, counting down.
GCACCAGGTCGATGGCCAAGGCCGGATCGGCCTCGGCCGCGGCCAGGGCGTCGATCGCCTCCTGGCCGTTTCGGGCGATCTCCACCACGGCGCCCCGGGGCTCCAGCACCTGCGTCAGGGAGTAGATGTTGCGCACATCGTCCTCGACGACGAGGATGCGACGACCTTCCAGCACGGCGTCGCGGTTGCGCGCCTTCTGGATCATCCGCTGCTGCTCGGGCGGCAGGTCCGACACCACCTGGTGCAGGAACAGCGACACCTCGTCGAGCAGCCGTTCCGGCGACCTGGCCCCCTTGATGATGATGGAACTGGAATAGCGCCGCAGCTGCTGCTCGTGCTCGGGCGACAGGTCCCGGCCGGTGTAGACGATCACCGGCGGGAAGGCGCGGTCGCCGTCCTGGCTCAGGGTCTCCAGCAGAGAGAACCCCGAGGCGTCCGGCAGGGTCAGGTCCAGCACCATGCAGTCGAAAGTCTGACGCGCTAGAGCCTCCAGGCATTCCGCCGCGGTGCCGACGCCGACGATCTCGACCTGGCTCGAGCCCAGCAGCCGTTCTACCGCGTCGCGCTGGACCGGATCATCCTCGACCACCAGGACCCGGCGGACGGTGCGCGCCAGGGTCTCCTCCAGGTCTGTCAGCACCTCGGCCAAGTCCTCGCGCCGGACCGGCTTCATCGTATAGCCGCGCGCGCCCAAGGCGAGGGCGGTCTGGCTGTGATCGTCGGCCGAAACGATGTGGATCGGAATGTGCCGCGTACGGTCGTCGCGCTTGAGGCTGTCGAGCACCGTCAGTCCGGACTGATCCGGCAGGCCGATGTCGAGGACGATGGCGCTGGGGCCGTGACGTCGCGCCAGCGCCAGCGCCTCCTCGGCGGTGCTCGCCACCAGGCACTGGAAGCCCAGCTCCCGCGCAAGGTCGCGGACGATGGCGGCGAAACGGTCGTCGTCCTCGATCACCAGCAGCAGGCGCCGCGCGCCCGCGATCCGCTCGCGGTCGTCCTCGATGGCCCGCGGCATGGCCGGGCGCGTCGCGGCAGGCGACAAGGTCGGCGACGGCTCCTCGCCTGCAGAGGGCGCCTTGGCAGGGACGGGACGCGCGGCCACGGCGTCAGGGTCGTACATCCGAGGCGTCGTCAGGGTGAAGGTGCTGCCCTCGCCGGGCTTGCTCTCGAGCGCGATGGCGCCGCCGAGCAACCGCGCCAGCTCCCGAGAGATCGACAGGCCCAGACCCGTGCCTCCATAGCGGCGGCTGATGGTGCCGTCCGCTTGCTGGAAGGCCTCGAACACGCTCGCGTGCTGGTCACGCGAGATGCCGATACCCGTGTCCTTCACCGCGAAGGCCACGCCGTCGCCGTCGGGCCGGATGGAGAGGCGTACGCCGCCTGTCTCGGTGAATTTGAAGGCGTTCGACAGCAGGTTCTTGAGGATCTGCTCCAGCCGCTGCCGGTCGGTCTCCACGATTTCCGGCACGGCCTCGTCGACCTCGACGGCGAACGCCAGGCCGCGTGTTTCCGCCACCGGCTGAAACAGCTGGCGAAGGTCGGCGGCCACGCGCTCGACGGAGACGCCCTCGGCGCGCACCTGGACGTGACCGGCCTCGATCTTGGACAGGTCCAGAATGTCGTTGATCAGCGTCAGCAGATCGTCGCCCGAGGCCTGGATCGTGCGGGCGAACCGCACCTGGTCCTCCGTCAGATTGCCGTCGGCGTTGTCGCCCAGCAGCTTGGCCAGAATCAGCAGCGAGTTCAGCGGCGTGCGCAGCTCATGCGACATATTGGCGAGGAAGTCCGACTTGTACTGGCTGGCCTGCTCCAGGTCCCGGGCCTGACGCGCCAGGTCGGCGCCGACCTTCTCCAGGTCGTCGCGCTGCGTCTCGAGGGTCTGGGCCTGCTCCTCGAGCTGGCTGTTGGTCTGTTCGAGTTCGACCTGCTGCTGTTCGAGGCGGACCTGGGATTCCTTCAGCGCCCGGCCCTGCTCCTCCAGCTCCTCGTTGGAGACGCGCAGCTCCTCGCTCTGCACCTGCAACTCCTCGGCCTGGCGCTGGGTTTCCTCCAGCGCGTCCTGCAGCTCCGAGCGATAGCGTGCGGACCGCAGCGCCACGCCGACCGCGTCGGCGGCCGCCTCAAGCAGTTCCCTCACGAGGGCGCCCGGCGGATGAAGGAAGCCGAGTTCGATCACGCCGTTGACCGACCCGTCGACGCGGGCCGGGGCGATGAGCAGGTGCCGCGGGGTGTCGCGGCCCAGGGCCGAACCGATGGTCAGATAGCCTTCCGGCACCTCGGACAGCAGCACCGGACGGCCGTCGGCCGCGACCTGGCCGAGCAACCCTTCCTTGAGGCGGAAGGTCTCCGGCGTCGGCGCGTCGGCGGGAACGCCGAGCGCGCCGGCCCGCTGGAAGCGGTCGCCCTGGCCGGCGAACAGCACCGCCGCCTGCGAGCCGACGTAACGCGACAGGAAGGCCAGGACATTGTCGGCCAGCTGTTCCAGCGTCAGGTCGCCGCTGACGGCCTCGGCCAGACCGACCTGGCCCGATCGCAGCCAATCCTGCCGCGCCCGCGCGCGGGCGCTGCGGCGAATCAGCAGAAAGACGCTCACGGTCAGGACGCCGCCCAGCAGCGCCGACAGGATCCCGCTCAGGACGGCCGTTCGATACGCGACCTCCATCTGCGCAAGCCAGTCCTGCCGCTGCCGCAGACCCTCGGCCCGCACCGCGGCGACCCGCTCCCGGATGGCCTCCATCTCCGTCTTGCCCCGATCGGTCGCGACGACGGCCAGCGCGGGCGCGAACCCCTTGTTACGGCGCAGCGCCACCGTCTCGCGCAGTTCGTCCGTCTTGGCGGCGACGTTGCGGCGCAGCTGCGCGATATTGGCTTGCTGGCGCGGATTGGCTCGGGTCAGCTCCGCCAGACTGTCCAAACGCTCGTCCACGACGGCCATGGCGCGGTCGTAGGGCTCCAGATAGCGCTCGTCGCCGGTCAGGATGTAGCCGCGTTGCCCCGTCTCGGCGTCTTGGACCGCGCTCAGCAGATCGTCGGCGCCGATCAGGACGGAGTGGGTGTGGACGACTCTCTGATTGTTCGAGCGCAGGTCCTGAATGTTGGCGTAGGCGATGACGCCGCTGATCAGGAAGAACGCTAGGACCACGGCCAGGCCCGCGCCGGCCCAAAGCTCGACCTTGGAGCGAGCGAACATCTCACGGGACTTGAGAAGGTGCATGGGCGATCTCGGCGTGAAGAGAGGCGAGCCTGCCTACCGGCTCGATCTGCTCCCGCAAAGCTCAAACTGACGGCGAGGCGGCGTGTCAATCATCAGGCGGATCGACGAGCCGACGCCACGCACCGCTTGCCTGACCAGTTTAGCGTGGCTCGTGTGTTAAGGGTCTGAATATCGCCGAGGCGCAGACCGCCGAAAGGCACGCTCTATCTGCTCGTCCCGATCGACCGCGCCAGCAAGTTCGCCGTCACGCAACAGGTTGGTGGGGCCGACAGACGAGTCGCCTGGTGGATTCCAAAAAATCTGCAAGAGGCTTTTGCCTTACAAGACGTGTACGATCCTACGGACACCGGCATCCTGTTCGCTGAGCAACTGCGGAACCGAAGTGCGATGCGAGGTGCCGAGGGACCGAGATAGGACGTCGTCAGCTCGTCTTGGCGACCTTCATCGGAGATCCTTGAGCATGACCTTGGCCGCGCTGCGTCCGCTGGCGCCCCAGACGCCGCCGCCCGGATGGGTACTGGCGCCGGTCAGATAGACGCCGTCGATCGTTGTCTTATAACCGGCCAGGTCTGGCAGGGGTCGGAAACCGAACATCTGGTCCATGCTCATTTCCAGATGGGTGACGTCGCCCTGGACGAGGCCGATCCGGCGCTCGATCTCCAGCGGCGACTGGATGTAGCGATCGATCAGCTTGCCCTTCATGTTGGGGGTGTATTCGCAGACCACGTCCCAGATTTTGTCGGCTTCGCGCTCGGCGATGTCATCCCAGTTCTCACCGTCGAGATGGTAGGGATGATAGGAGGACCAACTGTAGAGCAGGTGCTTGCCCTCGGGCGCCAGGGTCGGATCAACGGCGGTGAAGCTCATCTGCATCACCGGCGGATAGTCGGGCGTGCGGCCAACACGGCCCAGGTTCATCGATCGCGTGAGGGTGTCGACGGTGGGACACAGCAACTGCATGCCGTGATGGCATTCGCCCACCCCACGGGTGTTGAGCGCCTGGCCCGCATACGCCGGCAATTCCGAAACCGCCTGGCGCACCATGAAGCCCGACCCGTTCATCACCTTCAGCGCCTCGAGCCGGCGCACCAGGTTCGGCTCGACCAGATCGCGATCAAGCAGCTTCAACAAGGCGGTCTGGACGTGGCATCCAAACAGGACGGTCTTGGCCTGAACCGTCTGGTCGCCGGCGCGGACCTCGAAGCGGGCGCCGTCCGTCGAGGAGAGGCTCGAAACCTTTTCCACCTCCGCATTGGTCAGGATCGTCCCTCCCATGGCTTCGAAGGCGCGGCCCAGGGCGACCGAGACCATGCCCGAGCCGCCGATGGCGCGATAGGCGCCGTCCTCGTGGATCATGCCGTAGTGGCCCAGGATGGTGGCGCTGGAGGCCGCGTCCGGATGTGGGCCATTCTGCGCCCCCAGCCAGACCAGGGCGGCCTTCAATTCCTCACTCTCGAACAGTTCCTCAAGCAGCCGGGTGGAATCGATCAGAACCTGGCGCACGAGGTCGTCGGCCTTGAGCGCGGTGCGCACCGCCCCAGGTCGGGAGAAGGCCGCCTTGATCACAGAGGCGATCGTCTGTCCCATCTGGGGCGGCGCCGACATCGCCGGCCATATCAGCCGCTGGACGTCGGCCCAGGTGGTCATGAACTCGCGATAGGTTTCGGCGTCGCGCGGATTGATCGCCGCAATGCTGTCGCAGGTCTTGTCCAGGCTACGGTAGAAGGTGATGGCCTTGTCCGTGCCCCGAATGGGGTAAAAGCCCCATGGGTCCAACTCAATATATTCAAGACCGTGCTCGGCGAGACCAATGTCCTCCATGATGCCCGTGGTCGGGAAAAGCACATGGATCGAGGAGCCTATATCGACCTTGTAGCCGCCGAACATTTCCTCGGTGCAGGCCGCGCCGCCGATCACCGGCCTGCGTTCCAGCACCGCCACCTTCTTGCCCGCCTTGGCAAGATAGCAGGCGCTGACCAGGGCGTTATGGCCCGCGCCGACGACAGCGACATCATAGGTTGGCATCGGAACACTCCTGTTGGAAAGGCGAAGGAGCCGAGGCGGCCCCGAGGAAAAGCTCGACCACCGCCGCCACATGGCGGCGACGGTCCTCTGCGGTCTCGTGGGGGTCGACGCCGAACAACATCCGCCGACGCGGGCCGACGACGGCGGCTTCAAACAGAATAGTGGCGATGCGCTCGATGTCGGGCGCCTCCAACTCATGACGGTCCGCCGCCCCGCCGAGGATCGCGGCGATGACACGCACGGGCTGACCGCTCGAACGGGCGAACATGGATCGCACCAGATCGGGGTCGTGATCGCGCGCCCACAGCAACAGGCGCTCGATGGCCCGCAGTTCGGCTCCTGCCGAGACCTCGAGCATCTCAGAGAGCAGAGAGGCGAGTCCGCTGCGCCAGTCCTCATCCGGCAGCGGCCGACGCAGCGGCGCCAAGCGGGGTTCCACAGCGTGGTTCAACACAGCCAGAAACAGGGCCTGTCGCGTCGGAAAGCGCGCATAGAGAGTGCGCTTGGACACGTGGGCGGCCCGGGCCACGGCGTCGATCGTGACGCTTTCCAGATCGTTCGCACACATGAGTTGCAGCGCGATGCTCAGGATGTGGGTCTCAAGCTTGGCGGCAATCTCATGGGGCGGACGACCGCCTTGGGCAGGGCGCGGTTGCAGCACGAGATCGTTGGTCGCCGCCTTCATCATGGGTTGTTAACGCAAACGGTCCGAAAGCGTTCCGTTTTAGGCTCCTAGAGCCTTTAGACCTCCGCCGGCCCCAGAACAGGTGACCACCACGGACAATAAGTTGGACCCTGCAACCTATGCGACCGATGCAGTACCAACATGTACGCCAGGCCAGTAGGTCAAGTTAGCGACCACACCGGTGTGGCGGCATGCTCGCCCGCCCGACCGGCCCCGCCGCGACAATTCCATTCTCGTTCGACGTGTTGAACCGAAGGTGCAACATGGCCTGTCCTGGAAGGCAAAGCATGTCGCCCGGCGGCCGCCCTGGGCAAGGCGAAGCGCACCGCTGGCAACCCGGACAGAGCAAAGCCGAGGCGGGATAAAAAGTCAGGATATAGCAGCCGACGATATAAAATCTCTGTCGAAATCGCCTATTCACTCGCCGCAGAGTATAATCGGTGTGAAGTGACTGTATTCAACTTAACGAAGTTTGCGGCCTGCTGCAGGGCCTGATGTGCCTCGGGAATGGGCAAGCCGACCCAGACATGGGGCATATCCGGATACTCGAACATCTGCACGACCCCTGGCGCGCGGCGCGCGACACGGCGAGCGTCGCTATTTAGGAGATCGCGTGTGCCGGATAGAATGGCGACGGGCGGCAGGCCGTCGAAGGAACCGAACAGGGGGCTGACGCGCGAATCCTGCGGGGACACACCATTCGCATAGGCCCTTCCCGCCGCCAACAGTCCCGGCGGCGCGAGGATTGGATCTCGGGGAGCCAGCGCGCGTTGTTCCGGATCGGACAGGGTCACGTCGAGCCAGGGAGAAAATAGCACCAACGAGCCCGGCATCGGGCGTGCATCGTCGCGCAGGGCCATCGTTACCGCTAGTGCGAGACCGCCGCCTGCGGAATCGCCCATGATGGTAATCGTGCCGGCGGCGCTCTTATCCACCAGATGGCCATAGACGCGCCTGACCGCATCATGCGCGGCTTCCCAGCCTGTCGTCGGTGTCAGCGGATAGATCGGAACGGTGACGCTGGCCCCCGTGAGCGCGATGAGGTCTTCGATGATCGTCCAGTGCAGGGAAATCAGGTCCCACGCATAGGCGCCTCCATGAAGATAGAGGATCCGGTGCGCCGACGCGTTCTCGCGCGGCTGCACTATAAAGCTTCGCACCCCCGCGATCTGTTTGTCCCGGATCAGGAACTTGCGCCGCAGACGCCGGCCAGGCAGCGCCGGTCCGTTCTTCTGCTTCTCCAGCGCATCTGCAAGGAAGTTTTCGCCGTCAGTGAACGCCTTTCGCGCGTTCACGAGACGGAGGATTGCGAGCAGGAGTTTCGCTCGTAAACTCGTCATCGGTTTGCCCGCCAGTCGGCGCACTGCGGAGTCTTTAGCATCGCGTCTCTCAATAGCACCAGCCGGACAAATTCCACACACGTAGCCGATGGCCCAGAACAGGAAGGTGACCACATAATCGGCGCTGGTGTGATGGCAAAGACCTTGAGCAAGCTCGACTGGGCAGCGGATCCTGCGATCTCACAGATTGATGCCGTCACCTGCGGACAGCCCCTGATCTGCAAGAAGTAATTTTGAGTTTGAGGGGGTGATCTGCGGGGTGCGGTCATCTGGCCGGCCTGTTGACGCAGTGTGGATGACCGCTGGCCCTGATGGAGTCCGCGGATCGGGTCCCTTTCAGGCAAGCGAGCACAAAGCTCCGACAGCACCTCGGGTTTTCCCGGCTTGCGGCCGCGTTCAGATCGTCACCGTCATTCTCATTCGTCCCTCTGCAGGTTGGGGCGACGACCTTGTGGCCGCCGCGATCTCATTCAGACCGCGATGGGCGGCCTGTAGACGTCTCCTCGGGTCATGACCGCCCAGACGATGCGGGCGGTCTTGTTGGCCATGGCCACGGTGACCACGCGGGCGGGTTTGCGTTCGAGCAGGGTGCGCACCCAGTCGGCCGCGGCAAGGGACACGCCTGTTCGCACGCGGCGGATGACCGAGGTCGCCCCGACCACCAGCAGCTTCCTCAGATAGCCGTCGCCCATCTTGGAGATGCGACCCAGCCGGTCCTTGCCGCCGGAGGAGTTCTGTCGCGGGACCAGGCTCAAGAAGGCGGCGAACTCCCAGCCCGACCGGAACAGGGAAGGATCGGTGAAGCTGGCCGACAGGGCCGTGGCGCTGGCCTTACAGGCGTAGATCGTGCCCTCGGATACCCCGTGCTTGCGCGCCAGCTCGCCCGCCTTCGCACCCGCCTCGTTCTCCCGCAGGATCCCGATGATCTGCTCTTCCGTGAATCTCGCTCGTTTCATTCCGTCCGTCCTTTCAAGGGCCGGACTCTAGCTCCGCGTGGAGGAAATTCTCAGGGGCACGTCACGCCAGGAAGCGGAACGCCAGAAGCTGCTCGTCAAGAAGGCGGAACTGACCCAGGGAAGACTCCTTTTCGTCACGGAGGCGTTCCGCGCACTTCGGACCGACGAGAACTTCCTGACGTTGCTGCGCGCCGAAGACCTCAAGGCAATGCCTGGCTACCTTGAGGAACGTTCGAGGACGGATCCATGACGAGGAAAGAGCGTGACCCCTCGCAAATCGTCACGCACGGTTTTGAGGACAACTGCGTGATCTTGTCAGTGAGCGCCCTTCTCCCTGTACGGGTGCTTCGGACGTCCACGAAATCCAGCAAGAAGTATCAGCAGATCGCCGCCTCAATCCGTGAAGTCGGTCTCGTCGAGCCGCCTGTGGTGGCCCGAGATCTCGCACATTCAGACACCTATCTCTTGCTGGACGGTCATGTTCGTATCGAGGTTTTGAAGGATTTGGGCATCGAACAGGTCGAATGCCTGGTTTCCACTGACGACGAAGCCTTTACCTACAACAAGCGGATCAGCCGGTTGTCATCGGTTCAAGAGCACAAGATGATCCGCCGAGCCATAGAGCGTGGCGTTCCGGAGGAAAAGATCGCCAAAGCACTGGATGTCAATCCAGAGTCCATTCGTCGCAAGGTCCGGATGCTGAACGGAATCTGTGACGAAACGGTCGCCATTCTCAAAGATAAACCTTGTCCGATGGCGGTATTCGAAATTCTACGAAAAATGAATCCTCTGCGGCAGATCGAGGCTGCGGAACTCCTCGTGAACGCCAACAATTATTCGGTCGCCTACGCCTCAGCGATCCTGGCCGGGACGCCGCAGGCGCAGCTTGCGGATGGATCGAAACCGAAAAACATCAAGGGCATCACTCCCGAAGCCGTGGCTCGGATGGAAAATGAGTTGGCGCGACTCCAGGAGGCGATCACGTCGATTCAGGAGACTTACGGCCAGGACCATCTGCATCTGACTGTCATCAAGGGCTATCTGGTCAAGTTACTCGGGAACGCCCGAGTGGTTCGCTACCTCATGCAGCATCGTCCCGAATTCCTGACCGAGTTCCAGACAATCACCGAGATGACATCCACCTTGCCGCCCGAGGCAGCCTGAACGATTGCGACGATGGGGACCCGGACCCGATAAGCGCGGGGACCGCGGGAGACGCCGCACGCCGGGGCGGATCGAGCGCGGTGGTGGGGATGGCGGCGAACCCGCATGAAGCTCACCAGGCCGATCGCTATCGGATTGGCCGGGGCCGGCCTGATCGGGCCGGCCCGCAGCCGGCGGAAAGTTTTCCGCCTGACTTGAAAACCGCCGATCCGCACGTGCAGGATTGATGTCGCAGGGGCGTCGCCTCGGCATTCACGCTCAGGGACCGCCGGTCCCTCTCACATCAAAACTGAAACTTTTGAAACTGCGGAGGCCCCTCCGCAGCGTGGAGAGATGTGATGTCGAAGACAACGAACGGACCAGCCTGGCTGACGTCTATTGAGCAGGGAAACGTGCCGACAGGAGGCGCTCGTGGCTAAGCATTGCGCTCCTGTCACGCGCGTGGGCGGCAAGGTCAGTCCACGCCGAACGAATCAGACCATGGCGATCGAATATGTGGCCGTGGGTTCATTGAAGCCGGACCCGCGTCCCCAGCGTAAACATGGTCAACGCCAACTGGCCAGTCTGATCGGAGCGGTCGAACGCTTCGATGTCGTCAGGCCGATCCTGGTCACCGACGACAATATCGTGTTGGACGGCAACGCGGTCTTGGAGGCGGCGAAACGGCTCGGTCACGACACCATCCCCGTGATCCGCGTCAGCGGTTATACGCCGAACGAACTGCGCGCCTTGCAGATGTCGCTGAACCGGATCGGCGAACATTCGCAGTGGGATGAGGCTGTCCTTCGCGCCGATTTCATCGCCCTCCTGGCCGATCCCGACATCGAGTTCTCGCTGGATTTCACCGGCTTTGACCAGGTCTTCGTGGATCGGGTCACCTTGGCCGACGATGTCGGCGCCCTGCAGGATGAAGTTCCCGACCACGATGGCGGCGCTCCGGTCACGCAACTGGGTGATGTTTGGTTATGCGGGCACCACCGCATCGTCTGCGGCGACAGCCGTGACGGCGCCGTTTACGTCCTGCTGTTGGCCGGAGGGCGGGTCAGGCTGATCCTGACCGATCCGCCCTACAATGTCCGGATTTCCGGGAACGTCTCGGGGCTCGGCAAGGTGCGGCACGGCGAATTCGCCATGGCGTCGGGAGAGATGACGCGGGCGGAGTTCATCGAGTTCCAACGCCAGGTGTTCGACCATTGCAAGCAGCACGGCGTCGACGGCGCCCTACTTTACGCCTTCATCGACGGACGCCATGTCGCCGATCAGATCGCCGCCGGCGAGGCCGTCTTCGGAGAGCTCAAGCAGCTTGTAGTCTGGGCCAAGGACAACGCCGGGATGGGAGCCTTCTATCGGTCGCAGCACGAACTCCTGACGATCTGGAAGCTCGGCGACGCGCCCAACGTCAACACCTTCGGGCTGGGGAGCAATGGCCGCTACAGGTCGAACGTCTGGAACTATCCGGGATACGCCAGCCTGGGCGCCGGTCGGGCTGAAGCATTGTCCTTCCACCCGACCGTCAAGCCGCTGCCCATGATCGTCGATGCGATACTGGACGTCACCCATCAGGGAGAGATCGTCCTCGATCCGTTCGGCGGTTCCGGCACGACCCTGATCGCGGCTGAGCGCACGGGCCGCATCGCCCGCCTGATCGAGATCGACCCGAAGTATGTCGATGTGACGCTGCGCCGGTTCATCGCGGAGACCGGCGAGGAGCCCACGCTAGCGGAAACCGGCGAAGCCTTTTCGGAAGTTCGGTCTCGACGCCAAAGCGAAACGGGGAATCCAGTTTCGGAACCCGGTCCGGACAGCATGTGGGCGATCCTCTAATGGCGAGGTCCGCGAAACGCCGTCCAATGACCGACGAGCAGAAGGCCCGCGCCGACGAGGCCGATTACGTGGCCGGCTTCGGCAAACCGCCGCGAGCTTCGCAGTTCGCCAAGGGGAAGTCCGGCAATCCGGCGGGACGTCCCAGGGGCGCGCGCTCCATGCGCACGCTGTTGCAGGAAATCCTGGACCAGCCTGTCACCATCTCCATCAAGGGCGTGCCGCGCCAGGTCTCCGCCAAGGAGGCCGTCCTGACCCGGCTCATGTCGCAGGCGTTGACGGGCAAGACCCAAGACGCTGCCCTGTTCGTCAGCCTGATCAAGACCACTCTGCCGGAACAATTCGCCGAGGAGGCGGACGACGCGCTGTCGACCGATGAGGCCAAGCTTCTCGAAGCCATCGCCAGTAAGATGTTGATGGCGCGCGGAGAGCGTGGGGAGGACGTTTGATGGGCGTCCCGGCCTTCACGCGCGCCGAGTATGACGCGGCCCTTCGAGCCGACCTGATGGGTTATTTCGTCTGGGCGTGGTCCCAGTTGCATCCCAGCCAGAAACTCATATCCGGCTGGCATCTTCATGCCCTAGCGGCGGCGCTCACCAAATGCGCCACGGGCGAAACCAAGAGGCTGATCATCAATCTGCCGCCGCGGAACCTGAAATCAGAGTTCGCCTCGATCGTCTTTCCGACGTGGCTCCTCGGTCGCGATCCCAGCCGCAAAATCATCAACATCACCTACTCGGAGGCTCTGACAAAGGATTTCGCCCGGGGCTCCAAGGCCCTGATGGAGACGGCCGATTACAAGCGGGTGTTCCCGGCCACGCGGATCAACCCGAGGGCCAACGCGGACGCCGACTTCACCCTGATGAAGCACCGGGGCAAACGGTTCGGAACCACGGTCTTCGGTCCCATCACCGGATTCGGCGGCGACTTTTTAATCATCGACGATCCGATCAAGCCCGAGGACGCGCGGTCCGACACAGTTCGCACGCGGGTCAACGAATGGTTCGAAAGCACTGCCCTGTCCCGACTGGATCGCAAGGAAACCGGATGCATCATCGTCATCATGCAACGCCTGCACGTCGATGATCTGTCGGGCCGTCTTTTGGAGGCGGGCGGGTGGACACACCTCAATCTGCCCGCCACCGCCACGGAACGTCAGGTGCTCGACGCCGGTCGTGGGGTGCCTTGGACGCGTGAGATTGGCGAGCCGCTAAATCCTCGGTTCGAGTCCATGGAGACGCTGGCGGCGATCCGCGAAAGCATGGGCGAGGATTTCTTCCAGGCGCAATATCAGCAATCGCCCGTCATGCCGGGCGGCAACGTCGTCAAGCTCGAATGGCTGCAACGGTACCGCGCGCCGTTCAGGGCCACGATGGACGATGAGGTTGTGTTCAGTTGGGACACGGCATTCGGAACAGGCGACAACAATGACTGGTCCGTGGGTACGGTTTGGATCGTGCGCGGCAAGGACTACTACCTTGGAGACATCGTCAGGGGCCGTTTCTCCGGGGGAGATCTCGTCACCGCCATGGCGAATCTATGGAACAAATATCCCACCACTCGCCGGGTCATCCTGCTTGAGAAGGTCAATGGGATGGAGCTGGTCGCGGAACAGGTCCGGCAGGCCTGTCCCGATGTTGATCTGGAGCTCGTCCCGCCGGTCCAAAGCAAGGTCTCCCGGCTTTGGGCGTCCACACCGATATTCCAACGCGGGGCGGTCCACCTGCCGGATCATGCGCCATGGCTTGATGAGTATGTGAAGGAACTCATCTCCTTCCCTCGCGCGAAGCATGATGACCAAGTCGACGCCACCAGCCAGTTCCTGGGGTGGATCACGACGAAGCCCGATCTGACGGTCGTCCAGCGATCCTGGTGACGACTGGACTTCGCCGTGGAAGGAAGCGTTGGTCGGCTCATGCCGTTTCAACCGACACCTCGACCGACCCCGCCCGCCTTCGGCAAGCGCCGCGTTCCGCCCCTTACAGCGGAGCAAAAGGCGGCGCTGGTCGCAAAGGCCGAGGAAGCTGCGCGGGCAGCATGGCGCGCGCGCCAGGACGCCTACCTGGAGGCGCGGTTCCAAGAGAACATGGCCAAGCTGAGGGCCTCTATCGGCGAAGCCGAGCACGCTGTCGCGCGTCGTCGACTTGGGGCCATGGGCGGCGAAATCCTGCGGGGTTTGGCCGGGTTCGCGGTTGGCCTGCGGCTAGGCTGCTAAGCCGCCAACTCAGCCGGGCGTCGGGCGGACGATCAATGGGTCCGCCTTTGGTCGGAGCAATTCATAGGGCGAGACCTTCAACGCTCCAGCCAGCTTCTCGATGTTGTCGAGTGAGATGTTGCGCTCGGATCGCTCCACGGCGCCGACGAAGGTTCTGTGCAGTCCGGCCTCGTCGGCGAGGCTTTCCTGGCTCAGCCCGCGATTGGCGCGATAGCGGCGGAGATTCTCCGCCAACACCTTCCGCAAGGGTTTGTCCGCCTTCGCCGCCATCTCCGAAAGCTGACTGGATGACGCATATACGGCGACAGCGTTTACGTAGCATTTTGGAAGTGTGCGTTAGGGTTTTCCGGTCTCAAAACAGGAGCGGCAAACATGAGTCAGCAGCAAAACAACGGCGGCCCGATCGTCGGAATCATACTTCTCCTGATGTTCGTGGCGTGGCCTGTGTATTCCTGTACTCGGCCTAAGCCCAAGCCGTCATGCGCGGCGACGCTCGCTCAGCTCAGCGGCGAGGGTGTTTTGGGCCACGAGTATCGCCAGCTCCAGCAGGTGTGCAAGGATGTGGGTCGTTGAACATCGCAGGCCAATCCCGCACGCGTGATTGTTGGTGATGACGTCGCCGGTCTGCTCGTGGTGTTTGCCGATCATGTGGAAAAGTGGTTGGCCGCCACCGTCATCGCCGACATGGACGAGGACAGCGACGGATGGGTTTCCGTCGGCGGTCTGGGCGACCGCCTCCGTAACGCCTACCCGACTTCGACCAGCGCACCTATGGGCACGCCAAGCTGTCGGACCTGATCCGCGCCACGGGCCGGTTCGAGGTCCAGACCGGCGGCGGGGGCTCTATGCGGATACGCGACAAGGCCTGATCGACAGCGGGCGGCGCGCCTGTCGGCCGGAGCGTCGAGCGCCGGCCGGGCCGGTGGAGCAACGACCAGAGCGGGAACGCGTGGAGGGCTCTGCCGTTGTGCCCGGCACAGACCGCTGTCCAGCGACAGCCGTCGTCTTCGATCATCCGGGGTGGGGCTGTTTATGGCAGGTATGGGCGCAATGGCGGAGGTGGTTGTGGTCGGCGCAGGTCCGGCCGGCCTGACGGCGGCCCTCTATCTCGGGCGGTATCATCGCGATGTCGTCGTGGTGCATGACGGCTGCAGCCGTGCCCTGAGGATTCCCACGACGCACAATGCGCCGGGCTTTCCAGACGGCGTCGACGGCCCGGAACTGATCGACCGGATGACCCGCCACGCCACGTGCTATGGGGCGCGGATCGAGGAGGCGGAGATCGCCCGTCTGGAGACGTCCGGCGACGGTTTTCGGCTGACCGCCTCGGACGGGCGTCTATGGACGGCCCGCGCGGTGATCCTGGCGACCGGCATCCAGCTCAATCACGTCGACCTGGACCATGATGTCCATGAACAGGCGATCAAGGACGGGGTGCTGCGATATTGCCCGATCTGCGACGGCTATGAGCATACCGACGCCAGAATCGGGGTGATCGGCTGCGACAGCGATGGTGCGGCGGAGGCGTTGTTCCTGCGGCAGTATTCGCCTCACATCACACTCATGCCGCTCAGCCACCCCGAGCTGACGTCGGAACAGGCGGAAGAAATGCGCCGCGCAGGGATTACGGTCGTCACCGGAGAACTGGAAGCGCTGGAGCCCCATTCGGATCGTATGGAGGTGCGTTTGCGGGGCCATAAGGCGCCTTCGTCGTTCGATGTCATCTATCCGGCCTTGGGATGCCGGCCGCGCTCGGAACTGGCCGCTCAATTGGGGATCGACCTTGAGGAGGGCGGGTGTGTGCCGGACAGGGCTCTGGCCGACAGCGGCATGCCGGGCTTCTTCGCCGCCGGCGACGTGGTCCAGGGCCTGGACCAGATCAGCGTGGCCATGGGCCAGGGCGCGCTTGCGGCGACGCGCGCCCACAATTGGTTGCGAGAACAGGATCGTCACACGCTTCAGGCGGGGGGCGACTGAGAAACGCCCGGAAGCCGTCCAGGAACTTCGCCTTGTCTGGCGCGTATAAGTTGTCGGAAGCGCGTTCTGGGGGACAATAAAGACAATAGTCCTCCCGTCGCCCTCCTGTTCTGGGCTGGGAGAGGAAATAACCGTGGCGAGAAAGACGAAAGCGACAGATCGGCCGATTGATAAGGCTAACTCTGCTGAAACGCGCGGCGCGGCAGGCGAACTTCATCAGACGGCGAGCGCAGACGTTGAGACCCTGACCACATCCCAGGGCGCGCCGGTCGCGGACGACCAGAACACCTTGCGCCACGGCGCGCGGGGCCCGGCGTTGATGGAGGACTTCCACTTCCGAGAGAAGATCTTCCACTTCGACCACGAGCGGATTCCCGAGCGTGTCGTCCATGCGCGCGGCTATGCGGCCCACGGCTATTTCGAATTGACCAAATCCCTGTCGGACGTCACCCGCGCCGACGTATTCCAGCGGGTCGACGAGCGCACGCCCGCCTTCGTGCGCTTCTCAACCGTGGCGGGGGCCAAGGGGTCGTTCGACCTGGCCCGCGACGTGCGCGGCTTCGCGGTCAAGATCTATACGACGGAAGGCAACTGGGACCTGGTCGGCAACAACATCCCGGTCTTCTTCATCCAGGACGCGATCAAATTCCCGGATCTGGTTCACTCGGTGAAGGAGGCGCCCGACCGCGCCTTCCCGCAGGCGCAATCGGCCCACGACAATTTCTGGGACTTCATCTCCCTGACGCCCGAGAGCTTCCACATGATCATGTGGACCATGTCGGACCGGGCCATTCCGCGCTCGTACCGCTTCATGGAGGGGTTCGGCGTCCACACCTTCCGCTTCCTGGACGCGAACGACCGCTCAACCTTCGTGAAGTTCCACTGGAAGCCCAAGCTGGGCCTGCAGTCGGTGGCCTGGAACGAGGCGGTGAAAATCAACGGCGCCGATCCCGACTTTCACCGGCGTGACCTGTGGGACGCGATCTCGCAGGGCGATTTTCCCGAATGGGAACTGGGCGTCCAACTGTTTGACGAAGCGTTCGCCGAAAAGTTCGCCTTCGACGTCCTGGACCCCACCAAGATCATCCCGGAGGAGGAGGTTCCGGTCCGGATCGTCGGGCGGCTGGTGCTGGACCGGGTGGTCGACAACTTCTTCGCCGAGACCGAGCAGGTGGCGTTCATGACCCAGAACGTGCCGCCGGGCATCGACTTCTCGAACGATCCGCTGCTGCAGGGCCGCAACTTCTCCTATCTGGACACCCAGCTGAAGCGACTGGGCGGCCCGAACTTCACCCACATCCCGATCAACACGCCCAAATGTCCGATGGCCCATTTCCAGCAGGACGGGCACATGGCCATGCGCAACCCCAAGGGCCGCGCCAACTATGAACCCAACAGCTGGGGGCCTGAGGGCGGCCCGCGCGAGGACCCGGTGCGCGGTTTCCGCAGTTTCGCCGCTTCCGACGAAGGCCCGAAGGTCCGCCTGCGGCCCGAGAGTTTCGCCGACCACTACAGCCAGGCCCGGCAGTTCTACATCAGCCAGACGCCGGTCGAGCAGAAGCACATCGGCGACGCCCTGGTGTTCGAGCTGTCCAAATGCGAGCGCGAGGACATTCGCGCACGGGTAGTGTCGCACCTGATCCATATCGACAAGGGTCTTGCCGCGACGGTCGCCGACGGCCTGGGGCTCGACGTGCCCAAGCCCGCCAAGGCGGCGGCCAAGGTTGTGGACCTGCCGCCGTCCGACGCCCTCAGCATCCTCAAGAACGGGCCAGACAGTTTCGAGGGACGCAAGCTCGGCGTGCTGCTGACGGACGGCGCCGACGCGGACCTGTTCACGGCCCTGAAGACGGCGGTGGCGAAGGAGAAGGCCGTGCTGGAGGTGGTGGCGCCCAAGATCGCAGGCGTCACCCTGTCGGACGGAACCCACGTGCCCGCCCAGCAGAAGATCGACGGCGGGCCTTCGGTCCTGTTCGACGCCGTTGCGGTAATCGCCTCCAAGGACGGCGCGGCGCTTCTGGCCGGGGACGCCGCGGCCAAGGATTTCGTCACCGACGCCTTCGCCCACTGCAAGTTCATCGGCTATTCGGCCGAGGCGGCGGTGCTGTTCGACAAGACCGGCCTGGCCGACGACCTGGACGAGGCGTGCGTGCCGCTGAAGGCGAAGGCGGACGCCGCGACCTTCCTCAAGGCCTGCCGCGCGTTGCGCCACTGGCCGCGCGAGGCCGGGGTTGATCTCGACGC
This sequence comes from Brevundimonas sp. BT-123, assembly GCF_026105875.1. GTDB lineage: Bacteria > Pseudomonadota > Alphaproteobacteria > Caulobacterales > Caulobacteraceae > Brevundimonas. The sequence continues at coordinate 154,661 of NZ_JAOYTN010000004.1, read as the reverse complement.
CAAGGGTTGACGCGTGTCGGGTTCATCGGGCGCGGCGCGTTACGCCATCGCCATTCCGGCTCGGAATGAAGAAGACCGCATCATCGCCTGCCTGACGGCCTGCGCCGTCGCCATGAGCGGCTGGCCCAAGCCGGGCGTGATCGTCCTGTTGGTCAACAACAGCGAGGACCGCACGGCTGAGGGGGCGCAGGCCTGGGCTGCGAAGTCCGGAATGGACATACGGATCGTCCAAACTGTTTTCCCCCTTGGACTGGCCCATGCCGGCATGGCGCGTCGGCGCGCTCTGGACCTGGCGCGTGAGATCGTGGGCTCGGCGGGCTATATGCTGACCACCGACGCGGACAGCTGTCCGCATCCCGATTGGGTGCGCGAAAGCCTGTCGCCGCTCACGTCCGGGCGGGCGGCGATGGTGTGCGGGTCCGTCAGTCTGGAGGCCGCGGAATACGCCCAACTGCCCGCCGACATCGTGCGGCGCGGCGATGTGGAGGCCCGCTACGGCGAGACGGCGCGTGAACTGACCAGTCTGCTGGACCCGGACCCGCTCAACCCGTGGCCTTTCCACGGACAGCAGTCTGGCGCCAGCCTGGCCATGACGGCGCAGGGTTATGAACGAGTCGGGGGTGCGCCGCTTAGGCCCTGCGGCGAGGATCGGGCCCTGGTCCGGCTGTTTCTCGAGCACGACCTGCCGGTGATTTACTCGGACGCCGCGCGGGTGGTGACCTCATGTCGGATCAAGGGGCGAGCCGCGGGCGGCATGGCCGATACCATCGCCGCCCGGATCGCGGGGGACGTGCACCTGTGCGACGAAACCGTGGAGCCGGCCGACACGGTGTGGCTGCGTGCATCGCTGCGGGCTCGGCTGCGCGGGGCGCTGTCCAGTCCCGCCCATCAGGCGGCGCTTATGGCCGAGGCGGGCATGACGGTCGCCGAGATCGATGCCGCGCCCATCTTCACCGGCTTCGGCGCCCTGTGGGCCTTCGTGGAGGCCACGGCGCCCCGACTGGCGCGCCACAGTCGCATGACCTGGGACGAAATGGCGGCCGAAGCGCCGAGGCTGGAGGCGCTGCGGGATATGGCGGCGGCCGGCGGTAACCCGGAAGGGCTGCGCGCATGAGCCTGGCCCATGACGAGACTGCCCATCCGACCGAGACGGAAACCTGCAGTCTGACGGGCCTGATCCGCGCCATCGCCGATCGCGCCGCCTCGGCGGAGAGCGACCCAGAGGGGCTGAGTTGGGAGATGGCGTGGCTGGCCGAGGCGGGGCTGACCCAGGCCTGCCTGCCCCGGGCGTATGGCGGGGAGAGTCTAGCGATTGATGCTGCGCGCGTTGAAGACCTGTTCTCTATCCTGCGACGGCTGGGCCGCGCCAATCTCTCGGTCGCGCGACTGTTCGAGGGGCATGTCAATGCAGTGCGGCTGGTGGATCTGTATGGGGCGCCGGCTGTTCAGGAATCCGTGTTCGGCGCGGTGGGGCAGGGGGCCCTGATGGGCGTGTGGGGGGCCGACGGCCCGCGCCCGCTTGCCTATGAGCGAAACGGCGTCGGCCTGGTCCTGAACGGCGAGAAGCTGTTCGCGTCGGGCCTGGGACAGGTTGGCTACGCCGTGGTGACGCTGCGCGAGGCGGGGAGCGGAGAAGGTCCGGCCGAGTTGGCCGTGATCGATGTCTCCGACCCGGTGCGCCAGGACGCCGAACTGTGGACGGCCAGCGGCATGCGGGCCACGGCGTCGGGCCGGTTCCGGTTCGACGGGTTGCGGATCGAGGCGGATCATCGCCTGGGCCAGGCCGGAGACTATCAGCGCGAGCCGCATTTCGAGGGCGGCGTTTGGCGGTATTGCGCCGCGCATCTGGGCGGCGCAGAGGCCCTGGTCGATCTGTGGCGCGACGCATTGTCCTCCCGCGGGCGCCTGGACGATCCCCTGCAGCTGACGCGGCTGGGGCGCGCCGCCGCCCTATGCCGGGCCATGGCCGCGTGCATCCGGGCCGCAGCCCAACAGGTCGAGACCTGCGATCCGGGCTCCGAAAGCGCCGTCGAGATCGCCGTAGCCGACGTCCTGCTGGCACGTCAGTTCACCGAAGAGGCGTGCGTCGAGGTGCTGGCGCTGGCCGAAAAGAGCCTGGGAACGATGGCGCATGGGATAGGATCACCCATCGAACGGGTGCGGCGCGATCTGTCCCTGTTCATCCGCCAGGCGGCTCCGGACGCCAAGCTGATCCGCGCCGCGAGGATTATGGACCGGCATTGGGCCCAGGCATGGTGACGCCGCTGGCCGAGGGGCAGGTGTTGCGTCTCGCCCAGGATGCGCCCTCCGCTGCTCTGACTGATTTGACGGGGCCAGGCGCCGTTCTGGTGCTGAGCCCACATCCGGACGACGAGACCTTGGGCTGCGGCGCGGCGATCGCGGCGGCGTGCGCCTCGGGCGTGCGCGTCATCGTGGCCGTTCTGACCGATGGCGCGGGGTCGCATCCTCGATCCCGCGCCTATCCCCGGATTCGTCTCGCGGCCCTCCGGCGCGAAGAGGTGGCCGAGGCGGTGTCCCAACTCACACAGGGGCATGGCCGCGTCGTCCATCTCAATCACCCCGACCAGGGTCCGCTGAGCGTCGGCCAGCGCCGCGCCTATGCCGACAAGCTGGTGAGGCTTGTCGATGACGAAGCGGTTTCCGCTCTGTGGACCACGTGGGAAGGCGACCCTCACGTCGATCATCGCCGCGCCGCCCGGCTGGCCATTGATGTGGTTACGGAGCGGCCCCGCTTGCGGCTCTGGCGGTTTCCGGTCTGGGGCCGATTCACGCAGCGAGGCCTGCGACGAGGCGAAGCGATCCGCCGTTTCGAGGTCGGGGAATTCGGTCGCTGCAAGCGGGCCGCCCTGGCGGCGCACCGCTCACAGATGACACGCCTAATCCATGACGATCCGGACGGGTTCGTGATGGACGCCTCTACGCAGCAGCACTTCCTTGAAAGCCCAGAAATTTTCATCCGAGGAGGCGGCCATGTCTGAGCGCCGCGATCGGTTCGATGCTCTTTATGCCGAGAACATCGACCCATGGAATTTCGCCGCCTCCGCCTATGAGCGGGAGAAGTATCAGGCGACGCTGAACGCTCTCCCGCGAGACCGTTACAACAGCGGGTTGGAAGTCGGATGTTCCATCGGCGAGCTGACGCGCTTGCTGTCCTCTCGTTGCGACCACCTACTGGGTGTCGACGTATCCAACATCGCGCTTGAGGAGGCGCGCCGGCGCACGGCGGATTTGCCGAACATCAGCTATCAGCAGGCGGAACTGCCCGCCGCCTGGCCTGACGGCGTGTTCGATCTGATCGTATTGTCGGAAGTCCTCTACTTTCTGAGCGCCCGGGAAATCGTGGAACTGGCCGAGCGGGTCGGGCAGGCCCTGTCGCCGTCAGGCGACTGTCTCCTGGTGAACTTCACCTGTCCGATCGACGGCGGCATTCAAGGGGATGCGGCGGCTGAACTTTTCCTTTCCGAATGGGAGACGCATGGCTTCGAGCCGATTCCGCTCGCAGTAGGCGCCGCCAGCTACAGAATTGATTTGGCAAGGAAGCCTGCGGTGATGGCTCCCTAGGCTCAGGACTCATAGCCAGAACAGGACGGTGGCGGCGAGGGCTATGGCGGAGAGGAAGACGGTCGGACAGCGATCGTAGCGGGTGGCGACGCGGCGCCAGTCTTTCAGGCGGCCGAACATGATTTCGATCCGGTTTCGCCGCTTGTAGCGTCGCTTGTCGTAGCGGATGGGTTCAGTGCGGGTTTTGCGGCCCGGGATGCAGGGCGTGATGCCCTTGGCCTGCAGGGCGTCCCTGAACCAGTCCGCATCATAGCCCCGATCACCGAGCAGCCACTGAGCCCGGGGAAGGCTGTCCAGGAGGGCGGCGGCGCCGGTGTAGTCGCTGACCTGACTCGCTGTCATGAACAGGCTGATGGGCCTTCCGTTCGCATCGGTCACGGCGTGCAGCTTGGTGTTCATGCCGCCCTTCGTGCGTCCGATCAGTCGCCCAAGGCCCCCTTTTTTACCCGCAGGCTCGAAGCCGTGCGGTGCGCCTTGAGATAGGTCGCGTCGATCATGACAGTCCGACGTTCGGTCTGGGCGCCGGACAGCCCCTCCATCATCCGGACGAAGACGCCCGCTTCGCTCCACCGCTTCCAGCGATTGTAGAGCGTCTTGTGCGGCCCATAGGCCGCCGGCGCATCCCGCCAGCGCAGACCGTTGCGGTTCACGAAAATGATCCCGCTCAACACCCGGCGGTCGTCAACGCGCGGCTTGCCGTGGCTCTTGGGGAAGAAGGGCTCCAGCCGAGCCATCTGCTCGTCCGTCAGCCAATACAGGTCACTCATGATCCAGACTCCTCAGGAGCCTGAATCAGATCGCACGCCTCACATCAATGGGTCCTGAGCCTAGGGTCAGGCCGTTGTCTCGCAAGAAGCTCTTGATACTGACACCCTCTGTGCCGCGGCCAGTCCGAGGCGCTATTGTCGCTCCGATCTCGACACGCCCAATAGGCGGACCATCCTCGCCATCATCAAATCCGTCAGCATCTCAGCCGCGCGGGCGGTGACTGGCGAGCCCGCCTGACCGAAATAGCGGATCGATGCATCAAGGCGATCATCGCTCAGGCCATCGATGGCCGCCCTGATACCCGTCCATTTGGATTGCCCAGGCGAAGGCTCTTCCACATCCAGGTGGCGAGCGAGCAGGAGAATCGCAGCAGTGTCTTGAGCCGACATCGACCTGTTCGATTAGTCTCGCAGGCCGGCCGGAACCTGGCCGCCATTCTCCGCAAGCTTTCGCCAGACCGCTTTGGACAGGGCGATGTTCTGTTCCGCCGAGCCATGAGAGCCAGCGTGCACGCCCAACTCTTCGGCGAGGTCCTTGCGGGCGTCGAGGCTGGAATCCAGGTCGAGCAGCTTGAGCAGATCGACGATCGATGTCCGCCAGTTTCCGCCGCCGCCCTTCATCTCGGCCATTTGGGAGAGTATCTGGTCCACATCGACCGGTTGAGGCGTGAAGGGAGTGGCGGGCGCCGCAGGAACGGGCTGTGCCGAGACTGGGGTGCTCGTGGGCGCTTGGGCCTGAGGGGTCGTCGGACGCGCCTTATGGCCGGTGATCTTGTCCCAAATTTTTCCGAAAAAGCTCATGACATCTCCTCTGAAGGTGGATGGCCCGGGCGCTAGCCCCGGCCTGTGCGGTTAGCGCTGGACGACGACCAGTTCCGTGCGGCGGTTTTCAGCCAGTCCTCCGGCGGTGGCGTTGCTGTCGACGGGGTTCGTTTCCCCGCCTGAAAGCGCCTCGATCCGGCGGGCATCCACGCCGGCTGCCGTCAGGGCGGAACGGACGATGTCGGCCCGGGCCTGGGCGAGGGTTCGGTTCGCGGCGTCGGAGCCGCGCGCGTCCGCATAGCCGTACAAGCGGATCTTGGCATTCGGGTAGCGGCTCAGAACAGCGGCGACGGCCGCGATCTCGGGACGATCCTGGGGCCGAATGGTGCTGCTGCCGGTGTCGAAGTTGACGCGCTCGAACGCGAAAGTGCGCGGGGCGGCGTCCGAGCCAGCGAGGTAGGCGTCCAGCCCCGAAACCCCAACGGAAGCATTTGTGAGGGGCATGACCGGCGTCTCGGTCGTCGGAGCTACGGCGGCGTCGTCAGTCGCTGCGGGATCCATGGCGGCGCGGTCGTCGCCACAGCGGGTCAGCATGAGTAGCAGCAGCAGGAGCACGACGGCTCCGATGATCCAGGGGAAGTATTTGCGCCAGGCCGGGGCCACTGGGGTCAGGCGAGGGTCGCGATCGCGGTTATCGGTCATGTCGAACTCGTCGTTAAATGGGGAAAAGAATGCGGCCGGCGATCTCGTCGATCGTCGGCCGCGGGTCTCACTGAGGCGGGGTCTTCGTGACCTTGTCGGCCCACGTCTGGGCCACCTTGCTGGCGGCGTCGCGCCCGCCGAGCCCGAAGGCTAGCGCTGCCGCCACCGCAGCCGCCCCCAGGATCAGGCCGAAGGCGAGAAGGACGATATCGTCGGCGATGCCCATGAAGCGCAGGCCCATGGCCGTCGCCAATGCGATCGTGGCCCAACGCACCAGGGTGGAGGCGAAGCCATCGGCGCCGCCAGTACCCTTGTTGATCAGGTTGGCGAGGACACCGCCGATCAGCACGCCGGCGGTGATGATGATCCCGCCGACGATGACATGTCCGGCCAGGGCCAGGATTTCCTGCAGCGTCACGGCGATCGTGCCGAACTGCAGAAGCTTGGCGGCCTCGACCGCCGTGAAGGCGACGATCGCCGCCATTGCGATCTTGCCCACGATGCTGGACGGCGTCATCGGCTTGGGCACATCACTACCTAGAGCCCTTGCGGTGGCCGGTGTCACGTCACCGGCATAGGGAGCCGTGGTCGGCTTCGGCGCGGCCGGCGCCTGAGTCGTGGCGGTCAGAGCCGTCAGGCTCGAGATGCTGCGATCGAACCCAGTCGCCGGCAGGATGCGTTCGATCAGCTGGGCGACCCAGCGACCGATGAACCAACCCACCGCCAAAACGATGGCAGCGGCGAGAACATGCGGGATCGCAGCCAAGACCGTCGACAGCACGGCAACCGCCGGAACCGTCAATGACTCGATGCCCAGCTGCTCCAGCGCCGCGATCGTGATGGGGATCAGAATCAGGACGAACACCAGGGTGCCGATCGCGGTGCTGACGCCAGTCGAGCCCGTCGCCTTGGTCAGGCCGGCCTTCTCAAGCCAGCGATCCGCGTTGGCGGCCTGCAGTGCAGCCTCGACGACTCGCTTGGCCAAAGTCGCGACTACAAACCCAATGAAGAAGATCAGGACCGCGCCGAGGACGCTCGGCACGAAGGACGCGACCTGCGTGAGCAGTGAGTTCAGGGGCGTGACGACCTGGCCCAGGTTCAGGACGCCGAGGGCGGCGACGACACCGAACAAGAGGATTAGCCAAAAGGCGACATCTCCCAGGCTGGCGCCGATCGAGTGTTTCGGGTTGTCACTGGTGCTCGCCTTGGCGGCGCCAGGAATACGATTGATCCCCTTCGCCAGGGCCCATTTCACGGCCTTGCCGATAAACCAAGCCGCGAAGAGGATCAGCACAGCGCCGATCACCTTGGGCGCCCACTCATAGAGCAGCGCGTCCCATCCGATGAACTCGTAGTTTGTCGTTTGCATACAGCCCTCAGCCCTGACGCTGATCGCGTGGGTTTCCAGCGGGCCTAACACGATCGAGCCTGTTCTTGTTCCGGCGCTAACAGGAGGATTCGCCGGAACGGATGGTTGGCTCATCGCTAACGGGGCCGAAGCGGCTTTCCGAACGTCCGCACGACATCCAATCAACTCAACCAGCAGGAACATCCATATCGACGCCAGAAGATCTGAAAGGCCTCTACACCGACGAGCTGAAAGACCTGTGGTCCGCCAACGACCAAATGCAGCGCGTGCTGAAGAAAATCGCCCCGAAAACCTCTGATCCTTCGCTTAGGCTCAGGACCCATTGATGTGAGGCGTTCGATCTGATTCAGGCTCCTGAGGAGTCTGGATATGAGCGACCTGTATTGGCTGACGGACGAGCAGATGGCTCGGCTGGAGCCCTTCTTCCCCAAGAGCCACGGCAAGCCGCGCGTTGACGACCGCCGGGTGTTGAGCGGGATCATCTTCGTCAACCGCAACGGCCTGCGCTGGCGAGATGCGCCGGCGGCCTACGGACCCCACAAGACCCTCTACAACCGCTGGAAGCGATGGAGTGAGGCTGGCGTCTTCATCCGGATGATGGAGGGGCTGTCCGGCGCCCAGACCGAACGTCGGACTGTCATGATCGACGCGACCTATCTCAAGGCGCACCGCACGGCTTCGAGCCTGCGGGTAAAAAAGGGGGTCTCGGGCGACTGATCGGACGCACGAAGGGCGGCATGAACACCAAGCTGCACGCCGTGACCGATGCGAACGGAAGGCCCATCAGCCTGTTCATGACAGCGGGTCAGGTCAGCGACTACACCGGCGCCGCCGCCCTCCTGGACAGCCTGCCACGCGCCCAGTGGCTGCTGGGAGACCGGGGCTACGACGCCGACTGGTTCGGGGACGCCTTGCAGGCCAAGGGGATCACGCCGTGCATCCCAGGCCGCAAAACCCGCACCGAACCCATCCGCTACGACAAGCGACGCTACAAGCGGCGAAACCGGATCGAAATCATGTTCGGACGCCTGAAAGACTGGCGGCGGGTCGCAACCCGCTACGATCGCTGTCCGACCGTCTTCCTGTCCGCCATAGCCCTCGCCGCCACCGTCCTGTTCTGGCTATGAGTCCTGAGCCTAGGACGGCCGGATCGACTTCGGCCGCAAGCTCGCCCTGCACGGCGCCGCGATGCAGACGCTCGATCAGGAGAGCCTCCGCCGCGATACGCTTGTGGCGCAGCAGGCATTCGATGGCGGCGGACGCCGGCGAAACGGCTGCCGCTGCCGAATACATGAAGCAGCCGGCCGGCGTTCCAGGTTCCGAAAACGATGACGCCGCTCGTTCCAGCAGGCCTTTGACGGCCTCGAAGGTGGACAACGCCGGATCGTTGATGGGCGCATAGAGATGGACGCTGAACGTCGCGGCGTAGCGCTCGATCACCGCCGCGAACAGCCCCGCCTTGTTGTCAAACGCCGCATAGAGACTGGCGGCGGCGACTCCAGTCTCCGCCACCAGATCGGCCATCGATGTCGCCTCGTAGCCGCGCTGCCAGAACAGCCGTACCGCCTTGTCGAGCGCAGCGTCAGTGTCGAACGCGCGAGGGCGACCTGCGGCGCGGCGGGCCTTTTTCTCTATCATGTCTGGCGCCATCAGGGGGGCGCGAATTTTGGAAACGACCCGGGAACCTCGCCTGATTGCAGAAGCGCCAGTCTCTGCGCAGGATTGAAACTCCCCCCCTGTATAGTATGCTGAAGCGATTTCTCGGGAAAGCGCGATGCCACATTCATCAGAGGACAAGAAGCGAGCCATCACACGCTTGCGGCGTATCAAGGGCCAGGCGGACGCTCTGGAACGCGCGATCGAAGCCGGGGCCGATTGCGCCCCCCTCCTGCAGCAAATTGTCGCAATGCGAGGCGCGACAAATGGACTGATGGCGGAAGTGATGGAGAGTCACCTTAGGGAAACATTCGGCGCCGGTGCAGATCCGGCCGTGAAAAGCGAGGGCAGCGATCACGAGGACGACGTGGAGGGCGTAATGAAGATTCTGCGTACATATCTTAAGTAACGATTTCAGCGCTCCTCTTCTTGCCCGCGCTCTCCCGCAGTTAGAGCAAAAGCCTCGTATCCAAGCCAACCACTGTTGGTCATCAGAGCGCAGACTTTCGGCGTTCCGAGCTTGAATTTTGTTGCCGGCGTGGCGAAGCAAGCGCCTTCTCCGGCGTTTTTCACCGCGCCACACAGAGGTTAGGGCCTGCGAAGCGAAGCCACCCCTACATGCTTTCTCTGGTTCGAGATCCTCACTCGACCACCTCTTGTATACTGGCAGGGAGTATGACAAAAATACTCCCTGACAGTATGAGAACGTCGACGAATTTGCGATGGCGCAACGGCCTCGCACCGGCAATCGGCTTCAATCAACGAGGGTATGCCAACATGAAATCTCGCGCCGCTGTAGCCTTCGAGCCAGGCAAGCCACTCGAAATCGTCGAGATCGATGTCGCCCCACCCCGGAAAGGCGAAGTCCTCATACGGGTGACGCACACCGGTGTGTGCCACACCGACGCGTACACGCTGGCGGGGAGTGATCCGGAGGGTGTTTTCCCGGTGGTTCTGGGCCACGAGGGCGCGGGCATCGTTGTCGAGGTCGGTGAAGGCGTCACCAGCGTTGGGCCGGGCGATCACGTGATTCCGCTCTACACCGCCGAGTGCGGCAAGTGCGACTTCTGCCTGTCGGGCAAGACCAACCTGTGCGTCGCTGTCCGCGAAACGCAGGGCAAGGGCTTGATGCCCGATGGAACCACCCGCTTTTCGTACAATGGTCAGCCCCTCTATCATTACATGGGCTGTTCAACCTTCAGTGAATATACTGTCGTCGCCGCAGTCTCGCTCGCCAAGATCAATCCCGGGGCAAACCCCGAACATGTCTGCCTGCTCGGATGCGGCGTCACGACCGGCATCGGCGCAGTCCACAATACCGCCAGGGTCCAGCCCGGAGACTCGGTCGCCGTGTTCGGTCTCGGCGGCATCGGCCTCGCGGCGATTCAGGGTGCGCGCCAGGCGAAGGCGGGTCGCATCATCGCCATCGACACCAATCCGTCCAAGTTCGAACTGGCACGCCAGTTCGGTGCGACCGAGTGCATCAACCCCAAGGACCATGACAAGCCCATCCAGCAAGTGCTGATCGAGATGACGGGCTGGGGCATCGATCATACCTTCGAGTGCATCGGCAACGTCCACGTCATGCGCGCCGCGCTTGAATCAGCGCACCGTGGCTGGGGTCAGTCGATCGTGATTGGCGTTGCCGGCGCGGGCGAGGAAATCTCCACCCGCCCATTCCAGCTCGTCACGGGCCGCGTATGGAAGGGGTCCGCTTTCGGTGGCGTCAAGGGACGGACTGAGCTCCCCGGCATGGTCGAGGACGCGATGAGAGGCGATATCGATCTGGCCCCGTTCGTAACCCACACGATGGGTTTGGAGGAGATCAACGAGGCCTTCGAACTGATGCATCAAGGCAAGTCGATCCGCTCGGTCATTCACTACTGACCCGCCGATCCGAAGCAGCGCGAGGCGCTCGGACCGACAACTCGGCCGTCATCATGGCCCGACCCCGGCCATGATGACGCGCGCTCTGGCAAATGGGCAACGCGTCGCGATGCTGTAAGAAGCGCCGAAGTGCGGTCGTTACATGCCGATAGCGGCACGGGCCAAGTCCGGCTGGCCCAAGCGCTTACCACCGGAGTGTGTGTGGCCTCGTCGCGCGACCCAACGGGAAAATGGTTTTGTCGTAACCGTTGTCTGATGCTGGAAAAATATTTCAAAGGCGCCGAACATCGGGCCAGCCTAACCGTTGGATGTATTGAGTCGGAAATGCATTCATCAGTTACCCCGACCGTAATGAACCACGGGCCGCACGGGCGGATATGGCAGGAAGACTGAATTGAAGGACAAGGATAAACACGCGACGACGCCGGCCACCGATCATGGGCATGCGGGGCCACCCGCTTGCGTGCAGGTTCGCGGCGCGCGCCACAATAACCTCAAAAATGTTGACGTCGATGTACCGCGCGACGCCTTCGTGGTGTTCACCGGCATATCGGGTTCGGGCAAGTCATCGCTCGCGTTCGGCACCCTTTATGCCGAAGCCCAGCGGCGTTATCTGGAATCGGTTGCGCCCTATGCCCGTCGCCTGATCGACCAGGCCGGCGTGCCGGAGGTCGACGCGATCGACGGTTTGCCGCCTGCGGTCGCATTGCAGCAGCAGCGCGGATCGGTCAACGCGCGATCCTCGGTCGGCAGCGTGACGACGCTCTCCAGCCTGGTGCGGATGCTCTATTCGCGCGTCGGCGAATATCCGCGCCATCAGCCGATGCTCTATGCGGAGGATTTCTCCCCCAACACGGTCGCGGGGGCCTGCCCGACCTGTCACGGCATCGGGCGCGTCTATGACGCGACCGAAGAGACGATGGTGCCCGACGACACGCTGACGATCCGGGAACGCGCAGTCGCCGCCTGGCCGGCGGCATGGCATGGCCAGAACCTGCGCGATATCCTCGTGTCACTCGGCTATGACGTCGATACGCCGTGGCGCGACCTGCCGAAAAAGGATCGCGACTGGATCCTCTTCACTGAAGAGGCGCCGACGGTGCCGGTCTATGCGGGCCTGACGCCCGAACAGACCCGGACGGCGCTCAAGCGCCGCATGGAGCCGAGCTACCAAGGCACCTTCACCGGCGCGCGACGCTATGTGCTGGAAACCTTCGCCAACACTAAAAGCGCGCTGATGAAGAAGCGCGTCTCGCAATATATCATCGGCCGCGAGTGCCCGACCTGCGACGGCAAGCGCCTGAAGCGCGAAGCCCTGTCGGTCAAATTCGCGGGCCTCGACATTGCCGAGTTCGGCGACCTGACGGTGCTCAAGCTGAAGGACTTGCTGATGCCCGTCGCGCATGGCGCGTATGGGGCGGTCTCTGCCCCCTCAAAGGGCCATGTTCTGGAAAAAGCAGCCCGCGATGCAGCGGTTGAACAACGGGTTGCGGCGGGCGGCTCTGCGCACAAGAGCGCGCCCGACGTACGCCGCACGCCCAATCTCTCCGACGAGAAGCGGATCGCCGCCCAACGCCTTGCCTGCGAATTGATCGAGCGGCTAGAGCCGCTGATCGATCTTGGCCTTGGCTACATTTCGCTCGACCGCAGCACGCCGACGCTCTCCTCCGGAGAGCTGCAGCGCTTGCGGCTTGCCACGCAATTGTCGTCACAGCTTTTCGGCGTGGTCTATGTGCTTGACGAGCCTTCGGCAGGGTTGCACCCGGCAGATGGCGAAGCCTTGCTCACCATCCTCGAGCGTCTCAAGGCGGCGGGCAACTCCCTGTTCGTCGTCGAACATGATCTCGACGTGATCCGCCGCGCGGAATGGCTCGTTGATGTCGGGCCAGGAGCCGGGGAAAAGGGCGGTGAAGTCCTCTACAGCGGGCCGATAGAGGGGCTTGCCGACGTCGACAATTCGATCACCCGCCGCTACCTGTTCGCAGAGCCGCTCCGCAGTGAGCGCACACCGCGCGATCCCAAGGCATGGCTACGCCTGGAAGGGATCAGACGGAACAATCTCCATGGTCTCGACGTCGAGTTTCCCATCGGCTGCTTCACCGCTGTCACCGGCGTTTCGGGATCGGGTAAATCCAGTCTTGTCAGTCAGGCGCTGCCCGAGCTCGTCACGGAACACCTCGGCGGCTCCCCCGTGGCCGAGGAGGAGGATATCGATCCGCTGCTCGATGTTGCGCAGAACGACACTGAAGGACGCATTGTCGCAGGCATGGAGCATGTTCGCAGGCTGGTGCGGGTCGATCAGAAACCGATCGGCCGCACGCCGCGCTCGAACCTATCCACCTACAGCGGCATGTTCGACCATGTGCGACGGATCTTCGCTGATACGCCGCTCGCCCGCCGGCGGCACTACAGCCCGGGAAGGTTCTCGTTCAACGTCGCGCAAGGCCGCTGCCCTGTGTGCGAGGGCGAGGGATACGTCATGGTGGAGCTGCTGTTCCTGCCGAGCGTTTTTGCCCCGTGCTCGACCTGTCATGGCTCTCGCTACAACCCGCAAACGCTCGAAGTCGAATGGAACGGGCGCAATATCGCCCAGGTGCTCGAACTGACGGTCGACGATGCGTGCGATTTCTTCGCTGGCGAGGCATCTGTGATGCGCTCCCTCGACGTGTTGCGGGAGATCGGTCTTGGCTATCTGAGGCTCGGTCAGCCGGCGACCGAGCTGTCTGGCGGGGAGGCGCAGCGCATCAAGCTGGCGACTGAACTGCAACGCGCTCAACGCGGCAACACGATCTACATCCTCGACGAGCCAACTTCGGGGCTTCACCCCTCCGATGGCGACCGGCTAATGCAACACCTGCAGGGCCTCGTCGACGCCGGCAATACGGTCGTCGTCGTCGAACATGACATGCGCGCCATCACACAAGCGGACTGGATCATCGACCTGGGACCGGGGGCTGGGGAAGATGGGGGCCGTATCGTTGCCAGCGGCGTCCCTGGCGTCGTTGCGGAAGCAGAAGGCAGTCTCACCGCCCCCTATCTCAAAGCGGCGCTGTAGGTCGTAAACCTGGCCGAACGCACGTTCGATCAGGCGTATCTCAACCGCACGCACGCTGAAATGGGTCGCATCTGGAAGCGGGAGCCGGCGAGGTATCACCGCGGTTGACGCGGCTTGGGGATCGAGTGCTCTGAAGTGCGCCGTTTTCGTCTGATACGCGGCGTAGCGGACAGCCAATCGCCGGCCATCCGCTACGCCTGTTTTGTGTGGACCTTCACCAGGGAGCGCGCCCTCACATGGTTCGTCGAAACCGTCCCATATTAGTTCGCGGCCGCGGGCCCAGCGCCCGAACCTTCCGCGATTTGCTCAACGAGTTTGGCACAGAAGGCGGGTAAATCATCGGGGTCGCGGCTGGTAACAAGGCCGTTGTCGACCACGACTTCCTCATCGGTCCATATAGCGCCGGCGTTCTCGATATCGACCTTCAGCGTCGGGTAGGACGTCAAGGTGCGACCCTCAAGAACGCCCGCCTCGATCAATGTCCAGGGTGCATGGCATATCGCGGCAATCGGTTTTTTCTGATCGAAAAAAGCCCGGATGAAATCAATTGCCTCGGCGCTGCCGCGCAGCTTGTCGGCGCCGACCGTCCCTCCGGGCACAACTAGTCCGTCGAAATCGTCGGCTTTGACATCGGAAAACGTCTTGTCGATAGTATAGCTGCCGCCCTCGTCGAGATCTTTATTGACCGTGCGAGCCTCGCCCGGTTCAAAACTGACCACGGTCACTTTGCCACCAGCCTCCTCGACAGCTTGCTTGGGCTTCGAGAATTCTGGTTCTTCCGTTCCACGAGGTGCGATCAGAATGGCAACTGATTTGCCTTCTAACGTCATAATCTATTCTCTATTCCGATGAAGACTACGGTCAGGTGGTCGGCTTAAGCACGACCTTTGTCCATCCATCATCGCGCGCATCGAAATGCTTATAGGCGTCTGGCGCCTGATCAAGCGGCAGTCGGTGCGAGATGATTTGGGCAGGATTGGCCCGGTCCTGCTCGATAAGCTTCATCAGTCGCCGGTTATAGTGCTTTACATTGCACTGGCCGGTGCCGATCTTCTGGCCCTTGAACCAGAAGTTGCCGAAGTCGAACGCCATCTTGCCTTCCTTCTGGAGATCGTCGGGCGCGTTCGGGTCTTCCGGAATGAACACACCGACGACGCCGATGCCTCCGGTGGCTTTCGTGCTTTTGACGAGGCAGTTCATCGTGTAATTGCTGCGCTCCTTGCCGTGGCGATCGCAACACTGATACCCAACCGCCTCGACCCCCCGATCAGTCCCGAGGCCGCCCGTCGCGTCAAGGATCTGCTGGGCGGGATCGCCCTTGCGCATGTCGATCGGAATAGCGCCCATCGCCTCGGCCAGTTTCAGGCGGTCATCGTGAGAATCGACCACGAAGATCTGAGAGGCACCGCGGATTTCGGCTGAGTGCGCGGCCATCAAACCGACCGGACCGGCGCCGTAGATCGCGATGCTTTCGCCTGGCTGGAAACCCGACAGTTCGACGCCATGCCAACCGGTGGGGAAGATGTCGGAGAGCATGACATAGTCATCCTCCTTCTCCTCAGCGTCCTCAGGCAGCTTCAGACAATTGAAGTCCGCATAAGGAACGCGCATCAACTCGGCCTGACCACCCTGCCACGGACCCATCTCGGCAAAGCCATACGCTGCGCCGGCGGTTCCAGGGTTGGTCGTGAGGCAGAAACCCGTCAAACCGCGTTCGCAATTTTCGCAGAAACCGCAACCGACGTTGAACGGCATGCACACGCGATCGCCCTTTTTTATGCGATCTACGGCAGCGCCGACTTCGATGACCTCGCCAAGGTTTTCGTGACCGAAGACCCTGCCCTTCTCAAAGCTGGTACGGCCCTCGTACATGTGAAGGTCGGACCCGCAAATGTTGGTCGTGGTCAGCCGGATGATAACATCGGTCTGCTTTTCGATCTTGGGATCATCGATGGTATTGACGGAAACATCTTTGGGCCCGTTGTACACGACAGCTTTCACGGATCTTTTCCTTTCGCAGCTCTTCTCAACGCGTCATCAAATCGAGAGCTTGGTGATGATCCGGTCTATCGCAACGGCGGAGGACATCGCACCCTTCGAAGTGATCTCAGTTTACTGAACCTTCTGCTACCTGAGAGGTTCCGTCCCGTAGGGCCGTCCTGGGATTGATTCACCGCAGCTTTCTGAATGACCGGGCCAGAACGGCCGAATGAAGTGCCAAACGGAGACGACCAGCGCCGCGCGGGAGGCGCGCCTGGCGCACGGGCCCGCCGCCGTCGACTGAGCCCGTCCGTCGCGCCCGGCACCGCGCTCCAAGGCTCAGCCGCGCGCTAACACCTGCGCCGCCGCCTCGGCCACGCCCTGGTCCTGCTTGCCGGTGCCGCCCGACACGCCCACCGCGCCGATCACCGTCTCGCCCTCCTTGATCGGCACGCCCCCGGCGAAGATCATCACCTTGCCGTCGTTGGAGGCATGGATGCCGTAGAAGTCGGCGCCCGGCTGGGCGAGCTTCGCCAGCGCCTTGGTCTCGACGTCGAACGCGCGCGCCGTCCACGCCTTGCCGATCGCGATGTCGACGCTGCCGCGCCACGCATCGTCCATCCGCGCGAACGCTAGGAGGCAGCCGCCCGCGTCCACCACCGCGATGTTCATCGGATTGCCGATCCGCTCGGCCTCCGCGATCCCCGCATCGATGATCGTACGCGCGTCGTTCAGGTCGAGCGTCTGGGTGGTGCGCATGGCGTGTCTCCGTGGCAGTTCGGGGAAAGCCGTTCAATGCACGCCGCCGCGCCCGAGTTCCCCCGGACGCGGCGATGAGAGCGACGCGCTAAGGTAATGACCGCTCCGCTACTTCGCGGCCAGCAGGGTGAACTTGTGAATCTGCGGCGGTTCAGAAAACAATTCTTCTGCCTTGTCCATCAGTGCGGCGGCAACCTTGCCGTCAAGATGGGCCTGCCGATCCTCCTCTGTGTCGAACGTATCGAAGATCGCGTACGCACCGGGACCTTCCTCGATCGCATACCAGGTCAGAGTGCCCGGCTCGGCTTGGACGAGCGGCAATGCCGAGGTCAGGAAATTGGCGACATCGCTCTCTTTACCGGGTTTGGCCTTCAATGGCACGTACAGCGCGAGTTTGGGCATTATCGACTCCTCAAGTTAAACGGACAGATATCATTCGGCGGAGTAACGGACGAGCCGGCCGGCACGTTCCCCATGAGGCAGAGCACACGCGGCCCCGCCTCCTCATCGAAATTAGAACTGCTGTGCGGTCGGCCGGATGACGATCGCGTTGACGTCGACGTCATCAGGTTGTTCGACAGCGAACGCGATAGCACGCGCCACCGATGCCGCCGGGATGGCCTGCTTGTAGAAGTCGAGCACCGTCTCGGCAGCCGTGCCAGACGTCGTGAACTTCAAATCGCTTTCGACAGCTCCAGGCTCGATCGACGTGACACGGACCTTTTCCCCCACCTCGTGGCGCAAGCCCTCGCTGATTGCGCTGACGGCGAACTTGGTGCCGGAGTAGACCGTGCCGCCCGGTGCGAAGACCTTGATGCCCGCAACCGAGCTCAGGTTGATGATGTGGCCGCTGCCCTGCTCGAGAAAGCCGGGAAGGGCCGCCGCGATGCCGTAGAGCGTACCCTTCAGATTGACGTCGATCATCTGGTCCCACTCTTCGGTGTTGACCTCGGCCATCGGACGGATCGGCATCAGCCCGGCGTTGTTGATCAGCACGTCGAGGCGGCCGTAGTCGGCAATGATTGCGGCGACGACGGACTGGACCGCCGATTTGTCGGTCACGTCCAGCGCGTAGCTACGTGCCGTGCCGCCGTTTGCGGCGATGTCCGCGACGACCTCGTCGAGCCTATCCTTGCGCCGCGCGGCGATGGCCACCTTGGCGCCGCGTTGCGCGAGAAGACGCGCGGTTTCCGCGCCGATGCCGGTGCTGCCGCCCGTAATGAGAACGACTTTGCCTTCGATACCGTTGGTCATGACTGTATTCCTTTAAGTCAGTTGTTGATTTTTCGCCGGATCGCGGCCCCGCGCGAGCCAGCCCGGCCTGACGGGATCACCGCGAGCGCAACAGGACGGGAGCCGCGCCCACCTTGATGCGGAGCAGCTCGTAGGGCTTGCGGCGCAAGTCCCGCCCGCCGTGGAAGCCTGGCTGGCGGTGAAGCTGGTTGGCGGTGAAGTAGGGGTAGCCATCGGTGCCGATCGACAGCGTGTCGGGCCAGCTGATGCGCGGGTTGCTGACCACCGTCGTCCAGCTGCCCTGGTCGAGCACGCGGATCGCGTTGTTCTCGTAATCGCCGGCGAACACGCGGCCCTTGTCGTCCTCGGCTATCCCGTCCGAGGCGCCTTTGCGCCCCAGGCTGCGGACCGCGCGGCCCAATGCCTCCTCGGACACCGCGGGATCGCGCAGCATTGCCGTGGGCACCGCGTGCAGCGTGCGGCCCGACAGTGGACCGTAATACAGCAGGCTGCCGTCGGCGCTGAGCGCAATCGCGTCGCTTGCGATCGTGACCGGCGTCGCGGGGCCGTCAGCCGGGCGGTTCATGAGCACCGCGCCATCGACAACCGGGGTGAAGCCGGGCTCGGGGTTGGTCGTCGCATGGTTCGACAGGCGCCGGATCGCCCGCCCGCTTGCGATATCGATGACGATGATGCCGCCGATCCCCTCGTTGTTGCTGTCGGTGATATAGGCGACGCCCTCGGCGCCCTGACGCAGATCGAAGCGCACGTCGTTGAGGTAGGTCGTGGGCAGCTTGCCGTGGCTCTTGGGGAAGAAGGGCTCCAGCCGAGCCATCTGCTCGTCCGTCAGCCAATACAGGTCACTCATGATCCAGACTCCTCAGGAGCCTGAATCAGATCGCACGCCTCACATCAATGGGTCCTGAGCCTAAGGGCTTGCTGTCGTAGGCACGTCCCTCACGGATCACAAAGAAATCGCGCGAAGGTTTGAAGCCGTACTTCTCGATGAAGGCGTCACGTCCCAGGACGCGGAATTCCTCCATCGCTCTCTCGACAGCGGCTGACTGGGTCAGATTCTCGAGCTTGCCACCTGTCGCCATTTTCTTCCCCCGACCCGCTGATCATGCCCGACATACAAGGCAGCCGACGCGTCGCGAAGGCCCCCGGGGGAGCGCCAGGGCGACCGCGCATGGCCTTCGCTCCAGATGGTCGCGCCTGAATCCCCGTCAGTCGATAGGCTCGAGGCGTTTCCTTAGGCTTGAGCGGAAGCCTCGTTCGCCGCCGCTTGCTCCTGTTCCGCGCGCTCTCGGGTCTCGAGATGTCCCGCGACCTTGGCCGCGATATCCTCCGGCGTGACGCCGCTGTCCGCCAGCTTAACCGCCCAGGTGCGTCCCGGATGCAGCACGTCCCAGGGTGAGCGATACTGGGTGGCGCGTCGGCCGCCGGGATCATGATTGCCGAACCCATCGACCACCAGGTTCCACACCGGGAAATGCCAGCTGATCAGCATTCGCTCGGCCATCCGGATCCAAACATCGTCAACGGCCAGGAAACGGCAGGCGAAATCCTCGGATCGCAGATTGTCGGCCTGGGCCACGGACTTGGCGTGATCCGCCAGCCGATTCCAGAGCGCCCGCCCATGCGGTGCGTCGAAGTCGCCGCCCCGTCGTCCACCCATCGGATCGGCCTTGCCGATGTAGATTGGCAGCGCGAAGGCGCCGTCGCGATTCTTGTCGGCGACCTTGGAGTAGGCCGGGAAGTCGCCGGTGTAATAGATGGCGTAGATGCCGGCACCCTCGAAGGGTTGGACCGGCGCGAGCGGCTCAATGGGCCTGTGCAGGAGGGCGTTGGCCACGCTTTCGGCCAGGTGCCGCTTCTCCAGCGGATTGTAGGGGACCAGGGCGCTCATCCGAACGATGTAGCTGATCCGCCACCGACCGGGCAACAATGCCGGCCAGGCGCACGGGCACGGCGTTACCAAGTTGGCGCATGGTCTCCGTCCATGACCCATGGAACAGGAAGTCGTCGGGGAAGGTCTGGAGCCGGGCGGCCTCGCGCACCGAGAAGTAGCGGATCGAGCCGTCGGGACGGCGCAACATGTTCTCGCCGCCGGGCACGCCATGGACGCCGGCCTTCAAGGTCTTGGCCGGGGCATCCAGCGGGCTGCCGGTATGACCGGGATAGGAACGAGCGCCGGGGATGAATCTGTGGTCGGGGATACCCTTGGCTCCCCTTGGGTCGAGCTCTGGGTCCGGCAGGCCGAGGAAGGCATCGCGGACGGTGAGCCACGGCCGTGCGGTCGGCTTCTCGCCCTTGATGGCGGGCAGGGTGTCTCGCAGCAGTCGGCGCTCGGTGCGTCCAATGCGGTGCCTGTCGAAATACTCGTCCTCGTGGGTTAGGGACCAGGCCAGGGCGGCGGAGGAATGGGTCTCATCCGGGAAACGCCATTCGACGCCGAGGTCCGAGCGGAACCCGACTAGGAATATCCGTTCGCGCCGTTGCGGCACGCCATGGTTGGCGGCGTTGAGCAGGCGCAGAACGACATTATACCGCAGGCCCGAGTTGGAGCCGCTGGTCTCGTGACGCTCGAGCCGGCCGAGGTGGTCGATCCAGGGCTCGTCGGGACGGGCCGTAACCTCGGGATGCGCGAGCTGCAGCCGGATGTAGCTCAGATAGTTCTGGAAGGTCGCGCGCGTCAGGCCCTTTACGTTCTCGAAGACGAAGGCCCTGGGGCGGAGCTCTCTCACGGCGCGAATGGCCTCGGGGAACATGTCGCGATGGTCGAGGTGGGCGTTGTGCTTGCCGCCCAGGGAGAAGGGCTGGCACGGCGGACCACCCGACACGAGATCGATGGTTCCCAGGCCGTCATAGGACACCAGGCGCACGTCGCCCTGCGTCACGGGCCAGGGCTTATTGTCCTTCAGGGTCTCGCAGGCCCAGCGGTCCCACTCGACCACCGCCGCGTGATCGAATCCGGCCCCGGCCACGCCCAGGCCAAGTCCTCCCGCTCCCGCGAACAATTCGATCGATCTCATCCGAGGAAAGCCCTCATGCGCTGCTCCAATCCGGCACGATCACGCAGTTCGCACTCCCAGAGAATCAGAGCTTCCCAGCCTGATTCGTTCAACCGTCGTTCCACCTCGCGGTCACGTTCCCGGTTCCGGGCGAGCTTTGGCCCCCAGAATTCCACACGGGACTTGGGCGCTCGCGCCAGCTTGCAGTTGGGATCGTTGTGGCCATGCCAGAAGCAGCCGTGCACCAAGATCACCTTGTGGCGGGGCCCGAACACCAGGTCCGGCTTTCCCGGCAGGTCCTTGCGATGAAGTCGATATCGATAGCCCATGCCGTGGACCAGCTTGCGCACCAATAGTTCCGGCTTGGTGTCGCGCGATCGAACCCGCGACATGCGCTCGGAGCGCTGGGCTGGAGAAAGGGTGTCCACGCCCGCCACTGACCGTCATTCGCGGTGGAAGTCCAGCAGGACCCGGGAGGCGTGCCTGGCGGTGCGTCCGACTGTGACGCAGGGTTGCGGATTCTGGACAGTGAGGGCGACTGGAATGGGCACCTAGTGGCGGCTGTTGGATAGGTCTGCTTGCAGGCCGCTCTTATCCCACCTGCATCAACGGCCGCAACTCGGACCGCGTTGCCAAATCAAACTCCCGTAGAGAACTACTGACTAAGGCGATTAAGCAGCCACATTTTCAGCGGCATCTCCGCACGCCTTACAGGCTGAGGCGGACCAGGGCCGGTCGACCGTGCGAACGCCGTCGCCAGTTCCGCCGAATGCGGCTTGCCAATCCGCGGTCAATCGCCCGCCGAGGGCGGCGATGCGTCGCTCCGATGCGACAAACACCCGGCTGAAAGATTGTTCCGGGGGACGCAGTATGGAATCGAGCGCGACCTCGGCGATCATCGCCGTCACATACGCCAGTTCCACCGGCCCATAAGGCTGATAGTGGGCGCCGCAGGCCGGCTCCTCGTGATTGGCGTCACCGCCATCCGGCCATTCGACGACCGTGAGGTCCGGGGCGCCGGTGCGCCCGATATGGCATTGAAGGCAGCCGTCGATTTTACCGACGACGACGGCGTGTCCCGCGCAAGCATGGGCTTCGGTCCAGCCATAGAGGATGGGTCGCACGCGCCCTTGGTGCAGATGCCAGCGGTTGAGCGCGCTCTCGGCGACCCAATTTCCGGTCGCCGCGACGATCAGATTGGCTTCAGCGAGCAGATCGGCGTGGTGCGAGATCAGGTGATGCAGAGTGCAGGCGCGATGTTCGATGAGCAGATGCGGGTAGTCGGCTTGGAGGCGCTGGGACAAGGCTTCGGCCTTATTGCGTCCGACGTCGGTCGCGCCGAGCGGATGGCGTCCGACGTTCGGCCAGCTCAGCGGCTCCGGATCGACCAGCACGATGCGCCCGACGCCCGCCTGGGCGAGAGCGCAGGCGACCGGGCCTCCTACCGAGCCGCAGCCGACCACCACGACCGTCGCCCCGAGAAGCCGGCGCGTGCGGGGATCCTGGCCGCGTCCGTGCACCCAGGCGGCGTCGGCGCGCTGCACGAGGGCCCGAACAACCGGGACGGCGCCGAAGAAGCGCCCCAACAGGAGCGGCTGCGGCGTCTGACCCGGCCGGAACCCCACGGAAAGCGGCTCGGCCGGGGGGCGCGGCCGCCCCTTACGCTGCTTTGGATTGGGCGCCTTCACCCCGATCAGCGCGGTGCCCCCACGTCCGACGGCCCCCAGCAGCGCCAGCACCTCGTCGGGCTCGCCGATCGCAGCCTGCTCCAGAACCTGCTTCGTATCCTCGCCGATCCGTCCGGCGAGCGTGTGGAGGTCTTCCGCAGTCTCCGGATATTCGGCGGGCAGCGGCGGCTGGTCGAGCCACAGGAAGGCGGCCGCCTCGGTCTTTACAGCCACCTTGTCGCCGAAGCGGCGATGCACCCATTCGGCCAGGGCGTCGTGGTCCTCGCCTACGACCTCAAGTCCCTTGCCGCGCCAAACCCGCACGAGCCGCGACGGCGGACCGGGCGTGATCAGGCTGAACAGGGTCTGGCCGCGATCCTGGGCCCTGTAGCCCCAGTAGGTGACGAACTCCTCGCGGAAATCGCATTCGACGATAGCGCCCTCCAGCAACTCTTCAACCAATCGGACCGAGCGATTCAGAAGGTCCATGGCGACCTCCGACGGGTCGTCAGGATCCCATTCCGCCAAGTTCGGCAAGAGGCACAGAACGCCGTCGCCCTCGACATGGGGCCAGGTCATCGGCTCGGGGTGATCGACCAGCGCGGTCCTGACCGGCGTCGTCGGGAAATTCGCGCCGGCCACCACATCGATGCGCCGCGTGACCCCGTCGGAGAAGAGGACGTTGATGCGCCAGGCGGCGACGATCCAGTCGCGACTGGGATAATTGCTGGCGATGGTCGCCGGATCGAGTCGCTCGGGCGCCTGGCCTGCACGCTCGCGCAGCGCCGTTTCAAGACGAAGGGCCGCCTGTCGCCAGCTCAGCGAAAGGGCCGCATTAGGCATGGCGACCTCCGCCGGCGCTGCTCACCGCCTGCGCCGCCCCCGCCGTCGCGCTCAACAAGGCGGCCGCGCTGATGATGGCCGGCGCGGCCACGGAGGCGCGCTGTTCCTCCTCCAGCCGCTCGCTGAAGAAGGTGGTGGCGAATACCTTGTCCCAGCACTTTAGCGCCTTCTCGCGCGTACAGTCGGCGTCGAAGAGCGGGGCGAGCGTGTCGATCGCCTCGGTCAGCTTCTCGCGAAAGCAGCGCGCTTTGGCGTCGTCGGGCCCGCTCGTGATGTAGTCGCCGGGAGTCACCGGATGGGCCACCTGGAGATTCCAGTCCAGTCGGTCGCGGATGGCGACCATGGTGTCGTAGAGGGCGCGGTCCTCGCTGGTGTTCGCCCGGAACTTCTCGGTCGTCAAAACCGAGATGCCGAACCCGCTGAGGATCGAACCGCGCCAGCTATACCGGCTGCGGGCGAACTTCTTCAGGTCGCGATTGACGCGGCGCAGCTGGACCCCGTCGGAGGACGCCGCGCGTTCGTCTTCATACCAGTCCGAAACATCGCGGGCGTCCGAGCGCTTCCAGCCGCTGCTCGCCGCCAGCTCATAGTGCACCTCCTCGCCGAATGCGGTTTCGGTCACCACGCGCCGATAGACGGGCAGATCGACGTGGTAACCCTTCTCGTAGAAGACACGCACGCAGTTCGAGCGGACCTCCGGGGCGCGCTTGAACCGGCCGTCATCGACCGCGTCTCGCACCATCTGGCGGGCCTGCAAGGTGGTCATCTCGGCACCGCGGTCGCCGACAAGATCGGCCTTGTGGAAGTAGACGCCGTCATCAATGTCGTAGTCGTTGTCCGGGTCGCGGCACATCGTCTTCATGGCGTAGCTGCCCTGCTTGACGAACTCGATCGGCTTCGGCTTTCCGGCCTTCGCCAGCCCGTCGCGCAGGCGCTTGCGGTTGGAGTCCCGGCGGTCGCGCATGGCGTCCTGCTCGGTCTTCGGCAGCGTCACGTCCTGATCGTGATATGCACGCACGTCTTTGGAACAATCGAACATCACCTATCCTTTCTGGTTGTCGGTGGCGGAGCGGGTCCAGACCGCGCCGGTCGCCGGCATCGCCGGCAGGTCATGCATGAGGCGGCAGATCATGCGGCCGTCCTCGCTGTTGGGATCGTCGCAGGCGCTCTTGGTCAGGTCGGCGTCGGTGTGGGCCTGACCGACAAGACGATCCATCGCCTCGGGACGGGTGTCGTCGAGCGCGAGATACGGCATCATGCTCGCGGGGACGGGCTTGTTGGGAAACCGCACCCGGCGGATCGAGCGTCCGCAGTTGCTGATGGCGTTGGTCAGAAGCCGCGCCATATGGTCGAAGGCGAACTCCTGCGCCGCGATACTGAGCGGCGCGACGTCGGCGCCAAGAGACCAGTCGAGCATGGACCGATGCGCGCTCTCGGCGTCGAGATGCTCGCCTTCCGGCCGAGGACAGGTGCCGAGCGAATAGATCTCGATCGGGCGGTCCGGCGGCGCAACCGTCAGCGCATCGACGAGCCCCACCATGATCGGATTGTTGGCCCACAGGCCACCATCGGCGAAGACCTGCTTGGGTCCGTCAGGCGCGTTCGGGTCAGTGATGGCGGCCAGGGAACGGTAGATGGGCGCCGCGCTGGTCGCCATGCAGACGTCCACCAGCGCATAGCGATCATCACGCACCCCGCTCTTCGGCGTCTTCTTGAACACCCAGGCCCGGTGCTCGCTCATCAGCACAGTCGGGACGGCGAGGGAAATCCCGCGCCCCTCGAAGACGTCCAGCATCGTCACATCGTCGAGGACGCCGTGCAGAGCCTCGCGCAGCGCCTTATCACCCTCGCGCACGAAGCGGCCGCCCTGACTGGCGCGGTAGATCGCACTGCGTTTGCCCGCGATGCGGTGCGGGAAGATCTTGGGGCC
This sequence comes from Brevundimonas sp. BT-123, assembly GCF_026105875.1. Lineage (GTDB taxonomy): Bacteria > Pseudomonadota > Alphaproteobacteria > Caulobacterales > Caulobacteraceae > Brevundimonas. The sequence continues at coordinate 129,455 of NZ_JAOYTN010000004.1, read as the reverse complement.
GTGTTCGCGGTAGAGCGTCACCACCTCGGTCATCGGCCGACCGACCGCGAGCGCGCAACCGACGATCGCGCCGGTGCTGGTTCCGGTGATCAGATCGAACCCCCGGCCGAGATCGAGGGCCTTCTCACCCCTGATTCTGGCGAACTGGTCGGTGAGACGCGCGAGAAAGGCGGCGGTGTAGATGCCCCGCATCCCGCCGCCATCTAGGCTCAGTACCCGGTAGGGTTGGCCAAGTCTCTGTTGTTGTTCGCTGTTTTCAATCATCATCAATCCGCGCCGCTGTGACGAAGTTGCTACCGCCGCCGTCCATCCATAAGATGTGGGAATGGTACCCTCATGCGTCAAGTAACTGGATGTGAGATGGGCAGAAAAATCGAGTTTGTAGGAGAGTTCTTTGTGGACAATGACGGCGAGCGGCTGCGATGGGGCGTGCGTCGGAGGCTCGAGTTCATCGATTTTCGGCTGTTTTGGGACGGTCGGTTCAACCGGAGCGACCTGTCCGCCACCTTCGGCATTTCGCCTCAGCAGGCCTCAGGCGATATCGCTCAATATGAGAAGATCGCGCCGGCCAATCTGCACTATGATCGCGGCGAGAAGGCTTACACGCGCACCAAGGCCTTCGCGCCAGCCTTCATCGGCGACACCATCGAGCGCTATCTGCTGCAGCTGGTGGCGATTGAAAATCGCTGGATGCGTCCGGACGACACCTGGTTCGACACCATACCCCCGGTGGAGGTCGTCACCTTGGGACGCCGCCCGACGGACCCGGCGGTGCTCTTGCGCGTGCTCGACGCGATCCGCAAGCGACAGGAAATCGATATCGCCTACGCCTCCCTGACCGGCTCAGTGCAACCCTCGAGGACCATCGCTCCCCATGCGCTCGCCCACAGCGCTGGGCGCTGGTACATCCGGTCCTGGTCGAAGGATCACAATGATTTCCGGGACTACAATCTCAATCGGATCCAAACCGTCAGCGATCAGCGGCCTGCGATGATCGACCCGACCCTAGATTTCGAGTGGGCGCATCAAATCAACCTCGACATCAGGCCCAACCCAGACCTGTCACCGGAGCGCCAAGCGGCTGTGGCGTCGGAGCACGGCATGACGGACGGTCGGCTGTTGCGGCCTTGTCGATTGAGCCTCAGCTTTTATTTGATGAGCGAGTATAATCTCGACGTCGAGCCAGGCGTTCTCAAACCTGAAAAACAACAAATCGTGTTGTTGAATCGAGACGAGGTAACTCAAGCGCGGGCCTCGGCGCGTCAAATGTCGATCGAAGCGCTGGCTCGCGCGGCCCAGGTGAACTGACCGCTATGGCAGAACGACGAACGCCTGATCGCCAACTACCAGTCACTCGCCCGTCATGGCGATAGCGGCCACCCTATTGTTCGGGAGCCTCGCGCGTGCCGATCACGCGGGGGGCTCCGACACCGACCTGTTGATGATCAATCTCGAAGACGAGACCCGCCATGTGTCAGCCGGGCATCTCTCGCTCTTCATCTATCCGTGGCGCCAGTTGGAAAACGACGCCCGTACGGGCGATCTTTTTGTCTGCCACCTCGTTCACGAAGCCAAGCCGCTCGTCGATCCAGACGGGTATCTTCTGCAGCTCCAGCAGGCGTTTAGTTTTCGCGCGAGTTACCAAGACGATATCCAACGGGCGGCGGATCTCGGCTGGTATTTGGTGCATTTCGGGGATGATCTGAATTCAGCCCTACTTGCCAAGAGAGTGTTGTGGTGCGTTCGGACGATCCTGATTGCGCGAAGCGCGGAACGGCGAGCGCCGGTTTTTGCGCCGAATCGACTTGCGGAAGAAACAGGGTCAGAAGCGGCGCGTGAGATATTGCTGCGTCGTCATGACCAGCGCGACGGCACAAGCATTCGGCGGCTGCTTCGGTCCTTTCTGAAGGCGGAGGCGCCACCGCCGGACGACTCGGTTGATCAGAGTCGCGCGAGGTTCTTCGAACGATTTGTGGCGACATCGAACAAGGTCGCGCTGCAGACCCTGCGTCAGGAGGAAGAGCGCCGGGGTGATTACACCGGTTAATGGGCAACAGCGCGGTCTGAAGGTCCGGTTCGCATCGCGACACCAATTTCCGATGGTGGCGCCAACCCGTCTTTCCCTGCGGCTCGCCCTCGACTTCCTGACCGAAGGAAGCCGTGTGGAGGCCATGACCAAGAGTGAAGACGAGAACCCCCGATCCCGGCATTTGGAAGACCTCATGCTGTCGGCGATCTGGACGCGGCTGGAGCAGGCGGGGGACCTGGCCACGGCCTCCGACGTGATGGACGCCCTGCCAGATGTGGCGGCGCTCGCGGATGAGACGGCCATATTAGCCCGTGCCCTGGAACTCCTCCGGCGGACAGAATCCGAAGGCTGAGATTTCTCATTCTTCCATTGGACTTGGCGGCGGAAGGAAGCGTTGGTCGCTCCACCGCAACGGTGCGGATGGAGAGAAATGATGAACGAGAACAATGTGAAACCCGCTGGCGAAGCTGCATTGAAGCCCGCGCGCGTCAGCAAGATCAGCCAGGTGGTCGCGCTTCTGCGCCGCCCCGAAGGCGCGACGGCGGCTCAGATCATGGCGGCGACCGGCTGGCAGGCCCACAGCGTGCGCGGCGCCATCGCCGGGCAGATTCGCAAGAAGTTGGGCCTGACGGTCGCGACCGAGAAGGTCGAGGGCCTGACCGTCTATCGCATCAGGGCCGCCTGATGACGGAAGACACAGTGACCCTGGAAGGCTTGCGGGCGGAGTGGCGGGAGAAGTTCATGACCGCCCCACCCAAGCTCCGATCCCGCGATCTGATGGCGCGGGAAATCGCCTATCGCGAACAGGTCGCCCGCGAGGGTGGCCTGTCCCGGACGATGGAACAGCGCCTGGCCAAGCTGGCCGAGCGGTTCGCCGAGGACGAGGCTTACCAGCCGTCCCAAGCTCCGAGGATCAAACCCGGCAGCTGCTTCGTGAAGGACTGGCGAGGCGAACGCCATGAGGTCTGGGTGAAGGAGGAAGGCTTCAACTACCGGGGTCGGGATTTCGCCTCCCTCAGTCAGGTCGCCTTCGCCATCACCGGCACCAAGTGGAACGGACCGGCCTTCTTCGGTCAGAGGAAAGCGGGGCGGCCATGAAAGCCCTCCGCTGCGCCATCTACACCCGTAAATCCACCGAGGAGGGGCTGGAACAGGGCTTCAACAGCCTGCACGCCCAGCGGGAGGCCTGCGAGGCCTATGTCCTGTCCCAGGCCGGCGAGGGCTGGCAGGCCCTACCCAGGGAATATGACGATGGCGGCTATTCCGGCGGCAGCATGGAGCGGCCGGGGCTGAAGCAACTCATGGCCGACATCGCCAAGGGCGAGATCGACATCGTGGTGGTCTACAAGGTGGACCGCCTGACCCGGTCGCTGCCGGACTTCGCCAAGATGGTGGAGGCCTTCGACACCAGGGGCGTCAGCTTCGTCTCGGTGACCCAAGCCTTCAACACCACCAACAGCATGGGGCGCCTGACGCTGAACGTGCTGCTGTCCTTCGCCCAGTTCGAACGGGAGGTCACGGCGGAGCGTATCCGGGACAAGATCGCGGCGTCCAAGGCCAAGGGCATGTGGATGGGCGGGCCGCCGCCGCTGGGATACGATGGCGTGGACCACAGGCTGATCCCGAACGCCGATGAGGCGCCCACGGTCAGGATGATCTTCGAGAGATACCTCGAACTGCGCTCGGTCCTGGAACTGCAGGCCGAACTGAAGCGACAGGGCGTTCGATCCAAGCTCCGGACGACCAAGGCCGGCAAGGTTCGGGGCGGGGCGGTGATCAGTCCCGGCGCCTTGCGGCTGATCCTGATGAACCCCGTCTACAAGGGCGCGCTCAGGCACAAGGAGAAGCTGGTCGAGGGGGCGCACGAGGCGATCGTGCCTCCCGAGACCTGGGAGGCTGTGAACGCGGCTTTGACGCGGCGCAGCCAATCACTCGCCGAGGATCGCGCCCGGGGAACCAGCGGCCTACTCTGCGGCATCCTGAAGGATGACCGGGGTCATACGATGCGGCCGGTCCACACCAAGGGCAAGGCTGGCCAGCGTTACCGGTTTTACTCCTCGGTCGCCCTGGAAAATGGAAGGAAGGACGAGGTCGGCAGCGTCGGTCGAATCGCCGCCGGGGTGATCGAGGCCTTTGTCGCCAACGGGATCCTACCGGCGCTCGATCCAGCCTGGAGGCTGGACGCCGATCCCGACCAGCGACTGAGGAGCGCCGTAACCAGGGTCACCCTCGGCGAGACGCAGGTTCGTATCCTGACGGCCAAGGGGTCGATTCCCAGAGACCGGATGATCCAGGGCGCTGAACGACAGGAGCGAGCCGATGGCGAGACGGAATGGATCCTGCCCGTGCGGCTGAAGCATCGGCACAACGCCGTACTGATCGAGGCGGAAGGACAATCCCCAACGGCGGCCAATCGGATCGATCGCGCCCTGGTCAGGGCCGTCGCCATGGCCAGGCGATGGACGGCCGACCTCAGGACCGGTCGTCATGGATCGACCGCCCAACTGGCCAAGGCCGAGAATCTCTGTGTTCGTTATCTCGGCCAGATCCTGCCCCTGGCCTACATGGCGCCGGACCTGGTGGAGCAGATCGTCGCGGGGCGTCAGCCCCAGGCCCTGTCACTCGGCGCCTTGATCGCCCGCCCCTTCCCGATGGACTGGAACGAGCAGCGCAGGCTGTTCATGGCCATCGGCGCGGTCGGCTAGACCCGACCCTTCCTCACGATCGGAGACTTAAATCCCGCCGCCGGTCCTCCGGCGGCGGCCCGGTTCGGGCTAACCTTTCTCCGCGAACACCGGCGGCCAAACCCGGAAGTGGAAATGTGGGCCTGGAGAATGGGGCGGGGAACAGCCGACCAAACCGCGCGGGAATCCTCTCCACGGCGGGATTGGCGTCCGGGTTAACCGTCTAACTGTCTGAAAAGAGTGGCCAGTCTCCCCCTTCCCCGGCTGGCCGGTGAAAGGGGGAGACTGATTGGTGGAGCTTAGCGGAGTCGAACCGCTGACCTCTTGCATGCCATGCAAGCGCTCTACCAGCTGAGCTAAAGCCCCGGACCTGTCGGTCTGGATCGCCCGGTTCATCTTGCGATGGCCCCCGGCGAGGCGGCGGAAACTAGGTCAGGCTTTTTGTGCGATCAAGCCCGTTTCGAGATTTATTTTCACCGCGTTCCCAAGGGTGAAAATACGCAGGTTTTTCAAACCGGAAGGTTCGAAAGGCCTGCTGTCCCGCCGCGTCTCCCTAAAGGGAAATGCGGCGGGTGCAACAAGAATCTGAGCCTATCCACAGGCCTTGATTAGGTCGGGCCTCAAGTCGCGCGAAGCGAGATAGGCCCAAAAAAAGATCAGTCGTCGTCGCGCGACGGCTTGGCGATTTCGTCGTCGATCGAGTCGTCGTCTTCGTCCTCGATGAACGGCACCGAGTCGTCATCGTCGTCGGCCAGCAGATCGTCGTCGCCATCGGTCGAGCCCATGCCGGCTTCTTCCGAGGCGTCGGCCGGGGAGTCTTCGTCCTCGTCGTCCGGCGTCAGGATCGGCTCGTGGCCTTCCTCGTCGATTTCCGGCGTCTTGACGTCGTCTTCCTCGTCCTCGTCGCCGTCGACCTTCTTGTCCGTGACCTGATCGTCCGTGTCCTCATCGTCGGACGGATAACCGGGACGAGCGCGGCGGCTGCGCAGCTTCATCGCTTCTTCGGGATCGAAGTCGGTTCCGCATTTGGGGCAGTGTGCGGGGCGACGGTTCAGGTCGTAGAACTTCGCCTGGCAGTTGGGGCAGACCTGTTTGGCGCCCAGTTCGGGATTGGCCACGTTTGGATGCTTTCAACGGGTTGAATTCGGGGCGGTCCCTTGCCACCCCTTTGACCCGCTGTCAAAAGCTGTCTTTCGCGCCGCCCGCGCGGCCCTTCGCACAATACAGCCTGAAGCGGGTGATCATGCCGTCCCAACTGACTTCGCGCCGCGCATCCGCTCTGACCGGAAAGGTCCGCGCGCCGGGCGACAAGTCGATGTCGCACCGATCGATGATCCTGGGCGGAATGGCGTCCGGCGTGACCGAGGTCGAGGGTCTTCTGGAAGGCGACGACGTTCTGGCTACCGCCCGCGCGGTCGAAGCGTTCGGCGCCAAGGTTGAGCGGATCGGTGATGGGAAATGGCGGATCGAGGGGGCGGGCGGCTTTAAGACGCCGGCGTCGGTGATCGACTGCGGCAACGCCGGAACCGGGGTGCGCCTGCTGATGGGGGCGGCGGCCGGCTATCCGCTGACGGCGACCTTCGATGGCGACGGCTCGCTGAGAAAGCGGCCGATGAAGCGGGTCACGGGACCGCTGGCCGACATGGGTGCTGCGTTCGACTGGCAGGCGGCCGAGGATCGGCTTCCGGTGTCCCTGACCGGCGGCGCGCTGAAGGCCATCGACTATGTGCAGACGGTGGCCTCGGCCCAGGTGAAGTCGGCCATCCTGCTGGCGGGTCTGAACGCCGAGGGCGTCACCTCCGTGGTCGAGCCAGAAAAGAGCCGGGACCACACCGAGCGGATGCTGCGGGCCTTCGGCGCCAAAGTAGGGGTCGAGGAGAGGGGCGAGGGCTGGAAGGTGACGTTGAAGGGCGGTCAGGCCCTGACCGGGACGGTCGTCGCCGTGCCGGGCGATCCGTCCTCTGCAGCGTTTCCCCTGGCGGCCGGTCTGATCGTGCCGGGGTCCGAGGTCACGGTCGAGGGCGTGATGCTGAACCCGCTTCGCACCGGCCTGTTCGACACCTGGATCGAGATGGGCGCGGACCTGACCATCACCAACCGGCGCAAGGCCGGGGGCGAAGAGGTCGGCGACATCACCGCCCGCCATTCCGCCCTGAAGGGCGTGGTCGTGCCTGAGGATCGCGCCGCCTCGATGATCGACGAATATCCGATCCTGGCGGCGACGGCAGCCTTTGCGGACGGCGTCACCGTCATGCGCGGCGTGGGCGAGATGCGGGTCAAGGAAAGCGACCGGATCTCGCTGATGGTCGAGGGGCTGCGCGCCTGCGGCGTTCAGGTCGAGGAGGAGCCCGAAGGCTTCATCGTCACCGGCGCCGGTCAGGGTGGGTCCGTGCGCGGCGGCGGCCTGGTCCACACCGCCCACGACCACCGCATCGCCATGAGCCATCTGGTCCTGGGCCTGGCCGCCGAACAGCCGGTCTCGGTCGACGAGCCCGGCATGATCGCCACCAGCTTCCCCGGCTTCGTCGAGATGATGAACGGGCTGGGCGGCCCCATCGCGTGACGGAAGGCTGGTCGGCTCGCCGCGTTCTGGGAATGTTGGCAGCGTTCTTCGGCTGCCTGTTTGTCCTGTGGACCTTGGCCACGATTATTGATCTCGGCGACGGCGAGACCTGGGAGCATACGAAGCGTCGCGACGTAGCGTTTCAGGAAAGCCATGGTTTCGACGTCAACGAATTCGGCTTCTACAAGGTCACCCGCAGCCAACATCCACGCCAGTTCCAGATGATCGTGGTCCTTCGGGGCGTGATGCCTTCGGTGCTTCTTGGTGTGCTTTGCGCTGTGAACGCTATGGGTTGGTCGGCACAACCCAAGCTCGTCCATCCGGGCGAGAGTAGCGCTAGAGCTTGTATAGCTGCGCAAGGAAAGGCTAGGCGTCCCCTCTCCTGAACATGGTCGCTTGGCCGCTGTCGGCGCTCGCGAAACTAGGAATATCCGTTCTGACACAGCCGCTCATCATCGCCGTCGACGGACCGGCCGCCTCCGGCAAGGGGACCATCGCCGCGCGCCTGGCCCAGACCTATGGCCTGCCGCATCTGGATACGGGGCTGCTGTATCGGGCCGTGGGCGCAAAGGTGCTGGCGGACGGCGGATCGCTGGATGACGAAGCCGCAGCGACGCAGGCGGCGCGGGGCCTCGACGCGGCGGGCCTGTCGGACGATCCGCGCCTGACGACAGGCGAGGCGGGCGAGGCCGCCAGCCGTGTCGCCAGCTTCGCCGGCGTGCGGGCGGCTCTGCTGGAACTGCAGCAGGCCTTCGCGGCCCAGGCGGGCGGCGCGGTTCTCGACGGACGCGACATCGGCACGGTCATCGCGCCGAACGCTCAGGCCAAACTGTTTGTCACCGCGACGCCCGAGGTGCGGGCCACGCGCCGCTGGAAGCAGCTGACGGCGCGCGGTTCGGACATCGCCTTTGACGCCATGCTGGCCGACATCCAGCGCCGCGACGAGCGCGACGCCGGGCGCGGGGCGGCCCCGATGGTTCAGGCCGATGACGCGGTCTTGCTGGATACGACCGATCTGGGTATAGAGGCCGCCTTCGATGCGGCCCGCCGTATCGTCGAGGCGGCGCGCGCGAAACACGGTCTCTGACCCATCTCGCAAATCCAACGCTCCCACCCTCGGCCTCCGCGGGCGTTTTGATCGTTCTGAACGGTCTCGCATCCCGACGACCTGATTCCATCTTTTCCCATCGCCCCGCGCGCCGCCTTTCGCTGCGTCAGGGGTCCACCTCGCGCGGGATCGTTATGCGATCACGCGCCACAGCCCCACTGGAAACACCAGAGCTTCATGTCTGATACTCTCAACCCCACGCGCGACGACTTCTCGGCGCTGCTCGACGAACAACTGTCGGGTCGCGACTTCGGCGAAGGCCAGGTCGTCCACGGCCGCGTCGTCGGCATCGAAAAAGACATCGTCATCATCGACGTTGGTCTGAAGACCGAAGGCCGCATCGCCATGCGCGAATTCGGCCAAGGCGACGACGGCGCCCTGCCCAAGGTCGGCGACAACGTCGAGGTTTACCTGGAGCGCGTCGAGAACGCCCTGGGCGAAGCCGTCATCAGCCGCGACAAGGCCCGTCGCGAAGAAGCCTGGACCCGTCTGGAAGTCGTGTTCGCCGAAGGTCAGCCGGTCAACGGCGCCATCGTCGGCCGCGTCAAGGGCGGCTTCACCGTCGACCTGGGCGGCGCCTCGGCCTTCCTGCCCGGTTCGCAAGTCGACATTCGTCCGGTCCGCGACGTCGGCCCGCTGATGGGCAAGGAACAACCCTTCGCCATCCTGAAGATGGACCGTCCGCGCGGCAACATCGTCGTGTCGCGTCGCGCCATCCTGGAAGAAGCCCGCGCCGAACAGCGCACGGAACTGGTCGGTCAGCTGGCCGAGGGTGAAGTCCGCGAAGGCGTCGTCAAGAACATCACCGACTACGGCGCGTTCGTCGACCTGGGCGGCATCGACGGCCTGCTGCACGTCACCGACATGTCGTGGAAGCGCGTCTCGCACCCGAGCCAGGTTCTGGCCGTCGGCGACACCGTCAAGGTCCAGATCGTCAAGATCAACCCGGACACCCAGCGTATCTCGCTGGGCATGAAGCAACTGCAGTCGGACCCCTGGGACGGCGTGGAAGCCAAGTATCCGGTCGGCGCCAAGTACACGGGCCGCATCACCAATATCACGGACTACGGCGCCTTCGTGGAGCTGGAAGCCGGTGTCGAGGGCCTGGTGCACGTCTCTGAAATGTCCTGGACCAAGAAGAACGTCCACCCCGGCAAGATCGTCTCGACCTCGCAGGAAGTCGACGTCGTGGTTCTGGATGTCGACGCCTCCAAGCGCCGCATCTCGTTGGGCCTGAAGCAGGCTCAGGACAATCCGTGGGACGCCTTCGTCGCCAACAACCCGATCGGTTCGACCGTCGAGGGCGAAGTCAAAAACGCCACCGAGTTCGGCCTGTTCATCGGCCTGGACAACGACATCGACGGCATGGTGCACCTGTCCGACCTCGACTGGTCGGTGTCGGGTGAAGAGGCCATCCAACGCTACCGCAAGGGCGAGATGGTCAAGGCCAAGGTCCTGGACGTCGACGTCGAGAAGGAACGCGTCTCGCTGGGCATCAAGCAGCTGGGCGGCGATCCGATCGGTGAGGGCGACACCTATCGTCGCGGCCAGCAGATCACCGTCACCGTGACGGCGATCGAGTCGGGCGGCATCGAGGTCAAGTTTGGTGAAGACGACGCGCCGGTCACGGCCTTCGTTCGCAAGTCGGACCTGTCGCGCGACCGCAACGAGCAACGTCCGGAACGCTTCGCCGTCGGCGACCGCGTCGACGCCATGATCACCGCCGTGGACAAGGCCTCGCGCCGCGTCTCGGTGTCGATCAAGGCGCTGGAAATGAAGGACGAGCAGGAAGCCATCGAACAGTTCGGATCGTCCGATTCGGGCGCTTCGCTGGGCGACATCCTGGGCGCCGCGCTGAAGAACGCCGGCACCAAGGAGTAAGGCTCAGGCCGGAGGGCGCCGCGTCCTTCGGTCGTCTCGCTCAAGCCGCAGAGCCCGCGCGCTCTGTGGTAGCGGCGATCTCGCTCAAGCAGCAGAGCGCCGCGCGCTTTGCGATAGCGAAGAAGAATGAGGGCGGCGGGAGCGATCCCGTCGCCCTTTTCTCTGTCTGGCACACCGCTGTGTGCGCCTCCGGACATTTTTCTTGCGAATGGCGCGCATCATTGTCGGATAAGGGCTTTTTACAAAGCCTGTCGAAGGTTAGGGTGCGCCTCTGGATCGACGGCGGGCGAGACGGCCTGTCTAAACGAGCTGGCGGGGGCGCAGATGATCAAGTCCGAACTGATCGAGAAGCTTGCAGCGGAAAACACCCACCTGACTCACGCCGAGGTGGAACGGCTGGTCAATGTGATCCTCAACACCATGACCTCGGCCCTGTCCGAAGGCGGCCGGGTCGAGCTGCGCGGTTTCGGCGCCCTGTCGGTGCGGTCGCGCCCGGCGCGCGCGGGCCGTAATCCGCGCACCGGCGAAACCGTCGAAGTGCCTGCCAAGGCCGTCCCGTTCTTCAAGAGCGGCAAGGAGCTGCGCGAGCGGCTGAACGCCTCGGGCGACGCCTGAGCCAACTTTCTCAAGGAAATCTCATGAGTCTGCTGTCAGAGTTTCGCGAGTTCGCGGTCAAGGGCAATGTCGTGGACCTGGCGGTCGGCGTGATCATCGGCGCGGCCTTCAACGGCATCGTCAAAAGCCTGGTCGATCAGGTGGTGATGCCGCCTATCGGCCTGCTGACCGGCGGCATTGACTTCTCGAAGCTGGAATGGGTGCTGCGCGCCGAGAACCCGGCGACCGAGGCCGTCGAGAAGGTGTCGATCCAATACGGCGCCTTCCTGAACACCGTGATCCAGTTCCTGATCGTCGCCTGGGTCGTCTTCCTTGTGGTCAAGGGCATCAACGCCCTGCGTCGTCAGGAAGCCGCCAAGCCCGATCCGGCGCCGGCCGCGCCGACGGCGACCGAAGCCCTGCTGGCCGAGATCCGCGACGAGCTGAAGGCCCGCCCCAAGGCCTGATCAGGCCTTGGACACGCGTCCGCCCAAGGTCGGGCGCGTGATTGCGGCGGCTGCCAAGGTTTTGGGCATCGGCGGCGTGCGCGAACAGATGCCGTAGTCGCCGTCGAAAGAGGTCGGCGCCCAGGCGACCGCCAGCGCGGGGTCGTCGATGATGGCGTGGCAATGTCCCCAGCCGCCTTCGCGCCGCGCCGTCTTCGCCAGATCGCCCAACAGCGCCAGCAGGCGCGGCGTCACCATCTGCAGCCGCACCTTAGCGGCGCCCAGCGCGCGGGCGTTGTCGATCAGCGCCTGCGTCAGAAGCGGTATCGCTTCGGGCGCCGTCTCCAGCGCATTTAGATCGAGAATGTCCAAATAGGGCGGCTCGATCAGGCTGGTCTTGGTCATCTGCGCCATCGCCATCCCGACGATGCGGTTGTCGCTTACGCAGGCCAGCATGATCGGCGGCAGGGTCAGGTCGGGGTCCGCCAACCGCCAGCGCAGGATTTCCGGACTGCGGTCCGCCAGCAGACGCTCTTCTTGCGACAGCCGACGCCAGAAGTCCGCATAGGGTGAGGCGTCCGACAGATCGCGCAGCACCGTTACCCCAGCCGGCAGCACCAGCGGCGTCTGGCGAAACACGCGCCCGTTCATCAGAAGCTCGCCCAGACGCGCGGCGGTCTCGGCGGAGGTGCGGCTCAGCAGCAGGCGCAGACCTCGACCCTGGGCGCAGGCCAGACGATCGGTGAGCCACGACAGCTTCAACCCGTGGGTTTGCGCCGGCCAGGGCTTCATATCGAACAGGCCATACAGCGGCGCCGAGCGCGCATTGGCGTTGAAGGTGTATTGGGCGAACAGGCCGGGCTGTTTCAGGAAAGTGCGGATCAGCGGCCTGCTGGCGCCCTTCTGGCTGGGCGGCACGATGATCGAAAACCCGGTGGCGCCGAAGTGGTCCTGGGCGCCGTAGCGAAACCGCTGGATGAAGTTGCCCAGCATGGCGACGGCCTGGTCATCCTCGTCGGCCACGACCCATCCCGCGGGCGCGCCCAGCGCCAACCGCGCCGGATTGGCCTCGAGCCAGCGCCATCCGGCCGGCGATCGCTCGGGCCAGCCGACCTTACGATGCAGCCGGTTCAGCGCCTCATGGTCGAGAGCGGTGATCGGTCTGACAGACATCTGGCGCGCCTTCCCATTATGAAACCGCGAGCGTTTCTGACGAACGCCCTAGCACGATGTGCGCCATCGGGCGTCACCTAAGGTTGTTTTTCGGTTTCCTCGCGCGTCGCCCGGCTGCCCCCGCGACAGCCTTAACACTTGTTCGGATTCGTCCGCTGTGCTGGGTATGCGCCTTTCGCGCGCCCGATAAGCGGCGCGGCAGTTGGGAGTGAGCCGTTGACAGCGACGGATGGGGGGGCGCTCGCGCCTCGCAAGACTTTCTTGGGACACCCTCGGGGGCTGGTGATCCTGTTCTTCACCGAGATGTGGGAGCGGTTTTCCTACTACGGCATGCGCGCCCTGCTGGTGCTGTATCTGACGCAGCATTTCCTGTTCGGACCGGCCGAGGCTCAAGGCATCTACGCCGCCTACGCCGCCCTTGTTTATCTGATGCCAGTTCTCGGCGGCCTGATTGCTGACCGCTATCTCGGATCGCGCAAGGCTGTCATCATTGGCGCAGTTCTTTTGGTGCTTGGCCACTTCACCATGGCCTTCGAAGGCACGGGTGGACGCGAAAGCCTGACCATCGGCGACACGACCTATCAAATCCAGGTCGAAGGACGCGATCAGAACCGCAAGATGTTCGCCGTCAATGGCGATGAGCGCGTCCAGATCGCGATCTCTCCCGAGGGCGTCTCCACCGTTGGCGCCGAACCGTCTGCCGCGAACGCCGCCGACGCCGCCGCTGCGGCCGTGGGCACTGGTCTGGGCACGCCCCCGACCGGCGCCTTGGATCCCGCGACACAGGCTGCGCCGCAAGCCGCCGCCGCCGCCGGCTTCCCCGCCTTTACCGCAACCGGCGGCTACACATTGGAAACCGAGCGCGATCTGAAGCTTGGCGAACCTGTCCTGTTCCTGGCCTTGGCTCTCATCATCGTCGGTGTCGGCTTCCTGAAGGCGAACATCTCGACTGTCGTCGGCGCCCTTTACGACGAGAATGATCCCCGTCGCGACGGCGGATTTACGATCTTCTACGTCGGCATCAACCTCGGATCGTTCCTGGCCACGGCCGCCTGCTCATACCTGGGCTTCAACTATGGCTGGGCCTACGGCTTTGGGCTTGCCGGCATCGGCATGCTGCTGGGTCTGCTGACCTTTGTTCTTGGACAGTCCTGGCTTGAAGGCCGCGGCGGACCGCCGGTTCCGATTCAAGGACGCTCCATTCTGGGCGTGCCGCTGGTGCCCTTCTTCTGGATCGCCGGCCTGGTCGCCGTCATTCCGACATGGATGCTGATGCAGCGTCACGAGATCATCGAGACAGCGCTGCCGTGGATCGCCGGCGTCATCTTCGCCGCCGTTGTCGGCTTTACCGTCTTCCGTTTGAAGGGTTCCGAGCGGACCCGGATGCTGGTCGCTCAGGTGCTGATCTTCTTCTCGGTGCTGTTCTGGGCCCTGTTTGAACAGGCCGGCTCCTCGTTGACGTTGTTCGCGGACCAATCGACCCAGATGCCAGGCTGGTTCAACGCTGGCTACACCCAGATGTTCAACCCGGGCATCATCGTCATCGGCGGCCCGATCATGGCCGCACTGTGGGTCTGGCTGGCCAAGCGCAAGCTTGAACCATCCACGCCGGTCAAGTTCTCGTTCGGCCTCGTCTTCGTCGGCTTCGGCTTCCTGGTCCTCACTTGGGCGGCGGCAAGTCAGGCGAATGACGCCTTCCGCGTGCCGTTGCTGTTCCTGTTCCTGACCTACTTCTTCCACACGATCGGCGAGCTGTGCCTATCGCCGGTCGGCCTTTCGATGATCACCAAACTGTCGGTGGCGCGCGTGGTCGGCATGATGATGGGCGTCTGGTTCCTGTCCAGCTCGGTTGCCCACATCGTCGCCGGCATCATCGCCAAGGCGACGGCGACCGACACTGTAGCCGGGGTCGTCACCAGCCCCGAACTGGCGCTTCAGACCTACGGCTCGATCTTTGGAACTATCGGCTGGACGGGCGTCGGCGTCGGCGTCTTCCTCCTGCTGATCTCGCCCCTGCTCAAAAAGGGTATGGCCGGCATCCACTGATCGACGCCTGATCAAGGAAAAGCCCCGGCGGAGCGATCCGCCGGGGCTTTTTGCTGCGTGAAGCGCGACCTCAGAAGGTCTTGCGGACCCGCAGGGAGACGAAGGTGCGCGGGTCGATGGAACGCTCTTCGACGAAGGCGACCGTGCGCGGATCGCGTGTGGCGTAGACCGTGCGCTGCTGGGTGAAGTCGTCCCACAGGTTCAGCTGGGCGCGCAGCGACAGGGTCGGGCTGGGCTTGTATTCGACGAAGGCCTCCAGATAGTCCGCGCCGCGCCAGGCGAAGGTCTGGTCCGGATCGTAGGTCGCCTGGCCCAGACGCGGCAGCCAGTTGATCCCCCACTGGGTCTTCCACGAAGTGATGTCCTGCTGGAAGCCGACATTGGCCTGGCTGGGACGCACGCCCGAGATCCGGCGGTCCTCGCCTGTGGTCGGGTCGGTGACGCTGGTCTTGTTCCAGTCGTTTTGGAAGGTGAAGCGGGCGCCCGAAATCCCGACTTTGTCCAGCGGCACCACCACGTTCAACGACAGCTGATCCAGCGTTCCGTCGCCGATGTTGCCGGTCGCCGACAGTCCGCCGGGCAGGGGCAGGCGATCGATCACGTCGATGATGCGGTCGTGGCGATAGCCGATCGAGACCACGCCCTCGCCCCAGAAGCGGCGCTCATAGGACAGCTCGGAAATCCAGCGTTGTTCCGGCTCCAGATCGACATTGCCGCCGAACACCGTGCCGTCGCTCAACTCAGCCGAAGCGGCGAAGTCGCCGAAGTCCAGCTGACCCAGTTCGCGCTCGAAGCGGAAGCGCAGCTGGTTGTTCGCCATCGGCGTCCAGGTCGCCAGCAGGCGCGGTTTGGCGAAGAAGAAGCTCTTTTCCTGGTCCGCATCGCCCGACTGGCTGATGGTGGAGGCTTCCAGGCGCACGCCGCCTTCCAGCGTCAGTTTCGGATTGATCCGCCAGGTCGCCTTGCTGAAGGCCTCTCCGCGCGTCTCCTCGACCTTGACCGAGGCGCTGGGCAGGGGAACGCCGACGCCGCCGATGGTGAAGGCCTGGTTCACGTCCAGCATATTGTAGGCGATCTCAGCGCCGGCCTCTATCGTCAGGGCGGGCGAGCGTTCGTGACGCACCAGGGCGCGCAGGATGGATTCCGACGAGTCGCCGTCGGATTTGAACTGCTGCTCCGGCGCCGCCGTCCCGTTCAGGGTCTCGTTGCTGCCCGACACGCTGTCGAAGCTTGAGAACTCGTGGATCAGACGCGTCTCCAGGGTCCAGCGCGGGTTCAGGATGCGGGTCCAGGTCAGGCCCAGTTCGCCGGAATCGCCGTCTTCGGCATAGTCGCTGCGCCGCAGGGAGGTGGGCGACGAAAGCTCGGTCCAGTTCTGATAGTCGTTCAGACCATAGCGGGCGGTGCCTTCCAGCTTTCCGCCGAACACCGGGCCGGTGTAGTTGCCGCGAATGCTCTGACCGCCGCCCCATCCGTCGTTTTCAAAACGCTCGTCGCGGATGACGTCGCCCGCGGCGTTGCGACGGATCGACCGGCCGACGCCGTTGGAATCGCTGGATCCCATGCCGTCCGACAGGGTCACGCCCCAGCTGCGATCGCCCTTGTTCTGCGTGAACTGATAGGAGCCGCCATAGATGTCATGGCCGCCTTCGAACAGCATGGCGTTCCAGGTCAGGATCGACTGGCGGCTGTCGGTCGTCTTCAGGATCACGTTCACGACGACGGAATAGCCCTGCATGTCGATGCCCGGCGCGCCGCCCCGGATCAGTTCGATACGCTCGACCTGATTGGCCAGGGTCCGGCCCAGGACGTTCGAACCCGAGTCGTTCTTGGAGGCCGGGCGGTTGTTGTTGATCAGCACATTGCCGACCGCCCCTTCGAAGCCGCGCGCGCCCGAACCGTTGTCGATGGAAAAGCCGGGGACGCGGTTGACCATGTCGAGCGCCGTATTCGGGCGCTGAGCGGCGAAGAAGTCCGGCGCGAAGACCAGCACGCCGCGCTGGCTGGCGTCGGCCAGGGGCGCCTGGCTGGTCGGGCCGGTCGGCACCGGGGTCTCGGCGACTTGGGGCTTGTCTGCGTTGGAGGCGTCGGCGGCGAATGCGGCGCCGGCGGTGAAAAGCAGGGCGGTGCTGGCCAGCAGCAGGGTCTTTGTCATTGATCTTCCCCTCGGGTGTTGGCGAGAGGTGTGCCGATCCGGCGCGTTCATCTCCAGTTACAAGGCCGCAAGGTGGATTAAATCGACGACATCATTACAGCGATTTCATTACACCAGTGACAGTAATGGAGTTTACAGCGATGTAATGATCATACGCTCATCTTCTTTATTTCTTTTACTTGCCGCAACGGCGCTGACGACCGCGCCTGCCTTCGCGCAGGACGCGCCTTCGGACGCCGTCGAGGATATCGTCGTCACAGCCCGCCGGATCGAGGCGCCGATGTGGGAGGTGCGACGCGGTGACAGCGTCCTGATCCTGGTCGGATCGATCGACGGCCTGCCCAGAAAGATGGAGTGGCGCACGGATGCTCTCATCTCTGCGGTTGATCGTGCCGACCGCGTCTTGTTTCCCGTGGAGGGGCGGGCGTCGCTGGCCGACGTGGGCCGGCTGATCTGGCGTTTTCGGACACTGACCCGTTTACCGAACGGGCGCACCAGCGCCGACTATCTGTCCCCGGACCTTGAGGCCCGCGTCGAGCGCCTGACAGGCGAAGGCCCGACCCGCGACAGCATGCTGATCCTGTCGGGCGATCTGATGGAACTGGGCGGCTACAGCAGCGGCGGGCGTCCGGTGTCCGGCCTGGTTCGTCAGGCGACGCGCGCCAATCGCACGCCCGCTGAGCCCGTCGGCATCTTCAGGGGGGACGAACTGATTGAAAAGGTTCTGACGACGCCGCCGGAACGCTATCTCGACTGTATCGACGCTGCGGCGACGGCGGCGGAGGCCGGGGTCGAGGCGGGCGCGCAACGTGCGGAGAACTGGCGTCTTCGCCGGATCCCGGCGGTGTTGGACTCGCCCCTGGAAAAGGCTGCGACGGCCTGTTCCTACTGGTCGGTGATGGCCCAGGCGGACGATCTGCGTCGGATATGGAACACGGCGGTGGACAAGGCGCTGGAAGAGGACGGAGTCACCGTCGCCATCGCGCCCTTGCGGCTATTGGCCGAGCCGAACGGCGTATTGGATCGGCTGGAGGCGGAGGGGCTGGAACCGATCGGTCCCGAATGGCGCCCCTCCGCCCCCGCTCAATCGGCGCGGTAGAGCTTACTTGCGTTCCGGAACGGCGTCGCGGGCGGCTTCGCCGATGTTGTCGGCGGCGTTGCCGACGCTCTCGGCGGCGCCGGCGATGGCGTTGTCCTTCACAGCATCGCTGCGGTTCATGTTCATCAGGAAGTAGCCGATCACGAGCACGGCCAGCAGGCCGACGATCAGGGCGACGATGGCGCCCATGCCGCTGCCGCTGCGGCGTTCGACGACGGTCGTCGGGGCGGCGCTGCTTTCGCTGATGCGCTCGACGCGGCCATCGGGATGTTCGACGGTACGTTCGGTGGTCATGGTGTGTCCTCTCCAGTGATGGCGGGGAAACACCCGTTGCAGTCATACGGTTCCGCTGGCCTAGACGGCCGTACCGCCGACCGTCAGACCGCCGATCTTCAAACTGGGCTGGCCGATGCCGACGGGCACGCCCTGTCCGGCCTTGCCGCAGACGCCTACGCCCGGATCGAAGGCGAAGTCGTCGCCGACCATCTGAATCTTGGTCAGGGCCGTGGCCCCATCGCCGATCAGGGTCGCGCCGCGCACCGGTGCGGTGATCACCCCGTCCTCGATCAGATAGGCCTCATTGCACTGGAACACGAACTTGCCGTTGGTGATGTCCACCTGACCGCCCGAGAAGTTGGCGGCGTAGAGGCCGCGCTTCGTATTGGCGATCATGTCGGCCTTGGAATCCTTGCCGCCCTCCATGAAGGTATTGGTCATGCGCGGCATGGGCATATGGGCGAAGGACTGACGCCGACCGTTGCCGGTCGCGGCGACGCCCAGCTGACGCGCCGACAGCCGGTCGTGCATCAACCCGACCATGATCCCGTCCTCGATCAGCACGGTGCGCGAGGTGGCCGTGCCCTCGTCATCGACCGACAGCGATCCGCGACGTCCGGCGATCGAGCCGTCATCGACCACGGTGACGCCGGGCGCGGCGACCCGTTGGCCCATCATGCCGTTGAATACCGACGATCCCTTACGGTGGAAGTCGCCCTCGAAGCCGTGGCCGATGGCCTCATGCAGCAGCACGCCGGGCCAGCCGGCGCCCAGGACCACGTCCATCTCGCCCGCCGGGCAATCGACGGCGTCCAGATTGACCAGGGCCTGACGCAGGGCCTCGTCCACTTGGGCCTGCCAGCGTTCGGGCGCGACCCAGGCGTCGAAGCCGGCCCGGCCGCCGGCGCCGGACGAGGCGCTCTCGCGCTTGCCGTTCTGCTCCACGGTGACCGAGACGTTCAGCCGGACGAGGGGGCGAACATCGCGCACCGCCCGCTCGTCGGCGCGCAGGATTTCGATGGCGCGACGTTCGCCGATCAGGGAGGCGGACACCTGAACCACGCGCGGATCGCGGGCGCGCGCCCAGGCGTCGATCTCGGCCAGCAAGGCGATCTTGTCGGAGAAGGCGGGCGAGGCGAGCGGATCGACCTCGCCATACAGTTTCTGATTGGTGGCGCGCGGCCCTTCGGCGACCCGGGCCTCATGCCCTTGTTTGGCCAGGGCCGCGCTGTCGGCGGCGCGGCGCAAGGCGGCGGCCGAGATCTCGTTGGCGTGGGCGTACCCGGCTGTCTCGCCCGCCACGACCCGCAGGCCGAAGCCTTCGGTGGCGTCATAGGCGGCGGACTTCAGCCGACCGTCGTCGAACACCAGGCTCTCGCTCTCGGACCGCTCCAGGAACAGTTCGCCGTCGTCGGCGCCGGCCAAGGCCGTCTTCAGGATCGACAGGGCTTCATCGGTGTCGACGCCGGCGGCGTCGAGGATGGGCGGCGGGGAGGCGTGAACGGTCATGGCCTGTAGGTAGGGGCTGAAGGCCGTTTCGTCACCTGCCCCGGCGCGCGAAACCGCCGATCAGTCCAGCGGCTGGGGCCGCGTCACCACCGGACCGTCGGGATCGCTGCTCGACGGGCGTGCCGCGGTCGGGGCGGGCGTCGGGGCCGTCGGCACGATCACCAGCGGCTCGGTCGTGACCGTCGCCGCTGGCGTGGACGGCGCCGGGGTGGTGGTCGTGGGCGCCCGCGTCGTCGGTTGCGTCGTTGCGGCCGGCGCCTGGTTCTGGGCCGGGGTCTGCGTGCGAGGCGCGGCCGTCGTCGCGCGTGGCGTCGTTGTCGTTGCCGGCGTGGAAGCGGCGGGGGCGGGCGGCGTCGCTGTGGTCGTCGCGGCGGGCGCGGGCTGTTCGGTGGCTGCGATAGGGGCGGCGTCGGCGGGGATCGTATCGGCCGGCGGCGCAGTCAGAGGCGCATCGGCGGCGACGGCGGGCGTGGACGTCGCCGGGGTCGAGGCGGGACGCATCGCGAACCACAGGCCGCCTCCGACGACCAGCAGGGCGACGGCCCCGACCCCGACGTAGAGCGGCAGGCGCGAAGTCTTGGCGGGCGCTCGGGCGAAGCTGGGTGTGATCGGCGCAGCGGCCGGCGCTACGGCGGGTCTGGCCGCGACCGCTGGGGCGGCGGCGGCGGGTTCGGCCGCGACCGGCTTCGGCGCAGGGGCGGGCGTCGTCTCGGGCGCGGGCAGGGGCCGCACGGTCAGATCGGGTTGAGCGGCCGGCGCCGGCTGCGGCCTGGGCTGCGGCTGCGTTTGAGCCTGGGGCTGGGGCTGCGCCTGGGCCGGGCGCGCCGTCGGGATCAGCGAACCGCCCAGGATGCTTGCCCCCTGCGGACGGGGCGCGGGACGCGGCGCCGGATTGGCGGGCGTCGTCTGACCCTTGGCCAGCGCGACGCCGGAGGCCAGGCTCTGGGTGTGGATCGAGGCCTGCTGCTGTTGCGTCGTGGGCTTGCGCGGCGGCGGATTGGGAATGCGGTCCAGCGGATTGGGCGCGACCGGCACCGGTCCGACGTGGAAGGTCGTCGCGGGCATACGTCCCCAGGTCACCGGCTTGCGGGCGAAGGGCTGGGGCGGGGTCTTCTGGTCGTCGGACATGGTCTTCTCAATCGCTGGCGATCTGGCCCGTTTCGTGACGGATCAGTTCTTGAGCCGGTAGCCGGTCTTGAACATCCACATGACGATGCCCAGGCAGACGGCAAAGAAGGCCAGGGTGGCGGCGACGCTGACGCCGATCGCCACATCCCCCTGACCATAGAAGGCCCAGCGGAAGCCCGAGATCAGATAGACCACAGGGTTGAACAGGGTCACTGTGCGCCAACCGTCCGGCAGCATGTCGATGGAATAGAAGGCGCCGCCCAGGAAGGTCAGTGGCGTCACGACCAGCATCGGGATCATCTGAAGCTGCTCGAACCCATTGGCCCAGACCCCGATAATGAAGCCGAAAAGGCTGAAGGTCACCGAAATCAGGATCAAGAAGGCCATCATCCAGACCGGATGCAGGATCTGCAGCGGCACGAAGAAGGCCGCCGTGCCCAAGATGATCAGGCCCAGCACCGCCGACTTGGTCGCCGCCGCGCCGACATAGGCCAGCACGATCTCCAGCGACGACACCGGCGCCGACAGGATCTCGTAGATCGTCCCCGTGAACTTGGGGAAGTAGATGCCGAACGAGGCGTTGAAGAT
The DNA here is from genome assembly GCF_026105875.1 of Brevundimonas sp. BT-123. GTDB lineage: Bacteria > Pseudomonadota > Alphaproteobacteria > Caulobacterales > Caulobacteraceae > Brevundimonas. Next base: position 108,176 of record NZ_JAOYTN010000004.1, on the reverse strand, counting down.
CGACTGTGTGAAAAGGCTGAGCATGATCAGCCCCGGCACGATGAAGGCGCCGTAGGGCACGCCGTCCACCTGTTGCATCCGGCTGCCGATCGCGCCGCCGAACACGACGAAATACAGGGCGGTGGTGATCACCGGGGTGACCACGCTCTGCCACAGGGTGCGCAGCGCACGCGCCATTTCGAAACGATAGATGGCCCAGACGCCGTATCCGTTGAAGGTCATGCCGCGGCTCCGTTCTGGTGGACTAGGCTGACGAAGATGTCTTCCAGCGAGCTCTGGCGGGTGTTCAGGTCCTTGAAGCCGATGTTCAGCGCCTCAAGCCGGCGGATCAGCGAGGGCACGCCGGTGTCGTCGGCGTTGGCGTCGAAACTGTACTCCAGCTCTCCTCCGTCGTTCTTCAGCGTCAGGTCCCATTCGGACAGGTGGGCGGGCAGGGCGCCCAATGGTTCGATCAGGTTCAGCGTCAGGGTCTTCTTGCCCAGCTTCTTCATCAGGGCCGACTTTTCCTCGACCAGGATCAGTTCGCCCTTCAGGATCACGCCCACCCGGTCGGCCATCTCCTCGGCCTCCTCGATGTAGTGGGTCGTCAGGATGATGGTCACGCCGCGCTCGCGCAGCTTTCTGACCATGGCCCACATGTCGCGGCGCAGCTCAACATCGACCCCGGCGGTCGGCTCGTCCAGGAACAGGATGTCCGGCTCGTGGCTCAGGGCCTTGGCGATCATCACCCGCCGCTTCATCCCGCCCGACAGCGTCATGATCTTGGCGTCGCGCTTGTCCCACAGCGACAGGTCCTTCAGCACGCCCTCGACGAAGGCGGGGTTCGGCGCCTTGCCGAACAGCCCACGACTGAAGGTGACGGTGGCCAGCACGGTCTCGAAGGCGTCGGTGGTCAGCTCCTGCGGCACCAGACCGATCTTGGTGCGGGCGGCGCGGAAATCGGACTGGATGTCATGGCCGTCGGCGATCACGGTCCCCGTCGTGGGCGTGACGATGCCGCAAACGATGGAGATCAGCGTGGTCTTGCCCGCGCCGTTCGGACCCAGCAGGGCGAAAATCTCGCCCTTGTCGATCGTCAGGTCGATACGCTTCAGCGCCTGATGCCCCGACTTGTAGGTCTTGGTCAGGCCGTCGATCTCGATTACGGGCATGGGCTTTCCTTTCCAGCGCGCGCGGCGGCGCGGGCCGGGTGTGGCGGCAATATGGCGTGCCTGACGCCTGACTCAAGTGGCGGCGCCGCTCAATGGGCGCCAAGTCGTTGTTAACCCGATTGTCGCACGGTGCCGGCTTGAGTTGAGTTTTGGCAGGAGCTTTCGTGCCGTCCCTGTCCGCCGCCCACCACGCCGCCCTGACGGCGATCGTCGAGGCCTGCCCCGACGCATCGCTGGGGATGCTGGGCGCGGCCGTGGCGGCGCTGAAGGGCGACAAGGCGGCCGAACTGGCGAACATCGTCGCCGCAGAGGCGCGCGATCGCGCCCGTCGCGGCACGGCCTTCGCGCCTCTGCTGCCGCTGTTTCAGCCGCGCGACGACGGCGTGCCGGCCCTGGCCTTTCCGCCTCGGGTCCTGAAACGGGTCTGGCGCGAGGCGGTCAAGGGCGAGGAAGACTTCCTGCCGCTGCTGGACGGCGCCGTGGCCATGGACGGCGAATGGACCCTGGCCGCCGATCGGCTGTGCGCCAAGGCGGCCGCCGTGCTGCGCGACCGTCCGCGCGACGTCTGGCCGGAGTTTCAGCGTCCCGCCGACGATCAGCCCCCATCCACCCCGGTCGAACTGGCCGGCTGTTTCGACCTGACGCCTCTGGCCCGCAGCGCCCTGCCGCGCCTGCCCGTCTGGCTGGAACGCCCCGACGACAACCAGTTGGCGGGACTGAGGCTGCTGATCCAGGACTGTCTGGCGATGTCGCCCGACGGCGGGCGACGCATGATCGATATCCTGTTCGCCCATGTGGCGGACGCCGAGCGGATGCTGCGGGTCGTGACGCGGACCAGCCGCCTCGCCGACCGTGAAATCACCCTCAGCCATTCCGAGATGGGCGTCTTCGTCGAGCGGCTGCTCACCTCCGTTCAGGCGCGGGTGCAGAAGATCGCCGGCGTGGTCCGTTCGTCGCTGGGCGAGACCGCGATGCTGGGCGTGGTGGACGACGTCAACTGGTGCGCGGGCGTGCTGGCCGAGATGGACCTCAGCCTGCAGGTGCGGCCCGATTCCAGCTGGGGCAAGGCGGCGCGGATGGCGCGGGTCCAGGTGTCGGGCCAGCTTTCCGGCCTGATGAAGGCCGCCACCAGCGCCGTCCACGCCGCCTTGCCGATGAAGCGTCAGGTCATCACCGGCCGCATGACGCGGATGTCGCCGTGGCTGGAGGCGCCGGCCGAGGGCGAACCGATCGAGGCGGCGGCGGCCCTGCTGGCGGCGGTGGCGGCCCTGCGCGGTGCGGCCGTCACCTTCGGCTGCGAAGCCGATCGCTCGGGATTGAGGGCCGACCTGACGGACTATCTCTCCACCTGGTCCGACGAGGCGCTGAACAGTCTGTCGGACGGCGAGGCCGAAAATCCCGACCATGTGCTGCGTCTGATCGGGGTGGCGGCGCGGTTCCTGACCGTGATCGAGGCGCTGGAGGCGGCGCGCGCGGTCCGGCGACGCGCGGCCTCGGCGGAAATGGCGCGGCTGGGCTGAAACGACGCCTCGCCCGACGTTCGCGGATGGGTTAGACGGCGAGGATGATCGTCTTCTGGATAATGACGGGACTGGCGGCGGCCCTGGCCGCCCTGCTGGTGCTGACCGGCGCGCGACGAGGCGCCGATCCGGCGTCCGGCGCCGAAACCCAGGCCGGCTCGCGCGAGATCGAGGAACTGGATCGGCTGAAGGCGCGCGGCCTGCTGGACGAGGCGGCCTATGCGGGCGCTCGCGCCGAGGCGGGGCGGCGCCTTCTCGCCGTTTCGGCGACCACGACCCCGGCAGCCGGCGCTCGCGATCGGTTCTGGGTGCTGGGCGGGATCGGCGTGACCGTCGCGGCCGCTCTCGGCCTCTACGTGTTCACCGGCTCGCCCGGCCTGCCCGATCAGGCCTATGAGCGACGTGTCGATGATTGGGCGGCCAATCTGGATCGGCTGGAGCCGGCGCAACTGGCGGCGGTGACCGCGCGGGTCGTTCAGGAGCGGCCCAAGGATCGGCAGGCGCTGGCCATGCTGGGCGCGGCCCGCTTCGCCGCCGGCGATCCGCTGGCCGCCGCCTCCGCCTTTCGCCGCCTGATCGCCCTGGATCCCCGTGACGCCCAGGCCTGGGCGCGCCTGGGCGAAAGCTTGGTCGTCGCCAATGACAACCAGATCGGCGGCGACGCCGAGGCCGCCTTCCGCGAGGCCTTGAAACTGGATCCCGACCAACTCGGCGCGCGCTTCTTCCTAGGCGAGGCCGCGTTGCGGCGCGGCGACGCCGTCGAGGCCCGCACCCTGTGGACGCCCCTGATCACCGCGCTCGACCCGGCCGATCCGCGCCGTCTGGATCTGGAACGGCGACTGCCGAAGGGCGGCGCGCAATGACGCGTTGGTCCTGCGCGACGACGGCGGTATATGCCGCCGGTCCGTCCCTGGAATCCGGAATGTCCATCGCATGAGCTGGCTGCCCAAATCGCCCAAGGCGCGTCGCCGCCTGTGGGTCGTCGCCGCCGTGGCGCCGATCCTGGCGCTGGCGGTCGGCCTGTCGTTATGGGCGATGCAGGACAGCGTGACCTTCTTCTATTCGCCGTCCGAGGCCACCGCCGACAAGGCGCCGGAGGGCCGCAACATCCGCCTGGGCGGTCTGGTCGAGGCCGGCAGCGTGCAAAAGACCGGCGACGGCGTGGTCGCCTTCGTCGTCACCGACAACGCCGCCACGACCCGCGTCGTCTATCACGGCGACCTGCCCGACCTGTTCCGTGAGGGGCAGGGGATCGTGGCGCAAGGGGCCTTCGGCGCCGACCGCACCTTCCACGCCAGCCAGGTCCTGGCCAAGCACGACGAGAACTATATGCCGCGCGAGGTCGCCGACCGTCTGAAGGAAAAGGGCGAGTGGCGGCCGGACGGCCCCGAAACGCGCTCAAGCAGGCCGCAGGCCGATAGCGCACCGACGCGCTTATGATCGCCGAGCTTGGGGCCTTCGCCCTGTCGCTGGCGCTGGCGCTGTCGGTCCTGCAGACGGGGCTTTCGGCGGCCGGGCGCGCGCGGCGCAGCCCGGTCCTGGCCGGCGCCGCCCAGGGCGCGGCACTGGCGGCGGCGGGCGCGGTGGCCCTCAGTTTCGCAGCCCTGATCTACGCCTTCGTCGTCTCCGACTTTTCGGTCTCCAACGTCGCGGCCAACAGCCATACCGACAAGCCGATGCTCTACAAGGTCGCCGGCGCCTGGGGCAGCCATGAAGGCTCGCTTCTGCTGTGGTGTCTGGTGCTGACGGTGTTCGGCGGGGCGCTGGCGCGGGCGCGCGGCCTGCCGTTCGGGCTGAAGGCCTCGGCCGTGGCGGTGCAGGGCGCGCTGGGCTCGCTGTTCCTGGCCTTCGCCGTCTTCACCTCCAGCCCCTTCACCCGTCTGGACCCCGCGCCGTTCCAGGGCGCGTCGCTGAACCCATTGCTTCAGGACCCGGCGTTGGCGGTGCATCCGCCGCTGCTCTATGCGGGCTATGTCGGGTTCTCGGTCTGCTTCTCCCTGGCTGTCGCGGCGCTGATCGAGGGACGGGCGCAGACCGCCTTCTGGCCCGCCTGGGGGCGCTGGGTCCGACCCTGGGCGCTGGCCAGCTGGGCCTTCCTGACCGTCGGCATCACCCTGGGCTCCTTCTGGGCCTATTATGAGCTGGGCTGGGGCGGCTGGTGGTTCTGGGACCCGGTCGAGAACGCCTCGTTCATGCCCTGGCTTGCGGGCGCGGCCCTGTTGCACAGCGCGGTCGTGACCGAGCGGCGCGGCGCACTGGCCGGCTGGACCGTGTTTCTGGCCCTACTGGCCTTCACCTTTTCGATGCTGGGCGCCTTCTTGGTGCGGTCGGGCGTGCTGACATCCGTCCACGCCTTCGCCGTCGATCCCCAGCGCGGGCTGATGCTGCTGGCCATTCTCGGCGTCACGGCCGGCGCCGCCTTCGCCCTGTTCGCCTGGCGCGCGCCGCAGCTGAAGGGCGGCGGCCTGTTTGCGCCGGTCAGCCGCGAGGGGGCGCTGGTGCTGAACAATCTGTTCCTGACGGCGGCGGCCGCGACCGTCTTGCTGGGCACCCTCTATCCGCTGATTTTGGAGGCGGCGTCCGGCGCGACCATCTCGGTCGGCCCGCCCTATTTCGCCGCCACCTTCACCCCGCTGATGATGGTCGCCTTCCTGATCCTGCCGGCCGGCCCGCTGCTGGCCTGGAAGCGCGGCGACCTGCCCGGTGCGATGCAGCGTCTGGCGGTCGCGGGGGGTCTGGCGATCGTCGGCGCGCTTGCGGCCTACGCCCTGTGGGAGCCGAAGAAGGCCTTCGCCGCCGCCGGCATCGGCCTGGGCGCCTGGTTGATCCTGGGATCGCTGTCCGAGGTCGCGGAGCGCACGCGCCTGTTCCGCGCCTCGATAGCCGAGACGCTGCGCCGGCTGAAAGGGCTGCCGCTGGGCGCCTGGGGCATGACCCTGGCGCATCTGGGGCTGGGCGTCTTCATCCTTGGGGCGGTGGTCGAGACGGGTTTCAAGGCCGAGGCCGCCCGCGCCGTCTCGCTGGGTCAGAGCGTGTCCGCCGGCCCGTGGACCGTCACGCTTGACGACGTGCGCGTCGTCGAGGGGCCGAACTATCTGGCCGAGCAGGGCCGACTGACCGTGCGCGCCACGAACGATCAGGGCCGCGCCAGCACCGTCACGGCCGAGCGCCGCTTCTTCCCCGCCGGCGGCCAGACCACCACCGAGGTCGGCCTCGATTTCCGGGGCTTGGACGACGTCTATGTCGTGATCGGCGAACGCGCGGGCAGTCCCGAACAGCCGGCCTGGGTCGTGCGTCTGTACTGGAACCCCTGGGCGCGACTGATCTTCCTGGGGCCGATGATCATGGCGCTGGGCGGGGTGCTGTCGCTGCTGGATCGTCGGCTCAGGCTCGGGATCGGCGCGCGCCGGCGCAAGACCGCATGAGGCGCTTGCTCGTCCTGATGGCCGCGCCGGTCCTGGCGCTGATGCTGACGGCGGCCGAACCGCCCGCCGCACCCGACCGTCCGCTGGCCGATGCGACCCAGGAAGCCCGCGCCCAGGCCCTGTTCAAGGATGTGCGCTGCGTCGTCTGCCAGCACGAGGCCATCGCCGACAGCCCGGCGGGCGTCGCCGGCGACATGCGCCGCCTGATCCGCGAGGAGATCGCGGCCGGCGCGTCGGATCAGGCCGTGCGCGACGATCTGGTGCGGCGCTTCGGCGACTATGTGCTCTTCACCCCGCCGGTTCGGGCGGGGACCTGGCTGCTGTGGTTCGGCCCGTTCGCCCTGTTGCTGCTGGCCGCCGCCGTTCTGGCCCTGCGCGCACGCCGTCGTCCGGTCGAGGCCGTTCCCCTGACGCCGGAAGAAGAACGCCGACTGGACGAAGTTCTACGAAATGAGAAGCTTCGCCGCGATCCTGACGCAACCTCGCCTCACGACGGGCGCTAGTCGAGATCAACGATCGGCGGTCGGGATTGGCGCAAAGCCGGTTCGGCCTATATCAATCGCGAAACCGGCGCCCGTCTGGCGCTGGACAAGAGGATCGCAAGGACCACGATGCTGAAGCGCAAGGAGTTCATTCTCGGGGCCGCGGCCGGCCTGACCCTGGCGGCGGCGGCGACCGCCGGCGGCGTCATCACCTGGCCCGGCGCGCATGCGGAACCGCAGGCGGTGAACCGGATCACCCCGGTCCCGGCCAACGGCGACGCCTTCACGCCCCCGCCGGGTGCGCCCAGCAGCTTCGCGACCATCTTCGACCAGGTCTCGCCCGCCGTCGTTCAGATCGACGTGACGGTCAAGGTGGACCAGCCTCAGGGCGGCGCCTTCCAGATCCCCGGCCTGCCGTTCCAGTTCGTGCCGCCGCAAGGCCGCGGCGGTCAGGGCAATGATGAGCCGCAGACGACCCAGGGCGCCGGTTCGGGCTTCTTCATCTCGCAGGACGGCTTCATCGTCACCAACAACCACGTCGTCGCCGACGCGACCGAGATCAAGGTCAAGATGTCGGACGGCCGCGAACTGCCGGCCCGCCTGATCGGCCGCGATCCCGGCACCGACCTGGCGGTGATCAAGGTCGAGGGCAACGACTTCAAATACGTCAGTTTCGAAGAGACGGCCGAGCCGCGCGTGGGCGACTGGGTCATCGCCATCGGCAACCCCTTCGGCTTGGGCGGCACCGCCACGGCGGGCATCGTCTCAGCCAAGGCCCGCGACATCGATCCGTCGGGCTACAACGACTACATCCAGATCGACGCCGCCATCAACCGGGGCAACTCGGGCGGCCCGACCTTCGACATCCACGGCCGCGTCATCGGCGTGAACTCGGCCATCTATTCGCCCACGGGCGGATCGGTCGGCATCGGCTTCGCCATTCCGGCGGACACTGCCAAGACGATCACCGAACGCCTGATGCGCGGTCAGTCGATCGAGCGCGGCTATCTGGGCGTACAGATCGGCAATCTGACTGACGAATATAAGGAAAGCCTGGGACTGCCGGCGACGACGAAGGGCGCCTTCGTGGTCGAGGTGACGCCTGACGGCCCTGCGGCGCGGGCCGGCCTCCAACCCGGCGATGTCGTAGTCAGCCTCAACGGCCGCGCCATCGAAGGTTCCAGTGAATTGACGCGCGCTGTCGGTTCGGCGAAGCCGGGCGACACGCTGCGCCTTGAACTGCTGCGTGAAGGACGTCGTCAAACCGTCAACGTTCGTGCGGGAACGCGCCCGGCCAACCTCGAAACCGCGGTGACCAACGATAACGACGGATCCGGTATGCCCAATAATCCGGGTGCTGCTGCTGGCGAAGTCGTGGAGGGCCTGACCATCGCGCCTGTAAGCGCGGCGCTGCGCAGTCGCTTTGACATCCCGGAAGGTGTTCAGGGGCTGGTGGTGACGGCTGTCAGTCAGCAGTCTCGCGCCGGTCGCCTCGGATTCCAGCCGGGCATGGTGATTCTTCAAGCCAATGGGCGGAGCGTCGGCTCGACTGCCGATTTCAAGGGCGCGGTAGAGGCGGTCAAGAGCGCCGGTCGTCCTGGCGTTCTGCTGCTCGTGCGGACACCGCGTGGCAACAGTCCGATCGTTCTGCCGCTTCAGGACAAGAACTGATCGGCATTCTGACCAAGCCTTAACTCGTCAATCGCCGCCGATGCGTTACCATCGGCGGCGATTTTGATTCCGGGAGGGGTTTCGATGCGGATTCTGGTGGTCGAGGATGACGCCGAGGCGGCGACCGCCATGGTGCGGGGCCTGTCCGAAGCCGGACATGAGGTCACCCACGCCGTGGACGGCGCCTTTGGCCTGCTGGAGTCGCAAAAGGGCGGCTACGACGTCTATGTGGTGGACCGGATGATGCCGCGCCTGGACGGCGTCGGCATGGTCGAGACGGTGCGCAAGGGCGGCGATCAGACGCCGGTCCTGTTCCTGTCGGCCCTGGGCGAGGTCGAGGACCGGGTCACGGGCCTGAAGGCCGGCGCCGACGACTATCTGGTCAAGCCCTACGCCTTCGCCGAACTGATCGCGCGGGTCGAGGCCCTGGCGCGTCGTCGCGAGACCGGCGGGGTGCAGACCGTGCTCAAGGTCGGCGACCTGGAAATGAACCTGATCGGCCGCACCGTGCATCGCGGAACGACCGAGATCGATCTTCAGCCGCGCGAGTTCCAGCTGCTGGAGTTCCTGATGCGCCACGCCGGCCAGTCGGTGACGCGCACCATGCTGCTGGAAAAGGTCTGGGAATATCATTTCGACCCCCAGACCAACGTCATCGACGTCCACATCAGCCGCCTGCGCTCCAAGATCGACAAGGGCTTCGACCGCGCCATGCTGCAGACCGTGCGCGGGGCGGGATATCGGTTGGAGGCCTAATGTGAATCGTGAGTGGTGAATGGTGACGAGCGGGTGTCTGGCGCGAGGCCTGGGCGCTCATGCCCTTTTTCGTCTGCACACCCTCTAGCCAGTCACGACTCACCAATCACAAATCACTCCTAAACCACATGCGCCTTCCCTCCCTCCTTCGCCGCACGCCCTTCCGGCTGACGCTGCTGTTCCTGGCGCTGTTCGTGGCGGCGGCGGGGGCGATCCTGGCCTATGTCTATTTCGCCTCGGCGTCGGAGGCCCAAGGCCGGGCCAGGGCGGATGTGGAGATCGAGCTGGGCGCCCTGACGGCGATCCACCGCACGCGCGGCATCGACGCCCTGAACCAGGCCTTGGTCGAACGGTCGATCCGCGGCGGACCGTATCTCTATCTGCTGACCGACAAGGCCGGAAAAACGATCACCGGCAACATCACCGAATCCCCGATCGACATCGACCTCAGCCTGCCGGCCGGCGCCAGCGACTGGGAGACCTTCCGCCTGACCGACACGGACGCCCAGGGCAAGGTCCAGCGGCGTCGCTCCATCGGGGTGATCACCACCCTGGCTGGCGGCGAACATTTGTTCGTCGGTCAGGACATCGGCGACATCGAGGCCTATCTGGCGCGCCTGACCCAGGCCCTGTGGGGCGCCATGGCTCTGGTCATGCTGCTGGGCCTGGCGGGCGGTCTCTACATCAGCCGGCGGGTCGAAAACGCCATGGCCGGGCTGAACCGCGTCGTGCAGTCGGTGCAGGACGGTGATCTGAAGGTCCGTGCGCCCGTGCGCCACACCGGCGACGAACTGGATGAGTTGGGCCAGGGGCTGAACACCATGCTGGATCGGCTGGAGGCGTCCATGGCCTCGATCCGCCATGCCGGCGACGCCATCGCCCACGACCTGCGCTCGCCCCTGACGCGGATGCGGGCCAAGCTGGAAGTGGCCTTGATCGACGCCGAAGCCGGCAAGATCGACGGGGTCGACGCCCTGGGCATCGCCCTGGATGAAGCCGACCATCTGCTGAAGACGTTCAACACCGTCCTGGCCATCGCGCGACTTCAGGCGGGCGGGGCGCCGGACCCCAAGGTCATGGACGCCGCCGACCTCGCCGCCGACATGGCCGAGCTTTACGAGCCGGCGGCCGAGGACAAGGACATCGACTTCTCGTCCGAGGTCGAAAAGGGGCTGATGATCGAAGGCAACCAGCCCTTTTTGGCCCAGGCCCTGGCCAACCTCATCGACAACGCCATCAAATACACCCCCGCCGGCGGGGCGGTGAAGCTGCGCGCGCGCAGGCGCTCGTCGGGCGAAATCGAATATTCCGTCACCGACACGGGGCCGGGCGTGCCGGAGGAGGACCGCGAGCGGGTGGTCCAGCGGTTCGTGCGCCTGGACAACAGCCGCACCGAACCCGGCTCGGGCCTGGGGCTTTCGTTGGTGACGGCGGTGGCGGAGGCGCACGGAGGTCGGGTGGTGCTGGACGAAGGCCCCGGCGCCTACGGCGACTTCGGACCGGGGTTGCGGGTGGCGTTGGTGCTGCCGCCGGCGGTCCAGAACTAGAGATTTCCGCTCATCCCCGCGAAGGCGGGGACCCAGTTCTTTAGGCGGTCAGGCTTGTGGCGTGTGTCAGGATCGTGGTCCAAAGCTTTGCCGAGCGAAAGCACTGGATCCCCGCTTTCGCGGGGATGAGCGGATGATTTAATGATCGATACTGCAACCTCCGCACCGATCCCGTTGGGGCGCAGCCTCGCCCCCGCCGGTCCGGTCGCCAATCCCGCCGCCGCCGACCGTCTGCACGAAAGCCTGACCGAAGCCGCCGACGCCGACGGCTGGCGCGAGACTCTGGACGCCGCCTGGCCTGCCCTGGCCCCCGTCGCCGGCGCCTCGCCCTATCTCGCCGGTCTGATGCGCCGTCGCCCCGCCCATCTGCGAAGCCTGCTGGAAGCCGATCCGGTCGAAGCGCTGGAGCGGATCCTTCGCGATACGGACGCGCTGGACGCCGAACCGGATGCGGTGCGCGCTCCGCTACGCGTGCTGAAGGCCGACCTGCACCTGCTGACCGCCCTGGCCGATCTGGGCGGGGTGTGGGATCTGGACCAGGTCACCGACGCCCTGTCCCGGTTCGCCGACGCCTCTTGCCGGGCGGCCCTGCGCGCCGTCGCCGCCGAACAGAGGGCGCGCGGCCGGCTGATCTCGCCGCCCGGCGATCCGCGCGGCCCCATCCCCGGCCTGTTCGGCCTGGCCATGGGCAAACATGGCGCCAACGAACTGAACTATTCGTCCGACATCGACATCTCCCTCTTCTTCGAGCCGCGCCTGATGGGCCTGGCCCTGCGCGAGGGCGAGGAGATGCAGGACTTCGCCAATCGCGTCGGCAAGGGGATCGCCGGCCTGCTGACCGAGCGGACGGGCGACGGCTACGTCTTCCGTGTCGATCTGCGGCTGCGGCCCGATCCGTCCTCGACCCCGCCGGTCGTCGCCGGGCCTATGGCCCTGGCCTACTACGAGAGCGTCGGCCAGAACTGGGAGCGGGCGGCCTTCATCAAGGCGCGGCCGGTGCTGGGCGACATGCGCGCAGCGGGCCGGTTCCTGAAGGCCATGATCCCTTTCATCTGGCGGCGCAGCCTGGACTACGCGGCCGTGCTCGACATCCAGTCGATCAAGAAACAGATCCACGTCCACAAGACGGGCGAGGGGCTGCAGGCCGCCGGGGCCAATCTGAAGCTGGGACGCGGCGGCATCCGCGAGATCGAATTCTACGCCCAGACCCAGCAACTGATCCTGGGCGGCCGCGATCCGGCTTTGCGCAAGCCCCGCACGCTGGAGGCGCTGAAGGCGCTGGCCGACGCGCGCCACGTGCCCCAGGCGGTCTGCGAGGAACTGTCCGCCGCCTATGTCGAGTTGCGCGGGCTGGAGCACCGGGTGCAGATGCTCGACGACGAACAGACCCACCGCCTGCCCGAGGACGCCGAGCGCCGCGCCGCCGTCGCCGCGCTTGACGGTTCCGCCCATCTTGCGGCCTTCGACGGCCGGGTCGAGGCCCTGCTGGCGCGGGTCAACGCCCGCTATGGCGAACTGTTCGAGGGCGGCGAAGATCTGGACTCCAGCTACGGCAGCCTGGTCTTCACCGGGGTCGAGAACGATCCCGAGACGCTGGAAACCTTGCGTCGCATGGGCTTTTCCGAGGCGCCGTCGGTCGCCGATACGATCCGCAGCTGGCACCACGGCCGCATCCCCGCGACGCGCACGGCGCGAGGGCGCGAACTGTTCACCCGCCTGGCGCCGCGCCTGCTGGAGGCCCTGGCCCGATCCGGTGCGCCCGACGAGGCGTTCCGGCGTTTCGCCGTCTTCTTCTCCGGGCTGGCGGCGGGCGTGCAGGTCCAGGCCCTGTTCCTGAACCAGCCCAAACTGTTCGAGATGGTGCTGGGCGTCATGGCCTTCGCGCCGCGTCTGGCGCGCACCCTGGGCCGGCAACCGGCGGCGCTGGACGGGGTGCTGGACGCCCGCTTCCTGGTCGATCTGTCCGAAGAGACCGGTCTGACCGAACAGATGCTGCGCGAGGCCGGCGAGACCGAGGATTTCGAAGGGGCCATGAATGCCGTGCGCCGCCTGCACCGTGAGCAGATGTTCCGCATCGGCATCCACGCCCTGACCGGCCGGGCGGGGGCCGAGACGGCGGGCCGCGCCTACGCCGCCCTGGCCGACGCCGCCATGCGCACCCTGTCGCCTGCCGCCCTGGCCGAGACCGAACGGCTGGGCGGCGCCTTCCCCGGCGCGGTGGCGGTGGTCGCCCTGGGCAAGGCCGGCTCGCGCGAGATGACGGCCGGATCGGACCTGGATCTGATGACCCTGTACGAGGCGCCGCCCGAGGCGACCGCTGAGATCAAGGGCTGGACCGCCGATGTCTTCTACGCCCGCTTCACCCAGCGGCTGATCGCGGCCCTGTCGGCGCATACGGCGGAAGGCGGCCTCTATGAGGTGGACATGCGCCTGCGCCCCACCGGCTCGAAAGGGCCGGTGTCGGTGCGACTGAAGGCGTTCGACGCCTATTACGCCAAGGAGGCCGAGACTTGGGAGTTCATGGTCCTGACCCGCGCCCGCGTTGTTTGGGCCAGCGATCCAAAGTTCGGCGCCCAGGTCTCGGCCGCCATCGAGGCCGCCCTGCGTCGCCCGCGTCCCGGCGTCGATGTCGCCGCCGACATCCGAAAGATGCGGAGCCTTATGGATCGGGAGCGTCGCCCGCATGGCTTCTGGGATCTGAAGCTGTCGCCGGGTGGGCAGGTGGACGCCGAGTTCGCGGCCCAGTTCCGCCAGCTTCAGGCCGCCGCCATCGGCGAGCCTTTGACCCTGTCGACGCTTGAGGCCCTGCACGACGACCCGGTCCTGGCCGAGGCCTGGCGCGTGCAGCAGCGGTTGGCCCACCTTCTGGCCGCCGCCTTCGAGGGGCGGGTCGATCCGGAGGGCGAACCCGGCGTCTTCCAGTTGCGCCTGGCCGAGGCCGCCGGCGCGCCGGACTTCGATACGCTGAAGACCGAGCTGACCGACTTGCGCGCGCGAGCCCGAAAAGCCTTCGAGCGGGCGGTTCCAGCAGGCCGCGACGGAGAATCCGACAGACCGCGTTCAATCTCCTGACAGGGCAATGTCAAAGGGCGCCAAACGCGCCCGTGGAGATGATCGAGATGAGAAACACCTTTCTGACCGGCCTGGGCGTCATCGCTCTGGCCGCCGCCGCCGGCGCCGCGACCGCCCAGGTTCCGCCGGCCCCCGCCGCCGGCGCGCCTGCGCCGCATCATGCGCGCGCGGATCCGAACCGCCAGATCACCCGCGCCGAGTTCGTCGATGCGCGCATCGCGCGTCTGACCGCGCTCGATACGAACCGCGACGGCGTGGTCAGCCCCGAAGAGCGCGCCGCCGCCATGCAGGCCCGTCGCGCCGAACGCGCGGGCGACCGCTTCGCCAAGCTGGATGCGAACGGCGACGGCTCCATCAGCCGCGCCGAGTTCGACGCCGGCCATGCCGCACGCCCGGATCGCGGTCCGCGCGCCGAACGCGCCGGCCATCGTGAGGGTCGTCTCGGCGGCGCGCCTCACGCCATGCGCGGACAAGGCCGCGAACGCGGGCCGGTGGTGATCGCCGAAGCCTCCGCCAAGCTGGGCGAGCGGTTCGACAAGATGGACGCTGACCGCGACGGCGTGATCTCCGCCGACGAGCGCCGGGCGGCCATGTCCGCTCAACGCGCGGATCGCCAGGAACGCCGCGCGGCTCGCCAGACTCGGCATCCGGCGCAACAACCCGCTTCCCCCGTCCCGGCTTCGGAGTAAGACGGTGTCGGGGTCGGCCGTCGTGAACGTACCGGTCCCTTTCGTCAGCAGCGGAAGAGGCAGGTTTGGTCGCGATCGTCGACCCCGACGAGGATCTGGTGCGGCGCGTGGGGCAGGGCGACCCGGCGGCGGCGCAGACGCTCGTCTCGCGCAAGCTGCCGCGCATCCTGTCGCTGGCCCAGCGCATGCTGGGCGACGCCGTCGAGGCCGAGGACGTGGCCCAGGAGACGATGCTCAAGGCCTGGCGTCAGGCGCCAAAATGGACGCCCGGCAAGGCCCGGTTCGACACCTGGCTGCACCGGGTCGCGCTGAACCTCTGTTACGATCGGCTGAGGCGTCGGCGCGAAATCCCGACCGACACGCCGCCGGATCGTCCCGACGAAGGCCCGGCGCCGGATCGCGGTCTGCTGGCGGCCGAGACGGGCGTGCGGGTCACGGCGGCCCTGAAACGTCTGCCGGACCGACAGCGGGAGGCCATCGTCCTGTGCCATTATCAGGAGCTGTCGAATATCGATGCGGCGGCCCTGATGGAGATCAGCGTCGAGGCGTTGGAGAGTTTGTTGTCGCGCGGTCGTCGCGCATTGCGTCTGGCCCTTTCGGACATCGGTCCGGGGTCGATTAGAGGAGACGGACGATGAAGGCGGAACGGTTGCACGAACTGGCGGACGCCTATGGCGCCGACCTGCGTCGGTGGCCCGCGTCCGAGCGCGCCTTCGCCGAAAGCCTGATCGCCGCCGATCCGTCGCTGAAGGCGGTGCTGGATCAGGCGGCCGCGCTGGATGCTCTGCTCGACGCCGCGCCCAGACCTGCCCCGTCCGCCGCCCTGACCGCGCGCATCCTTGCGGCTGCGCCCCGGGCGAAAAGCCGTCTGGGCAAGGCGATCTGGTATCTGGGCGCCGGTTGGGCCGCCGCGGCCTGTGCGGGCGTGGTCGCCGGCGTCGGCCTGACGACCCATCTGACCGCCGACGCGCGCGCCGATGCGGTGCTTTACCAATCCTCGCTGACGGGCGTGGATGACACGGAATTGCTGGGATGACGTCCAAGAGCCTGAAGATCGCCCTGGCCGTCTCGGTGGCCCTGAACCTGTTCGCCGTGGCGGGCGGGGTGACCTATGTCGTCAATCGCGACCGGATCGAACGCCGGATCGAGGATCAACGCCGCCCGGGTCGCGAGGGACCGCTGGCCGAGGTGCTGGCCGATCTGGATCCGGCCGTGCGCCAGCGCGTGCGCACCGCGCTGCGAGAATCGGCCCTGGCGGCGCGTCCTGATTTCGAGGCGGCCCGCGCCGCCCGGCGCGAGGCCATCGACATCGCCGGTCAGCCGACCCTCGACGCGACCCGGGTCGAAAGCCTGCTGGAACAGTCCAGAGCCGGCGAGATGCGGGGACGCACCCGCCTGGAAAACGGCGCGGTCGCCGTGCTGGCGACGCTGACGCCCGAGGAGCGCAAGGCCCTGGCCCCGATCCTTCAGCGTAAGGGCGCCGCCCGTCGCGCCGCAGCCCACGGGCCGGATCACCGTCAGCCGGGCGAGCCGGCGCCCCGCTGACGGCGCTTGGGCGCTCAGCCCTTCCTGGACGCGCGGAAGGCGGCGACGGCGTTCACCGCCGCGCGCACCGACGCCTCGATGGCGGCCCAGTCGCCCGACTTCACGGCGTCATCGGTCACCAGTTTGGAGCCCATGCCCGCCGCGACGATGCCCGCGCCGAACCATTTGGCGATCGACGCCTCGTCCGGATCGACGCCGCCCGTGGGCATGATCTTGACCCAGGGCATCGGCCCCTTGACCGCCTTGACGAAGTCCGGGCCGCCGACCGACGAGCCGGGGAACAGTTTGACGATGTCGCAGCCCAGTTCGTGCGCCTCGCCGATGTCGGTCACCGACCCGCAGCCGGGGAAATAGGCGACCATGCGACGGTTGCAGACCTTGGCCACGTCGGGGATCAGGCAGGGGCTGACCACGAACCGCGCGCCCCGGTTCAGATAAAGCGAGGCCGTGCCCGCATCGACGACCGAGCCGATGCCCAGCACGACGTTCGGGTCGGTCTTGATCAGTTCGCGATTGATCTCGCCGAACAGGTCGCAGGCGAAGTCGCCGCGATTGGTGAACTCGACCACCGGCGCCCCGCCGCGCGCGCAGGCGCGAATGACGTTGAGGCTGACCTCGGCGTCGGGATGGTAGAAGACCGGGCACACGCCCTGGGTCTGAAGCGCCTGAAGCACGCTCACGCGATCATGGGCCATGGACGGGTTCCTCTGCGATAGGTTCGCGTTCGACCTCCGCTGTCGCGGACGCGAGGTCAAGTCAAACCGCGTTAGCGCAGACGTTCTCTTGACGGTTTGTGACGAAAGGCGGACCGTTGTTCGGTCAGTCGTCCTTTGGAGAAGCGGGATGTTCGCCGCCCTCGCCGTCGTCGCCCTTCTGACCGTCCAGGATCCGCCGCCCGCCGCCGACATGGACGGCGCCTGGTCCGTCGATCTGGCGACCGATCCGGTCCAGCCCTATCGCCGGCCCATGAACCTGACGCTCCAGGCCGATGGCGTCGTGACGGGCGACTTCTACAACAGCCGCATCGAGGCGGGCCGATGGAAGCGCCAGCACGGCCGGCTGTGCGTCTCGTTCCGCACCACCGACGGCGCAGGCCCCTATCATACGGCGGCCTGCCTGGCGGGCGACCATGTCGAAGGTCAAACCTGGGCCGAACACCGCAACTTCGTCTTCATCTGGCGCGCCGATCGCCCCTCTTGAAGCCTCGCCGCTCAAGTGCATCTGTCAGGGAGGGGAGTGGGGGATTTCAGACGAATTGGACGAATTAGACTCTATTTTTCGCCGCCGGGTCTGATTGACGCTCAGCGTCGATGGGCCAAGTCGGCCAGACGCCTGACCAGGGCGCTCTCGGCATCAAAAAGCGGATCCAGAACCGTGAAATGGTTCAGGCCGGGCAGGGCTTCGAAGCGTGTCCTCGCTCCGGGGTCGCCCCAGCGTGCGGCCATGGCGCGGCTTTGATCCACGAAGGCCTCGCTTTCCGCACCGCCGACAACGCAGTCCAGAACCGCTCCGGCGGGCGCCCGCCAGCGGATCGGCGACAGGGCCTCAGCCTCGGTCGTACTCAGGTCCAGGGCGATGTTGAGCGAGGTGGGGATCAGCGGCTCCAGATCGAACACGCCCGAGAGGGCGACCGCCGCCGAGGCTCGCCCGTCCGCCAGCAGGCAGGCCGCCATATGCCCGCCCGCCGAATGGCCGCTGACGACGGGCGCGGCGCCGGTGCGGTCGCGGATCAGGTCGACCGCCGCCCGCGCCTGATCCACGATCCGGCCCAGCCGCACGCTCGGCGCCAGGTCATAGGTCGGGATGGCGACGCTGACGCCGTGGGTCAGCAGGGGGAGCGCGACGAAGCTGAACCAGCCCGCATCCAGCGCCTGCCAGTAGCCGCCGTGCAGGAAGACCACGACCGGCGCGCCGTCTCCGGCGTCGAACCAGTCGATCCGCTCGCGCTCGCCCGGGCCGTATTTCAGGACCTGCGGCGGATGAGCGGCGCGGGCGGTCTCTGATGCCGCCTTCCAGCGCGCCATCACGGCGGGATGGTCGGGGACCAGGGCGCGGTTGTTGTATTGCGCCTCCAGCACGGCGTCTGTGTCTTGCGGCTTACCCGTCACGTCTTCGTCCGCTAGAAGCGCCCTCGAACCAGAGGACTGATCCGCCATGATGACCGCCATCTTTGTCTTCATCAAATGCGAGCTGGGCTACGCCAACGACGTGGCGGCCGATATCGTGGACAATGTCGAGAACGTCTCGGAGGTCTATTCCACCTCGGGTCAGCACGACCTGCTGGCCAAGTTCAACCTGCCGCGCGACGCCGACATCGGCACTTTCGTGACGAAACAGGTCCAGACGCGGCCGCACGTGCGCGACACCTTCACCGTCATCACCTTCTCGCCCTTCCTGCCGTCGAAGGTCTAGGGCGCGGCCTTTCGCCTGACCTTGTCCTTGCGGTCCTCGGCCTCGTCGTCGTCGCCGACCTTTTCCTCGACCGTGGCCGACAGGCGCTGGAAGACGCCCAGGCCCACCAGCACCAGCACCGAGGCGATCAGCAGGGCGGTGGGATAGAGCAGCTGCGCCACGTCCTCGCGCGCCGTCTTGAACACCACGACCAGCGCTTCGAGGAACAGGGCGATGACGATGGTCGACAGGAACTTGGTCAAGCTGCGCCGGGCCTCGGCGGCGCTGCGCTTTTCTTTGCCGCGCCGGACCTCGTCCTCGAAGATGTATTTGGCCACGTCGAAGACGGCGATGGCGACGATGACATAGCCCAGCACGTCCAGAACCGCGTCCGCGCCGGACTTGTCGGGCGAGCCGATGCCCGCCAGCGCATCCTTCACCCCGAAACCGATCAGGGCCATGGCCGCCAGCAACAGCAGCAGGCTGGCGAAGGCGAACACCACCCGGGTCAGATAGGTCATGGCAATCCCTCCGCGAGGCCACAGCAACGCGCCAACCGCCAAGCTGTTGCCTGACGGGCAAAGGGTGACGCTGGCGCCGGGGACGGCTAAACGAGCAGCATAGGGAGACACGACATGACGCGATCCAACGCGCCCGTCTACATGACCGGTTTCGGCAATCATTTCGCGACCGAAGCCGCGCCCGGCGCCCTGCCGGTCGGCCGCAACTCGCCGCAGAAGACGCCGATGGGGCTGTATGCCGAACAGCTGTCCGGCACGGCCTTCACCGCCCCGCGCGCCGAGAACCGGCGCAGCTGGCTGTATCGCCTGCGTCCGTCGGCCCAACATGGGCCTTACGCGCCCTTCGATCAGGGGCGGGTCCGCTCCGGTCCGTTCGACGAGACGCCGCCGAATCCCAACCGGATGCGCTGGGACCCGCTGCCGATGCCGCAGGCTGCGACCGACTGGGTCGAGGGGCTGACGACCTATGGCGGCAACGGCGAACCGGACGGCGGGGCCGGGGCGGGCATTCACCTGTATGTCGCCAACCGATCGATGACCGATCGGGTCTTCTATGACGCCGACGGCGAACTGCTGATCGTGCCTCAGGAAGGGGAGCACCGCTTTGTCACCGAGTTCGGCGTGATCGAGGCCCAGCCGGGTCACATCGTCCTGATCCCGCGCGGCGTGCGGTTCCGCGTCGAGGTCGAGGGGGACGTGCGCGGCTATGTCTGCGAGAACTACGGCAGCCCGTTCCGCCTGCCGGATCTCGGCCCCATCGGTTCGAACGGCCTGGCCAATCCACGCGACTTCGAGACCCCGATCGCGGCCTTTGAGGATGTGGATCGCCCGACAGAGTGCGTGCAGAAATACGGCGGGCGTCTGTGGGCCACGACCTTCGATCACAGCCCGTTGGACGTCGTCGCCTGGCACGGCAATCTGGCGCCCTGCCGCTATGACACGGCGCGGTTCAACACGATCAACACCGTCAGCTACGACCACCCCGATCCGTCGATCTTCACCGTCCTGACCAGTCCGTCCGAGACGCCGGGGACCGCCAATATCGACTTCGTCATCTTCCCGCCGCGCTGGATGGTGGCCGAGGACACCTTCCGCCCGCCCTGGTTCCACCGCAACGTAATGAGCGAGTTCATGGGTCTGGTGACCGGCGCCTACGACGCCAAGGCCGGCGGATTCGCGCCGGGCGGCGCATCGCTGCACAATCGCATGAGCGGCCACGGCCCCGATCAGGCCAGCTATGACGGCGCGATCAAGGCCGAGTTGAAGCCGCACAAGATCGAAAACACCCTGGCCTTCATGTTCGAGACGCGCATGCCGATCCGCGTCACGAAATGGGCGTCGGAATCACCGCAGATGCAGCTCGACTACGACGACGTCTGGTCAGGCTTCACCAAAGGACAGATCTCATGATCCGCATTTCCCTCATCGCCGCCGTCGCGCTTCTGGCCGCCGCCTGCTCGCCACAGACCACGGGAGCGGCGTCGGATGCGCCGATGCAGAGCGCCGACGCCGCGTCCTGCGCCGCGCGCAGCGGTACGATGAAACAGGTCGGGCGGATGCAGTCCTGGCAGTGCGTCATCTCTTACGCCGACGCCGGCAAGCGCTGCACCGACGGCGATCAGTGCCAGGGCGACTGCCGCATCGAGGGCAACAGCGGCGTGACGCCGGGGACGGTGGCGACTGGCGTCTGCCAAGCGACCAGCGATCGCTTCGGCTGCAACACGACGGTCGAGGACGGCAAGGCCGGCCCGACCCTGTGCATCGACTGAGGTCGCAGGCACGAAAAAGCCCCCGTCGCGAACGACGGGGGCTGATCCATCCGTAAACGGATTTAGGCGGTCGCCAGACCTTAGTGGGTCGAAGGCGTGTTGGCGGTGGTCATGCCGCCATCGGCGTTGCCGGCTTTCTGCTCGACCATGTCGGCCTTGCGGTCGGCGTTCTTCTCGACCTGATCGGCCTGGGCGTTCAGGGCGTCGGCCTGAGCGGCGGTCGGAGCGGTCGCAGCCTGCGCTTCCAGTTGGTCGGCGCGGGCTTCGCCCGTCGCTTCGATGGCGTCGGCTTGCTTTTCAGCGGCCTTGTCGGCGGCGCTTTCACCGCAGGCGGCGACGCCGGCCAGCATAAAGACCGAAGCGGCGGCGATGGCGAACTTCTTCATTTGAGTTTCCTCTCCTAGATGGAAACACACAAACGCTACGGTGACGGTTCGGTTCACGCCGCCGTGAGATTTTCGTGATCGCCCGTCGCGTCAGCCCTCCGACTGGGCGAAGGCGACCCGCGCAGCGCCCAGCAGGGCGGCGTGTTTGTGCATGATCACCTTGGTCGGAATGTCCTGCATATATTCCTTGAACCGGCCCTTGCGCTCGAAGCGCTGGCGGAAAGGGCTGGTCTTGATGAAGGGCAGGATGCGCGGAACGATGCCGCCGGCGATATAGACGCCGCCGCGCGCGCCGGTGGTCAGGGCGATGTCGCCGGCGACCGCGCCCAGGATGGCGCAGAAGCGGGCCAGGGTCGCGCCGCACGGGCTGTTGGGGTCAGCCAAGGCCGTCGCGGTGATCTGGGCCGGATCGTCGATGTGGGTCTCGCGTCCGTCGATTTCGGCCAGAGCCCGGTGCATGTTCAGCAGGCCCGGCCCGCAGATCAGACGCTCGATCGACACCCGGTCATAGCGGCGACGCAGGATGCGCAGGATTTCGTCCTCGACCGGATCGCCGGGGGGGAAACAGGCGTGCCCGCCCTCGGACGGCATGGCCATTTCCTTGCCGGCCGCATCGCGCACCAAGGCCGAGACGCCGAAGCCGGTGCCGGGGCCAAGCACCGCGACGGTGCAGTGCGGATCGCCGTCGACCGGCCCGCCCAGACTCTCCAGCTGGTCTTCCGGCACGATGGGCGCGCCCCAGGCCAGGGCCTCGAAGTCGTTGATCAGCTTGACCGGCTTCAGGCCCAGGGTCTGAAGCTCCGCCTCCGACACCTGCCAGGGCGAGTTGGTCAGGTCGATGGCGCCGTCCGTGACCGGGCCGGCGACAGCGATCACGCCGCCCGTCGGCTTGACCTCGCAGCCGTCGATGAAGGCGGCGACGCCTTCAAGGAAGGTCGGATAGGTCTCGGCCGGGAAGCTGTCGTGGTGGTCCAGCACGGGCTTGCCGTCCACTAGGCGGGCCATGGCGAAGCGGGCGTTCGTGCCGCCGACATCGCCGACGAGAAGGGTCTTGTCATTCATTGGGCGTTTCCTGCGCTCGGTTCGGTGGATCAGGCGTCCACGGTCCGATCGACGAAGTTGGGATTGGGCGGGGTGTCGTCGTTGCCGCGCGAACCGGTCGGCAGGGCGAAACAGACCGTCGCCCCCTGTTCGGCCGTCGTGACCACATGGCGGAAGGCGCCGAACAGTTCACGGCCATAGCCCCAGGACGAACCCTCGGCGTTGACGGCGGATCGGGCGGCCAGCGGACGAGCGGTCAGGTCGGAAACGCCGACGGTGGTCAGAACGCCGGCCTCGGCGTCCAGGCGGATGATGTCGCCGTCCTGAACATGGGCCAGCGGACCGCCGGCCAAGGCCTCGGGCGAAACGTGAATGGCGGCCGGCGTCTTGCCGCTGGCGCCCGACATGCGGCCGTCGGTGACGAAGGCGACCTTGAACCCCTTGTCCTGAATGACCGACAGGGCCGGCGACAGGCTGTGCAGTTCGGGCATGCCGTTCGCCTTGGGCCCCTGGAAGCGCAGGACCACGACCACGTCGCGGAACAGCTTGCCGTCCCGGAAGGCTTGCAGCGCGTCTTCCTGGGTTTCGAACACAGCGGCGGGCGCCTCGACGATGCGGTTCTCGGGTTTGACCGCCGAGATCTTGATGACCGCACGACCCAGGTCGCCCTGAACCAGACGCAGGCCCCCCTCCTTGTCGAAGGGATTGGACGCCGGGCGCAGGATGTCGAGATCGAGACTTTCCCGGACCCCGTCGCGCCAGACCAGTTCGCCGTCCACCATCGACGGTTCCTGGAAATAGGCTTCGATTCCGCGACCCATGATGGTCGTCACGTCGGTATGGATATTGCCCGCCATCGCCAGCTCACGCGCGATGAAGGCGACGCCGCCGGCGGCCTGGAAGGCGTTCACATCCGCCGAACCGTTCGGATAGACCCGCGCCAGCAGCGGCGTGACCGACGACAGCTCGTCCATGTCGGTCCAGTCGATCAGCACGCCTGCCGCCCGCGCCATGGCGACCAGGTGGATGGCGTGATTGGTCGAGCCGCCGGTGGCCAGCAGGGCCACGATCATGTTGACGATGGACTTCTCGTCGATGACGTCGGCCATGCGGCACTCGCCGCTACGGGCCAGTTCGACCGCCCGTTTCGCCGCCGCCGCCGTCAGGGCGTCGCGCAGGCCGGTGTCGGGATGGACGAAGGCGGTGGAGGGCATGTGCAGGCCGCCCAGCTCCATCATCATCTGGTTGGAGTTGGCGGTGCCATAGAAGGTGCAGGTGCCGGGCGAGTGATAGCTGCCGATCTCGCTTTCCAGCAGGGTCTGACGATCCACCTTGTTCTGCGCATATTCGGCCCGGACGCGGGCCTTTTCCGCGTTCGGAATGCCCGACGGCATCGGACCTGCGGGTGCGAAGACGACCGGCAAATGGCCGAACGCCAGGGCGCCCATGAACAGGCCGGGCACGATCTTGTCGCAGACGCCCAGCATCAGACCGGCGTCGAAGGCGTCGTGGGTCAGGGCGATGCCCGCCGACATGGCGATCAGGTCGCGGCTGAACAGCGACAACTCCATGCCGGGACGACCCTGGGTGACGCCATCGCACATGGCGGGGGTGCCGCCGGCGACCTGGGCCGTGGCGCCGACCTCGCGCACGGCCTTGCGCACCACGTCGGGGAAGCGTTCGAACGGCTGGTGGGCCGACAGCATGTCGTTATAGGCGGTGACGATGCCGAGGTTGGGCTTGGACCCGTCCATCGCCGTCAGCTTGTCGGCGATCGTCTGGCCCGCGAAGGCGTGGGCCCAGTTGGCGCAGCTCAGCTTGGCGCGGCCGGCGCCGCTGTCGCGCGCGGCGTCCATGCGACGGATGTAGTCGGCGCGGGTCTCGCGGCTTTTTTCGATGATGCGGGCGGTGACGGCCGCCACGGTGGGATGAAGCGCCATTTCAGCCTTCCTCCGTCCACAGAACTTCAAGGGGAACGCCGGCGGCGATCAGGGCGGCGATGGGCTGGATCTTGGGATCGCCCTGGGCCTGTTCTTCGAAGACACGACGTTTGGCGGAGCCCTTCAGGCCTAGGATCACCCGGCCGGCAGACATCAGATAGGGCAGGTTGATCGACAGACGTTCGATCGTCGGCGCCATGCCGTCGCGCCCATGCGGCACGCCCAGCACCGTGGGCTTCAGCGTCGGCGTCAGCAGCGTCTTCAGCGTCGGGCTTTCGGGGAACATGGAGCAGATATGGCCGTCCTCGCCCATGCCCAGCAGCACCGCATCGAACCGCCCGCCCGCATCGCCCAGAGCCTTGGCCGCCACGATGGCCGCGCGGTCCACGGTGACCTCGGGCGTATAGAGCGGGATGAAGCGGGCCGTCGCCGCCTTGTCCTGAAGAAGCACGTCGCGGATCAGACGGGCGTTCGATTCCGGCGAAGTCTCGGGCACATACCGCTCGTCCACCAGGGTCACAGCGATTTTGGACCAGTCCAGATCGGTCGCCGCCAGGCGGCGATAGACCGGCGCGGGCGTCGAGCCGCCCGGACCGGCGAACACGGCCTGGCCGTGATCACGCACGGCCGCGCCAAGCGTTTCGGCGAGGCGCGCAGCGATGGCTTCGGCCCAGGTCTCGACGGAGGCGAAGGCTTCGATGGCGGGGGTCTCAGACATCGGTCGTATTCCAGTCGCGGCCGGTCCGCATCATCAACATATCGGCGCTGTCGGGGCCCCAGGTTCCGGCGACGTAGTCGTCGGGCTTCAGACCAGATTCGGCCCAGGCCTCGGACACCTCGTCCACCCATTTCCAGGCCTGCTCGGCCTCGTCGCGTCGCACGAACAGGGTCGAATCTCCGGCCATGGCGTCCAGCAGCAGACGTTCATAGGCGATGCGGCGACGCGGCGGGGCGGCGGACTTGCCGTCCACACCCCAAGACAGGCTCATCTTGATCGGCTGCAACTGCATGCGCTGATCCAGGCCCGGACGCTTGTTCATCACCGTCAGAGAGATGTCTTCCTCGGGCTGGAGCTCGATGATCATCCGGTTGGCCTGAACCTCGCCCCGGTCGTCGCGGTCGAAGATCGAGTGGGGCACCGGCTTGAACTGGATGACGATCTCGGTGCGCTTTTCGGGCAGGCGCTTGCCGGTCCGCATGAAGAAAGGCACGCCCGCCCAGCGCCAGTTGTCGATGTCGGCCCGAACGGCGACGAAGGTTTCTGTGTCGGACGGCTGGCCGCGCTCCTCGTCGTAGCCCTTGGCCGGCTTGCCCTCCGAGACGCCCGCCACATACTGACCCCGCACGGTCACGCGCTCGGCTTCGTCAGGCGTGATCGGGCGCAGGGAGCGCAGCACCTTGACCTTCTCATTGCGCACCGAATCCGGGTCCAGGTCGCTGGGCGGCTCCATAGCCACCAGGCACAGCAGCTGCAGCATGTGGTTCTGCAACATGTCGCGAAGGGCGCCGTATTCGTCATAGTAGGGCCAGCGATCGCCGACCCCCACCGTCTCGCCGATCGTGATCTGCACGTGGTCGATGGACAGGTTGTTCCACAGCGGCTCGAAGATCGTGTTGCCGAACCGCAGGGCGATCAGGTTCTGGACCGTCTCCTTGCCCAGATAGTGGTCGATGCGGAACACCTGGTTCTCGCTGAAGGCGTGGGCCACGGCGTCGTCGATTTCGAGGAAGGACTCCAGGTCCCGCCCGACAGGCTTTTCCAGCACGATGCGGCAGTTCTTTTCCGCCAGCCCCGCCGCCTTCATCGCCGTGACGATGCGGGCATAGAGCGAGGGGGACACGGCCAGGAAGGAGGTGACCTCGCCGTCGCCGACCTTGTCCTTCAGCGGCTTGAGACTTTCGGGCGAGGTGGCGTCGACGGCGAGATAGTCCAGGCGAGCCTTCATCCGCGACCAGCTAGCCTCGTCCCAGACCTTGTCGGCTTCGGCGCGCGCCTTCACCGCCTCGTGCACCTTGGCGAAATAGTCGTCGGCGCTCTCTTCCGAACGCGCGGCGCCGACGATCTTCAGCTCGTCAGGCAGCAGGCCGTCGTGTTCGAGGAAATAGAGCGACGGCAGGAGCATGCGCATCGCCAGATCGCCGCCGCCGCCAAACAGAATGAGAGCCGCCATGTCTTGTCCCTCGATGATCCCATTTGTCGGGACGCACGCCTTTACGGTCTAGCCGCTGTCTTTGGCCGCTTCCGCTCGCGAGGCCAACACGTCCAGCACGTCCTGAAACACCATGTTACGGGCATGGAGAAGAACGAGCAGGTGATAGATCAAATCCGCTGCCTCGCTGGCGAGTTCCTCGTCAGGGCCGGCGACGCCGGCCAGTGCGGTCTCCACGCCCTCCTCGCCGACCTTCTGGGCGATGCGTTTGGGCCCCTGTGCGATCAGTCGGGCGGTCCAGCTTTCGGACGGATCGGCGGCGGCCCGTTCGGCGATGGTGCGCTCCAGCCGGGCGATCCGGCCCAGGCCCGGCGCGTCGGCCTCGCCGAAACAGCTCGTCCGGTTCAGGTGGCAGGCGTTTCCGACCGGCTTGACGCCCAGCACGATGGCGTCGGCGTCGCAGTCGGCCGTGATGGAGACGACGTAAAGCCGGTCGCCCGAGGTTTCGCCCTTCCTCCACCGCCCGCCGCGCGAGCGCGAGAAGAAGGTGGCCTCGCCGGATGTGATCGTCTCGTCCAGCGCAGCGCGATCCATATAGGCCAGGGTCAGGACCTGCAGCGTGGCGGCGTCCTGCACCACGACAGGAACCAGGCCGTCGCCCTTGGCGAAGTCGATGGTGTTGGGGTCGATCATTGTCGTTGTTCCTGATCCTCCACCGCGAAGCGGGGGAGGGGGACCGCGCGCAGCGCGGTGGAGGGGGCGGAAACAGGCGGGGTGCTGAACGTCGAGGAACAGTGTCTGAGGTCGCCCCCTCCACCGCTTCGCGGTCCCCCTCCCCCGTTCCGCTGCGCTTCTCGGGGGAGGATCATATGCGCATCTCCAACCCTTGCTTCGCCAGGTAGCGTTTCAGGTCGGGAATGGCGATGGCGCCGGTGTGGAACACGCTGGCGGCCAGAGCGCCGGAGACGTCGGCCTGTTCGAACACGTCGCGGAAATGCTCGGGCGCGCCGGCGCCGCCCGAGGCGATCAGGGGAATGGTCAGGCGTGCTCGCGCGGCGGACAGTTGCGTGATGTCATAGCCGCGCCGGACGCCGTCCTGATCGATGCAGTTCAGCACGATCTCGCCGGCGCCCAGACTCTGCGCCTCCTCCAGCCAGTCCAGCGTGCGTTTGCCGGCATGACGGCGTGCATCGGGGTCGCCGGTATATTTGTGCACCACCCAGTCCCCGTCTTCGAACCGGCTGTCGACGCCGACGACGACGCACTGGCTGCCCAGCCGCGCCGCCATGTCGGCGATCAGTTCGGGCCGTTCCAAGGCCGGGGAGTTGATCGAAACCTTGTCCGCACCGTGGTCCAGGCAGCGCGCCGCCTGCTCCACGGTGCGAATGCCGCCGGCGACGCAGAAAGGAATGTCCAGCAGTCGGGCGATGTCCTTGATCCAGCCGTAGTCCAGCGTCCGCCCCTCGGGACTGGCGGTGATGTCGTAGAAGACCAGTTCGTCGGCGCCAGCATCGCGGTAGCGGGCGGCCAGCTCGGCTGCATCGCCCATGTCCGTATGACCGACGAATTTGACGCCCTTGACCACCCGGCCATCCTTCACGTCCAGGCAGGGAATGATCCGCCGGGCGGTCATTTGACCGCCCCGCTTGATGCAGGATGGGCCGTCATGAGCGTCTGGCCGCCGCGATCGCCTCGGGCAGGGTGAAGCAGTTCTCGTAGAGCGCGCGCCCGACGATGGCGCCGTGACAGCCCAGCGCCTTGATCGCGACGATATCGTCCAGCGAGGAAACGCCGCCCGAGGCCTGCAACACCAGATCCGGCCGACGGCTGCGGATCTCGGCCAGCAGATCCAGGTTCGGCCCGGTCAGGGCGCCGTCGCGACCGACATCGGTGACCAGCAGGTGTTTGGCCGTGCCCTTGGGATACCGATCCAGCGCCTCCCAAAGCGTCATGCCCGAGGACTGGGTCCAGCCCTTCAGCGCGGGGACCGGCACGCCGTCCTCGATCTTGACGTCCAGGGCCAGGGTGATGCGCTCGACGCCGAAGGTTTCCAACCAGGTCGCCACCGCCTCGGGCTGGATCACCGCCAGCGATCCGACCACGACGCGCGACACGCCGGCGTCCAGCAGCTTTTTCACATCGTCGGCGCTGCGTACGCCGCCGCCCGACTGAACCTTGACGTCGATGGCCTGGGTCAGTTCGCCGATCAGGGCGTGCTGGCGCGCCTCGCCCGCCTCGGCGCCGTCCAGATCGACGATGTGGATCCACTCCGCGCCCTCGGCCGCAAAGGTCGTCAGGCGAGCAGCCGGCTGCTGGTCGTAATGCGTCACCTGGGCGAAGTCGCCGTGCATCAGGCGCACGCAGACGCCGTCCTTCAGGTCGATGGCGGGGTAGATCAGCATGACAGGCCCAGGAAATTCTTGAGGATGGTCGCCCCGGCGTCGGCGGAGCGTTCGGGGTGGAACTGGCAGCCCCAGCGGTTGGCGGATCGAACCACAGCCGGAACGACGCCGCCATAGTCGGCGCGCGCCAGGGTCGCCGGTCCGTCGGGACAGACGAAGCCGTGGACGAAATAGGCATAGGCGCCGTCGGCGACGCCCTCCAGCAAGGGGTCGTCGCGGTCGCGCGTCAACCGGCTCCAGCCCATGTGCGGCACCGGCAGATCGCCCGCAGGCTTCAACCGGGTCACCGCGCCGGGAACGAGGCCCAGCAGATCGACGCCGTCGCCCTCGTCGCTCGATCCGAACAGCAGTTGCTGACCCAGGCAGACACCCAGCAGGGGGCGTGGGAAGGCTCGGATCGGCGCGATCAGACCCAGGTCCGACAGGCGCTTCATGGCGTATCCGGCCGCGCCGACGCCCGGCAGAATGACGCGCTCAGCCTCGGCGATCACGGTTGGATCGTCTGTGAGGCGCACGGTCGCGCCCAACCGCTCCAGTGCGAACTGGACCGAGGCGACATTGCCGGCGCCGTAGGCGATGATTGCGACCTCCATCAGCCTTCTCCCCTCGGGGGAGAAGGTGGCTCGCGGAGCGAGGCGGATGAGGGGGCTGCCGGATACAGGCTCGCTCTTGCCGTCAGTGGGACGGACAGAACCCCCTCATCCGAGCCCTTCGGGCCCACCTTCTCCCCCGAGGGGAGAAGGAATGCGGACGCGTTCATCACAACACCCCCTTGGTGGACGGCACGACGTCGCCCTCGACCCGGATGGCCTGGCGCAGGGCGCGGCCGAAGGCCTTGTAGACGGCTTCGGTCTTGTGGTGGTCGTCCTGGCCCGTGACCTTGATGTGCAGGGCCGCGCCCATGGCCTCGGCCAGCGACCGGAAGACGTGGGCGGTCAGGTCGGTGCGGTAGTCGCCGATGAAGGGCGTCTCGAAGGCACCCTCGAACAGCGGATAGGGCCGGCCGGACAGGTCGATCGAGACGGTCGCATTGGCCTCGTCCATCGGCAGGACGAAGCCGTAGCGGGCGATGCCCTTGCGCTCGCCCAACGCCTGTTTCAACGCCTGGCCAAGAGCGATGGCGCTGTCCTCGATCGTGTGGTGCGGATCGGTGTGCAGGTCGCCTTCACATTGCAGGCGCAGCGAGAAGCCGCCGTGAGCCGCGATCTGCTCCAGCATATGATCGAAGAAGCCGACGCCGGTTTCGATCTTCACTGGACCGGGCGCATCCAGATCGACGGCGCAGACGATGCGGGTTTCCTTGGTGTCGCGCACAGCCTGACCGATGCGGGCCGGGCGGCGTTTGGCGGGCGTCAGGCCGAAGGCGGCGAGCAGCCGGTCGTTGACCTCGGACTTGATCGAGATCGGCAGGCGCAGACGCTCGCCGGACAGATCGGCTTCGACGTCGTAAGCCTTCAGACCGGCCAGGGCCGCGGCAGGCTTTTCGGGACGCGCCATGATGATGGGACCGACGCCCGGTTCGACGGGCATCTGGCGGCCCAGTTCGCGCACGACCCGTTCGCGCTCGCGTCGGACCGAGGCGATCCGCTCGGCGGTCTCGATCATCCGAGACGGATCGAGCGCCTGCATCGCCAGCCGCATCAGCGGTTCTGGCAGGGCATAGGGTTCCAGCACCGACGCCAGTCGCGTCAGAGTCTGGGCTTGCGCGATCGCCGCGCCGACGCGGGCGCCGGCGAGACCATAAGCCAGAGACAGACTGCGCAGCACGACCAGGTTCGGCTGATCGGCGACGATGGTCACGGCCGAGACGCTGTCGGAGAACTCGATCAGTCCTTCGTCCACCACCAGCAGGGTGGGGGCGACGCGGGCGGCCATTTCGCCGACGGCTTCGGGCGAGCCCAAGGCGCGGATCACGATGACGCCAGGTTCGTCCTTGGCCGGATAGATGGCGGCGAGACTGTCATAGGGTTCGGCCTTCGGAGCCTCGACCGATCCCCCGTCGCGGGCGGCGAGGCGCCAGGCCAGTTCCAGCCCGTGGGTCAGGCCGCGCACCGGCAGCACCTGTTCGGCAGGGACGCCATAGACGGCGGCCATGCGAGCGGCGAGGGCGGAGGCGTCGCCGGGATAGCGATCCAGACCTTCGCCACCGGAAACCAGCGGCGGATAGGGAGCGGGCAGGGTCATCCCTCGCTCCTCAAATCGGCAGCGCGGGCGTGAGCCTCCAGGCCTTCCATCCGGGCCAGGCGGGCGGCGATGGGGGCAAGCTGACGGGCGCCGGCTTCGGTCACCAGCTGGACCGACATGGTGGTCATGAAGCTGGCGGTGGTGACGCCGCCCAGGGTGCGGGCGCCGCCGTCGGTCGGCAGGACGTGGCTGGGACCGGCGGCATAGTCACCCAGCGTCTCGGCAGCGAACCGGCCGACGAAGACGGCCCCGGCGGCCTTGATCGAATCGACCAGCGGCTCGGGATCGTCGATCTGGATCGCCAGATGTTCGGGGCCATAGAGGTTGGCGACTTCTGCAGCGGCGTCGAGGTCGCGGACCAGGATGGCGCGGGCCTCGTTCAGAGAGGCGCGGGCGATGGCTTCGCGAGGCAGGGTTGCAACCTGAACCTCGACCTCACTCAGGATGTAGTCGATGGTGGCGCGGCTGGTGGAGACCAGCAGAACCTGCGCATCCGCATCATGCTCGGCCTGGCTCAGCAGGTCGGCGGCGGCGATCTCGGGCGCGGCGTCGCGATCGACGATGACCATCAACTCCGACGGGCCGGCGGGCATGTCGACGGCGGGGCCGCCCGGCAGGGCGCTCGCCTGCTTCTTGGCCTCGGCCACATAGGCGTTGCCGGGTCCGAACAGCTTGTCGCAGGCCGGAATGACCCCGTCCTCCAGTTCGACGCCGAAGGTCAGGGCGGCGATGGCCTGGGCGCCGCCCATCAGCCAGATGGCGTCCAGTTCCGCCTCTGCGGCGGCCAGGATCATGGCGGGGTGGATGCCGCCGTCCTTGTTCGGCGGCGTGACGGCGACGCGCTGTCCCACGCCCGCGACGCCGGCCGGAATGGCCAGCATCAACAGCGACGAAAACAGCGGCGCGGTGCCGCCGGGAATATAGAGGCCGGCCGAGGCGATGGGACGCCAGGCCAGTTTGGACCGAACGCCCGGCGTCGTCTCGATAAACGGGGTGTCCTCGGGCCGGGTCGCCTGGTGGAAGACGCGCACATTGTCGGCCGCCATGCGCAGGGCGCGCACGTCGCCAGGCGGCAGGGCGTTGCGCGCCTCGGCCACAGTCTCGGGCGTGATGGCGATGCGACGGGGCGGCGCCTTGTCCAGCTTCAGGCACCAGTCGGTCACGGCCTCGCCGCCGCGCTGGCGCACGTCGTCCAGGATGGTGCGAATGACCTCCGTCACGTCGCCGGCGGTGCGTTGGGCGGGGCGGGTCAGGGCGGCCGTCTTTTCGGCGGCGTCGAGGGAAGACCAGTCGATGCGCTTCATCACATCATCTTCTCTATCGGCAGGACCAGGATGGCCGAGGCGCCGGCGGCCTTCAGCTTCTCGAGCGTCTCCCAGAAGACGGCCTCCTGGCAGACGGCGTGGACGGCGACCGCATCGTCGCGACCCATCAGGGGCATGACCGTGGGCGAGCCTGCGCCGGGCAGGATCGCGGTAATTTCGTCCAGAGCCGAGCGCGGGGCGTTCAGCATGACGTATTTGGCGCCTTGCGAGGACACGACGCCCGCCATCCGCTCGATGACGCTGTCCAACAGCTGCTGCAACGCCGGCTCGGGCGCGACGGGGGACTGGATCAGCACCGCCTGACTTTCCAGAACCGTATCCTTGGCGCCCAGGCCATTGGCCTCCAGCGTCGCGCCGGTCGAGACCAGGTCGCAGATGGCGGCGGCCAGTTTCAGCCGGGGGGCGACCTCGACGGCCCCGCGCATCACGACGATGTCGGCCTTGACCCCGCGTTCGTCGAGGAAGCGGCGCAGGATTTTAGGATAGGAGGTGGCGATGCGCAGCCCGTCCAGCGAGGCTGGACCGTCATAGGCAAGCGTCGGAGGCGTGGCGATCTTGAGCGTGCAGCGACCGAATCCCAGCGGCATGACGATCGAGGCGTTCCTTTCCTTGGAGTCGGGGCCGCCGTTGCGACCTTCCTCCAGCACATTTTCGCCGACGATGCCGAGGTCGCAGACGCCGTCCGCCACGAAGGTGGGAATGTCGTCGTCGCGGACACGCAGCAGGTCGATCGGATAGTTCTCGACCCGGTACAGCAGGTCGTTGTGACCCTTGACCCATTTCAGGCCCGCGTCGCGGATCAGGTCGAGGCTGCGATCGGCCAGACGGCCGGACTTCTGGACGGCGATGCGAAGCCGGCCCTGCACGGTGCTCATGTTCGGATACTCAGTTCTTGTTCTTCAAGCGGTCCAGGGCAAGGCGATAGCCCTGATGCGGCATGTCTTTCAGATAGCGGGCGACGCGGACGACGGTAGTGGGGCTGGCATGGGCCTCTGCGGCGATCTCGCGATAGGATTTGCCGCCGGCGTCGAGCAGGCGCGCGACCTGCCAGCGCTCGGAGAAGGCGCGCAGTTCCGCAGGCGTGCAAAGATCGGCCAGAAAGGCGTCGATCTCGGCGCGCGTCTGCATCGACAGCAGGGCGTCATGCAGGTCGTCACGGGCGGGCGGGGTCGTCATGCGCGTTCCACTATGCTGTAACGGTGGAACGGTCAAGAGGTGCGGTGTGAGTCGTGATGGGTGACTCGTGATTGGGTCGAGGTTCAGTCATGGCTCACGATTCACCGATCACGACTTACACCCGACCACGCACCGCTCTATCTGTCCGCCCATGACCAAGGTTCTCATCATCGGCGCCGGACACGCCGGCGGCTCCGTCGCGGCCTTCCTGCGGCAGTATGGGCATGAAGGCCCCATCGTGCTGGCGGGCGAGGAGGATGCGCCGCCGTATCAGCGGCCGCCCTTGTCCAAGGCCTGGCTGAAGGGCGAGGCGGATCTGGAGGCGCTGCTGCTGCGGCCTCTGAGTTTCTACGCCGAGCAGAAGATCGACTTCCGACCCTCGACGGTCGCCATGGCGGTGGACCCCGCAGCCAAAACGGTAGCCTTCCACGACGGGTCGTCCGAGACCTACGACATCCTTGTACTGGCGACCGGATCGACGGCGCGCAAGCTGCCGGTTCCGGGCGGGGACCATCCCGATCTGCTGGAACTGCGCACGATGAAGGACGCCGAGCGACTGAAGGCGGTCCTCGGGCCCGGCAAGCGTCTGGCGGTCGTAGGCGGCGGCTATGTGGGATTGGAGGCGGCGGCGTCGGCGCGGGCCCTGGGCGCCGAGGCGGTGGTGATCGAGCGCGCGCCGCGTGTGCTGGCGCGCGTGGCGTCCGAGACCCTGTCGGCCTTCTTCACGGCGCAGCACCGGGCGCACGGCGTCGAAATCCTGACGAACGCGGAGGTGGTCGCCGTGGCCCGCGACGGCGTGACCCTGGCCGACGGATCCGTGGTGCGGGCGGATGCGGTGTTGGTGGGGGTCGGCGCCCTGGCTTGCGACGCCCTGGCGCAATCGGCCGGCCTGACCTGCGACGACGGCGTGGTGGTGGACGCCGAGGCGCGCACCAGCGACCCGGCGATCTTCGCCATCGGCGACATGACGCGACGACCCATTCCCGTCCACGGCGGCGTGCATCATCGGCTGGAAAGCGTGCCCAACGCCCTGGAGCAGGCCAAACAGGCGGCCGCCGCTATCGTCGGACGGGCCGGACCGACGCCGGAAGTGCCGTGGTTCTGGTCGGATCAGTATGACGTCAAGCTTCAGATCGCCGGCCTGCCGTTCGACGCCGACCGACAGGTGGTGCGCGGCCACCCGACGGCGTCGGGCTTTGCGGTCTTTCATCTGAACGGCGACCGCATCGTGTGCGTCGAGGCCGTCAACGCGCCGCCTGAGTTCATGGCCGGCAAGCCGTTGATCGCCAAGGCGACGCCTGTGGACGTGGACAAGCTGGCCGATCCGACGGTGTCGATGAAGACGGTGGCCGTCGGATAAGGCGTCGCCGCAGTGCAACAAAACTGTTGCGCTTTACGGTCGTGACCGTTCAAGC
Organism: Brevundimonas sp. BT-123; assembly: GCF_026105875.1. GTDB lineage: Bacteria > Pseudomonadota > Alphaproteobacteria > Caulobacterales > Caulobacteraceae > Brevundimonas. The sequence goes on along the minus strand of NZ_JAOYTN010000004.1, from coordinate 73,618 downwards.
TGCGACTTCAACGCGGCGGGGGCGGATGACGAGAGCTTTCGACGAAATGAATGGCGGCGGATCGGGTGCGATCCGCGACAGCTACAAGACGCTGGCGGCGTGGCTGGAAAACGCGCCGGCCGATCTGCTGCAAGCGCGCTCGCGCCAGGCGGAGCTGTTCTTCCGCCGTATGGGCGTGACCTTCGCCGTTTATGGCGACGAGGAATCCAACGAGCGGCTGATCCCCTTCGACGTGGTGCCGCGCATCATCGGCGCGGACGAGTGGGGCGGTCTGGAAAAGGGGCTGAAGCAGCGGGTCACCGCCATCAACGCCTTTCTGAAAGACATTTATGGCCCGCAGGACTGCATCAAGGCGGGCATCGTCCCGGCCGATCTGATCCTGACCAATCCGCATTATCGGCCGGAGATGCAGGGGCGTCGTCCACCGGGCGACGTGTGGTGTCATATCTCGGGCGTCGATCTGGTCCGCACCGGGGAGGACGGCTTCTACGTTCTGGAAGACAACTGCCGCACGCCGTCTGGCGTCTCCTATATGCTGGAGAACCGCGAGATGATGATGCGGCTGTTCCCCGACCTGTTCGCGGAACACGCCGTGCGGCCCGTCGAGATCTACACCGACATGCTGTTGCGTTCGTTGCAGGCGTCCGCGCCGGCAGGGGCGGGGGCGGACCCGACCATCGTCGTGCTGACGCCCGGCCCCTTCAACTCGGCCTACTATGAGCACAGCTTCCTGGCCGACAAGCTGGGTGTCGAGTTGGTCCAGGGCACGGACCTGTTCGTCAATGACGACACCGTCTTCATGCGCACGACCGAGGGGCCCAAGCGCGTCGATGTCATCTATCGCCGCATCGATGACGACTTCCTCGATCCCCTGACCTTCATGCCCAACTCCACGATCGGGGTGCCGGGGCTGATGTCGGCCTATTTCGCCGGGCGCGTGACGCTGGCCAATGCGGTCGGGACGGGCGTGGCCGACGACAAGGCCGTCTATACCTACATGCCCGAGATCATCCGCTTCTTCACGGGCGAGGATGCAATCCTGCAGAACGTGCCGACCTGGCGCTGTCGCGAGCCGGACGCCCTGAAGGAAGTGCTGGATAGGCTGCCGGAACTGGTGGTCAAGGAAGTCGGCGGATCGGGCGGTTACGGCATGCTGGTCGGGCCGACCTCGACCAAGGCCGAGATCGAGGATTTCCGCGCCAAGCTGATCGCCGATCCCGACGACTTCATCGCCCAGCCGACGCTGAGCCTGTCGACGGCCCCGACGCTGAACGGCGGCGCCCTGTCGCCCCGCCACGTCGATCTCAGGCCGTTCGTCCTGTCCAGTCCGGCCGGCGTGCGCGTCGCGCCCGGCGGCCTGACGCGGGTGGCGTTGAAGGAAGGGTCGCTGGTGGTGAACTCCAGCCAGGGCGGCGGAACCAAGGACACCTGGGTGCTGGACAACTGATGCTTTCACGCACTGCAGACAGCCTCTACTGGACCGGCCGCTACATGGAGCGGGCGGATTTTCTCGCCCGCATTCTGGAGGCGGCGATCCGTCTCGCCGCCCTGCCGGCGAAAGATCAGGCCGCCGTCACCGCCTGGGCCGGGGCCATCGCCTCGTCGGGGGTCAAGGCCGGCTTCGACGCGACCGGCCGGACCGTGTCGGAAAAGTCCGTGCGGGAATATCTGGCCTTCGGCTTCGACAATCCGACCTCGATCAAGGCCTGCATCACCAAGGCGCGGACCAATGCGCGCTCGGTGCGCACCGCCCTGACCATCGAACTGTGGGAGGCGATCAACGGCGCCTGGAACGGTCTGAACGAGCTGGGCGAACCGACCAAGCGCGACGACTTCACCAACTTCCTCGACTTCGTGAAATCGACGTCCCTGGCGGTGGAGGGCGCCTCGTCGCGGACCATGCTCAGGAACGACGCCTACTGGTTCCTGCGACTGGGCATGGCGATCGAGCGGGCCGACAACACCGCGCGCCTGCTGGACGTGAAATATCACCTGCTGCTGCCGCCCGGCGAACGGGTCGGGGGGCAGTTGGACTATTTCCAGTGGACGACCCTGCTGCGCGAGGTTTCGGCCTTGACCGCCTACCGCTGGGTCTACCGCGAAAGCGTGCGGCCCTGGCTGGTGGCGGACCTGCTGGTGCTGAACCGCCAGATGCCGCGCTCGCTGGCCTCATGCCAAGGCATGATCGTCAGCTATCTGGAGAAGCTGGCCACCGATTACGGCCGGCGCGGCCCGGCGCAACGGCTGGCCTCCAATCGCCTCAGCCAATTCAACGAGGCCAAGATCGAAGACATCTTCCAGTCCGGCCTGCACGAATACATCCAGAGCTTCCTGAACGAGAACAACGCCCTGGCCGCGGCCGTCCACGAACAGTATCTGGTCTGACCATGCGGATCCGGATCGATCACTCCACCCGCTATGCCTACGCCCGGCCCGCGCGGTTCATCGTCCAGATGCTGCGGCTGACGCCCAAGTCGTGCGAAAGCCAGCAGGTCCGCGACTGGCGCATCGAAACCGATGTCGACGCCCGGCTGCGGCGCAGCGAGGACGCCTTCGGCAATATCGTTCACAGCCTCTATACCGAGCGGCCGACCGACGCCCTGACCATCCGCGTCACCGGCGAGGTCTCGACCGTCGAGACGGGCGGCGTCGTGAAGGGCCAGGCCGAGCGGCTGTCCCCCCTGGTCTACCTGCGCGAAACCCCGATGACCAAGGCCGACGCCGGCATCGTCGATTTCGCCCGCTCCATTCCCGAGGGCGCGACGCTTAATCGAATGCATCGGTTGATGAGCGCCCTGAAGGATACTGTGGCGTTCGAGGTCGGCTCGACCTCCGCCTCCCACACAGCCGCCGACGCCTTCGCCCAGAAGCGCGGCGTCTGTCAGGACCATTCGCAGATCTTCATCTCGGCCGCGCGCCTGCTGGGCGTGCCGGCCCGCTATGTCTCGGGCCATCTCAGCCGTCAGGACGGACGCCACGATCAGGACGCCGCCCATGCCTGGGCCGAGGCCTGGGTCGAAGATCTGGGCTGGGTCGGGTTCGATCCGGCCAACGGCATCTGTCCGACCGAACACTATGTCCGGGTCGCGGTCGGACTGGATGCACGGGGCGCCACCCCGATCCGGGGCACCAGCTATGGCGGCGGCCAGGAGCAGCTGACCGTCGCCCTGAATGTGCGGCCGGTGCAACAGAGCCAGCAACAACTGCAATCCAGTGGATGGCCCCGATAGGCATGACGCGCGAATCTGTTAGCGTCTGGGGATTCGCAACGCGGGGAGCGAATAGAGCGAAGTGACCTATTGCGTAGGCATGCTGGTGGACGACGGGTTGGCGATGATCGCCGACACGCGCACCAATGCGGGCGTGGACAACATCTCGTCCTATCGCAAACTGCACATCTACAAGTCGCCGGGCGAGCGCATACTGGCGGTCGCGACGGCGGGCAATCTGTCGGTCACCCAGACGGCGCTGGCCATGGTCGCAGCCGGGGTCAAACTGCCGGACTCCACCGAGCTTGAAACGCTCCAGACCGCCCCGACCCTGTTCCGGGCCGCCCAACTTCTGGGTCATGCGATGGCCAGCGTGCGCGCCAGCATCAATACCCCGCCGACGCCGACCGCCGACGGGCTGAATGTCACCGCCTCGATGTTGCTGGGTGGTCAGATCGCCGGCGGCAAGATGGGGCTGTATCTGATCTACGGGCAGGGCAACTTCATCGAGTGCGGGCCCGATACGCCCTATCTGCAGATCGGCGAGCTGAAATACGGCAAACCCATTCTGGATCGCGCCCTGCACAGCTCCACCTCCCTGTCCGAGGCGGTGAAGCTGGGCCTGATTTCGTTCGATTCGACCATCCGCTCGAACATCGCCGTCGGCCCGCCGCTGGACCTGATCGTCATGCCCCGCGACCAGCTGACCGGCACGGCGCGGCGCATCGAGGCGGATGATCCCTACTTCCGCGACTTGGGTCGGCGCTGGTCCGAAGCCCTGGCCGCCGCCCACCGCGCCATGCCTGATCCGACCTGGCTGGAAATCGACACGTCGGCGCCTCAGAGGAGCATCAGCGCCGTTGGCTAATTAAGATTGCGATTTGTTCGCAATTGTCTTGTGCCTTCCTGTGGAGCTGGTTATTGCGAGCGCATTGCAAAATCAGACCAAAAGGTCGCAAGACTATGTCCGAATCCCGCGCCGCCGCGCTCCGCTCGCTTCTCTTCGCCTCCAGCGCCGCTGGCATGCTGGTCGCCGCTCCCGCCATCGCCGCCGATGTGACCGCCGAGGACGGCGTGGTCGTCACGGCCGACCAGTCCCAGCCCGCCAATCTGGGCACGATCGACGTCAACGGTCAGTTCAAGAAGCCGGCTCTTGTCAGCCCCGAATTCGTCGCGCCCCTGGTGGACACTCCGCGCGCCGTGACGGTCATCCCCCAGGCCATCATCGAACAGACCTCGGCCTCGTCCTTGCAGGACCTGCTGTCCAACTCACCCGGCATCACTTTCGGGGCAGGCGAGGGCGGTCAGCCCCTGGCCGATCGTCCCTTCATCAGGGGTCAGTCGTCGGGCAACAACATCTTCGTGGACGGCATCCGCGATACGGGGGGCCAGCAGCGCGAGGTCTTCAACCTGGAGCAGGTCGAGGTCATCAAGGGGCCGGACGCTGTTTATTCGGGACGCGGTTCGGGCGGCGGCAGCATCAATCTGGCCTCCAAATCGCCCAAGCTGAACGCCTTCACCAATGTCAGCGCGGGCGCGGGCACCGACGGTTCTCTGCGCGGCACGGTCGATGCGAACCTGCCGCTGGGCGAGACCGCCGCCCTGCGCATCAATCTGATGGGCGCCCAAGGCGATGTGCCCGGCCGCGACGCCGTCGATTACGACAAATGGGGTGCTGCCATCAGCCTGGGCGCCGGCCTGGGCACGCCGTCGTCGATGGTCTTCAGCTACTACCACCTGACCAGCGACCAGATGCCCGACTACGGCATTCCGCTCTTCACCAAAATCCAGTCGCGCACGACCGACAGCGGCGTCCTGGATGTGCCCTATGACAGCTTCTATGGGCTGAAGGCGCGCGACTACCTGACCAATGAGGTGGATGCGTTTACCTTCAAGGCCGAGCATCGCCTCAACGATTTCGCCACGATCCGCAACGTCAGCCGCTACTCGCAGACGCTGAACGACTACATCGTCACCAACCCCGGCGACGGCGGCTATGTCGGACGCGCGGCGGACGGGACCTACTGGATGAAGCGGGGCACCAAGACCCGCTGGAACCCGGTCGCCACCCTGGCCAATGTGACGGATGTCTTCGGCCAATTCGCCACCGGTTCGATCAGGCACAGCTATGACGTCGGCGTGGAGCTGTCGCGCGAGCACAACAGGAACGCCTCCTATTCCACCTACACCACCTCGGGCTCGGCCTGTCCGAGCGGTCTGACGACGGTCAGCGGGTCGTATCCGACCGCCGCCGGGTCGCTGGGCGCCGGCGACTGCACCCCGGTCTATAATCCAAACCCCGACGACGCCTGGACCGGCATTATCAATCGCGGCCCGACCAGCTCGAACACGACCGAGGCTATCGGCGTCTACGCCAACGACAGCATCACCCTGACCGAGCGACTGATCCTGAACCTGGGCGTTCGCTGGGACCAGTATTCGGTCAAGGGCGTAAATGCGACCGCGACCCAGTCGGCCGGCGTCTGGACGACGACGGGCTATACGGCTGTGCCGGAACAGACCTGGGAGTTCACCAACTATCAGGTCGGCCTGGTGTTCAAGCCGACGCAGAACAGCAGCGTCTATGCGTCCTGGTCGACCTCTTCGACGCCGCCAACCATTTCAGCGGGCGACCAGAACGCCTCGGGCGGTACGGGCACGGTCGATGGCGTCGCCAACACCGTCCTGGATCCGGAAGACACCGAAAGCTTCGAGATCGGCGCCAAGGCCAATGTCCTGAACGACCGTCTCGCCCTGTCCGCGGCCGCCTTCCATCTGACGCGTAAGAACGCCCTGATCCTGGTTGAGCCCAACATCTTCCGTCAGGAAGGCGAGGTCGAGGTCAACGGCTTTGAGCTGGGCGTGTCGGGCAGCATCACGCCGAAGTGGACCGTGTTCGGCGGCTATACCTACATGGACTCCGAACTGACCAAGGCGGCTGTTGTCGTGTCGGGCACGCCGCCGGTCGCCAGCGTCAATCCGCTGCAAGGCCTGCCGCTCGCCAACACGCCCAAGCATAGCGCCAGCCTGTTCACCACCTATCGCGTCCTGCCCCGGCTGACGGTCGGCGGCGGCGTCTACTACACGTCCAAATCTCTGGGCGGGAACCAGGGCGGCGCGGGCGGCGGGACCAACCGCATCTATGCGCCCGAATGGACCCGCGTGGACGCTTTCGCCGCCTACGATCTGACGGATCGCGCGACGCTTCAGCTGAACGTCAAGAATGCGACGGACGAGGACTACATCATGCGCACCAACGGCGTTCACCACGCCGACGTGGCCGCAGGTCGCCAGGCCATCCTGGCCCTGAACCTGCGCTTCTAAAGGCCGTTTCCCCGGCCTAGTCTGACGGCCCCGCGATCCCCCCCGCGGGGCCGTTTCGTCTTTCAGCGAGAACGCCCGTGCTGCTGCAGATTCCGGAAGTCTTCTCCAAGGCCGAGGTCAAGGCTCTGCGGGCGCGGCTGGACGCCGGGCCGTGGGCGGACGGCAACGCCACCTCGGGCCATCAATCGGCGACGGCGAAGAAGAACCTTCAACTGCCCGAAGAGTCGGACGTGGCGAAAGAGGTCGCGGCCCTGGTCGTCCAGGCGCTGAACGCCAATCCGATGTTTGTGGCGGCGGCCCTGCCGCACACGATCTTTCCGCCTCTGTTCAACCGCTACGAGGGTGGGGGCGAGTTCGGCCTGCACGTCGACAACGCCATCCGTCAGGCGCGGGGCGGCGGGGCGATCCGCATTCGCAGCGATCTGTCGGCGACCCTGTTCCTGTCCGAACCCGAGGACTACGACGGCGGCGAGTTGATCATAGAAGAGATGTACGGGGCCCAGGCGATCAAGCTGCCGGCTGGCGATCTGGTCCTCTATCCGTCCAAGAGCCTGCACCGGGTCACGCCGGTGACGCGCGGGGCGCGGGTGTCGTCCTTCATGTGGATGCAGAGCCTGGTCCGCGATGACGCCGATCGCGAGACTCTGTTCCGTCTGGACATCGCCACCCAGCGCGTGGCGTCCGAAAAGGGGCCCAAGGATCAGGCCGTGATCGAACTGACCGGCGTCTATCACAATCTGCTGCGGCGCTGGACCGAGGTCTGACGCCCAAGGTGTCATGACGTCGCTAAATGCTATTGCAACCCGTTCGCAACAATGGCACAGCGACCGCGTGACCGAACTCGCCACACAGCGTCAGGCCGAAACCGCAGCCAAGGGCCCCAAACCCAAGGCGGCGCTGAACGGCGCACGGTCGTTCTGGCTGAAACAGCTGCATAGCTGGCACTGGATTTCGGCGGCGGTCAGCCTGGTCGGCATGATCCTGTTCGCGGTCACCGGCATCACCCTGAACCATGCGGCCTCGATCCCCGGCGATCCGGTGACGGTCGAACAGACCGCGACCTTGCCGGCGCCCCTGGTGCAGCGGCTGGCGGCCTTCCCCGAAGAGACCACCGATCCCGTCCCCGACGCCGTCGCGCGCTGGGCGTCCGAGGCCCTGAAGGTCGAGATCGCCGGCAAGCCGACCGAGACGACGGCGGAAGAGGTCTATGTCGCCCTGGCCATGCCCGGCGGCGACGGCTGGGTCACCATCGACCGTTCGACCGGCGAGACGCTGCACGAGAAGACGACGCGCGGCTGGATCGCCTACCTCAACGACCTGCACAAGGGTCGCAACGCCGGCGTGGTCTGGTTCTGGTTCATCGACGTCTTCGCGGCGGCCTGCGTCATCTTCGCCGTCACGGGCTTGGGCCTAATGTTCCTGCACGCCAAGGGTCGGCCCTCGACCTGGCCGCTGGCGGCGCTGGGCCTGCTGATCCCCGTCGTCATCGCCCTGATCTTCATTCACTGACGAGTTTTCCGATGCGCCTTCTTCCCGTCGTCATCACCACCGTCGGCCTGGCCGCCGCCGCTGCGCCTGCCATGGCCGCCGACCTGACGGTGTCGGTCGAGATTCCGCGCCTGAACACCGCCTCCTATCATCGCCCCTATGTCGCCGTGTGGATCGAAAAGCCGGATCAGTCGGCCGAACGCACCCTGGCCGTCTGGTATCAGCAGACCCGCAACAATGAGGGCGACGGCAAGGACTGGCTGAAGGATCTGCGCACCTGGTGGCGCAAGGGCGGCCGGGCCATGAGCCTGCCGGCCGACGGCGTATCCGGCGCCACGCGCGCGCCGGGCCGCCACACCGTCACCGTACCCGCCGCCCGTCTGCGCAACCTTCAGCCCGGCCAGTACAACATCGTCGTCGAGGCGGCCCGCGAACTGGGCGGGCGCGAGGTTGTTCGCGTGCCCTTCCGCTGGGGCGCGGCCAACACCGGCGCCGGAACCGGCTCCACCGAACTGGGCGCCGTGCGCGTCGCCGTCTCTCGCTGAGGATCATGACCATGAAGAAGACGATCGCCCTGCTCACGCTGGCTGCAGCACTGGCCGCCCCCATGGCCGCCCAGGCCCACCGCGCCTGGTTGGCGCCCACGGCCACGACCCTGTCGGGCACGGACGCCTGGGTCGGATTCGACGCCGGCATGTCGAACCAGGTGTTCAACCCCGACCACGCCGCCATGCGCCTGACCGGCCTGACCATCACCGCGCCGGACGGCTCGGCGGTCCAGCCCGAGAACGCCATGCAGGGCCGCTATCGTTCGACCTTCGACGCCCATCTGACCCAGAACGGCACCTACAAGATCGCCAACGTCATGAACGGCGTCATGGCCAGCTACACCCTGAACGGCGAACAGAAGCGCTGGCGCGGCGCGGCCTCGGAATACCCGGCGGGCCTGCCCGAGGGCGCGACCAATGTTCAGGCCACTCGCACCGCCAGCCGCATCGAGACCTTCGTCACCCTGAACAACCCCACCGACACCGTCTTCAAGACGACCGGCGAGGGGCTTGAGCTGGTTCCCGTCACCCACCCGAACGACCTGGTCGTCGGCGAACCGGCCACCTTCAAACTGCTGAACAACGGCCAGCCGGCGGCGGACATCGACGTCACCGTGGCGCGCGGCGGCCTGCGCTATCGCGACAACCCCGAGGAGTCGACGCTCAAGACCAACGCCGAGGGCGCCTTCACCATCACCTGGCCGGAAGCGGGCATGTACTGGCTGAACGCCTCGGTCCGCACCGAAGGCCAGGGCGAAACGCTGGGTTCCAGCGCCAGCTATGTGGCGGCGATGGAAGTCCTGCCCTAAGCGAAGGGCCATGTCAGACATTCCCCCCTCGCGCGGGTCACGCGCCGCCCCGCCCACGGTCAATATCGGCGACGCCGCCCCTTTGGGCGACCGCGCCGACAACCGCGTCCTCGTGCCGGCGATCGAAGGCGCGCCGCCCCGTCCACCCAGCGACCTGATCCGCTCGCTGGGCGGTCAGACCATGGGGACGACCTGGAGCGCGCGCGTCATCGCTCCGCCAGGCGTGGGCGAGGCGGAGATCCGGTCTGCGATCGAAGAGGAACTGGCGACCGTCGTCGGTCTGTTCAGCCCGTGGGAGCCGTCCAGCGAAATCAGCCGCTTCAATACCGCGCCGGCCGGCGTCTGGGCGGTGTCCCAGCCCTTCTGGGACTTGCTTGATGCGGCGATGACCCTGGGCGACGAAACCAACGGCGCGGTCGATCCGACTCTGGGCGCCCTGGTCGATCTGTGGGGGTTCGGCCCGCCCGGACCACGTTCGGCCTTGTTGCCCGTCCCGGCCGGGGACGAGATCGCGGCGGCTGCGGCCGTGTCGGGTTGGCAGAAGCTGCGGCTGAACGGCGATGCGCGCGCGGTGATGCAGATGGGCGGGATGAGGCTGGACTTCTCCGGTATCGCCAAGGGTCATGCGGTGGACCGCGTGTCCGATCGCCTGATGGCCATGGGCGCGACCTCGCACCTGATCGAGATCGGCGGCGAGTTGAAGGGGCGCGGCGTCAAGCCGGACGCTCAGCCGTGGTGGGTCGAGATCGAGCGGGTCGAGGGTTCGCCAGCGCCACAGACCGTGGCGGCTCTGTTCGATCTCGCCGTGGCGACCAGCGGCGACTATCGCCGCGCGTTCCGCCATGAAGGGCGCCTTTATCCCCACACCATCGACGGATCGACCGGTCGGCCGGTCAGCAACAATCTGAGTTCGGTCACCGTCCTGCACCCCTCGGCCATGATGGCCGACGCCTACGCCACGGCCCTGACCGTCATGGGACCGTTCGACGGACCGGACTACGCCGAGGCCGTCGGCCTGATGGCCCATTTCGTCGAACGCACCGAGCGCGGCCCGGTCGAGCGGATGTCGCCGGCCTTCGCCGCCCTGCTTGACGACGACGGAGATCGTCCGGGGTGACAGCCGATCCGCAGCGCTGGCTGTGGGCGGTCGGAGCCTTGGCGCTTTGGCTGGCCCTGATCGCCATCATCGTCTGGCGCGAACGCCGGGCCAAGGCCCAGGCGCGTGCGCGGTCCGACGCCTTTGCGGGCGCTGGGGCCGGGGCGGGCGAGGGACAGGCGGTGCTGATCGCCTTCGCCAGCCAGACGGGCTTCGCCGAGGAACTGGCTTGGATGACGGCGCGCTCCTTGGGAGATGGCGGCGTGGGCGCGCGGGTGCTGTCCTTCGCCGATCTGGATCTGCCGACGCTGATGTCGGCGGACCGGGCGCTGCTGATCGTGTCGACGACCGGCGAGGGGGATCCGCCCGACAGCGCCGCCCGGTTCGTGCGCAAGGTCATGGGCGAGGCGACGGACCTGTCGGGGTTGCGCTTCGGCCTGCTGGCGCTGGGCGATCGCAGCTATGATCAGTTCTGCGGCTTCGGCCGTGCGGTCGACGGCTGGCTGCGACGCGCGGGCGCCGGACCCCTGTTCGATATGGTCGAGGTCGACAACGGCGAGGCCGGCGCCCTTCGCCACTGGCAGCACCAACTAAACCAGATCACGGGCAGCGTGACGGCGCCTGACTGGACTCCGCCCGCTTACGATCCCTGGCGGCTGGTCGAACGCACACTGGTCAATCCGGGCAGTCCCGGCGGCGAGGCTCATCATCTGGCGTTCGAGGCCGTAGGCGCGACGCCCGACTGGTCGGCCGGCGACATCGCCGAGGTCGGCCTGCCTGAGCGTGACGGCGTCACGCCGGGTTCACGTGAATATTCCATCGCCTCCTTGCCGTCGGACGGCCGGGTCGAGTTTCTGATCCGCCTGATGCGCCATCTCGACGGCGCCCCGGGCCTGGCGTCGGGATGGCTGACGCAGGATCTGGCGCTGGGCGATCAGATCGGAATGCGCCTGCGCACCAACCGCAGCTTCCACGGCCCGGCGGACGAGACGCCGATGATCCTGATCGGCAACGGCACGGGCATCGCCGGCTTGCGCGCACATTTGAAGGCGCGCACCGACGCGGGCGGGGCCTGGCTGCTGTTCGGAGAACGCACCCAGGCGCATGACGCCTTCTTTGATGCGGAGTTGCAGGCCTGGCTGGCGTCGGGCGTGCTGCGGCGGCTGGACCGAAGCTTCTCGCGCGATGCGGGCGACGGCCGATATGTGCAGGATCTGGTCGCGGCGGCGGCCGACGAGCTTCGAGATTGGGTCGCGCGCGGCGCGGCGGTCTATGTCTGCGGCAGTCTGGAAGGCATGTCGCAAGGCGTGCATGCCGCGCTGGAAAACGCGTTGGGCGCGGACGTGGTGCTGACCATGTTGGAAGACGGCCGCTATCGGCGGGACGTGTATTAACTTTTCCGCTCATCCCCGCGAACGCGGGGACCCAGTGCTTTGGGCGTCCAGACGTAACCAGTCTGGCGGCCCATTGATCCTAGACATTCTGCCTCGCGAAAGGACTGGGTCCCGGCTTTCGCCGGGATGAGCGGCTATTTTTGCAACCGCCCCAAAAGTTCCGCCGCGAAGGTCGACAGGGTGTCGTCGCGCGCGCCCATGACGATGATCCGGTCGCCCGGCTTGGCGATCTCGACGATCCGGTCGCCGCAGTCGGCGCGCGTCGCCAGCGCCTCGGCCTGACGGCCGGCGGCGCGGACGCCGGAGGCGATGTCTTCCGATCCCACGCTGCGGTCGGTTGTCCCGCCGTAATATACCGGCTCGGGCATCAGCAGCACGTCGTCCTTGCGCATCAGGCCGGCGAAGCCGTCGATGAACTCCGACTTCATCAGCTTCAGGGGGCCGAACCCATGCGGCTGAAACAGGATCAGCAGCCGGCCATCGAAGGCGTGCAGGGTCTTCAGCGTGGCCGCGATCTTGTCCGGGTTATGGGCGAAGTCGTCGATGACGGTGATGTCGCCGGCCGTCCCGACCACCTCCATCCGGCGACGGATGCCGGCGAAGGTCTCCAGCGCCTTGACCGCCTCGGCCGTCGGCACGCCGAGCGCCCGGGTCGCGCCCAGCGCCGCCAGGGCGTTGGCGACATTGTGCGCGCCGGGCACATTCAGAACCACGTCGTGTTCGCTCCATCCCTCGATCAGCCTGAACCGCATGCCCATCGGCAGCGGCTGAAGATCATGGGCGGACAGGTCGGCCTTCTCTTCGCCCAGGCCGAAGGTGATCGCCTTGCCGGCCGGGAGCGTCTGGGCCAGGGCCGCCGTCTCGGGATTGTCCAGGTTCAGCACGGCCGTCGTCGCCCGCGCGGTGAAGCCCCCGAACAGGTCGCGCAGTTCCTCCATCGACTTGTGGTCCAGCGAGATGTTGGACACCACCGCCACCGTCGGATCGTATCGGGCGATGGAGCCGTCGCTTTCGTCCACCTCCGACACGAACACGTCCGGCCCGCCGATCAGGGCGCTGGCGAACGGATGGTCGGCGTCGGCGAAGTTCTTCATCACCGCCCCGTTCATCACGGTCGGCTCGCGGCCCGTCTGGTTCAGGATCCAGGCGATCATGCCTGTGATGGTGGACTTGCCGCTGGTGCCCGCGACCCCGACCGAGGTCGGGGCGGCGTTGAACAGTTCACTGAGCAGTTCGGGCCGGGTCTTGATGGTTGCGCCCGCGCGCCTGGCCGCGCCGATGTCGGGCACCGTCTCCTCGATGGCGCCGGTTGCGATGACGGTCTGATCCGCGCGGGTTACGCCCGATCCGTCCTGGGGGTGCAGGGTCACGCCGTGGGCGCGCAGCCAGTCGAACTTCTCGGGCGTGCGGCCCTGATCCAGCGCCCGGTCCGACCCTTCGATCACGGCGCCGCGCGCCTGGACGATCATGGCCAGGGGCAGCATGCCCGACCCGCCGATGCCGCAGAAGAAATAGGAGGCGTCTTGGTTCATGCCCCCTTAGAACAGGGGATCGGGCCGGTCCGCCAGTAGGGGATCGCAAAAACGACGATGAAGACGGACGTGACCCCAAAGAGCGATAAAATGGGCAGCTTCAAGATCGGCGTCGTCTGCGCCAGTTCGCGCTTTGCGAAAGAGCGCGCCGAGGCGGTCGAGGCCTGGATGGCGCACAACCATCCCGACCGCGATGTCGCCGTCGTCTTCCATCCCGCCTGTTTCCTGAAACACGGTCATTTCGCCGGCGATGACCGGGCGCGCGCCGACGCCTTCGTCGAGTTCGCCAACGACCCGCGCATCGACGCCATCTGGTTCGCGCGCGGCGGCTACGGCTCGTGCCGCATCGCCGATGCGGTAATCCCGCGCCTGGACGCCGTCGCCCGCAAGAAGCGCTACATGGGCTATTCCGACGCCGGCAGCCTGCTGGCCGGAATGTACAAGGCCGGATTCAAGCATCTGGCGCACGGACCGATGGCCTCGGATTCGGTGCGCGAAGACGCAACCGCGCGCGGCGCCCTGTCCTGGCTGACCACCGGACGCACCGACTGGATCGAGCCGTCGCTGGCGACCGATCCGCGCCCGGCCGTCGCCTTCAACCTGACCATCCTGAACGAACTGACCGGCACGTCTCTGGAGCCCGATCTGTCCGACCACGTCCTGATGCTGGAGGAGGTGTCCGAGGCCGCCTACCGGATCGACCGGATGATGTTTCACTTGACCAGCCAGGCCAGCATCCGACGCGTGGCCGGGATTCGCCTGGGACGGGTCTCGGACGTCACGCCAAACGATCCCGATTTCGGTCAGACTCCGGAGGAAATCGTTCGATACTGGTGCTTGCGCTCGGGCATACCCTTCCTGGGAAGCGCCGATATCGGGCATGACGCCGCCAACAAGGTCGTCCCCTTCGGTCGCCCGTAAGGCGAACGACGCGCGACGAAAAGGACACAGTCTCGCCTCTATTCGCTAGGGCATGCCCGCCCGCCTCTCGACAGAACGCCGGTCCTGACTTCAGATGCCGGTCCGCGAGGCGTTAGGACTTCGTTAGCCAAGGCGTTGGGGGACGCTGCGGTTTGCGCCTTCTGCGATGCGGCGGTTCGTTCGGATATCAGGGGATGCCCGGACGAGCCGCCTGATCGTCTTCCCATCCATCGACGTTGAGTGCCGCAGGGCTTAAGGATCGCGGGTGCGTTTCGACGAGAGATTCATCGATGAACTGAAGGCCCGCCTTCGGCCGTCCGACGTGATCGGGCGGACGGTGAAGCTGAAACGTCAGGGCCGCGAATATGTCGGTCTGTCGCCCTTCTCGAAGGAGAAGTCGCCGTCCTTTTTCGTCAATGACGACAAGGGGTTCTTCCACGACTTTTCGTCCGGGAAGCATGGCGACATCATCTCCTTCCTGCAGGAGACCGAGCGGCTGAGTTTCGTCGAGGCGGTGCAGCGTCTGGCGGGCGAGGCGGGGATGCAGCTTCCGGCCGAAGACCCCAAGGAGGCCGAGCGCGAGCAGAAGCGGGCGGGTCTGTCGGACTGGATGGACCTGGCCCAGAAATGGTTCGCCGCCAATCTGCGCCGCACGCCGGGCAAGGCAGCGCGCGAATACCTGGACAAGCGCGGCCTGCCCGAGGATCAGTGGGAGCGGTTCGGCCTGGGCTATGCGCCCAACGACCGCGAGGGGCTGAAGCAGGCCTTGGTGCAGCGCGGCGCCAAGCCCGCCGAACTGGTCGAGGCCGGGCTGCTGATCTCGCCCGAAAGCGGCGGCCAGCCCTATGATCGGTTCCGCGACCGGCTGATGTTCCCGATCCTGGATGCGCGCGGCCGGATCGTCAGCTTCGGCGGCCGGGCCATGAACCCCGACGACCGGGCCAAATATCTGAACGGCCCGGAAAGCCCGCTCTTCCACAAGGGCTCGACCCTCTACGGCCTGCCCGAGGCGCGGCGCATCCTGGGTGCGGAATCCAAGAACGACCAGGCCATCATCGTGGTCGAAGGCTATATGGACGTGATCGCCTGCCAGCGCGCGGGACTGCCGGCCGTGGCGCCGATGGGCACGGCCCTCACCGAGGAGCAGATGGAACGGCTGTGGCGCGTGTCGCACGAGCCGATCCTGTGCTTCGACGGCGATGCGGCCGGACTGCGCGCCGCCTATCGCGCCATCGAACGCTCGCTGCCGCTGCTGAAGCCAGGACGCTCTTTCCGGTTTGCCCTGCTGGGGGCCGGTCAGGATCCCGACGACATTCTGCGCGACAAGGGCGCGCCCGCGCTGCGTCAGGCCCTGGCCGAAACGCACGGGTTCGCTGAGGTGCTGTTCCGCCGCGAACAGGATCTGGAGCCGCTGGACACGCCGGAGCGCAAGGCCGGCTTCAAGGCGCGGCTGAGGAACACCGCCTCGGCCATCCAGGACAAGGATCTGGCGGAGCAATACCGCCGCGACCTGTTCGACCGCTTCGACGCCCTGTTCCCGCGCAGCCCTCAACGCGCGCCCTGGACGCCGGGGCAGGGCAAACGCGGTTTCGGCCCGCCGCCCAAGCTGGGTCAGACGGCGGAGGGCGCCCAGGCGATGCAGTCGCTGTTTCGCGCCATCGAGCCGGTGCCAGCCGCTCTGGCCCACGGCGCCATCGACGACCCCGAACGGATGGACGACCATCTGGAGGAAATCGCCGCCCATGGATTCGGCGACAAGGGGCTGGATGGACTGGCGCAGGAGTTGGTTCGCCTGCGTCTGTCGGGACATAGCCTTGACTCCGCCGCCCTGCGACGCCATCTGGCGCAATCGGGTCATGATGCCTTAGTGCGCGAGGTCGAGAAGGCGGCGGCAAAGTCCGGCGCGCCATTCCTGGCCGCAAATGCGCCCCTCGCCGAGGCAAGGGTCCGATGGTCGCAGGCGTTCGACGCTTCGACGCGGGTCGCCGCGTTGGAGGACGCCTTGGCCCATGCACGTGATGTGCCTGGGCAGGATGAGGCGTTCCGCCGGCTGAAGGCCGAGCGGGATGCGCTTCGCCGTGCGATCAAAGCCGGGACGATTTGGGAAGACAGCGCGGGCACGTAACCTTACGGCACGCCAAGCATTGTATTTTTCGCCGGGGCGGACTGATCACCCTCTCGGCCGGAGACAGACTGACTATGAACGCACAGACCGAGACGCAGGACACCGAGGTTTCGACCGATGGGCCCCTGCTCGATCTGACGGACGCCGGCGTCAAGAAGTTCATCAAGCAAGCCAAGGCGCGCGGCTATGTGACGATGGAGGAGCTGAACAAGGTTCTGCCGTCCGAAGAAGTCACGCCCGACGCCATTGAAGACACCTTGGCGATGCTGTCCGAAATGGGCGTCAACGTCGTGGAGGCCGAGGAGGACGCGCAGGAGCAGCAGTCCACCGACGTCGCCGCCGCCGCCGGCACCGCCGTCGCCGAAACGCCCGCCAAGTCCGCCTATGACCGCACCGACGACCCGGTGCGCATGTATCTGCGCGAGATGGGTTCGGTCGAACTGCTGAGCCGCGAGGGCGAAATCGCCATCGCCAAGCGGATCGAGGCCGGCCGCGACGCCATGATCTCGGGTCTGTGCGAAAGCGCCCTGACCTTCGAGGCCATCATGGTGTGGCGCGACGAGCTGGAAAACAACCGCATCCTGCTGCGCGAGGTCATCGACCTGGACGCCACCTATGGCGTGCTGAACCCTTCGTCCCTGCCGGGCGCCGCCCAGCCTGAAGGCGAAGAGGAAGACGAAGCCGAGGACAAGCCGGCCGCCGAGGACAAGCCTGAATCCGACGACGACGATGACGACGACTTCGACGATGGCGGCGGCATGTCGATCTCGGCGCTGGAAGCCGAGCTGCGCGACGGGGTGATGGACGTCCTGAACGCCATCGCCGCGGACTTCGGCGCCTTCCGCGCCCTGCAGGACAAGCTGGTTCAGGCCCGCCTGAAGGGCGAGGTGCTGAGCGCCAAGGATGAAAAGGCCTATCAGGCGCTGACGACGTCCATTTCGGATCGTCTGAAGACGATGAAGCTGAACAACAACCGCATCGAGGCGCTGGTCGAGCAGCTCTATGCGATCAACAAGCGCCTGATCGGTCTGGAAGGTCGTCTGCTGCGCCTGGCCGACAGCTACGGCATTTCGCGGCCTGAGTTCCTCAAGGCCTATTTCGGCTCGGAGCTCGACCCCACCTGGACCGACCGGATCAAGGATCAGGGCGTGCGCTGGACCAAGTTCAGCGAGAACGAAGGCAGCCAGATCGCGACCATCCGTTCCGACGTCGCCGCCGTGGCGCTGGAAGCCGGCCTGCCGATCGACGACTATCGCCGGATCGTCCAGACGGTGCAGAAAGGCGAACGCGAAGCGCGGCAAGCCAAGAAGGAAATGGTCGAGGCCAACCTGCGCCTCGTGATCTCCATCGCCAAGAAATACACCAACCGCGGCCTGCAATTCCTGGATCTGATCCAGGAGGGCAACATCGGCCTGATGAAGGCGGTCGACAAGTTTGAGTACCGTCGCGGCTACAAGTTCTCGACCTACGCCACCTGGTGGATCCGTCAGGCGATCACCCGGTCGATCGCCGACCAGGCGCGCACCATCCGTATCCCGGTGCACATGATCGAGACGATCAACAAGATCGTCCGCACCAGCCGCCAGATGCTGCACGAGATCGGCCGTGAGCCGACTCCGGAAGAGTTGGCCGAAAAGCTGGCCATGCCGCTGGAGAAGGTGCGCAAGGTCCTGAAGATCGCCAAGGAGCCGATCTCGCTGGAAACGCCCATCGGGGACGAGGAAGACAGCCACCTGGGCGACTTCATCGAGGACAAGAACGCCGTCCTGCCGATCGACGCGGCCATCCAGTCGAACCTGCGCGAGACCACGACCCGCGTGCTGGCGTCGCTGACGCCGCGCGAGGAGCGGGTCCTGCGGATGCGGTTCGGCATCGGCATGAACACGGACCATACGCTGGAAGAAGTCGGCCAGCAGTTCTCGGTGACCCGCGAACGCATCCGTCAGATCGAGGCCAAGGCGCTGCGCAAGCTGAAGCACCCGTCGCGGTCACGCAAGCTGCGGTCCTTCCTGGACAGCTGATACGATCAAGGGCGGCTCGGACGGGCCGCCCTTTTTCTTGGCAGGCGACATGGCCCGAAAGCACGTCAATCTCGGCACGGCGCCGGCCAAGTCCGATCTGCCGCAAAAGCGCTGCGCCGCCTGCGGCCTGCCGTTCGCCTGGCGCAAGAAGTGGGCGCGGGACTGGGATCAGGTGCGGTTCTGTTCGGATCGGTGCCGGGCCAAGGGGGCGTCCGAAGAGCCCCGGTAGGCGGCTCTCCGCCTCGTGACCACGGCGGCGGCGGGAATCAGCTAAGCGTCGCGACCATGCACTCCGTGTCGCGCGTCTCTCCCCTTCTCATCGGCCTCGGCGTCCTGCTGATCCTCAGCGGCTGCGTGCGGCGGCCGCCCGAGCCGTTGCGGCCGCCATCGCCGTATCCGTCACGCACCGAGGCGCCGCTGGTCGGGGGGCTGGTGGATCGCATGATTGACGGCGGGACCCAGGCCCTGGTCGTGCGCGAAGGCGGCGATCTGGGCCGGTGCCTGGCCGAGTTGAACGCCGCCCGCGTGCGGTTCAGTCCCGTGCCGGATCGCCAGAACACCGCGACCTGCGGCCTGAGCCAGGGCGGGGTGCTGGGCGCCGACCTAGGGACGGTGGCGCGCATGGCGCCGGGCGATGTGGAGATGACCTGCCAGACCGCGCTGGCGCTGAGCATCTGGCGTCGCCAGTCGCTGGAGCCGGCGGCGCGCGAGATCCTGGGATCGGACGTCGTGCAGATCGACCACATGGGGGCCTACGCCTGCCGCAACGTGAACAACGGCGTGGGCTCGAACCGCATCAGCGCCCATTCCCAGGCGGCGGCGCTGGACTTCGCCGGGGTGCGGCTGAGGGACGGGCGGCGCATCACCGTGACCAAGGATTGGAGCGGCGACACGCCCGAAGCGCGCTTCCTGAAGCGCATACGCGACGACGCCTGCCGCATCTTCGGTACGACGCTCAGCCCCGACTACAACGCCGTCCACTACGACCACCTGCACCTCGAGGCGACCGACACGCGCTTCTGTCGATGAGGCAACGCTTTGGCGCGGGGCGGATTACGCCCCTATGCGCGGTGAACTGAAGACCTATCAGGCCAAGCGCCGGTTCGGCGAAACGCCCGAGCCGAAGGGCGCCAAGGCAAAGCGCGCCAAGAGCGGCTTCCGCTATCTGATCCAGCGCCATGCGGCGACGCGGCTGCACTACGATTTCCGTATCGAGGCGGACGGGGTGCTGAAATCCTGGGCCGTGACCAAGGCGCCGTCGCGCGACACGGCGGTGAAACGTCTGGCGGTCGAGGTTGAGGATCATCCGCTGGATTACGGGTCGTTCGAGGGGACAATTCCCGACGGCAACTACGGCGCCGGAACGGTGCAGATGTGGGACGTGGGCACCTGGGAGCCGCAGGAGCCGGACCTGGAGGCGGCCTGGGCCAAGGGTCAGATCAAGATGATCCTTCACGGCGAGCGGCTGAAGGGCAAATGGGCGCTGATCCGGCTGAAGAGCGATCGGGGCAAACCCTCCAAGCGCAACAACTGGCTGCTGCTGAAGGAAAAGGACGACTTCGCCGTGGCGGGCGAGGGCGATGCGCTGGCCGAAATCGACGCCTCGGTGACGACCGGGCGGTCGCTGGCCGAGATCGCGGATGGGACGAAGGAGTGGACGGCGTCCAAGCCGACAGGACGTAAAGGTCCGGCCAAGCCCAAGCCCTCTAAAGCGGCGGCCAAGGCCAAGAAGCCGCCGGCCTTCGTGCCGATCCAGCTGTGCAAGGTGACTGACCATCCGCCGGGCGGGACGGGCTGGGCGCACGAGATCAAGTTCGACGGCTATCGCATCCAGATCGGCGTGGGCGGCGGTCGGGCGGTGTTGCGGACGCGCAAGGGTCTGGACTGGAGCGACAAGTTCCCGGATCTGGCGGCGGATGCGGCGACCTGGCCCGACGCCGTGATCGACGGCGAGCTGTGCGCGCTGGACGACGATCACATGCCGGACTTCGGGGCGTTGCAGGCCGCCATTTCGGACGAGAAGACGGAGGGCCTGGTCTATTTCGCCTTCGACCTGTTGTTCGAGGGGGCGGAGGATCTGCGCAAACTGCCGCTGTCGCATCGCAAGGCGCGGCTGCAGGCCTATGTGGACCGGATCGGAAAGGCGGCCGCCGGGCGGTTGCGCTATGTCGAGCATTTCGCCTCGACCGGCCAGGCGGTGCTGGAGAGCGCCTGCCGCATGGATCTGGAAGGGGTGATCTCCAAGAAACTGGACGCCCCCTATCATGCCGGGCGGTCGTCGACCTGGCTGAAGTCCAAATGCCGGGGGCGCGACGAAGTGGTGATCGGCGGCTGGTCGTCCGAGGGCGGGACGCGGTTCCGCTCTCTCCTGGTCGGGGTCAGGGAAACGGGCAGCCTTCGCTATCTGGGCCGGGTCGGGACCGGCTATGGCGAGGCGGTGACGAAGACGCTTGTTCCGGCGCTGAAGGGCGTGGCGGCGGATAAATCCCCCTTCGCCGGGGCGGGCGCGCCCAAGGCGGCCAAGGACATCCATTGGCTCAAGCCGGTGCTGGTCGCCGAGGTCGAGCATGGCGGTTATACCGAATCCGGCTCGCTGCGGCAGGCGGCGTTCAAGGGGCTACGCGAAGACAAGACGGCCGCTGAGATCACCCAGGCGCCCCAACCGCCCACGGACATGGGCGAAGCCAAGAAGACCACGACCACGGTGCGACCGGCCGGAAAACCCGGCAAGGTGGTCGTGGCGGGGGTGACGATCTCCAGCCCCGACAAGGTGCTGTGGCCCGCCGTCGGCGACCGGCCGGCGATCACCAAGGCCGATCTGGCCCGATATTATGAGGCGGCGGCCGAGCGGATCCTGCCCCATGTGGCGGACCGGCCGACCTCGATCATCCGGGCGCCCGAGGGAATCGGCGGCGAGACCTTTTTCCAGCGGCACGCCATGGCGGGGTCGAACCCGCGGTTGAAGCTGATCGATGTCAAGGCGCGCACCCCTTACGTCGCCGCCGTCGATGTCGGCGGCCTGGTCGCCATCGCCCAGTCGGGCGGTCTTGAGCTGCACCCCTGGGGCTGTGCGCCCGGCCAGCCGGAGATCCCTGAGCAAATCACCTTCGACCTGGATCCGGACGAGGGGCTGGACTTCGCCGACGTCATCGCCGCGTCCAAGGTGGTGAAGGCGAAGATCGAGGCGCTGGGTCTGGCCGCCTTCGTCAAGACGACCGGGGGCAAGGGGCTGCACGTCGTGGCGCCGATCAAGACCGACGCCCGCTCGCGGGTCACCTGGGATCAGAACAAGGCCTTCGCCAAGGCGGTGGCCGAGGCCATCCGCGCCGAGGCGCCGGACCGGTTCACCACGACCCTGGCCAAGAAGGCGCGGGGCGGAAAGATCTTCATTGACTATCTCCGCAACGGGCGGATGGCGACGGCGGTCGCGCCTTGGTCGCCGCGCGCCCGGCCGGGGGCGGGGATCGCCTTCCCGCTGTCGTGGGGGCAGGTGAAGACCGGGCTGGACCCCGCCGCATTCAACCTTTGGACCTATGCGACCTTGCTGAAGAAGCCCGATCCCTGGGCCGATTTCCGCGCCTCGGCAGTCAGTCTGAAACCTGCGCTGAAAAAGATGGGTGTTATCTGACCCCGCTCATCCCGGCGAAAGCCGGGACCCAGAGCTTTCGCATCTCGGGTGCGCAGGATCACCATCAGCTCACAATCTCAGCAAGGCGCGCCCAAAGAACTAGATCCCGGCTTTCGCCGGGATGAGCGGATGTTAAAAGGCTTCAGGCCGCCGTCTTCTTCTTTGCCGCAGTCTTCTTGGGCGCCGCCTTCTTTGCCGGGGCCTTCTTGGGGGCCGGTTTCTTCGTCCCCGTCGCCGACCCTTTCAGGCTGTTCCGCAATGCGGCCATCAGGTCGATGACATTGGTGTCGTCAGGTTCGGCGACATCGACCACGCCCTTGCCCCCCTTGGACTTGGCCTTGATCATCGCGCGCAGGGCGTCGTCGTAGCCGTCCTTGAAGTCGGTCGGATCAAAGTCCGCCTCCTTCTGGCCGATGATGCGCGCGGCGATCTCGACCATGTCGGGATCGGCCTTCACCGTCGGAATGTCGTCGAAGTATTCGTCGGAATCGCGCACCTCGTCATGGGCGCGCAGGGTGTAGGCGATCAGCCCCTTGCCCCGAACCTCCAGCGCCAGCTGGCGCTCCTTGCCGCGCAGGACCAACTGGCCCAGCGCCACCTTGCCCTGTTTCTTCATGGCGTCGCGGATGACGGCGAAGGCTTCGACGCCCGCGCCCTTCTCTGGGACCACGAAGAAGGGATCGTCCCAATACAGCCGGTCGATGTCGGCCTCATCGACGAACTTGTCGATCGAGATGGTCTTGGTGCTTTCCAGCTTCACGTTGTCGAAGTCGGCGTCGTCGAACAGGACATATTCGTCCTTGGACACCTCATAGCCGCGCACCAGATCACTGCGCTCGACGGGCCCGGCGTCCGGGTCGGTCGGCACCATGCGAATGCGGTTGTTGGTGTCGGGATTGATCAGGTGAAACCGCACGTCGTTCGTGCTGGTCGTCGCTGTGTAGAGGGCCACCGGACAGGTGACCAGCGACAGCTTCAGATGTCCTTGCCAAGTGGGGCGGGCGGCCATGTCGGTTCTCCTCGATCCGTGACAATGCGTCAGGACGATTTGCGTTCGAACGGGCTGCCGCCGGACTCAGGCCTTGCCTTCGAAGGCGACGCTGAACCCGCCCCACATCATGCGCTTGCCATCGAAGGGCATGTCCATGTTCGCAAAGTCGGGGTCGTCCTGCATCTTGCCGAAACAGGCGTCGGCGGTGGCGCGATCGGGCCAGGTGACCCAGGAGAACACGACGACCTCGCCCTCTTGCAGCTTCACCGCCATCGGAAAGCTGGTCAGCGTGCCGTCGGGCACGTCCTCGCCCCAGGTCTCGACCTGCGACAGGGCGCCGTATTTCTGAAACAGGGGCCAGGACGCCTCGGCGGACTTGACGTAGCGCGCCTTGTCCTCGGTTTTCACGGGGGTCAAAAAGCCGGTCACATAGGTCATCGGTCGTCTCCTCTTTCTGGTTTCAAAGGTCGGCGACGGCGCGGTCCAGCGCCGCGATGTCGATCTTGATCATGCCCATCATGGCCTGCATGGCGGCCTTGGCGCGCGCGGGGTTCGGATCGGTGGTCAGCTCCATCAGGCGACGCGGCGTGATCTGCCACGACAGGCCCCAGCGGTCCTTCAGCCACCCGCAGGCGTTTTCTCTGCCGCCGTCGGCGAGCAGGGCGTCCCACAGCCGGTCCGTCTCGGCCTGATCCTCGGTCATCACCATGAAGGAGACAGCCTCGGTGAAGCGAAAGTTCGGGCCGCCGTTCAGCGCCAGATACTGACGACCCGCCAACACGAACTGCACCGTCAGCACCGATCCTTCAGGGCCGGACGGCGTATCGACCGGCGAACGGTTGACGACGGTGATCCGGCTGTCGGGCAGCAGGCTGACATAAAAGGCGGTCGCAGCCTCGGCGTCGCCGTCGAACCACAGGCAGGGAATGATCTTGTCGGTCATGTCGCATCGCCTTCCGCCAGCGCCGCCAGTTGATCGGCGACCGCGCCCCAGCCCTGTTCGAAACCCATGGCCTTGTGGGTTTCGGCGGCTTTTTCGTCCCAGTGCCGGGCCGTGGCGGTGTAGCGGGTTCCGCCGGCCTCGGGTTCGAAGGTGTCGATGCGCACGAAGTTCATGTCGCCGGCCTGTGGAACCCAGCCCTCGGTGAAGGCCCCGGTCGAGACCAGTTTGCGGCCCGGAACCACCTCCAGAAACACGCCGGCATAGGGATGCCGCTCGCCCTCCGGCGAGGCCATTTCGACATTGGCCCGCCCGCCGACGCGCAGGTCCCAGTCCACGACCGGCGTGGTCCACGGGCGGGGGCAGAACCACTCGCCGGTGCGCTCGGTGTAGATTTTCCACACCGTCTCCGGCGAGGCCTTGATCAGCCGGCTGATGCTCAGTTCACGACTGTCAGCCATCACGACACCATGGCGTTGGCGGCGAAGGCTTCAGGACCGGCGGCGACGGCGGCCGGGTCCATCCACATCACCTCCCAGATGTGGCCGTCCGGATCGGCATAGCTTCGCCCATACATGGAGCCATAGTCCTGGGCCGCATTGGGATCGCTCTCGCCGCCAGCGGCCCCCGCTTGGGCCACGACGGCGTCGACCGCCTCGCGGCTGTCCCGTGACAGGCACAGCAGAACCTGGGCCGAGGCATGGGCATCGGGAATCGCCCGGTCGGTGAAGGTGCGCCATTTGTCGTGGGTCAGCAGCATGACGTGGATCACGTCCGACACGACCATGCAGGCGGCCGCGTCGTCGCTGAACATCGGGTTCTTGGTCGCGCCGACAGCCTCATAGAAGGCAACCGATCGGGGCAGGTCGGCGACCGGCAGGTTGATGAAAATCAGCTGGGCCACGGCGTTTCCTCTCCTTGATATTTGCGAAACCTGACTCCGATGCTTACCATAGTCAACTATGAAGTTAGAAAAGATAACCGATAAGGCGAGCCGGAAGTACCATGACGCCTGCGGCGCTGCTCACGGACTGGACCTGATCGGCGAGCGCTGGGCCCTGCTGGTGATCCGCGAACTGATGATGGGCCCGCGTCGGTTCGGTGATCTGCGAAAGGATCTGCACGGCATTTCAGCGAACGTGCTGACCCAGCGACTGGAGGGGCTGGAGGCTTCGGGCATCGTGACCCGCCGCAAACTGCCGCCGCCCGCCTCGGTGCAGGTCTATGAGCTGACGCCCTGGGGATACGAGATCAAGCCGGTCTTCATGGTGCTGGGCGGCTGGGCGGCGCGCTCGCCTCGCCACGATCCGACCCTGCCGATCAGCGCGGTGTCGATCATGCAGTCGTTCGAGACGATGTTCGATCCGGCCCTGGCCGGGGACGCGGCGATGACCGTCGGTTTCGTCTTCGGCGACGAGCCCTTCGTCGTTCAGATCGAAAAGGGGACGATCACGACCCGTCGCGGCGCTACGGACGCCGCCGACGTCGTCCTGACCACCCAACCGCCACTGGTCGCCGCCTGCGTTTACGGCAAGGTCCCGCCCGCCGCCTTCGAGGCCGACGGCCTGATGACGCTGACCGGCGACCGGGCCGTGTTTGATCGCTTTGCGAGCTTCTTCAACCTGCCCGAGAAGGCGCCGGTCTGAGGTTCAGGCCAACATGTCCAGCAGGGTTCCGGTCATGTCGTCGGCGGTGCGCAGAACGGCGGCGTTGGCGCTGAAGGCGGTCTTGGCCTGGATCCGCTCCACGATTTCCTCGGCGAGATTGTCCAGCGGCGCGGTTGCGGTTCGGCGCACGCTGTTGTCGAACCGGTTCTGCGCCGTCGTCAGTCCGGCGGCGGCGATAGAAAGCGCTTGCATGGCGAAGCTCCGGACGCGGTGGGTTCGATCGCCAGACTGCGTCTTTCAGGTCAACGTCGCCTGAAGGAACAGGGTGAACGGCGTTTTCCGCCCCGCTTGCGCCCTTATTGATGTATAGAGCGCCATCATTCGCCCGGCCTGAGGTCTGACCTCGGCCGGGCGCGGTCGTTTCGGCGACCGCCCTTGTCCGTTGTCCCAGGTTTCCTATGCCCTTTCCCGCCGTCCATCCCGCGCTCGACCGCGCCCTGATCAACAAGGGCTATGCCGAACCCACTCCGGTGCAGGCCGCCGTCCTGGAGGCGGAGCATGCGGATCGCGACCTGCTGGTCTCGGCCCAGACGGGTTCGGGCAAGACCGTGGCCTTTGGTCTGGCCGCCGCGCCGACCCTGCTGGGCGACAAGCCGATCTTCGGCCCCGGCGGCGCGCCGCTGTGTCTGGCCATCGCGCCGACGCGGGAACTGGCCATGCAGGTCGCGGCTGAGCTGCAATGGCTGTACGCCGACGCCGGCGCCAAGATCGCCACCTGCGTCGGCGGCATGGATGCGCGTCGCGAAGCCCGCGCGTTGGGCTTCGGCGTCCACATCGTCGTCGGCACGCCCGGTCGTCTGAAGGACCACATCGACCGGGGCAATCTGGACCTGTCCGAGCTGAAGGTCGCCGTCCTCGATGAGGCCGACGAGATGCTGGACATGGGCTTCCGCGAGGACCTGGAGCATATCCTGGACCAGGCGCCGGCCGAACGCCGCACCCTGCTGTTCTCGGCGACCATCGCGCGCGACATCGCCACCCTAGCCAAACGCTATCAGAAGGACGCGGTCCGCATCGACGCGACCGACAAGACGCGCCAGCACGCCGACATCGAATACCGTGCCTATCGCATCGCGCCCAACGAGATCGAGCACGCGGTGGTCAACACCCTGCGCTGGTTCGAGGCGTCGCGCGCCATGGTCTTCTGCTCGACCCGCGACAGCGTGCGTCACCTGCAGTCATCGCTGCTGGAGCGCGGCTTCTCTTCCGTCAGTCTGTCGGGCGAAATGGGTCAGCGTGAGCGCACCGACGCGCTTCAGTCGCTGCGTGACGGCCGCGCCCGCGTCTGCGTCGCCACCGACGTCGCCGCGCGCGGTCTGGACCTGCCGGACCTGGGTCTGGTCATCCACGCCGAACTGCCGATGAATCGCGCCGGCCTTCTGCACCGTTCGGGCCGCACGGGCCGGGCGGGCAAGAAGGGCATCTCGGTCATGCTGGTCCCGCACTCGCGCCGTCGCAAGGCCGAGCGGCTGATGGACGAGGCCGGCATCGAAGCCGTCTGGACCGGCGCCCCGACCTTCGACGAAATCCGCAAGGCCGACGAGGACCGTCTGCTGTCGCCGTCGCACTTCGAGGCCGACGTCTCCGACGAGGACATGGTCGTCGCAAAGCGGATGATCGCCGAGCGCACGCCCGACGAAATCGCCGCCGCCCTGGTGCGTCTGCTGCGCAAGGAACAGCCGGCGCCGGAAGAACTGTCCGATCCGGGTTCGGATCGCGGTCCGGCCAAGCGCGATCGCATGGTCCGCAACGATGACGGCACGGCGGCCCAACCTTGGCTTGGCGAGCGCCTGGGCGCCGACGACGTGGTCTGGTTCCGTCTGGACGTGGGCCGCAACAAGAACGCCGACCCGAAATGGCTGATCCCGCTGATCTGCCGCATCGGCGGCATTTCCAAGCCCCAGATCGGCGCCATCCGCACCTTCCCCGAAGAGACGCGCTTCGAGGTGGCCAAGACCCACGAGAAGGCTTTCCGCGAAGCCGTGGCCGCCTCCAAGGACGAGGTGAAGATCACCCCGTCGGAAGCCCCGACGCCCGGCTCGATGAAGGCCAGCCGCTTCGCCGGCAAGCCGCGCGAGGATGGCGACCGTCCCTTCAAGAAGACGCCCTACAAGCGCGCCGACGGCGGCGGGGAAGACGCCCGCCCGCCGTTTAAGAAGAAGCCCTGGGCGCCGAAGAACGATGGGGGCGCCAACCCGCGCTCGAACGCCTCGGGCGACAAGCCCTATGCTAAGAAACCCTTCAAGGCCAAGCCGGGCTTTAAGAAGGACGGCTTCAAGGGCAAGCCGAAGGGCTGATCTTGCGGGCACTTGCCTGATCGCGGGCGGAGGCGCACCCTCCGCCCATGAGCACGCCGTCCGCACCTGAGGGCCGTTACGCCTCTTTCGAGGCCTTCTATCCCTATTACATCCACGAGCATTCCAACCGGACGTGCCGGCGCATCCACGTCGTCGGCACCTTTCTGGTGATCTCGGCCTTCGTCGCCTTCGTGGCGACGCGAAACGGCTGGTGGCTGTTGGCCATGCCGCTGCTGGGCTACGGCTTCGCCTGGGTCGGGCATTTCTTCTTCGAAAAGAACCGACCCGCGACGTTCAAATATCCGCTGTGGAGCCTGATGGGCGACTTTCGCCTATTCTTCGAGACGGTGACAGGCAAGCGCCGCTTCTGAAACCGCATTTCAAGCTGCACGGTTCGGCGAAACGGATTAACCTCCGCCTGCGGCATGGCGCCGCTGCTGCTGGAGGGAGCAACATGAAATCCATCGCCGTCATCGCCGCTGCGTCCGTGCTGCTCGCCCCTGGCGTCAGCCTGGCCCAGAAGAGCGGGGCCAAGCCCGACTTCACCCTCGACCCCAACTACGGTTCGGTGCGGCTGGAGACCGGTTTCACGCCCGATCCCTGGACCAAGTCCATCCTCGCGGGCGGTTCGATCGCCGCCTCGGCCGCGCAGTCGGGCTGCGAGGGTAAGGTCAGCGCCGCGCCCGACCTGCAACTGAACTTCGAAGCCGGCGATCTGGACCTGACCATCAAGGCGGTCGCCAGCGAGGACACCACGCTGCTGGTCAACAGCCCTGGCGGCCGCTGGTATTGCGACGACGACAGCGGCGGCGACCTGGACCCGATGGTGACCATCTCCAATCCCGAGAGCGGCCGCTACGACATCTGGCTGGGCACCTATAACGACAACATGGTCCAGTCGACGCTGCAGATCAGCGAACTGGGCGACACGGCTGCGACGGCGGGCGCGGCGCCCAACATCGATCTTGAGCCCAACTACGGCACCGCCAATCTGCGCGGCGGCTTCACGCCCGACCCCTGGACCAAGTCGATCCTGGCCGGCGGCTCCTCGCCCGCCTCGGCCGCCAAGGCGGGCTGCGAGGGTTCGGTCAGCTCGGCCCCGGACATCCAGATCTTCTTCGAGCCAGGCGACGCCGACCTGACGTTCCGCGTGCGCGCATCGGAAGACACGACCCTGCTGATCAATACGCCCAACGGCCGCTTCTACTGCGACGACGACGGCGCGGGCGGCGTCGATCCGAAGGTGACGATCACCAACCCCCAGAGCGGCCGCTACGACATCTGGGTCGGCACCTATAACGGCTCGATGGTCCAGTCGACGCTGGAGGTGTCCGAGCTGGACTGATCGGGGAAGGGCTTCAGACACGAAAACGCCGGCTGACCGTCGCGGTCAGCCGGCGTTTTTCATGATCGTCCGGATCAGTTGGAGGCGGTGGTCCAGGCCGGGGGGCAACCGTCGAAATCGCCGGCGTCCACGATGGTCAGGGTGCGCATGTTCAGGCGCTGCGCCTGGTTCATCGAGCCGCGACCGGTGCCGGTATAGAGGTCAATCTTCTGGCCCTTGATCGCGCCGCCGGTGTCCGATGCGTACCAGTAGCCGTCGTGGATCGAACCATCGGCCAGGCGCATGCCGACCGTTTCGCGGATGAACAGCTTGGTGCGGCGCGGGATCACGCGGGGATCGACCGCGACGGTGCGCATGGCGATCGGACGGCAACCCAGCGAATCGTTGCCGGTCGCGCCGCCGCCGCCTGCGTGATACAGGCGCGCCGACGCGCGCCAGTCCGGATCGGAGGCCATCAGCTCGGCCTGTTCGGCGTTCAGGGCGGTCTCGACTTCATCGGAACCGACGATGGCGGCAGGGGTTTCAGTCCTGACTTGATCCGCCGCTACGACGTCATTGTAGGGGACAGGCCCGCTCGTCACAGACGATACGGCAGCCCAAAGCATGGCGATAGCAGCGGAGGCGCCGATCATGAGTTTCGCTCAGGAGACACCGGCTCCCAACGCCGCCGGCCCTGGCCTTGTCGCGTTAACCTGTGGCGAGAAAGTGGCGAAACCCGCCTTGGCGCCGTCTGTTACGATTTGTTTCTAGGTTAATGCCTTGTTTTCCATAACCTATTTATCCCCAGCCTTCGCGCTTGGGGACGATGCCTTTGGGTATCAGAACTTGAAGTTCAAGCCTGCCTGAATCACCGGCAGGACCTTGTAATCATCGGCCTCGGCCTGGATTTCACGCTCTTCTTGATCCAGACGCGCACGGAAGGCGGGATCGTTCGACAAGGTCCCGCCGCGGGCGTCCAGATTTACTTGCGGCGCATCGCCAAAGGCCGCGCCGGCCAGAAGGCGGAAGCCCAGCCTGCCGCCGCGCGTGAAGGTGTTGTCATAGCCCAAGCCGACGAACGGCGCGGTGCTCTCCAGGTCGATGCGGCCGGTCAATGTCCCAACCTGGGCCGGTGTGAAGGTCGCGCCGCCGACATTGACGTTTCCGGTGGGCGTGGCGTCCAGATCGACCTTGCGATCGCCGAAATAGGCCCCGCCCGAGATCAGAAAGCCGTTGCGGAACGGATGCAGGTCCACAAAGGCGCCCGGCGACTTGAAGTCGATCTTGGCGTCGTAATCGATGCCCTTGTAGGTCTGGTCCCGATCCCATTTCAGCACGTCATAGCCGCCGCGCAGCACCACGACCGGGCTGAGTGCGAACTGGGCCTGAAGGCCGGCGCCCGGCGTGCCGACCTGGGCGCCGACGGCGAAACGGCCGTCAGCCTGCGCCAGGGCCGAAGTGGCGGGCAGGGCGGTCGTGATGACGGCGGCGATCAGCAGGGTCTTCATGGCGTGCGGGTCCGAAACGGCAGGGTTCTCTTAACCTTGCCGGCCAGCTCTGAAGATTGGGTTACGCCGCCCAGTCGCCGGGCGCCGTATCACGCCTCGCCTCGGCCTCGCGCACGGCCTCCACCGCGCGGTCCAGCACCTCCAGGCCCGCGCCGGGCTTGATCGCCTCCACCGTCAGGATGCGACGAAACGCCCTCGCGCCCGGCCGGCCGTGCATCAGGCCCAGCATATGCCGCGCCATGGCAGGCAGGGCGACGCCCTCCTCCAGACGCGCGGCCATATAGGGCCGATACCGCTCCAGCGCGGCGAAGGCGTCGGTGTCCTCGACCGGCTCGCCATACAGGCGACGATCCGCCTGACCCAGGATGGCCGGCTCGTGATAGGCGGCGCGACCCAGCATGACGCCGTCCAGCTTGACGCGGTCGATCTCCGCCAGATGCGCTTCGGCCGCGTCCATCGAGGCGATGCCGCCATTGATCGAGATGCTCAGATGCGGCCGCTCGCGCTTCAGCCGGCGCACCAGGTCATAGTCCAGCGGCGGCACGTCGCGGTTCTCCTTGGGCGACAGACCCTTCAGCCAGGCCTTGCGCGCATGGACGACGAAGACCTCGATCCCGACGGCGGCGCAGGCGTCCACCGTGGCGAACAGGCTGACGACCGGATCCTGATCGTCTACCCCGATGCGGCATTTGACGGTCGCGGGCACGCTGACGGCCCCCTTGATCGCCGCCATACAGTCGGCCACCAACTCGGGCTCGCGCATCAGACAGGCGCCAAACCGACCGGACTGCACCCGGTCCGACGGGCAGCCGACGTTCAGATTGATCTCGTCATAGCCGAACGCCTCGCCGACCTTGGCGGCCTCGGCCAACTGCGTCGGGTCAGACCCGCCCAACTGCAAGGCCACCGGATGCTCCAGAGCATCAAACCCCAGCAGTCGCTCGCGATCCCCATGCAACACCGCCGGCGCCGTCACCATCTCGGTATAGAGCAGCGCCTTGTTCGTCAGCGCCCTGTGAAACGCCCGGCAATGCCGATCGGTCCAGTCCATCATCGGGGCGATGGACAGCGTGCGGGAGGCGTTCACGGACATGGGGTTTGCGGCTTGACCGGCGATGCAGGGGCGACTGCGGGTGCCCATACGCGATTTCGGCCCCTGCGTGAAATCAGCGAGGTCCTTCGTGTGAAAAGCGGGACGCCAATTCGGCCGGATAGGCGCCCCGCCCCGGATCGCGCGGGATGTCCTCGCCTAGGCCTAGCGACGGACGCGCAGCTCCAGTTCGCCGATGCGGCGGCTCAGATAGGCCGTGTCGTCGGAGGAGGGGCTGGTGCGGCTGTAGGCGGCATCCAGGCGGGCGAGATCGCCGGCTTCGACGCGAATGTCGGCGGCCTCGGTGCGGCTGACGGCGCCCGAGCGTTCGGCGGCGGTCAGGGCGGTTTCCAGGTTCGCCAGACGGGTGCGGGCGGGCAGGTTGGCGGACGGCGTTTGTCCGGCCGGGCCGTCGCCGACCCGCAGGTCCAGGGCGTCCAGACGCGCGTCCAGATCGGCGCGCTCGCTGGCGCTGATGGATCCGTCTGCGCTGTAGCGGCTCTCCAGCTGGATCAGGGCCTGATAGTCCGTTTTCAGGCGCGTCGCCTCGGTGCGGGTGATGCGGCGCGCGGTCACGGCGGCGTTGACGCGGGTCTCGAAGTCCGCACGGCCTTGGGCGACGGTGTCCATGTCGGCATAGCCCGAGGCGCCGGCGTCCAGCGTCTGGGTCAGGGCGGTGTAGCGGGCGTTCAGATCGGCGCGTTCCTGGGCCGAGATGCCGCCGACGGCGTATTGGTTCTCCAGATCGACCAGGGCCGAATAGTCGGCGCGCAGCCGGGTCGCGGCCGAGGCGGAGACGCTTCCGGCGCGCACGCTGGCGTCCACGCGGGTCGAGAACTGGCTCTGGCCGTCACGCAGCGGACGGCCGCCGCGCAGCCAGGCCTGATCCATGGCCGACAGGCCCAGACGGTCGCCGAACAGGGCGCCCACGACCGCACCCAGCCGATCCTGGGTCGTCGAAGGATATTGCGTCTGGGCGACGGCCGCGCCGCCCGCGAGGGTCAGGGCGGTGGTGGCGATCAGGGCGAGGCGGACGTTGCGCATGGGGAGGCTTCTTGTCGGTTGATGTCAGCCGACAAAACGGCGGTCGTCCGGCTTGGTTGCCTGCCGAGGCCTCAGTCGCGGATGAAGTGCGGCACGAAACGCGAGGTGTTTCTCGTGATGCGCCCGGTATCCTCCCGTAGGCTGATGCCCGCTGGTTCCGTTCCCACCACCCAAGACCCGACGATCACGTGGTTGCCGTCGAACAGGGGCGGATCGCACAGCGCCTGGCGGATGTGACGCCCTGCGCCATAGCCGCCGTCCACCACCTCTGCGGCGCTGACGCCCTGGTCGATCAGTTCGACATTGTCGCCTTCGCGCGAGAACAACGGCTTGCGCACATAGGATGAGCCCAGCGCCGTCTCGGCCGGATCGCCCTCGAAATAGCTCTCCAGCAGGTTGGGGTGGCCTGCATGCCGCTCCCACAACAGCGGCAGTATGGCCTTGTTGGACAGGATGCTCTTCCACGCCGGCTCCAGCACGGTCACGTCCGCCGTGGGCAGCGGCGCGGCGTAGTCGTCGCGCAGCATCTGCTCCCACGGATAGAGCTTGAACATCGCCTGAATGATCCAGTTCTCGTGATCGACGAACCGGCCGTCGGCGTTCAGCCCGATCTGGTCGATAGCGACGAACTGAGGCTCCAGTCCGGCCTGCTGGGCCAGGTCTTCCAGGAAGCGCACCGTCTGGCGGTCCTCGACGAAATCGGCGTCCGAGGTGAAATGCACGAAGCCGCCGTTCGGAAAGATGGCGCGGAACCGATCGACCAGCTTCTCATGCAGGCTGTTGAACTGATCCGCATCGGCGGGCAGGGCGCCGGCCTTGATCTGATCCTCCAGCCACAGCCACTGGAACACCGCCGTCTCATAAATGCTGGTCGGGGTGTCGGCATTGTATTCGTACAGTTTCGCCGGCCCCGTCCCGTCATAGGCGAAGTCGAACCGGCCATACAGGGATGGGTCGCCCCGCTTCCAGCTGTCGGCCACATAGTCCCGCATGGTCTCGGGAATATCGAGCTGCTCCATCAGCCGCTCGGACTGAACGGCCTCGTTCACCAGCTCCAGGCATAGGCCGTGCAGTTCCTCGGTCGGCGCCTCGATCCCATCCTCGATCTCGGCCAGCGAGAAGGCATAGGCCGCCGTCTCGTCCCAATAGGGTTTGCCGTCGGTATGGCGCCAGGTGAAGCCGAGTTCCTCGGCCTTGGCGTCCCAGTCGATGCGGGGATCGAAGCGCAGACGCTCCATGGATCAGGCCGGGTCCTTGTCAGGCGTAGATTGGCCGATGCGCGGCGTGACCACGGTCACCTCCGGCTGGCTGAGGCGGGCCAGGACGTCGTCGGCCGAGG
This sequence comes from Brevundimonas sp. BT-123, assembly GCF_026105875.1. Classification (GTDB taxonomy): domain Bacteria; phylum Pseudomonadota; class Alphaproteobacteria; order Caulobacterales; family Caulobacteraceae; genus Brevundimonas. The sequence continues at coordinate 39,323 of NZ_JAOYTN010000004.1, read as the reverse complement.
AATGGCCGGGCAGGATGCCGGCCTCGCGCAGCTTGGCGTCCAGGTCCGCGCCGGTGCGGCGATCCTCCAGCGCCTGGCTGGCGTTCAGCTTCTCTTCCTGGATCGCCTGGCGCTGCTTGATGCGTTGCAGGCTGTCCGCCGCCGAGCCGATGCGCGACTGGGCGCCGGCCGAGTTCAGGGCGACCGACGTCTGGGCCTTCTGGACGGAATCGTTGACCTTGACGATGTCGATCTCGCGACGAAGCGTCTCGATCTTCTGGTCGGTCGAGGCGATGGCCGTGCGCAGACGCGTCTCGGCCGTCTTCATGTCCTCGATCAGCGGGCCGCGGCTGGTGATCTCGACCTCCAGCTCGGCAATGCGGCCGGCGACTTCGCGCGCCAGATCGGTCTTGCCCTGACCCAGGGCGGTGCGGGCCGAGCTTTCGTATTTGGCGATCTGGTCCCTGAACGATGCAAGTTCGTTTTCGGCCATGCGGCGGCGCGCCACCAGGCCGGCAAGATCGTCTCTGGCCTTGCCTTGCGCATTGTCGGCGTCGCGGATTTCCTGGTCGAGGATTTTCAGCGCATTGGCGTCGACGACGCCCTGGGCCGCATCGTGGGCCGTGCCGCGGAACAGGGCGGACAGTTTTCTGAGCATGGACATGGTCGGTCTTCCGGGATCAGGCGGCGTCGGCGCCGAAGGTTTCACGCAGTTCGGTGGCGTCGATCGCATTCTCGGCCAGGGTGCGCAGTTCGATCAGGATGGTCTGAAGCGTCGTCTTGCAAGAGAGTTCGCCCATCAGCTCATACACGTCTTCGCCACCGACATTGGTGATGGCGAAGTTGGACAGGGGCACCACGCGCTGGGCCTTCAGCAGGAACTCGTTGAAGGCGTGGCGATCCTTCTGCTCCGACACGGGCCACAGCAGGACCGAACAGACGATCTGGGCCCCGCCGACGCTCAGATAGACCGGCAGGTCGCCGTATTCATGCATGGTCGCCAGCAGCACCGGCTCGGCGCCCTCGACCACGCGCAGGGTCATTTCGCCGTCACGCAGCAGGGTTGAGCCGTCCAGCGCCGCCTTGATGGCGGGCACGGTCCAGGGGGTCTCGATCACGGCGTCCATTTGATGGTCGTCTCCAGGGGTGATGGAATCGGAAGTGGGGCGGCGCGGGCGCCCTGCAAGCTGCGGCCCGCGTGTTGAATCGGTGACGATGGCGCGAACGGCCGCCTTGACGTCGTCGCGGGCGGCGGCCGGCACCCAAAGCTCCAACTTGACCAGGCCCGCCTCACGACGCGCCTGTCGCCACGCACGAATGCGGTCGTTGGCGGCGGAAGAGGGCGATGCATCGGTCGGCATATCGTTACATGAAACGCGTAACATGAACGCTTGACTTCGCCTAGGGGTCTGAGATCATCTTGGCGAGAGGGGAAGACGTATGTTGCTGCCGCGAATGAAGCTGGCCGTGATTTTCGACCGGGCGTTCCACGCCATGGCCGATATGCACTGGCGCATGCTGGGCGGGCTGATCCTCTTTCACGCTATTTCGTCGTGGCTGCTCCTCGCCATCGCACACGAAGCGGAACTCCATGACCTGCTGACTTTCTTCTACTGGTACGCGACGACGGCCTATACCGTAGGTTATGGCGATCTCAGTCCGCAAGGCGTCGGCGGCCGACTGGTCACGGCCTTGTGGATCTTTCCCGGCGCCATCGCGGCTTTCACGACGGTCGTGGCCAAGGTGCTGGCCGGGATTGGCGACATCTGGCGCGCCCGGAGATCGGGCAAGGGAGACTATTCAAGGATGACCGATACGATTCTGCTGGTCGGCTATCACCCCGTTCGTACGCCCAAAATGGTCGAAGAACTGTGCGCGGAGTTGAACCGGTCTCAGACCCTGGTGCTGCTGACGCGCCAGGTGGTGGCGGACGTCGATCCGCGCATTCGCTACGTCCAGACGGAAAGCCTGACCTCGACGACTGGGCTGACGCGTGCGGGCGCAGCGAAGGCGAGCCGCATATTGATCCACGCCAGCAATGACGCCGACACCCTGACCGCCACCCTGGCTGTCTCGGCGCTGGCGCCGGACGCCGCACATATCGTCTGCTTCTTCGATGACGCCGACAGCGCGCGGTTGCTGGCGCAGCACTGTCCCAAGGTCGAGATCGTTCTGTCGTCGGCGCCGGAAATGCTGGCCCGCGCCGCGCGTGATCCAGGTTCCAGCCAGGTCATCAGCGCCCTGACCAGTCACCTGGACGAAGGCGCGACCTTGTTCAGCTTGAAATGGACCGGCGCGGGCCGATCGGTCGGCGACCTGACGCAGCGTTTTCTCCAGCACCGCGCGACCCTTCTGGCGCATCAGCCGGACGGCGCGGATTCGCCGCGTTTCAATCCCTCGCCGGAAACAGGCGTGGAACAGGGCGACCGCCTGTTCTATGTCTCGGCGGTCCGGCTGAACCAGCCGAGTCTGGCCGGATCCTGATCGTCCCATGTTCAAGAAGCTTTTCGGATCCTCGGAGAAGACCGCGCCTGCCAATCGGCTGGCGACGGTGCGCAACATCACCGTGGGCCGCACCGTGTCGCTGGACCCGCTGGCCTGGCGCCGGCTGGGCGACGAGACGCAGTTCACCCTGGATCGCGACGTGCTGGACATCTCGGCGCAGGGGTTGGTCAGCCTGGACAGCGGCCAGTTCGTCCATCGCTTCTACACTGACGACCACGTCATGCTTCAGGCCATGAGCGACGATGAGGCGGGCCTGGAATCCTACGACTTCAGCCTGTTCGTGCCCTGGACCTCGGCCTATCCGCCGGGCGAGCGCGAACGCCGCATCTGGCGCGACCGCCTGTCGGCGCCGGTCTTTCACGGCGCGGCCGAAGAGCTGCCCGACTATCCCCGCTTCTGGTTCGCCGAGAGCGACGCCATCCAGCCGCCCGTCACCCTGTGGGAGACGATCTGGGACGATCGCGCCGCGACCACGCCCTATGCCAAGATCTTCCAGACCTGCATGCTGTATGCGCGCGAACTGGGCGGCGGGCGCGAACTGATGCTGGCGCTTGAGCAGCAGCCAGAGGGCGGCGACACCACGCACGAAATCATGATCGGCATTCCGCTGGAAATGGCCGAGTTCCGCGCCTGAGCGCGCAATCCGAGGGGGCAAGACCGATGTTCGACTGGTTCATTTTTCAGCAGGGGGCGATCGCCTTCCTGATCGCCTTCGCCATGGCGGGCGCCTTCACCCTGGCCTTCAAACTGATCTACCAATGGGTCACGCCCTATCACGAACATACGCTGATCCGTGAGGGGAACACGGCCGCCGCCATTGCGCTGGGCGGCGCCCTGATCGGCTATGTCCTGCCTCTGGCCTCGGCCCTGTCGCACACCGTCAGCCTGATGGAGTTCGCGGCCTGGGCGCTGCTGGCCGGCGTGATCCAGATCGTCGTCTTCGTCGCCATCAGCCGCATGGCCTTCCGCAACCTGGTCGTCCGCATCGAGGCGGGCGAGATCGCCGCGGCCGTCTATCTGGCCTCCATCTCCATCTGCGTCGGCCTGCTCAACGCCGCCTGCATGACGTCGTGACCGCCATGACCGACCCCAAAGACCTTCCAAAGACAGACACCATGCGCCGGCTGAAGCGCTCGCGCGTCCTGCACGTCAGCAGCCTGATGGCGACCGCCAGCTTCTCGCTGGCCGCCTGCGGCTCGCCCCAGCGCGTGCCGGCGCCCGAGCCCGAACCGACCCTGGCCTATCAGTCGCTGGACGAGTGCAAGGCCGCCAACGACATTCCCGACAACGAGTGCGACGCGGCCCTGGCCAAGGCTCAGCAAGAGGCCGCCAAGACCGCGCCGCGCTACGCCACCCGCGAGGAGTGCGAGGGCCAGTGGGGACCGTCGCAGTGCCAGCCGAACACCAACGGCGGCTCCTTCTTCAGCCCGCTGCTGACCGGCTTCATCGTCGGCCAGATGCTGAACGGCGGCGGCTATCGCGGCGGCGGACCGCTGTATCGCGACCGGGAGGGACGGCTGTCGAACGGCTATGGCGGCGGCTATGCCTACCGCGACTATCGCACCGGCAAGACCCTGACCAATGCGCGCGAGCACGGCGACGTCGCCCGTCAGGCCCCGACGCGGGTGCAGAGCCGCACCACCGTCGTCTCGCGCGGCGGCTTCGGCGGCGGCGGCCGAGGCTACGGCGGCTGATACAGTTCTGGCGCCGGGCGCCGGTCTTCCCCTAATAGGGATCGCCTCACGCTTCACGACAGACCGGACCGCCCCGCCTCATGACCGCATCGCCGCCCCCGCACCTAGAGCCTGATCGGCTGAGGGGGGATCGCTTCGCGATCCCGCTGATGCCGTGAATCAGGCTCCAGAGGATGCTGGAGCGAAATCTGAGCCGCGTCGGACTGCGTCCGACGCAACCGATTTCGCTCTAGGCCTGGACGTCGAAAGCTGGGGCGACCCCGAGGATCCGATCGTCCTGCTGATCGGCGCGCCCGAGCGCCTGTCCGGCGACTGGCGCCGGTCGGTGCGCGCGCTGGTCGAGGCCGGCCGCCATGTCATGCTGACCGCCGACTTCGACGAGGCGGACGACGGCTCCGCCGCCTTGCGCCGACTGCTGACCGAGCTTCCCTCTCGCCCGGCCATCGTCTGTTCCGATACGACCCTGGCGGCCGTCGTCCCTGCGCTCTCCGTCACCGGCCCGGCCCTGGCCAGCTGTCTGGCGGTCGTCGCCGAAGGGCAGGGGGCCGTCTCGCCCGAGCTTGAGGCGCAACTGGCCGGCGTCCCGATCCAAACGATCGCGCACGCCGAGGCGCCTGACGCGGTCGAGGCCGAGAACGCCGCCCTCCTGGGCTTCCTGGAACGCCACGCCCCGCGCGACGCCCTATATTATCAGGCCGGCTCGGATCCCCGCACCCTGCGCGACGCCCTGGGCTGTTTCGCCACCGGGGTCACGGTGGTCACGACCCTGGACGAGGCCGGACAGCCCGTCGGCCTGACCGCCAACTCCTTTTCGTCCGTATCGCTGGATCCGCCGCTGATCCTGTTCTGCCTGGCCCGGTCGTCCACCAATGTCGACCGTTTCCGCCGGGCCGAACATTTCGCCATCAACGTCCTGCATATCGGCCAGCAGCCGACCTCCGGCGTCTTCGCCCGGTCCCAGGCCGACCGCTTTCAGGACGTGGCGTGGGAGACATGGGACACCGGCGCGCCCATCCTGTCGGGCGCCCTGGCCAGTTTCGAATGCGGAACCGAACAGATCGTCGAGGCCGGCGATCATCTGGTCATCATCGGCCGGGTCAGGCGCGCCCGGTTCGAGCCGCGCCGCGATCCGCTGCTCTATTTCCGGGGCAAGTATCGGCGGCTGCACTTTTCCTGACCGGCCGGGATCGCTATCTCTCGCCCGAAATAGAGGAAGCCGTCCCCATGTCCGCGATCCCGTCCGCCGATCCCGTCGTCATCGTCTCCTACGCCCGCACCCCGATGGGCGGATTCCAGGGCGCGCTGTCCGACGCCAAGTCCACCGACCTGGGCGCTGTGGCCGTCAAGGCGGCGCTGGACCGCGCGGGCCTCGATCCGCAAAAGGTCGAGCAGATCATCATGGGCTGCGTCCTGCCTGCGGGCCTGGGCCAGGCGCCGGCGCGTCAGGCGGGCATGGGCGCAGGCCTGCCCACCTCCACCGAGGCGACCACCATCAACAAGATGTGCGGTTCGGGCATGCAGGCGGCCATGATGGCGCACGATGCCCTGGCTGCCGGTTCGGTCGATGTGATCGTGGCGGGCGGCATGGAGTCCATGACCAACGCCCCGTATCTGATGCAAAAGCACCGGGGCGGCGCACGCATCGGTCACGACGTCATTTCCGACAGCATGTATCTGGACGGGCTGGAGGACGCCTACACCCCCGGCAAGCTGATGGGGCAGTTCGCCGAGGACACGGCCAAGGCCTATCAGTTCACCCGCGAGCAGCAGGACGCCTACGCCATCGAGAGCGCGGGCCGGGCCAAGCGCGCCCAGGAGACAGGCGCCTTCGACGCCGAGATCGCCTCGGTCGAGGTCAAGACCCGGAAAGGCTCCGTCACCGTCGACCGCGACGAACAGCCGACCCGGTCCGACCCGTCCAAGATCCCCAATCTGAAGCCCGCCTTCGGCAAGGACGGCACGATCACCGCGGCCTCCGCCGCCTCGATTTCGGACGGCGCCGCCGCTCTGGTCATGATGCGCCAATCGACGGCCCAGGCCTTGGGCCTGACGCCGGTCGCCCGCGTGCTCAGCCAGGCCGCCCACGCCCACGAACCGCACCTGTTCACCACCGCCCCGGTCTTCGCCCTGCAAAAGGCGCTGAAGAAGGCCGGCTGGAGCGCCGACGACGTCGATCTGTGGGAGGTCAACGAGGCCTTCGCCATCGTGCCGATGATCGCCATGCAGGAACTCGGCATCCCCCACGACAAGATCAACGTCAACGGCGGCGCCTGCGCCCTGGGCCACCCGCTCGGCGCCTCCGGCGCCCGCGTCCTGACCACCCTGCTTTCCGCCCTGAAAGCTCACGGCAAGACCCGCGGCATGGCCGCCCTCTGCATCGGCGGCGGCGAAGCCACCGCGATGGGCGTGGAGCTGGTTTAGGGCGGGCCGCAGTTTCGGCCTATGACGGTAGCGTCTTCCTAAGGTGTGCACCTAGACTGTAACGTATCCTTAGCGGCGGCCGTTTAGCCGTTCTGCGACGGCTTGCATCCTGGAGTTTGCCGCCTGTTCCATGTCTCGACATTCGGAAGCCGTCCGGTTGGAGCGGTTAGGGTCCGCAAGACCTTCCGCATACCCTTGCTTGAAGCTGGAGATTAGCCACGCCTGGACGCCCGACGGCGCCTGATCTGAAGTGAGAGTGTCCACGCGCGCCTTGGCGCCAGCAGGAAGATGGGCGACACACGTCCCAGAGTATCTTCCTAACCCCATAAATGCTGCGACGGCTTCAGCGGCGTCAGGGTCCGAGGGAGTGATGATCGGGGGAGCAGCATTCTGCCCGAGAAGGCTCGCCATCAAAAAGGCAGCAACGATCATCTTTGTCCTCGTGCAATCATAGGACGGTCGAAGGACTGCCCCAGGTCATTCTTGCACAACGCTAGATCATTGTGGAGGGCTGCAAAACACCGCGTTAGAATAGCGCCCTACGTCGAAATGCGCCATCGTCATCGGCAGCCGAAGTTATCGCAAGACTCTAAGCCGCGAACGCCGCCCGGATCGGTTGCACCGTCTGGTCCGGCCGCTTCACTGGCAGGTCGAAGCTGACGACCGTGCCGACGCCGGGCTGGCTTTCCATGCTCAGCTGGCCGCCGTGCATTTCAATCAGGGACTTGGTCAAGGCCAGGCCCAGGCCGGTGCCTTGAGTGGTCTTGGAATGCTGGCCCTCGACCTGTTCGAACGGGCGGGCCAGGCGCACCAGGTCTTCGGGCGCGATGCCGATGCCGGTGTCGGCGCAGGCGACGCGGATGCGATCCTCGCCTTCAGCGCCCACGAAGGATTCCAGCGACACGACGATGGAGCCGCCCTCGGGCGTGAACTTCACCGCGTTGGAGATCAGGTTCAGCATCACCTGTTTGACGCCGCGCTGATCGGCCTCGATGTCGGGCAGGTCGCCGGCCTCGACCGCGATCTTCAGGCCCGCTTCCTGCACCTTGCCGCGCATCAGCCGCACCGCGTCCTCGCACACCTCGCGCAAGGACACCGGCTCATAGTGCAGGGTCATCTTGCCGGCCTCGATCTTGGCCATGTCCAGCACGTCGTTGATCAGGCTGAGCAGGTGCTGGCCGGACTTCAGGATGTCGCCGGCGTAGCCCTTGTATTTGTCGTTCAGCGGCCCGAACAGCTCGCTGGCCATGATCTCCGAGAAGCCGTTGATGGCGTTCAGCGGCGTGCGCAGTTCGTGGCTCATATTGGCCAGAAACTCGGACTTGGCCTGGTTGGCGGCCTCGGCCCGGGTCATGGCCACCTCGTATTTGCGCGCCAGCAGCGACAGCTTCTCCTGGCTGGATTCCAGCTGGTCGACGGTGGCCCGTAGATCGTCGGCGGCGCGGCGGCGCTCGGCCTCCTGGCGTTTGATGGCGGTGATGTCGGCGGCGGTGACGACCGAGCCGCCCTCGGAGGTGAACCGCTCGGACAGTTGCAGCCAGCGCCCGTCGTTTAGCTCGACCTCGCGCAGGCCCGCGCGACCGCTGGCCGGGCGATGCTCGGCCTTGATGGCCAGGCCGGCGATCCGGTTCAGCTCGTCCTTCATGGCGCCGCGCCGCACCACGCCGTGATCGAAGTTGAAGGCGTCCTCGAACGCCTGGTTCCACAGGATCAGACGCCCCTGTCGATCGAACAGGACGAAAGCCTCGGAGATGCTCTCCACCCCGTCGCGCAGCCGGCTTTCGGCGGCTTGGGCGGCGGCGCGGGCGCGGCGGGCCTCGGTGATGTCGAGCGCGACGCCCAGGATGGCGGAAAAGCCCGTGTCGCCGCGCTCCCCGCGCGCCTGGCCGCGCGCGTCGATCCAGCGCGCCCGCCCGTCCGGTCCCGCCACCGGAAAGGTGATCTCGAAGGCGCCATAGGCCGCCGCCTGGCGCAGGGCGTGGCGGAAATCTTCCTGAAAGCGCGGATGGACGCGGCCGATCACATCCTCGGCGTCGGTCACTCCGCCGCGCGAAAAGCCCAGCAGCGCGGCCATATAGTCCGACAGCGACACCTCGCCCTTGGCCAAATCCCACTCCCACACCCCGCACCGCGCGGCTTCGACGGCGATGCGGAACCGCTTTTCGGTCGCCACCCGTTCGCGATGCTGGCGCGTCTGACGCAGGCCGTAGAGGACGAATAGAACCACGACCCCGACCCCCAGCAGCAGTGGCGCCAGCACCACCCAGGCGTCGTCGAAGACCGAGGCGGTCGTCCCTTCCGAGATCGCGACCACATAGGGACCCCCCGCGACAGTTCGAGCGGCGGCGGCGAGGCCGGCCTGGCCGCCCAGCGTCACGGCGCGCGGTTCGGCCTGGTCGACCAGGGCCGCAGGATCGACGCCGATCAGGGTGCGGATGGGTTGGCCGATCTCGGCGGCGCGTGCGGAGGCCAGCACCACGCCGCCCGCCGACACGATCCGCGTTTCGCCGCCTTCCGGCAGGACAGGGGCGATCCGCGCCTCCAGCCTCAGACCATCTGCATTGGTCTGGCCGGCGACGACCGATCCTTCGCCCTTGGCGGCCTGCACCGTCTCGCCGGGACCGACCAGGGTGAAGGCGACCTGGGCCGCGGCGGCCTGCGCGGCCTCGACGACCTCTATGGGGGCGCGTTTGGCGACGATGGCGGTGCGGCCGGCGGCCAGGCCCGCTTCGGCCGACTGGATCAACGCGGTGGTCTGGCTGGCGACCAGTTCAGCGTTCAGCTTGAGGTTTTCGGCCTCCAGGCGGCTGATTTCGCGGGTCGGCCGGCTGAACTCGCGCGACGCCATCAAGGCATAGGCGGCCGCGATCAGCGCCAAGACAAGGACGGTGATCCGCAACCAGGCGGGCGCGCCGGCGGCGCGGTCGGAGGCGCGACGCCCCGACCGATTTTCCCGCCGCTCCTCGTCCCGCAAGCCCCGACCCTCCGACAAACACTTCGCTGCCGGAATCTAGGCTGCGTCGCGGATTCGTGTCGAGGCTCGGCGCGCGCTTTTAACGGCTTTTTAAGCGGCGGCGACCGGCGACAGCAGGCGGTCGGGCGCGGGCTCCAGCACCCGCGTCACCCCGTGCAGCGTATCGCGCGCCTGTCGGGCCAGGGTCAGGACGGCCGGCGGCGCATCCTCCGGTGTTTCGGCGACCAGATCCACCAGATCCTGGGCCAGGCGCATCAGTTGGGGCGCGGCGGCGATCAGGCGGGCCTGAAACTCGATCTGCTGGGGATCACGGTCGTATTCGGCGCCCGGTACGCGCCAGCCGCCCCAATCCGCCCGATCGGTCACGACGACCGGATAGGTGCCGGGATGGGGGTGATGCAGGCAATCCTCGGGCAGTTGCCACTTGTTGCGCGCCCGCAGCAGCCGCCACTCGCTTAAGCCCTGATCCGAGGCCGGATCGTCGGTCGCCAGCAATAGTTCGTTGGCGGTGAACTCGCGCCCCAGACCGACGTCATAGGTGACGCGCACGGGCTCTTCGAACCCCTTGGCCCAGACGGGCTGGACCTGTTCGATAAAGGCCCAGGCGCCGACGCACTCGACCCAGACCTTCTGACCCTTCTGGAACTGCGCGCGCGCCATGCCATCCTCCGATATTCGAAGGAACAGCATGAACGACGATCCTTGACGGCCGGTGTCGGGGCGCGGTTACGCAGGTCTTAACGCGAAATGCTTTCCAGCGTCTCGCCAGCGTATTTCTCTTTCACTCGGGTCGACAGGTCGCCCAGCGACACGACGCCGACCACGCGGCCATGTTTGTCCACGACCGGGGCGCGGCGGATCTGCTTGGCGCCCATCAGGTCCAGCACGACCTTCAGGTCGTCGGTGTCCAGCACCGTCTGCGGATCGCGGGTGATGAACTCCACCACCGAGGCGCTCGAGGCGGCGCCGGTCGCTAAGGCGCGCACCACGATGTCGCGATCGGTGATGGTTCCGATCAGCTGATCGCCGTCCGCCACGGGCACGAAGCCGAAGCCGCCCTTGGCCATGCGGCTGGCCACGTCCTGAATGGTGTCGGCGGGGCGGGCCAGATGCACGTCCCTGGTCATCACGTCGCGGATCTTCATGGCGGGTTTCCTTGGTTGAAGCGTTGCGCTGGAAAACCCGCCGCGAGCGTGGCGGTTCCGGTCAGGGCGTCCGCATCGGGGTAAGGCCCTGGGCCGCCCGCACCAGCTGAACGAACTCGGCCCGGTCGCCATAGGGGTCTTCGCCCCTGGCCCCTTGCGCCTGATCGATGATCCGGTCCCAGCCATAGTCGGCCGTCATCCACGGATCGCCCCGCAGCTTCTGACCGAAGCCGGCGACCGCGATGGCCCAGCGCGTGGCCTCGGGCGGCTGGGCGCTGACCGACCCGCCCGCGCGGTTGGTCAGCGGCTGCTGGATCAGGTCCGATCGGCTCTGGCCCGGCTGTTTGTAGCGTACCTGGATAAAGCCGATCTCGCCGTTCGGATCGCCGCCGCCGACCCCGATACGATTGTCGGGATAGCGCCGATCGGGGATCTGCGTCGGGCCGCCGACGGGGGTGATCTCGTACAGGGCCGTGACGCTGGCGCCGGATCCGACCTCGCCCGCATCGACCTGGTCGTTGTTGAAGTCTTCCTCGTTCAGCAGCCGGGTCTCATAGCCGATCAGCCGCCATTCGGCGACGCGGGCGGGATTGAACTCGACCTGGATCTTGACGTCGTCGGCGATGGGGAAGGCGCCCTTGTCGAAGGCTGGCCCGAACAGGCGTCGCGCATCCCTCAGGTCCCCGACATAGGCCGCGACCCCATTGCCGGCTTGGGCGATGGTCTGCATCCGTTCGTCCTGATAGTTGCCGCGCCCGAAGCCGTAGACCGACAGATAGATGCCCGTCCCGCGCTTTTCGGCGACATAGTCCTCCAGCCGCTTGTTGTCGGTCACTCCGACGTTGAAGTCGCCGTCGGTGAACATCAGGATGCGATTGACCTTGTCGCGGGCGAAGTTCGCCTGGGCCTGGTCATAGGCGTTGGTCATGCCGGTCGCCCCGGCCGTGCCGCCCGACGCTTTCAGGCTGGCGACGGCGCAGCGCATCTTCAGCTTTTCGTCGCCCTTGGTCGGCTGCAGGGTCGTGCCGGCGCCTTCCGCGTAATAGGTGACGGCCAGAGTGTCCTGCGGCCTCAGCCGGTCGATGGCCAGGTTCATCGCCTTCTTGGCCAGGTCCAGCTTGTCGGGGCTGCGCATCGAGCCGGAGACGTCAACCAGGAAGGTGAGGTTCAGCGGCCGCTGCTCGCCCGCCGGCAGTTCGTAACCTTGCAGGCCGATGTGAACGATCTGACGCCCGTCAGCCCAGGGCGAGGCCGCGACCGCCGTCGTGATGGCGAAGGGCCGGGTCTGGCTGGTCGGCCGGGCATAGTCATAGTCGAAGGCGTTGATCAGCTCTTCGACCCGCACCGCATCCTTGGGCGGCGCACGCCCCTCGTCGATGAAGCGTCTTACGTTCGAATAGGACGCCGTGTCCACGTCGATGGAGAAGGTCGACACCGGCTGATCGCTGGTCCGCTTCACCGGATTGGGCGTCGCATCCGGATAGCGTTCGGTATCGGCAGGGGGCGGCGTCATCATGCCGGGCGCCGTCGGAGCGCCTGGTGATCGCGTGACCCGGGTGCCTGTGACGACAATATCTTGCGCCGCCGTCGATGACGGCGCGGGGGCGGGCGATGGAGGCGGCGGCGGCGGCGGAGGTGGAGGCGGAGGTGGCGGAGGCGGAGGTGGCGCGCCGTAGGGGACGCGATCTTCCTTGCGGGTCGGTGCGATCCTCACCGGCGGCGTCGGCGGACCGGCGCGCGGCGTGGGCGGTGCGGCGACAGGCTCAGGCGATCCCAGCTCAAAGCCAAGAGGCCGGCACGCCGCCGGCGTCGGTTCGCCATCCAGCGGCTTGGCCAGGGCGACGCTCGGCACGGCGACCGGCGGCGCGGCGAACGACAGGCTCAGAACGGACAGGGCCGCGATCCTGATGATGCGTGACATGGCTTCCTCCGGTTGTTTTGTTGACGCCAGTCGCGGGTCGTCATGGGGCGAAACTGTGGCCCCAAATCCCGCTCGACGCACGATGATCTTTCAGCGTGTCTTTCGTGTCCTCTCGCAATCGCCGCCAAGCCCCCCCACAATAGAGGCCAAGCTTGGGGAATGCGATGGCTGAGGCGACGACGGGACTGGATCTGGGCGCGGCGGCCGCTCTTCTGGCTGCGGGCGTGCTCGCCGTGCCGGTGTTCAAGCGCATCGGCCTGGGATCGGTGCTGGGCTATCTGGCGGCGGGCCTCGCCATCGGTCCCTTCGGCCTGAAGCTGTTTCGCGAGCCCGAGACCATCCTGCACGTCGCCGAGTTCGGCGTGGTCATCTTCCTGTTCATCATCGGGCTGGAGATGCGGCCCAAGCGGCTCTGGGGACTGAGGAAGGAAATCTTCGGTCTCGGCGCGGCCCAGGTGCTGTTCTGCGGCCTGATCCTGACCCTGACGGCCATGCTGGCCGGCTTCTCCGCGCCCGTCGCCTTCGTCGGCGCCATGGGCTTTGTCCTGTCATCCACCGCCGTCATCATGCAGATGCTGGAGGAGCGCGGCGAGATCGCGGGTGGGCCGGGCCAGCGGGCGGTCTCCATCCTGTTGCTGGAAGACCTGGCCATTGTGCCGCTGCTGGCCATCGTCGCCGTCCTGGCCTCGGTGCTGGGCGTGGCCAACGAACAGGCGCCGCCCCTGTGGCAGACCGTCGGCTTCGCGGTCGCAGCGGTCGGCGGGGTGCTGCTGGCCGGCAAATATCTGGTCAATCCGGTCTTCCGCCTGCTGGCCCAGTACGGCGGGCGCGAGGTGATGACGGCCGCCGCCCTGCTGGTCGTGGTCGGCGCCGCCTGGGCCATGTCGCTGGGCGGCCTGTCCATGGCCATGGGCGCCTTCCTGGCCGGGGTCCTGCTGTCGGAATCCACCTTCCGCCATCAGCTGGAGGCGGACGTCGAGCCGTTCCGCGCCATCCTGCTGGGTCTGTTCTTCCTCAGCGTCGGCATGTCGCTGGACGTGTCGGTGGTCGTCGCCGACTGGCGTCTGGTGCTGGGCGGGGTCGTGGCCTTCATGCTGGTCAAGGGCGTCGGCATCTATTTCGTCGCGCGCCTGTTCAAGGCTTCGCACCATGAGGCGGTCTAGCGTGCCGGCCTGTTCGCGCAAGGCGGCGAGTTCGCCTTCGTCCTGTACGGCGCCGCCGTCGCCGCCGGCCTGTTCGACGCCCGCATCGGCGCGATGATGTCGGCGGTGGTCATCCTGTCGATGGCCCTGACGCCCCTGACCTCGCTGCTGATCGCCCGTCTGTCGCCCAAGCCGGTCCAGGACGCCGAAAGCGCCGAGGGCGTGGATTTCGCCAAGGACCTGCGCGGCCAGGTGCTGATCATCGGCTTCGGCCGTTTCGCCCAGGTCGTGTCCCAACCCCTGCTGGCCCGCGACGTGGACGTGTCGATCATCGAGAACGACGTGGAGATGATCCAGGCCGCCTCCCAGTTCGGGTTCAAGGTCTACTACGGCGACGGCACCCAGCTGCACACCCTGCGCGCGTCGGGCGCGGAGGAGGCCGAGATGGTCCTGGTCTGCGTGGACAAGCCCGAGGCCGCCGACCGGATCGTCGAACTGGTCAAGTCGGAGTTCCCGACCACCCGGATCATGGCCCGCGCCTTCGACCGAGGGCATTCGATGCGCCTGATCCAGGCCGGGGTGGACTACCAGATCCGCGAGACCTTCGAGTCCGCGCTCAAGTTCGGCGAGCGCGCCCTGGTCGAACTGGGGCTGGACGAGCATGAGGCGGCCGCGACCATCGGCGACGTGCGCCGTCGCGACGAGGCCCGCCTGGACCTGCAGCTGACCGGCGGGCTCAAGGCTGGCCGCCAGCTGATGCGCGGCAATATGCCGACGCCCCAGCCCGCCCCCTACATCAAGCCCCGTCGCGAAGGCCGCCTCCTGAACGAGGACGAGGCGGGCCCGGCCGCGCCGGACACCCGGCGCGAGCCCGCCGACACCTGATCCCTACTGGCTGGCGCCCTCCTCCAGACGCGCGCCGGCCAGTTGCGCCTTGGCCTGAAGATAGGGCGTCGCGGACACCAGTTGCGAGATGGCGTTGAAGCGCTCGGTCGTCAGGCCGGACGCCTCGACCGCCGCCGTCAGTCTGGCGCTCTGCTCGGGCGTCGCCTGGTTGTTCTGCACCTCGGCCGTGACGGCGCGGATCTGCGTCATGGCGGTGACGAAGCGGTTCAGTTCGTCATCGGTCACGGCGGCGGCCGGCGTGCCGGGCGCGGGCGGCGTGGCGTTCACCACCCGAATGCGCGCGGCCAGGGCCGGATCGGCGGCGACGGCGTTGGACAGGGTGTTGAAGCGCGACACCTCCAGCCCCGAATCCTGCACTGCGGCGGCCATCTGCGCCTGCTGTTCGGGCGTCGGCTGGGCGCCGTTCAGCGTGTCGCTGACGGCTCTCACCTTGGCCATGGCGTCGTCGAACTTCTTCAGCTCGTCATCGGTGAAGGTGGTCGATCCGGCTATCGGCGCGGCGGTCGGCGTCTGCGCCGTCGTCGATGCGTCTTGGGCGTGAGCGGTCGCAGCGGTCGCAAGAAGGGCGACGGAAGCAAGAAGGGCGATGCGGGGCGTGCGCATGGGAATGTCCTTTCGGTCTGGCGTCCACTTGAAGAGCCGTCCGACGACGGCGACGACGCAATCACGTCATCGCTCCCCAGGGGCGTGGAGCCTGAAACAAACGAAGGGGGAGCCTTCATAACCTAGGCGCCGATGCGTCTCGCACCACCCCTTGGACGCTGGAGGCGCGATCAAGGATGCGTTAGACGGGCGTGATCCTTGTTGAGGTTTGTCCATGAAACGTCTCGCCATCGCTGCTCTGGCCCTCGTCGCGGTCGCCGCGCCGGCTGTCACCGTCACCGCCTGGGGCAACACCGGCCACCGCCTGATCGGCGTGGCGGCGATGCGGGCCCTGCCGGACGATCTGCCGGCCTTCCTGCGCACTCCGGCCGCCATCGCCGACGTGGGCGAGCTGGCGCGCGAGCCCGACCGCTGGAAGGGCGCCGGCCAGCCGCACGACCGCGAGCGCGACACCGCCCACTTCGTCGACCTGGACGACCAGGGTCGCGTCTACGACCAGCGCGGGATGAGCCTCAATGACCTGCCGCGGCTGAAATCCGAATATGACGCCGCCCTGACCAAGGCCGGTCTGGACGTCAACGACGCCGGCTATCTGCCCTACGCCATGATGGACACCTGGCAGCAGCTGGGTCGCGACTTCGCCTATTGGCGCGTGCTGAACGCCGCCGAGAAGCGCGAGACCAATATGGAGCGTCAGGCCTGGTACCGCGCCGACCGCATCCGCCGCGAGGCCTTGATCCTGCGCGACATCGGCGTCATGGGCCACTACGTCGGCGACGGCTCGCAACCGCATCACACCAGCATTCACTACAACGGCTGGGGCGACTTCCCGAACCCGGAAGGCTTCACCAACTCGCGCCAGACCCACGCCCTCTTCGAGGGCGAGTTCACCAACCGCGTCGCCCGTCTGGACGCCGTCGAGGCCGCCATGCCGGCCGCCAAACTGGACGGTTTTGACGTCAAGGCGCGCACCGTCTCCTATCTGACCACGACGCTGGGCACGGTGATCCCCTTCTATCGGCTGGAAAAGGCCGGCGGTTTCCGTGACAGCGACCCGCGTGGCGCGGCCTTCGTCAACGAACGTCTGGCGGCGGGCGCCGGCGAATTGCGCGACTTCATCGTCACCGCCTGGACCGCCTCCGGCAGCGCCTCCATCGGCTGGCCCGCCGTCAAGGTCGCCGAGGTCGAAGCCGGGACCGCCGACCCCTGGATCGCCATGGTGGGCGAGGACTGATTGCGTTGTCCGAGCTGACACCTCCCGCCGTCATCCTCGACAAGTCGCAGATGGCCGAGAACATCGGCGCCGTGGCGCGGGTGATGGCCAACTTCGGCCTGTCGGACCTGCGCCTGGTCAGCCCCCGCGACGGCTGGCCCCAGGAGCGAGCCTGGGCCACGGCCTCGGGAGCCGACTGGGTGCTGGAAGGCGTGCGGGTGTTCGACAGCGTCGCTGAGGCCATCGCCGACCTGAACACCGTCTTCGCCACCACCGCCCGCCCGCGCGAGACGCGCCAGCACGTGCGCACGCCGCGCGAGGCCAGCCGCGTCCTCTATGACGACACCGCCTCCGGCCTGAAGACGGGCCTCCTGTTCGGCGGCGAGCGCGCCGGGCTGGAGACGACCGACATCGCCCTGTGCGCCGGCATCGTCACCATCCCGATCGACCCGAAGCACCACTCGCTGAACCTGGCCCAGGCCGTGGCGATCAACGCCTATGAGTGGCGCACCCTGATCCTGGACGCCCCGCCGCCGCGCTTCCGCGACAGCGAACCGCCGGCGTCGAACGAGCTGCTGATCGGCATGTATGAGCACCTGGAAGACGAGCTGGAAAACGGCGGCTTCTTCTATCCGCCCGAGAAGAAGCGCTCGATGAGCCAGAACCTGCGCGTCATGCTGGGCCGGGCCGCCTTCTCCGAGCAAGAGGTCGCCACCATGCGCGGCGCCATCCACGCCCTGTCGCGCGGCCGCGGCCGGGTCCTGGCCAAGATGGCGGCCGAACGCGCGGCGAAGGCCAAGACGGATTGATCGTCTTTCCGGGGCTTCGCGCAGCGAAGAACCCGGAACCCAGGACCGCATCATCCAGCGGGGGGCCGCCCTGGGCTCCGGGTTCCGCTGCGCGGCCCCGGAGTGACGCCCATTGCGGGATCATCGCCATCGTGGTCCTCTTGCTGTCATGAGAGCGGACGCCGTCATCGCCGTGTATATCATGGCGAACTTTCGCAACGGCACGATCTACACCGGCGTCACCAGCGATCTGATGCAGCGGGCATGGCAGCATCGCACCGGCGCCACGCCGGGCTTCGCTTCGGAACACGGTTGCAAGACCCTGGTCTGGTACGAGCAGCATGAAAACATGATCGAGGCGATCGTGCGTGAAAAGGCGCTGAAGAAGTGGCGGCGGTCCTGGAAGCTGGCGCTGATCGAGGCCGCAAATCCGCAATGGCTCGATCTCGCCGCCGACTCGTATGGCGCCCGCTCATGAAAGCCATCCTCGTGTATCCCCTTGCGGCCCTGGCGGAGATCGGCGGTTGTTTCGCCTTCTGGGCCTGGCTGAGGCTGGATCGTTCGCCGCTGTGGCTGGCGCCCGGCGTCGCCTGCCTGATCGCCTTCGCCTGGCTTCTGACCCTGGTCCCCAGCGACGCGGCGGGCCGCGCCTTCGCGGCCTACGGCGGCGTCTATATCTGCGCCTCCCTGATCTGGATGGCGCTGGTCGAGAAGACCTCGCCGGATCGCTGGGACATCCTGGGCGGCCTGGTCTGCCTGCTTGGCGCCGGGTTCATCCTGTTCGGCCCGAGGGGCTAACCTGCATCGGCTTGGCTTGGCCGGCCTGATCCGCTATTCTGGCTCCAGCCATCAGGTCGCTCCGCGCGGCCAGGCCGGCGCGCCGATTACAGGTTTGCGAATCCGGTCCGACGCCCGTCGATAACCTGGCGTCACGACGAAACTTCCGTTCGATTGGAGGCCGCCGTGGCGCGCAAACTGACACTCGATTTCCTCAAGACCGAGGCCGCATCCGGCTCGGCTCTGGCGCTGGCCGCCATCGCCGCCGTGGCGATCGCCAACTCGCCCTGGTCGGCCGACTATTTCGCCTGGCTGAAGAGCTACCACGTCTTGCAGATCGGCCCGATCCGGCTGGAGGAGACCATCTCCGACTGGATCAAGGAAGGTCTGATGGCGATCTTTTTCCTCGTCGTGGGGCTGGAGATCAAATACGAGATCGTACGCGGCGAACTCAGCGATCCGAAGAAGCTGGCGACGCCGGTGCTGGCGGCGCTCGGCGGCATGGCGGGGCCGGCGGCGGTCTATCTGCTGCTGTCCGGCGCCATCGGGGCGCCCCATGCGGGCTGGCCCATTCCGCTAGCGACCGACATCGCCTTTGCGCTGGCCATCTTCGGCTTCGTCGGCAAGGGCTTGCCGTCGTCGTTGCGGGTCTTCCTGCTGACCCTGGCCATCGTCGACGACCTGGGGGCCATTGCCCTGATCGCCGTGCTGTTCAGCGAGGGCGCGAACTGGACGCCGTTGCTCTGGGCGCTGGGCGCCTTGGCGCTAGGCGCGGTCGCGGCGCACCGCATCCGCATTCCTGCGCCCTTCTGGGTGCTGGGGTTCGGCCTGGTCTGGTATCTGACGGTGCTGTCGGGGCTCAGCACCTCGCTGACCGCCGTGGCCTTCGCCATGATCGTGCCGATCAAGGGGCGCGCCGAAGACGGCCAGAGCCCGCTGAAGGAGGCGATGCACGATCTACATCCGTGGAACGCCTTTTTGGTCCTGCCGCTGTTCGCCTTCGCCAAGGCGGGCGTCTCCTTCGCCGGTCTGTCGATGGAGCAGGCGTTCGCGCCTCTGGTCATCGCCATTGCGCTGGGCCTGTTCTTCGGCAAACAGATCGGCGTACTGGGCGCCGCCTGGCTGGCCTCCGCGCTCAGGATCGGCGCGCGGCCGACGGGCGCCAGCTGGCTGCAGGTTTACGGCGTCTCGCTGCTGTGCGGGGTCGGCTTCACCATGAGCCTGTTCATCGGCGTCCTGGCCTTCCCCGGCGCGGTCGATTCGCCCGAGCAGGTCGAGGTCAAGCTGGGCGTCATCGGCGGCTCGATCCTGTCGGCGATAGCGGCGGCCCTGGTGCTGGGTTTCGCCGGTCGCGGTCGTGAGGTCGACCCCGCCGCCCTGCACCCTGAAGTGGAGCCTCTGGGGCCGAAAGACGGGCAAAAACTGACCTAGCGTCAGGGTTTTCTGTCGCTTCCTCGACACACAAAGGCGAATCCGCGGCGAAAAATCGTCGCGGGTAACAACGCTCGCTTGTCGGTCGGCCCGAACCGCGCTTAGCCTGTCTGTAACGAATGATCCCCCACGTAGGGGACGTCGAGGGAACAGGAAACGCTGCGATCGCCACTGGCGTCGCGGCTTCAGCCGGGAGGACGCCTATGCGCCGCAATCTTCAACTCAGGACCACTGTGTCCGCCGCCGTCATGGGCGCCGCCGTATTTGGCCTCGTTGGGGGATTCGCCGGCGTCGCCGCCGCGCAGGAAGCCCCGGCGACCGTCGATGACATCATCGTCACCGCCCAGAAGCGTGAGCAGAGCCTGCAGGACGTGCCGATCGTGGTCACGACCCTGTCGCAGGAAATCCTGGATGGCGCGGGCGTGCAGGACATCAAGGATCTGCAGATCCTGACGCCGGGCATGACCGTCACCTCGACCCAGTCGGAAGCCTCGACCACCGTGCGCATCCGCGGCGCCGGCACCGTCGGCGACAACCCCGGCCTGGAAAGCTCGGTCGGCGTGGTGATTGACGGCGTCTATCGCTCGCGCAACTCGGTCGGCTTCGGCGATCTGGGCGAACTGAGCCGCATCGAGGTCCTGAAGGGCCCGCAGGGCACCCTGTTCGGCAAGAACACCTCGGCCGGCGTCATCAACATCATCACCGAGCGTCCGTCGTTCGATCCGTCGATCTCGGGCGAACTGACCGGCGGCAACTTCGGCGCCATCGGCGGTTCGGTCTCGGTCACGGGCGGCCTGACCGACCAGATCGCGGGTCGCCTGTTCGTCGCGCACCGCGAGCGTGACGGCTTCTACGACGTCAACAACGGCGACGGCCCCAACACCCGCAAGGACGACCAGAACCAGGACTACTGGACCACGCGCGGTCAGTTGCTGATCCTGCCCAGCGACGACGTCTCGGTGCGCCTGATCGCCGACTACACCAAGCGCGAGGAATACTGCTGCGTCGCCGTGCAGACGCGCGTCGGCCCGACCCAGGCCTTCATCGCCGCCCTGACCGCGCCGAACGGCCCGGGCCAGCGTCCGCCGGTCGCCGGCTTCGGCACGGTGCCCTTCTCGCGCCTGGCCTATTCGAACCGCGAGACGCCGCAAGAGATCGAGGACATGGGTCTGTCGGCGGAAGCGACCATCGACTTCCCCAGCATCAACGCCACCCTGACGTCGCAGACCTCGTGGCGCGACTGGTCGTTCCAGCAGGGGATGGACACGGACTACACCGGCGCCGACATCCTGTACCGCGCCAACGACGGCTCGAACGGCTACGGCGTCGACAACCTGACGCAGGAGTTCCGCCTGGCCGGCACGTCCGACAAGCTGGACTGGCTGGTCGGTCTGTTCGCCACCAAGGAAGGCGTCTATCGCGACGACAGCTATGTCTATGGCTCGGACTACAACGCCTTCGCCTCCCTGCTGCTGACGGCGTCCCTGCCGGCGGCCGTGGGCGGCCCCAGCCCGTCGCGCCTGGGCTGCTTCACCAATCCGAACGGCTTCCTGGTCGGCACCGCCGGCGCGGCCGCGGGTCAGCCGCTGTGCGTGATCGGCGCGGTGCCGCCCAGCGCGGCCGCCCCGACCTTCGGCGTCGGCAAGGCCTATGAAGACCACTATTCGCAGCGTTCGGAATCGGTCGCTGTCTTCACCAACAACACCTACCGGGTGACCGAGGCCTTCGATATCAACCTGGGTCTGCGCTACACTTATGACAGCAAGCGCCTGCTGGGCATCCAGGACAACCTGGGCACCAACGGCGCGGCCTGCGGCGGCGCCCTGGCTAATCAGAACCCGGCCAACCGCACCGTGTCGCCGATCCCCGGCACCGCCAACGTCGCCACGCCGGCCGCTGCGCTCGGTCTGTTGTGCCTGCCCTGGTCCAACCCGCAGTACGACGGTCGCCGGATCCAGGAGAAATTCAGCGACACCGACCTGTCGGGCACGATCAAGGCGTCCTACCGCTTCAATCCGTCGATCATGGTCTATGGCTCGTATGCGAGCGGCTACAAGGGCGCGGGCTACAATATGGACCGGGTGCAGACGGGCGTGACGCCGGACGCCTCGCTGTTCTTCAAGGCCGAAACCGTCGACAGCTATGAAGCGGGCGTCAAGACGACCCTGTTCGACCGCACCATGCTGCTGAACGTCACCTACTTCGACCAGAAGTTCGAGAACTTCCAGCTGAACACCTTCCTGGGCACCGCCTTCGTGGTGGAATCGATCCCGGAACTGACCTCGCGCGGCGTCGACGCCGACATGGTCTGGTTCACCCCGGTGGAGGGCCTAAGCTTCCAGGGCGGCGTGACCTACACCGACGCCAAATACGGCCAGTTCGGCGCCGGCGACCTGTCCAGCCCCGGCCGCTTCCCGCAGCTGTCGCTGCTGCCGGGCGCGCGTGCGTCCTTCGCTCCGGAATGGTCGCTGACCGGCGCCCTGGCGTTCGACCGCGAACTGGGCGGCGGCCTGCGCGGCGGCTTCAACCTGTCGGCCAAGTATTCGACCGAATACAACACCGGCTCGGACCTGCTGCCGTACAAGAACCAGGACGCCTTCACCGTCGTCAACGGCCGGGTCTCGATCGGGTCGGCGGACGAACGCTGGACGCTGGAAGTCTGGGGCCAGAACCTGCTGCAGGAAGAATACACCCAGGTCGGCTTCGCCGCGCCGCTGCAGGGTACGGCCTTCACCAACACCACGACGCCGCAGGCGGACGGCACCTACTACAATATGGCCACCGATACGGCGACGTATAACGCCTACCTCGGCGCCCCGCGCACCTACGGCGTGACGCTGAAGGTCAAATACTGATCGCCAGCCCTCAAGGCTGAACGACCAAGGGCCGACCGGGAAACCGGCCGGCCCTTTTTCTTGGATGGACTGGCTGACAGAGCAACGGACGGTCGTGGGACGTACGCCAGCCTGCTGGTACCGTCATTTTAACCCGCTTTGGTCACCAAGCTGGGCTGGACGCGGCGCTTTCGCTGCTCGATACACGGGTTCTCCGACGCTTGGCGTCCATTGAGGAATCCTATGCGTCATCAGGCGCTTCGTCATCCAATCTGGCGTGGTTACGCCTTTGCGATCGCCGCTTGGGCCGTCGCCTTTGGGCTGCGTTATGGGCTTGCGCCCTGGTTTCCGCCGGGCTTTCCCTATCTGACCTTCTTTCCGGCCGTCGTGCTGGTCGCCTTCTATGCCGGCCTGCGTCCGGCCATTCTGACAGCGACCTTGTCGGGCCTGTCGGCCTGGTGGTTCTGGATCGGCCCGCCGGGGTTCGACCTGGGCGTCGCGACCTTCGTCGCCATCGGCTTTTACGCGTTCGTCGTCGCCGTCGACATCTTTTTCATCGTCGGCATGGACAAGGCGTCGGCCAGGTTGGCGCGCGAGGTCGAGCGCAGCACCGCCCTGGCGGAAAGCCGCGACATCCTGCTCCGGGAAGTGCAGCACCGTGTCTCCAACAACATTCAGGTAGTCAGCGCCTTGCTGAAGCTGGAAGCGCGCGCCGCCGTCGATCCTGGCGCGAAAAAAGCCCTGTCCGACGCCTCGGCCCGCACGGGACTGGTCGCCCGCATCCAACGCAGTCTGGCTGACGCTGAACAACAGACCACCGCCTTTCAGGATGTGGCGCGATCGATCGTCGACGATGCGCTGACGGCGGCCGCGCGTGACGACGTTGCAGTCTCTATTTCGGCTGGCGAAGTGGTGCTGTCGGCCGAGGAAGCCACGCCTGTGGTCCTGATCATGCTGGAATGCGTCAACAACGCGCTGGAGCACGCCTTCCCAAACCGGCCGGGCCGGATCACGATCGCTCTGTGCGACGACGGAGTGGTGCGAACCCTGACCGTCGCCGACGACGGCGTGGGAGTCGCTGAGGACACGGGCGCCGAACCGACCAGCCTGGGCCTGCGGATCATCACGGCCCTGGCGCGACAGCTCGGCGGAGAATGGTCGCTGCGGTCCGCCATGCCCGGCGCGATCGCCCGCCTGTCCTGGCCCAGCGCGCCGGTCACGCCCTAGACCGCCAAACTGTACAGCGTCCAAAGAAAGGCCCGGTCGGATCGCTCCGCCGGGCCTTTTGCTAGACACTCATTTTGGGCGGATCAGGCCGGGCGATCCTCCGTCGCGACCGGCTCTTCGTGCCCGTGCTGGCCGTGGAACATCTTGTCCATTCGGCCTTCCAGGCGGCGCTTGACCCCGTCGATCAGGCTGAACACCACCGGCACGAACAGCAGCGACAGGGCGGTCGAGGTGATCAGCCCCCCGATGACTGCGATGGCCATGGGCGAGCGGAAGGCGGTGCCTTCGCCGAACGCCGCCGCGATGGGCAGCATCCCCAGCCCCATCGCCATGGTCGTCATGATGATCGGCCGCGCCCGCTTGTGGGCGGCGTCCATCAGGGCGTCGTGGCGGTTCATCCCCTTGTCGATCGCCATGATGGCGTAGTCGACCAGCAGGATGGAGTTCTTCGCCGCGATCCCGGTCAGCATGATGATGCCGATCAGGGCCGGCATGGACAGCGACTTGCCCGTCACCAGCAGCAGGAAGAAGGCGCCGCCGAACGACACCGGAAGCGCCGCCAGGATGGTGATCGGGTGGAAGAAGCTTTTGAACAGCAGGACCAGCACGACATACATCAGCAGAATGCCGGTGATGATGGCGAAGGCGAAGCCCATGCCCAGCTCCTGGAAGCTTTCGGCGTCGCCCGACGGCTTCTGGCTGACCCCCTGCGGCAGGGACTTGATCGCCGGCAGATCGTTCACCGCCTGCGTTCCCTGGCTCAGGGTCAGGCCGGTCAGTTCGGCGGTGATGTTGGCGACCCGCAGTCGGTCCAAGCGATTGATCTGGTTGGGGCCTGCGCCGAAGGTGATATCCGCCACCGCCGACAGGGGCACAGTCGCGCCCGACGCCGTCGGCACCTGAAGGTTCTCCAGCACGCCCAGGTCCGAACGCGCCTGTTCCGTCAGCATGACCCGGATCGGCACCTGGCGGTCACCCAAATTGAACTTGGGCAGCAGCTGATCGGCGTCGCCCAGGGTGGCGACGCGCGCCACCTGGCTGATGTCCTGGGTCGACACGCCCTGCAGGGCGGCGACGTCGGCGCGCGGCGTGACCAGGATTTCCGGCCGCACCAGAGAGGCCGAGGACACCACATTGGACAGGCCGGGAATGCTGCGCATCTCGCGCTCGACCTTGGCGGCCGCGGGCTCAAGCACGTTCGCTTCGTCCCCGACCAGGGCGATGGTTAGAAGGCTGGACCCGCCGCCGCCGCCCGCGGCGCCGAACTGGATCCGCGCGCCAGGGATCTGGCGCAACACCGGCCCCATGTCGCGCTCGAACTCCTGCTGGTTCAGCTTGCGATCCCAGCGCCCGACCAGATTGACGGTCAGGTTGGCGCTGCGGACCTCGCCGGCCGAGCCGCCGCCGCCGGGGCCGAAGCTGGTCGTCGCCGAACCGACGGACGAATAGACCGACGCGACCTCGGGCCGTTTCATCAGTTCGCGGTTGATGCGCTGCACGGCGGAATCCGTCTCAGCCAAGGTCGCGCCCGGCGGCAACTGGACCGTCACGGTGGAGCGCGAGATGTCCTCGACCGGAATGAACTCGCCCGGCAGCTTGGTCGCCAGGAAAATCGACACGAAGAAGAACAGGATCCCCATCCCCAGCACCCACAGCCGGTGATCGAATATCCGGTCCGCGACCTTGCGGCGGAACCAACCGGCGTGCGGATGGTGCTCGGCCCGACGCTTGCGCCAGTCGTCGCCCAGCGCCCAGTTCAGGGCCTTCAGATAGGGCCCCATCCAGAACGGGTCCTTATGCTCCTTGCCCTGGTCGCGCTTCAGCAGATAGGCGCCCATCAGGGGCGTCAGGGTTCGCGCCACGAGCAGGGAGAACAGAACGCTGACGCAGGTGGCGATGGCGAAGCTCTTGAAGAACTGGCCCACGACGCCGGGCATGAAGCCGGTGGGGGCGAAGACCGCAATCAGGGTCGCCGTCGTCGCCATGACCGCCAGGCCGATCTCGTCGGCCGCCTCGATCGCGGCGGGGTAGGGAGGTTTGCCGTCGCGGATGTGGCGGACGATGTTCTCGATCTCCACGATGGCGTCGTCCACCAGGATGCCGATGGTCAGCGACAGGGCCAGCAGGGTCACGACGTTCAGCGACTGGTTCGTCAGGTCCATGACCCAGAAGGTCGGGATCAGCGACAGCGGCATGGCCACCGCCGCTATCAGGGTCGCGCGCCAGTCCCGCAGGAAGATGAAGACGACCGCGATCGCCAGCAGGGCGCCCAGCACCAGGGTCTCGACCGAGGCGTGGAAGTTGTTGACGACGTCTTCGGTGGTGTTGGCCACCTCCTCGATGGCGACGTCGCCGCGCTCCTGGTCCAGCTTCTCGATCTCGGCCTTGACGCGGTCATAGATGTCCACTTCGGACGAGCCGATGGCGCGCGAGACGCCGAAGCCGACGACTTCCTGACCGTTGAAGCGGGCGCGTCCGCGCGGCTCGGACCATTCGTCGGTGATCTGGCCCAGGTCGCCCAGGCGCACGCTGCGGCTGCCGATGGGGATCAGGGTCTCGCGCAGCTGTTCGACCGACTTGGCCGAACCGACGGTGCGGATGGCCTGTTCCTCGCCCGCGATCTCGCCGCGGCCGCCCGGCAGGTTGATGTTGGAGGCGCGCAGCTGGTTCGACACCTGGGCCGCCGTCACGCCCGAGGCAGCGAGCCGCGCGGGGTCCAGCTTGATGCGGATTTCACGGCTGACGCCGCCGTCACGGCTGATCTGGCTGACGCCGCGCACCGACAGCAGGCGTTTGGCCACGGTGTTGTCGACGAACCAGCTCAGCTCCTCGGGGCTCATGCCCGGGGCCCGCACCACATAGTTGGCGAAGGGGATGGCGGTGAATTCGATGCGCTGGACGATCGGTTCCTGCACGTCGGCGGGCAGGTTCTGTCGGATGCCGCTGACGGCGTTGCGCACGTCGTTAGTGACCTTCTCCAGGTTCACGCCCAGCTGGAACTCGATGGAGGTGGTGGACACCCCCTCGTTGACGACCGAGGTGATGTGCTTGACCGACCCCAACCCCGCCACCGCATCCTCGACCAGGCGGGTGACCTGGGTCTCCATCTCGGTCGGGGCGGCGCCGGCCTGAACCACCGTCACGGCGACGACCGGCAGGTCCACGTCAGGGAAGTTGTTCGTTCTGAGCTTGAAATAGCTCATCGTCCCCGCGATCGTCAGGACGACGAACAGCAGGACGATGGGGATCGGGTTCCTGATCGACCAGGACGAGATGTTCTGAAAGCCCATCGGTCCGGTTCCTTAGCGCGCGGCGGCAGGCGCGGGGGCGGGCGCAGCGGGCGTCGCCGGCTGGGGCGCGGCGGTCGCCGGGGCCACCGTCACATGGTCGCCTTCGCCCAGGAAGCCTGCGCCCTGCACGACGACGCGCTGACCGGCCTGGACGCCCGTGACCGCGACGCGGTCGCCGCTGCGAACCCCGGTCGTGACCGGGACGAAGCGGACGACATCGCCCTGACCCACGACATAGACCCCGGCCTTGGCCTCGCGATAGACGACCGCCGAGGCGGGCACGACCAGGGCGGGCTGATCGCCGACGGCGATCTCGGCGCGGGCGAACATGCCGGGCCGCAGCTGGGCGCCGGGCGCCAGTGAAATACGGGCCAGGCCCAGGCGGGTCTGCGCATTGACCTCGGGCGTCACGATGCGGACCGAGCCGGTGGTCTGACCGGCCTCGCTGGAGGTCACGATCGCGGACTGACCGGCGCGCACCAGCGACAGTTCGGTCTCCGGCACCTGGGCGTCCAGCTCAAGCCGGCCGTCGCGCACCATGCGGAACAGCTCGGTCCCGGCGGCGATGATCTGGCCCTTGGTGACGCTGCGGCTGATGATCAGGCCGCTGACGGGCGCGCGGATGGTCGCCTGCGACAGCTGGGTCTGGGTCTGGCTGAGGGCCGCGCGGGCGGCGGCCAGATTGGCGTTGGAGCTGCGCTGATTGGCCAGGGCCGTGTCCAGCGACGCCTGGCTGAGGAAGCCGCGTTCCTTTAGCTGCTGCGCGCGGTCGAGCGCGGCGTTGTCGCGGGCCACATTGGCCTCGGCCAGCTGCACCTGGGCCTGCTGCTGGCGCAGCTGGGCGCGCAGCAGGACGTCGTTCATCTGCACCAGCGGCTGGCCCTGACGCACGTAGGAGCCTTCGTCCACATAGACGGCGACGGCGGTCAGGCCGCCGGTCTCGGCCGCCACCGGCACCTCTTCCCAGGCGGAGACGGAGCCCGAGGCGCTGACCGTGCGGGCCAGATTGATCTGGGTCACGGTCGCGGCGGTCACGGTCTGGCGCGCGCCGGCCGCCTCCTTGCCGTCGGCCTTCTTGTCCTCTCCGCCGCCGCAGCCGGCCAGCAGCAGGACGGCCAGAACGGCCGCACCGGCCAGAAGTGTGGGTCGGGTCGTCTGGAGCACGGAAAAACGTCCTTGAAGAGCGATCAGGCGATAGCTGTCTCCTTATCGCGTCACAGGGCCGCGCTCAAAGACAAACGCCATCATTGCAAAGCTGTAATACGCCTGTTGATCGGGGCCGGATCGTGCCGCGTCTGGTCCCCGGCGCCCGCGCGTGATAGGGGCGCGCGGATGACGACTCCCCCGATCTCGAACATTCGCAACTTCAGCGTGGTCGCGCACATCGACCATGGCAAGTCGACCCTGTCAGACCGCCTAATCCAGCACACCGGCGGCCTGACCGCGCGCGAGATGTCCGAGCAGGTGCTCGACAATATGGAGATCGAGAAGGAACGGGGCATCACCATCAAGGCCCAGACCGTGCGCCTGACCTACAAGGCCAGGGACGGCGAGGAGTACGTCCTGAACCTGATGGACACGCCCGGCCACGTGGACTTCGCCTATGAGGTCAGCCGCTCCCTGGCCGCCTGCGAAGGCTCGCTGCTGGTCGTGGACGCCTCGCAAGGGGTCGAGGCCCAGACCCTGGCCAATGTCTATCAGGCCATCGACAACAACCACGAGATCGTACCGGTCCTGAACAAGGTCGATCTGCCGGCGGCCGAGCCGGACCGCGTGCGCGCCCAGATAGAGGACGTGATCGGCATCGACGCCTCCGAAGCCGTCCTGGCCAGCGCCAAGTCCGGCATCGGCATCGAGGAGGTGCTGGAGGCCATCGTCACCAAGCTGCCGGCGCCCAAGGGGGATGTGAACGCCCCGCTGAAGGCCATGCTGGTCGACGCCTGGTACGACCCTTACCTCGGCGTCGTCGTGCTGGTGCGCGTCTTCGACGGCGTGCTGAAGACCGGCATGCGGGTCAAGATGATGCGCAACGGCTCGACTCACCTGATCGACCGGGTCGGGGTCTTCCTGCCCAAGAACACGCCCGTGGACCAGCTCGGCCCCGGCGAGGTCGGCTTCATCACCGCCCAGATCAAGGAAGTGGCCCACGCCGCCGTCGGCGACACCATCACCGACGAGAAGAAGCCGACCGCCGAGCCGCTGAAGGGGTTCAAGGAAGTTCAGTCGGTGGTCTTCTGCGGCCTGTTCCCGGTGGACGCCGCCGATTTCGAGGACCTGCGCGCCGCGATCGGCAAGCTGCGCCTGAACGACGCCTCCTTCACCTATGAGATGGAAAGCTCGGCGGCGCTGGGCTTCGGCTTCCGCTGCGGCTTCCTGGGCTTGCTGCACCTTGAGATCATCCAGGAGCGCCTGAGCCGCGAGTTCAACCTCGACCTGATCGCCACGGCGCCGTCCGTCGTCTACAAGATCGGCCTGCGCGACGGCTCCGAAATCGACCTGCACAACCCCGCCGACCTGCCCGACGTGATGCAGATCGAGACCATCGCGGAACCCTGGATCAAGGCCACCATCCTGACGCCCGACGAATACCTGGGCGGCGTCATCAAGCTGTGCCAGGACCGTCGCGGCCAGCAGATCGAACTGTCCTATGTCGGCAACCGCGCCATGGTGGTCTATGAGCTGCCGCTGAACGAGGTGGTGTTCGACTTCTACGACCGGCTGAAGTCGATCTCGAAGGGCTATGCCTCGTTCGACTACGAGATCACCGAATACAAGGTCGGCGACTTGGTGAAGATGTCCATCCTGGTCAACGCCGAGCCGGTCGACGCCCTGTCCATGCTGGTCCACCGCGCCCGCGCCGAGACGCGCGGCCGGGGCATGGTCGAGAAGATGAAGGAACTGATCCCGCCCCACCTGTTCCAGATCCCGATCCAGGCGGCCATCGGCGGCAAGATCATCGCCCGCGAGACCGTGCGCGCCCTGCGCAAGGACGTGACCTCCAAATGCTACGGCGGCGACGCCACCCGCAAGAAGAAGCTGCTGGAGAAGCAGAAGGCCGGCAAGAAGCGCATGCGCCAGTTCGGCAAGGTCGAGATCCCGCAGGAAGCCTTCATCGCGGCGCTGAAGATGGACGAGGACTGAGGGTTAGGACGTCGTGTTTTTGTCGATCCACCGTTCAAACCGTGGAAGGTCGTGCGACCAGAACACGGCCACTCCAGCATGGGTTAGTCGCTGGACATCCTTATAGCCAATCGTCCCTTGCAAAAGAGCAGCGGGCCTGACGAAAGAACCCCAATGATCGCGCCACGCCGTGGCCTTTTTCAAGACGTCATTGATCCGCTTAACTGAGTTGGTGGCGTCGTTGGACACCTTACACTCCATGGCGAGCACCATCGTGCCGCCTAACCCACAAGCGATATCGACTTCTTGGGGACGGGTCGTCGTCGCGAATTTGGTTTTCTTCATGAACTGCCTAGCGGCCAGGATTGCGCCCCGGTCCACCAGCCTGCTGGGGAGACGCTCCCATTCTTTGGCATGCAAAAGCGCGACTACCGCTTCTTCCTGATCGATAGAGCTTGCCGTGCGTTTTGCGGTCAGGTGGATCTGAGAGGCAAGCAATGGCGTCACCGCAGTCACAGTATGTCGGATTTCCTCAGCCGACGGCGCACGGTTTTCGGCCAACCACGGAAGCAATCGGATGTCTCTCATTGCCAGAAACGCTTCTGCAACTGAGGCTGCCTTGTTAGCCGGAATCGGACGGTCGGTGTTTTCAAGAGCCTTACTGTAGCTTGAGCAGACAATCGCGAATTGATCTTGGCTAAGAGGCGGCGCGAGCATCTGGCGCAACACCAGCATATGCCCGCCCCTGATCTCCAATGCGGCGGCGACGTTCGCGAGCGCATTGGACTCGGACAAGGTGCTTTCGACCGAAGTCGCCGCGATCGAAGTTGCTTTAGTCCAGGCCGCGGCCAAGGCCGGGGGTGACATAGACTCCGCATACAGCCGCGCAGCGACTATGCATTGCTCGCGCTGATAGTCGGCTTCGTCGTCAACCTGCAAGTTGTTGCCTACTGGTTTTTCTCAAGGACGGCGCGGCCATGCGCGATGCGCCATTACGGCGATGCTCGCGAGTTGTATAATCGATTGCGGCCTGAAGTCTGTCCGGCAGTGGCGCGATAAACACTGGCGCGAAGCTGGGCGCTGACGCTTGGCGATGAACATGGCCACGCAACGCCACGCCAATCCGCTCTGCTAGCAGGGGCGGCACCGCGTTCCCGATCTGTCGATACTGATCGACACGCTTACCCGCGAAGACCCAATCTGCAGGGAAGGTCTGTAGAGCCGCGCACTCACGCGGCGAAAGGCGCCGCAAGCCGTGCAGCGGATCGCGGATCCAGTCTTGCTGGGCATTGGCGGTCACGGTTCTGGCCGGACGCTTGAGGTCGGCGACGAAAGCCCCTTGTTTGTAACCCCAGTGACCTCCCGGACGGGTAGTCTCTCGCTTCCCCGGGCTTTTTACGCCTGATCCTGCCGGGATCGTTTCAAGCTCTAGCGCCAGCTTTCCCGACGGCCTGATAATCTCATCGACGCCAAGTGGCGCGATGGCCGCCAAGGCTTCGGCTATGGAAACCCATGAGGACTTACCCGGTTCGCTACCTTCGCTATGCGAAGCGTCTGGGACCGGAGGCTCATCGCCGGTGCGATAGCCGATCAGAACCACACGGACGCGGCGTTGAGGCACACCATAGTTTGCAGCATTGAAAAGCTCGACGCGCGTCTGCCAACCGGCGCTGAATAGGGCTTGGCGAATTGCAGCGAGCGCAGTGCCGGGAACGCCATCCGAGCCACGGGCGGTTATAAGACCGCGCACATTCTCGAACACGAGCCAGCGGACATCGAGTTCCTTGGCTACGCGAAGGTAGTCTTCGAACAGGCGTCCTCTTGGGTCGTTGAAGCCGAGTTGGTGGCCGGCGCTGCTCCACGATTGGCAGGGCGGTCCGCCGGCTAAAAGAGCAATATCGCCGCGACGCTTGCCCATGTCAGAGAGCATCTGATCGCCCGTCAGATCGCGGATGTCCGCCTGTCGAATAATGCCATCCACTCGTCCAGCGGCGGCGTTTAGATTCAGCGTCTCGACAGCGTGCTTGTCGAAATCTGTAGCGTACAGGCAATCCCAGCCTGCTCGCTTCAACCCGATGTCGAGCCCACCAGCGCCGGAAAATACAGAGACAAACGTGCTCATGCTAAGCCCCTGACGTGCCTCGGGCATGAGGCCACGATAAGGTTAACGGGTCCTGAAAGTGTCAGGAACAAATGTAGAACGCGCATTTCCGTCTAACGTCAAGTGCGCATCCCGTCATCCTCTACGGAGATTCGACGCTTACGCATCATTCAAACGCCGACCGCCACGTTTGACGACAACTGCCGGGGATGAACGGTTCTACGAC
Organism: Brevundimonas sp. BT-123; assembly: GCF_026105875.1. Lineage (GTDB taxonomy): Bacteria > Pseudomonadota > Alphaproteobacteria > Caulobacterales > Caulobacteraceae > Brevundimonas. The sequence continues at coordinate 7,026 of NZ_JAOYTN010000004.1, read as the reverse complement.
CCCTGCACCGTCTCCGTAATGAAATGCCGCCCCTGCCGGTCCTCGATCTCGACGACCCACAGGTCCGGATCATACCCCCTCTGCCGGGCGATATAGGCGTCCAGCTCGCTTTCGCTGTCGGAGGTCACCGGCTGGATCCACAGGCGGTCGCCGTCGGTTCCGAAGGCTTCTGTGAACAGGCGGGCGGTGCGGGTGGAGGTGTCGTAAGCCTTGACGATGACCGAGCCGGCGCGGGCGTCGCCCTTTTTGACCACGGTCGCATAGGCGCCCTCGATCTGGGCGCGGCGGATCAGGGCGCTGACCCACAGGTCGCTGGAAAGAAGCAATTCGCTAACCCTGCTCGAACACGGAACCCCAACCCTGGCGCGCTAGGGTCTGGGCATGAGGATAGGCCTTTCCCCCCGGCAAGCCAGAGGTTTCGCGTCGGCCGTGCTGATCGCCGCGACCCCCGTCGTTGCGTTCGCCGCGCCGCAGGACCGCTTTTATGAGCGCAGCTTCGTGCTGGCCGCCAATGACCGCTGCGGCCTGTTCGAGCCGCAACTGACCGCCGCCCTGACAGCTGCGGCCTGGCAGGCGCGCGGCGCGGCCCTGCGGGCGGGCGCCAACGACCGGCAGCTGGCCGAGACGGCGCAGCGGGCGCGGGCGCGGGCGAACACGACGCCGTGCGGCTCCACCGATCTGAAGACGGTTCAGGGCCGGGTCCAGACGGCCTTTTCCGGCTGGTCGCGCACGACGCGTATGGAGTTTCCGGGCGATCGCCGAAAGTGGAGCGCGGACCGCGCGGCCTATGCGCGCCCAACCTGGCGGCTGATGCAGGCGACCGTGATCGGCGCCTCGCCCGTGCGGTTCGGCGTGGTGGGCGGCATGGACCGGCCCGATCAACTGGCCGCCGTGGTGTCCTGGCAGGGGCGCTCGCGACCGACCGGGGTGCGGGTGGTGATGCGCGACCACACGGTGGCGCCGCGTCCGTGGCTGTCGCAAGACTTGCCGCCCGCCGCGCAACGCCGCGCCTTCTGGGCCGCCGGGGTGACCAGCGCCGACACGATGCTGTTGCCCGAAGGTCGTCCGGCCGGTCAGGCCTGGCTGTTCCCCGCCGCCGCCGCCGAGGCCCTGTCGGCCCTTGACCCGCGCGAGGTCTTCACAGTCGAGTTCTTGTTCCGCGACGGCAGCATCGCCCGCTCCACCTTCGAGGCCGGCGACTTCGCGGCGGGCCGGGCGTTCCTGGCGATGGGGCAGGTTTAGGGCTTGTCGCCGCTCTAGCGCTGCACGACCATCAACAGCGGCACATAGAGGTAGGCGACACGGCCCTCGTTGGCCGACGCATCGCCGGTGTGGGCGCGCGTCCCGTTCCATCTGGCGGCCTCGCGCCGGGCGCTAGCTTCGGTTTGGGCTTGCATCCTGTGATCGACGCGACAGTCCCGGTAGATACCGCTTCTAACGATGCAACTCACTTCCATCGATCGACCCGGCGCGCCAGCAGTCGAGCCGGCGTCCGACGATACGACGGCCTGCATCATCGGCGCGCGGGCCAGCGTGTCTCGGTCGTTCGTCAATGTGTACCCGCAGGCTGTCAGAACGCGATCGACATTGTCATGTTCGGTCGGCAGCTCGAAGGTCGCGCTGACGGGCGAGGCCTGTCCGGCGTCCGAACGCAGTTTCAGCACACCGCCGGCGCGAAGGAAGCGCGCGTCACGAGCCGGGGCGGCGCTGAACCATGTACGTCCGGCAGCCACGTCCCATGTCTGAACGTCGGTCATGCCGTCCGCACGTTCAGCCCGCACCCGATGCGACGGGCCGGTTCGTTCGGGAAGCCCCTGCAGAGCGACTTTCAGTTCCCCCGCGCCGCATTGCACGATGATCGCCTGCCCTCCGTCAAAGCGCACGGCGGCGACGGAAAGATTACGTGCCGCATCCTCGGCAAACTCCCAATCGTCTCCCGTCTGTGCGGCGGCAAATGCCGCGTGGCTCAGACCGGCCGTGCTCATCGCAACCGCGAAAAAAGTTGATGCCAAATGCTTCATAGCATTCCTTCCCTCATCCCTGCCGCAGGCTGAAAGCGGGGCGTCCAGACGTCAAGCCTCCACCGTGACCGGAGTCTCATGGGGAACAGTTTCATCGGACTCCACCACCATCACCGGCAACCGGATCATCACCGCGGCGCCTTCGCCCAGGGTGCTGTCGATGGTCATGCGGCCGCCGTGCAGTTCGGTCAGGCTGCGGACCAGGGACAGGCCCAGGCCGGTGCCTTGCGCCTTCTGATCGGCGCCGCCGGCCTGTTCGAAGGGGCGGCCCAAGCGTTGCAGGTCGTGCGGCGCGATGCCGACGCCCGTGTCGGAGACCGCCAAATCCAGGTCCGGTCCGTCGGCGTCCAGGGTGATGGTGACCGAGCCGCCCGCCGGGGTGAACTTGACCGCATTGGACAGCAGGTTCAGCGCCATCTGCTTCAGGGCGCGGGCGTCGGCGCGGACCTTGATCGGCTCGGACGGCAGGACGGCGGCCAGATCCACCCCCTTGTCGTCGGCCTGAAGCCGGACCAGGGCGACGGCGGCGGACACGGCGTCGCGGGCGTCGAACGTCTCCATCGCCAGCTGGTAGCGCTCGGCCTCGATCTTCGACAGGTCCAAGACGTCGTTGATCAGATCCAGCAGATGGCCGCCCGCCTGGTGGATGGCGTCGGCGTATCCGGCGTAGCGCTCGGGCAGGGGGCCGAACAGCTTCTGGCGCATGATGTCGGCGAAACCGAGCACGGCGTTCAGGGGGGTGCGCAACTCGTGGCTCATATTGGCCAGGAAGCGGGTCTTGCCGGCCGACTGGGCCTCGGCCTCCACGCGGGCGGTCTCCAGCCCCAGCTCGCGGGCGAACTGGGCCGTGCCGTCGAACGCCTGGGCGATCAGGCGCGGGCGCTCCGTCTCGTGCTGGAACAGGCCCAAGATCATGACGACACGGCGGTCCAGGGCGATGCGCGGCGTGAACTGGACCTCGACCGACTGGCCCGACAGGGCCCGGGCCAGGGCCGCGGACACGGCCGGGCGGTCGGGCGCATGAACGGCCGAGATCAGGCCCTGTTCGGTCAGGGCCAGCACCGACAGGGCGGGCGGCGGCGTGCCCCAGGTCGCGACGGCGCGGCCGGACGGATCGAGCAGCAGGGTCAGGGCCGGCTGGTCCTCCAGCAAGGCGGCGATGCGGGCGGCCTGTCCTTCCGCCTCGTCCAGGCGACGCTGGCGCGCGCTCCAGGTCAGTCGCATGGCGGCGATGATCGCGCCCATGGCCAGCAGGCCCGAGACGGCGGCTAGCAGGGGACCTTGCGCCTCCGCCCCGTTCAGCCAGGTCGAGATCAGCCCCGCCAGCAGCGGCAGGGCCACGGCAAAGGCGCCCATACGGGTCAGCCGGTCGGCGCCGACGCGGGCATGATCGAGGGCGATCCCCGCCGTCAGCGGCGTCAGGATCAGGCCGGGCAGGGCGCCGGTCACGCCGCCGGTCAGGCCGGCCGAGGCGGTTGCGGCCAGGATCCAGCCGCCCATGACGGCCAGCCTCAGCCCCACGCTGTCGCGCACCATCAGCACCACGCCGAACACGCCGGGGAAGGCCATCAGCAGCAGGGCGGCCAGCGGCGCGTCCTTCAGCCCGTCCATCATCTGGGCCGCCAGCGCCGTCAGGGCGACCGCCACCGCCCAGATGGCATGCCATAAGGCGACCAGCGGGGCGCCCAATGCCGCGTCGTGCGTCGGGTCGTCCTCGAATCTGGCGTGGGCGTCGGGTTTCAAGAAGGGCGGGCCATGGGTTTCGTCTGCGCCCAGACTAGGGCTGCGGCTGAGTCGGTGCGAGGCCGCTCCCCCCTGAGGCGAACCCCATTACGGCGTTCACCATGAATATCGGGGGACAAAACGGCCGGTTGTCGTTAACGGCCGCGCGGCCTATCTGGCGGCCCATGACCGACCGCGCGCCGCCGACCGACTCCCTGGACCAGACCCTGGCCGAACTGGCCGAGGATTTCGACCTGCTGGGCGATTGGGAGCAGCGGATCGAATATGTGATCGAACTGGGCAAGGGGCTGGCCCCGCTGGACGAGGCCGATCGCATCGAGGCCAACAAGGTGCCGGGCTGTGCGGCCCAGGTCTGGCTGGCGACGACTAAGGACGATGGGCGGCTGTGGTTCGCCGCCGACAGCGACAGCGCCCTGTCCAAGGGCAATATCGCCCTGCTGCTGAAACTCTACTCCGGCCGCACGGCGGCGGAGATCGTCGCCTTCGACGCCCGCGCGGCGCTGGATCGGCTGGGCCTGCCCTCGGCCCTGACGCGCCAGCGCGCCAACGGCCTGAACAGCATGGTCGGCCGCATCCGCGAGGCGGCGCTGGCGGTTCAGTAGTCGGGGGTTGCAACCGCCGGCCCGGCGACCCACGATCGCGGGGTCGTAACCGGGGGCGCGAATGGACCTGCTGAAGATCCTGCGCAGTTTCGAGGAGTTTCTCTTCGAGGCGGTCAGCTGGCTGGTCTTCTATCCCCTGACCCTGTGGCGCATCCTGCGCGGGCCGCTGGCGGCGATGGACTATTCGGACCGCGAGCAGAGCGACAGCGAGGAGCGTCGCTACGACGATGCGCTCAGCCCGCCGCTGTTCCTGTTGGCCACCATCGTCCTGACCAATCTGCTGTCGATGGCGCTGCATGTGCCACAGCCGCCCGAGGCGACCGACCTCAGCCGCATGGTTTATGCGTCCCAGCAGAACCTGATCCTGTTCCGCTCGCTGGCCTTCAGCCTGATCCCGCTGGTCGCCGCCGTCACCCTGCTGCGCCATGAGAAGAAGCGTATCGCCCGAGAGACCCTGCGCGCCCCCTTCTATGCGCAATGCTATCTCGCCGCCGTCTGCGCCGCCTTCGTCTCGGCGGGCGGGACTATCTTCCAACGGCCCGAACTGCCCAATGCGATCGGCGCGGCGATCATGATCGTCGGCGCGGCCTGGTTCGTTGTCGTGCAGTCCCGCTGGTTCGCCCGGCGGCTGAACGTGTCAAAGGCGCGCGGCGCCGTCATCGCTGTCCTGGCCCTGATCCGGGCGCTGATCTACCTGCTGGCGATCCTGATCCCCATCGCCCTGATCTGAGCGGGCATGACAGGGTGGAATGAGGGTGCTCTTGTCAGCAAGTCGCATAACCTAGGTGGAGGTCTGCTGTCCGGCGTTGTGGCCACTTTGGATTTCGACCCGTTAGCGACTTTCCGCCTGTCCGCTTTCGGCGAGCAGTGTGGCGGCGTGGGAGTCCCAGAACGCCTCCATGAATGAACGAAACCATCCGCTGTCCATCCCCATCGACCGGCTTCCCTGACGGCGGGTGGCGAACACCAAGCCCCAAGGCGACAGGGGGCCGAACCCATGCTCGCAGTAGACGATCAGGGTATCTGACTGCGCTTCGTGGTCGAACACGACCCAACCCTCAAACTGCTGGCCGGGGGTTCCGTATTCCCAGTCGAGGGTGATCGGGCGCGGATCGACAAGCCCGTTAAGAACGGCGAGCTTAACGCTGTCGTCTGTGAGGACTGATAGCTCACTGGCTATCAGGCGAGCGAGACTGGCTGCGGATGTCGACATATTTGAAGTCTAACCCCGCAAGACGCCAATGTCGCCTTCCCACCCATAGCCGACATTCTCCCCTTCCGGATCGCGTATTAGACGTTGAGTGCAATCTGTGCACTTCATCCAATGCCATAGTGATCCGCCAGCGCCTGCAGCGCCTGTTTCAGGACGGTCTTGCCCTGGCGGCGGCGTAGGCCAAGGCCTGTTTCGGCCAGTTGCAGGCTGTCGCCGTGGATGCAGATGCGGGTCAGGATGGGGCGAAGGCGCGGGCCGACGGCGGTCAGGGCCTGTTCGACGCGGCGGGCGGCGGACAGCGCGCGGTCGGTCGGCTCCATCCGCGCGGCGGTTCCGGAGCCGCAGGTCGGCAGGGCGTCCCATCGCATGGTGACCGAGGCGCCTTTCGTCGCCTGTTCCGCCTCGCGCCGCAGCCGTTCGCCGGCGGCGGTCTCGGCCGGGGTCAGCCAGGGGCGGCCGGACGCATCCTTGCGCCGCGCCAGCCAGGCGATGGGGCTTTCGCCCAGATTGGCCCGCGCGCGGACCATGCGGCCGTCCGGCTGCATCAGGTCGCGCTCGCCCGCCACGAAGCCGGGACGGCCGGGGGTGGGGGCAGGGGCGGGGGACGGCGTCGGGTCCGGCTGGGCGCGTCCCGACCAGCCGCCGCCTGGCCGCACGCGCAGGCCGGGCTGGGCGATCAGGGCGCGAAACTCGGTCTCGGTCAGGGTCAGGCTGATGCGGCTGCGGCGATCGGGCGACAGGCGCAAGGCATAGGCGCCGCCTTCGGCCGACAGCCAGGCACCTGGCTTGGCCATCAGATCGCGCGCGCGTTCCAGAAGCCGGCTCATTGCGGCAGTTCCAGGCGGGGCGACTGATACAGGCCCTGAATGCACCCTTCGAGGTCGTTCATCAGATCGTCGATGCTGCGCCGTTCGCGCTCGTCCTCGACCCAGCGGCAGGCGGCGCCGACGCTGGCGCGATTGACTCCGAAGACGTGGCCGACCCGCTCCAACGTCCAGCCATAGGCGACGTGGGACAGATACATGGCCAGCCAGCGCGGGCGGGCCGCGCGCGGGTTCATCCGGCCCCGGCCGGTCATCTGCGACGGATGGGCGCCGGTGCGCGCCGCGATCAGATGAATGGCCAGCCCGGCCTTGACCTGATCCTCCTCGGTGACCGGCACCCTGTAGTCCTCCAGCACGAAACGTCTCCCTCTCACGAACTCTCAACGCCGGCATCATAGGCGGCTGCGACGTCGCGATAGGAATATCGTCCTACTATGCGCCAAAATCGGTCGTGGCGGCTTAACCGCCTTGCGGTTGCGGGTGGAACGTTGTGCTTGGTGAGTGTGACGTGACCCCCATTTCTCATCCAGCCATAACGAGAGTCCTTTGGTGATCTGAGCTGGGGTTGTCGGGGTTGGCAAGAGGCCGGTCAGCGCAGCCCCCAACCAGCGCAGCGGACCGGC
>NZ_JAOYTN010000003.1 GCF_026105875.1 Brevundimonas sp. BT-123 | reverse complement strand
TCCTGCTCCCGCAAGATCCCGATGATTTGCTCTTCCGTGAACCTTGATCGCTTCATTCTGTCCGTCCTTCGTTGGGCGGACTCTAGCTATTCCTGGAGGAGTTTCAGGGGGTCACGTCAAGTGGTGAGTGGTGAGTGGTGAGTGGTGAGTGGTGAAGAGTGAGGGAGGGGAGCGTTCGTATGCGCTCTTTCGGAGTCGCGGCCTCACGAGTCACGCTTCACCACTCACACTCCGGGCCGACCAACATGGTTAATAAATTTCGAATCATTGACTCCAGCCCCTCGACGCCGATTCGCAAATCAGCCTAGATTCGCCTCAATTGGATGGCGTTAACCCTTCTTAAGGTTTTCACGTCTTAACTTGCGAACAAGGTTACCCGGCCGTGTGTCAGGGTGGTTACCGCAAAGCTTTTGCCTGGAGGGGCACGTATGCGCGTCCTGTTGATTGAAGACGATCACGCAACCGCCCAAAGCATCGAACTGATGCTGAAGTCGGAAGGCTTCAACGTCTATACGACGGACCTGGGCGAGGAAGGCATCGATCTGGGCAAGATCTATGACTACGACCTCATTCTTCTTGACCTGAACCTGCCGGACATGAGCGGCCTAGAAGTCCTGCGCCAGCTGCGCGTCGGCAAGGTCAACACCCCGGTCATGATCCTGTCGGGCAGCCACGAGATCGAAACCAAGGTCAAGACCTTCGGCGGCGGCGCCGACGACTATATGACCAAGCCCTTCCACAAGGACGAGCTGATCGCGCGCACCCACGCCGTGGTCCGTCGCTCCAAGGGTCACGCCCAGGCGATCATCCACACCGGCGAGATCGCCGTGAACCTGGACGCCAAGACGGTCGAGGTGAACGGTCACCGGGTTCACCTGACGGGCAAGGAATACCAGATGCTGGAGCTGCTCTCGCTCCGCAAGGGCACGACCCTGACCAAGGAAATGTTCCTGAACCACCTGTACGGCGGCATGGACGAGCCCGAGCTGAAGATCATCGACGTCTTCATCTGCAAGCTGCGCAAGAAGCTAGCTACCGCCGCCGACGGCAAACACTACATCGAAACCGTCTGGGGCCGCGGCTATGTCCTGCGCGACCCGGCCGAGGGCGTCGTCACCGTCGCCGCCTGATCGACCTTCGATCCATGAATTTGAAACGCCCGCCGGAGACGGCGGGCGTTTTGCGTTTCTTGGCTCAGATCGACGCCGCGATTGACGCGCGGTGCAACGCGAGCCACAACCTGGAATGTATATCGGGGCCATAGTCGGATGATCTCGATCTCCGAGAGACGCGATGGCGAAATACAAGCCGATCGATTGCGGTCCATTGGCTGTCGGCGTCGTAAACGACGCGATGGGCTGGACGCTGCGCCCCGGCCTTGTCCACTTTTCAGCATCCGCTCAGGAACATGCGGAAGATCGACATCCTGCTGACTATGCGCTCTGCATTCGACACATCGGTCAGATTCTCCAAGCGCCCGATTGGGTGGGGCAAGGGCCGAAAGACCGAGAGGGCTTCGTCATGGTGCGACGCGTCGCCGTCCCCAAGGCGATCCTGCTGGTGGCGATCAAGCTGAAGCCGGATGTACAGGGGCGCTATGTGGTCGCCAGCACCTATCGCGTGTCGCAGCACGATCTGGAGGGGCGCGTGGCCAAAGGATATTGGCTGCCTGTGTAAGCAAAAGGCCCCGCCGATGACGGGGCCTCTTTCCAATCGGACGGCGGGGTCCCAAGGTCCCGCATCTCTTTCGGCTTTCGCCTACTTTACGCCGTCGTGAGACGGAGTGCGTGAGGAGGGAGTTCTCACCTCATCAGATCAGGCCTTCAACCTAGCCTTGAAATCGTGAAATTTCAAGACCGGTCACTGACGCTTGGCCGGCATGTCGCGGCCGCCCTGGTGCAGGACCAGGCCCTCGACGGCGCCGGCGGCGTTGCGGGTGAAGGTGATCTGGGCGTCGACGGCGGTCAGGTAGAAGGCGTCCTGAGCTTCCGCCGTCAGTGCGAAGGCCGGCTGGCCGGTGGCCTGGGCCATCAGCTTGCCGTCCACGACCGAAATCGTCAGGGCGAAGGTCGGGGCCAGATTATAGACGCCTTCGTAAGCCTTCAGCACCTCGGGCGAGAGGGAGACGGCGCGGCGTTCGCTGGGCAGGGTGACGGTTCCACCGCGCGCCAGCGTGACCAGGGCCGCGCCCAGTTTGTCGGGCGCCTCGCCGTTCAGATTGCCCAGGACGATGACGGCGGTCCGGTCGCCCGGGTCATAGGCCATATAGGTGTTGAAGCCCTCGATGGCGCCGTTGTGCCAGACCAGGCGCTTGCCGTCGGCCTCGGACACCATCAGCCCCATGGCGTAGCCGTTGCGGACCGGCGTGGTCAGGGCGGTCATCGACTGGGCGTTCAGCAGTCGGCCGCCGAACAGGCCCTGTTCCCACTTCAGCAGGTCGTGGGTGGTCGAATACAGGGCGCCGGCCCCGGTCGGGATGGTCATGTCCACATAGTCGGCGTTGACGACGCCGTCTGCGCCCGGCGCATAGCCCGAGGCGCGGCGGGGCAGGATCACGTCATGGCGGTCATAGCCGCTGTCGCCCATGCCCAGCGGCTGGAACAGATTGGCGGTGACGAAATCGGCGTAGGTCTGGCCGCTGGCCGCCTCGATGATGGCGCTGAGCAGCACATAGCCCGAGTTGGAATAGGCGAAGCGGGAGCCCGGCGCGAAGTCCAGCGGCCGGTCCTGGAAGCGGGCGATCAGCTGCGGCATCGTCGCGGGCCGGGTCTTCTGGACCTCGAAGTCGGAAAAGGCGGTGAAGTTGGGCACGCCCGCCGTGTGGCTGAGCAGATGGCGCGGGGTGATTGCGTCCCAGGCAGCCGGGGCGTCGGGCAGCCAGGTCTTGATCGGCGCATCCAGATCCAGCTTGCCCTGCTGGTTCAGCAGCATGACCGCGACGGCGGTGAACTGTTTTAGACAGCGAGCCCAGGCGGAACTTCACATCGCCATCGTTGGGGATGTTCCATTCGCGATTGGCCAGGCCGTAGCCCCGATCCAGAAGGATGCGACCGTCGCGGGCGACCAGGACGGCGCCGGAAAAGGCGTCGGCGTCGCTGGACGCACGGATCACCTGGTCCATGCGCGCCACGTCCTGGGCGGCGGCCGGGCGGCTGGCCAGCGGGCTGAGCGTGAGGGCCAGGGCGCTGGCGGCCAGCAGCAGGAGCGTCGAGCGACGGCGGGCGAGGGGCGATTGAGGCAAGGGGCGATCTCCTGAACGCGTCACGCTAACGCTTTCAAAGAGAGGCGGCGAGCGCGGCGTTCGGATGCAGGCGCCGCCCCCCCCCCCCCTTTTTTCAGGACTGCGGGAAGGTAACGGTCGCCTCCAGCCCGCCGCCGTCGGCGCTGCCGAGCGTCAGATGGGCGCCGGCGCGTTCGGCCATGCGGCGCGCGATAGTCAGGCCCAGGCCGGAGCCGCCGCTGTCGCGCGAACGGGACGGATCGAGGCGGTAGAAGGGCTCGAATAGACGTTCCAACTGGTCGGGCGCCACGCCGGGGCCGTGGTCGCGCACGATCAGGCGCACGGCATGGGCGTCGCGCACGGCGCTGACGGCCGCATCGCCGCCGTGGCGGACGGCGTTGTCGATCAGATTGGTCAGGCAGCGGCGCAGGGCCTGGGGCCGGGTCGGCACGACGGCGTTGCAGCCCTGGGTGAAGGCGACCGGCTGGCCCGCCTCGGCCGCGTCCTCGCAGATGGCGGACAACAGGGCGTCCAGATCAACGGGGGTCACGGCCTCGACCGTGGTTTCGATCCGGGCCAGGTCCAGCCCCTCGCGGACCAGATGCTGCATGCCGGCCAGGTCGCTGACAAACTGGGCGCGCAGGGTCTCGTCCTCGATCTTTTCGACGCGCAGCCGCATCCGGGTCAGGGGCGTCTGCAGGTCGTGGGCGACGGCGGCCAGCACGCGGGTGCGGTCCTCGATCAGGGCCTTCAGTCGGGTCTGCATGGCGTTCAGGGCGGCGGCGGCCTCGCGCACCTCGCGCGCGCCCTCCTCGACCAGGGGCGGGCGGTCCAGATCGTGACTGAGGGCGACCGCGCCCTGGGATAGGCGGTTCAGCGGCCCGGCCGCCAGCCGCGACGCCATCCAGCCGGTCAGCAGCACGGCGGCCAGACCCGCAAACAGCAGAACGGCGGCCTCGCGGCTGAGCGTCCACGGACGCGGAGCGGGCGGCAGGCTGATCGCCACCGGGACCGGCGCGCCATTGACTGGCCGCAGCACCAGGATGCGGCACCGCAGACGATCGGTCGCCGCGCCGCAGGCCCCGGCCGAGGCCTCGAACGCCTTGACCGAGACCCCGTCCACGCCCCGTCGCTTCAGCGCCTCGGCGACCGCATGGGTCAGGGACGGATCGGGCGCGCCCAGCCGCTGACCGGCCGCATCCGGCAGGCCGTCGGTCAGGCCGGCGGCGGGATCGTCGCTGGAGCCGGCCAGATCCACGATCCGCTCGGCGGTGGTGAAGTCATGGGCCTGGGACAGGCGATGGCGATGGTTCAGGCCCAGGGCGGCGAAGGTCACGCCCGCCGCCAGCAGGGCGCCGACCAGCAGCAGCAGGAACAGCCGCGTGGTCTCGGCCTCGGCCCGGCCGTGGCGCGGGGTCAGGCGCGCCCCCATCACGCGCGCCATGTGACGGGCCCCGCCAGCATATAGCCCAGGCTGCGCACCGTGCGGATCAGGGCCGGGGCCTTGGCGTCGTCGCCCAGCTTCTGGCGCAGGCGGCTGACCCTCAGGTCGATGGCGCGGTCGTCGGCGTCGGCGACGGTGGACAGGGCGCGGATCCGCTCGCGCGACAGGGGCTTGCTGCCGTTCCTGACCAGGGTGTGCAGCAGGTCGAAGTCGGCGCCCGACAGCGGGGCCAGTCGCCCGTCCGGCGCCGTCAGCGCCCGCGCGGCGATGTCCAGCGACCAGCCGGAGAAGTCGGCGTGCCGCCCTTCGACCGCCGTCGCCTCGCCGCCGGTGCGCCGCAGGACGGTGCGGATGCGGGCCACCAGTTCGCGCGGCTCAAACGGCTTGGCCATATAGTCGTCGGCGCCCATCTCCAGCCCCACGATCCGGTCGATCGGATCGCCGCGCGCCGTCAGGATGATGACCGGCGTTTTGGACGCCGCCCGGATGCCGCGACACAGCGACAGGCCGTCCTCGTCCGGCAGGTTCAGGTCCAGCACCACCAGATCGACCGGTCCGGCCGCCAGCGCCGCCTTCATGGCCCGGCCGTCGGCGGCCTTCACCGTGCGAAACCCGTGCTGCTCCAGATGGTCGGACAACAGGTTTCGGATCTCGCGGTCGTCGTCGACGACCAGAAGGACAGGGGCGGCGGAGGTCTGGGACATTGGCGTTCGGCGAGCGGAAAGACGCGCGATCTGTCGTCCTGTCTCATGGCCAAAGCGCGGCGGATACAGTCGGACACAATTCTCTTCGCCGACGATACGCGGCGACACCGACCGGCCCCGAACCGGCCGGACGCGGGTCAGAAACAGCAGCTGTCCGACACGAGGCCGGACGCCAAACACACAGAAAGACCCGCCATGAAGTCCTTCCGTTCCACCGCCGCCCACTCTTCAGCGATTCTGGGCGCCGCCGCCCTGGTGATCCTGACCAGCGGCGCAGCCTTCGCCGGCACCCCTTCGGCCCCGTCGTCGGGCGCTCACGCCCGCCCCGCCGCCTCCGCCCATGCGCATCATCGGGTCAGCCACGCCCGCACCCACCGCGCCGTGACGCCTGCCAAGAAGAAGTAAGGCCCGACGCCTTGCTGGTCCTGTCGTCGTCCCCGGCCGGCAGGACCCCCCGACACGCCTGAGACTTCGACCTTCAAAGAAAGACATCGACATGAAATCCTTCCGCACCGCCGCCGCCCGCACTTCAGGTGTTTTGGCAGCCGTCGCCTTCGTCGCCCTGACCAGCGGCGCCGCCTTCGCCGGCACGACCCCGGCGCCCTCGACCGCCATGACCGCCCGTCCGGCCGCGACCGCTTCGGCGACGACCCCTGCGCCGTCGGCCCGCGCCCCGCGTGCGCACCGCCGGGGTCATCAAGCCCAGGCCCAGACCTCGGTCCAGGCGCCGGCGACCGTGACCGCCAAGAAGAAGTAAACCGGCCGCCCCCTCCGGTTCGCACAGGAACGCCCGGCTGTCGCAAGACGGCCGGGCGTTTCCGTATTCAGAGGCCTGTCGTCAGGCGGGGGTCTCGAAGCCCGCCGCGATGGCGGCCGCCATCGGATTGGGGCGGCCGAAGCTGTCGAAGGGCAGGGGCTTGTCCTTACCGTCGTCCTTGTCGCCCTGACGATACCAGCTGTCGGTGTCGCGCAGGCCCCAGACGGTGAAGGCGAACTGCTGCGCCTTGGGCAGGGCCGCAAAGGCCGAGGCCAGTTCGGTGACGCGGGCGCCCTGGGCCGCGATCCGGTCGGCCTGGCTGCGGAGGTCCAGACGGTTTTCGGTGCGCAGGGTGCAGTCCAGCTCCGACACATGGATCGGCAGGCCGAACTGGCTGATCTCGCGCACATAGGCGGCGATGACGCCGTCCGGGATGTCGATCCACAGATGGGACTGCAGGCCCAGCCCCTGCAGCGGACAGCCCGCCTTCAGCAGGCGCTCGACCAGTTTCAGGAACTGCGCGCCCTTGGCCGGCACGCTCTCCTGATTGTATTCGTTGAGAAACAGGACGGCGTCAGGATCCGCGATCCGGGCCTTTTCGAACGCGCGCAGGATATAGCCGTCATGGCCGTATCGCGCCGACCAGTGGCAGTCGCGCATTCCCGACCCGTCGTCCAGGATCGGCTCATTGACCACGTCCCAGCTGCGGACCTTGCCGCGATAGCGGCCGGCGACCGTGGCGATATAGCCGTCGAAGGCGCGATCGAAGGCGGCGCCCGACAGGCCGGCGAAGGCCTCCTTGCCTTGCGCGTACCAGATCAGGGTGTGGCCATGCATCGCCATGGCCTCGGCCCGGGCGAAGGCGGCGATGCGGTCCGAGCGGTCGAAGTTGGGCCGGTCCAGGCCGTCGGCCAGGATGTACTCCATCTTCATCTCCCACTCGGGCGTGAGTTGGGAGACGTTGGCGCGGGCCAGCGCGACCCAGTCCGGGTCGTCGATCTGGCTGGCCTTGATCGCCGTGCCGAAGGGCGCCGGGGCGATGGACTTCAGCGGGGGGACGTTTGGCGGCGACGGCTCCGCCGAGGCGAAGCGGTCGCAGGCGGCGAGCGCGATGGGGGCGGCGAGGACGGCGCGGCGACTAAAATCCTCCCCCGAGGAGCGCAGCGGAACGGGGGAGGGGGACCGCGAAGCGGTGGAGGGGGCGACCTCAGACTTGATTTGAACAGGGCGTGCAAGAACCGACGACGACGGTCCGTGCGACGTCCGCCCCCTCCACCACGCTACGCGCGGTCCCCCTCCCCCGCGATGCGAGGGAGGATCGTTGTCGTCAGACCGCACGCTTCCGCAGGCCCAGCTCGTCGAAGGCGGCGGTTTCGCGCTTGGCCAGGGCGATCAGCTGGTTCAGGCGGGTGGTCTCGGCGACGTGTTCGAACTTCTTCAGCTCTTCGAAGGCGCCGGTCAGGGCGTCGCGGGCGCCGGCTTCCTCGGCGTCGAGCACCGACAGGTCGCCTTCGGCGGCGGCCTTCCTGGATTTCCAGCCGTTCAGATAGGCGCCCAGCATCATGCCGGCCTCGGCGTCCATTCGGGCGCGGTTGCGTTCGCCCTCGGCCTCGGCGTCCAGCACGGCGATGCGGAGTTCGGCGCCGGCGCGGCGTTCGGCGATCTCGGCCAGGCGCTTCTGTAGCGTCTCGACCTCATAGTTGGAGATGCGGATCAGGGATTGGGCCCAAGCGGTCATCTAAATCATCACTCCCTGATCATGCCTTGGTTCAGGATTGCTTCCAGCCGGGTAAAGGAATCGGAAAGACGCGTCGCATCGTCCTTGTCCTGACCCAGAAAATCTTCGAGCGCGGGGTTCAGGGCGATGGCCCGGTCCACGATGGGGTCGGCGCCGGTGCGATAGGCGCCGATCTTGATCAGCTCTTCCATATTGGCATAGGCGCTCAGACACTGGCGGGCGCGCTTGTTCAGCTCGCGCTCGGGCGGGGTCTGACAGCCGGGCAGGGTGCGGCTGACCGACTTCAGCACGTCGATGGCGGGGAAGCGCCCGCGCTCGGCGATCTTGCGATCCATGACGATGTGACCGTCCAGAATACCGCGCACGGCGTCGGCGATCGGCTCGTCATGGTCGCCGCCGTCCACCAGCACGGTGAACAGGGCGGTGATGGGCGCCGCCGTCGTGCCGTCGGGTCGGATCGGGCCGGGACCGGCGCGCTCCAGCAGCTTGGGCAGTTCGGTAAAGACGGTCGGGGTGTAGCCCTTGGTGGTCGGGGGCTCGCCGGCGGCCAGCCCGATCTCGCGCTGGGCCATCGCGAAGCGGGTGACGCTGTCCATCAGGCACAGGACTTCGAGATCCTGGTCGCGCAGATATTCGGCGATGGCCATGGTCATATAGGCCGACTGACGGCGTTTCAGGGCCGGCTCGTCCGAGGTGGCGACCACGACGACGGCGCGTTTCAGCCCCTCTTCACCCAGGGTCTCTTCCACGAACTCGCGCACCTCGCGCCCCCGTTCGCCGATCAGGCCGACGACGACGGCGTCGCAGGTCGCCTCCTTGGCCAGCATGGACAGCAGCACCGACTTGCCCACGCCCGACCCGGCGAAGATGCCCAGGCGCTGGCCCCGGCAGGTGGTGGTGAAGACGTCCATCGCCCGCACGCCCAGATCGAGGCGTTCGCCGACCCTGCCGCGCGAATGGGCGGGCGGGGGCGGGGCGCGCAAGGGGTAGGGGGCGGGGCCTTGGGGCAGCGGCCCCTTGCCGTCGATCGGCTGGCCGAAGGCGTCGATGATGCGGCCCAGCCAGGCGGTGGTCGGGCGCACGCTGGCGGCCTGGTCGATGATGCGGATATCGGCGCCGGGGGCCACGCCCTCGACCGGCCCGAAGGGCATCAGCAGGGCCTTGGAATCGCGGAAACCGACGACTTCGGCGGGCAGGGGATCGTGGCCGCGCCGTCCGATCTCGGCCCGGGCGCCGACGGCGAGGCGCGACAGGCCGCCGCGCGACTCGATCAGCAGGCCCGACACGCCCGCGACCTTGCCGGTCACGACCAGCGGATCGATCGCTTCGACGGCGGCGACGAGATTGCGCAAAATCAGACCCCAGGAACAGGTCTCAACAGATGCGGCAACGTGGTTAACGACCAATGAAGCGCTGCTGCAACGCGGGGGATAAGGCCGCGATTATTGCGTCTCGATTGCAACTCAAACGTGAAACGGTTTTTCAACTAATTAGGCGGCTAATCTTGCAACCGAGGCGGGCGGGGGCCGGCCGACAGCGAAGAGGTTGTGACCTATGTTCGCGCGTAAACCGAAGTCGTCGGACATGCAGGACCGGCTGATCGATCTGGACGGCAAGATGGCCGCCATCGGCCGGTCGCAGGCGGTGATCGAGTTCAACCTGGACGGCACCATCATCGACGCCAACCAGAACCTTCTGACCACGATGGGCTATAGTCTGGACGAAATCCGGGGCGCCCACCACAGGACCTTCATGGACCCGGCCGAGGCGGCCTCGCCCGACTACGCCGCCTTCTGGCGCGAGCTGAATGCGGGCCAGTTCCTGGCGCGCAAGTTCCGTCGCTTGGCGAAGGGTGGCCGCGAGGTGTGGCTGCAGGCGTCCTACAATCCGGTGTTCGGCCCCGACGGGCGGCCGGTGAAGGTCATCAAACTGGCCATCGACATCACCGCCGACGAGCAGGAGGCCGCGCGCCGCGAGGCCGAACGGGTTGAGGCGGAAAGCGCCCAGACCCTGCTGGTCGACGCCCTGGCGGGGGTGCTGAACAAGCTGTCGGCCGGCGACCTGACCGCGCGCATCGATGCGCCGGTGAAGGGCGACCATGTGCGGGTTCGCGACGATTATAACGCTGCGGTCGAAAGCCTGCGCCAGACGATGGGCCAGGCGCTGCGGGCCTTGTCGGGTCTGCGGGGCGGGGTGGGCGAAATCTCCAGCGCGTCCGACGACCTGTCGCGCCGCACCGAACAGCAGGCCGCCAGTCTGGAAGAAACGGCGGCGGCGCTGGACCAGATCACCGCCACGGTGAAACGCAGCGCGGACGGCGCCAAACAGGCCTCGGCTGCGGCCCTGGGCGCGCGCGCCGAGGCGGACCGGTCGGGCGAGGTCGTGCGCCAGGCGATCGCGGCGATGGACGGCATCAAGCGCAGCTCGACCCAGATCAGCGACATCATCGGCGTGATCGACGAGATCGCCTTCCAGACCAATCTCTTGGCCCTGAACGCCGGGGTCGAGGCGGCGCGGGCGGGGGAAGCCGGGCGCGGCTTCGCTGTCGTCGCTTCTGAAGTGCGTGCTCTGGCGCAGCGCTCGGCGGAAGCCGCGAAGGAGATCAAGACCCTGATCACCACCTCGGGCCAGGAGGTGGCGCAAGGGGTCAAGCTGGTCGATGAGACCGGCGCCGCCCTGTCGGCCATTGCGGTCAAGGTGGCGGAGATGGACGCCCTGGTCAGCGAGATCGCCGCCTCGGCTCAGGAACAGGCGACGGGGCTGAGCCAGGTCAATACGGCCGTCAACCAGATGGACCAGGTCACCCAGCAGAACGCGGCCATGGTCGAACAGACGACGGCCGCCGCCATGAGCCTGAAGTCCGAGACCGAACAGCTGGCGCTGCTGGTCGAACGGTTCGAGACGGGCGAGGCGCCGGCACAGACCCGCGTCCATGACCTGTCGCAGGCCGCCTCCCCCGTCCCCCTGGCCCGCGAACGCGCCCGCATCCGGGCCTTCGCCAGCGGCGGCGCGGCTGCGGCGGCGGCGTCGAGCGCGGGCTGGGAAGAGTTCTGACCTAAACTCCGCTCATCCCCGCGAAAGCGGGGACCCAGTCCTTTCGCGGGGCGGGATACATAGGATTGGCGATGTTGCCGAACTCAGCCGGTGGAACGCCCAAAGCGCTGGGTCCCCGCTTTCGCGGGGATGAGCGGAAACTTTAAGCCGGTTCGATCTCAACGCGATCAGCCCGCGTCGTCGCGATCGCGCCGACCGAGGCGGCGACGATGGCGGCGATGGCGAGCCATTGCTGGCCGGTCAGATGCTCGTGCAGGATCGCAAGCCCCGCCAGGGCGCCCACCGCCGGCTCGGCGCTGAGCACCACGCCGAAGGTGCGTTTGGGGATGCTGCGCAAGGCGATCATTTCCAGCGAATAGGGCAGGGCGCTGGAGAAGATCGCCACCGCCACGCCCGCTAGGATGATGGCGGGGTTCAGCAGGGCGGCGCCCGCATGGACCACGCCGAACGGCACGACGACCATGGCGGCCACGCTCATGCCCAGCGCCACCGACTGACCGGCGTGCAGGTGCGACAGCCGCTTGCCGAAGACGATGTACAGCGCCCAGCACAGGCCGGCGAAGGCCGCCAGCGCCATGCCGACGGGATCCAGCGCGCCGGCCCCGGCTTTCAGCGGCAACAGCAGGCCCAAACCCACGACCGCCAGACCAATGCAGGCGAAATGAATGGGCTTCCTCGAATGGATCAGGGCCAGGGTCAGCGGCCCCATGAACTCGATGGCGATGGCCAGGCCCAGCGGAATGGTGCGCAGGGCCATGTAGAAGCTGAGGTTCATCGCCCCCAGCACGACGCCGTACAGCGCGATGGCGCCCAGGTCCGCGCGGGTCAGGCGGAACCGCCAGGGGCGGAACACGGCGACCAGCAGAAGGGCCGAAATCCCGACGCGATAGGCCGAGGTCCCCTCCGCCCCGATCACCGGAAACAGCGTCTTGGCGAAGGAGGTGCCGCACGCCAGCGTCACCATGCCCGCAAACAGCGCCAGATAGGGGATCAGGCGCGCCGCCAGCGGCGAGTTCAGGTGGGTTTTCAGTGCCAGCGACGTCATGGCGTAAAGCTAGCGTAACGCCGCTTGCGCTTCCCGGCGATTTTCCGCTTGAATGCGACGGAAATCGTCACTGGAGGCCCCGTAATGACGAATTTCGTCACCCTCGACGATTTCGACCATAAGCTGCTGATGCGGGTCCGGCGCAACAATCTGGAGCCGGCGCGGGTGACGGCCGAGGCGGTGGGCCTGTCGGAATCCGCCGTCCTGCGCCGCCTGCGCCGCCTGCGGGCCGAGGGCGTTATCGCCGCCGACGTCGCCGTGATCGATCCCGCCCGGGTCGAGCCGCGCATCGTCCTGCATGTGCAGGTCGAGATGAACACGCAGGATCGTAAAGTCATGGAGGCGTTCCAGCGCGCCATGAAGGCCAGCCCGGAGGTTCAGGGCTGCTGGGACGTGACGGGCGAGACCGACTATCTGCTGACCGTCGCCGTCCGCTCCATGCAGGACTACGAGGCCTTCGGCATCCGCGAACTGCTCCCCGAAAAGGGCGTGCGCGGCTTCAAGAGCATGATCGTCATCCGCGAAGTCGTCGGCTTCGACCCCGCCCGCGCCGTGCTGGAGCGCTAGGTCGCCGGGGCCTCGACCACCAGGATCGCGCCGACGCCCTGGGTTCGGTTCTCGATCGTGCCGCCGATCTGGCGCACCAGACTGTCGATGACGCGCATGCCTAGGCTGCGGTCGCTGCGGGCGGCGATCAGGTCGAAGCCCTTGCCCTGGTCCGCGACCGTGACGGTCAGGCGCCCGTCGGCGATGCGGCCGGTGACCGCAACGCCGCCGCCTTCGGGGCCATAGGCGTATTTGATGGCGTTGGTGACCAGCTCATTGACGATCAAACCCAGCGGGATAGCGATGTCGGCGCCAAGGGGCGCATCGGACGCCTCGCAGGTGACGACATGGCGGTCGCTGCCGGCGTCGATGGCCTCGCACAGCTGGCACAGGAAGTCGGACAGGATCACGGTCTGGACGTCGGCGCCGCGCCACAGCTGGTCGTGGACTTCGCTGATGGCCTGGATGCGCGATCCGGCCGTGGCCAGGGCGGCGCGCACCGCGTCGGAGGCCGCGCCGCGCGCCTGCATCGACAGCAGGCTGGAGACCAGGAACAGGCTGTTCTTGACCCGGTGGCTGACCTCGCGCGTCAGCAGGGCCTGATGCTCGATGGCGGCCAGCAGCCGCTGCTCGATCTGCTGGCGGGCGATGGCGGCGCCGACGACGGCGGCGAAGGCGTCCAGGAACAGGGCGTCGCGGGCGTCGAACTGACCCTCGTCGGGGCTGTCGACCTCCAGCACGCCCCAGGGTTCTCCATCCAGCTCGGGCCGGATCAGGACGTTGATGGCGCGCCGCACGCCGTGATCGGCCAGAAGCCTGGGCGTATGGAAGCGCTGTTCGTTCTCCAAATGGTTGGAGATCAGCGGCTTGCCGGTCTGGAAGGCGTAGCCGGCCGGCGAATCCAGTTCGACGCTCAACGAGGCCTGGCCCTCGACCAGCCCGGTCCAGCCGACGCCGGCGATCAGCACCAGCCGGTCGCGCGCCTCGTTATGGATCAGCACCTTGGACAGCGGCGTCTCCAGCCCGTCGGCGCAGACCGCACAGGCGGCGTCGAGCAGGGCCTGACGGTCGCGCTCGCGCAGGGCCACCTCGCCAAAGCGCGCCAGCAGCGACTGCTGCTTCAGGCGATAGCGCAGCTCGTCGGCGGTGGAGCGCGTCTCGGCGGCCGGTGCATCCTCGATCCTGGGCGCGACCGGGGCGTCCATGCGGATCTGGGTTTCGGCGGCCGTATCCGCGTGCACCTCCGCGACCAGTTCGGCGATTTCCGGGGTCAGGCCGGTGTCGGAGAGCGGACGGGTATGAGGCAAGGACGAAAATCTCGGTTCGCGCGACGGCGACATATAGGCTGACATAGCCGCCCTGAAAGGTTTGCGCAGAAATCATCGCGCGTCACCCCTTGCGTGGGGCGGCAAGGCCTTATCTGTTGTGCGCCAGCATTCGAGGAGACCTTTTTCATGACCGACTTCAGCTATGACGCGTCCCGCCACCTGAAGAAGGGCCGGGGCAAGGTCTATGACTCGATCGTCGACACCATCGGCGACACCCCCATCGTGCGGCTGCCGCGCCTGTCGGCGGAATACGATACCAAGGCGACGGTTCTGGCCAAGCTGGAGTTCTTCAACCCGATCGCCTCGGTCAAGGACCGGATCGGCGTGGCCATGGTCGAGGCGTTGCAGGAGGCGGGCAAGATCGATCAGGACACGGTGCTGATCGAGCCGACCAGCGGCAACACCGGCATCGCCCTGGCCTTCGTGGCGGCGGCCAAGGGGCTGAAGCTGACGCTGTGCATGCCCGAAAGCATGTCGATCGAGCGGCGCAAGATGCTGGCCCTGCTGGGCGCGCGGCTGGAGCTGACGCCGGCCGAAAAGGGGATGAAGGGCGCGATCGCGCGGGCGCAGGAACTGCTGGAGACCACCCCGAACTCGATCAGTCCGTCGCAGTTCGAGAACCTGGCCAATCCCGCCATTCACCGCGTCACGACGGCCGAGGAGATCTGGAACGACACGGCCGGGGCGGTGGATATCGTCGTCGCCGGCGTCGGCACCGGCGGCACCATCTCGGGCGTCGGCCAGGCGCTGAAGGCCAAGAAACCTTCCGTGCAGTTCATCGCCGTCGAGCCCGAGGCCTCTCCGGTGCTGTCCGGCGGCGCGCCCGGCCCGCACAAGATCCAGGGCATCGGCGCCGGCTTCGTGCCCGCCATCTATGATCCGTCGGTGGTCGATGGGGTCGAGCAGGTGTCCAACGACGACAGTTTCGACATGGCCAGAAAGGCCGCCCGGGTCGAGGGCATTCCCGTCGGCATCAGCTCGGGCGCGGCCCTGACCGCCGCCTTCCGCATCGCCGCGCGCGAGGAGAATGCGGGCAAGACCATCGTGGTGATCATCCCGTCCTTCGCCGAACGCTATCTGTCGACGGCCTTGTTCGAAGGGCTTTGATGCGGCTCACGCCCGGTTAACCGCTCGCGTCTAGGGTGGGGGGATGGGCGATCCCGCAGCCATGATCGAGGACGAGGCCACGCCGCCGCCTTTGCGCGCGCGCCGGGCGCTGCTGAAGCGTCTGGCCGATGTCGTGTCCCTGCCCGCCAGCCGGATCAACGCCTTCGAGCGGGCGGTGACGGGCGACCTGCTGGTCGAGATGCTGCGGCTGGCCTCGCACGATGAGCGCAAGCGCGTGGCCGCGCGTCTGGCGCCGCTGGCCGAACTGCCCAACAGCGTGGCGCGCATCTTGTTGCGCGACGATCCGGACATCGCCGGTCTGCTGATCGAACAATGCGCCTCGCTGAGCGATGCGGACATCGTCGGCTGCGCGCGCGACGCCGGTTTCGAACACCGGATGCTGCTGGCCGTGCGCCGGGGCCTGTCGGAGATCGTGACCGAGACCCTGTTCTCCTTCGGCGAGTTGGAGGTGATCGAGGCGGTGCTGCGCAACACGACCGCGCGCCTGTCGCAGCTGGGCATCGAGACGGTGGTGGGCCTGAGCCGGCAGTCGCCGAGCCTGTGCAGCCCCTTGCTGAAGCGGCCCGAGCTGAGGCCGTCGGGCGCCTATGTCATGTTCTGGTGGTGCGCGCCCGAGGATCGCCGCACCATCCTGCAACGGTTCGCCGTGTCGCGCGAAGTCATGCAGGAGGCGTCCGAAGACGTCTTCGCCATCGCCAATGACGAAAGCTGGTCCGATCCTGTCGCGCGCAAGGCGCTTCAGTTCATCGAGCGCCGCCAGCGCAATCGCGCCGCCATCCAAAAGAGCCCGTTCGACAATCTGGAACACGCCGTCATGGTCGCCGCCAGCGGCGGCCTGACGCGCGAGACGGCGTCCGAGATCGCCTTCCTGGCGGGGATCAAGCCGCTGACGGGGGCCAAGCTTCTGGGCGACCCCGGCGGCGAGCCGCTGGCGATCCTGTGCAAGGCGACGGGGATGTCGCGCGTCGATCTGACCAATCTGTGGCGCTCGATGCGGCGGCCCGAGACGACGGCGGACGGCAGGGTCCATCCCGACTGGGAGCGTGTGCAGATCACCTATGAAATGCTGGCCGTCGATCGCGCCCAGACCGTGCTGCGTTACTGGAACTGGTCTTTGTCCTCGGCCCTGACGCCCACGCTGTTGCGCGCCATTCGCGATGGCGAGGATGACGCCGTCGATGAATATTCGGCGCCGGAGCGGGCGGCGATGATGGTGCTGGCCGAAGACTTCGGTCGCTAGCTCTGATCATCAGCTTCGACTGCATAGACGTGCATAGCGCACCGCCTTGGCGCGTGTTTGCTTTCGACTTGAAATAACACTATGACGCTATACGCATCGTTCGGTTGGAGAATCAGCCGAACTCAATAGATCAGGAAAGCGAAGCCGATAATGGAAGATAAGCCCGAACTGCTAGAGATGACCGCAGACATCGTGTCGGCCTATGTCGGCAATAACTCGGTCTCCGCAGAGGCCCTGCCTGCGCTTATCGCCAATATTCACGCCGCCCTGTCGGGTGTGTCGAACGGTCCGGTCGAGGCCGAACCTGAACCCAAGGAACCGGCGGTGCCGATCCGCAAGTCGATCGCGCCCGATTTCCTGATCTGCTTGGAAGACGGCCGCAAGTTCAAGTCGTTGAAGCGTCACCTGCGCACCAAATACGACATGAGCCCCGAAGAATACCGCACCAAATGGGGTCTGCCGAAAGACTATCCCATGGTCGCCCCGAACTACGCCAAGGCGCGTTCGGAACTGGCCAAGTCGATGGGCCTGGGCCAAGGCGGCCGCAAGCCCGCCCGCGCCGCCGGAACCCGCGCGAAGAAATAAGCCGCACCGTTTTCGGTCTGGAGACGCCCGCTTCCGACAGGAGGCGGGCGTTTTTGCTTTGGGGCGCACGATCTTCTCCCTCCCCCTGCGGGGGAGGGTGGTCGCGTAGCGACCGGGTGGGGCCGGCCCGGCAGGGACGCCCTTTCTTGAAACAGGAAGGATGGTTGGACGTCGCGTTGCCGTCCCCACCCGACTTCGGCTGCGCCTCAGCCACCCTCCCCGTAACGGGGAGGGAGAAGTCAATTTTGCTTCAGGCGGCCTGGGCGGTCCGGCGCATGCGCCAGAAGCGCAGGGTGCGCAGGGCCGCGTCGCGGGTCAGTTCGCCGTACATGCGGCCGTAGGCGGCGGCCTTGCCCATCGGATTGTCCTCATTGCCGAGGATGGCGACGGCGTAGGTCAGATAGACGGCGCGGTCCATGTCGGCCGCTTTGCAGACCACCGAGAGGGCGTCCAGGTCCTTGCGCTCGACGATGCCGCGCGCGGTGTGGAAGTCGATGTCGGCCAGCTTGGAAAGGGCGAGCAGGAACTGCGTGCGAGCGTTGGAGCGCAGGAAGCGGATCAGGGTCTGGGGCGTCAGCTGGCCGGCGGCGTGAAGCTCGTCGATATAGGCCAGGTTCTCGGCATAGTCGGCGGGCAGGGCGCCGTCGTCGGTGGCGACGCGCGTGCGGCCGGCGGACAGAGCCGCCTCCAGCAGTTCAGGGTCCATGCGCGCGTTCTGTTCCAGGATTTGCTGGCGCAGCCGGGCCTCGACGACGAAATACATCTCGTTCAGCAGGTCGGCGGGCAGGCTCTGGCGCTCGACCGTGGCGGCGTGCAGGGCCGGATTGGCCTTGGCGCGCTCGATGGCGGTTTCGGAGGCGGCGCGCGACAGCTGGGCGCCGTCGTTGCGTAGCAGGGTGTTCAAGGTGTCGTCATCGCCGTGCTCGACGATGACGTCGGAAACCGCCTCGGACACCGTCGCGCGGCCGGAGACGGCGCGCAGATGGCCCTGGCTGCGCTTGCGCACGACCTGGATCAGATCCTCGTCGGTCAGGACGGTGGAGGCGCGCAGCACCTTTTCGGCGACCTCGATCTCGTCGTCGGCGAACCGGCGGATCAGGCTATGGGGAGCGTTGGGAGCCTGGGCGAAACGGGCGGCCAGTTCGGCCCGGACCGCGACCTCCATCTCGGCCGACAGCTTGGCCAGGACCGTGCCGTAGAGCGCGGTTTCATTGGCGTTGGGCGAAGGCGCGCCGAAGAAGTGGGCCGTCAGTTCACGCAGCAGCAGGCGACGCTTCTCGCTGGACTCCTCGCCGGCCAGGGCGATGAGTTCAGGCAGGCGCGAGCCCTTGATCTCGGCAGGTTCGATCACGGCGCGATCGCTCATGGCAGGTTGTCGGCTTCGGTCTGGGGAACGGCGCGCAAGGCGCCGTTGGCGTTGCGGATCAGGGCAGGCGGACCGTCCGGCTGGGCCAGATCGCTGGACTGCGGCGTCTGGGCCATCTGGACAGGCATGGCGTCGAGGTAGGTCTGCTGCGGCGCAGGGATGGCGTCGGGGTGACGGCCGGCCTGGCGGTGGACCGAATAGTAGCGGGCGGTGTTGTCGCCGGCTGGGGACGTCTGGGCGGCTTGGCCGCTGGCGGCGACGGCGGCGGCGTCCAGCGGCGCGCCGGCCTGGGGTCGTTGCAGGCGATAGATGGGGGCGTCGCGGCGCGGGGCCATCGGGTCGGCGACGGCCGACTGAGCCGGCTGGGGCGCGGGTTGCGGCTCGGCCTGCGCGGCCTGTTGCGGGATGGGCGCCGGCTCGGCCCGCATCTGAGGTTCAGGCTGAGGCTGAGGCGCGGAAGGATGCGGTTCCGGAACATAGGGCGAGGGCGCGACGCGCGTCGCCGTCACCTGCGGCTGGGCGGTCTCTGCGGGGGCGGCCTCTACGGGGGCGGTCTGTGCAGGCTCGGCCGGCGTCGGCGCACGCTGGGGCATCCAGGCGCTGGCGGGCGTCAGGCCGTTGCTGCGCGGAGTCGTGACCGAGGGGGCGACCGAAGGCGCAGGCGACAGGCGGGCCAGGGGGATGGCGCCGGGCAGGGTGCGGTTGGCGGCGGTCACGATCGGGGCGGGCGCCTCGGCCTGGATGATGGCGGGCGTCGGGGTCGCACGGGCGGCGACCGGCGGCTTGCCAGGCCAGGACAGGTAGCGCAGGCCCGACGCGTTGGTGGGCGCCTGTTGCGCCACGGCGGCGCCGGCCGCCAGATTGATGGCGGTCAGGACGATCGAAACTGCGAGGGCGCGGCGCACGGCGGCTCTCCGGAGAGGAATTCCAGCGCACACACTAGGGCTCGGACCCTTAATCCCGCGCTAATGTGAAGCCAGGATTCGACAACGACCGCGTGTCAGCCGCGACCGGGCAGATAGTTGTCGGTGAAGGCGTCGCGCCAGTTCAGACCGGCCTCGTAAACCCCGGCCTTCGAGGTCACGTCGAAGAAGGCCTGCCAGCGTTCCTCGGTCAGGGCGCCCAGGCCGTAAAGCGCCGCGTCGCCGCCGTCGACGATGGCGTAGTCGCGCAGGTGTTCGCGGGCCTGATCCAGCACAGCCTGGGTCATGTCCGGGTTGTCCTTGCGGATCAGGGCGTCGGCGGCCGAGGCGTCGCCGCGGATATAGTCGCGCCACCCTTCCGCCGAGGCGGCGATGAAGCTGCGCAGCGCCGCCGCATTGTCGCGGGCGAAGGCGTTGGGCGCCAGGACCATGGCGGCGTAGGAGGGATAGCCCTCGTCGGCCAGCAGGAAGACTCGCGGGTCGAAATCGGCGGCCTGTTCGATGGCGTAGGGATCGCTGGTCAGATAGCCCTGCTGCACCGCCCGCGCATTGGCGATGAAGGCGGCGGGATCGTAGGCGAAGGGGCGCAGCTGCTCGTCGGTGAAGCCGTATTTGGCCTTCAGCCAGACCCAGAAGGTGCTGATCCCCACTTCGGACAACAGGAAGGGCCGGCCGGCCAGATCGGCGATAGTCTCCAGCGCCGCGTCCGGATGGGCCATCAGGACCTGCGGATCCTTCTGGAAGAAGGCGGCGACCGCCTTCACCGGCGCGCCGGACGCAACCAGGTTCAGGGGAATGAAGCTGTTGGAGCCCATGCCCAGTTCGACGGCGCCCGAGGCTAGCAGTTGCGGCACGTTCACGCCGGGGCCGCCCTGGACGATCTGGACGTTCAGCCCGCGCTTCTCATAGGCTCCGCTGGCCAGCGCCTGATAGAAGCCGCCCTGTTCGGCCTGGGCGCGCCAGTCGGTGGCGAAACGCAGCCTCACCCGGCCCTGTTCGTCGACCGGCGCCTCGGCCCGTCCGCAGGCCCGAAGCCCAATCGCCCCCGCCGCCACAGCCGCCCCGCCCGCGATCAGCGCACGGCGACGGGTCAGCAGGCGATTCCCCAACAAGCTCATGCCCCTGACTTACGGGGCGATAGGGGCCTTGGGAAGGCGGAGCGTCAGTCGGCCGCGTTGTCGGCGCTTGTAGCGATGCCCATCGCTTCGCCGTCGATTGGATTTGTGGGCATCTTATAACGGATGGGCACGACGCAGCGGACACCGGCCCTATGGGACGGCTCGGCGCGGCCAGACTGCACCATCCGTCGCCCGCTGTCGCCGAACGCGGCGGCGGGTTGGGCGTCGATCACCTCGACATTGCCGACCTGACCCCAGGTGGCGAGGTCGAACCGCACCAGCGCCCATCCCTCGATGCCGCGCTCACGAAAGGCGGTCGGGAAAAGGTCGGATCCCCGACGGGTCTGGAAGCGTGCGCGAACGTCGTCTGGACAGTTTTGCAGCGGGTCGTCGGCACGTTCAGGCATGTCCGGCGCAGGCAGGCGGTCGCCAGCACGATAGAAGTTCGCCACGCATCCCCGCAGCGGCGTTCCGCTCTGGACGACGGTTTCGGATACGGCGCGTCGGGTCTCTGCATCCAAGGCTCTATCGCCGGAGGAGCCCAGTGTCTCGACATCGACGGCGCGGCCATCAGCGTTCACGCCCCAGCGCACAACAGTCCAGGCTCGACCGCCGGGCGGCGGTCGCTGTCCGATCCTGTAGTCCGGGTAGCTGACGGTAAGGGGAGGCCGACCGCCCCGACGCTCACCGCCGCAGTTGGCCTCCGGGCCAGCCAATCGATCCGCGACGGCATCACGGACAAGACCCCGCGTTCGCGTGACGGCGAAGTAGCGCAGCAAATCGTTCCGATCGGCTTCCGCTAAAGGCTTTGCGGCATAGCGAATGGTCAGACTGCAGTCGCGGCGTGGGCCGTCAGAAAAGCGCCAGGCCGCAAGAGCGGCTTGCTCCTGGTCGGTTGGAGGCGTCGATGGAATGAGGATTTCGCCGGACGCGCGATGCGGGCGTGTCGATGAGGGGCGGATGTCACGCGTGCGTCCCGTTTCGTCGACGTTGAAGTTCAGAACAACGTCACCCTTTCCAGAGCCGAAACGGGTTGTCTCGATGCGTAAATCTTCGGCGTATGTTGGTCGAACTGCCGTGCCTTCACAGGTGACATCGTATCGAGGGATTTGAAGCAGCGATTGTTCTGGACGATTCGTGTCTGCCCTCTCGCCGGTGCGGATCGGCGAAACCCGCAGGGGCTCGAACGCCTGTTCAACGGACGCCACGGCAGATGTCGTGGTCAGAGCAAGGCCGAGGCCGAACAGGATCGCGCGCATGGGTGTCTCCGTCTGCACTCCATGGGTGCATCTGGCGCAGCGGCTGTCTAGTGCGACTTCATGTCGTCGGCGCCCCAATTGAGCGAGGGGACGAAGCGTTCGGGCGGACCCGTCAGCTTCGTCCCCTCGCCAAGTCCGGGTTGGACTTGGCCGTTCGGGTCTGGACCTTGGCGTCGGCGTCGTTTCGGGCGAACCCGAAAGGGCGGTCGGCTGTATCCTGTCGCGCTCCTGGTCTTCGGTGTCCCGCGGCATTGCGGCCGCGTCGTCCGTCGATCCCGATCCGGTTCTCCTGTCTGTCGTCGATCCGAAGACCGTCGAGGGCTGGAGCCTGGATCCCGCCTGTCGCTCGTTACGATCCGAAGATCGCCCGAAGCGCCGGGTCGGAGAGCCGGGCCGGTTCGCTGGAGGTCCAGGTCTCCCTGGATTTCCGCTGCCCCGTGTCCCTTGGCCTGTTGACGTTCGGACGAAACCGGCTATGAGGCAAGCGCCCGAACTCGCCCCGATGTGCACTATTGGCCCGGTGGCGGTGGACAAGCTTGTGAACATCGGTGGACGGATCAAATTCGCGATTGCGGATCAGCGTCTTGCCTTGTCCACAGAAACGCGGCGATAGAGGCCTATGTCCGGTGTCGGACACATTGCGCTGCAACCCTGCGGCGCGCTTTGGGTTCTGTGATCAACGGACAAAAGTCCTTGGGGGAATTCGTTGTCCAGCACCGGGTCTGACCACGCCTTGTCTATCGGTATCAATCGCAGCCAGCTGGCCCAGATGTTCGCCCATGCGCCAGGGTTCATGGCGCTGGTCACGGGGCCGGACCATCGGTTCGAGCTGACCAATCCGAACTACCAGAAGGTGATCGGCCACCGCGAGGTGATCGGGCGCACGGTGGCCGAAGTGCTGACCGATGCGGTGGCGCAAGGCTATCTGGACCTGCTGGATCAGGTTTACCGCACCGGCGAGGCGCACCGGGCCGACAGCGCCCTGTATGCCGTTCAGGCCGAGCCAGGCGGCGAGGTGGTGGAGCGCTACGTCGATTTCGTCTTCCAGCCGCTGAAGGAAGACGGTCAGGTCTGGGGCATCTTCATCCAGGGGATGGATGTGTCGGATCGCCACCGGGCGGACCAGGCGCTGGCGCTGAGCGAAGCGCGATACGGCGCCCTGTTCGCGGCGATGGCGACGGGGTTCTGCGTCATCGAGATGAAGTTCGACGCGGCCGACCGGCCTATCGATTACAGGATCGTCGAGGGCAACAACGCCTTCGAGGAGATGACCGGCCTGGTCGACCCTTACGGCAAATGGGTCAGCGAGATCGCACCGGGACTGGAGCAGCACTGGTTCGATCTTTATGGCGGCGTGGCGCGCACAGGCGAGCCGGTCCGGTTCGAGAACCCGGCCGACATCTTCGGTCGCTGGTATGACGTGCAGGCGTTGCGGATCGGCCAGCCGGGCGCCTGGCAGGTCGCCATCCTGTTCAACAACATCACCGAGCGAAAGCAGAGCGAGACGCGCCAGAACGCCCTGCTGGAGCTGAACGACGCGATCCGCGACCTGACCGACGCCGGCGACATCGCCCAAGCCTCGGCCGAGGTTCTGGCCCGCACGATGGGCGTCAGCCGGGCGGGTTACGGGACGGTGGACACGGTCGCGGAGACCATCACCATCGCGCGCGACTTCAACCAGCCGGGGGTGAGCAGCATCGCCGGCGTCCTGTCGTTCCGCGACTACGGGTCATACATCGAGGACATCAAGCGCGGCGAGACGGTGGCGATCGACGACGTCGCCCGCGATCCCCGCACGGCGGATACGGCCGAGGCCCTGAGGGCCATCAGCGCGGGGTCCTTCGTCAACATGCCGCTGATGGAGCAGGGGCGGGTCGTGGCGATGGTGTTCGTCAATCATGCGACGCCGCGTCATTACAGCGACAGCGATTTGCGGCTGATGCGGGAGGTGGCGGAGCGGGTGCGCTCGGCGACCGAACGCGCGCGCAGCGAGGCGGCGCTGCGCGACAGCGAGGCCCAGTTCCGGGTCTTCGCCCAGTCCACGCCGATCCAGATATGGGCCAGCTGGCCGGACGGGTCGCTGTATTGGTTCAACCCCCAGGTCTACGCCTATATGGGGGCCAAGCCGGGCGAACTGGACGGCCCTGACGGCTGGCTGGAGCGGCTGCATCCCGACGACAGGGACGAAGCGGTCAAGGCATGGACCGACGCCATGGCGAGCGGCCAGGTCTATGAGGCCGAGTTCCGCATGCGCCGCCACGACGGCGTCTATCGCGCCTTTCGCATTCGCGCCGAGCCGGTTCATGACGAGGACGGGCGGATCACGCGCTGGGTCGGCACCAGCACCGATATCGAGGATTTCCGTCGGCAATCGGCCGAGTTGGCGCGGTTCAACGAAACCCTGGAAGAACAGGTCGCCGAACGTACCAGCGCCCTGATGCAGGCCGAGGAGGCGCTGCGTCAGAGCCAGAAGATGGAGGCGGTCGGACAGCTGACCGGCGGCATCGCCCACGACTTCAACAACCTGCTGGCGGGCATCAGCGGCAGCCTGGAGCTGATCACCAACCGGATCGCGCAGGGGCGTCACGCCGAGGTGGAGCGGTTCACCGTGGCGGCGCAGGGCGCGGCGAAACGGGCGGCGGCCCTGACGCACCGTCTGCTGGCCTTCTCGCGGCGCCAGACGCTGGATCCCAAGCCGACCGATCCCAACCGCCTGATCCGCGGGATGGAGGATCTGGTGCGACGCACGACGGGGCCGGGCATCGCGGTCGAGGTGGTCGCCGGGGCTGGCCTTTGGCCCGTGCTGATCGACGCACACCAGCTGGAAAACGCGGTGCTGAACCTGTGCATCAATGCACGCGACGCCATGCCGAACGGCGGGCGGCTGACCATCGAGACCGGCAACCGCTGGATCGATGCGCGCACGGCCAAGGCTCAGGATCTGGAGCCGGGTCAATATGTCTCGATCTGCGTCAGCGACACCGGCACGGGCATGGCGCCCGAGGTGGCGGCGCGCGCGTTCGAGCCCTTCTTCACCACCAAGCCGCTGGGCGAGGGGACAGGCCTGGGCCTGTCGATGATCTATGGCTTCGTGCGCCAGTCGGGCGGGCAGGTGCGGATCTATTCCGAGGCGGGCGAGGGGGCGATGATCTGCCTTTATCTGCCGCGCCACTTCGGCGCGGTGGACGACGCCGATCTGATCCCCGAGGTCGAACAGGCCCCTCGCGCCCAGGCCGGCGAGACGGTCATGGTCGTGGACGACGAGCCGACGGTGCGGATGCTGGTCGCCGAAATCCTGCATGAGCTGGGCTATCAATGCATCGAGGCGTCGGACGGCGCAGCGGGGCTGAAGCTGTTGCAATCCGGCGCCCGGATCGATCTGTTGGTGACCGATGTCGGTCTGCCGGGCGGGATGAACGGGCGTCAGATGGCCGATGCGGCGCGGATTGATCGGCCCGATCTGAAGGTGCTGTTCATCACCGGCTATGCCGAGAATGCGGTGGTCGGTAACGGGCACCTGGACCCCGGCATGCACGTCATGACCAAGCCCTTCGCCATGGAGGCGCTGGGCAGTCGGATCCGCGAGCTGATCGAGGCCCGCTAGAGCCGGGCGTTCAGCCAGGTGCGGATCGCCTTGCGGGCGCCCCGCGCGGCCGGACCGCCGAAATGCAGGAAGCCGTGCGGGGTCTCGGGCACACGGATCAGGTCGGCGTCCGACGCCTCACCCCAACGCGTGGCCATGAACAGACTGTCTTCGAACAAAGGGTCCTGCTCGCCGGCGAGGAACAAAGCGGGCGGCAGGCCGGTCAAGTCGGCATACAGGGGCGAGACGTCAGGCTGGCGCAGGGCCGCCTCGTCGCGGTCGGGCGCCAGGCGCGCCAGATCGGCCTGCATCGTCGGGCCGTTGAACAGCAGGGTCTCTGGTCCCGCAGAGCGCACGCTTTCGGTGCCCGACAGGTCGAAGACGCCATAGGTGAAGACGCAGCCCTTCACCAAATCGATCAGCCCCTGGTCGCGCAGGGCGACGGCGGTCAGGGCGGCCAAATGCCCGCCGGCGGATTCGCCCGCCAGAAACAGGGTCGAGGCCCCCAGTCGATCGACATTGGTGACCGTCCAATAGGCGGCGGCCAGACAGTCGGCGATGGCGGCGTCGATATAGATCTGACGCCGCTCGGACAGCAGGCGATAGTCCACCGAGACGACGCAGAAGCCGTGGTGGGCCAAGTGTGCATTTAAGCGGTCGTTCAGTCCGGCGCTGCCCAGCACCCAGCCGCCGCCGTGGATGTCCAGAATGACGGCGCGCGGCGTGCCCGCCGGATGCAGGATGCGCAAGGGAACGGGGTGATCGCCGTCCGTCTGGACGATCTCGACGGTTACGCCGCGCTTCCTGAGACGCGGGGTGGTGACCCGCCCGGCGGCCGCGTCCAGCCATAGCGACAGCCGCTGGCCCGCATCGATCCGCCAGCCGTCGGTGCGCAGACGCGGCGCGCGGGCGAGGACGGCGTTGATCCGCCGCACCGCCGCCTGCTGGGGCGGGGCGAACTCGACGAGGTGGCTGCGAAGGGTCATGAAGCTTGAGTGTGCGGCGGCGGGTTTGGTTTCAAGTCGGCGCTTTTGGCCGAGCCTCGTCAGCCATGACAAAGCCGGTTATCGTCCGCCCCATGAAACGGCTCACCCCCTTCGGCGTCCTGTTGATCTTCGGCCTGATCGGGCTTTTGACGGGCAAGTTCGGCCTGTGGTTCGCGTTCGGCCTGGTCGCCTGCATCGCCGTCAGCGTGATGCAGAACCGGGGCGCGGCGACGACGCCGCCCGGGGATCCGGACAGTCAGGGTTAGGATCTGAAGCCGTCCTCGCCAGAGTGACGAGCGGTTCGGTATTTATCCCGCCAGGGCCGCTTTCTTCTCTTCCAGCTCCAGCCATTCCAGTTCGGCGGATTCCAACTCGGCGCGGGCCTTTTCGGCAGCCTTCATGGCGGCGTCAAAGGCCTTGGGGTCGCGAGCGTAGAGGCCGGGGTCGGCCAGGGTCGCGTCGTGTCTGGCGATAGTCGCGGGCAGGGCATCGATCAGGGCTTCCAGCTCCTTCAGGCGGTGGGCGTCCTTGAAGGAGAGTTTGGCGGTCTTCTTTTGAGTGGCGAGTGGCGAGTGGCGAGTGGCGAGAGCCTTGTCCGCGCCAGTCGTTTGTTCCGCCTTCTTCTTCTCGCCACTCGCCACTCGTGACTCGCCACTCAGAAAGCCGGGGTTCTGGCGGATGAAGTCGGTCCAGCCGCCGGGGGTCTCGACGATGTCGCCGCGTCCGTTCAGCGCCAGCGTCGAGGTGGACAGGCGGTCGATGAAGTCGCGGTCGTGGCTGACCAGGATCAGGGTGCCGTCATAGCCCTCCAGCAGCTCTTCCAGCTTGTCCAGCGTGTCCATGTCCAGGTCGTTGGTCGGTTCGTCTAGGATCAGCATATTGGCAGGCTTCGCCAGGGCGCGGGCCAGCAGCAGGCGGTTGCGCTCGCCGCCCGACAGGGTCGAGATCGGCTGGCGCAGCTGGGCCTCGGAGAACAGGAAGTCCTTGGCGTAGGCGGCGACGTGTTTGGACACGCCGCGCACCAGAATGCTGTCGCCGCCGCCCGGCGTCAGGGCGTCCCACAGGGTCATGTCCGACTTCAGCCCCTCGCGCGACTGATCCAGATAGACGGGCTCAAGGTTCGCGCCCATGCGCACCGTGCCCTCGTCGGGCGCCAGTTCGCCGAGAAGGGTCTTGACCAGGGTGGTCTTGCCCGCGCCGTTGGGACCGACGATGCCCAGACGGTCGCCGCGGATGATGCGGGTGGTCAGGTCCTTGAACAGGGTGCGGCCGTTGAAGCCCTTTGAGACGTGTTTGATCTCGGCGACCAGCTTGCCCGAGGTCGAGCCGGAATCGACGCCGAGATACAGTTCGCGCGGCACGTCCTTCATCTTCTCGGCGCGTTCGGCGCGCAGCGCCTGAAGCGAGCGGGCGCGGCCTTCATTGCGGCTGCGGCGGGCGGTGATGGAGGAATAGAAGGTGGCGGTCTCGCGCTCGATGGTCTTGGTCAGGCGGCGCAGGGAT
Source organism: Brevundimonas sp. BT-123 (assembly GCF_026105875.1). Classification (GTDB taxonomy): domain Bacteria; phylum Pseudomonadota; class Alphaproteobacteria; order Caulobacterales; family Caulobacteraceae; genus Brevundimonas. Next base: position 205,047 of record NZ_JAOYTN010000003.1, on the reverse strand, counting down.
TCGGCCTCTTCCTCCAGCACCTTGGAGGACCATTCGTCGAACTCGACGAAGCCCTTGTTCAGGGTGCGGACTCGACGGCCTTCCAGCCAGTGGACGGTGTTGGTGACGCGGTTCAGGAAGGCGCGGTCGTGGCTGACGACCAGCAGGGCGAACCGGGCCTGGATCAGCTCGTTCTCCAGCAGTTCGATGGCCAGGATGTCGAGGTGGTTGGTCGGCTCGTCCAGCAGCAGCAGGTCCGGTTCCTCGGCGAAGGCCTTGGCCAGCGCGGCGCGGCGGGTCTCGCCGCCGGACAACCCTTGCGTGGACTTCGCCGGGTTCAGGCCGAAGGTTTCCAGCCAGCTTTCGGCCGTCCAGGTCTCGGCCTCGCCCGACGACGCATAGTCCAGCAGGGTTTCGCCGGTGATGACCGGCTCTTGCGGCACATAGGCGAAGCGGACAGCCGACTGGATCGAGCGGTCGCCGCTGTCCGGCTCGATCAGGCCCATGACGACCTTCATCAGGGTGGACTTGCCCGCGCCGTTGCGCCCCACCAGAGCGGCGCGGCTGCGCGGTTCGACCGCGAGGTCGACGCCGTCGAAGAGGGGGCGCTGGCCGTCCTGAAGGCGGACGTCCTTGAGTGCGACGAGAGGGGGTCTGGCTGCCATGGGCGGCCATATAGAGGAGGGGAAGGCTAACCGCCATCGGCGTTGACGGTTGGCGGCCGACACGGTGTAGTTCGTGCGCGGTTTGCACGCGGGGGATGCAGGGATGGATATGATGTCGAACGGGCGCGGGGGCGCGCCAGAACGCAGGCCGGGGCGGATCTTCTATCTGCTGGCCGCGCTGCCGGCGATCTGCGGGATCGTGGCGATGGTCGTGCTGCTGGCGACGAAACTGCCGGTGCTGGACGACGGGCTGGAGCAGATCGTCGTGCCGGGCGGCCGCGATCTCGCTTTGAAGCCGGGCGACCACACGGTGTTCCTAGAATACCGCAGCGTCGTCGATGGACGGGTCTATGTCGTCGAGGACGTGAACGGGCTGGCGGTAAAGGTCCAGGCGGCGAATGGAACAGTGGTGCCGACGCGGACGCCGGGCGCCAGCTCGACCTATACGTTCGGCGGACGGCAAGGGCAGTCGATCCAGGCGTTTCGCATCGACAGGGCCGGGACCTACCGCGTGTCGGGGGATTACGACGGCCGTGATGGACCGCAGGCCGTGATCGCCGTGGGGCAGGGCTTCATGACCGGGATGTTCGTGACCATCCTGTCGGCGTTGGGGGCGTTCTTCGGGGGTATATTCCTGTCGGTCATCGGCGTCGCCTGGGTAGCTTGGAGTCGACGGCGGACGCCGCGCTGACCTTGGCAATGGCGATGGATTGACAGTTACCGTCCGGTTGGTATGTAGCGCGGATGGATAGCACCACACGCCGTCGCGCGCCTGACGACACCCGCGCCGAGATTATCGAAAAGGCGCTGGAGGTCGCCGCCGAGCTGGGTGCGTCAGGCTTTACGCTGGATGCGGTGGCGGCGCGGACGAGCGTCAGCAAGGGCGCCTTGCTGCATCATTTCCCCAGCAAGATCGCGCTGTTGGAAGGCATGGTCGATCATCTAGGGCGGATGCATACGGACACGATCCTGGCTGAGGCGGCGCGGGATCCCGAACCCTATGGCCGGAATGCGCGGGCCTATCTGAGGGCGACGGTCAATGAGCCGGTAACGCCGCAGGACGTCAGCATCGGTCGGGTCATCATGGCCGCCTGCGCCATCGATCCGGCATTGGCGCAGCGCTGGAACGGCTGGATCGACAAGGTGAAGGTGGACGATCCCAGCGATCCAGTCGGGGCGGACGACGCCCTGATGCTGAGGCTGATCGCCGACGGGCTGTGGATGTCGGACCTGTTCGGCACCCATGCGGTGTCGCCGGAACAGAGGCAGGCGCTGCTGTCGCTGCTGACGCCCGGCCATCCGATCACGGCGAACGACGCGTGAGTCTCGTGACGTGGGCCGCGCTGCTGGGCGCCATTGCGCTGGAGGTGGCGGGCACGACAATGCTGCAGGCCTCGCAGCAGTTCACCCGGGTCTGGCCCACGGCGGGGATGGCGGTCTGCTACGGCCTGGCCTTCTATCTGCTGTCGATCGCCTTGCGGCAGATGCCGGTGGGGATCGCCTATGCGATCTGGAGCGGGCTGGGGGTGGTGCTGATCTCGGTGATCGGGACGGTGGTGTTCCGCCAGCGGCTGGACCTGCCGGCGATGGTCGGGCTGGCGATGATCGTCGGCGGGGTGGTGGTGATCAACCTGTTCTCCAAAACGGTCGGGCATTGAGGCTGTGACAAGCGACGGCGCGGCGCGTATGAGGCGCGCCATGCAGCCCTACTGGGAAACCAAGACCCTGGCCGAGATGTCGCCGTCCGAATGGGAGGGGCTGTGCGACGGGTGCGGGCTGTGCTGCGTGATCCGGTTCGAGGACGAGGACACGGGCGAGGTCATCCCGACGCGGGTGCACTGCAAGCTGTTCGATTCCAGGGCCTGCGCCTGTTCGGACTATGCGAACCGCAAGGCGCAGGTGCCGGACTGCATCAAGCTGACGCCCGGCAATATCGAGGCGTTGGAGTGGATGCCCAAGTCGTGCGCCTATCGCCGGCTGCACGAGGGGCGGCCGCTGGCGAAATGGCATCATCTCATCTCGGGCAGTCGCGAGACGGTGCATACGGCCGGGGTGTCGGTGCGGGGGCAGACGATCTCGGAGCTGTCCCTGGCCGAGCCGGAGGATGCGCTGGATTTCGAGGCGCCGGAATGGGCGGTCGAACGGGGCCGGGAGCGATAGGGTAGCACCCCCTAGCCAGCGCAATGACGCTGGTTGAAAGCGTGTGAAAACAGACCGTTGGCGAATTATGTGGGCGTTCTTCCGGCCTGAGGACGCTGGTCCGCTATGGTTTGGGCATGACGGGAAATGAGGACGACGAAGAGGGCGGCTGCGGCGGCGCGCGCGAGACGGCTGCGTCCTGCGCGGGGTGGATGGAGCCCCTGTTCCTGATGATGAAGGCCAAGATCGAAGAGACGGCCAAGAGCGTCTGCGAGACGGACGTCAAGGACGCCGCCGTCGCCGAGAAGGTCGCGCGCCAGATCGGGGTGATCGCGCGGTCGGCCAAGGCGGTCGAGGCGATGCGGCTGCTGTGCCTGAGCGACAACGAAGAGGACGAGATGGGTGGACGAACCTACGACCCCGCCGAGGACGAGCGAATCCGACAGGAACTGGTCGTCGAACACGCGCGGCTTGATCGAATTCTGGAAGAGAAGAACGCCGAAGCTGCTGAAAGAGCGCGGGCTAAGGCTGCATCGCAATCACTGTCGGCTGGCGAAGCATCAGTTTCCGCCGACTGACGACGACCTGAAGACCTGGCTGCTGCTGGGCGGCCGGGGATCGGGCAAGACCTTCGCCGGGTCGGTCTGGATCGACATCATGGCGCGAGAGCTGCCCGGCATCACCCTGGCCCTGGTCGGCCCCGCCTTGCACGACGTGCGCGAGGTGATGGTGGAGGGGGCGTCGGGGATCAAGGCCTTGGCCGAGCCGGGCGACCGGCCGCGTTGGGAGGCGGGGCGGCGTCGGCTGGTGTGGGGCAATCAATCGGCGGCCTATGCGTTTTCGGCCGAGGATCCCGACAGTCTGAGGGGGCCGCAGTTTCATGCGGCCTGGGCGGACGAGTTCTGCGCCTGGCGACGACCGGAGATGGTGCTGTCGAACCTGAGATTCGGCTTGCGGCTGGGGGCCTCGCCGCTGCTGGCGGTGACGACGACGCCCCGGCCGATCCCGGCGCTGAGGCGGTTGATGGCCGAGGCCGGGACGGTGACGGAACGGGCGGCGACGGCGCTGAACGCGCAGAACCTGTCGCCCGGCTTTCTGGCGCATCTGAACGACGTTTATGGCGGGACGCGGCTCGCGGCGCAGGAGCTGGAAGGCGTGGTGGTCGAGGGCGAGGGCGCCCTGTTCCGCATCGCGGATCTGAAGCGGGCCAGGGGCGCGCGGCCGGCCGAACTGGACCGGATCGTCGTGGCGGTCGATCCGCCGGCGACCGCGACCGGAGACGCCTGCGGCATCGTGGTCGTGGGGCGAAAAGGTCGCCAGGCCTTCGTGCTGGCGGACCGGACGGTGCAGGGGCGCTCGCCACAGAGCTGGGGCGGGGCGGTCAGCGCGGCGGCGCACGAATTCGGCGCGCACGAGGTGGTCGCCGAGAGCAATCAGGGCGGCGACATGGTGCGCTCGGTTCTGGCCATCAGCGCGTGTCCATGCCGGATCGAAATGGTCCACGCCTCGCGGTCCAAGGCTGCGCGGGCCGAGCCGGTGGCCCTGCTCTATGAACAGGGGCGGGTGGTCCACTGCGACGCCTTCCCGGCGCTGGAGGAAGAAATGCTGGCGCTGGGCAGCGAGGGCGGGCCCAGCCCGGATCGGGCCGACGCCCTGGTGTGGGCGATCACGCGGCTGATGCTGGGGCCGCAGTCGGCGGGACCGCGGTTGCGGGGGCTTTAGAGCCTCGAGATTTCAACGACAGGAGAGACGATATGCCGGCCATTCCCGAGCGGGACGGATTGCTGAATCATGGGCGCGACGCGGGCGGGCCGGCGAGGCGCGCGGCGGCGATCACGCCCAGCGATACGGTCGATCTGACGGCCTACGCCAAGGCGCTGTATGTCGGTGGGGCGGGCAATGTCCGTGTGCTGACGGTCGGGGCCGAGGACGGGGACGCCGTGACCTTCGCCAACCATCCGGTGGGATGGTTGCCGGTGCAGGTGCGCCGGGTGCTGGCGACCGGGACGACGGCGACGCAGATCGTGGCGGCCTTCGACTGATGTCGGGTCTCGAGATCGGAGCGGCGACGGCGGCGCCGGGCGGGGTGCTGGGGAGGTCGCGGTTCGCCGTGCCCGATCTGCCCGTCTGGTCGGCGGCGGTCAGGACGATGCAGGCGGGCGGGCGCGAGGCGCGGCTGCTGTGCATCGGCGACAGCGTGACCCAAGGCTATGGCGCGGTCTCCGGCGGCTGGACGCCGAACGGTCGGGCGAGCGCCTGGCCCCAGCGGCTGGCGGCTATGATGAGCGGGCGGGGCCTGCCGGCCTCGGCGGCGTCGGTCGCGGGCGCCGGGGCGGCTGATGGGGCCGGCGGAGGCTATTCCGCCTATGATCCACGCGTGACCCTGGGCGCCGGGTGGGGCGTCAACGCCCTGACCGGGATGGGCGGCAAGCTGTTCTCGGGCGCGGCCTCATCGACGGGCGTCTGGAGCTTTCAGCCGGACCGGCCAGTGGATCGGTTCGATCTGTGGGCCGTAACGAACACGGCGCTGGGGGTGCTGACGGTCGAGACGGACGGCGTGGTGCGGGCGACGGTGAACACCACCAAGGCGGCGTCGATGGAGGTCTTGACCGTGGCCTTTCCCGAGACGACCGGGCCTGTGAGCGTGCGCTGGGCCTCGGGCGGAGCGGTGTTCATCGCGGGCGGGGTCGCATGGCGCTCGGACGTGAAGCGGGCGCGGGTGATCAACGCCGGGTGGGGCGGGGCCAGGATCGCGGACTGGATCACGACGGATCAGCCGTACCGGGCCTATGGGTCGATCCCGGCGGCGGCGGCTGATCTGTCGGTCGTGTGTCTGACGATCAACGACTGGAATGCGGGGACGGCGGTCGCGACCTACAAGGCCGGGCTGGGGACGCTGGTGGATCGGTGCCTGACGACGGGGGACGTGCTGCTGATGACCGGATGTCCGTCGGACCCGGCCCAGGGCAAGGCGAGCTATGCAACGCAAGCCGCGATCCGCGATGCGGTGTTCGAGGTGGCGGCGACGCGCGGATTGGCGGCGCCCATCGACGGGACGGCCCTGTTCGGCGACAGCTTCGCCGGCGGGCTGATGTTCGATTCCGTCCATCCCAATGCGGCGGGCCAGGCGAGGATCGCCGAGGCTGTGCGAGCGCGGGTGATGATCTGAGGTTGTCGTGCGCGCTCGCGCGATGGTAATCGTGGCGGATGGGGGAGCGGTTCTTTGGGGTGCAGGCGCTGCGGTTTGCGGCGGCGACGGCGGTGGTCGTCACGCACGCCGTGGATCTGGCCGGGACGCGGCTGGGGCTGGAGACCGCGCTGGCCGGTGGGACGCTGGAGAACTTCGGCGCCGTGGGCGTGGACGTGTTCTTCGTCATCAGCGGCTTCATCATCGCCACGACGACGCAGGGGCAGACGGGCGTGGGCGCGGCCGGCGCGTTTTTGTGGCGGCGGTTTCGGCGGGTCGCGCCGATCTACTGGCTGCTGTCGCTGCCGATCCTGATCGGGATGGCCCGGGGCGGCACGCTGAGCGCGGACGTGGCGGCGGCCACGTTCCTGTTCTGGCCGTTCAGCGGGCTGGAGATGACGTTTCCGGCGCTGGGGCCGGGGTGGACCCTGTGTTTCGAAATGCTGTTCTACGCCGGGTTCGGATTGGCGATAGCGGGCGGCCGGCGGGTCGGCTGGGGGCTGGTCGGGGCCTATGCAGTGATGCTGGCGGCTGGATTGGTCGTGGCGACGCCGGTGCTGAGGTTCTGGGGCGCGCCGATCATTGTGGAGTTTCTGCTGGGCGTGGGGATCGCCTGGGTGTGGCGGTTCGCGCCGGGTCGGGCGGGGCTGTGGGCGGTGGCGCTGGCGATGCTGGGGTTCGGGTTGGGCCTGGTCTTCGGCTATTGCGGCATCGCCGATGTGCGGGCGCTGAACGATCCGTGGAACGGGCTGAGGCGGGCAGCGGTCTGGGGACTGCCCAGCGCGCTGCTGGTGTTTGGCGTGGTGCGGATGGCGCGGACGGACCGGGCGCCGGGGCGGCTGTCGCAGGCGGCAGCCTTCATGGGGGATGCGTCCTATTCGATCTATCTGGTCCATGTGCTGGTCATCCGGGCGCTGGGAAGGCTGTTCGAGAGCGGGATGGTCGCCCTGCCGGGGGATGCGGTGGTGGGGCTGACCGTGATCGCCAGTCTGGCGGCGGGGGCGGTTGTGCATGTGTGGATCGAGCGGCCGATGCTGAAACTTATGCGCCCCTCTCCCGGCGGGAGAGGGCTTGAGCGTCCGAGAGCGTAGCGATCGGTCAACGCGAAAGGGTGAGGGTCGCGCTCGTGCGGACTGGCACGCCGGCCGACCCTCATCCGGCTCTTCGAGCCACCTTCTCCCACTGGGAGAAGGGACGAGAAATCTGAGGAGATTGCGATGGTTTCGATCCGGTGGCCGTTCGGCCAGGCGGGGCGTGTGCGTGCGCCTGAGGGCAAGGAGAGCCGGGCGGGCGGGGTGATCGCCTTGTCCGGCGTGGGGCGGCCGCGATGGACGCCCAACGACTACGCCAGCCTGGCGCGCGAGGGGTATCAGAAGAATGCGGTGGCCTATCGCTGCATCCGCATGATCGCCGAGGCGGCGGCTGCGGCGCCGTTCGCGGTGTTCGTGGACGGGGTGCGCGACGAGGCGCATCCGCTGGCGAAACTGATCCGCCGGCCCAATCCCGAACAGTCGGGGGCGGAGCTGATGGAGGCGGTCTATGGGGCGCTGCAGGTGTCGGGCAACGCCTATGTCGAGGCGACCGGCGATGCGGATGGGGACGGGGCGCCGGACGAGCTGTGGGCGCTGCGGTCGGACCGGGTGAAGGTGATCCCCGGCCGGTCGGGATGGCCCGAGGCGTGGGATTATTCCGTGGACGGACGCTCGGTTCGGATCGGGCGGGCGGCGGACGGCTGGGCGCCGGTGATGCACCTGAAGCTGTGGCACCCGCTGGACGACTGGTACGGGCTGTCGCCGATGGAGGCGGCGGCCCAAGGGGTGGATGCGCACAATGCGGCGGGCGCCTGGAATAAGGCCCTGCTGGACAATGCCGCGCGGCCGTCGGGGGCGCTGGTCTATGGGGCGAGGAACGGCGAGCGGCTGACGGACGGACAGTTCGAGGCGCTGAAGGACCAGCTGTCGAACGTCTACGCCGGGGCGACGAACGCCGGGCGGCCGATCCTGCTGGAGGGCGGGATGGATTGGAAGCCGCTGAGCCTGACACCGGCCGAGATGGATTTCACCGCCGGCAAACATGCGGCGGCGCGCGAGATCGCCTTGGCGTTCGGGGTGCCGCCGCAGCTGCTGGGGATCCCCGGCGACGCGACCTACGCCAACTATCGAGAAGCCAATGCGGCCTTCTGGCGACAGACGGTGATCCCGTTGGTGAGAAAGGCGGCGGGGGCGATGACGGGCTGGCTGGGCGAGCGGTTCGCGGCGTGCGAAATCCGGGCGGACCTGGATGCGGTCTCGGCCCTGCAACCCGAGCGGGACGCCCTGTGGGCGCGCTTGGAGGCGGCGAGCTTCCTGACCGACGAAGAGCGTCGGCGGATGGCGGGGCTTGGGGCGTGATTGGTGATTGGTGAATGGTGACTGGGAGTGGCTGCCAGTCACGAGTCACGGCTCACGATTCACGGCATGAACGGAGAGAGCGACAATGACCGAACATCAAATCCGGCGCGTGCCGACGGCGCTGCTGATCGCCGTCGTGGTGCAGACGGTGGGCGGCCTGGTCTGGGCCGGGGGCGCCGCGGCGCGGATTGCGACGCTGGAGCAGCGGGTCGGGGAACAGAGGCTGGTCGCCGAACGGCTGGCGCGGCTGGAGGTCCAGGGTGAGGCGACGGCGGCGGCCGTGGAGCGGATCGAGCGCAGGTTGGAGGATGGATCGTGAGTGGTGAATCGGGATTGGTGAGTAAGAGCGAGCAATCACGGCTCACGAGTCACCACTCACCCCTCCAAATCGAAGGCTACGCCTCGCTGTGGGGCGTGGCGGATCTGAACGGGGACGTGGTGCAGGCGGGGGCGTTTGCGGACAGTCTGGCCAAGACGGGCGCGGCAGGGGTGCGAATGCTGAACCAGCACGATGCGCGGGCGCCGGTCGGGGTCTGGGAACAGATTGTCGAGGATGCGAGCGGCCTGTTCGTGCGCGGCCGGATCGAGGATTGGTCGGCTGAGGCGCGGTTCGCCGGGGCCCTGAGCCGGGCCGGGGCGCTGGATGGGCTGTCGATCGGATACCGCACGGCGCGGGCCCGGCGTCAGGGACGGCTGCGCGTGCTGAGCGGGGTCGAGCTGTGGGAGGTGTCGCTGGTGACGTTTCCGATGCTGCCGGGGGCGCGGTTCAGTTTGGCTTGAGGGTCGGGCAGAGACTTGGAGACGACGACGGCCGGAGGCGCATCCGTGGTCTCTCCGCAATGTTGACCCGGCACGACACGCACGGCCACTGCGCGCACGGCGTCGGATCGTTTGGGATGAAAGAACAATCCAAACAAGGCGCTCCCCTTCTAGCTTTGAGTTGGGAAGCAAAGCCGGGGCCGCAAGGCCTCGCCAGTTTCAGTTTGGCTTGAGGGCCTGGAAAGCGCCGTTGCGGTCGAGGGTTTCGGCGAGGGCGGCCATCTGGGCACGGCCCTTCTTGCCGTGGATGTAGCGCAAGGCCCAGCCAGCGAGCACCAGGCCGAAGATCCAGCCGACGTGCAGAACCAAGTGGGCGAACAGGATGAAGACGGCCGCCAGCGCATAGGCGCCGAGATAGACCAGGGCCAGCTGGCCGCCGCGCGAGGCCGTGGGGTTGGACAGGCCGGCGATGATCTCGGCCAGGCCCGGCGAGGCGGCGGCGGACGGCAGGGCGTGATCGGAGGGCTTGGATGCCGGTTGGGGCGCGGGTTTGGGTTGCGCTTTTGGCGCGGCCTGGGCGGCGGGCGCAGCGGTCGGTCGGGCGGTGGGTCTGAGCCTGGGCGGGATCGGATCCGGCGCGCGCCGGGCGGGGCGGAACAGGATCGATCGACCGGCTTCGTCGACGGTGAAGACCTCTTCGAAGGCGGTGGTCGAGAAGTCGATGGCGCGGGTGTCCTGACCGTAGCTCTGGCCGTGCAGGGCCGTCAGCCGGCCCTGGCGCAGCTCGATCTGGAAGCCGACGGGGTCGGGCAGGCCGGCGACCATGGCATGGACCGTGCCGAACAGGCCCGTGGCGTCCGGGTTGGCGATCGCGCGGTCCGCATCGACGACGATCTGGGAATAGAGACCGGCGCCGGTGTTGCGACGAAGGCCGGGCGAACTGGCGGCGACCTGGGCCCGCAGGTCCGGCACGCTGTCGCCCATCTGCCAGATCATCGCGTCCATCACGGCGCTTTCGAGAGGCGTCAGGTGGGACATGGGGCGCTAGGACGACTTGGATGCAGCTTTGCGACGCAGCATCAAAACCACGATGCCGACGATCAGGACGAGTATGGCAACCTGCGCCGCGCGGTAGGGCAGGCCGCTTTCGCCTTGAGCCTCCGCGCCGCGATGCAGGGCGGCAAGGACGATATCGGTAATCGTGTAGAAAATGACCGGAAGGCCAATGGCCGCCGCCCATGGCCAGCGGGCCACACGTCGCGGCCCTGCTGAAAGCGTGCCGGGCGGGAAGAGGATCGCGAAAAGGATCAGCGCGGCTGCATGAAGCAGCGGGCTGTAGAGATCGGCTTCGACGAAGATCGGCGCGGGCATGAGGCGAGCCTAGCGGTCGCCTGAAGCCGCCGCAATCACAGGTTTCGGGCGGCCGATGACGGCCGCTCGCGAAATGGGAAGGTCGAGACGCGGCCGCCCCCTCCACCGCCTTCGGCGGTCCCCCTCCCCCGCATCGCGGGGGAGGATCGTTTCAGCAGGAGACAACATGAAAGAGACCAAACAGGCTTCGGGCCAGCCCGAGGCGCGCGATGTCGTGCGCGAGATGATGGCGGCGTTCGAGGCGTTCAAAGGGGCGAATGACGCCCGACTGGGCGAGATCGAGAAGAAGGCGGCGGCCGATGTGCTGCTGGAGGAGAAGGTGGCGCGCATCGACCAGGCGGTCGCCTCGGCCCAGGCGCGGCTGGATCGGGTGATGAGCCAGAGCCGTCGTCCGGTGATTGGAGGCGAACCGGTGGAGCCCGCATCTGCGCCCGAGGCGAAGGCGGCGTGGGACGGGTATTTGAAGACAGGCCAGTCTGGCGCGTTGGAGGTCAAGGCGGGCCTGTCGGGCGGGGCGACCTCGGGCGGCTATGTGGTGCCGTATGAGACCGAGCGGGCCATCGAGCGGCGGCTGATGGCGGCCAGTCCGATGCGCGAGATCGCCACGGTCAGGACCGTCGCGGCCGGGGTGTTCAGAAAGCCGGTGTCGACGGCGGGCGTGGCCTGCGGCTGGGTGGCGGAAACGGCCGCGCGGCCCGAGACGGACCCGGCGACCCTGGCGCTGCTGGAGTTTCCGTCGGCTGATCTCTACGCCAATCCGGCCGCGACGCAGGCGTTGCTGGACGACGCCATGGTCGATCTGGACGAATGGCTGGCCGCCGAGGTCGAGGACGCCTTTGCGGCGCAGGAGACCCAGGCCTTCATCAACGGCGACGGGGTGAACAAGCCCAAGGGTCTGCTGTCCTATCCGACCGTGGCGGACGCGGGCCAGGCCTGGGGCCAGATCGGTTCTGTCGCATCGGGCGCGGCGGGCGGCTTTGCGGCGACCAGTCCGGCGGATCGTCTGATCGACCTGATCTATGCGCCCAAGGCCCAGTACCGATCGAACGGCCGGTTCGTGATGAACCGCAAGACGGTCTCGGCCGTGCGCAAGTTCAAAGACGCGGACGGCAACTATATCTGGCAGCCGGCGACGCGGCTGGGCGAGACGGCGAGCCTGCTGGGCTATCCAGTGACCGAGATCGAGACCATGCCGGACGTGGCGGCCAACAGTCTGTCCATTGCGTTCGGGGACTTCCAGCGGGGGTATCTGATCGTTGATCGGGCGGGGGTGCGGGTGCTGCGCGATCCCTATTCGGCCAAGCCCTATGTGCTGTTCTACACGACCAAGCGCGTCGGCGGCGGGGTGCAGAACTTTGACGCGATCAAGGTGATGAAGTTCAGCGTGAGCTGATCGGGTCATCTCCTCCCTGTCGCGCAGCGACGGGGAGGTGGCGCGGCGCGTCTTCGCGCCGTGACGGAGGGGCTCTGCGACGCATCACAGACGCCTGTGAGACTTCAAGAGCCCCTCCACCACTTCGTGGTCCCCCTCCCCACTGCATGGGGAGGAGACGGTATTTCTGACAATGGAGATTGCCATGGCGCAGCCGGTGACGGTGGCGGAGGCGAAGCTGTTTCTGAGGGTCGAGGATGAGGTCGAGGACGGCTTGATCCAGACCCTGATCGCGGCGGCGCAGGCGAAGGTGGAGGCGGATGTGGGGTTGAGCCTGACGTCCACCTCGCCGGCGCCGCTGAGGCTGGCGATCCTGATGCTGGTGCTGCGGGCCTATGAGCGGGGCGAGGCGGTGGAGATCGAGCCGGTGGAGGGCTGGATCGCGGCATACCGCGTGGTGAGGTTGTGAGGATCCTAGCGGGGTTGTTTCAGCCGGTGGAGGCCGAGACGCCGTATGGCGGGCGCAGCGTGTCGTTCGAGGCTGTGGGGTCGGCCTGGCTGAAGTGCGGGGCGCGTCGGCGCACCGAACGCGGCGAGGGCGATCAGCGGCGGGCGGTCGAGACGATGGGCGTGGAGGCGCGGGCGGACGCCCGGCTGTCTATCGGGCGCGTGCTGAGGTTCGGCGGGGCGGACTGGCGGATTGTCTCGGTGGAGGATGCGCGGCCGGGGCGGGCGAAGCTGGATCTGGAGCGGGTGCGATGAGGGATCATGAGAGTGCGCTGCAGAAGGCGGTGCTGGCGGCGCTGAAGGGGGATGCGGCGGTGCAGACGCTGTTGGGCGGGCGGGTGTTCGACTTCGCAGCTCTCGGGGCGCCGGAAGACGCCGAGTTTCCGCATCTGGTGATCGGGCGATGCGAAAGCCGGCCCGTGGCGGCGGACGGCGGCGGGGTCGAGCAGAGGCTGACCCTGACGGGCGTGTCGCGGTTCGCGGGGTCGGAAGAGGCCAAGGCGGTGGCGGCGGCGGTGCGCGCCTGTCTGCACGAGGCCGTGCTGGAGGCCGACGGGGTGCGGACGGCGACGCTGAGGGCGACGTTCGCGGACGTGTTCCGCGCGGGCGACGGGCGGCGGACCTATGCGGTCGTGCGGCTGAGGGCGGTGACGGAAGAGGTGAGTGGTGACGCGTGAGTCGTGGGCGGCGACGACGCCCGCCGACGCGCAATCACCCGTCACGAATCACGATTCACGACGAGAGGGAGAGACAGAAATGACGGCACAGGCCGGCAAGGACATGTTGCTGAAGATCGAGGGCGCCCCAGTGGCGTCTCCGGGCGTGTTCACGACGGTGGCGGGGCTGAGGGCGCGGACGATCTCGCTGAACGCCAAGACGGTGGATGCGACGGACGGCGACAGCGCCGGGCGGTGGCGCGAACTGCTGGCGGGCGCAGGCGTGAAGTCGGCGGCGGTGTCAGGGCAGGGCATCTTCCGCGATGCCGCCTCCGATGCGCTGGTGCGCGAGGCCTTCTTCGATCAGGCGGCGAAGCGATGGCGGCTGATCGTACCGGACTTCGGCGTGCTGGAGGGACCGTTCCTTGTGGCGGCGCTGGAATACGCCGGCGAGCACGAGGGGGAGGCGACGTTCGCGCTGAGCCTGGCCAGCGCCGGGGCCATCGGGTTCAGCGCGATATGACTGTGTGAATCGTGAACCGTGAATCGTGAGGAGAAGCATCGATCACGCATCACGATTCACCGCTCACGAAATCGAACTTGGAGACGTGATGAACGGAGTGCGTGGGGAAGCGGCGGTGATGCTGGGCGGTGAACGGCGTCGGGCGTGTCTGACACTGGGGGCGCTGGCGGAGATCGAGACGGGGCTGGGCGTCGACGGGATGGCGGCGGTCGCAGAGCGAATGAAGAAGCTGTCGGCGCGGGATTTGATGGTGGTGCTGGCGGCGGTGTTGCGCGGGGGCGGGGAGGTCGAGCCGGAGGTGGCGGCGGTCGATCCGCGCGAGGCGGCGGTCGCGGTGGCGCAGGCGTTTGCAGCGGCCTCCTCCGGTCAAGCCGGAGGATGATGTGGTGACGCCCTGGGGCGAGATGTTGCGGCTGGCGGCGGCGATGGGCGTGACGCCCGAGGCGTTCTGGCGGCTGTCGTTGAGGGAGTGGCGGATGTTGACGCAGGCCCCGCAGGGGACGGCGCCTTTGGGACGCGAGGGGCTGGCGCGATTGATGGAGGGTTGGCCGGATGGCGGATGAGTTCGGGCGAGACGGGATCGATCAGGTCGCGCTGAGAGCGGCCGAAGCCGGGGCGGCGCTGGAGGCGCTGAAGGCCCCGGCGCAGGAGGCGGCGGACGCCATCGAAGCGGCGTTCGGGCGGGCGGGCGACAGCCTGACGCGGTCGCTGGCGCGGGCGGCGGCGGACGGGGAGGTGTCCCTGGCCGAACTGGCGCGGGCGGTGCTGAACGCGGTCAATGCGGCGGCGGCATCGCAGGGCGGCGGGCTGAGCGCGGCGATCCAATCGGTGATGTCCAGCTTCGGCGGGGCGCGGGCGGACGGCGGGCCGGTGCTGGGCGGTGCAGCCTATCTGGTCGGCGAGCGTGGACCGGAGGTGTTTCGGCCCGCGACGGGCGGCGAGATCGGGCCGGTCGGCGGTGGGGGCGTGACGGTCAATGTGGCGGTGGACGGCGGGGCGCCGGCCCTGCTGCGGTCCGAGGCGCAGATCGCCCAGATGCTGGCGCGGGCCGTCAGCCTGGGCGCCAGGCGGATGTGACGACGGGTGAATGGTGAGTGGTGAATCGTGATTGGGGGATGCGGTCTTGGCCGGTGCGCCACCTTCCGCTCACGATTCACGCGTCACGATTCACCCGTGAAAGTTCACTCGCCCTTCGGGTTCGGGCCGAAGCGGTTCTCGCCCTTCTGGCTGTCGGCGATGCCGATCCACAGCAGGAAGGCCAGGCTCAGAAGGCCGGCGATCGCGAACAGTCCGAAGGCCGGGCCCATCAGGGCGAAGACGGCGGCCGGGTTGCCCTCGTAGTAGTCTTCCGAATAGCCGTTGGCGACGGCGGCGGCGATGATCATGGCGAAGCCGGCGAAGAAGGCTACGACCGAACCGACCCAGGGAATGGCGATCAGCCAGCCGGTCTTGCCCATGTCGTGCAGGCGCTTCACCGAAATGGCCAGGTTGGGCCAGATCAGCACGATGCCAAGCAGGTTGATGAAGGGGATCCAGCTGATGACGACGTTGACGCCCAGCAGGATCAGCCAGCCGATCCAGAAATGGCTGCGGCGGATCCGACCCTCGAGGGACAGAAACAGCTTTTGCCAATCGAAGCCGGCGACGGCGGTCGAGGTCGAGCTGGCGTAGCCGCCGGCGACGCCGGTGGTGGTGGGGGAACCCGCCAGGATCAGGATCTGGGTCGCGGCGGCGCCTTCGGGGACGAAGTCGACGCGGACGCCGGCGGCGGGCACGGCCGGCGATTGCAGCGCGGCCGAGGTGAAGTCGTAACGGGCGCCGTCGTCGCCGCTGATCAGACCGACGCCGGTCGTGGCGTCGTAGCTGAGAATTTCACCGCGCACTGAGCTCTCCATGACTGGCGCCACGTCCGGCGCGGCGGCAACATCGCCGACCCGTGCAATCCCAGCAACCCGAAAAGGTCAAGCTGGCCGATCCTGACGCGTTTGTAATGCGCGCGACCCCTTGGGCGGCGCACCGTGGACGTTTGCGTCGGGTTGCGAGGGCAGGAGGCTGATGATGAAGGTGAACAGGCCCCCGACATAAGGGACCAGGCCGATCAGGATCAGCCAGCCGCTGAGTCCGACATCGTGGAAGCGACGAATCGTGACGCAGACGTAGGGAACGATCAGCGCGATATAGACCAGGGCGACGATGCAGATCCAGGCGATGCCCCACGCCTCCATATCGTAGCCGGCCTCGGCGTCGAGAACGGCCAGACCGATGATCGGCATGAAGGCGAGCATCAGGATCAGGAAGTGGAACAGGGCGAAGGACCAGTATTCCTTTCGCCGCGCCCGGCCGTGGCCCTCGATATAGAGGTCGGTGACGCACCGAACGAAATAGCCCCACACGCCCAGGTCCGGTTCGGGCGGATAGACGGCCGGCGGCAGCGGACCGTCGCGCAGGACCATAAGGCTGAGCGCCTGGTCGTCCTGAACCACGAAATCGACGCGGCGGCCGGGCTCGAGACCGGCGGCGGTCGAGGTGAAGGCATAGCGCTGCAAGTCGTCGCCGCTGATCAGGCCGTCGCCGGTCGTTGGATCGTAACTGAGAATTTCGCCGCGCAAGGCCGTGTCCTGGAAAGACGCGGCGTCGGCGCCGCCGCCAAGGTGTGGACCGGGCGGGCGGCATTGCACAACAGGAGAGTGTTGATGGACGCCTTTCACGAGGTGCGCCTGCCCGCGCGGCTGGCGTTCGGTTCGACCGGCGGGGTGGAGCGTCGGACGGAGATCACGACGCTGGCCTCGGGGTTCGAGCGGCGCTCCACGCCCTGGGCGCTGGGGCGCCGGCGGTATCTGATCGGGGCGAACCTGAGGTCGCTGGACGACATGGCCGAGCTGGTCGCCTTCTTCGAGGCGCGGCGGGGGCGGCTGTACGGGTTCCGGTTCAAGGACTTCGCCGACTTCAAGTCGTGCGCGCCGGGCGGGGTGATCTCGGCGGAGGATCAGGGGCTGGGGGCGGGCGACGGGGTTCGGACCGCGTTCGATCTGGTGAAGCGCTACGGCGATATGGAGCGGCCGATCGCCAAGCCGGTCGGGGGATCGGTACGGGTCGGCGTGGGCGGTGTCGAGACGACGGCCTTTGCGGTCGACTTCGCCACCGGCCGGGTGACGCTGGAGCGCGCGCCGGAGGCGGGCGTCACGGTGACGGCGGGGTTTCAGTTCGACACGCCGGTGCGGTTCGATTCGGACCGGATCGAGACGACGCTGGAGAGCTTCGAGGCCGGACGGATGGCGGCGGTTCCGCTGATCGAGGTTCGAACGGGCGCGTGAAGAGTGACTCGTGAATCGTGACTGGGGCGGGAGCACGCCCGGCAAGGTCACGAGTCACGGCTCACGCCCTCATGGCGGGGACGACGATGAGAAACATACCGAACGAAATGGCCGCTCGCATCGAGAGCGGGGCGGCGACGCTGTGCCATGTCTGGCGGCTGCAACGGGCCGACGGCGTGGCGATGGGGTTCACCGATCACGACCGGGACCTGGTGGTGGACGGGGTCGTCTGTCAGGCGGCGAGCGGCTGGACGGCGGGAGCGGGTGAAAGCGCGGTCGGGCTGGCGGCGGGGTCGGTTTCGGCGGCCGGCGTGCTGGACGATGGGGCGATCGCCGAAGCGGATGTGGCGGCAGGGCTGTTCGATGCGGCGACGATCGGACTGTGGCGCGTGGACTGGGCGCGGCCTGATCTGAAGGTGCGGTTGTGGGCGGGGACGCTGGCGAAGATCCGACGCCAGGGGGAGAGCTTCGTCGCTGAGCTTGAGGGACCCTTGGCGAAGCTGGAGCGAGTGGTCGGGCGGACCTATGGTCGGATGTGCGATGCGCGGCTGGGGGACCAGAGATGCGGGGTCGCGGCGCCGGCGGGGCGGGTCTGCGACAAGCGGTGGGAGACCTGCGTCGGGACGTTCGGGAATGGCGCCAACTTTCGCGGATTTCCGGATGTGCCGGGGGACGACTTCCTGACGGCCTATCCGGCCGCAAGTGCGCGCAACGACGGCGGGAGCCGGCGGTGAGGAGTGGGGCAATTACGGTTTCTCCCTCCCCGGAACGGGGAGGGTGGTCGAGCCGCAGGCGAGACCGGGTGGGGAGGGCGGAGCAATCCGAGTCCGGTCGCCCGGCCGCCCCCACCCCGTCGCTTCGCGACGACCCTCCCCCGGAGGGGGAGGGAGAGGGCTGTGCGATCGTCGCTGCCGCCCGGTCCTGGCTCGGCACGCCGTATCGGCATCAGGCCAGCGTGAAGGGGGTGGGCGCGGACTGTCTGGGTCTGGTGCGCGGGGTGTGGCGCGAACTGGTTGGCGAGGAGCCGGAGGTCTTGCCGGCCTATTCGGCGGACTGGGCCGAGGTCGGCGGGCGCGAGACGCTGCTGGAGGCGGCGGGGCGGTGGATGCGGCCGGTTGCGGTCGATGAGATGCAGGCGGGCGACGTGCTGCTGTTTCGCATGTCGCCGGGGGCGGCGGTGAAGCATTGCGCGATCCTGAGCGATCTCGGCGGGCCGGAGCCGAGGATGATCCACGCCTATTGGGGACGGGCGGTGGTCGAAAGCTGGATGGGCGTGTGGTGGCGAAGACGGCT
Organism: Brevundimonas sp. BT-123; assembly: GCF_026105875.1. Taxonomy (GTDB): domain Bacteria; phylum Pseudomonadota; class Alphaproteobacteria; order Caulobacterales; family Caulobacteraceae; genus Brevundimonas. The sequence continues at coordinate 186,892 of NZ_JAOYTN010000003.1, read as the reverse complement.
GGCGGCTGTGTTCCGGTTTCCTGTCCTCCACCGCCAAGCGGGGGAGGGGGACCGCGCCCCCGGGTCTCGCCAAAGGCGAGCCCGAGGACAGGCTGCGCGTGGTGGAGGGGACGAAAGTCCCACGAATCTTGGTGAAGCAGGGTCAGAGGTCGGGTGTGCGGTCGCCCCCTCCACCACTTCGTGGTCCCCCTCCCCCGTGAACGGGGGAGGATTTTTGGAGGCGTAGATGGCGCAAGTCGTTTTGAGCGCGGTCGGGCAGTCGGTCGGCGGGCCAGTCGGGCGGGTGATCGGCGCGACCCTCGGGCGGGCGATCGACAATCGGGTGGTGGGGTCGCTGGGTCCGGCGCGGCAGGTGGGGCCCAGGCTGGAGACGCTGAAGGTCCAGGGCACGGCGGAAGGCGCGCCGATGGCCTGCGTCTTTGGACGGGCGCGGGTGACCGGTCAGGTGATCTGGACGGCGCGGTTCCTGGAAGGCAAAAACAAGGGCCGGGCGGGCAAGGGCGGTCCGAAGACGGTCGACTATGTCTATTCGCTGAGCTTCGCCGTGGCGCTTTGCGAGGGCGAGATCGACGGGGTCGGGCGGGTCTGGGCCGACGGGCGGCTGATGGACATGACCGGCGTGGTGATGCGGGTGCATCGCGGGGGCGAGGACCAGACGGCGGACCCGCTGATCGAGGCGGTGGAACGGGATGCGCCGGCCTATCGCGGGACGGCCTATGTGGTGTTCGAGGACCTGCCGCTGGGGCCGTTCGGGGATCGGGTTCCGCAGCTGAGTTTCGAGGTGTTCCGGCGACCGCGGGGACAGACTGCGCGGCTGGAGGACCTGCTGGAGGGGGTGTGTCTGATACCGGGCGCGGGGGAGTTCGCCCTGGCGACCGAGGCGGTGGTGCGCCGCGAGGGACTGACGCGAACGACGGCGGAGAATATGCACAATGGCGAGGGTGGGGCTGACCTGGTCGTGTCGTTGGACCAGCTTCAGGCGCAGCTGCCGAACCTGAAGCGGGTCAGTCTGGTGGTCGGGTGGTTTGGCAGCGACTTGAGGGCCGGGCAATGCGTTGTGCGGCCAGGGGTGGAGCGGCGCGACAAGCCAACCGAACCGCTGGTCTGGTCCGTGGCGGGCATGGCGCGCGATGAGGCCTATGAGGTCAGTCAGGTCGATGGGGCGCCGGCCTATGGCGGAACGCCGTCTGACAAGAGCGTGCGTCAGGCGATCCGCGAGCTAAAGGCGCGTGGGCTGGAGGTGACCCTGTATCCGTTCGTGTTCATGGACTGCCCCGGCTATCCGTGGCGCGGACGGGTGGCGGGCGCGGACGGGGCGGGGGCGACGGCGGAGATCGCGGCCCTGTTCGGCGGCAGCGAGGATTGGGGCTTGCGGCGGATGGCGCTGCACTACGCCCGGATCGCGGCGGATGAGGGGGCGGACGGCCTGTTGATCGGGTCGGAGATGCGCGGCGTGACCTGGACGCGGGATGCGGCCGGGGGCTTTCCGGCGGTCGATCAGTTCCGGGCGCTGGCGGCGGAGTGTCGGGTGGTCGGGCCGGGCGTGAAACTGTCCTATGCGGCGGACTGGAGCGAATATTTCGGGCGGCAGACAGGCGGGGAGGTGGTGTTCCATCTGGATCCGCTGTGGGCCGATGCGAACATCGATCATGTATCGATCGACTGGTACCCGCCGCTGACGGACTGGCGAGCGGGTGAGGGCGGGGTCGATGCGGCGACGTTCGGCGGGGCGGCGGACCCGGCCTATCTGGCGGCGGGCGTCGCAGGCGGGGACGGGTTCGACTGGTATTACGCCAGCGCGGCGGATCGGGCGGCGCAGGTGCGCACGCCCATCGTCGACGGGGCGTATGGAGAGGACTGGGTGTTCCGGCCCAAGGACCTGAAAGGCTGGTGGTCGAACCTGCATCATGACCGGCCGGGCGGTGTGCGAAGCGCGACGCCGACGACCTGGGTTCCGGGAATGAAACCGGTGCGGTTGTCGGAGTTCGGCTGTGCGGCGGTGGACCGGGGCGGCAATGCGCCGAACCTGTTTCAGGATGCGAAGAGCAGTGAGAGCCGACTGCCGCCGGGATCAACGGGCGCGCGCGACGACGCAGTGCAGCGGGGGGCGCTGGAAGCGGTGCTGGGCCATTATGCGACGGCTGAGAACAATCCGGTTTCGGATGTCTATGGCGGGCGAATGCTGGAGGCGGCGGACGCCTGGTGCTGGGACGCGCGGCCCTATCCGGCGTTTCCTTCGCGGGGCGATGTCTGGGCCGACGCAGGGGCGTGGCGCGCCGGGCATTGGCTGAACGGACGGCTGGCCGGCGACGGGCGCGATCTGATCGAGGCGGTGCTGGCGCGAGGCGGGTTGTCGCCGGACGAGATGGCGATCGAGGGCGTCGAGGGCGCCGCGGCCGGCTATGTCATCGACCGGCCGATGCGGACGCGCGATGCGCTGGAGCCCTTGCTGGCGGCGTTCGACGCCGTGGCGGCCGAGCGGGACGGGAAGGTCGCAGTCCTGGGGCGAGTGGAGACGGTGGTCGAGATCGCGGGCGAGGCGCTGGCCCCGCCCGATGGCGGGGCGGCGGAAACGGCGACGCGGACGCTGGAGCCCAGGGCGGGCGAGGCGCGGGTGCGGTTTATCGACGAGACGGCGGATTATCAGACCGGGGCGGTGGTCGTGCGGTCGGAGGATGCGGCGGCGACGGCGGGCGGGGTCGATCTGGACTTGCCGCTGGTGTGCGGCGGCGGACTGGCGACGGCGGCGGCGCAGCGGGCGTTGGACAGCGAGGGCGTGGAGGCGAGAACGCTGGCCCTGGGGCCGCTGGAAGCTTTGCGGCTGGAGCCCGGAGACGGGGTGCGGCTGGAGGGTCGGTCGGGCGACTGGCGCGTGATGCGGGTCACCTCGGACGAGACGCCGTCGGCGGTGCTGGAGCCGGTGACGGCGCGGCGGACGGTCGAGGACGACGGCGTCTGGCGCAGAGGCGAGACTCCGGTCGTGGTCGGGGCGCCGTTCCTGAAAGTGTTGGACCTGCCGCCTTTGATCGGGAGCGAGGCGGACGCGCGGCCCTTGATCGCCGTGGCGGCCGAGCCGTGGCGGACGATGCGGCTGCATGCGGGATCGACCGTTGAGACTTTGACGGCGAGGAGCGATGTGGAGGCGCCGGCGACGGTCGGGGTGCTGCTCGAGGCGCTGGAAGCGGGCGTGCGGCACCGCTGGGACGAGGCCAACGCTTTGGTGGTGCGGGTCGAGGGCGAGGCGCCGGAAAGCGCGGTCGAGGCCACGGTGCTGGGCGGCGGCAATGCGCTGGCGGTCGAGACAGCGGCGGGCTGGGAAATCGTGCAGTATCGGTCGGCGGTGTTGGTCGGGCCGGGGACATGGCGGCTGACGGGTCTGTTGCGCGGGCAGCAGGGGACCGAGGTGGAGATGCGGGCGGGCGCCGGGGCGGGGGCGGTCGTGGTGTTTCTGGACGATCGGCTGGGGCGCGCGGAGATCGGGCGGGGCGAGCGAGGACTGCCGCTGATCTGTCGCGCGGGATCGGCTGGCGCGGCGCCGGGCGGTGCGGGGTTCAGCGAAGCCCTGTTCGTGGCGAGGGGCGGGCATGATCGGCCGTGGTCGCCCTCTGGTCTGACGGTCGAGACGTCGGCGGAGGGGCTGACGATCCGATGGACGCCACGCGTGCGGCTGTTCGGCGACGGCTGGGATGGGGAACCGACAACGGTCGATCCGATGCGGTTCCGGCTGCGCGTCATTCATCATGACGTCGTGGTTCGGACGATGGAGGTCGAGGGCGTGTCGGCGTTCTATGCAGCGGCGGACTTGGCTTCGGACCTGCCGGACGGTGTGACTGACATGGCGCGGATCGCCGTGGCGCAGTGGAACGACGGGTTCGGGTGGGGCCCAGAAGCGGAGGTGGAGGCGGAAATCCGGCCGGTCTGACGAAATAGGGCGGGTCCAGCCCTTTGCGCGGGGCGGGGCATGGCTTAACTGACGGCCTCTCGACCTTTTTCAGCTGGAGCGACAACGGACGTGGCAGGCGACCCCTACAAGGAACTGGGCGTTTCGAAGGGCGCGAGCGCGGACGAGGTCAAGAAGGCGTATCGCAAGCTCGCCAAGGAGCTGCATCCCGACAAGAACCCCGGCGACAAGATCACCGAGGACAAGTTCAAGCGGGTGACGGCGGCCTTCGACATCCTGGGCGACAAGGAAAAGCGCGCCAAATACGACGCGGGCCAGATCGACGGCGACGGCAACGAACAGTATCGCGGCTTCGGCGGCGGCGGTCGCGCCGGCGGCGGCCCGTTCGGCCAGGGCGGCAATCCGTTCGGCCAAGGCGGCGGGCCGGGCGGCCGCGCCAACTTCGAAGGCGTCGATCTGGATGAGCTGTTCGGCATGTTCGGCGGGGCCGGGCGTCAGCGCGGCGCGAGGGACTTCACCTCACGCGGTCAGGACGTGAAGGCGACGCTGGACATCAGTCTGGAAGACGCCATCGCCGGGGCGACGCGGAGGATTCAGTTCTCGGATGGACGCACCTTGGACGTGACCATTCCCAAGGGCGCGTCGGAAGGCCAGACGATCCGTCTGCGCGGCCAGGGATCGCCCGGACGCGGGGCCGAGAACGGCGACGCCCTGATCGAACTGAGGATCGAACCGCACCCCATCTACAAGCGCGACGGGGCGGACCTGACGATGGACCTGCCGGTGTCGGTGCCCGACGCGGTGCTGGGCGCCAAGGTGCGGGTGCCGACGCCAGAGGGCGTGGTGCAGATGACGCTGCCGGCCGGATCGAACTCGGGCAAGGTGCTGAGGCTGAAGGGGCGCGGCGCGTTTGCGCAAGGCAGGCGCGGCGATTTGCTGGCGCGGGTGATGGTGACGCTTCCGGATGCGCCGGACGCCGAACTGACCCAGTTCGCCGAGGATTGGCGGGCCAAGCGGTCCTATACGCCTGGGCGGTGAGCGTGCTGAAGTCGCGCGAAGCGCAGTAGCGCCAAAGGAAGAGAGCATGAGCACGAAGCCTGATGTGAAGCCGGCGCGGCCGTGGTTTTCGGCAGGGCCGACGGCGAAGCGGCCGGGCTATGCGTTGGGCGGATTGCCGTCTGATCTGCTGGGACGCGGCATTCGCGCGCCCGAGGTGGTGGAGCGGTTCGCGCATGGCCTGCGGCTGACGCGCGAGGTGCTGGAAGTGCCCGACAGCCATGTGATGCTCTACACGCCGGGGTCTGACACGGGTGCGGTCGAGGCGGCGCTGTGGGGCATGCTGGGCGCGCGGCCGGTGCAGGTCGTGGCGTTCGAGAATTTCGGCCTGACCTGGCTGGCGGACGTGAAGGATCATCTGGGGCTGGAGCCCGAGGCCCTGACGGCGCCGTGGGGCGAACTGCCGGATCTGAGCCGGGCCGACTGGTCCAAGGACGTGGTGTTCCCGTGGAACGGCACGACTTCGGGCGTGCGCGTGCCGGACGCCGACTGGATCGCCGACGATCGCGAGGGGCTGGCGATCTGCGACGCGACCTCCGCCGCCTTCGCCATGCCGCTGCCGTGGGAGAAGTTGGATGTCGTGACCTTCAGCTTCCAGAAGGCGTTGGGCGGCGAGGCGGGCATTGGGGTGATGGTGCTGTCGCCGCGCGCGGTCGAGCGGCTGGATACCTTCCGACCGGATCGGGCAATTCCGAAACTGCTGCGGCTGACAGACGGCAAGGGACGGTTCGATCGGGCGCTGGCGGACGGGATGGCGATCAACACCTTTTCGATTCTGACCATTGAGGATTGGATCGACGCCTTGGGCTGGGCGAAGGATATCGGCGGATTGAGCGAACTGATCCGGCGGACAGACGCCAACTACGCCGCGTTGGCGCAATGGGTGGAGCGCACCGACTGGATCGCCTTCCTGCCGGATCGGCCGGAGATCCGGTCGACGACCTCGGTCTGCCTGAAGTTCACCGATGCGCGGATCGCGGCCTTGGACGACAAGGCGCAGAAGGCCTTTGTCATGCGGTTCAAGGCCCTGTTGGAAGGCGAGGCGGCCGTGTTCGACATGGAGCCGCACCGCAATGCGCCGCCTGGTCTTCGACTATGGTGCGGCTGCACGGTCGAGACGGCCGATGTGGTTGTGGCGACGCCCTGGCTGGAATGGGCGTTCGAGACGGCGGTCGGCGAAGTCGGATAAATCCGCCTGACGGGACGACATCGGACGATTCCCTCGCTATAGGCTGCGCCCGCATTCCAGTGCGGAGAGACGGTTTTGGCGAACGTAGCGGTGGTCGGCGCCCAGTGGGGCGACGAGGGCAAGGGCAAGATCGTGGACTGGCTGTCCAACCGCGCCGACATGGTCGTGCGGTTCCAAGGCGGTCACAATGCGGGCCATACGCTGGTCGTGGACGGCAAGGTCTACAAGCTGGCGCTGCTGCCCAGCGGCGTCGTGCAGGGCAAGCCGTCGATTATCGGCAACGGCGTGGTCGTCGATCCTTGGCATCTGGTCGGCGAGATCGAAAAGATCGCTGCCCAAGGTGTGGCGATCAGCCCCGAAATCCTGACCATCGCAGACAACGCCTGCCTGATCCTGCCCATCCACCCGGCGCTGGACGTGGCGCGCGAGGCGGCGGCCAGCGCGCCGGGCGCCAAGATCGGCACGACCGGGCGGGGCATCGGTCCGGCCTATGAGGACAAGGTGGGGCGTCGCGCCATTCGGGTCTGCGATCTGGCCAATGAAGACGATCTGAAGGTCAAGATCGACCGGCTGCGCTCGCACCACGATCCGCTGCGCGCCGGTCTGGGGCTGGAGCCGATCGACCCCGACGCGCTGCTGGCGCAGTTGCTGGAGATCGCGCCGAAGATCCTGCCCTATGTGAAACCGGCCTGGCGCGTGCTGGACCAGGCGCAGAAGGACGGCAAGCGCGTGCTGTTCGAGGGAGCGCAGGGCGCCTTCCTGGACGTGGATCACGGCACCTATCCCTATGTCACCAGCTCCAACACGGTGGCCGGCCAGGCGGCGGCGGGTTCGGGCATCGGACCGCGCGGCGTCGGTTATGTGCTGGGCATCGTGAAGGCCTATACGACGCGCGTCGGCGAGGGCCCCTTCGCCTGCGAATTGAACGATGAAGTTGGCGCGCATCTGGCGACCGTGGGCCGCGAGGTCGGGGTGAACACCGGCCGTGCGCGCCGCTGCGGCTGGTTCGACGCCGTGTTGGTGCGCCAGTCCGTGGCGATCAACGGCATCGACGGGATCGCCCTGACCAAGCTGGACGTGCTCGACGGGCTGAAGACGCTGAAGATCTGCGTCGGCTATAAGGTCGATGGCGAGGTGCTGGATTATCTGCCCTCGAGCCTGAAGGCCCAGGGCGCGGCCGAGCCGGTGTTCGAGGAGCTGGAAGGCTGGAGCGAAAGCACCGCCGGGGTCCGCAGCTTCAAGGACATCAACGCCAACGCCATCAAATATGTGCGCCGGATCGAGGAATTGATCGGCGCGCCGGTGGCCCTGCTGTCGACCAGCCCCGAGCGCGACGACACCATTCTGATGCGCGATCCGTTCCAGGGCTGAGGCTTTGGAAGGGGCGGCGTGAGGCGGCGGACTACGCAGAAAGACCTATTCAACAGGTCTTAACCCGTCGGCGGTAAGGATAATGGCTCCAATCTCGGAGTCTGATGTGTTCGCCGCAAACGCCAGAACCATAAGCCGCATGGAGCCGTCGCTTCGTCGGGTGGTCATCGTGGACGCCAATCAGTCGTCGGCGCGACTGCTGACGGACATCGTCAAGGGCATGGGTGCGCGCGAGGTCTATTCAGAGGGTGACGAGGAACGCGCGCTCGAGCTGCTGCGTGACGTCGAGCCAGGCGTGATCTTCACAGAACGGTCCGGAGACAGGCTGAACGGCGAGACGCTGGCGCGGCGCATTCGGCGCTCCAGCATGTCGTGCCGCATGTCGCCGATCATCATGGTGACGGGCGAGGCGACCGCTGCGGCGATCAAGGGCGCGCGCGACGCCGGCATCCACGAGTTCCTGAGAAAGCCGTTCACCACGGGCGACCTGTTCAAGCGGGTCGAGAATGTGACGTTGAAGCCCCGGCCCTGGATCGAGGCGGTCGGCTATGTCGGGCCGGATCGTCGCCGGTTCAACTCAGGCGAATATTCAGGCGCCCGCAAGCGCCGCAGCGATGGCGCGGCCGGAGGCGGTCCTGCCGAAATCCGCGATCAGGCGTCGCGAATCCTGGTTTCGGCCATGTCGCAGTTTGAGCAGGATCCGTCGCAGGCGACGCGCGCCATTCGCCAACAGGCCGAGACGCTGAACGGTCTGGCCATCAAGACGGCGGACGCGCGGCTGGCGATGGCTGTGGCGACCCTGCAAGCCTATGTGGCCAGCGGTCAGGTGACGAAGGCGGGACTGGCCCAGCCGATCGGCACGGTGGTGACGGCTGCGAGAGCGGCCAATGAAGCGGCGCCGGTGGCGCGCGCGTCATGATGGATCGTCCGCCGCGCCGTTGAAGGCGCAGCGGACCGACTTGCTTAGGCGTCGACCAGATTCCGCTCTTCAGCGGCGGCGCGCATGGCCTTTTGCAGCTTCTCAAAGGCGCGGACCTCGATCTGACGCACGCGCTCGCGCGAAACGCCGTACTGGCCGGCGAGCTCTTCCAGCGTAACCGGGTCGTCCTTGAGACGACGCTCCGTAAGGATGTGCTTCTCACGGTCGGTCAGCTCTTCCATGGCCTCTTGCAGCAGGCTCATGCGGATGCCCTTTTCCTCGTCGTCGGCGAGCTGGGTTTCCTGGGACACGGCCGTGTCGTCGGCCAGCCAGTCCTGCCACTCGCTTTCACCGTCGGCGCGCAGAGGGGCGTTTAGGGAGGCGTCGCCGCCGAGACGGCGGTTCATGTTGGTGACCTCTTCCTCCGTCACGCCCAGTTTGGTGGCGATGGCGGCGAGGTGTTCAGGATGCAGATCGCCTTCCTCGAAGGCCGAGATCTGGCTCTTGGCCTTGCGCAGGTTGAAGAACAGCTTCTTCTGCGCCGCGGTGGTGCCCATCTTCACGAGCGACCAGCTGCGCAGGATGTACTCTTGGATCGAGGCGCGGATCCACCACATGGCGTAGGTCGCCAGGCGGAAACCCTTGTCGGCGTCGAATTTCTTGACGGCCTGCATCAGGCCGACATTGCCCTCGGAAATCACTTCGCCGATCGGCAGGCCGTAGCCGCGATACCCCATGGCGATCTTGGCCACGAGACGAAGGTGCGAGGTGACGAGACGGTGGGCGGCTTCGGGGTCTTGGTGCTCAGACCAACGCTTGGCGAGCATGAACTCCTCGTCCTTGGTGAGCATCGGAAACTTGCGGATTTCCGTCAGATAACGCGACAAGCCTTGTTCAGGCGACATCACCGCGAGCGTACTATTGGCAGCCATATACAGGTCCCTCCGACCGTCTTGAACGAGCGGGCTCTTCGTCATCGGCCACGGTGTGTGCGCCGATGTCTCACCCCTCAACCGGTAAAGTAGCGATGGGTTGCCGCCATTTTTAGAGGCGGATCGTCACACGAAAGCGTGACCGTGGCCCTGGCGCCACTCGCGCCGATCGACGTCCAATATAGAACTTTGTCAGTTGCTATTCAAGACCTGCTCGACCGGACGACTGTTCAGAGTTCGGCGAGAAGCGTCTCGAGACGCTGCATGTCGGAGGGCGGCGCGGTCTCGAAGCGAAGCGCCTCGCCCGTGACAGGATGGACAAAGCCCAGGACAGCGGCGTGCAGGGCCTGACGCTCAAGGCCCGCTTCGGCGATGGCGGTGCGAACGGGGATGGCGGGGCTGCCTGAGCCGTAGGTCGCGTCGCCGAGGATCGGCGCGCCCCTAGACGACAGGTGGACGCGGATCTGATGGGTGCGGCCGGTCTGCAGGGTGCAGGCAACCCGCGCGGCCATGGGCGCGCCACCGGCTTTGGCGGGCTGCCCGAAGGTCGCTTGGACGACATAGTCGGTGATGGCCTCGCGACCGCCGGCCTTCAGGACCGCCATTTTCTTGCGGTCGCCGGTGGAGCGGCCGATGCGGGTGTGGATGCGGCCGTTCGCGGGCGACGGCGCGCCGCGCGTCAGGGCGATGTAGGTGCGCTCGATGTCGTGCGCAGCGAACAGGGCGGAGAGGCCAGCGTGGGCGCGGTCGGTCTTGGCCGCGACCATGACGCCCGAGGTATCCTTGTCCAGCCGGTGGACGATGCCGGGGCGGGCGACGCCGCCGATGCCCGACAGGCTGTCGCCGCAATGGGCCAGAAGCGCATTGACCAGGGTGCCGTCGGGCGTGCCCGGCGCCGGATGGGCGGCCATACCTGCGGGCTTGTCGATGACGATCAGGTCGGCGTCCTCATAGAGGACGGTCAGGGGAATGGCCTGAGCCTGGGGCGTTGCGGGCGCCACGGGGGGCAGGGCGACGGCATAGAGGCCGGGCTGGGCCTTGGCGGAACCGCCGGTCAGGACCTCGCCATCGCGACTGACGGCGCCCTCGGCCAGCAGGGCCTGGAGCCGGGCGCGCGACAGGGTGGGGAAGGCGCCGGCCAGGGCCTTGTCCAGGCGAACGCCGGCCGCGTCGATGCGGGCCTCCAGCACCTCGGCGGGGGCGCCGGTCGCGGGGTCGTCGTCTTCGTCGATCAGATCTTGGGCGGGCACGTCGTCTCCCTAGCACGACCGGCCGCTTGCGCGAGGGGCGCGGGTGAGGCGATAGTCAAGCTTGGGGCCGTGGGGAACATCCGATGAAGCGGTTGATGATCGCCGGGGGCGCGTTCGCCGCGGCGGCGCTGCTGAGCAGTTGCACCGCCATGAGCAAGGACGAATGCCTGGCCGGCGCCTGGGGCGAGAAGGGCTATGTGGACGGGGCGTCGGGCTATCCGATGACGCGGCTGGACGACCACACCAAGGCCTGCGCCAAGTTTCAGATTGCACCCAATCCGGCCGCCTATGGCTCGGCGCGTGAGGATGGCTTGCGGACCTACTGCACCTTCCAGCGCGGCTGGGAGGAGGGGCGGGCGGGCAATGCCTATCACGGCGTTTGTCGGCCTGAGGAGGAGCAGGCGTTTCTGCCGGCCTATCGTGACGGCCGACTGCTGCATGAGGTCGAGGACGCCTACGAGACGGCGCAAGGCGCGCTGAGCAGCGCAGAGGCCCGGATCGAGCACCGCGAAGACAAGCTGGAAGCCAAGGAACGCGAACTGCGCGGCGAGGGCCTGACGGACGAAGAACGGGAGCGTATTCGTGACCGCATTCAAGAGGTCAAAGGCGAGATCCGCGATGCGCGTCGCAATGCCCGAGAGGCCCGCGACGCGCTGGATCAGGCGGAATGGGACGTTCGCCGGGTGCGGCGCGAACTGAGCGGCCGCTACCCGGTCTAGACGACGGTCCTTAAGCGGCCTTGACGGACGCGCCGCGGAAGGACGGATCCAGGTCGCCCGAGGCGTAGCGCTTGGCCATCTGTGCGGTGGAGAGGGGCCGAATCTTGGAGGCCTGACCCTCGCAGCCGAACTGCTGGTAGCGCTCCACGCAGAGCTTCTTCATCGCCTCCTTGGCGGGTTTCAGATAGTAGCGCGGGTCGAACTCGCCCGGCTTCTCCATCAGGGCCTTACGGATGGCGCCGGTGATGGCCATGCGGTTGTCGGTGTCGATGTTGACCTTGCGCACGCCGTGCTTGATGCCGCGCTGGATTTCCTCGACCGGCACGCCCCAGGTCTGGGGCATTTCGCCGCCGTACTGGTTGATGATGTCCTGCAGATCCTGCGGCACCGAGGATGAGCCGTGCATCACCAGGTGGGTGTTGGGCAGGCGGCGGTGGATTTCCTCGATCACGTTCATGGCCAGGACTTCACCGTCCGGCTGACGCGAGAATTTGTAGGCGCCGTGGCTGGTGCCCATGGCGATGGCCAGGGCGTCGACCTTGGTGGCGGCGACGAAGTCGACGGCCTGATCCGGGTCGGTCAACAGTTGCGAATGGTCCAGCTTGCCCTCGAAGCCGTGGCCGTCCTCGGCCTCGCCCATGCCGGTTTCCAGCGAGCCCAGCACGCCCAGTTCACCCTCGACCGAGACGCCGCAGGCGTGGGCCATTTCGGTGACGCGGCGGGTGACGTCGACATTGTATTCGTAGCTGGCGGGGGTCTTGGCGTCTTCCTCCAGCGAGCCGTCCATCATCACGCTGGTGAAGCCGTACTGGATGGCGGTGGCGCAGGTCGCCGGGCCGTTGCCATGGTCCTGGTGCATGCAGACCGGGATGTGCGGATAGAGCTCGGCCAGGGCGTCGATCAGCTTGGCCAGAACGATGTCGTTGGCGTAGTTCCGGGCGCCCCGGCTCGCTTGAATGATCACGGGAGCATTGACCTCGTGGGCCGCCTCCATGATCGCCAGACCCTGTTCCATATTGTTGATGTTGTAGGCGGGCAGGCCGTAATCGTTCTCTGCCGCGTGGTCGAGCAGCTGTCGCAGCGTGATGCGCGCCATGGGGTAGTCTCCTGAGCCGAATAGTCTTTTTTGGTTGGGCGAGAGATTAGACGCCGGACAGCGCGAAGTCACGCCGTGTTACAGCCGTTTCAACGCCGATTTCGAAGACAGGATGCAGGCGTGATCCGCCTGCATCGCTGAGCCTTCAGGCGCGCAGGGCCTCGACGCCGGGCAGAGGCTTGCCCTCCATCCATTCCAGGAAGGCGCCGCCGGCGGTGGACACGAAGGTCAGGTCCGCCGCGACGCCGGCATGGCCGACGGCCGCGACCGTGTCGCCGCCGCCCGCCACCGCGATCAGGGCGCCGGCCTTGGTGCGCTCGGCGACGTGCTTGGCGGCCGCGATCGTGGCGGCGTCGAAGGGCGGGACCTCGAACACGCCCAGCGGACCGTTCCAGATAAGGGTCTTGGACGCGTCGATGGCGGCGTTCAGGCGCGCGACGGTGTCGGGGCCGGCGTCAAGGATCTTGTCGTCAGTCGAGAGGGCTTCGCCTGTCTTGACGGTGCGGGCGTCGGCGCCGGGCTTGACCTCGGTCGCCACCACGACATCGACGGGCAGCAGGATGTCGCAGCCCTTGGCTTCGGCTTCCGCCAGGATTTCGCGCGCGGTGTCCGCCATATCCTTTTCGGCCAGAGAGCCGCCGATATCGACGCCTTGCGCATACAGGAAGGTGTTGGCCATGCCGCCGCCGATGGCGAGCGTGTCCAGCTTGCCGACCAGGTTCTTCAGCAGGTCCAGCTTGGTCGAGACCTTGGAGCCGCCGACGATGCCGACGACCGGCTTCTGCGGATTGCCAAGCGCGGCGTCGAGCGCATCCAGTTCGCGACGCATGGATTCGCCGGCGTAGGCCGGGATGTGATGCGCGACGCCTTCGGTCGAGGCGTGGGCGCGGTGCGCGGCCGAAAAGGCGTCGTTGACGTAGAGATCGCCGAGATCCGCCAGCTTCTGGGCGAAGACCGGATCATTGGCCTCTTCCGCCGCGTGAAAGCGTACGTTTTCCAGCAGGACCACGCCGCCGGCGTCCAGATCGCGAATCGCCTCGACGGCGTCGGGACCGATGCAGTCCTCGGCGAAGCGGACGGGGGCGCCGAGGAGTTCTTCCAGCGGCTGAACGACGGGTTTCAGGCTCATCGACGGAACGCGCTGGCCCTTGGGGCGGTCGAAGTGAGCCAGCAGGGCGACCTTGGCGCCCGCGTCACGCAGGCGCTGGATCGTCGGCAGGGCGACCCGCAGACGGGTGTCGTCCGTGACCTTGCCGCCCTCCATCGGGACGTTGAAGTCCACGCGGACCAAAGCCGTCTTGCCGGCAAGGTCCTTGGCGTCGTCGAGGGTGCGGAAGGTCATGATTGGCCTTTTAAAACGGAGGGGAGGAGAGATTGGCCCAGGCGGCTAGGGAGAAGGAGGCCGTCATCAAACCGATGGGCATGGCGACCACAAGCGTCATGTCTAGCCGATGTCGGAGGCGGTAAGCGAGAACGCCGCAGGCCAGAACAGCTAGCAAACCAGCTCCCAGAAGGACGCCTACAACCTCAAACGATGCAGCCGTCGGATGGCTGACGAGGAAGCCGTCGACGCGCTGCCCCGCTTTTGGAATTCGGGTAGACCAAAACATGGCGCTGACGCCGATCGCGCCAAGGTAACCTGCGACCACTGCTAACAAAGCCAGTGCAGTGATCGCAGGCCATCTCATTACAGGAACTTCGCTATCTGCAACGCCGTGTCGCTCATGCGCGTCGCGAAGCCCCATTCGTTGTCGTACCAGCTCAGAACGCGGGCCAGCTTGCCGTCGACGACCTGGGTCTGGGGCAGGGCGGCGGTGGAGGAGGCGGCGATGTGGTTCAGGTCGTGCGAGACCAGCGGGTCGGTCGTGGTGAAGAGCACGCCCTTCATCGGGCCGTCGGCGGCGGCTTGAAGCGCCGCGTTGATCTCTTCGACCGTGACCTCGCGACCGGCGACGACCTTCAGATCGACGACCGAGACGTTCGGCGTCGGGACGCGGATCGACGAGCCGTCCAGCTTGCCCTTCAACTCCGGCAGGACCAGGCCCAGGGCCTTGGCGGCGCCGGTCGAGGTCGGGATCATGGACAGGGCCGCGGCGCGGGCGCGGTACAGATCCTTGTGCATCGTATCCAGCGTCGGCTGGTCGCCGGTGTAGGAGTGGATGGTGGTCATATAGCCGCGCTCGATGCCGAACAGGTCGTTCAGCACCTTGGCGACGGGGGCCAGGGCGTTGGTGGTGCACGAGCCGTTCGACACGACGATGTCGTCGGCGGTCAGGGTCTCGTGGTTGACCTTGTAGACGATGGTCTTGTCGGCGTTGTCGGCGGGCGCCGAGACCAGGACGCGTTTGGCGCCGGCCTTCAGGTGGGCGCTGGCCTTGTCCTTGGAGGTGAAGATGCCGGTGCATTCGAAGGCGATGTCCACCTTCAGCTCGGCGTGCGGCAGATTGGCGGGATCGCGCTCGGCCGTGACCTTGATCTTGCCGGCGCCGACGTCGATCCAGTCCTCGCCCGAGGTCACCGTGCCGGGGAAGCGTCCGTGGACCGAATCGTAACGGAACAGGTGGGCGTTGGTCTCGACCGGACCCAGATCGTTGATCGCCACCACCTCGATGTCCGTGCGGCCGTGCTCGATGATCGAGCGAAGGACGAGACGGCCAATGCGGCCGAAACCATTGATGGCGACGCGAACGGTCATGGAGAGCTCCTGTGATCGGTATGACGAGCGTTATATAGGTGCGCGTCTCAATGGAGCGGTCGCGGGCGGGTTTCAACCCCGCGCGCGTAACATGATGTGATGGACGGTTACGCTTCGAAAATCCTCGCTGTCAGCGTTGGGTAAGAAACACCCCGGACGCGGTCGTTTTCGAGCCGACGCGCAAAATTATTGCGACAGGGGTTGTGTGGTGCCCGCCGCTGTGGTTTCTTGGCGTCAGAACAGGGAGCCACCCGTGGCCACGATGACGCGCGACATGACGAAGGGACGCACCGCCAAGACGGTCGCAGCCGTTCGCGCGCCGGTCGGCCTGCAAAGCCCCGTATTCCTCATTACCCTCGTACTTCTCGGCCTGCTTACGCAAGCGGCGTGGATGCACGCGACCTGACCCTAGACACACTCAGGATCGCCTCGCACCACCCCGCCTCCGAAAGGAAGCGGGGTTTTTAGTGCGCGGCGGTTCGAAACGAACCGGACCGATGACGCAAAATTCTACCTCCCAGCCCAGAAAGCCCAACGCGCGCAGCGCGGCGGTGACGGCTGGCCCGAACCGGGCCGCTGCCCGCTCGTATCTGCGCGCCGCCGGCATGCAGGACGCCGACTTCGACAAGCCGATGATCGGCATCGTCAACACCTGGTCGACGGTCACGCCGTGCAACATGCACCTGGACCGCCTGGCCAAGGATGTGCGGGCCGGCATCATCGCGGCAGGCGGCTATCCGGTCGATTTCAACACCATCGTCGTCACCGACGGCATCTCGATGGGCACGTCGGGCATGAAGGCCTCGCTGATCAGCCGCGAGGTCGTCGCCGACTCGATCGAGCTGGCCATCGAGGGCCACCAGCTGGACGGCGTGGTCTGCATCGTCGGCTGCGACAAGACGATCCCGGCGGCGGCCATGGCCTTGGCGCGGATGGATATCCCCGGCCTGGTCTATTACGGCGGCACCATCATGCCCGGCGTGATCGGCTCGAAGGAGGTCTCGGTCCAGGAGGTGTTCGAGGCCATTGGCGCTCATTCGGCCGGCGCCCTGGACGACGAAGGGCTGAAGGCGGTCGAACAGGCCGTATGCCCCGGCGCCGGGGCCTGCGGCGGCCAGTTCACGGCCAACACCATGGCCATGGCCCTGTCGGTCATGGGCATCTCGCCCATGGGCGCCAACGACGTGCCGGCCGTCGATCCGAACAAGGCCGCCGAGGGCGAACGCTGCGGTCGGCTGATCGTCGAACGCGTCTTCTCCGGCGACACGGCCCGCAAATACATCACCCGCGCCAGCCTGAAGAACGCCGCTGTCGCCGTCTCGGCCTCGGGCGGGTCGACCAATGCGGTCATGCACCTGACGGCCATCGCGGCGGAAGCCGGCGTCGAGTTCGGCGTCGAGGACTGCCATCAGGCCTGCGTCGAGGCGCCGGTCATCTGCGACCTGAAGCCGGGCGGCCGCTTCCTGGCTTCGCACCTGTTCGCCGCCGGCGGCACCCGTCTGGTGACCCAGCGGATGGCCGAGGCGGGCAAGATCGTGAACACCCCCACCGTCACCGGCCGCAGCCTGTTCGCCGAGGCCGCTGAGGCCGAGGAGACCCCGGGTCAGGTGGTCGTGACCACCTTCGACGCCCCTGTGATGGATCGCGGCAGCTTCGCCGTCATCTATGGCGATGTCGCCCCGGAAGGCGCGGTCATCAAGCTGACGGGTCACAAGGTCGATACGTTCGAAGGTCCGGCCTGCGTCTTCGACTCAGAGGAAGACGCCTTCCACGCCGTTCAGGACGGATCGGTCGGCGAAGGCGACGTGATCATCATCCGCTACGAAGGGCCCAAGGGTGGTCCGGGCATGCGCGAGATGCTGCAGGTCACCGCCGCCCTGAAGGGCCGCAAGATCGACAATGTCGCCCTGCTGACCGACGGCCGTTTCTCGGGCGCCAGTTACGGCTTCGTCGCCGGACACGTCTCGCCGGAAGCCGCCGTGGGCGGCCCGATCGCCCTCATTCGCGATGGTGACCGCATCACCATCGACGTCACCAACCGCCGCATCGACGTCAATGTCGATCTGGCGACGCGCCGGGCGGGCTTTACGCCCCACGTAGTCCGCCCGGCGCGAGGTGTCTTCGCCAAATACCGCGCCTCGGTCGCCTCGGCCGCCCAGGGCGCCGTCACCATCCCCAACCCGCCGCCGGCCCAAGTCCCGGCAAGCCACAAAACCAACGCTGCTCAGGACGCCTGACCCATGGCCATCACCATCTACACCAACGAAGACATCAAGCCGGGCGCGATCGCCGGCCAGCGCATCGCCATCATCGGCTACGGCTCGCAGGGTCGCGCCCACGCGCAGAACCTGAAGGACAGCGGCCATGACGTGGTCGCCGGCGTCCGACACGGCGGCACGGGCTGGAAACACGCCACCGCCGACGGCGTGCCGACCGCCGAGCCGGCCGAGGCCGTCAAGGGCGCCGACATCATCGCCATCCTGACGCCCGACATGGTTCAGGGCGACGTGTATCGCGACATTATCGAGCCGAACGCCAAGGAAGGCTCGGCGCTGCTGTTCGCCCACGGCTTCTCGATCATCTACGAGCGCATCACGCCGCGCGAGGACATGGACGTGATCCTGGTCGCGCCGAAAGGACCGGGCGATCTGGTCCGTCGCGAGTTTCAGCGCGGCCGCGGCGTGCCTTCGCTGTTCGCCGTCGAGAAGGACGTCACCGGCAAGGCCCGCGACCGGGCCATGGGTTACGCCAAGGGCAACGGCGGCGCGACCGGCGGCCTGCTGGAAACCACCTTCCGCGAAGAGACCGAGACCGATCTGTTCGGCGAACAGGCGGTCCTGTGCGGCGGCGCCAAGGAGCTGGTCATCCAGGGCTTCAACACCCTGGTCGAGGCCGGCTACCAGCCCGAGATCGCCTATTTCGAATGCCTGCACGAGCTGAAGCTGATCGTGGACCTGTTCTACGAAGGCGGCATCTCCAAGATGCACCACTTCATCTCCGAGACGGCCAAGTACGGCGCGGTCGCCAGCGGCCCGCGCGTCGTGACCGAAGAGACGAAGGCCCGCATGAAGACCATTCTGGAAGAGATCCAGGACGGCACCTTTGCGCGCAACTGGATCGCCGAGAACGAGGCCGGCAAGCCGCAATACGAGGCTTGGCTGAAGGCGGACCGCGAGAGCCAGATCGAACAGGTCGGCGCTCGTCTGCGCGAACGCATGGCCTGGCTGAACACGGCCAAGGCTGAAGCGGCCTGATCGCCGCCTGAACGACCGGATGACCCTGATGACCGCCGCCGCCTTCAAACCCTCAGCCGAGACCGCTCCCCAGTCGGGTGCGCGTCTGCTGGTCTCCACCCTGGAGCGGCTGGGGGTGGAGGTGGTGTTCGGCTATCCGGGCGGCGCCATCATGCCGGTCTATGACGCCCTGGCCGGCGCGAAGCTGAAACACATCCTGGTCCGCCATGAGCAGGGCGCGGCCTTCTCGGCCGACGCCTATGCTAGGAAGAGCGGCAAGGTCGGGGTCTGCATGGCGACGTCAGGCCCCGGCGCCACCAATCTGGTCACCGGCATCGCCAATGCGATGATGGACTCGGTGCCGATCGTCTGCATCACCGGCAATGTCGCCCAGGGCCTGATGGGCACTGACGCCTTTCAGGAGATCGATATCCTGGGCGTCACCCTGCCGATCGTGAAACATTCGATCCTGGTCCGCTCGGCCGCCGAAGTCCCCGCTGCGATCGAGGAAGCCTTCCATATCGCTCGGTCTGGCCGTCCCGGGCCGGTCCTGGTCGATCTGCCCAAGGATGTGCAGTTCGAGACGACCGGCGAGGACTACGGTTTCTCCATTCCCAACCAGACGCCGCGCATCGATCACGACGCCATCGCCGCCGCCGAGGCCGCGATCCGGGCGGCGAAGAAGCCGTTGGTCTATATCGGCGGCGGGGTGAAGATCGGCGGCGCGACCGAGGCCCTGCGCGCCTTCGTCGCCGCGACCGGCATTCCCCAGGTCTCGACCCTGAACGCCCTGGGCACGATCCCGACGGATGCGCCGGGCATGCTGGGCATGCTGGGCATGCACGGCACGCGCGCCGCCAACCATGCGGTCCAGGACAGCGATCTGCTGATCGTCGTCGGCGCCCGGTTCGACGACCGCGCGACAGGCAAACTGGCCGAGTTCGCGCCGAACGCCCGCATCGTTCATTTTGACATCGACGCCTCGGAAGTCGGCAAGCTGCGCAGCGCCAATGTCGCCGTCGTCGGCGAGCTGCGCGAAGGCGTTGAGGCGCTGACCGCGCGCATGCGGTCGGGCGCGGCGCTGGACATCCAGGCCTGGGCCGACGACTGCGCGCGCGCGGCCGAATCCGGCGCGCACCGCTATGACGCGCCGGGCGAGGGGGTCTATGCGCCCGCCCTGCTGAAAGAAATCTCGGAAGCGGCCGGCGATGACTTCGTCGCCGCCTGCGACGTGGGCCAGCATCAGATGTGGGCGGCCATGCACTGCCGCTTCGCCAAGCCGGAAGCTCACATCACCTCGGGCGGTCTGGGCGCGATGGGCTTTGGTTTGCCCGCCGGCATCGGGGCCAAGCTGGCCGATCCGTCCGCGACGGTCGTCACAATCGCCGGCGATGGCGGCTTCATGATGAACATCCAGGAGCTGGCGACGCTGAAGCGTTACGGCATCCCGCTGAAGATCGTGTTGATCGACAATTCCTCGCTGGGCTTGGTGCGCCAGTGGCAGGAGCTGTTCTTCGCCGAGAACTATTCCGAGATCGATCTGTCCGACAATCCGGACTTCGTGAAGGTCGCCGAAGCTTTCGGCATCGAGGCCTTCCGCATCGATCGCCGCGATCAGGTGTCCGACGGCATCCAGCGCCTGCTGGCCGCCGACGGTCCCTGCCTGGCCCATGTGGTCATCGACCCCCGAGACAACGTCTGGCCGCTGGTTCCGCCGGGCAAGAGCAATGCTGAAATGATGGAGGGCTCCTGAGATGAGCAACACGATCCACATCCAGATCGACCGTGCGGACGGTTCGCTTCAGCGTCTCATCGGCCTGGTGGAGCGCCGCGGCTTCCACATCGACGGCATGGCCCTGGCTGACGAGGGCGCCTTCCGCCGCATCGCCTTGACGGTGCGCGGCCGCGACGCCGGCCGCTGCATGGACAACCTGGGTCGCCAGATCGACCGGCTGTTCGGCGTGCGCCGCATCAGCAACGACATTATTCAATCCGAGGCCGCGTGATGATTACCCCCGAAAGCGTACGAGTATCGGGCGTATCCCGCACAGAGGAGATCGCCGCCGATCCCAACCGCGTCATCGTCTTCGACACGACGATGCGGGACGGGGAACAGGCTCCGGGCTTCTCGATGAGCGCCCAAGCCAAGGTAAAGATGGCCCAGGTTCTGCGGGACCTGGGCGTTGACGTCATCGAGGCCGGCTTCGCCGCCGCCTCGCCAGGCGACGAGGACTGCATCCGTCGCGTGGCGGGCGAGGTCGAGGGACCGATCTTCTGCTCTCTGTCGCGTGCCAACGAGAAGGACATCGACGCCACTTTCCGCGCTCTGGCGCCGGCGCCGAAGTCGCACCGCCGGTGCCACACCTTCATCGGCACCAGCCCGATCCACCGCTCGGCAAAGCTGAAGATGTCCACCAATGAGGTGCTGTCGACGGCCGTGCGGTCGGTGGAATACGCCCGCAGCCTGTTCGACGATGTCGAATTCTCGGCCGAGGACGCCTTCCGCACCGAGCCGGAGTTTTTGGCCGATGTGCTGGAGGCCGCGGCCGACGCCGGCGCACGCACCCTGAACGTGCCCGACACCGTCGGTTATGCGACCCCGCAAGAGGTGCGCGAGCGGTTCGCCGCCCTGGCCGCGCGCATCAAGAAGCGGCATCCGCATGTGATCTTCTCGGCTCACTGTCACGACGACCTGGGCATGGCGGTCGCCAACTCCCTGGCCGCCGTCGAAGGCGGCGCGCGTCAGATCGAGGGCGCGATCAACGGCATCGGCGAACGGGCCGGCAACTGCTCGATCGAAGAGGTCGTCATGGCGCTGAAGGTCCGTGAGGACCGCTATGGCGTCACGACCGGCGCCGACAGCCGCCATCTGGTGCGCGCCTCCAAGATTCTGTGCGAGATCACCGAGACAGTCATCGCCCGTAACAAGTCCGTGGTGGGCATCAACGCCTTCGCCCATGAGGCGGGCATCCATCAGCACGGCATGCTGGCCGACAGCCGCACCTACGAAATCATGCGGCCCCAGGATGTGGGCTTTGAGGGCAGCTGGTTCGTGCTGGGCAAGCATTCGGGCCGTCACGCCATCGCCAAGCGCGCCGAAACCATCGGCCGTCCCATCGAGGGCGAGCGTCTGGCGGCGGTGGTCGCGGGCTTCAAGTCGCGTGCGGATCAGATCGGCGAGATCAATGACGCCGAACTGATCGCCATCATCGACCGGGTCGATGGCGTGTCCAAGGTCGTGGCCCAATATGCCTGATCCCAAGACCCTTTTCGACAAGGTGTGGGACGCCCACGTCGTGCGGTTGGAAACGGTCGATACGCCGGGGGTGTTGTATGTCGACCTGCATCTGGTCCACGAAGTCACCAGCCCGCAGGCCTTCAGCGAGATCGAGGCGCGCGGGCTGAAGGTGCGTCGTCCCGACCGGACATATGCGACCCTGGACCATTCAACCCCGACTCTGCTGGCGGGTCTGAACGGGCTGAAACCCTATGTCACGGCCCAGGCCGAGGCCCAGGTCCATACGCTGGAACGCAACTGCGCCGTCCACGGCGTGCCGCTGGCGGGCTGGGATTCGGACGATCGCGGCGTCGTCCATGTGATGGGGCCGGAACTGGGCCTGACACAGCCGGGCATGACGGTGGTCTGCGGCGACAGCCATACGGCGACGCATGGGGCCTTCGGCGCCTTGGCCTTCGGCATCGGCACCTCGGAAGTCGGTCATGTGCTGGCGACCCAATGCCTGTTGCAGCGCAAGGCCAAGGCCATGCGGGTGACGGTGGACGGAAAGCTGCAGCCCGGCGTCTCGGGCAAGGATGTCGCCCTGGCCGTCATCGCCGCCATCGGCTTCGGCGGCGGCACCGGCTATGTCATCGAATATGCGGGCGAGGCGGTGCGGTCGCTGGACATGGAGGGGCGGATGACCCTGTGCAACATGTCCATCGAGGCCGGCGCGCGGGCGGGCATGATCGCCCCGGACCAGACGACCATCGACTGGCTGCGCGGACGCAAGCACGTCCCCGCCGACTATGAGGCGGCGACGGCCGAATGGCTGAAACTGGCGACGGATGCAGGCGCGGTCTTCGACAAGGAAGTCACCATCGATGGCGCCGCCATCCGACCCATGGCGACCTGGGGCACGACGCCGGATGCGGGCGCGCCAATCGGCTCGCCCGTGCCGCAACCGCAGTCGGACTCGGACCGCAAGGCCATCGCCTATATGGGCTTTGCGGCCGGGGAGGCGACGACCAGCCAGTCGGTGGATGTGGTCTTCATCGGCTCCTGCACCAACGGGCGTCTGCCCGATCTGCGCGCCGCCGCCGAGGTGCTGCGCGGCCGCAAGGTCAAGCCGGGTCTGCGCATGCTGGTGGTGCCAGGGTCCGAGGCCGTGCGTCGCGACGCAGAGGCGGAAGGCCTGGACCAAGTCTTCATCGCCGCCGGGGCCGAATGGCGCATTCCCGGCTGTTCGATGTGCATCGCCATGAACGGCGATTTCGTCGCGCCGGGCCAACTGGCCGTATCCACATCGAACCGCAATTTCGAAGGGCGTCAGGGCAAGGACGCCCGCACCATCCTGGCCAGCCCGGCGACGGCGGCGGCGACGGCGGTCGCCGGTGTGCTGACCGATCCGCGCGTCTATCTGAACGAGGTGGAGCATGTCTGAGGCTTTCACCACCCTGACCTCCAAGACGATGATCTTGAGCCAGGCCAATATCGACACCGACCAGATCATTCCGGCGCGGTTCCTGACCACGACCACGCGCGAAGGGCTGGGCAAGGCCGCCTTCTATGACTGGCGTTACGAAGACGACGGCTCGGAAAAGCCCGAGGCCATTCTGAATCGCATCGATCCGACCAAGCATCGCATCCTGCTGGCGGGCCGGAACTTCGCCTGCGGTTCATCGCGCGAACATGCGCCTTGGGCCTTGCTGGACTATGGGTTCCGGGCGGTGATTTCGACCGAAATCGCTGACATTTTTACATCGAATGCGCTGAAAAACGGCCTGCTGCCCATCGTCGTCAGCCAGGCGGTTTGGGACGATCTGGCGTCGCAGCCGGACCAGCCAGTCACGATCGACCTCCAGGCCAATCAGATCCAGCGCGGCAATGCCGAACCCGTGCCGTTCGGGGTCGAATCCTTCGCCCGCCAATGCCTGCTGGACGGGGTGGACACCCTGGGCTGGCTGCAATCAAACATGCCTGAAATCGAAGCCTACGAGCGATCGAAAGAGACCGTAAAATGAGCACCGCCGCCACCAAGACCTACAACATCGTCCTGCTGCCCGGCGATGGCGTCGGACCGGAGGTCACACGGGCCGCGCGCGATGTCCTGCGGGTCATCGGCGACTTCTATGGTCACCATTTCGAGTTCGCCGAGCATCTGATTGGCGGCGCGGCCATCGACGAGACGGGCGAGCCCTTGCCCGAGGCCACGCGCGCCGCCTGCGTCGCGTCCGACGCCGTGCTGCTGGGCGCCGTCGGCGGGCCGAAATGGGATGGCGGCAAGGCGCGTCCGGAACAGGGGCTGCTGGCGATCCGCAAGGCGATGGGCCTGTTCGCCAATCTGCGGCCGTTGCAGGTGTCGCCGGTGCTGGCGCACCGCTCGCCGCTGAAGAAGGAGATCGTCGAGGGCGTCGATCTGATCGTCTTCCGCGAACTGACCGGCGGCGTCTATTTCGGCGAGAAGACCCGCACCGCCGATCACGCGACGGACCTGTGCGAATACACGGTGCCGGAGATCGAGCGGGTGACCCGCGCCGCTTTCCAGACCGCCCAACAGCGTCGCGGCAAGGTGACCTCGGTCGACAAGGCCAATGTGATGGAGACCAGCCGCCTGTGGCGCGAGGTCGTGACCCGCATCCATGCCGAGGAGTTTCCCGACATCACCTTGGAGCATGCCTTGGTGGACTCCATGGCCATGCACCTGATCCGCAAGCCGCGCGACTACGACGTCATCCTGACCGAGAACATGTTCGGTGACATCCTGTCGGACGAAATCTCTGTGCTGGGCGGCTCGATCGGCCTGTTGCCGTCGGCGTCGCTGGGTGCGGGCGGGCCGGGTCTGTTCGAGCCGATCCACGGCTCGGCGCCGGACATCGCCGGTCAGGATCTGGCCAATCCGGTCGGGACCATCCTGTCGGCGGCCCTGCTGCTGCGCCACAGCCTGAAGCTGGAGGACGAGGCCGATTCCGTCGAGGCCGCCGTCGCCGCCGTTCTGGCGGCCGGCGCCGTGACGGCCGATCTGGGCGGTGCGCTGGGCACGCGCGCGGCGACCGAGGCCGTCATCGACGCCATCCGCGCCATCCATTGGGCGGCCGCGCACCGTGTGCAGATGCACTGGGCCTGACCGCTTAAACTGAAGCTGAAAATCCTGCCGCTCAGCTTGGCTTTGTCGGCATGGAGAGTCCGACATCTGGCCGCGCGATCGAAAGATCGTGCGGCCCTGATCTTTTTATTGATGACCGTTGCAAGAAAGTTGCGCCGCTCACGGTCTAGCCCCTTGCGCGTATCGCAAATGCGGTAAAATCTTCGCAACTGCGAGATTGCATAGGGGGTACTAGCTCATGTCGCAGACCACGAAACGACTTACGGGAGCGGTTGCGCTCCTTCTTCCCACACTCTGTCTGATGGCCGCCGGCGCGGCCAATGCACAGGACGCCACGCCCGTCTTGCTCGGCCACCAGGCTGCGCTTGAGCTGGATAGCGCCGGCGCCTCATGGCTCGGCACCTCGACCGCCCTGGTTCTGCTGATGACCCTCCCCGGTCTGGCGCTGTTCTATGGCGGCATGGTGCGCAAGAAGAACGTCATCGCCACCATCACCCAGTCCGTCGGCGTCTTCGCCGTGGTGTCGCTGGTGTGGTTCATCGCCGGCTACAGCCTGGCCTTCGGCCAGAACGCGAGCGCCGGCCTTCAGCCTTTCATCGGCAGTCTGGACATGCTGTTCCTGAACGGCGTGTCGCTGAAGACGGCCAACGCCCTGCTGCCCGGCATTCCCGAGTTCCTGTTCATCTCCTTCCAGATGACCTTCGCCATAATCACCCCGGCGCTGATCACCGGCGCCTTCGCCGAGCGGTTCAAATATTCGGCGCTGTTGCTGTTCACCGCCCTGTGGTCGCTGCTGGTCTATGCGCCGATCTGCCACTGGGTCTGGGGCGGCGGCTTCCTGGGTTCGGCGGGCGTGCTGGACTTCGCGGGCGGCGCCGTCGTTCACGTCAATTCGGGCGTCGCGGGCCTGGTCTGCGCCATCTTCCTGGGACGGCGTAAGGGTTACGGCACAGAGGTTATCACCGCCCACAACCCCGTTCTGACCATGATCGGCGCCTCGCTGCTGCTGGTCGGCTGGATCGGCTTCAACGCCGGCTCAGCGGGCGCCGCCAACGACCTGATGGGCGTGGCTCTGCTGAACACCATCCTGGCCGCCGCCGCCGCCGCCCTGACCTGGAAGATCGTCGAATATATCGAGAAGAAGAAGGTCTCGCTGATCGGCATGCTGTCGGGCGTCGTCGCCGGTCTGGTCGCCATCACCCCGGCGGCCGGCTTCGTCGATCCCAAGGGCGCGGTCATCATCGGCCTAATCGCCGGCCCGGCCTGCTACGCCTCATCGGTGTGGATCAAGAAGCTGCTGCGCTACGACGACAGCCTGGACGCCTTCGGCATCCACGGCGCGGGCGGCCTGATCGGCGCCCTGCTGACCGGCGTGTTCGCCACGACCGCGATTAACAGCCTGTCGGAAGGCGCCAATGTCGGCGCCCAGGCGCTGGGCCTGCTGTGGACCATCGTCTACAGCGCCGTCGGCACCCTGATCATCCTGTTCATCTGCAAGTTCACCACGGGACTGCGCGTGAGCGAGGCTGAAGAAGCCGCCGGTCTGGACACCTCGCTGCATGGCGAGGCGCTGGAACACTGAGCTGAGATCGGGCTCGGCTCCCAAACCCGCGCCCGGCCTCGAATAACGACAACAAGGGGATAGACTATGAAGAAGACCATCATCCGCGCGGCCGCCGCCGCGACCCTCGCCGCAGGACTGATCGGCCTCGCCGCGCCGGCCTCGGCCCAGAGCACCGTCGATGTCGCCTGGAACGTGGGCGTCGTCAGCGACTATGTCTTCCGCGGCTTCAGCCAGACCGGTGAAGATCCTGCCATTCAGGGCGGCGTCGACCTGACCTCGGGCAGCTTCTATGCAGGCGCCTGGGCCTCCAACGTCGACTTTGGCGACGACACCGATGCGGAGGTCGATCTCTACGGCGGCTATCGCACCGAGGCGGGGGGCTTCGCGCTCGACTTCGGCGTGATCGGCTATCTGTATGTCGGGGAGCCGGACGGCGCGGACTATAACTACGCCGAGTTCAAGGCTGCGGCCTCGCGTGCGGTCGGTCCCGCCACCTTTGGCGCGGCCGTCTATTACTCGCCCGACTTCTTCGGCATCGACGACGAGGCGACCTATGCCGAGGTCAACGCCGCCTTCTCGCCGGCGCCCAAGTGGACGGTGTCGGGCGCGCTGGGCAAGCAATGGCTCGACGTCAGCGACGACTACACCACCTGGAACGTCGGCGTCGGCTATGCCCTTACCGACAAGGTGGGCCTTGATGTCCGCTATCATGACACTGATGTGGACGGCGTGCCCGGCGCGGAAGACCGCATCGTCGGGGCGGTGAAACTCACCTTCTGACCCGCGTCAGCCCGAAATGAGTACGGCCCCGGAGAGCGATCTCCGGGGCCGTTTTCGTATCAGCGGGCGTAGCGGTCGTGGACGGGGTCGTAGCTGTCCCAGACCTTGCCGTCGGCCAGCGACCGCAGCAGCTTCAGATATTCCGCGTGGGTCCAGGCCAGGGGCGTCGCCGAGTCCGTATTCTGACCCACAGCGTAGTCCTTGGCCGTTGGGTTGCCGACGCCGTCCCACACCTGTTCGGCCAGCATCAGCCCGCCGTTGGCGAACCGCTCCATGCCGCGCACATAGGTCTGGCGAATGGCGGCGATGTTGGCGGCCGAGGGGGCGCCGTTCACGCTGACGCGCGCCAGCTCATAGTGACCGCGCTCGCCCGTGAAGAAGGGCCAGACCCGGCCCCGCTGACCGGGGCTCATCTCGCCGCCGACGCCATAGTTGGCGCCCGTGACGTGATCCTCGCCATAGCCGTCGACGCCATAACGGCGCCAGCCCGGCGTCTTGTCGCCCTCGGGACCGAAGTCGTAGCGAACGCGATAGAGCGGCTCCAGCGACTGATCGTCATAGACGGGCAGGGTGGCCAGGATGTGCGGATCGTCGGCCTTGCGCACGCCATAGCGCACCAGTTCCAGGAAGCCGCCGTCAACGACCCGGTCTTCGGCCGGTGCGATCTGGCCATTGGCGGCGCCGATGGGGGCCTTGTCGTTCGGGTTTTCGTTCTGGGTGATGCGGATGAAGTAGCGACCGTCGCCGAAGTCGCCGTTGGTGGTGAACATCCGGTCTTCGATCTTGGACGCATAGCCGTCGGCCGCGATCTGGTAGCGCGTCGCGCCGGCGGCGTCGCCTGAGGCGCGCGCCATTTCGGCCGCCACCGTCAGGCCCGCGACCACGGCGGCGGTCGTGGACGGCGAATAGCCCTGCTGCTCCTCCCAGCGTTCCTGCTGGGTGAAGGGCGGCTTGATCTCCGCGTCGTTCCACATCAGCCCGATCTTGCCGCCGTCGACCAGGAAGTCGGCCGCCGGCTTCAGCATGGACCGATAGTGTTCGGTCATCTGGGCGTCCGACAGCCAGCCCATCTTCCACAGGCGATAGCCCAGCATGATCGGCATGGCCGTCTGGTCCAACTGGACCGCGACCCACTCCAGCTCGCCGTCCACGTGCGTCTTCTGCAGGAACCAGCCGCCGACGCCGGTGTTGCCCGGCGTGTTCGGCCCGACCTGGACCTGGGGCAGATAGTTGAAGGCCGCCAGCGGCGTGTCCTTGTCGCCCAGCGCCGCCAGAGCCATCGCCACCTGATAGAAGTCACGTGGCCAGACGGCCTTGTAGCCGGTCGAGGATTTCGACGCGTCCACCGTATCGCCCCACGGGTTCGAGAGTGACGCGATCAGGGCGCCGGCGTGGGTGCGATCCTCCTGCACCTTCAGCATCAGAGCCGAGGCGTAGGCCAGCTTGCCGCCGTCGGTCGCCTGCTCGGCGATGCGCGGCAGTTCAGTCAGGGAGCTGACATAGTCTTCCCAACCGACGCGCTCGCCCTCGCCGTTGAAGCGGGCCAGCACCTCGTCCAGGCCGGTGGCGAACGAGCCGTCCGCCGCCGCGCGCGCTTCGGCCTCGCTGGCGCCGAAGCCGATGACGAAGTCGCGCGTGATCCGGCTGCTTTGGCGCAGGCGCGGCAAGGCGCCGGTCATCATGGTGTTGCCGGCCTGATCGCCGGTCGAGGCGTAGGTCCAGTCCAGCTTGCCGTCCTTCAGATCGGTCAGACCGTCGGACGTCCCCACGAAACCGACGCTGGCCTTGTCGAAGGCCTCGCTGGGCTTCAGGAACAGGTGGGTGTCGCCTTCCCAGGCGTGGAATCCGTCGCGCGTGACCTGACCCCGGTCATCGACGCCGGTGTTGGCGATGTGGGGCTCAAGCATCA
Organism: Brevundimonas sp. BT-123; assembly: GCF_026105875.1. GTDB lineage: Bacteria > Pseudomonadota > Alphaproteobacteria > Caulobacterales > Caulobacteraceae > Brevundimonas. The sequence continues at coordinate 157,955 of NZ_JAOYTN010000003.1, read as the reverse complement.
GATAGGGCGTCACCTCGCCCTTCAGCGCCGTGATGGTGACGCGCAGCACCAGGGCGTTGCGGTCGGGATCGCTGAAGATCTGTTTCTCGATCTGGAAGCGGCCGGCCTTGTCGCGCGTCGTGATGCGATAGGCGGGCGACAGCGGGCGGCCTTGCGCGTCCACGTGCAGATATTCGGTGCGGCTGGTGGTGTCCGGCCCCTCGACGACCAGGCCGTCGGCGGTGACTCCGGCGAATCGCAGGGCCTTGATCTGGGCCTCATGGATCAGGCCGTACATGGTCTCGGTCAGGACGCCGTCGGCGATGGAATACCAGACCTTGGACACCGCGCCGGTCGGGCCGCCGTCGCGATACTGGCCGTCGACATAGGCCTCATAGGATGCGCCGGCGCCGGTCTTGGCCGCGCTGGACCAGACGGGCGGGGCGCCGGGCGCGCCGGGGGCGACGCCCGATTGAGCGCTTGCGGCGGAAGCGAGGGCCAGGCCGGCGGCGCCGGCGAGGCAGAAGGTACGGAAGTGACGCATTGTGGTCCTCACGGGTTGCGCGTGGGGGCGGGGGAAAGAAGGAAGGTCAAAGGCACGTCCATCCGCTGGTTCCAGGACGCTTCATTGTGCTGGGCGCCGGGGAAGACCAGGCTGCGGAAATCGCCGGCGCCATAGCCGCGACGGCGGAAGGTCTGGTCCACCTGGGTCTGGAAGACGGCGTAGAACTGATCCAGCGTCTCGTCGCCCCGGTCGAAGTAGAAGCGGTGGTCGCCCGGGGCGGGCAGGCCGCGTTCGATCACGCCGGTCCAGGCCGCGACCAGGCGTTCGCGCCAGGCGTCCAGCGCCGCGCCGGGTTCAAGCCCTTCGACCTTCAGCGGCCAATGGGTGGACAGGCAGGCGGCGGCGGAAAAGACCTGCGGCCGTTTCATCATCGCATACATGGAGATCAATCCGCCCATGCTGGAGCCGGCGATCATCGTGTCCTGCGGGCCGGTCAGGGTGCGGTAGGCGCTGTCGATGAAGGGCTTCAACTCCTCGACTAGGAACCGCAGATAGCCGTCGGACAAGGACGGACCGCCGTAGATGGCCTGGACCTCGTCGCGCATGTCGGCGGGCAGGGCGGCGATCAGGTCGGCGGGGACATATTCCCTGAGCCGCAAGTCGGTGTTCCAGATCCCTACCACGATCGCCGCCCGCACCTGGCCGCTCGCGATCAGCCGCGTCAGATGTTCGTCCACGCCCCATTCGCCGAAGTTGGCCGTGGCCGGATCGAACAGGTTCTGGCCGTCGTGCATGTAGAGGACGGGATAGGTCTCGTCGTACGCCTCGTAGCCGGGCGGCAGCCAGACCGAGACGTTGCGCGCCTTCACATGGGCCGACGCGACCGCCTCATGCAGCACCAACCGCCCGCCCGCGAGGGCACCCTCTGCACGCGCCGCGCCGGCGAAGGGCAGGGCGGCTATAAGAGCCAGAAGACCCCGACGGTTCATCCGCGATGCTCCTTGACCATCAGCGCGCTGGCGGCGGCCAGGACGAAGGAGACGGCGCCCAGCACCAGGGCCCAGATCGCCTGACCATCGAACAGGGTCCTCAGGATCAGACCCAGAACCGTCGCGGCCAGCAGTTGGGGCACGACGATGAATATGTTGAAGACGCCCATATAGACGCCCATTTTTCGGTCCGGCACCGCCGCCGACAGGATGGCGTAGGGCATGGAGACGATCGACGCCCAGGCGAAGCCGACGCCAATCATCGGCAGCCACAACAGGCCCGGCTCGCGGATGGCGAAGACGCCGAACAGGCCGGCGGCGCCAAGCATTAGCATCAGCGCATGGGTCGCCTTGCGTCCGATCCGCTTGGCGATGGCCGGAAGGGTGAAGGCTGCCAAGGCCGCCACGCCGTTATAGACCCCGAACAGAACCCCCACCCAGTCCGCGCCCGCAGCATAGGCGGCCGAGGTGGTGTCGGTCGCGCCGTAATGGACGCGGGTCACGGCCGCGGTGGTGTAGATCCACATGGCGAACAGGGCGAACCAACTGAAGAACTGAACGACCGCCAGGCCGCGCATCGTCTCGGGCATGCGGAAGATGTCGTTCAGGATTTCGGTCGCGGCGTTGGTGATGCGGCGCCGTTGCATCATGCCGACGGCGATCTGCAGCAGGCCGAACCCGGCGAAGAAGCCGGCCAGGATCAGCAGCTCCTTCTCCAGATCGAGCGCGCCGATCAGCACGAAACCGAGCCCGCCCAGAACGGCGCAGACCAGGCCGGAGGTCATCCAGCCCTGAACGCTGCGAGCCGACGCTTCGGCCTCGACGGGCGCGGTCGGCGCGTCGTCTCGGGTGCGTTCGAAGGCCGCGATCTGTTCGGGGCTGTATTCCTTGGTCGAAAGCACCGTCCACAGCACGGCCGAGAACAGGCCGGCGGCGCCGACGTAGAAGGCGATCTTGACCGACAGGGGCACCACGCCCGCCTCGGCGGTCGAGGCGATGTCGAAGACGTTGGACAACAGCCAAGGCAGGACCGAGGCGAAGACCGCGCCGGCGCCGATGAAGAAGCTCTGCATCGCATAGCCGGCGGTGCGCTGTTCCTCCGGCAGGTTGTCGCCGACGAAGGCGCGGAACGGCTCCATTGTGATGTTGATGGAGGCGTCCATGATCCACAGCATGGCCGCGGCGAACCACAGGCTGGGGCTGTTGGGCATGGCGATCAGGGCCAGGGTGGTCAGTATGGCCCCGACCAGGAAGTAGGGGCGGCGACGCCCGAACCGGGTCCAGGTCTTGTCGCTGAAATGGCCGATGATCGGCTGGACCAGCAAGCCGGTCAGGGGCGCGGCGATCCACAGGATGGCCAGCGAATCCACCTCGGCGCCCAGGGTCTGGAAGATCCGGCTGGTATTGGCGTTCTGCAGGCCGAAGCCGATCTGGATGCCGAAGAAGCCGACGCACATGTTCCAGATCGCCAGGCCGGACAGGCGCGGGCGGTGGGCGAGCAGGCTCATGCCTTGCCTCTCCTCATTGCCGTCATCCTAGGCCTTGCGCCTAGGATCCAGATACTCCGTCGAGGACGTGACGCACCGGCGGACACCGGGAGTCTGGATCCTCGGGACAAGCCCGAGGATGACGGGTTTGGGGTCTGATGGCCGCTAATCACCGACGGCTCCGGCCCAACGGCACGAAGCGGATGGCCTGGCCGCCGCCGGGGGCCAGGGCCAGGGTCAGGACGTCGGCCGAGGTGACCTCGCGCTGCTCGATGACGATGTCCTCGCGCTTGCCCTTGTAGTCGGCCTCGGGGCCGTCGCGGTAGATCTCCGCGCGATAGCGACGGCCGGCGTCCAGGAAGTCCAGCGGTGCGGACAGGACGCGCGGATGCTCGTCGGTGACGGCCCCCAGAGCCCAGATGTCCGTGCCGCGTTCCTTGCGGGCGGTGACGACATAGTCGCCCATTTCGGCGGCCAGGGTGCGGCTCTCGTCCCAGTCGACCGGCACGTCCTTGATGAATTGGAACGGGCCGGGATTGTTCTCGTAGTTGACCAGCAGGTCGGCGGCCATCTGGATCGGGCTGTAGATGACGACGTAATAGGCCAGCTGTTTGGCCCAGGTGGTCTGGATGCCCTGCGGGCTGCGCGTCTCCATGCCGAAGATGCCTGGCGTATAGTCCATCGGCCCGGCCAGAAGGCGGGTGAAAACCAGGTTCGGCACGTGCTCGGGCGGGTTCGACGGGTTGCCCCAGGCCGAATATTCCATACCGCGCTGGCCTTCGCGGCTGATGATGTTCGGATAGGTCCGGCGCAGGCCCGTGTCCTTGAACGGCTCGTGGGCGTTGATCGCCACCTTGTGACGGGCGCCGGCCTCGACGACCTTCATATGGTGTTGGGCCATCGCCTGGCTCTCGTGCCAGGCCATGACCATCTGGCCGTCCGGCCCGGCGACGCGCGCGCCCTGCGCATCCGCGACATAGCCGGTCTTCACCGAATGGACGCCGAGGCGTTCATACAGGGCCATCGCCGGTTCGAGCTGTTGCTCATAATGGAAGGCGTTGCCGCCGGTCTCGTGGTGGCCGATCAGCTGCACGCCCTTGGACCGGGCGTGGGCGCACACCGCCTCGATGTCGAAATCGGGATAGGCCTCGGTGAAGCTGAAGTCCGAACCATTGGCGAACCACTGGCCGTCCCAGCCCTTGTTCCAGCCCTCGACCAGGACGCCGCCGAAGCCGTGCTGGGCCGCGAAGTCGATGTGTTTGATCGTGTTTGCGGTGGTGGCGCCATGCTTGGGACCGGCGTTCCAGCTCTTCAGCTCCAGGTGCATCTCCCACCAGACGCCGACGTATTTCATCGGCTTGAACCAGCTGACGTCGCCCAGCTTGTTGGGCTCGTTCAGGTTCAGGATCAGGCTGGAGTCGATCAGACCCGCCGCGCTGTCCGAGATCTGAAGCGTGCGCCACGGGGTGTTGAACGGGGCCTCGCGCACCACGGCGGCGTTGGTCAGGCCGGGCGTCAGCTGGGCGCGGAAGTTGGTGCCCTCGGAGCGGCGCAGGTTCATGCCGGCGTAGTCGATGCAGGCGGCCTCGTGGATCGAGACGTGCAGACCCGACTGGCCCTTGACCGTCATCGGGGTCTGGGCGCTGCCCACCGAGTCGATCGGCGTGCGGCTGTAGAGGTATTCCTCGCGGTTCCATTCCCAGGCCGGGCACCACAGGGCCTCGCCGTTTTCGGCCAGGTTGAACTCGGTGATTTCCGACCCGATGCGCACCGTTTTCAGCGCGGCCTGGTCCGGGAACTCGTAGCGGAAGCCCAGGCCGTCGTCATACAGGCGGAACACCACGTCCACGCGGCGTTGCAGGCCCGAACGCTCGGCATAGGACACGCGCCATTCGTTGTAGTGGTTGCGGATCAGGCGGCGCTCGCCCCACGGCTGTTCCCAGGTGTCGTTTACGGTGACCGGCTGGCCGGCGGTGATGGCCAGGCCGCGCTCGATGGCGGGGGCGTCGGTCAGCAGGAAGCCCAGCTTGGACGGGGCCACCACGACCCGGCCCTGGCGCAGGACCGAATACATCGGCCGGCCGTCGTTGTCGGTGAAGGCCTCTACCGTCAGCATGCCGCCGGGCGAGCTGGCTCGGGCATGGGTCGGCGTGGTCTGGGCGCGCACGCCGGTCGCTCCAAAAGCCAGGATCGAAGCGCCGCCAAGGGCCAGGAAGGATCTGCGTTGCATCATGGGAACTCCGTTACGCCGCCTCTTGCCAACCGCCGCGAACGATGGCTGAAATATTTGCAGAAAAATTTGCAGCGTCGCCATGCTGCTGTGAGGACCCGCGACCTTGAGCCGCAAGACAACCCGTCTGGAAGACATCGCCCGCCTGGCGGGGGTGTCCATCGCCACCGCCTCGCGCGCGCTGAACGACAGCCCCGCCGTCAACGACCGCACCAAACAGACGATCTGGAAGCTGGCGAAGGAGCACGACTATCCGTTCCGCCGCCACATGCCCGCCGGCCCCATCGGCGCCCAGGGCACGATCGCCCTGGTCGTGCCGCGCCCACAGGGGCGGGAAGGTCGCCTCAGCGACCCCTTCTTCCTGGAGCTTCTGGCCGGGGTTGGCGAGGCGGCGCGCGAACGCGGCTGCGACCTGCTGATGAGCCATATCTCGCCCGCCAACTATGACGAACTGTCGGCCGCGCTGAACACCAGCCGGGCGGATGGCGTGATCTTCCTGGGCCAATCCAGCCTGCATTCGGCCTTCAACCGTCTGGTCGACGCCGACCATCGTTTCGTCGTCTGGGGCGCCGAACTGCCCGATCAGGACTATTGCTCCATCGGCTCGGACAACATCTCGGGCGGGCGCCGCGCGACGTTGCATCTGGCGCGGCTGGGGCGAAAGCGCATCGTCTTCCTGGGCGATCTGGATCCGCCCGAGGCCATGCAGCGGCATCGCGGCTATCTGGACGCCTTGAGCCAGAGCGGGCTGGACGTGGACGCTGACCTGATCGTGCCTGCGCATTTCGAGGTCGAATCCGCCGAGGCCGCCGTGGACGCCCTGATCCGACGCGGCCTGGATTTCGACGGCGTCGTGGCTGCGTCCGACCAAATCGCGCTCGGAGCCGTAAGGGCGTTGCTGCACGCCGGCGTCGAGGTGCCGGACCAGGTCTCGGTCATCGGTTTCGACAATGTGCCGTTCAGCCGCTACTCGCGCCCGGCGCTCAGCACCATCGCCCAGGACACCATGAAGGCCGGCCGGTTGATGGTGTCCAAACTGCTGGATCACGGCGGCGCCGCAGCAGGCCGTTCCGAGCGCGTTCCGACCGAGCTGATCGTTCGCGAGACCTGCGGCGGCTGACCCCGTCATCCGGCGTCGGCGAAGATCAGGCCGGCCAGCGGCCTCAGCGTCGACCCATCCGCCTCGGTCCAGTTGACCGCCGTGATCCGGCGCGCGCCGGCGGGCGTTGACCAGTCCACGGCCTCAAAACCCAGGTTGAACACGCACAGCAAACGCTCGCCGCCCTCGGCCCGTTCGAACCGGCGGAAGACCAACAGGTCGCTCGCGCTCTCGATTTCCAGCCCGCCGGTCCGCAGCGCCGGATGGGCCTGACGCAGGGCGATGATGCGGCGCGCGGCGTGCAGGATCGAAGTCGGGTCCGCCTCCTGCGCGTCCACCGCCAACGCCAGATGGCGCGGATCGACCGGCAGCCAGGGCTCGACCGTCGAGAAGCCGGCGTTGGGCGCCGAGGCCACCCAGGGGATCGGCGTGCGGGCGCCGTCGCGGCCCAAGGTCTCAGGCCAGTTGGCGATGGCCTCGGGGTCGACCAGCCGCTCGAACGGCACCTCGGCCTGAGGCAGGCCCAACTCTTCGCCCTGATAGACGAAGACATTGCCACGCAGACACATCAGCAACAGCAGGGCCATTTCCGAGAAGGCCTTCTCGTCCCGGCCCTGGGCCCAACGTGACACCGCGCGCGGCGCATCGTGGTTGGAGAAGGTCCAGGACGGCCAGCCTTCGCCCTGCTGATCCGGCCACATTCCATCGCCGATGCCGATCAGTTCGCTCTTCAACGTATCGGCATAAAGATAGAGGAAGCCGTAGGCCGAGTGCAGACGGTCGTTGCCGGCGGTGAATTCCTTCATCTCGCGATCGGCGTGATCGCCGCCGACCTCCGCCACCGTGAACCGGCCTTCATAGCTGTCGGTCAGGGCGCGGATGCGGTTCAGGAAGCCGATGATGTCCGGGTGGGACTGGTTGTAAATCTTGTCCTGGAAGTCGAACGGCCGCGTGCGCTTCTTGCCGTCCTGGATCGGCGGATTGTCGCGCAGGGACGGGTCGTGGATGGCGAAGTTGATCGCATCCAGACGGAAGCCGTCCACCCCCCGATCCAGCCAGAACCGCGCCGCCGCGATCAGGGCGTCCTGAACCGCCGGGTTCCTGACGTTCAGCTGCGGCTGGGAGGCCAGGAAGTTGTGCATGTAGTACTGGCCGCGCCGCGCGTCCCACGTCCAGGCCGGGCCGCCGAACACCGACTGCCAGTTCGAGGGCGGCGAGCCGTCCGGCTTGGCGTCGGCCCAGACGTACCAGTCGGCGTGGTCGCCGTTGCGGCTGGCGCGGCTGTCGGTGAACCAGGGATGTTCGTCGGAGGTGTGCGAAAACACCTGATCGATGACGACCTTAAGCCCCAGGGCATGGGCGCGCGCAATCAGGGCGTCGAAATCGGCCAAAGTGCCGAAGATCGGATCGACGTCGCAGTAGTCCGACACGTCATAGCCGAAGTCCTTCATCGGCGACGTGAAGAAGGGCGACAGCCAGATGCCATCGACGCCTAGAGAGGCGACATGGTCGAGGTGCTGGGTGATGCCCTTCAGATCGCCGACGCCGTCGTCGTTGGAGTCGGCGAAGCTGCGCGGATAGATCTGATACAGCACCGCGCCGCGCCACCAGTCGTGCGCCAATGCGGGGGCGGCGTCAGCCGTGGAAAGATCGAGGGGCAGGGCAGTCACGGCACGCTCTTGCAGACGAGGTAATCGAGGGGGGGCACGCGAACGGCGACGCTGGCGGGCGCGGAGGATTCGGATGTGCAATCGCCGCGCAGAGCTTGCCACCGCAGCGAGCCGGGCTCCACCTCGACTTGAGCGGCGACGGGCGCGGTGGAGGAGTTGAACAGGGCCAGGATCTCCGATCCATCCTCACCGATGCGAGACATTGCGAACAGACCAGGCTTGTCGCCATAGGCGCGCACGACCTGACGGCCGCGTCGCAGGGCCGGCTCTTCGGCGCGGATGCGGGCCATCTCTGCGATTGCTTGATACAGGGGGGCGTCCGTAGAATAGGCCGGCTGGCGACCGCCGACGGGCGTCTCGTTCGCATAGACCGGCGTGCGGCTGGGCCACATGTCCTGGCGCGAATTTCCATAACCGCCCGCGCCGGCGAAACCCTGTTCATCCCCGTAATAGAGTGTCGGCACGCCCCGACTGAACATCATCAGGGCATGGGCCAGTTTGAGGCGCGCCAGCACCTCGGCATCGTCGGCGTTCGGATTGGCCTGTTTCACGAAAAAGCCGACCCGGCCCATGTCATGGTTGCCCAGGAAGGTCGGCAGGATGGCGGCGGTCTCCGCGCCCTTGTCATAGATCGTGTCGGCGTCGAACAGCTTGGCCAGGGCGTCGGTCCCTACCTTGCCGGCCGCCACATCGGTCGCCTGTTTCTGGAACGGGAAGTCGAGCACCGCCGGATAGCCGTCGACCCGCGTGAACCGCGCCGTCACCGCCGGATCGGGATCATAGACCTCGCCGAAGATGTGGAAGTTCGGGATGCCCTTGGCCTCGGCGCGGGCGATCATGGCGGGGATGAAGGCCTGCCAGAAGCCCGGGTTCACATGGCGCGCGGTGTCGATGCGGAAGCCGTCGATCCCGTATTTGTCGATCCAGCCGCCGAAGATGTCGATCATGCCCTGGATGACCACCGGGTCCTCGGTCAGCAGGTCGTCCAGCCCGGCGAAGTCGCCGTCCAGGCTGCTTTCGCCGGTGAAGGTGCTCTCGCCCCGGTTATGATAGTGGATCGGGTCGTTCAGCCAGGCCGGAACCTTGGCGTTCTCCTCGCCCGCAGGGACATAGGGCGTGTAGGCGTAGTCGGGCCGGGTCAGGCGCGAAAAGTCCCGACCGTCGAAGCCCTCATTGATCGGCGCACCGTCGACGCCGCCGCGACGGGTGTAGGGATAGTCGGCGCGGCTGCGATAGGCGCAGCGACCCTCCGGGCATTCGCGATACTGGATGACGTCGGCGGTGTGATTAGCGACGATGTCCAGATACACCTTCATGCCGCGCGTGTGGGCCGCCTCGACCAGGGCGCGCATCGCAGCCTCGTCGCCGAAGTGCGGATCCACAGAAGTGAAGTCGGTGATCCAGTAGCCGTGGTGCGCCGCGCCGGTATAGCCGCCATGGCTCTGCACGGGCTTGTTCTTGAACACCGGCGCCAACCAGACCGCCGTCGCGCCGAGCCCCTGGATATAGTCCAGCTGTTGGGTCACGCCGGCCAAGTCGCCGCCGTGATAGAGATCGGTATCGGCCGGATCGAACCCGCTTTTCAGCCGGTCGGCGGCGTAACCGCCGTGGTCGTTCGATGCATCGCCATTGGCGAAGCGATCCGGCAACAGGAAGTAGATCACCTCGTCCTGAGGCAGGCGTTGACGCAGGGCCGACAGGGCGTCCTCGGCCTGGCGGGTTTGCGCCGTCGTCGGCGATGCAAAGCCGCTCAGCAGAGCCGCCGCCGCCATCGCTGCGTGCAGTCCGGCCCTTCTGGGGGTTCCCCTTGCCATGACGCTCACTCCCTTGCGTCTGGAAAGTGCAAAGCCTTCCAGATCGATTTGCAAGATTTTGCAGCAATGGGCGGGGCTGTCAACGCGTCGCTGAAATGCTGCGACGCGCCATGGGAATAGAGCGAAACCGCACATTCCCGCGCCTTGGCGGGCCATGAACGGGCGCGAAGTGCGACGGAAATCAGACCCCCGTATTAACTGCTTGCAACATTCCAAAAGATTTGCATATTTTTGCGACGGCTTCAGATCGCGACGTTCAGAATCGCGGTCAGCCCCAGGGAGGATGACCATGTTCCAACGTCTCAACCGGCGCGCGCGCCTGCTATCCGGCGTCGCCTTCGGCGCAGCCGCCCTGATGGCGGTCGGCTCGGCCCACGCACAAACTGCAGCGGCCACGACGGCCCAGGCCGACGACCAAGCCACTGAAGTCGGCGAAATCGTCGTCACCGGCATTCGTCGTTCGATCGAGGCAGCGATCTCGGCCAAGGCCAACAACACCTCGATCGTCGAAGTCATCTCGGCCGAAGACATCGGCAAGCTGCCGGACGTCTCGATCGCCGAATCCCTGGCGCGCCTGCCGGGCGTGACCATGCAGCGCCTCGACGGCCGCAGCCAGGCGATCTCCATCCGTGGTCTGGGTCCTGACTTCACCACCGCCCTGCTGAACGGGCGCGAACTGGTCACCACCGGCGACAACCGCGGCGTCGAGTTCGACCAGTTCCCCGCCGAACTGCTGAACAGCGTCGTCGTCTACAAGACCCCGGACGCGGCTCTGATCGGTCAAGGTCTAGGCGGCACCGTCGACCTGCGCACCGTTCGCCCGCTGGCCTACGGCCGCCAGGCCATCGCCATGAACTATCGCCACGAGTGGAACGAGCTGGGCGCCCTGAACTCGGGCACGACCGACAACGGCGACCGTTACACCATCTCCTACATCGACCAGTTCCTGGACGGCACGCTGGGCGTGGCCTTAGGCTACGCCCACATGAGCTCGCCCTATCAGTCCGAGCGCTTCAACGCCTGGGGCTATCCCAACTACACGGACGGCAATCTGCTGACCGGCGGCGTGAAGCCCTATGTGATGTCGTCGGAGCTGGAGCGCGACGGCTATATGGGCGTGCTGGAATGGCGCCCGAACGATCGCATCCACTCGACGATCGACGCCTTCTATTCCGAGTTCAAGAACACCCAGGTCCTTCGCGGCATCGAATTCCCGCTGGCGTGGGGTGGTTCCTCGGGTGACTGCACCGTGAACGTCCCGTCGGCGGTCTGCCGTCCGGCGCCGTCGCTGCGTCCCGGCTACACTGTCGAAGACGGCCTCATCGTCGCCGGCACCTGGGACAACATCAAGGGTGTCGTCCGCAACGACCTGAACAAGCGCGACAGCAACATCACCGCCTTGGGCTGGAACACCGAATTCACGCTCAGCGATGACTGGTCGGCGAACCTGGACCTCAGCTACTCGAAGGTCGAGCGCAACGACATCATCCTGGAAACCAACGCAGGTACCGGCCGCAACATCAACGGCGCGCTGGACACTCTGGGCTTCGAACTGACCGACGATGGCGTGACCCGCTTCACCAGCCGTCTGAACTACGCCGATCCGAACCTGATCAAGATCACCAGCCCGCAAGGCTGGGGTGGCGACGTCATTCCTGGCGGTCAGGCCGGTTACATGAACACGCCGTCCATCGAGGACGAGATCAAGGCCGCTCGCTTCTCTGTGACGCGTGAACTGCATCAGAGCCCGTTCAAGTCGATCGACTTCGGCGCCAACTACACCGAGCGTCAAAAGAGCTTCGTCAACGATCAGTTCTATCTCGGCGTCCCCGGCGGCGGCGATCTGACCGTGCCCTCGGCCTTCCTGCTGGACCCGACCGACCTTGGCTATCTCGGCATCAGCGCCGTCCTGAGCTACGACGCACTCGGCCTGGTCAACAGCGGCGCCTTGAACCTTGTTCGCAACCCGAACGCCGACGTCACCGCCGGCAACTGGGAAGTGACGGAGAAGGTCTCCACCGCCTACGTCCGCGCCAACATCGATCACAACCTGTTCGGCCGCGCCCTGACGGGCAACGTCGGCATGCAGTTCGTCTATACTGACCAAAGCTCCAGCGGCTTCTCGGCGCGTCAGGTCGGACCGGGTGTCGCCGAGACCATCGCGGTGACGGGCGGCGACGAATATCTGGAGATTCTGCCCAGCGCGAACTTCATCCTAGAAGCCGGCGAGGACATGTTCACGCGTCTGGCGGTTTCGCGCACCCTGGCCCGTCCGCGCATGGACGACATGCGCGCCTCGCGGAACTACAGCTATAACCCCGGCCAAGCCCAATCGACCGACATCAACCGTTCTCCCTGGGGCGGCGGCGGCGGTAATCCGGAACTGCGGCCGTACATCGCGGACGTGATCGACGTGTCGTTCGAGAAGTATTTCGCCAACCGCAAGGGCTACATCTCGCTGGCGGCCTTCTACAAGAACCTGGAAAGCTACGTTTATAACCGCAACCAGATCTTCGACTTCACGGGCTATCCCATCGGCGTGATTTCGCCCACCAACCCCGAGCCTGCGTTGCGCCAGGGCCTGGTCGGCGCGCCTGACAACGGCGAAGGTGGCTGGATCAAGGGTCTTGAACTGTCGATCTCGGCGCCGTTCGACATCTTCCATCCGGCCCTGGAAGGTTTCGGCGCCCAGTTCAGCGCTTCGACCACGGACAGCGAGGTCCAGCCCGATCCGACCCAGGCCCCGACTGCTCTGCCGGGTCTGTCGGAAAACGTGATCAACGGCTCTCTCTACTACGAGCGCTATGGCTTCCAGTCGCGGATTTCGGCCCGCTATCGCTCGGATTACCTGGGCGAGGTCGCCGGCTTCGGCAACGGCCGCACCCTGCGTTCGGTGGCGGCTGAAACGGTCGTCGACGCCCAGGTCGGCTATGAGTTCCAGTCCGGTCCGCTGGAAGGCCTCTCGGTTCTGGCTCAGGTCAACAACCTGACCGACGAGCCGTTCAAGACCTTCGAGAACGGCGACGAGCGCCGGACCATCGACTATCAGCACTACGGCCGCACCTTCGCTGTCGGGCTGAACTACAAGTTCTGATTTCCCCTCTCTTCTGAGCAAACTTGGGCCGCCGCGTTCGCGAGGCGGCCCTTTTCTTTGCCTGCGACCTGCGCGGCGGAAAAGTTTCGTTACAGAGCACGCTTTTCGGCTGGACGCGCCTTTCGTGATGGCCGAACCAAGCAGGATGAGAACCGCGCGACCACAGCGCGGCCGTTCGATTTCACTGGGGGATCATTCATGACCGTTCCGGACGCCGGAAAACGCCAGGGTGCAGGCCTGGCCTTCGCCTATGTCACCACGCTGTTCTTCGCCTGGGGCTTTGCGACCTCGCTGATCGATCCGCTGATCGCGGCGGTGAAGCGGGTGTTCGACCTGAACAACGCCGAGGCCTTCCTGACCACCTTCGCCTGGTTCATCGCCTGCGGGCTGATGTCCCTGCCGGCCGCCTCGGTGCTCAGCAAGCTGGGCTACAGCCGCTCGATCATCGGCGCCCTGATCGTCATGGTCGCGGGCTGCCTGATCGTGCCGGCCGCCACCGCCGCCGACTGGTATCCCGGCGTCCTGATCGCACTGTTCGTCATCGCCTCGGGCGTGACCCTGCTGCAGGTCGCGGCCAACCCGCTGGTCGCCGAACTGGGCAGCCCCAAGGGCGCCTCCAGCCGTTTGAACCTGTCGCAGGCCTTCAACTCGCTGGGCACGACGGTCGGTCCCTGGCTGGGCTCCCACGTTCTGCTGACGGGCGGCGTCTTCGCCGCCGGCGCCGTGGTGACCGCCGCAACCCGCACCCAGTCGCTGCGCAGCATCGACATGGCCTTCCTGGGCATGGGCGCCTTCTTCGCCTTGATCGCCGTCTTCATCTTCACGGCGCGCAAGAAGATCAATGCGGCTGCGCCTGAATCGCACAATGCCGTGTCGCCGCTGAAGGCCTTGTCGTCGCCATGGGCAGTATTCGGCGCCTTGGCCATCTTCCTCTACGTCGGTTCCGAAGTCGCCATCGGCGGCATGCTGACCAACTTCCTGGAAAGCCCCGACATCCTGAACGCCCCCATCGAGACGGCGGGCAAGATGGTGGCCCTGTACTGGGGCGGCGCGATGGTCGGCCGCTTCATCGGTTCGGCCGTCCTGACCAAGGTGCGCCCCGGCATCGTCCTTGCCTGCTGCACCGTCGCGGCGGCCGTCCTGTGCCTGACCGTCAGCCAAATCGGCGGTCCGACGGCGGCCTATGCCGTCCTGTCGATCGGTCTGTTCAACTCGATCATGTTCCCGACCATCTTCACCCTGACGCTGGAGCGCTCGACCGCTCCGACTTCGGCGACCTCTGGCCTGCTGGTGTTCGGCATCATCGGCGGCGCCCTGCTGCCGCAGATCGCGGCGCACATCGCCGATGCGGCGGGCAAGCTTCAGCCCGCCTTCATCGTGCCGATGCTGGGCTACGTCGGCCTGACCATCTTCGCCATCGGCTGCATCCGCACCAAGGCGCGTACCGAAGTGACCTCGACCGCCTCGCACTGAGCCGGTCGCCAGACAAGACAAAGGGCGCGGAGGCTGGCCTCCGCGCCCTTTTTCATTTCGGCGATGGGATCAGCCGTCGATCAGGGACTGAAGAATGGGCGCCAGTCGGTCGCGCATTTCCTCACATTGGGCGGGTTCGATGTTGAAGCTGCCGCCGCCCAGCTCACGACTGACCGACATGCCCATGATGAAGCCTGCCAAGAGCCGCGCGCGGACGGTGGCGTCCGGCCCGCTCAGCCATTCCTCCAGCGGACCGAAGAAGCGCTGAGTGCAGGTGTTCTGAACCATCTCCGACGCCTTTGCCGAGCCGATGGAGCGCAGCATGATCGACATGCCCTTCAGCTTTTCGGCCTTCTTGGGTTCGAAGACGATCTCGTGCGCCACGCGCCGGCCGAAGTCGGCCTTTTCGCCCTGCATCAGGGCGCTGCCGTCGCCGCAACTGTCCAGCGCGGCCAGGAACAGGTCGTCCTTGGAGCCGAAGTAGCGGCTGATCAGGGCCGCATCGACACCGACGTCGCGGGCGATGTCGCGCATGCCCACGTCGTCATAGCTCTCGGCCGCGAATCTCTCGCGCGCAGCATCGAGAATGGCCGTGCGCGTGGCGGCGGCGTTTCTCGGGCGTGGGCCGGGACATAACAAGGTGATGACACTCCACAGACAATAACCGTAGATCACATATGGCTTTGTCAACGCCTGTTGACAAGCGCCACGGCTCCGACCATTAAGTCACCACGCGTTCACAAGGCCGACTCCCCATCGGCCTCTGTCCGCACGACAGGGATTTACCTCCGACAGGGAGATGCGCAGATGCGCGGGCTGAAGATTGCGGCGGTATCCGTCATGGTGACGGGTGCGCTTTACGGTTGTTCCCCAAAGGCAGAGGCGCCGGCGCAAGGCGCGCCGCCCGTGACGGTGGCCGTGCCGCTGAAGCAGCAGGTGCGGGACTGGGACGAGTTCACCGGGCGCTTCGAAGCGGTCGAAAGCGTGGATGTGCGCGCCCGCGTCGGCGGCTATATTCAGGCGGTTCACTTCCGCGACGGACAGATGGTTCAGAAGGGCCAGCTGCTGTTCACCCTGGATCCGCGCCCGGCCCAGGCCGCGCTGGCCCAGGCTCAGGCCCAGGTCGCTCAGGCCCAGTCGCAGCTGTCGCTGGCCCGCGCCAACCTGGCCCGCAGCGAGGCTCTGTTGGCCTCGCAAGCTGTGTCCAAGGCCGAATATGATTCCAACAAGGCGGCCGTCGATGCGGCCCAGGCCAATCTGGCGGCTGGCAACGCCGCTGTTCGCAATGCGCGTCTGAACCTGGAATACACCCGCGTCACCGCGCCGACCTCGGGTCGCGTATCCGACCGTCGCGTCGATCCGGGCAATCTCGTCGCCGGCGGCTCGTCGGCTGGAGACATCCTGACCACCATCATTTCCGGCGGCCCGATCCACTTCGTCTTCGACGGTTCGGAAGCGGTTCTGCTGAAGTATCTACGTCAGGGCGGCGCCAATCAGGGTGCGGTCGTCAACGTGCGCCTGCAGGACGAAAGCACCTACAAGCATACCGGCCGTCTCGACTTCGCTGACAATGCCGTGGACACCGCTTCGGGCGTGATCCGTCTGCGCGCCATCCTGCCCAACGCCGACGGCTTCCTGCGCCCCGGCATGTTCGGCAGCGCCCAGGTCGCGGGCGCCGGCGCCTATGACGCCCTGCTGGTGCCGGATTCGGCCATCGGCACCGATCAGGCCCGCCGCACCGTCGCTGTGGTCAACGCCGACGGCACCGTGACCAACAAGGCCGTCCAGCTCGGCCCGATCGTCCAGGGCCTGCGCGTCGTTCGTTCCGGCCTGGCTCCGACTGACCGCGTCATCATCGCGGGTCTGCAACGCGCCGCCCAGCCGGGCTCCAAGGTCACGCCAAAGAACGGCAAGATCGAACCCGTCGCAGGCAACGCCTCCCAGGCGCCGGTGACGCAGGCGGCTCCGGCATCCAGCGCCTCCTTCGCCAACAGCCTGCCGGCCGGCTAAGTCATGAATATCTCCCGCTTCTTCATCGACCGGCCGATCTTCGCGGCCGTGATTTCGGTGGTGATCACGATCATCGGGATCGCCGCCTATCCCTTGCTGCCCCTGTCGCAGTATCCCGAGATCGCGCCCCCGACGATCACGATTAACGCCGCCTACCCCGGCGCCTCGGCCGAGACCCTGGCCGAAACCGTCGCCGCCCCCATCGAGCAGGAGGTGAACGGCGTCGAGAACATGCTCTACATCTCCTCCTCGTCCACGTCGGACGGGACGGTGGCCATCACTGTGACCTTCCAGCCGGGAACGGATCTGGATGCTGCTCAGGTGCTGGTCCAGAACCGGGTCGCCTTGGCCGAGCCTCGACTCCCGGAAGCGGTTCGCCAGACGGGCGTCGTGGTCAACAAGGCCGAGAGCGGCTTCCTGATGATCCTGGGTTTGACGTCGCCTGACGGCACGTTGGACAACGACTATGTCGGCAACTACGCCAACTCCACGCTTCGGGATCGTCTGCTGCGGATCGAGGGCGTCGGCGCAGTTCAGGTCTTCGGCGGCGGCAACTATTCGATGCGCGTATGGATCGACCCGGCCAAGGCCGCCGAGCGCGGTCTGACGGGCCCTGAGATCGTCTCGGCCCTCCGCGCCCAGAACGTGCAGGCCGCCGCCGGCTCCATCGGCCAACCTCCCTTCCCGAACAACGCCGCTGCGTTCCAATTGCCTGTTCAGGTTCAGGGGCGTCTGAGCGATCCCAATGAGTTCGCCAACGTCGTGCTGAAGACGGACGCCGAGGGTCGCGTCACCTACCTGCGCGACGTCGCGCGGATCGAACTGGGCGCCCAGGATTACGGCATCCGCGGCTTCTTCGACGGCCAACGCGGCGTCGGCGTCGCGATCGTTCAGCAGCCGGGGGCGAACGCCTTGGGCACGGCTGATCGGGTCCTCAAGGAAGTCGAGGCCGTCAAGGGCGAACTGCCGGCCGGCATGGCCATCTCGGTGCCTTACAATCCGACCGAGTTCGTCGCCGCCTCGGTGGAGTCGGTTCAGCACACCCTGGTCGAGGCCGTCATCCTGGTCATCATCGTGGTCATGGTCTTTCTTCAGACCTGGCGCGCGGCCATCATTCCCATCGTCGCCATCCCCGTCGCTCTGGTCGGCACCTTCGCGGTGCAGCTGGCGCTGGGCTATTCGATCAACTCCCTGTCCCTGTTCGCCCTGGTCCTTGCGGTCGGCATCGTGGTCGATGACGCCATCGTCGTGGTCGAGAACGTGGAGCGCGCGATCAGCGAAGGCCTCAGTCCCAAGGAGGCCGCTTATCGATCGATGCAGGAGGTCTCCGGCGCCCTGATCGCCATCGGCCTGGTGCTGGTGTCGGTGTTCGTGCCGACGATGTTCGTGCCCGGCATCCCCGGCATCTTCTATCGCCAGTTCGCGGTCGTCATCGCATCGGCCTCGGTCATCTCGCTGTTCGTGTCGCTGACGCTGTCGCCGGCCATGGCCGCCCTGCTGCTGAAGCCGCACAAGAAGGATCATGAACATGCCCGCAAGCCGGGCGTCCTGGGTGCGGTGGTCTACTACGGCGGCTGGGCCGGGCGGAAGTTCAACGACGGCTTCGACTGGCTGTCGGATCGCTACGGTCGTTTGACGGCACGTCTGATCCGTACGGTCGGCCTGGTGCTGATCATCTATGCCGGTCTGCTGGGCCTCACCGCCTGGCGGTTGATCGATACTCCTTCGGGCTTCATTCCTGAACAGGATCAGGGCTTCCTGATCGGCGTTATCCAACTGCCCGCCGGTGCGTCGCTGGATCGTACGGAAGCGGTGATGACGCGTGCTACAGACATCATCCGCAAGACCGACGGTGTCGACGGCGCCATCGCCTTTGCGGGTCTGGACGGATCAAGCTTCTCCTTCGGCTCGAACGCCGCGACCATCTTCGTGCGTCTGAACCCGTTCGAGGATCGCACCAAGGAGCAGGCCGCCACGGCTCTGGCCGGCGCCATCACCCAGGCGACCGGACAGATCGAGGACGCGCAGATCTTCGTCATCGCCCCCCCGGCGGTCCAGGGTCTGGGCACCGGCAACGGCTTCTCGATGATGATCCAGGACCGCGAAGGCGCCGGCTATCGTCCGCTGGAAGGCGCCACCTTCGCCATGATGGGCGCCGCCGCCCAGAAGCCGACCGAGGTCAGCCAGGTCTTCTCGACCTACAACACGGCCTCGCCGCGCGTGACCGCCGATGTCGATCGCGACAAGGCGCTGATGCTGGGCGTCCAGCCCAGCTCGGTGTTTGACACCTTGGGCGTCTATCTGGGTTCGTCCTACGTCAACGACTTCAACATGCTGGGCCGAACCTTCCGGGTGACGGCGCAGGCGGAGCCGACGGCGCGCGACGACATCGCCGACATCGCCAATCTGAAGACCAAGTCGTCCTCCGGCGCCATGGTGCCGATCGGATCGGTGGCTAATCTGATCGACGACTCCGGTCCGGCGCGGATCGTCCGCTACAACCTGTTCCCGGCGGCCGAGCTTCAGGGCAACGCTGCAGCAGGGGTCTCCTCCGGCGAGGCGCTGCAGGTCATGGAAACCATGGCCGCCCAGACCCTGCCGCAGGGCTTCTCCTACGAATGGACGGGTCTGGCCTATCAGCAGAAGGCGGCGGGTTCCGGCGCGACGGTCATCTTCCTGATGGCGGTGGTGTTCGTCTTCCTGGTGCTGGCGGCTCAGTACGAAGCGTTCACGCTTCCGCTGGCGGTCATTCTGATCGTGCCGATGTGTCTGCTGGCGGCCATCATCGGGGTGAACCTGCGCGGCCTGGACAATAACATCCTGGTCCAGATCGGACTTGTCGTTCTGATCGCGCTTGCGGCCAAGAACGCCATCCTGATCGTCGAGTTCGCCAAACAGGCCGAGGAAGAGCAGGGCATGAACCGGTTCGAGGCTGCGGTCGCCGCCGCCAAGACCCGTCTGCGTCCGATCCTGATGACCTCGTTCGCCTTCATCCTCGGCGTCGTGCCGCTGATGCTGGCCTCGGGGCCGGGCGCGGAGATGCGTCAGTCGCTGGGCACGTCCGTCTTCTCGGGCATGCTGGGCGTGACCTTCTTCGGCCTGATCTTCACGCCGGTCTTCTATGTGGTCTGCCGCTGGCTGTCCTCGAAACTGCCGCAAGGCAAGAAACCGACCCCGACGCCTGACCGTCCTTCGGACCGGCCCGTGCGTTATGACGAAACCAGCGACCTGACCGATCCGAACGCGCCTGCGCCCGCGACCGGCCGGGGAGGGGACATCTGATGACCCGCAACAAGACCCTCAGCTTCCTGACCGCCGCAGCCTCCAGCGCCCTGCTGGCCGCCTGCGCGGTCGGGCCTAAGGCGCCGGTCGTCGACCTGCCCGTGACCGGCACGGGCGCCTTCGTCGGCTCGGCCAGCCCCACCGTCTCGACCGCTGCGGCGCGCGACGACTGGTGGCGGCTGTATGAGGATCCCACGCTGGACGCCTTGATCCAGCAGGCCTTCGCCGAGAACAACCAGCTCGAAGCAGCCTTCGCCAATCTGCGCGCGGTCCGGGCGTCGCTGTCGGAGGCCCGCGTCGGCCGCTTCCCGACCACGACAACCAGCGCCCAAGCCCAGCGCAGCCGCGCCTCTGCCGCCACGGTTCAGGGCCTGCCAGCCGGGCAGGATGCGCCCGAGATCGACACCTATGACGTCGGCATTCAGGCGGCCTATGAGGTCGACCTGTTCGGACGGGTGGAATCCACCATTCGCGCCGCCCGCGCCGACGCCCGCGCCGCCGAGGCCGCCCTGGCCACGGTCCAGGTGACGGTCGCGGCCGAAACGACCCGCGCCTATGCCGACACCTGCTCGGCCAATGCGCAGATCGCGGTGGCCGAACGGACGCTGGAGCTGCAACGCAACACCGCCAATCTGACCCAGACCCTGCTCGACGGCGGGGCGGGCACGGGGCTGGACGTGGCCAGCGCCCGCGCCGCCCTGGCCCAGACGGCGGCGACCCTGCCGACCCTGCGCGCAGCCCGTAACGAGGCCCTATTCCGCCTGGCGACCCTGACCGGGCGCACCCCGGCCGAGGCCAGCCAGGCCGCCGCCGCCTGCGTGCGTCCGCCCCAGCTCAGCCAGCCGATCCCGGTCGGCGATGGCGCGGCGCTTCTGGCCCGCCGTCCCGACGTGCGCCAGGCCGAGGCCGAACTGGCCGCCGCCGCCGCGCGCGTGAATGTGGCGACCGCCAACCTGTTTCCGCAGATCAGCCTGGGCGGGTCCTTCGGCTCCACTGCGCTGGAATCGGGCGAACTGGGCGACGACCAGAACTTCCGCTTCAGCTTCGGTCCGCTGATCAGCTGGTCCTTCCCAAACGTCTTCGCCGCCCGCGCCCAGATCAAGGCCGCCGGCGCCCGTTCGGACGCGGCTCTGGCGACCTTCGACCAGACGGTGCTGACGGCGCTTCAGGAAACCGAGACGGCTCTGTCCAACTACGCCAACGAACTGGACCGCCGTGCGGCCCTGACCGAGGCGCGCGACCAGGCCGCCCGCGCCGCCGACCTGTCACGCCTGCGCTTCAACGCCGGCGCCGACAGCTTCCTTCTGGTGCTGGACGCCGAACGCACCCAGGCGGCGGCCGACGCGGCTCTCGCCCAGTCCGACGCCCTGGTCACGACCTACCAGATCGCCCTGTTCCGCGCCTTGGCCGGCGGCTGGCAAGCCGACAGCTGATCGCGTCGCGATGCTGAAAGAAGAGGGCCGGGCGACGTATCGCCCGGCCCTTTTGATCTGATCACGTTTACCGCGGTCAGGCCAGAGTCCGCACCTTGCGCTCGCGGTCCCACTGGCGGGTGCGGGCGGGGGCGAGGAAGGCCTCGGCGTCCTTGGACAGGTCGATCACGCCGGCGTCGGGCTCGACGCCTGCCTTATCGAGCAGGGGCTGGGCTTCAGGCGTGTGGCCGATGGCCTTGAGGTGGCCGAAGGCGTCCTTGGCGAAATCGACCGCGGCGCCTTCTTTCAGCATCTGGGCGCAGCCGTCCTCGGACAGGATGATGGCGACAGCGTCGAACAATACCGACGGGCTGCCGGCCAGCTGACCGTCGGCCGCGAGCGTCTTGCCGTCCTTCAGCTTGGCGCCGCCGATCTTGGGCGCAACGATGAAGACCGAGCCGCCGTCACCTTCAACCGCCGCCTTGACCGCATCGACGACAGCGCCATCCGAACCGTCGGCGACCAAGATGGCGACCTTTCGGCCCTTCAGGGTGTCGGGATATTTGCCGACGATGCGAAGCGCCGGCGAGGCGTCCAGATCGATGGGGGCCACACCGGGCTCGGACGCCTTGGGCAGGGGCAGGTTCAGGCCGTCTGCGACGCGCTGGGCCAGGGTCTCATCAACGTTCTGCAGATTGGCCAGAACGCGTTCGCGGACGTGGGCGAGCGACACCTTGGACAGTTCGAAGACAATGGCGCTGGCCAGGTGGGCCTGCTCGATATCGGTCTGTGAGCGGAAGAACAGCCGCGCTTGGCTGTAGTGATCGGCGAAGCTTTCGGCGCGCAGCCGGACCTTTTCGCCCTCGACCGGGATGGGCGCGGTGCGGAAGCCGCCCTTGGGGTCTTCACGCGGGCCGCCGTCCTCGCCCGCCTCGGACAGGCTGTTGGGTTCGTAGTTGGCGCGGCCCTTGGGCACGGCCATCTGCATATGGCCGTCGCGCTGGAAGTTCTGGAAGGGGCAGCCCTTGGCCTGGTTGATCGGGATCTGGTGGAAGTTGACCGTGCCCAGTCGCGACAGCTGGGTGTCCTGATAGGAGAACAGCCGCCCCTGCAGCAGCGGATCTTCCGAAAAGTCGATGCCCGGTACGATATTGGTCGGCAGGAAGGCGACCTGTTCGGTTTCGGCGAAGAAGTTGTCCGGGTTGCGGTCCAGGACCATGCGGCCGATCATGCGGATTGGATAGTCTTCTTCCGGCACCAGCTTGGTGGCGTCCAGAATGTCGAACGGCAGGGCGTCGGCCTGTTCCTGGGTAAACAGTTGCACGCCGAACTCCCATTCAGGGAAGTCGCCCTGATCGATGGCCTCATACAGGTCGCGGCGGTGATAATCGGGGTCGGCGCCGGCGATCTTGACCGCCTCGTCCCAGCAGGTGGACTGCGTGCCCAGCTTTGGCCGCCAGTGGAACTTGACCAGGGTCGCCTCGCCTTCGGCGTTGATCAGCCGGAAGGTGTTGACGCCGAAACCTTCCATCATGCGCAGGCTGCGCGGGATGCCGCGGTCGGACATAGCCCACATGACCATATGCATGGTCTCGGGCATCAGGCCGATGAAGTCCCAGAAGGTGTCGTGGGCGCTGGCCGCCTGGGGATAGCCCTTGTCGGCCTCCATCTTCACCGAATGGATCAGGTCCGGGAACTTGATCGCGTCCTGGATGAAGAAGACGGGGATGTTGTTGCCGACCAGATCCCAGTTGCCCTCGGTCGTGTAGAATTTGACCGCAAAGCCGCGCACGTCGCGCGGCGTATCGACCGAGCCCGCGCCGCCCGCGACGGTCGAGAAGCGGGCGAACAGTTCGGTCTTCTTGCCGACCTCGGTCAAAATCTTGGCGGTAGTGAAGTCCGAAAGGCTGTCGGTCAGTTCGAAGAAGCCGTGGGCGGCCGAGCCGCGGGCATGGACGATCCGCTCAGGGATACGCTCGTGGTCGAAATGCTGGATCTTCTCGCGGAGGATGAAATCTTCCAGCAGGGTCGAACCGCGCGCGCCGGCCTTGAGCGAGTTCTGGTTGTCGCTGATCGGCGTCCCGTGATTGGTGGTCAGGCGGGTCTCGGGCGTCGAGGCGGTCTGGTGCACCTCGCCGGCGTTGCCGACTGTCGGCGCGGCGGCCGGCTTTGGTTTCTTGGCCATCTTGGGAGTCCTTTGGTGCAGCAGCGCAAGCGGGAGCCGCGCGCGTTCCCGAAGACAACTCGGTGGAGGCGCAATGGTTCTGTGCGAGTTCGCGCACAGCCGCGCCCGATCGTCCCTAGAAAAGTTCGCTCCGTATGCGGCGCGCCCTTCGCAGGAGACGAGGCGGCGTTTATGAGGCGCAAATGATCGCACGCCTTCGCCCCGTCCCGTTCAACCTCGGTCCCGTTCATTTCGTCGGCATCGGCGGCATCGGCATGAGCGGCATCGCCGAGATCATGCTGAAGATCGGCTATTCGGTTCAGGGCTCGGACGCCAAGGCCAGCGCCAATACCGAGCGGCTGGAACAGCTGGGCGCCAAGATCTTCATCGGCCACGACGCCGCCCATGTGGGAGAGGGCGTCTCGGCGGTGGTCTATTCGACGGCGGTCAAGGCCGACAATCCCGAGATGAAGGCGGCCCGCGAGCGCCGCATCCCGCTGGTGCGCCGGGCCGAGATGCTGGCCGAGCTGATGCGGCTGCAGTTCTCGATCGCTGTGGGCGGCACGCACGGCAAGACGACGACGACCTCGATGGTGGCGGCCCTGCTGGATGCGGCGGGCCTGGATCCCACGGTGGTCAACGGCGGCATCATCAACGCCTACGGCACCAACGCCAAGGTCGGCGACGGCGACTGGATCGTGGTTGAGGCGGATGAGTCGGACGGCAGCTTCCTGCGCCTGAAGTCGACGGTGGCCATCGTCACCAACATCGATCCCGAACATCTGGACCACTATGGCGACTTCGACGGGGTGCGGAAGGCGTTCGTCGATTTCGTCGAGAACATCCCCTTCTACGGGTTCGCCGCTGTTTGCCTGGACCATCCGGAGGTGCAAAAACTGGTCGCGGCCATCGATAACCGGCGTCTGGTGACCTACGGCGTCAATCCGCAGGCCATGGTGCGGGCTGACAATGTCGAGATGGGGCCGGACGGCTGCCGCTTCGATGTGGTCATCCAGAGTGGCGAAACCCATGTGATCTCCGGCGTCCATCTGCCGATGGCCGGCTGGCACAATGTGTCGAACGCCCTGGCCGCCATCGCCGTGGCGCGCGAGCTGGATGTGTCTGACGACGCGATCCGCGCGGGTCTTGCCGGCTTCGGCGGGGTCAAGCGCCGCTTCACCACCACGGGCGTCGTGGGCGGCGTTCGCATCGTCGACGACTACGGCCACCACCCTGTCGAGATCGCCGCCGTGCTGAAGGCCGCGCGTCAGGTGGCGGAGGGTCGGGTCATCGCCGTGGTCCAGCCGCACCGCTACACCCGCCTGCGCGACCTGATGGACGAGTTTTCGACCTGTTTCTCGGACGCCGACAGCGTGATCGTCGCCGATGTCTATCCCGCAGGCGAACAGCCGATCGAGGGGGTGGACAAGCACGCCCTGGCCGACGGGGTGCGCCGCTACGGCCACCGTCACGTCCAGGCCTTGGAGAACGCCGCTGTCCTGCCGCGCCTGATCAAGGACGAGGCCAAATCCGGCGACGTCGTCGTGCTGCTGGGCGCCGGCGACATCACCAGCTGGGCTTATGGCCTGCCCGCGCAGCTGGAGGCTCTGGCGTGATCGCTTTGCCCGAGGTTCGCGGCAAGCTGCTGCGGAACGAGCCGCTGGCGCCCTACACCTGGTTCCGGGTGGGCGGCGCGGCCGACGCGCTGTTCATTCCGGCGGACGCCGAGGATCTGGCGGACTTCCTGAAGGCGCTGGACCCGGCTGTGCCGGTGACGGTTCTGGGCGTCGGATCGAACGTCATCGTTCGTGACGGCGGGGTCGAGGGCGTGGTGATCCGCCTGGCGGGCCGCCCGTGGGCGCACATCACGACGGACGGCGACACGGTCACGGCCGGCGCGGGCGCGCTGGACTCCATGGTCGCCAAGGCCAGCGCCAAGGCGGGAATCGCCGGGCTGGAATTCTACGCCGGCATTCCGGGAACGATCGGCGGCGCCCTGACCATGAACGCCGGTTGCTATGGCTCCGAGACCAAGGACGTGCTGGTTTCGGCCTGGGGCCTGACGCGCGCGGGCGAGCGGGTCGATTACGATCTGGCCGACTTCGGTTACACCTATCGCCATTCCCAGGCGCCGGCCGACATCATCTGGATCGAGGCGACCTATCGCGGCGCGGCCGACGAACCCGAGGCCGTGGCGGCCCGGATCTCCGAGATCACCAGTCGTCGCGAGACGACCCAGCCGATCCGCGAGAAGACGGGCGGCTCGACGTTCAAGAACCCCGAGGGCTATTCGTCGTGGAAGCTGGTGGATGAGGCCGGCTGGCGCGGCAAGCTGCACGCCGAAACCGGGGAAGGGGCCAAGTTCAGCGAACTGCACTCCAACTTCATGATCAATCCGGGCGAAGCGACTGCGGCCGATATCGAAGGCCTGGGCGAGGCGGTTCGCGCCGATGTCCTGGCCAAGACCGGCGTTCAGCTGGAGTGGGAAATCAAGCGGATCGGCCGGGCGGGATAAAAAAATCCCGCGCAAAAAGGGTCGGCGGGCGCGAATGGTTGACGGCCTGTTAAACATGTAGGCCCCAATCCAAGGCGTCATGGCCCGCGCTTTCAAAGACCTTCATGTCGCCGTCCTGATGGGCGGCCTTTCCGCAGAGCGGGAGGTGTCCCTCTCGTCGGGCGAGCAGTGCGCGCAGGCGCTGGAGCGGCAAGGCGTGCGCGTCAGTCGCGTGGACGCCGGGCGAGATCTGGCCAATGTGCTTTCGGGCCTGATCAAGCCGGACGTGGTGCTGAACTGTCTGCACGGCGCCTGGGGCGAGGACGGCTGCGTTCAGGGCGTGCTGGAGACCTTGCGGATTCCCTACACCCATTCCGGCGTGCTGGCCTCGGCCCTGGCGATGGACAAGGACAAGTCCAAGGCCGTGCTGCGGGCGGCCGGCATCAAGGTGCCGGGCGGCGGTCTTTACGATCGTCACGAGGTCGCCAGCCGCCACGTCATCGACCCGCCCTATGTGGTCAAACCGAATGCCGAGGGCTCGTCCGTCGGCGTCTTCCTGGTGCGCGAGGGCGCCAACCGTCCGGTTTCCGAAGTGGGCGAGCCGGGGTGGGCTTACGGCCAGCAGGTCGTCGTCGAGCCCTATATCGCCGGCAAGGAGTTGTGCGTCACCGTGCTGGGCGAACCGGCCGGGCCGCGCGCCCTGACGGTCACCGACATCACCCCGACCAAGGGTTTCTACGACTACGAAGCCAAATATGCGCCGGGCGGATCGGTGCATGTCCTGCCGGCCGCCTTGCCGCCGCACGTGTTCGAGAAGGCGATGCGTCAGGCCGAGGCGGCGCACGTCGCCATGGGGTGCCGCGGCGTGTCGCGATCCGACTTCCGTTATGATGATGTTAAGGACGATCTGGTCCTGTTGGAGGTCAATACCCAGCCCGGTATGACCCCGACTTCGCTCGCGCCCGAGCAGGCCGCCCATACCGGGATGAGCTATGACGATCTGGTTCGGTGGATGGTGGAGGACGCCTCATGCCCGCGGTAGTTCGCGGCGGTCGGCGACAGGGTTCTAATCAGGCTCCACAGCGCGGTTCGGCTTCCAAGGGCGGAGGACGGTCGCGCGGCGGGGCCCAGAACGCGTCCGCCGTTCCCGGCAAGATGGCCGCCATCGGCCGTGTCGATATTTCGCCCCGCACCGCCGTGATCGCCCTGGGCGCCGGCGCGCTGCTGCTGGTCGGGGTTCTGGCCACGGGCGCCCGCGCCGAGCGGATCGGCGCCTCGGTTTCGCATG
Organism: Brevundimonas sp. BT-123; assembly: GCF_026105875.1. GTDB lineage: Bacteria > Pseudomonadota > Alphaproteobacteria > Caulobacterales > Caulobacteraceae > Brevundimonas. Next base: position 130,965 of record NZ_JAOYTN010000003.1, on the reverse strand, counting down.
GCCTGGACAGTGTGACGGCCGGCATGGGCCTGACGCTGAAGCGGGTGCACATCACCGGCGCCTCGCCGGAGGCCGAGCCGGCGATCCAGCGCGCACTGGGCCTGTATTCCGGTCAGCCGATCACAAGCCTGGATCTGGACGCCATCCGCACGCGGGTTCAGGGCGTGGGTTGGGTCAGGGAGGCGCGCGTGGTGCGCCTGTTGCCCGACACCCTGATCGTCGAGGTCAAGGAACACGACCGCCTGGCCGTCTGGCAGGAAGCCGGTCAGATCAAGGTGATCGACAACCGGGGCCAGGTCATCGACGGCGCCGACGCGCGTCGCTATCCGACGCTGCCGCTGGTCGTGGGCAAGGGCGCCGACGTGGCGGCGGGCGAAATCCTGCCTCTGCTGGCCCAGCGCCCGCGACTGATGGGAATGGTGGACGCCCTGGTGCGCGTGGACGAGCGCCGCTGGGACCTGCGTCTCAAGGACGGCAGCCTGATCCAGCTGCCCGCCACTGAACAGGAGGCGGCCCTGATCCGCCTCGATGCGCTGGACCAGCGCGAACGCCTGCTCGACCTGGGTTTCGCCCGCGTCGATCTCAGAACCCCCGACGAGGTCGCCGTGCGACCCGCCGGCGACGCCTAAGGACCGTAGAGACATGACCAAGCAACGCGGCGCGGCGAATGATCACGGTCGGGGCATGGATCCTCGCGCCGGTCGTGCGCCCGTGGTCGCTGCGTTGGATATCGGGCAATCCAAGGTCTCGTGCTTCATCATGAAGCCGGACGGCGTGCGCCACGCCGACCGCACCATCCGCGTCGCAGGCGCAAGCCACGTCCAGTCCAAGGGCGTCAGGGGCGGGGCGATCATCAATATGGATGAGGCGGCCCAGGCCATCGGCCACGCCGTCGAACGCGCCGAGCGCGCCGCCCAGAGCCCGGTGTCCGGCGTCGTCGTCACCACGGCTATCGGCCAGATGGCCAGCCACCGGGTGCAGGCCCGGGTCTCGCTAGGGGCCAATCCGGTCGGCGACGCCGATCTGGCGCGCGCCATCGGCATGGCCCTGGCCCAGATTCGCCTGCCCAACCGTCGCCCGATCCACGTCCTGCCCATCGCCTGGTCGGTCGACGGCGCGCGAGGCGTGCATGATCCGCGTTCGATGCGGGGCGGCTCGCTGGGGCTTGATCTTTTGGTCGTCTCAATGGCCGAAAACGTCTTCACGACCCTCAGCCACTGCTTGGAGCTGGCGCACCTCGACCTGCAAGGAGTCGCCGCCGCACCCGTCGTCTCGTCTCTGGCCGCGCTGGAAGAGGACGAGATGGACCTGGGCGCCGTCTGCATCGACATGGGCGGCGGCTCGACCAGCGCCGCCGTGTGGGGCGGCCGGTCCCTGCTGCATATCGAAAGCCTGAATGTCGGCGGCGACCATGTCACCTCGGACATCGCGCGCGGTCTGTCGACGTCCAAGGCGGGCGCCGAACGGCTCAAGACCCTGCACGGCTCGGCCATGGCCAGCGCCAACGAGGACCGCGAGATGCTCGAGGCCCCGCCGCGCGGCGAGGACGCCTCGGCCGGCCCGGTCATCGTCCCACGCGCCATGCTGAAGACCGTCATCGCCCCCCGCGTCGAGGAAACCCTCGAACTGCTCCGTGATCGGCTGAAAAACGCGGGCGTGGGCCTGGAGCCCGGTGCAGGCCTTGTCCTGACCGGCGGCGCCAGCCAGCTGAACGGCGTGCGCGAGCTGGCCGTGCGGGTCTTCGACCGTCCTGTCCGCCTCGGAAAACCCCAACGGGCGCCACATTTGGCCGACGCCGCCTCCGGCCCCGCCTTCTGCGCCACCGCCGGCGTCCTCCTCCGCGCCGCCTACGGCCCGCGCGAGGCGGTGTCGGCGAGAAAGCTGATGGCGCGCCAGATCACGGCTGCGGATGCGCCTCGGATCCACCGTGGGAATGTGGTGGGGCGGGTAGCCGGATGGCTCCGCGACAATCTGTAGCAAATCCAGGCAACAGTGTTGTTTGAGCGCCACTTTGGCCTCGTTTTGCCCTGATTGAGACACAAAGCGCTTGCTTGAGCTTGAACGTTAGGTGACAGAAAGTTCACCAAACTATCGCGCTACATGCGACTCTCAGGGGCTGAAATGACAAAACGACACCATTTGTTCGGGACTACGATTCTCGCCGGCGTTCTGGCGACTTCGGCTCCCGCATGGTCGCAGGCGACAACGCAGCAGTCGACCTCGCCGTCTCCTTCGACCTCTTCGGCTCAAGACCAATCCGAAGCTGAACAACTGGAAGAGGTTGTCGTTACGGGTTCACGTATCGCACGCCCTCAGTATGAAGGCGTTATTCCTGGTGTTCAGGTTGGCGAGAAGGATATTGAAGAGCGTCTGTTCACCAACGCTGGCGACATTCTGAATGACGTGCCGCTGGTCGGCGGCGGTGCCAGCTTGAATGGTACGAACGGCGGTCAGACGGCGTCGCTGGGAGTTACATATATCGATCTGCTGAACCTCGGCACCGCTCGCACGCTGACGTTGGTCAATGGTCGTCGCTTCGTGTCGAACAACTCCGCCACGATCTTTGTGTCTGGCAATGAGACGGGTTCGCAAGTCGATGCATCGACCATCCCCGTCGCTCTGATTGATCGCGTCGATATTTTGACTGTGGGCGGTGCTGCGACATACGGTGCAGATGCCGTTTCCGGCGTGGTCAACTACGTCCTGAAGGACAAGTATGAAGGCGCAGAGATCAACGTTATCGGCGGTCAGACGTTCGAATATAATGATGCTGGTCGGATTGCCGTGAATGCCACGGTCGGCAAGTCGTTTCTCGACGATCGTTTGAATGTTGCTGTTTCCGGTGAGTACAGCAAGATCGACGGTGTGCTGGCCAATGCCCGTCCATTCCGGTCGGATAACCAGGGCGGCATATCGAACTTTGCGAACGGCGGTTTCCGCAACCCCGCCTTTACTCCGGGTGTTGTTGGTTCGACGGCGTTTCTAGCCGGTGGCGTGGATGGCATTCCATCGACGATTTATTCGCGCAGCCTGCGTCAGATTAACAACTCCTTTGGCGGTGTGGTTTTCAACACCGTCGCAGGTAGCGGGACATCGGAATCGACTGTGACTCAGCCGGGCTTCGCACGTATCGCGCCGCCGGCTTCGTCCTTCATTTCCGGGACGCTTCAACAAATACCCGGCGCGCCAAACCTGTGTAACGGCGGCGCCTTCTCGGCAGCCCAGGCGCAAGCTGCGGCGTTGGCCAACAGCCGTATTTGTAACTTCGCGCCTTCTGCGCTGCCGGGCACCACGACCGCACAGCAGGATGCCAATGCGGCGCGCGTGTTCGCCTTCTACGGCGTGACGCCGCCTGCTGGCGCCACTGCAGCCCAGCTTCGTACCGCCGCTCTGCAAATCCTGCAGCAGCGCAATCCGACTGCGCGCGAATATTATGCCGCCAACCCCAATACGCCGCTTAACGCGTTCGCGGGAAGTTTCCTTGCAGGTCTTCCCGACATTGCCAATACCGGTATCGGTGCGGGCGTGCTGCCGCGTCTTGCGACCCCTCTTCGCTTCAATCGTAACGGTGATCTGGAAACCTACACGCTGGGAATCGGTGGGCCTAACACCCCTGGTACCTTCGCGACAGGCGTCGGCGGCGACGGGGCGAACCGCACCGACTCGACTGTCCTGCGTGTCGAGCAAGAACGTAATGTTGGAAATATTATCGGCAGCTATCGCGTAACCGACGACATTCGCTTCTTCACCGAAAACCTTTACTCAGACATCAAGGTCACCAACCCGATCGGAACGGGCGGCCTGTTCAATGGCGTGTCGTCCAGTTCTACCGAAAACGCGGCCATTCTGGTCAACGTCAACCACCCGTTCCTGACAGCTCAGAACCGTGCGGCGTTGGCTGCAGCAGGCATTACAGGTAACTTCACTGTTTCCCGCTACAACGAAGACATCGTCAACGACCTTTCGCAGGTGTCTACCAATAAGACGTTCCGCACCGTCAACGGCTTTGAGGGCAACTTCCGGGCCTTCGATCGCGCCTTCAACTGGGAACTGTCGCACACCTACGGCAAGGCTGAAACTCGCGTCGAATTCAGCGCCATTAACGACGTTGCCTTCGCCATGGCGATCGACGCCGTCGATCAAGGCGGCGTCACACGGTGCCGCGCCGGTTCGACCGGAAGTCCCACGCTGGCAAGCTACCTCGGCTTCTATGGCGGTCAGGTACCTGGCACTCAAGCTAACGTAATCAGCCAGATTGCTGCGGATGGTGTTCGAGAGCAGGTCGTGTTCCAAACGAACGCGACGCAAGCCCTGTTCGACGCCTGTCAGCCGTTGAACATCTTCGGTGAAGGCCGAGCCTCCCAGGCTGCCAAGGACTTCGTCAGCGTTCGAAACTTCTTCAACAACGAATCGACGCAGAACTTCACGCAGGCCGTGTTCGGCGGCGAACTGTTCAACCTTCCAGCCGGTCCGTTGCAGTTCGCGCTCTCAGGCGAGTATCGGAAGGAAGAACTGAAGTATACGGTTGACGAAATCACGCGTATTGGTGCGACCCGTTCCGCACCTTCCGCCACAACCATGGCGGAAGTTGAAACCAAGGAGGGCGGGCTGGAACTGCGCGTTCCGATCTTCGGCGGCGACTTCACTCTGCCGTTCTTCAAATCGCTCGAGTTCAACCCCTCAATCCGCTACACGCAGTTGGAAGGTTCTGCGCCGTCCTTCCGCGATACGACAGGTACACTGCGCTCGCCCAGCTATAAGGGTGATGTTGAGGAGGTTTATACCTTGGCTGCGACTTGGCAGCCCTCGGAAGACATCCTGTTCCGCGGCAACATCTCCAAGTCTGTTCGTCAGCCCAGCATTGTCGAACTGTTCTTGGGTGGTCAGCCGTTCTTCACCTCGTCAGCAGACCCTTGCTCCACAGCCAACATCAGCGTCGGTCCCGCGCCGGCGACGCGTCGCGCAAACTGCATCACTGATGTGCTGAACCGGGCGACCGCCAATGGTGGAACCCTGACCGGCAACGCCGGAGCTGTTGCGATCACCGATCGCGCCAGCGCTGAGAGCTTCTTGAATAATAACTTCACGCCCTCAGGCGCAGCGTTCACGGGCCTGATCTCAGGAACCCAGGATCTTCGTCCGGAGGAAGGCGACTCGTTCACGTATGGCTTCGTGGCGACGCCGCGGTTCATCCCGAACTTCATCTTCGCCGCCGACTATCTGGAAATCACCGTGACCGGCGCTCTTGGTCCGCTCTTGGCGCAGCCGGCTGCTGAGTTCTGCTACGACAGCGCCAGCTTCCCGAATAACTCGGCCGATATCGGCGTGAACAGCTGCGCCGGCATCCGTCGTGATACCAACTTCAACTTCACGAACGGATTCGAACTGCCCTTCTTCAACCTGGGCGGAACGCGGGTTAAGGCGATCAACTCCAACTTCAGCTACAGCATGGACTTGGCTGATGTGTTCAGCGCTAATCGCGACCTCGGTCGCTTGGCTCTGCGCGGCAATATTTACTATCTGCTGGAGTACACCACGTCGGGTACGGGTGACTTCAGCGACGCACAGTCGGCCGAAGACACCCTGGCCAATCCGGTTTGGTCGACCCAGTTGACGGCGCTATATGACCTGGGTCGCTTCAACGCGCGTTGGACCACCCGTATCCAGGACGCAACCCGCATCAAGTCAGCAGGAACGCCCATCGGCATCGAGTTCCAACCGATCGTCCGTTATGACGGCTATACGCTCCATACGCTGTCGCTAGGCTACGCCGTCACCGACTCGACGCGTGCACAACTGGTCATCGACAACGTGACCGACGAAGACGCACTAGGCCAAAACGGGTTCTTCAACGGCGCTTATATCGATAACATTGGTCGTCGTTGGACGGCTTCGATCCAGATGAAGTTCTAACCCAGAACTTATGGACTGGTCTGATCGCCCGAGGCTTGCCTCGGGCGATTTTCTTTGTGGCGTTGGAAGAACTTGAAAAAATCCAGCAACGCTTTCGGTTTGGGGTGTTCTTCGGTCCGACTCACATTATCGCCGTAACCTCCTCTTAACCTTCATGGGCGCAATCCTTAACGCGCTCATAACCAAAGCGATTCGGCGGGGCGGTCGGTTGGTTTGAAGGGGCGGGTCAGCAGGTCGGAAACAGAAAATGTCGCTCTCATTGGTCAAGCCGCAACACACTGAACTGAAGCCCCGCATCGTCGTATTCGGCGTCGGCGGCGCCGGCGGCAACGCCGTGAACAACATGATCGACGCCGGCCTCGAAGGGGTCGAGTTCGTCGTGGCCAACACCGACGCGCAGCACCTCAGTTTCGCCAAGACTGATCGCCGCATCCAACTGGGCGAGACGATCACCCAGGGCCTGGGCGCCGGCGCTCACCCCGAAGTCGGCATGAACGCCGCCGAGGAATCCGCCGACGAGATCCATCAGCACCTGGAAGGTGCGCACATGGTCTTCATCACCTGCGGCATGGGCGGCGGCACCGGCACCGGCGCGGCCCCCGTCATCGCCAAATGCGCGCGTGATCGCGGCATCCTGACCGTCGGCGTGGTGACCAAGCCCTTCACCTTCGAAGGGCGTCACCGCATGCGTCTGGCCGACGCGGGCGTCGCCGAGCTGCAACGCTATGTCGATACCCTGATCGTCATCCCCAACCAGAACCTGTTCCGCGTCGCCAACGAACGCACGACCTTCGCCGACGCCTTCGGCATGGCCGATCAGGTTCTGCACTCGGGCGTGCGCTCGATCACCGACCTGATGATCCTGCCGGGCCTGATCAACCTGGACTTCGCCGACGTGCGCGCCGTCATGTCCGAGATGGGCAAGGCGATGATGGGCACGGGAGAGGCCACGGGCGACGACCGCGCGCTGTTGGCGGCCCAGAACGCCATCGCCAACCCGCTGTTGGACGAGACCAGCCTGAAGGGCGCCAAGGCCGTGCTGGTGAACATCACCGGCGGTCTGGACATGACGCTGCTGGAAGTCGACGAAGCCGCCAACGCCATCAGCGCGGAAGTGGACGGCGACGCCAACATCATCTTCGGCGCGGCCTTCGACCCGGCTCTGGACGGCAAGATCCGCGTCTCGGTCGTCGCGACCGGCATGGACGAGGGCGAAGTGCGTCGCATCGAACCCATCGCCCCGCCGGCCGCCAGCGCGCCGCTGGCCAGCCATGACGCGCGCCGCTCGGCCGGCGGCCTGTATGGCACGCAAGCCTCGCGCGCCCCGGAACCGACCCGCGACACCTATCGCGAGCCGGTCCGCGCAGAAGCCCCGCGCGCGCCCGAGCCCCGCATCGAGCCGGCGCCGGTCGTGCCGACCTTTCAGGCCCCTGCCGCTCGCGAACCGGAACCGCGCCCCGAGCCGGTGATCCGCGTCGCCGAGCCGCAGCCGCGCACTCTGGACCCCATCGTCGATCCGTGGGTCGAGGAATATGAAACCCGCGCACCGGCTCCGCGCGTCGCGCCGCAAGGTGATCTCTACGAGCGCGCCGCGCCTGCGGCCCAGCAACCCCAAGCTGACGATGGTTACGACGACCGTGACCACCGCCGCAGCGGCTGGAGCCTGTTCGGGCGCGGCAAACGCACCCAGCCTCAGCACGATATGTCCTATGCGCCGCAATCGTCGCACTCGGCGCGCGCGTCGGCTCAACCGGTCCAACAGCCAGAACCGGAGGCGGGACAGGCCGATGATGACCTGGAAATCCCATCCTTTCTCCGCCGTCTGGCCAACTAAACATCCCAAATGACGACCAAACGCCCCGGAGCCCGCCTCCGGGGCGTTTCTCGTTGCCGGATGTGTCTCAGACCGAAACAATCCGAAACCGGACTTTGATTTCGCGCTTGCGGCATGACCGCTAAATGAAACCCAGGGCGCAATCCGCACGGCGTGCGGCGCGCAAAGGAAAGAGCGAGTTCAGGTTTGTCGGTCAGAAACGACCATCACGAACGCACCATCGTCGCCCCGGCCATCATCGCCGGGGTCGGGGTGCACACCGGCCGCCGGGTGCGGCTGGCGGTTCGGCCTGCGCCGTCGGGCACGGGCATCGTCTTCGTGCGCACCGACATCACCGACCGCGACAACCGCATTCCGGTGTCGGGCGATGCGGTCGTTGACGCCCGCCTGAACACCATGATCGAGAACGGCGCGGGCGTTCGCCTGTCGACGATCGAGCATCTGATGGCCGCTTTCGCGGCTCTGGGCGTGTCGAACGCCGTGGTCGAGGTGGACGGACCGGAGCTGCCGATCTTGGACGGCTCGGCGCTGGAGTTCGTGAAGTTGCTGGACCGGGCCGGTTTCCGACCGCAGCCGACGCCGCAGCGCTATATCGAGATCCTGGAAACGGTTCATGTCGTCGAGGGCGACAAGCATGCGGCCCTGATGTCGTGCGACCGCTACGAGATGCGGTTCGAGATCGACTTCCCGTCGGCCGTGATCGGCAATCAGGTGATCGACTTCGTCGTGGACGAACCGACCTTCCGCAAGGAGATCATGGCCTGCCGCACCTTCGGGTTCGCCCATGAGGTCGAGGCGCTGCGCAAGGCGGGCCTGGCGCGCGGCGGTTCGCTGGAGAACGCCGTGGTCATCGACGGCGACGAGATTCTGAATCCCGGCGGCCTGCGCATGGAACGCGAGTTCGTGCGTCACAAGGCGCTGGACGCCATCGGCGACCTGTATGTGCTGGGCGCGCCCCTGCTGGGTCGTTACGAGGGCTACAAGGCCGGCCACGCCCTCAACAACAAACTGGTCCGCGCCCTGCTGGCCGCCCCGCACGCGTGGCGTGAAGTGACCCGCGTGCCGGAGTTGGCGCGCGCGGGCTAAGCCCCGATCACCGCAATCAATCGACCGAAGTCCGGCTCGCCGTGCTGGAAAGCGCGGCGGTTCGAATAGAAGCGCTCTGCGTCTGCGCAGGTGTCGTGGCCGGTCCAGACAGCCTGACCGACGCCCGCCTGCTGCAGCCGCCACAGGACGAAGCCGGGCAGGTCGAACTGGCGTTTGTCGTCGGTCTCTCCCGGGTGGAAGAAGCGGTCGCTGCCAGGATCGTGGTGTGTAAAGCGACCTTCGAAATCGACGCCGACCTCATAGCTGGCGGGCGCGATGCAGGGGCCGACGACGGCGACCACCCGCCGAGGCTCGGCGCCCAGGGCCTGCATGGCGGAAACGGCGGAGTGGATGACGCCGCCCAGCGCGCCCTTCCAGCCGGCGTGGACGGCGGCGACGATACGGGTCTCGGGATCGGCCATCAGGATCGGCGCGCAGTCGGCGGTCAGGACGGAACACAGCAGGCCCGGCTCGGCCGAGACGACGGCGTCGCCCTCCGGACGATCGCCATGCCAGGGACCTTCGGCCACACGCGCCACGGCGGAATGGATTTGATAGCAGCCGTTCAGATGGTCCGGGTCGGCGTTGAAATGGCCCGCGACACGCCGGCGGTTTTCGGCGACGGCGGCCGGGTCGTCCTTGGAGCCGACGCCAGCGTTCAACCCTTCATAGAGGCCGGTCGAGACGCCGCCCGCGCGGGTGAAGAAGCCGTGGGCGATGCCGGCGGCGGTCAGAAGCGGGTGGGTGATGGGGGCCAGGTCGCTCATGCCCCCACCTATATCAGGCGTCCCAGCCGGGCACGACCAGGGATCGGGGGGCGAAGATGGCGGCGGCCTTGAACAGGGCGCCCATCTGGTCGTCGCCAGTCAGCCGGTCCAGCTGGCGGTCGATGACGCCGGAGGCGGCAGGCCGGCCGGCTTTCAGCGCCTCGGCCCGGGCCTCGATGCCCAGGCGGCGCAGGAACTCGCCCTGGGGCAGGCTGCCCGTGGTGTCGGCGCCCGTGCGAACGGCCGCTTCCAGCACCATTGGGAAATCGGCCCATTGGGTCAGGTCGGCTTCGCCCGGCGTGGCGAGGGGGTCGACCTTCTGGTGACGACGCAGGGCCTGGAGCGTGTCTCCGGCCTCGGGCCGGGCGCGGCCATAGTCGATCAGCAGGGCGGCGCCCGAGGCGGCCTTCATCAACAGGCCGAGGTCGCGGCCGAAGATCGCCTGCTGGTCCGAAATTTCCAGAATGCCGCCCGGCGCGATCTCGAAGTCCGGCTTCTGAAAACCGCCGGATATGGCGGTCAGGCCGAACATCAGGTCGCCATCGTCTGTGACGCCGATACGGCGCTCGGCCCAGCCGCCGTCGGTGCGGACGAACTGGCGGGCAGGCATGCAGTCCAGTACTTCGTTGGCGATCAGGATGACCGGCGCGTCGGTCTCGATCGCCGTCAGGCTGCGGACCCAGCGCGGCGACAGGTCGGCGTCGGCCAGGGCCTTGGCCTGCAGATCGCGCAAGGGGGCGCTGGGTTCGATCAGGATCAGATCGCAGGCTTCGAGAAAGCCGGGGACCAGGCGGGCGGCGCGCAAGGCGTCGCTCATCAACGTGCCATCGCCGGGGCCGACCTCGACCAGGCGGAGCCGCTCGGGCGCGCCCAGCCGGCTCCAGGTTTCGACCGCCCACAGGCCGATCAGTTCGCCGAACATCTGGCTGACCAGGGGGGCGGTGATGAAGTCGCCGCGCGCGCCCAGATCCGGACGCGACGCATAGTAGCCGCCCTTGGGATCGTGCAGGCAGCGGGTGACGTAGTCGGCGACCGTCATCGGGCCCGTCAGGGCGATTTCCCGCGCCAGACGGGCCTTGAGGGTTTCGGCCTCGCTCATGCCTCAGCAGCAGCTGGCGGACGCTTCCACGCGCGCCAAATCAGCCAGGCGCCGACCAGGATCATTGGGATCGAAAGCATCATTCCCATGGTCAGGCCGAACGGGAAATCTGGCATGCCGATATCCGGCTCGCGCACATTCTCCAGAGCCGCGCGGCAGACGCCATAGCCCACCAGGAACAGGCCGGTGATATAGCCGGGCTTCTTCAGCAGGCCGAACTTCCAGATCGCGATGGACAGGACGGAGAAGAGGACGATCCCCTCAAGGCCGGCCTCATAGAGTTGGCTGGGGTGGCGGGGCGCATCGCCGGCGGGGCAGAAGCCGTACATCTGTTCGATGCGGGCGTTGCAGAAGCGCACGGCCCAGGGGACGGTCGTCTCCCGACCCCACAGCTCGCCGTTGATGAAGTTGGCCAGGCGGCCGAACATCAGGCCGATCGGCACGACGGGCGCCACCAGATCGCCGAGGCGCAGCATGTCGATCTTCTGCGACCGGGCATAGAGAACGATGGCCAGGCAGACGCCCAGGAAACCGCCGTGGAAGCTCATGCCGCCGGTCCACAGCTGGAACAGTTCGAACCGCTCGCCCAGCGTCTGGCCGGTGAACAACTGGCCGTACATGGCCGGCTTGTAGAAGAGGGCGTAGCCGAGGCGTCCGCCGAGGATGATGCCCAGCACGATCCACAGCACCAGGTCGTCCAGTTGCGTCGTGGTGACGGGCGGCTTGCCCGGCGCCCACAGCCGCTGGGTCTTGGCCAGACGCGCGGCGTACCACCAGCCCAGCACGATGCCGGCGACATAGGCCAGGGCGTACCAGCGGATCGGAAGCGGTCCGAGGTGGATCAGGACCGGATCGAATTCGGGAAAGGGCAAGGGGCGTTCCTGTGCGGGACTGTCTTTGACAGCGGTTTAGCAAGCGTCGCCGCCGTCGTCGCCTGTGAAGACGTATCACGACGCCTTGATGGCGCCCGCGAAGCAGCAGAAAGAAAGGTTTCGTTCACCATAGTCGGTGAACCTTCGTTAACGACGTCAAGGTCGGAGGCCGCCATGCAGACCCGCAATCCCATCCTGGACGAGTTCGCCAAGCTGACGACCGGCGCCATGGGCCTGGCCCAGGCGGCGGGCGAGGAGGCCAAGACCGCCTGGCGCGCCCAGGCCGACCGGATCGCCGTAGAGATGGACCTGGTCCGTCGCGACGAGTTCGATGTTCTGAAGGACGAGATCGCCGCCCTGCGCGCCGAGATCGCGACGCTGAAGGCCGCCAAGACGTCGGCCGCAAAGCCTGTGGGGGGAACGTCCACAGATGGAACTCAACCCGGGGACGCAGCCGGTTGAGCCGAATCTGCGAACAGGCTTACCGTTCTGTTAACGCCCGCGATTCTCGCGGACGCAGCTCGAATCGAGACTTTTGATGGATATCGCCCGGCCAGAGGAAATGGACGTGCCGTTCGACCCGCTTGAGGTCGTCGAGCATGTCCTGACGGCCGAGAACCTGCCGTTCGACCGCACCGACGACGGCGACCTGGCCTTCGCCCTGGCCGGCGACTGGAAGGACTATGAGCTGTGGTTCGCCTGGCGGCCCGAGGGCGACTGCCTTCAGCTGTGCTGCGCCCTGGACCTGAAGGTGGCCAAGAGCCGCAAGACGGCGGCCTATGAACTGGTCGGCCTGATCAACCAGCGCACCTGGATGGGCCATTTCGAGGTCTGGGCCGAGGATGGCGAGATCGTCTTCCGCCACTCCCTGGCCCTGCCGATGGGCGAACGCCCGACCCTGGCCCAGGCGGCGTCCATGATCGACGCGGCCATCGAGGCCTCGGATCGCTATTATCCGGCGTTCGACTTCATGGTGCGCGGGAACAAGAAGCCGCAGGAGGCCATCGACGCCTGCCTGTTCGAGACCGTCGGCACCGCCTGATGACCGTTCCGGGGCCTGTCGTTCTGGTCGGGTGCGGCCGGTTGGGATCGGCCATTTTGGAAGGCTGGCTGCTGACCGACACGGTGGCGGCCCAGGACCTGATCATTCTCAGCCCGTCGGAAAAGCCGGCCGCCGAGGCGGCGCGGGCCAGGGGCGCGCGGATCAATCCGCCGCTGGAGGCGCTGACCGAGGCGGCGGTGATCGTTCTGGCGGTGAAGCCGGCGATCTGGCGCGCGGCGATGGCCCCGCTGACGCCCTTCCTGAACGATCAGGCGGTGATCCTGTCTGTGATGGCGGGCGTTACGGCGCCCAGTCTGGCGGAAGGGATCGGCGGCTGGCCCATCGTGCGGGTCATGCCGACGACGGGGGTGTCGCGGGGACGCGGCGTCGCCTCTGTCTGGTCCGCCGACCCGAGGGCGGAAACGCTGGGGCGCCATCTGTTCGCGGCGATGGCCGAAACGGTCGTTCTGACGGACGAAGCCCTGATGGACGCGGCGACGGCGGTGGCCGGATCGGGCGCGGCCTATTTTTACGCCTTCACCGAAGCCCTGGCGCGGGCGGGGCAGGCGGCCGGGCTGGACGCGACAACCGCCGACATCCTGGCGCGCACCACCCTGCGCTCGGCGGCGGATTCGATGGGCGACGATGCGCTGGACGCCTTGATCGGCCGTATCGCCTCGCCCGGCGGATCGACCCGCGCGGGGCTGGACGCCCTTGATCGGGACGGTCGACTGCAGACGACGCTGGACGAAACGGTTGCGGCGGCGGTGCGCCGCAACCGCGAAATGGGAGCCTAGATCGAGGCGTTAGAAGCGGCCGCGCTCGATCTGATCGCCGAACCGCTCGAAGGCGCGGTCGGCGTCGCGCCAGACGCTGTAGCCCCAGACGTCGCGCAGATCCGGCGTGAAATAGGAATAGTCGACCGGCCGGGTCTGACCGTCCGCCAGCACGATCTCGCCCTTGATCGCAGCCCCGCCGATGGAGACGCTGCGGATCGGATCGAGGCCGGGGGTGCGGCGAACCTGTTCGATGGTCGGGCGGTTGGGCTTCAAATCGACCAGCACCAGATTGGCCGTCGCGCCGGGATAGCGCTGGGCCAGGGCCTTGCCGACCTCGGATTGCAGACCGGCGATCTGCTGGCTGACGTCGCGGTCGCCCAGCTTGTCGACCTCGCGCCGAAGTTCGGGACCGACCGTGACGTTGACGGTCGGAGCGGGGGCTTGCGCCTGGGCGATGGCGGCGGCGGCGAGGGTGGCCGCCAGCGGCGCGAAGAAGGCGAGTTTACGCATCACTTGTGATCTCCTGGCCCTGTCCCGCCTAAGATGACCCCGAACCCCCGGTTTCGCTAGGGGTGCGCAAAGGAATCCGCGCGGTTCAGGCGCTTTCGACGATGGAGACCGCGCCCGGCACGCGCACGGTCGCCTTCAGACCCCCCAGGTCGCTGCGGTCCAGGGTGACGTCGCCGCCGTGGGCGCGCGCCACGTCGCGGGCGATGGCCAGGCCCAGGCCGACGCCCTTGCGGTTCTGATTGCGCGACTCGTCCAGTCGCGAGAAGGGGCGGAAGGCTTCGTCGTACATCGCCTCTGGAATGCCGGGGCCGTCGTCCTCGACCACCACCTCCAGCCCGCCGGAGGTCAGGGCGCGCGCCGACAGCCGCACGTGTTCGCCGTGCGAGGCGGCGTTGCCGGCCAGGTTCACTACCGCGCGCTTGAAGGCCAGGGGGCGCAATGAGGCGGTCATGCCCTCTGGCACGGAAACCTCGACCACGGCGCCGGCGCGTCGCGCGTCCTCGGCCGCCGCCTTCAGCAGGTCGGAGATGGAGACGGGTTTGGGCGGCTCGCCCGCCTCGCCGCGCGCGAAGTCGAGGTATTCGTCGATCATATGCTCCATCTCGTCCAGGTCGCCGCGCATGGCGGCCTGACGCTTGAACGGCGGGGCCAGCGCCAGTTCGAGGCGCAGACGGGTCAGGGGCGTCCGCAGGTCGTGGCTGACGGAGGCGAGCAGGGCGGTGCGCTGGTCGATGTGGCGCTGGATGCGGTCGCGCATGGCCATGAAGGCGACGGCGGCGGCGCGGACCTCTCGCGCGCCGTGCGGCTTGAACCGGGGCACGGTCTCGCCGCGCCCGAAGGCCTCGGCCGCATCGGCCAGCCGCTCGATGGCTCGGACCTGATTGCGGATGAACAGGATGGCCACGCCCATCAGCAGCACGGTCGCGATGGTCAGCCACAGCACGAAGATATGGGCCTGGGTCGCCACCGCCCGCTCGCGCGGGGCGATGATGCGAAGCACGCCCTGCGGCTCCTGCACCTGAATGTCGACATAGGCGGGGTAGCGGGTGGTGTCGAACCAGTAGGGGCGGTCCAGCCGCGCATCCAGCGCCCGGTCCAGCACCCGGTCCACCACGCCGATGGCGCCGCGCCGCGTCTCGGTCGGCAGGGTGCGGCCTTCCTGCAGCACGATGGACAGGGACATGGAGCGTTCGGCCCGGTCGGCCAGCTTGTCCAGATTGGCCTGGGTGGGGTCGTCCTCATAGCTCTGGACCGCCCAGGCGATGTCGCCGGCCAGGCCCTCGGACAGGCGCGCGGTCACGGTCTGCCAGTGGGCGTCGAAGAAGACCCATGTCACCGCCATCTGCATGACCAGCACCGGCAGGACGATGATCAGCAGCGACCGGCCCCACAGCGAGGTCGGCAGGCGCCGCTTCAGGAACCGCGGCCACAGATAGGCGGGCAGAAGCCGCATCGGCTCAGTCTGGAGCCAGCATATAGCCGACGCCGCGCACGGTCTGCAGATAGCGCGGGTTCTTGGGATCGACCTCCAGCTTGCGGCGCAGGCGCGTGACCTGAACGTCCACGGCGCGGCCGGTGATGTCGGCGGTGTCGGGCGACAGACTCATCCGCTCGACCGGGGCGTGGGCGTGCAGCGCCAGGGTCTTGAGCAACTGGGCTTCGGCCTCGGTCAGGCGCTGGGGCGCGCCGTCGCGCGTCAGCTCCAGCCGCTCCATGTCGAAGACGGCGGCGCCCAGCTTGATCTCCTTGGGGCCGATGGGCTTGCCCCCCGTGCGGCGCAGGATGGCGTCGATGCGCAGCACCAGTTCGCGCGGCTCGAACGGCTTGGACATATAGTCGTCGGCGCCGCGCGACAGGCCCTCGATGCGGTCTTCGGGATCGCCCCGCGCGGTCAGCAGCAGTACCGGCGTCTTGGACAGTTCCGCCTTGCCGCGAACCCAGGAGGTCAGGTCCAGGCCGCTTTCGCCCGGCATCATGACGTCCAGCACGACCAGGTCGAACTCGATCAACTCCATCATCCGCTTGGCGGCGGCGGCGTGCGCGGCGCCGGTGACCCGGTAGCCCTCGCGCGCCAGGAATTCCTTCAGCAGTTCGCGGATGCGATCGTCGTCGTCGACGATCAGCAGATGGCGGCCCACGCCGGGGCCGGCGATGGGGCCCGAACGGCCATGCGGACGCGATTCCGTCATGCTCATGCGACGTTTCCCCCGCTCCGGGCGTTGACCTGAACGATTCGTGAGGCTCTAAGACCGTCAGTTTCGCGGGAGACGTATTTCAATGGCCTTCGTTCCTTTCGACGATCGTGACGGCTGGATCTGGGTGAATGGCGATTTCGTTCCTTGGAGGGAAGCGAAAACGCACGTTCTGACCCACGCTCTGCACTATGGCTCGTCGGTATTCGAGGGTGAGCGTATGTATGGCGGCGAAATCTTCAAGCTTACCCAGCATTCGGAGCGCCTGAAGCGGTCCGCGAACCTGCTCGATTTCGAGATACCCTACAGCGTCGCCGAAATCGACGCCCTGTGTAACGAAACCTGCGCCAAGAACGGTCTGACCGACTGCTACGTGCGTCCGGTCGCCTATCTGGGGCCTGAGCAGACCAGCGTCTCGGCTCTGAACAACAAGGTCCACCTGGCCATCGCCGTGTGGGACTGGCCCAGCTATTTCGACCCCGAGGTCAAGGCGCGCGGCCTGAAGCTGGAATGGTCCAAGTGGCGTCGCCCCGATCCGGCGACCGCCCCGACGACGGCCAAGGCGGCGGGTCTATACATGATCTGCACAATGTCCAAGAACTCGGCCGAGCGCCGTGGGTTCGCCGACGCCCTGATGCTGGACTGGCGCGGCTATGTCGCCGAGGCGACCGGCGCCAACGTCTTCTTCGTCAGGGACGGCGTCATCCACACGCCCAAGGTTGACCACATCCTGGACGGCATCACCCGCCAGACCGTCATCGAGATCGCCCGGTCCAAGGGCATCGAGGTCGTGGTGCGCGAGATCAAGCCGGAAGAGCTGTCGGACTTCACCGAATGCTTCCTGACCGGCACGGCGGTCGAGGTGACCCCGGTCGCCGAGGTGGGCGAATACCGCTTCACCCCCGGCGCCCTGTCGCTGGACCTGATGGATCACTACGGCAAGCTGGTGCGCGGCCAACTGTAAGCCGAGGCGCGAAGACAGGATGAGGGCGGTTCCTTAGGGGACCGCCCTTTTTCGTTTCGCTTGCCAGCCGCGTCACTTTGTCCTTGAAGCGAATAGAAGCCGGCAGGCGCGCCGGGTGCGGGGATCGTTTTTCATGTTCAGCCTTCTGAACCTCCAGAGCCTTATGGGTCTGGTCGTCATCGTCGCGATCTGCTGGGCGATCTCGGAGAACCGCAAGGCGTTTCCCTGGCGGCTGACGATCGGCGCGATCCTGGTGCAAGCCGGACTGGTGCTGGCCCTGTTCGCCATTCCGGGCTCGCAGGCGGTGCTGGCCGCGGTGACGGGCGCGGTGGATGGCCTGGCGGTCGCGACGACCGAGGGGACCAAATTCGTCTTCGGCTATCTGGCCGGCGGGGACCAGCCCTATACGGTCTCAAACCAGGGCGCGCTGTTCACCTTCGCCTTCCAGGTCCTGCCGCTGATCCTGGTGATTTCCGCCCTGTCGGCCCTGCTGTGGCATTGGAAGATCCTGAAGTGGATCACCCTGGGCTTTGGCTTCCTGTTCCAGAAGACGATGGGTCTGGGCGGCGCCTCGGCCCTGGCGGTCGCGGCCAACATCTTCCTGGGCATGATCGAAAGCCCGATCGTGATCCGCGCCTATCTGGACAAGCTGACGCGGTCCGAGATCTTCCTGATGATGGTGGTGGGCCTGGCGACGGTCGCCGGTTCGACCATGGTGGCCTATGCGACCATCCTGTCGCCGGTGCTGCCCAATGCGGCGGGCCACGTGCTGGTGGCCTCGATCGTTTCGGCGCCGGCCGGCGTGTTGCTGGCGCGGATCATCATCCCCGAGAAAGAAGGGATGGGCGGCGCGGTCGCCGACTATGACTCGGCCCTGAAATACGACAGCGCCATCGACGCCATCGTCAAGGGCACGTCCGACGGCCTGATGGTCGTGCTGAACATCTCGGCCGTGCTGATCGTGTTCGTGGCCCTGGTCGCCCTGGTCAACGTCATGCTGGGCGGGTTCGTCGTGTTCAATGCGCCCCTGACCGTCGAGCGGATGCTGGGCTGGATTTTCGCGCCGGTGGCCTGGCTGATCGGGGTCGAGTGGAAAGACGCCGACGTCGCCGGCTGGCTGCTGGGCGTCAAACTGACCCTGACCGAGTTCGTCGCCTTCATCGACCTGGGCAAGGTGCCGGCCGCAGACATGACCGAGCGGACGCGCATGCTGATGACCTACGCCCTGTGCGGCTTCGCCAATATCGGCTCGGTCGGCATCACCGTGACTGGCCTGTCGGTCCTGATGCCCGAACGCCGCGAAGAGGTGCTGGGCATGGTCTGGAAGGGCCTGTTCGCCGGCTTCCTGGCCACCTTGATGACCGCGGCGATCGTCGGCGCGATGCCCAGCGTCGTCTTCGGCTAGACCACGCTCAGCGCGGCGTGAATTTGCGGATGACGCCGGAGAAGGTCATCAGCAGGCGCTCGCCGGTATTGATCTGACCCCGCACGAAGATCAGGCTCTTGCCCGCTTTGGTGACCTGGCCGGTGGCCTCGATCAGTTCGCCGACATAGCCCCCGTCGATGAAGGTGGAGTCTAGTTGGACCGTGACGCCCGAGGCGCCCTCCATCTCCTGATAGGCGATCTGGAACATGGCGATGTCGGCGAAGGTCATCAGGCAGCCGCCGTGCATTCGCCCGCCTGCGTTCATATGCTTCTGCTCGGCGCGGAAGGCGCAGCGCATGTGCCCGTCGGGATCCGGCTTGCCGTAGAAGGGGCCGACCACCGTGTCGAAGGTGTCGTGCAGATCATAGGTCTGCCAGCCGGCGAACTCGCCTTCGGTGATGGTGATTTTCTTGGGCATGCAGACTCGGCCTTACTTATGGGCGTGCGTTGCAGCATATAGGCGCAATGAGCGACCCGATCGAAACCGCAATCCTGAACAAAATCGCCGCGCTTGAGCCCGGCAAGAGCATTGAGCCGGCCGAAGTGGCCAAAGAGCTACAGCCCGAGCAGTGGCAGCGCATGCTGCCCAAGGTTCGCGCGACCGCTCTAAGCCTGATGCGCCAGGGCAAGCTGACCATCACCAAGAAGGGCAAGGCGGTCGATCCGGACAATTTCCGTGGCGTCACACGCCTGCGTCAGGCGACCGAGGAAGAAACGGCCTTGGCGTTGAGCCGCCGTCCGCCGGTCGTCAAGGGCGATGACGACTGATCTCCAGGATATCCTGACCGACATCCGCGCCTGTCGCGCCTGCGCGGGCGTCCTGCCGCACACCCCGCGCCCGGTGGTGCGGGTCTTTCCAGAGACGCGGCTGCTGATCTGCGGCCAGGCGCCGGGGCGACGCGTCCATGAGAGCGGCCTGCCGTTCACGGATCCCTCAGGCGATCGTCTTCGTGACTGGATGGGCGTGGACTATGAGACCTTCTACGCCGACCCGCGCGTCGGGGTGGCGGCTCAGGCCTTTTGCTATCCGGGAACCGCGCCGAAAGGCGGCGACTATCCGCCGCCGCCACGCTGTGCGGAACTGTGGCGACCGCAGTTGCTGGAGGCCCTGCCGCAGATGGAGCTGACCTTGCTGGTCGGCGGCTATGCGCAGGCGTGGGCTCTGGGCGACAGGGCCAAACGGACCATGACCGAGACGGTGCGGGCGTGGCGGGAGTATGCACCGGATCTGCTGGTGCTGCCGCATCCGTCGTGGCGCAATACGGCCTGGCTGAAGAAGAATCCGTGGTTCGAGGCGGAGGTGCTTCCCTATCTCCGGGAACGCGTTCAGCGCATTCTGACTTCTGCAAATCCGGCGGCCATTCGCTCCAGCGAGAAGGACTCGCCGGTGGTATCATGAGCGCTGCTTGGGACACATGGCCTTGATCGCCTCCAGACTTATGCCGCTGGCCGCCGCGCTCGTTCTGTCGGCCTGCGCCGCACCTCACATTCAGCCGCCGTTGACGCCGCCGCCGGGCTTTGTCGGCGCCCATGTCGAGGATCGCGCCCTGGTCATGTCGGACGGTGCGCGCCTGCCGTATCTGCACTGGGGGCCAAAGGATGGGGCGCCCTGGGCGGTGATCGTGGCCCTGCACGGCATGAACGACCACGACGCCAGCTTCCGCTTGGCCGGACCCTGGTGGGCCGAGCAGGGGATCGAGACCTGGTCCTACGATCAGCGGGGCTTCGGCGGGGCGCCGGGGCGGGGCGAATGGGCTGGGCAGCAGCGGATGACCGATGATCTGCGCGAGATCACCGCGATGGCGCGGGCCCGCTATCCCAATGCCGTCATCGCCGTTGTGGGCGAGAGCATGGGCGGGTCTGTCACCGCCGCCGCGTTCGGCTCCGACAATCCCCCGGATGCGGACCGTGTCGTGCTGCTGGCGCCCGGCGTCTGGGGCTGGTCGACGCAAGGACCGTTGAACAGCACGGCGTTGAACATCGCAGCGCGGGCGCTGGGCGACGTTGCGCTGGAACCGCCGGAGTTCATCACCCGCAATATCCACGCCTCATCCAATACGCTGGAGCTGATCCGCAACGGGCGCGATCCGAGGAGCATCCTCGCGACCCGGTTCGACACTGTCTATGGGCTGGTCGATCTGATGGAGACCTCGTCGCGCAGCCTGGGGCGCATCCGAGGCGACGCCATCCTGATGTACGGCGCCCACGACGAGGTGGTGAAGAAGGGGCCGATGAAGCTGGCGCTGGAGCGGGCCGAGCGGGAGGGCGGGACGCTGCGGACCGCATGGTATCCGAGCGGCTGGCATCTGCTGAACCGCGATCTGGACGCCGATATCGTCTATCGCGACGTCGTCTCGTGGTTGAGAGACCCGAAAGCGCCGTTGCCGTCCGGTGCGCCGGCTGTCTTGCCGCAGCTTCAAGTGGGCGCGGCGCGCCCTTAAGCGGGTCTTAACGCGACGTTTACCATCCAGGCGGCATTTTCTGCCTAGCGGGGCGTTCGTGTCTTCCGCGAGTAAGGGGCGGGGACGCGTGGGCGGCTTCACAGCGGCGTTGCAGAAGTTCGGGATCGGCCGTCTGGCTGCGGTCCTCGGCGTCGCCGCAGGCGTGGCCGCCGTGCTGGTCGCCATCATGCTGCGCATGGGGCAGGCGCCGGACGCGCTTCTCTATTCCAACCTGGATCTGCGCGAGGCCAGCGAGATCACCGCCGCCCTGGATCAGGCCGGCATCAAATATTCCTCCAAGGGCGATGGCTCGACCATCATGGTCAACCGCGACGAGGTCGGCACGGCGCGGATGCTGGTCGCGGGCAAGGGTTTGGTCACCTCCGGATCGGTTGGTTACGAGCTGTTCGACAGTCAGTCAGTCCTGGGCCAGACCGAGTTCCAGCAGCAGTTGAACGAACAGCGCGCCCTGCAGGGCGAACTGTCGCGCACCATCATGTCCATGCGCGGCATCACGGCCGCCCGCGTCCACATCACCATGCCGCGCCGCGAGATGTTCACATCGGCCGCCGGCGAACCGACCGCCGCCGTTCTGGTGGGGCTGGGCGGGCGTGACCTGACCAGCGATCAGGTGCGGGCGATCCGCAACCTGGTGGCCTCGTCTGTGCCGAACCTGAAGCCCGACCGCGTCACCGTGGCGGACCAGACGAACCGCACCCTGGCGGCCGGCAGCGACGACGGAACCTTCACCTCGGCCTCCGCCGCCGAGGCCAAGGGCAATACCGAGAGCCAGCTTCAGGCCCGCATCAAGGATATCGTCGAAGGCGTAGTGGGCGCCGGCGCCGCCCGTGTTCAGGTCACGGCCGACATCGACCAGAGCCGCGCCACGACCCAGGAAGAGAAATTCGATCCCGATGGTCAGGTCGTCCGCTCGACGACGACCAACGGCTCGCAATCCGCCGACAACAGCGCCCAGCCCGACGGCGGCGTGACTGCGACGAACAACATCCCCGGCGGGGCTGCGCCCGGCGCGACGCCGGCCGGTTCGACCAACTCGGAAAACGCCGAGACGACCAACTACGAAATCTCCAAGACCACCACGACCACGACCAAGGAGCCGGGAGAGGTCAAGAAGCTGGCCGTCGCCGTCGCGGTCGACGGCAAGTGGACCCCGGCCAAGGACGGCAAGGGCGAGCCGACCTATGCGCCGCGCACGGCCGAGGAGATCGCCCAGATCAAGTCGCTGGTCGCGGCCGCCGCCGGCATCGACGAGGCACGCGGCGACAAGATCGAGGTCATCAACGTCCGCTTCAACCACGACACCGGCATCGAGGGCGGTCTGGACGGAAAGTCGTCGCTGCTGGACTTCTCCAAGAACGACATCATGCGTTTCGTCGAACTGGGCATTCTGACCGTCGTCGCCCTGCTGCTGATCTTCTTTGTGCTGCGTCCTCTGCTGAAGACGGCGGCGGGCGGCGGGGGCAATCTGCCGGCGCTGGCGGGCGCCAACGGCGTGCCGGTCACCACCGTGGCGACCACGGTGATCGGCCCGGACGGCCAGCCTCAGCTGGTTCAGCTGCCGGCGCCCAGCGAGATGGAACAGAAGATCGACATCGCCCGCATCGAGGGTCAGGTGAAGGCGTCGTCGGTCAAGAAGGTCGCCGACTTCGTTCAGTCGCATCCCGATGACGCGGCCGGCATTCTGCGGTCCTGGGTGGCCGAAGGCTGATGGCGAAGCTGGTCAACAAGAAGGCCTCGATTGACGATCCCAACAAGCTGTCGGGACCGGAGAAGGCCGCCGTCATCCTGCTGGCGCTGGGCGAAGAGCATACCGCCCTGTGGGAGCGGCTGGACGACGACGAGGTCAAGGAAATCTCCCAGGCCA
The DNA here is from genome assembly GCF_026105875.1 of Brevundimonas sp. BT-123. Lineage (GTDB taxonomy): Bacteria > Pseudomonadota > Alphaproteobacteria > Caulobacterales > Caulobacteraceae > Brevundimonas. The sequence goes on along the minus strand of NZ_JAOYTN010000003.1, from coordinate 108,155 downwards.
TGGCGACCCTGGGCAACGTCAGCGCCGAGGCCGTCGAGGCCCTGATGATCGAGTTCGTCTCGGGTCTGTCCGGCTCGGGCTCTGTCATGGGCAGCTACGAGCAGACGCAAAAGCTGCTGGCCGCCTTCCTGCCCAAGGATCGCGTCGATGGCCTGATGGAAGAGATCCGGGGTCCGGCCGGTCGCACCATGTGGGACAAGCTGGGCAATGTGAACGAGGCCGTTCTCGCCAACTATCTGAAGAACGAATACCCCCAAACCGTCGCCGTGATCCTGTCCAAGGTGCGCTCGGACCACGCTGCCCGCGTCCTGACCAGCCTGCCGGAAGACTTCGCCCTGGAATGTGTTCAGCGAATGCTGCGCATGGAGCCCGTGCAGCGTGAGATCCTGGACAAGATCGAGGCCACGCTTCGCACCGAGTTCATGTCCAACCTGGCGCGGACCTCCAAGCGCGACAGCCATGAGATGATGGCGGACATCTTCAACAGCTTCGACCGCCAGACCGAGGCCCGCTTCATCGGCGCCCTGGAAGAGCGCAATCGCGAGTCGGCCGAACGCATCCGCGCCCTGATGTTCGTCTTCGAGGATTTGTCCAAGCTGGATCCGGGCGGGGTGCAGACCCTGCTGCGCGCGGTGGACAAGGATTCGCTGGGTCTGGCGATGAAGGGCGCGTCCGAAGGACTGCGCGAGATGTTCTTCTCCAACATGTCCGAACGCGCGTCCAAGATCATGCGCGAAGACATGGAGTCGATGGGGCCGGTGCGTCTGAAGGACGTGGACGCCGCCCAGATGGCCATGGTCCAGGTCGCCAAGGATCTGGCCGCCAAGGGCGACATCATGCTGGCCGGTCAGGGCGCCGACGACGAGTTGATCTACTGACATGACCCAATCCCCTGAAATCCGGCGCCTCTTCGCCTTCGACACAGAGTTCGACGCGGACGGCACGGTCGTGCGCCCCGGCGCCTGGACGCCGGCCAAACGCTCCTATCTGCCGGCCGAGGTCGATGCCTTGGTCGCGCAAGAGCGTCTGGAAGCGCGCGAACAGGCGCTCAGCGAGGTCGAAAACATCCGCGCCATGGCGCTGAGCAACATCGCCCAGGCTGTGGCCTCGGCCATGCCGACCCTCAAGGCTGTGGCCCAGGCGCACCGGGAACAGGCCGCCGACCTGGCCCTGGCTGCTGCGCGCACCATCGCCGGGGCCGCTCTGGACCGGTTTCCGCATGCGCCGCTGAAAGCGGCGTTGGAACTGTTGGCGCAGGAAATCGACGCCTCGCCACGTCTGGTCGTTCGCGCTTCGGGCCTGGATGACGAGGCGCGCGGCCTGATCGAGCGCGCCTGCGCCGACAGCGGCTTCACCGGTATGGTCGCATTCCGCGATGAACCAGGCATGGCCCAGGCCGCTTTCCAGCTGGAATGGGCCGACGGGCGCGCTGATCACGATCCGCAAGGCTCGGCCGACCGCGTCGCTGAGGCCCTGACCGCCGCCCTGGCCGCCGAGGCCGGACACGCCGAAACCCTTCCCATCGACAGGAGCATGTTCTGATGGCATCCGACGACCTGGCGCTGGAGGAATTCTCCGGCCTTTCGGGCCTGCCGCCCCTGGACGACAGCGGCGAAAAGAGCGCCGCCGACCTGGCGACCGTCTTTGACGTGCCGGTCAACATCTCGGCGGTTCTGGGCAAGTCCCACATGTCGGTGGCCCAGCTGCTGAAGCTGAACAAGGGCTCGGTGCTGGAACTGGACCGCAAGGTCGGGGAGGCGATCGACATCTTCGTCAACAACCGCCTGATCGCGCGCGGCGAGGTCGTCGTCGTCGACGACCGGCTGGGCGTGACCATGACGGAAATCATCAAGACCGAGGATAGCGGCGCCTGATCGGCGACGCGCTCGAAACAGGGATAGAGGAGAAGAACGATGCGTCTTCTGGTGGTAGGCAGACTGAGCGGCCAGCTCGCTTCTGCAGTGAAGATGGCCATGGCGCACGGCGCCAAGGTCAATCACGTCGAGCGCGCCGACCAGGCGACCGAACAACTGCGCCGGGGGCAGGGCGCCGACCTGCTGATGGTCGACTATCAGCTGGACATCGCCGCCCTGATCGCCGCCAACGAGGCCGAGCGGATCACCATTCCGGTCGTGGCCTTCGGCGTCGACGCCGATGCGCGAGAGGCGGCCGCCGCCATCAAGGCCGGCGCCAAGGAGTTCATTCCGCTTCCGCCCGACGCCGAACTGATCGCCGCTGTCCTGTCGGCCGTCGCCGACGACGAAAAGCCGATGATCTCGGCCGACCCGTCGATGAAGGCGGTGCTGCAACTGGCCGATCAGGTCGCGCGCTCGGAAGCCTCGATCCTGATCACCGGCGAAAGCGGCGTCGGCAAGGAGGTGATGGCGCGGTATCTGCACGAGCATTCGCGCCGGTCCGAACGCCCCTTCATCAGCGTCAACTGCGCCGCCATTCCCGACAATCTGCTGGAATCCGAACTGTTCGGCCACGAGAAGGGCGCCTTCACCGGCGCCGTCGCGCGCCGCATCGGCAAGTTCGAAGAAGCCGACGGCGGCACCCTGCTGCTGGACGAGATCTCCGAGATGGACGCCCGGCTTCAGGCCAAGCTGCTGCGCGCCATCCAGGAGCGCGTCATCGACCGCGTGGGCGGCTCCAAGCCGGTCTCGGTCAACATCCGCATCATCGCGACCTCGAACCGCGATCTGGCCAAGGCCGTGGCGGAGGGCACGTTCCGAGAGGACCTGCTGTATCGCCTGAACGTGGTGAACCTGCGCCTGCCGTCCTTGCGCGAGCGGCCCGGCGACATCGTGGTGCTGGCCGACCACTTCATCAAGAAATACGCCGCCGCCAACGGCGTGCCCGTGCGTCCGATCTCGGCCGCCGCCCGTCAGGCCATTTCGGCCCATCGCTGGCCGGGCAACGTTCGCGAGCTGGAAAACGCCATGCACCGCGCGGTGCTGCTTGCCACCGGCCCCGAGATCGATGTCGACGCCATTCGCCTGCCGGACGGTCAGCCGCTGGGCCGCCTGGGCGCGGGCATGATGGCGGGACAGGCCTATGAGGCGCCGCAAGCCGGGGTCGCCGCCCGCGCCGCCCAGGCGGCCGACGCCGTGACCCGCAGCTTCGTGGGTCAGACCGTGGCGGCGATGGAAAAGACGCTGATCCTGGACACCCTGACGCATTGCTTGGGCAATCGCACCCACGCGGCGAACATACTGGGCATCTCGATCCGCACCCTGCGCAACAAGCTGAACGAATACGCCGACGAGGGCACGGCCATTCCGGCGCCGATGAGCGGCGTCTCCGCATCGGGCTACGCGGCCTGAACCCATGCGCGCACCCGTGGAGCGCCGACGCGTCCTGACGGGGCTGGCCGCCTTGAGCGCGGTCGGCTGTTCGCCGCGCGCGGAATCACGCCCTGCGGCGCCCGCCCCTGTGTCAGACGAGGTCATTGACCTATCCGACCTGGAAGCGCGCAATGACGGCCGTCTCGGCTTCGTCGTTCAGGACGCGGCGACGGGGCGAAAGCTGGTTTGGCGCGGCGACGAACGCTTCGTCTATTGCTCGACCTTCAAGATGTATCTGGCCGCTGCGACCCTGTTGCGCGCGCAGGCTGGGCAAGAGCGACTGGATCGCCGCATCCCCATCACGGCGGCTGACATGATCAACCACGCTCCGGTCACCGAGCCCGCCGTCGGCGCCAGCCTGACGGTCGAGCAGTTGATGAAGGGCGCGGTGGAGGTCAGCGACAACCCCGCCGCCAATCTGTTGCTGAAGGCCATGGGCGGCCCGTCGGCGATGCAGACCTTCTATCGCGGCATCGGCGACGACAGCACTCGCTCGGACCGTTTCGAGCCGGAGATGAATCGTCTGGACGGCGACAAGGACACCATCCTTCCCAACCAGTCGGTCGCCAATCTTGAACGTCTTTTTCTGGATTCGGCCTCGCCCCTGACCGCGGCGTCACGCGACCGGTTGCTGCAATGGATGACCGATACGCCCACGGGTCAGAATCGTCTTAGGGCTGGGACGCCTGCGGAGTGGCGGGTGGCGCACAAGACGGGGACGGGTGGCTATGGGCCGACCAATGACATCGGCCTGCTGTATCCGCCGGACGGCCAACCCGTGATCGTCGCCGCCTATTACCATGCGACCGGGGCGACGTCGGACGACGCGAACGCGGCCGTGATCGCCGAGGCGACGCGTCGCGCACTGAAGGTCTTGGGTCGTGGCTGATGCGCCGATCCTGATGAAGGACGGCATGGCGCGCCCAACCGGACGCGACGTGATCGGCTGGCTGAACCGCGGCGAAGTCCTGATGGCGGTGGGCGTGATCGGCGTGATCATGCTGCTGATCCTGCCGGTGCCCAAATTCCTGCTGGATCTGCTGCTGGCCTTCTCGCTGGTGTCCAGCGTGCTGATCCTGATGACCGCCGTGATGATGAAGCGGCCTCTGGATTTCGCCATCTTCCCGACGGTGCTGCTGGTCTCGACCCTCTTCCGGCTCGGTCTGAACCTGGCCTCGACGCGTCTTATACTGACCCACGGCCAGGAAGGTCACGATGCGGCGGGCCAGGTCATCAACGCCTTCGGTCAACTGATGATGGGCGGCAACTTCATCATCGGGGTGATCATTTTTGCGATCATTCTGGTGGTGAACTTCGTCGTCATCACCAAGGGTTCGACCCGGATCGCCGAAGTGTCCGCCCGCTTCACCCTGGACTCCATGCCGGGCAAGCAGATGGCCATCGACGCCGATCTGTCGTCGGGTCTGATCACCGAGGATCAGGCCAAGCTGCGCCGCAAGGAGCTGGAGCAGGAATCGACCTTCTTCGGCGCCATGGACGGCGCCTCGAAGTTCGTGCGCGGCGACGCCGTCGCCGGTCTGATCATCACCTTCATCAACGCCATCGGCGGCATACTGATCGGCACGCTGCAACACGGCATGCCGGCGATGGAGGCCGCCAATACCTATGTCCAACTGACCATCGGCGATGGTCTGGTGACGCAGGTGCCAGCCATCATCATCTCGATCGCCGCCGGCTTCCTGGTGTCCAAGGCGGGCGTCGAAGGCACGGCGGACAAGGCGATGGTCACCCAGCTGGCGACCAATCCGGTATCGCTGGGCGTGGTCTCGGGCGCCGCCGGCCTGATCGGCCTGATCCCAGGAATGCCGCTGATCCCGTTCGCAGCCCTGGCCATCGGCTCGGGCTTCATGGCCTGGCGGCTGGGCCGCAATCGCTTGAAGCCTCAGCCGACAGAGGCGGAGATCGCGGCGGCGGCAGCGGCCGCAAAGCCCAAGGAAGACGTCGAAGAGCCGATCGCCAATGTGCTCACCATCGACGAGGTGAAGATCGAACTCGGCTATTCGCTTCTCAGCCTGATCAACGATCTTGAGGGACGGCGCCTGACCGACCAAATCCGCGCCCTGCGCCGATCGCTGGCCCAGGAATACGGATTCGTCATTCCCCAGGTGCGCATCCTCGACAACATGCGCCTGCCGACCCAAGGCTACGCCATCCGCATCAAGGAGATGGAGACGGGGGCGGGCGAGGTGCGGCTGGGCCACCTGATGGCGATGGATCCGGCGGGTCGCCAGGTCGAGCTTCCGGGCGAGCATATGCGCGAACCCGCCTTCGGCCTGCCGGCGACTTGGATCGAGGAAGGTCTGCGCGAGGAGGCGACGTTCCGGGGCTATACGCTGGTCGATCCATCGACGGTCCTGACGACCCATCTGACCGAGATCCTGAAAGACAATATGGCCGATCTGCTGTCCTACGCAGAGGTGCAGAAGCTGCTGAAGGAACTGGGCGCCGAAGAGAAGAAGCTGGTCGAGGAACTGGTGCCCAGCGTGGTCACCGTCACGACGCTGCAGCGGGTGTTGCAGTCGCTTCTGCGGGAAAAGGTGTCGATCCGCGACCTGCCGGCGATCCTGGAAGGTTTGGCCGAGGCCGCGCCGCACAGTTCCAGCGTCACGACCTTGGTCGAACACGTTCGTGCGCGCCTGGGCCGCCAACTGTGCTGGCAGAACAAGGACGGCGAAGGGGCCCTGCCCATCGTCACCCTGTCGCCGGAATGGGAAAACGCTTTCGCCGAAAGCCTGATCGGCAATGGCGAGGACAAGCAGCTGGCCATGGCGCCGTCCCGCCTCCAGGACTTCATCCGCGCCGTGCGCGACACCTTCGAGCGGATCGCCATGACGGGCGAGAACCCGGTCCTGCTGACCGGCCCGATGACGCGGCCCTATGTGCGCTCGATCATCGAACGCTTCCGCGGCCAGACCGTCGTGATGAGCCAGAACGAGATCCACCCCAAGGCCCGGTTGCGGACCCTCGGCCAGGTCTGATCCCACCGACTTGGCAGTTTGACGTTTGACGCGGCGACGCACCCCGCTAAAGCTCCGCCGTCATGAGTCCGAACCCCCGATCCCAATGGTCGCGCCTGCGCGACTTCATGCGTACGCCGTCGTTGGCCCGGTCGATCTCGGCCATGCTGATCCTGGCGTTCGGACTGCTGATCGTGGTCAATGCGACGACCTTCGTGATGATCCAGCGCACCGTCGCGTTGAACAAGACCATCGAGCATGCTCAGCAGATGCGGCGCGCCGCGCGCACGGTTCTCATTGCGAGCCTGAACGCCGAAACGTCGCAACGCGGTTTTCTGCTGACGGGACGAAGCGATTTTCTACAGCCCTATCGTGACTCCAGGGCCGACATGGAGCCCGCTCTGGCGTTTCTGGATGAGGGCGCGGCCCTCGACCCGACGTTGAAAGACACCGTCGAACCCATTCACCGTCTGGGTGACAAGAAATGGGACGAGATGGAGCGCACCGTCGCCTTGGCGCGGCAGGGTCGGATCGGGCAGTCGATCCAGGCCGTGCGGTCTGGCGAAGGCAAGCAGTATATGGACGAGCTCCGAGCCGCCATCGACAAGTTCGACAAGCTGAAGTCTGACAGGATCGACAGCCGACGCCGGGCCTCGGAGCGTTTTGGCTTCCTGACCGTCACGATGAACGCCATCGCGGGGCTTCTGGTCCTCGTTCTGGCTCTGCTGTCAGCCTGGCTGGTGCGGCGTTACGTGGCCGAGATCCAGTCCGCCCGCGCGACCCTGGACGCCGCCAACGCCAGCCTGGAAGACAAGGTCCGCGAGCGCACCGGCGACCTGATGCGCGCGAACGAGGAAATCCAGCGCTTCGCCTACATCGTCAGCCACGACCTGCGCGCGCCGCTGGTCAACGTGATGGGCTACACCTCCGAACTGGAGCAGGCAGGCAAGATCGTCGACAAGGCGATCTACGAGGCGGAAAAGACGCGCGTGGTCGATCCCGAGATCGTCACCGCCGTGCGCGAGGAAATGCCTGAGGCCATCGGCTTTATCCGCGCCTCGACCGAGAAGATGGACCGGCTGATCAACGCCATCCTGAAGCTGTCGCGCGAAGGTCGCCGCAACCTGCTTCCAGAACCGCTGGACATGACGACGATGGCCCAGAATATCGCTAACAGCGTCCATCACCAGACCGAAGCCTCGGGCGCCCGCATCGATGTGCAGTCGCTGCCCGAAATCGAAAGCGACCGCATTTCGATGGAGCAGATCGTCGGCAATCTGATCGACAACGCCGTCAAATATCTGGATCACGACCGACCGGGCGAGATCGTCGTATCGGGCGAGGACGTGCCGGGCGGCTGGGTCGTCTACCGGGTCGCCGACAACGGCCGGGGCATCGCCCCGCGTGACCATGAGCGGATCTTCGAGCTGTTCCGCCGCTCCGGAAAACAGGACCGTTCCGGCGAAGGTCTGGGGCTAGCGTTCGTCAGAAACAGCGTGCGCCGCCTGGGCGGCACGATCGACGTGGAGTCCGAACTGGGCAAAGGCTCGACTTTCCTGCTGAAATTCCCCAAACGACTGATCCTGTCTGAACCCGGAGGCGCGCTGTGACGCAACCCGTCAAAATCATCATGGTCGAAGACGACCACGGCCACGCCAAGCTGATCGAAAAGAACATCCGCCGGGCCAACATCAACAACGAGATCAAGCATTTCGATGAGGGCGGTGCGGCGCTCGACTATCTGTTCAGCGACGAAATCCTCGCCAATGGCCCGCTGCTGATCCTGCTCGACCTCAACCTGCCCGATATGTCGGGTACGGACATTCTGGAAAAGGTGAAGGCCAATGAGCGCCTCCGTCGCGCGCCGGTCGTCGTGCTGACGACGACCGACGACAAGGTCGAGATCCAGCGCTGCTACGATCTGGGCTGCAACGTCTACATCACCAAGCCAGTGGATTATGAATCCTTCGCCGGCGCGATCCGCCAGCTGGGTCTGTTCCTCTCGGTGATCCAGGCGCCGGAGATCTGACGATCGACGCGCAAAAGCCTATTCGCCTGCTCTACATCGACGACGACCGGGGTCTGTCCCGGCTGGTCGAGAAGGAGCTGGGGCGTCACGGCTATGCCGTCACCTGCGCGCCGGATGGCGATGCGGGGCTGGAGCTGTTGCAGCAGGGTGAGTACGACATCTGCGCGCTGGACCACTATATGCCGACGCGAGACGGGCTGGACGTCCTGCCGGACATTCTGGCCCTGACGGCCCCGCCGCCCGTCGTCTATGTGACGGGCGCGCAGGATGGGCGGATCGCCGTCGCGGCCCTTCGCGCGGGCGCGGCGGACTATGTCATCAAGGACGTCTCGGAGGACTTCACGTCCCTGTTGCGCTCGGCGCTCGAGGACGCCCTGTCGCGTCGCCGGCTGGAGCGCGAGAACGAACTGGCGCAGGAAGAAATCCGCCGGGCGCGCGATCGGGCCGAGGCCATGCTGCGTGAGGTGAACCACCGAGTCGGCAACTCGCTGCAGCTGGTGTCCAGCTTCATGTCCTTGCAGATGCGCCACGTCACCGACCAGGGCGCCAAGGACGCGCTGCGGGAATCACAGGCGCGCATCGAGGCCGTCGCCCATGTTCACCGCCGCCTCTATACCTCCGGCGACATGAGCCACGTGGCCATGGACGAATATCTGGTCGGGCTGATGGACGAGCTGTCCAAGTCCATCGGGCCGGATGACGGATCGCCCAAGCTGACGCTGGACGCTGAACCGCTGTCCGTGACGACAGATCAGGCCGTGTCGATTGGCGTCATCGTCACCGAACTGGTCACCAACGCCGTCAAATACGCCTATGCGCCGGGGCAGGGGGGCGAGATTCGCATTCATATGCGCCGCGAGAATGAGCATCGCGTCATGCTGACGGTCGAGGACGACGGCCCCGGCATGGGAGACGGTACGCCCAAGGGCACGGGGCTCGGCGGCAAGATCATTTCCGCCATGGCGTCAGGTCTGCGGTCGGCGGTCGAGTTCGACGGCGCCCACAAGGGCGTGCGCGCCAGGCTGTCGTTCGACCTCTAGGGTCGGTTGTCATCATGTTGCAGTTCGGCGTTCGCAAACCCGCTTCGGATTATCGTCACCGCGCCACCGCGTTCGGCATCGTCGAGCGCGACGGCCTGATCGCCTGTGTGCGCGTCGAACGTGAGACCGGTCCCTATTTCGACCTCCCCGGCGGCGGCTTGGACATCGAGGAGACCGAGGTTCAGGCCCTCGTCCGTGAGTTCGTCGAGGAAACCGGCCTGACGGTCGCGCCGCTGAACCGCATCGCAGAGGCTAGCCAGTATTTCGTGCGCTCGACGCGCGAGCCCGTGAACAATGTCGGCGGCTTCTGGACCGCCACTGTGGCGGCCGAAAATCCTGATGCGAAATGCGAGGACGATCACACGCTGGTGTGGCTGGATCCGACCTTCGCGATCTCACGCCTGCGTCACGATTCTCACGCCTGGGCTGTCGCCGTCTGGCTGCGTCGCCCAAGCTGAGCCTTACGGAACGGGCTTCCTGTGAAGTCGTTTGTATTTCGAACCGCAAACATATGTCGCGGCGATGAAAACAGGAGATTTCGATGGCTGATCACGACCGTATCGAAGGCGCCGCCAAGAACATGGGCGGCAAGGTCAAGGAAGGCGTCGGCAAGATGACCGGCGACACCAAGCTGCAAGCCGAGGGCAAGGCCGATCAAGTCGAAGGCAAGGTCCAGAATACTGTCGGCGGCGTCAAGGACAGCCTCCGCGACAAGGCCTAAGCGTCACTCGAATGCGCGAAGATAAGAAACGCCGCCCGCCAAGCGCGGGCGGCGTTTTTTGCATGCCTTAGCGCGTCAATGCGCGCATCGCCTTGTCGAGGCCTTCCAGGGTCAGCGGGAACATTCGCTGCTCCATGACCTCACGCAACAGGCCGACGGAGGCGGTGTAGTCCCAGTAACGCTCCTGAACGGGATTCAGCCAGACCGACTTCTCCCACTGCTGGCGCGCCCGCTTCATCCAGACGGCGCCGGCCTCCTCGTTCCAGTGCTCGACGGAGCCGCCAGGCATCGTGATCTCATAGGGGCTCATCGTCGCATCGCCGACGAAGATGGCGCGCCAGTCGCCGGGGTATTTGTGCAGCAGATCCCACGTCGGGATACGCTCGGTGTGCCGGCGACGATTGTCCTTCCAGACCCCTTCGTAGAGGCAGTTGTGGAAGTAGAAGAACTCCAGGTTCTTGAACTCGGTATTGGCCGCCGAGAACAGCTCCTCGACCAGCTTGATGTGGCCGTCCATCGAACCGCCGATGTCGAGGAACAGCAGCACCTTGATCGTATTGCGCCGCTCGGGCCGCATCTGGATGTCCAGCCAGCCCTGACGCGCCGTGCCGTCGATGGTGCCGTCGATATCCAGCTCGTCCGGCGCGCCCTGTCGGGCGAACCGGCGCAGACGACGCAGCGCCACCTTGATGTTGCGGGTGCCCAGCTCGACCGTGTCGTCCAGGTTCTTGAACTCGCGCTTTTCCCACACCTTGACCGCTCGGCCGTGCTTGCCCGGACCGCCGATGCGAACGCCTTCGGGATTATAGCCGCCGTGTCCGAAGGGGCTTGTTCCGCCCGTGCCGATCCATTTCGAGCCGCCGGAGTGACGCTCTTTCTGCTCTTCCAGACGCTGCTTCAGCGTCTCCATCAGCTTGTCGAATCCGCCCAGCGCCTCGATCTGAGCCTTTTCGTCGTCGGTTAGATATTTTTCGTTCAGCAGCCGCAGCCAGTCTTCGGGAATGTCGGTGGTCAGGTCCTCGCCCGACCCGACCGACTCGATCCCTTTGAACACCGTCCCGAAAACCTGATCGAACCGATCATAGTGTTTCTCGTCCTTGACCAGGACGGCGCGCGACAGATGATAGAAGGCCTCGACCTCGCGCCCCGCCACGTCGCGATCCATGGCCTCCATCAGATGGAGCCATTCCTTCATCGACACCGGAACCTTGGCGTCGCGCAGCGCGGTGAAGAAGGGCAGGAGCATGAGAGGGATGTGAACCCGGATCAGCCGCGCCGCAAGATGAACTCGTGGTCGCGCCAGGCGCCGACGGGATAGTCGTATTCTCCCGCCTTCTCGAAACCATAGGCGGCGTAGAGGCGCTGGGCCTTGTCGTTGCCGCTCCAGACGCCGATCCACAACGGTCCGTCCGTGTGGGTTTCCATCCAGTCCAGAGACAGCTTCAGCAGTCTGGTTCCAAGGCCCAGACCTTGCGCCGCCTGGGACACATAGAGCCGGCGCAGTTCCATGTGCGACGGTCTGGCCTCGGGGTGGGGCAGGCCATTGGGGCCGGCGTTGGCGAAGGCCAGCAGTTCTCCGTCGCGGTCGGCCACCCACCAGGCGCAGTCGGGCTCCGCCAACTTCTTTAGCGTCGGTTCCAGATCGAAACTGGCGTCCAGAAACGCGTTCAGGTCGGCTTCCGGGTAGGGGATGCCGAACCCGTCAACGAAGGTGTCGATAAAGGTCTGACGGCCCAGGGCGCCCAAGGCGGCGGCGTCTTCGGGGCGGGCAGGGCGGATCACGATCTCGGTCATGATCCGCCAATAGCTTCAGAAACCGTCTAGCGCGACCTTGCCGATGGTTGATCCGCTTTCGAGTTGTCTGTGCCCCTTAAGCAGGTTCTCCACCGACAGCCGGCCCAGGTTCTCGGTCAGGGTGGTGCGCAAGGCGCCAGAATCAACCAGGCGAGAGACCTCCGATAGGAGTTGGTGCTGCGCGATCATGTCCGGCGTCTGTTCGAGGGAGCGGGTGAACATGAATTCCCAGACAAATCCTGCCGACTTTTGTTTCAAGAGCTCGATCGGCAGCCCCTTGAAGTCGTCGATGCAGCCAATCACGCCTTGCACGCCGACCGCGCGTGCAAGAGCTTCGAAATGCGCCTGCGTGTGGGTCAGGGATGCAATATATTTGGGCGCGCGTTCGCCAGCTGCAGTTACAGCCTCGTCTAGCGGGCCGGAGTGATCGACCACCGCGTGCGCGCCCAGGTTGAGACACCATTGGCGGGTGTCAGGACGCGAGGCCGTGGCGACAACACGCAAACTTGTGACGGAGCGGGCGATCTGGATCAGGGCCGAGCCGACGCCGCCCGCCCCGCCGACGATCAGCAAGGTCTCGTCTTCATCCTTGCTGGCCTTCAAGCGGTCAAACAGCAGTTCCCAAGCCGTAATCACAGTCAGCGGGAGGGCCGCCGCTTCTGCAAACGTCAAGGACTTGGGCTTCGGGCCGACGATCCGCTCGTCCACAGCTTGGCGCTCTGCATTGGACCCCGGCCGGTCGATCTGGCCGGCGTAGAATACTTCGTCCCCAACCTTGAACAGGCTGACTTCATCGCCGATGTCGATCACCACCCCTGACGCGTCATAGCCGAGAATGCTTGGCTGATCGTCTTCTGGCGTCCGGCTGGAGCGGACCTTGGTGTCCACCGGATTGAGACTGACCGCCTTTACTTCAACCAGCAGGTCGCGGGGGCGCAGGTCCGGTTCGGGCGTGTCGAAGAGCGTGAGGGCGTCAGGGTCTGTCGCGGGGCGGGGGCCGGTCGTGCCAATAGCCTTCATGACGATCTCCTCAAGCTTGCTTCGTCGCCCTGCAAATCGGTTTGCGATAGGCTGGCCGCAAGGCGCATCTGAGAAATGACGACTTTGCCATGACCCACGTTCCGATCTTCACCCATCCCTCCATGCTGTCCCACGCGCCGGGCGCGGGCCATCCCGAAAGTCCCGAGCGGCTGAAGGCGGTGCTGGATGCTCTGGACGACGCAGGCCTGGCCCGCGACCGGTGCGCCGCCACGCAGGCCGAGGTCGTGGATCTGGAGCGGGTGCATCCCGCCGCCTATGTCGCACGACTGCTGGACGCCTCGCCGGTCGCCGGCATGGTTCAGTTGGATGCCGACACCGTCCTGTCACCTGGCAGCGTGCCGGCGGCGCGGTTGGCGGCGGGGGCGGCGATCAATGCGGTAAGGGCCGTGGCGCGGGGCGAGATGGATCGGGCGTTCGCCGCCGTGCGCCCGCCGGGGCATCATGCCGAGCCGGACCGCGCGATGGGATTCTGCCTGTTCTCCTCCGTCGCCGTCGCGGCGCGCGCGGCTCAGGCCGAAGGGTTGGCGCGGGTGGCGGTGGTCGATTTCGACGTTCACCACGGCAATGGCACCCAGGCGGCGTTCGAAGACGACGACAGCCTGTTCCTGGCCTCCATCCACCAGATGCCGCTCTATCCCGGCACTGGCGCGGCGTCAGAGACGGGCGTCGGCAATATCGTCAACGCCCCGGTGGCGCCCCATGCGGCGCGCGAGAACTGGCGCGCCACCTTCGCCGGCGGATTGATGCCGGCGCTGGAATCGTTCCGGCCGGACCTGATACTGATCTCGGCCGGTTTCGACGCCCACCGGCGCGATCCACTGGCGCATCAGTCGCTGGAGGCCGAGGATTTCGCCTGGGCGACGCGTGCGATTCTGGAGGTCGCGCGCCGGACCTGTTCGGGCAAGGTTGTGTCGGCGCTTGAGGGCGGTTACGACCTTGAAGGACTAGGCCGCTCTGCGGTCGCCCACGTCGCTGCGCTCGGGGAGGACTGAGGACGCTTAACGCCTTGAAACCAAAGGCCCGTCCGTTTGTCATGTCAGCCCCCGCCATGTCCCTCGATTCGACCGAACCGTCCGTGTCCCCGCCAGATGCGGCGCCATCCGTCGGCGCGCTTGTCGCTGTCCGTCCCGGCGCCATCATCCTGACGCGTCATGGCGAGCCGGCGCTGTCGCGCAAATGCCTGATTTCGGCGCGCCAGTACGGCGACTGGTGGGCGAAGTATGAGATCGGCGGCCTGCTGGCCGGTCAGACCCCGCCGCCCGAACTGGTTGCGGCGGCGCAGGGCGCTGGTGCCATTTACGCCTCGACCCGTCAGCGCGCTCAGGAAACCGCCGCTGCGGTCGCCGCCGGGCGCGAGGTCATGGCCGACGTCATGTTCATCGAGGCGCCCCTGCCGCCGCCGCCGATTCCGGAATGGATCAAGCTGTCGCCCAAATGGTGGGGCGTGGTGTCGCGATTCTGGTGGCACGCCTTTGATCACCACGGCGGCCAGGAAACCCGCGCCCAGGCCGAGGCGCGGGCCGATCAGGCGGCGCAGAAGCTGATTGCGCGCGCCGAAAGCGGGCAGGACGTGCTGGTCTTCGCCCACGGCTATTTCAACCACATGGTCGGCCGCGCGCTGAAGGCCGACGGCTGGAAACTGGTCCAAAACCAGGGCTTCAAATACTGGTCGCAGCGTCGCTACGAGAAGCGATAGCCGCTTCTGACGTTGATGCGCCCGGCGCGCGCCTCTAGGGTCCGCGCCATGACCGACACCGCCGCCGCCATCCCCGCCGATCTCAGCTTCGAAGACGCCCTGAAGCGCCTGGAGACCATCGTGTCTCGCCTGGAATCCGGCCAGGCGCCGCTGGAGGAGTCGATCGCCCTCTATGAAGAGGGCGCCAAGCTGAAGGCCCACTGCGAGGCGCGGCTGAAGGCGGCTCAACTGCGTGTTGAAAAGATCGTGGTCGGCCCCGACGGCCAGGCCAAGGGCGTCGAGGCGGCGTCGTTCGAATGATCCCTGCATCGTTTTCGAGCCTGGTCTGGAGCCGGTTCTCGTGAACCGCGTCATCGCCGCGAACTCGCCGGAACAGGCGGTGATCGATCGCGTGGCCGAGGTCGCGGATCTGGTCACCGTCGCGCTGGATGAACTGCTGCCGCGCGCCGAGGGGCCGGAATCTCGTCTGACCGAGGCGATGCGCTATGCGGCGCTGGGCCCTGGCAAACGCTTGCGGCCGTTCTTCGCGTTGGAGGCCGCACGCCTGTTCGACATCGATGAGCGGTCGGTGCTCCGCGCAGCCTGCGCGCTGGAATGCGTGCACGCCTACAGCCTGGTTCACGACGACCTGCCCTGCATGGACGACGACGACGTGCGCCGGGGGCGGCCGACCGTTCACCGGGCCTATGACGAGGCGACGGCGGTGCTGGCCGGCGATGCTCTGCAGACGGCCGCCTTCGACATCATCCTGCACGAAGACACCCATGAGGATGCGGCCGTGCGTTGCGAACTGGCGGCGCGGCTGTCGCTGGCGTCCGGCGCGCGCGGCATGGCGGGCGGTCAGATGATCGATCTGCTGGGCGTGCGCGACGATCTGGGCGGGGTGGCGCGGATGCAGCGCCTGAAGACCGGCGCCCTGTTCGCCTACGCCTTCGAAATTCCCCTGATCATCGCCGACGCTTCGACATCGCAGCAGCACGCCCTGATCAGCTTCGCCCACGATGTCGGTCTGGCCTATCAGATCGTCGACGACCTGCTGGACGCCGAAGGCTCGGCTGAGGAAATGGGCAAGGCGGCCGGAGGCAAGGACGCGGCTCTCGGCAAGACCAACTTCGTCACCCTGCTGGGTCTGGAGGCGGCGCGGCAAAGGGTCGCGCACCTCGCCAATCAGGCCCGGTCGCACCTGGAGCCGTTCGGCGACGAGGCCGAAATCCTCAGGGCCAGCGTGGACTTTGTGCTAAAGCGCCGGTCCTGATACGAAACGTTGAACCGACCTGCGGGTTGATCGACCAGACTTTCCAAGGTTTTACGGCTGATGCCCGACACCCCGCTACTCGACACCGTCAAGACGCCCGCCGACACGCGGGACTTCGATATCGCCCAGCTGAAACAGCTGGCGCAGGAGGTGCGGGCCGAAACGATCGACGCCGTCTCCGTCACCGGCGGCCACCTTGGCGCGGGTCTGGGCGTGGTCGAACTGACCACGGCGCTGCACCATGTGTTCGAGACGCCCAAGGACATCCTGATCTGGGACGTCGGGCATCAGTGTTATCCGCACAAGATCCTTACCGGACGGCGCGACCGCATCCGCACCCTGCGCCAGGGCGGCGGCCTGTCGGGCTTCACCAAGCGCAGCGAGAGCGAATACGATCCGTTCGGCGCCGCCCACGCCTCGACCTCCATCAGCGCAGCCCTGGGCTTCGCCGCCGCGCGCGACCAGAAGGGCGAGAAAAACCGCGTGGTGGCCGTCATCGGCGACGGCTCCATGTCCGCCGGCATGGCCTATGAGGCGATGAACAACGCCGCCGAGGCGACCAGCGGCCAGCTGATGGTCATCCTGAACGACAACGACATGTCGATCGCGCCGCCGGTCGGCGGCATGAGCGCCTATCTGGCCGGCCTGGTGTCGGGCGGCGCCTATCAGAACGTCCGCCGCCTGGGCAAGACGGTGGCCCAGCACCTGCCGCGCCCCTTCCGCAAGGCGGCCAAGAAGGCCGAGGAATACGCTCGCGGCATGGTTACCGGCGGCACCTTCTTCGAGGAGCTAGGCTTCTACTACGTCGGTCCGATCGACGGCCACGACATGGACAATCTGGTGCCGATCCTGAAGAAGGCCGCCGCCATCGAGGACCGCCCGGTTCTGGTTCACGTCGTCACGCAGAAGGGTAAGGGCTATGCCCCCGCCGAAAGCAGCGCCGACAAACTGCATGCAGTCGTCAAGTTCGACGTGGTCTCGGGCAAGCAGGCCAAGGCCATCTCCAACGCCCCCAGCTACACCAAGGTCTTCGGAACCGAACTGATCAAACACGCCAAGGTCGATCCGTCGATCGTGGCGATCACGGCGGCCATGCCGTCGGGCACCGGGCTGGACCTGTTCGGTCAGGCCTTCCCCGAGCGGACCTATGACGTCGGCATCGCCGAACAGCATGCGGTGACCTTCGCGGCCGGTCTGGCGGCGGACGGCATGAAGCCGGTCTGCGCCATCTATTCGACCTTCCTTCAGCGCGGCTACGATCAGGTCGTCCACGACGTGGCGATCCAGTCGCTGCCGGTGCGCTTCGCCATGGATCGGGCGGGTCTGGTCGGATCGGACGGCGCCACGCACGCCGGATCGTTCGACATCGGCTTCATGGGCGCGCTGCCCGGCATGGTGCTGATGGCCGCCGCCGACGAGGCCGAATTGGCGGCGATGATCTCGACCAGCTTGGCCATCGACGACCGGCCCAGCGCCTTCCGCTATCCGCGCGGCGACGGCGTGGGCGTGGAGATCCCGGAACTGGCCGCGCCGCTGGAGATCGGCAAGGGCCGGATCGTGCGGGAGGGAACTTCGGTCGCCATCCTCAGCCTGGGCACCCGTCTGCAGGAATCGCTGAAGGCGGCGGACATGCTGGCCGCCAAGGGCGTGTCGGCCACCGTCGCCGACGCCCGTTTCGCCAAGCCGCTGGACGCCGATCTGATCCTGCGTCTGGCGCGCGAGCATGAGGCCCTGATCACGGTCGAGGAAGGCGCCATGGGCGGCTTCGGCGCCTTCGTGCTGCAACTGCTGGCCGAGAAGGGCGCATTGGACGGCGGGCTCAAGATCCGCACCCTGAACCTGCCCGACGTCTTCCAGGACCAGGATGCGCCGATGGCCATGTACGCCCAGGCCGGCCTGAACGCCGAACACATCAGCGCCGCCGCGCTTCAGGCCTTGGGCGTGTCCGCCAATCAGGCCGCCAGGGCCTAAATTCCGGGCCTAGAGTTGGCCCATCGTATTGTCGTGATCGACGGCCTGTTTCTTCAGCCAGCCGACGAAGGCGGTCGCGCTGGGTGAGGGCGGACGGTCGCGGGGCTGGACGACGTAATAGGCGAAGCCGACCGCCTCCGACCCGTCAGGGAAGGGCGCGACCAGACGGCCTGAGGCCAGATCGGCCTGGGCCAGGGTGCGTTTGGCCAAGGCTACGCCGCGCCCCGATATGGCGGCCTCGATCAACAGGCCCGACTGGTTGAAGCGCGAGCCCCGACGTGGATCCGGGTGACGAATGCCGCGCGCCTTCAACCACATGGCCCAGTCCGGGCGGCTGGGGTCGCCGTCGTTGGACATGTCGTGCAACAGGGTGTGTCCGATCAGGTCGGAGGGTTTGCGGATCGGCTTGTCGCCATCCATCAGCGAAGGCGCGCAGACCGGCAGCACCGTCTCGGTCATCAGCCGATCGACCGTCAGGCCGGGATAGTCGCCGGGACCATAGCGCACCGCCAGATCGACCTTGCCCTCGCTCAGGTCCGCCGGCTCCATGTCGGCCGAGATCCACAGTTCGATCTCGGGATGGGCGGTGTGGAAGTCGTCCATGCGCGGCATCAGCCATTTGGAGGCGAAGCCGGGCGCCACGCTGATCGACACCTGTTTGCGACGCGGCGGTTCGCGCAACAGGGCCGAGGCGTCCATCAGCCGCTCGAACCCCTCGCGCAGCAGCGGCACGGAGGATCGGCCCAGATCGGTCAGTTGCAGGCCCCGCGCCTCGCGCACGAACAGCGGCCCGCCGACGATGTCTTCCAAGAGGCGGATTTGCTGGCTGACCGCGCCGGGCGTCACCGACAGTTCGTCGGCGGCGCGCGAAAAGTTCAGATGCCGCGCAGCGGCCTCGAAGGCGCGCAGGGCGTTGAGAGGGAGCAGGGGACGGGCCATCGCGGATAGAAATCCTATCAGCGAGACAAAGGCAATCTGGTTTGCGGCTCTGGACGGGGAAGACGAAGGTTCGCGCCCTGCCGTCGTCCCTGTTTCCTCTCCCGACGGCCCAGAAAGCAAGACGATGCGTGTATTCCTCGCCTCCATTCCGCTGGAGGCCGCAAAGATCGTGATCATCGGCGGCGGCGAGCCGGCGCTGGCCAAGCTGCGACTGTTTCTGAACACGCCCGCTGAGGTGATCTGGTTCGCGCCCGACGGCGCGCCTCCCAAGATCGAGACGCCGTTGACGGCGCCGGAGCCGTTGCTGCGTTCGCCAGAGGCCGAAGACTTGGCAGGCGCACGGCTGGTGTTCATGGCGCTGGACGATGCGGACGAACTGACGCGGCTGGGCGATCTCGCGCGGGCGGCGGGCGCCCAGGTCAATGTGGTGGACAAGCCGCATCTGAGCGACTTCCAGACCCCGGCCCTGATCGACCGCGACGAAGTGGTGATCGGCGTCGCGACCGGCGGATCAGCGCCCATCCTGGCGCGGGACATCCGCACGGCCATCGAAGGCGTGCTGCCGGCAGGCCTGGCCAATGTGGCCCGGATGGCGCGCGAGTTGCGTGATACGGTCAAGGCCAGCGTGCCGGACTTCATGGCGCGCCGCAGGTTCTGGGAAAAAGCCTTCCGGGGTCCGGCCGCGACCCTGGCGGCGGAAGGTCGGACGGCCGAGGCGCGGCGCGAGATGCTGCGTCTGCTGAACGTCGCCGCGCCGGAAACGGGCGTGGTCCATATCGTCGGCGCCGGGCCGGGCAATCCCGAACTGCTGACCTTGAAAGCGCTGCGGGTTTTGCAGGACGCCGATGTCATCATCCACGACCGTCTGGTGCCCGAAGCGGTGCTGGAGCGGGCGCGGCGCGACGCCAAGCGGCTTTATGTCGGCAAGGCGCGCGGTGAACATTCGGTGCCGCAGGATCAGATCGAGGCCCTGATGATCGAGGAGGCGCGCGCCGGTCATCGGGTCGTGCGGCTAAAGGGCGGCGATCCCTTCGTCTTCGGGCGCGGCGGCGAGGAGCTGGACGCCATGCGGGCGGCCGGGGTCCCGGTCTTCGTCGTGCCGGGCGTGACGGCGGCCCTGGCCTGCGCGGCCTCGGCGGGCATTCCCCTGACACATCGCGATCACGCCCAGGCGGTCACCTTCGTGACGGCCCAGGCCAAGCCGGGCGGCGTCGAGGCCGACTGGACGCGGCTGGCGGGCCCCAACCACACCCTGGCCATCTACATGGGCTCGGACCGGGCCGAGGAGACGGCTGCGCGCCTGATCGCGGCGGGGCGCTCGCCGTCGACGCCCGTCGCCATCGTCGAGAACGGCAGCCGCCCGGATGAACGTGTTCTGACCGGGCGACTGGACGGGCTGGGCGCCCTGGTGCGCGGCGCCGACCTGACCGGCCCGGCCCTGTTGTTCGTCGGCGAAACGGCGGCCTTCTCGGCGGCCCAGCTGGATGTTCGAGCGGAGGTCGCGGCGTGAAGATCGTGACCGCAAACCGCCTGTCGGACGGCCGCGTCATCTATGCGGGCGTGGACAACCAGCCGGTCGAGCACATCGACCAAGCCTCGGTGCTGGACAAAACGGCGGCCGAGGCCGTGCTGGCTGACGTCGCCGGGCGGCCGGACGTTTTCGTGAACCCCTATCTGTTCGAGGTTCAGGACCGCACGCCGTCAGGCCGTGACCGCCTCAAGGAACGTATCCGCTCGGCCGGGCCGACCGTCGGTCACAGCGTGGCGGGAGGCGTCGACTGATGTATCGCTATGACGAGTTCGACCATGCCCTGGTGCGTGAGCGGGTCGAGGAGTTTTCCGATCAGGTCGCCCGCCGCGCGTCAGGCGCCCTGACCGAGGATGAGTTCAAGCCGCTGCGGCTGATGAACGGCGTCTATCTGCAACTGCACGCCTATATGCTGCGCGTCGCCATTCCCTATGGCGTGATGAGCGGTCGTCAGATGCGCCGGCTGGGCCACATCGCGCGAACCTACGACAAGGGCTACGGTCACTTCACCACCCGCTGCAACATCCAGTACAACTGGCCGGCCCTGACCGACCTGCCGGCGATCCTGAGCGATCTGGCCGACGTCGAGATGCACGCCATCCAGACCAGCGGCAACTGCATCCGCAACACCACGACAGACGTCTTCGCCGGCGCCGCCGACGACGAGATCGAGGATCCGCGCCCCTGGTGCGAGATCATCCGCCAGTGGTCGACCATCCACCCGGAGTTCAGCTTCCTGCCGCGCAAGTTCAAGATCGCGGTGATCGGGGCCGAGAAGGATCGGGCGGCGATCCGCACCCACGACGTCGGCCTCCAGATCGTGAACGGTGAGGACGGTGGAACGGCCTTCCGCATCTTCGTCGGCGGCGGACAGGGACGTTTGCCCCATATCGGTCAGGAGATCGCAGCGGCCGTCCCGGCGGCGGACCTGCTGGCCTATCTGACCGCCATTCTACGGGCCTGGAACCTGCTGGGGCGGCGCGACAACATCCACAAGGCGCGGGTCAAGATCCTGGTCGCCTCGCTGGGCATCGAAGCCTTCCGCGAGGAGGTGGACAAGCACTACGCCACCCTGCGCCACGAGGATCTGCGCATCCCCGAGGACGAGGCCGAGCGGATCAAGGCCTATTTCGCCCCGCCGCCGTTCGAGGCTCTGTCCAAGGTCAGCGGCCCGTTCGACCGCGCCCTGCTGGCCGATTCGGACTTCGCCCGGTTCGCCCGCAACAACGTACGTCGTCACCGTCAACCGGGTTACGCCTCGGTGGTAGTGTCGCTGAAACCTGTCGGCGGCGTGCCCGGCGACATCACGGCGGATCAGATGGACGCGGTGGCGGATTTGGCCGAGCGCTATTCGTTCGACGAACTGCGCGCCGCCTATGAGCAGAACCTTGTCCTGCCGCATGTGAAGCTGGACGACGTGCCGACGGTCTGGCGGGCGCTGCGAAAGGCGGGGCTGGCGACGGCCAACGCCGATCTGGCGACGGACGTGATCGCCTGCCCGGGCCTGGACTATTGCAGCCTGGCCAACGCCCGCTCGATCCCGGTGGCCCAGGCGCTGTCCAGGCGACTGGCCGACATGGATTATCAGGAGAAGCTGGGCCAGGTCCGCATCAATATGAGCGGCTGCATCAACGCCTGCGGTCACCACCACGTCGGCCACATCGGCGTGCTCGGCGTCGATCGCAAGGGCGAGGAATACTATCAGATCACCGTCGGCGGCTCCCCCGACGAACAGGCGGCGCTGGGCGACATCGTCGGCAGGAGCCTGCCGGCAGACGAGGTCGCGCCCGCCATCCAGCGGACGCTGGACCGCTATCTGCAAATCCGCACGGACGGCGAGCGGTTCATCGACACGGTGCGCCGCGTCGGACCCGATCCCTTCCGCGACGCCATCTATGAGACGCTCGATGCAACGGCTTGAGGGCATACAGAACGGGCTGCGCCTGTCGGTGACGACCCCGCTGGAGGAGGTCGAGGCGGCCGCCGCAAGCGAAGACACGCTGGTGCTGGAGTTCGACGCCTTCCGCGACGGACGCGGCTTCTCGCTAGCGGCGGTGTTGCGAGAGCGCGGTTATGCCGGGCGGCTGATCGCGGCGGGCAAAATCCTGCCGGATCAGGCGCGACACCTGCGGCGTTCGGGCTTCGATGCGGTGGAACTGGCCGAGGGCGCGGACAAGGCGGCCTGGGACCGGATGGACCGGGCGTTCAGCGGCGCCTATCAGCCGGCAGTCGATCCTGCGCCGACGATTTGGCAACGTCGGCGCGCGGCGTCCAACGACCGCGACCTGGACGCCCTGGCCGAACGGCTGAACCGCGAGACCGAGGGCAAGGACGCGTCCGAAATCCTGAAGGCGGCGCTGAATCCGGCGCTGGGCCTGCGGGTCGGCGCCATCTCGTCGTTCGGCGCCGAGTCCGCCGCCCTGCTGGACATCATCGCCGGCGAGGACAAGACCGTGCCGGTGGTCTTTCTGGAGACGGGCCAGCATTTCCTGCAGACGCTGTCCTATCGCACCCAACTGACCAAGGCCCTGGGCCTCACCGACGTGCGGCTGGTCACGCCGGATGCGGTTGAGAAGGCGACGCTGGATGCGCGCGACGACCTGTGGAAGACCGACGCCGACGCCTGCTGCGACCTGCGGAAAGTGCGGCCGCTGGCGCGGGCGACGGCCGGGTTCAATGCGCTCATCACCGGGCGGAAACGCTACCAGGCCGCAACACGGGCAAAGCTGAAGCCGTTCGAGGTGCTGGACGGGGTGCTGCGGATCAATCCCCTGGCGAACTGGGACGCCGACGACGTTGAGGCCTGGCTGGAGGAGAACGATCTGCCGCGCCACCCGCTGGTCGAACAAGGCTACCGATCCATCGGCTGCTGGCCCTGCACCCGCGCGGTCCAGGACGGCGAAGACACCCGCGCCGGACGTTGGTCGGGCATGGACAAGGTCGAGTGCGGCATCCACTTAGGGCGCCGCCAGGCCGCCGCCTGATCCGCCCTGTTTCGACCTTCGCCTGAAAGCCTGACCTTGTCCGCTACGTCATCCGTCATCGACCTGATCGGCAATACGCCGCTGGTACGCCTGAACCGCCTGTCCGACGCGACGGGCTGCGAAATCCTGGGCAAGGCCGAGTTTCTTAATCCCGGCGGTTCGATCAAGGATCGCGCGGCCCTGTCGATCGTGCAGGGCGCGCGGGCGTCCGGCGCGCTGAAACCCGGCGGGACGATTGTGGAGGGCACGGCCGGCAACACCGGCATCGGCCTGGCCCTGGTCGGCGCCGCCTTGGGTCATAAGGTCGTCATCGTCATCCCCCGCACCCAGTCGGAAGAGAAGAAGTCCGCCATCCGTTCGCTGGGCGCCCGCCTGGTCGAGGTGGACGCCGCGCCCTTTTCCAGCCCGAACCATTTCGTCCACTATTCCGGGCGTCTGGCCGCCGAACTGAACGACAGCGAAGAGGCCGGCGCCATCTGGGCCAATCAGTTCGACAACACCGCCAACCGCGAGGCCCACTACAACACGACCGGCCCCGAAATCTGGACGCAGACAAACGGTCAGGTCGACGCCTTCGTCTCGGCCGTCGGCTCAGGCGGGACCATCGCCGGCGTCGGCGCCTATCTGCGCGAACAGAATCCGGATGTGACCATCGCCCTGGCTGATCCAGCGGGCGCGGCCATGTTCAACTGGTTCACCAAGGGCGAGATGACGGGCGAGGGATCGTCGATCACCGAGGGGATCGGCGTGGCCCGCATCACCGGCAATCTGGAAGGCTTCAAACCCGACTACGCTTACCGGATCGAGGACGCTGAGTTCCTGCCGATCCTGTTCGACCTGGTGAAGCATGAAGGTCTTTCGCTGGGCGGATCGGCGGGGGTGAATATCGCCGGCGCGGTGCGGCTGGCGCGCGAGCTTGGGCCCGGCAAGACCATCGTCACCTGCCTGTGCGATCCCGGCTCGCGCTATGCGTCCAAGCTGTTCAACCCCGAATTCCTGCGGTCAAAGGGTTTGCCGGAGCCGGATTGGGCGTAGGCCGCACAGTCTCCTCCCCACATCGTGGGGAGGGGGACCGCGAAGCGGTGGAGGGGCTCCTGAAGTCCCACAGGCGGCTGTGATGCGCCAAGAAACCCCTCCGTCTCTGCGCTTCGCTCCGAGCCACCTCCCCGCTAAGCGGGGAGGAGACACCATTCCCTATTCCGCCTTCTGCTCCGCGATCCAGGCGTCCATCCGCTGGTCCAGCAGCGCCAGCGGCAGCGGGCCTTCGACCAGCAGGGCGTCGTGGAAGGTGCGGATGTTGAACTTCGACCCCAGTTCCCGCTCGGCCCGCGCGCGGATTTCGCGCAGGCGGATTTCGCCGATCTTGTAGGCCGTGGCCTGGCCGGGCCAGCCGATATAGCGCTGAAGCTCGGTTTCGATGTTGTGAGGCGCAAGGGCCGAGTTGTCGCGGAAACAGGCGCGGGCCTGTTCCTCGGTCCAGCCCATCCAGTGCAGGCCGGTGTCCGCGACCAGTCGGCAAGCGCGCCACATCTCATAGGACAGGCGGCCGAACCGTTCGTAAGGCGTGCGGTAGAAGCCCATCTCCTCGCCCAGATATTCGGCATACAGGCCCCAGCCCTCGGTATAGGCGCTGACATTGGCCTGACGGCGGAAATAGGGTTGTCCGGGCGCCTCCTGCTGCAAGGCGATCTGGAGGTGATGGCCCGGAACGGCCTCATGCAGGGTCAGGGCGGGCAGTTCGTATAGCGGACGCTGATCCAGCTTGGACGTGTTGACGATGTAATGGGCGGCGACGCCGTTTTGCATCGAACCGCCGTTGTAGCGGCCGGTGGTGTAGTTTTCCTCGATCTGCGGCGGCACGGGCTGCACGTCGTAGGTCAGGCGGGGCAGGGTGGCGAACAGGGGGGGCAGGCCGCCGTCGGCGCGCTTGGCCATCTCCGACGCCTGCTGCAACAGGGCCTCGCGGCTGGTCGCATAGAACTGAGGATCGGTGCGCAGGAAGTTCAGGAAGCCGGCGAAGTCGCCGGTCCAGCCCGACGCCTTCATCTCCACATCCATGCGGGCGCGGATGCGCGCGACCTCGTTTAGACCGATCTGGTGGATCTGGTCCGGCGTCAGGTCGGTCGTGGTGTGGCCGCGCACCAGATAGGCGTACAGTTCCTTGCCGCCGGGCCGATTGCCTATGCCCGGCTGGACCGGCGCCTTGGGCAGGTATTCGGTTTCTAGGAAGGTCAGCCAGGCCCGGCGCGCCGGAAGGATCATTTCCGAAACCGCCGCCGTCGCCTCTGCAGTCAGGCGATCCCTATCAGCCTGAGGCACGGTCGAGGGCAGGGTCGACAGGGGCTTCAGCAGCGGCTCGGCGTCCGGCTTGATCGCCACATCGTTTCGCGCCAGCGTCAGGGCGCTTTCTGTCACCGACCGGGCCTGGACCAGGCCGGTGTCCAGGCCGCGTCGCGCGTTGGCGGTCGTCTGGGCGTAGATTTGGCCGAAGCCCCGGACACGTTTGATATAGGCCTCGGCCTCCGCGACGGAGTTCAGTCGCGTGCCGCCGCCGACATAGAGCGCCCAGGTTCCGGGGCCGCCTTCGGAGTCGAACGCCAGGCGGCTGGTGTCGTAATCCAGCCCTTCGAGACTGCGGTTGAGCGTATAGAGCAGGAAGGCGTGGTTGATGCCGCCGGCGTGGGAAAGACTTGCCGGGTCGATGGCCGTCAGCCGCCGCACGAACGCTTCCAGAGGCGCGCGCTGGGCCAGTTCGAACTCCCGCGACAGGTCAGGCACCCGGCCCATCGCCTCGACATCGCCCTCACCGCCGGCCGAGATCGGATCGACGGACTTCAGATAGGTCTCGTAGTCGGCGATGACGGCGTTCAGCGCGGCGTCTGCCGGCGCGGTTGCGACGGCGGCGGGCGGCGTTTGCGCCACGGCCGTGATCGGCGACCCGGCCGCAAGCATCGCCGCGATAGCCAGATAAGAAATCTTCATGATGCCCCTCCTGTCAGGCGGGGCACGCAAGCCGAGCAGAGCCGATGCGTCAACCGCAGACGGTGAAGAACCGCTCGATTTGCACCTTTGCGGCGGGATGGGCGGCGTAGACGTGACGTTCGTCGTCAGCCCAGGCGGCGATCCAGCCCAGACGGCGGAAGCGCTGGAAGACCGGATCCTTGGTCTTGGCCTGAGCCGTCAGCAGTTCGCCGTCATGCACGATGGCCGGCTCGGCTGCGGCGCGATAGCGCTCGGTGTCGCCGCCGGATTCCAGATAGATTTCGCGGCCCGGCTTGTCGCTGGCGGCCGTCAGTTCCAGTGCGCTGGACCCGACCTGACAGGCCAGCTTCAGCTTGACCTCGTCGCTGTTGGCGACACCGTAGGCCAGCATGGCCTCCTGACCATCGGTGTTCAGGAACCAGTCGTAGCCGGGCGTCGGAGCGGGCGCCGACGCAGTCTCCGCAGGGCCGGCGGCGGGCATCGGGGGCTGGGTCGCGCAAGCCGCGAGAGCTGAGACGGCCATCAAGGCTGATATCAATCGAAGACGCATGCGTGAGTTCCTCAGCCGGCGCAGCGATCGGCGAAGCGACGCAGCTTGGCCATGTGCGGACGTTCGACGGTGATCGTGCTGGCGTCGTCGCCGACGGCGATCGTCATCCGGCCGTTCGATACGAAGGCGGAGAAGGCGGGGTGTTCGACGGGAATCGCCGTCTCCAGCTTGCCGCCGCGCCCGACGCGCGCCTCGCTCGTCGCCGTCGACCCGCCCGAGGTGATGCGAGCAAAGCCGGCGGATGCATCCCCGCCATAGACCGCGACCGAGACCGCGCCCGAACCCGGCAGGCATTGCAGCGTGGCGCGCAGGCTGGCGGTGTCGGGAATGTCGTTGGCCAGCACCATCGGCCCTTCGCCCTCATACAGGCTCCAGGTCCAGCCTACGCCGGGCGCAGTCTGTATCGCGGCCGCCATCAGGGCGGAGAGTATCAGCATCATGTGTAAGCCCCCGCCGACGAAGCGCAGCGCCGCGTCGCCTTTAATGTCGTCAGACGCGGCTGTGACCGCAAGAGATCGGACGACCGCATCACTTTGAACGCGGTTATCCGTCAGCAGTTCAATCCGCAGGGTCAGCCCGCGTCAGAACGGGCTGAAGCGTTCCGCCAGCGCCTGACCGACGGGCGGGGCCTGGACGCGGCTGACGTCGCCACGACCGCCGTAGGAGATGCGCGCCTCGGCGATCTGGGTGTGGTTGATGGCATTGGCCGATGAGATGTCCTCGGGGCGGACGATGCCGGCGACGGTCAGTTCGCGCACCTCGCGGTTGGTGCGCACTTCCTGCCGACCCTGGATTACCAGGTTGCCGTTCGCCAGGACGTCGGTGACGACGGCGGCGATGGTCAGCGACACCTTCTCGGCGCGGGTGACCGAACCATTGCCCGACGACTTCAGATCGCCTTCCATGCCGACCATCTTCGACGGATCAAAGCCGCCGGGGAAGGCGCGGCCCAGGCTGCTTTCCAGCCCGAATAGGTTGCTGACGCCGGCGTTGATCTCGTTGGAGCGCGAGCGCTGGGTCGAATTCTGGGTCTGGGCGCGATCGTCGATGTCGATCTTGACCGTCAGGATGTCGCCGATATGCCGCGCACGCTGGTCGCCGAAGAAGGTGCGGGCGCCCGTGCGCCACAGGCTGTTTGCGCTGGCTGGCGTGGTCTCGCGCGCGGGCAGATAGGCCTGCTGCACCGGGATCAGGGCGGCGGGATAGCTGATGGGAGCCAGTTCCGGACCGCGCACTGTTTCGGCGACGGTCGAGCAGGCCGCGAGCGGCGCGAGGGCGGCGAGGATCAGGACGGCTTTACGCATGACTTGGATTCCCTAGCGGGCGGCGAACTGTTGGGGATCGGCGCGGGCCATGTCGGCGCCGGGGCCGGCGATGGCCTGGCCGGGGCCGGAGGCGACCGCATCGATGACGCGGTTGGAGGTGGTGTTCATGACGGCGACCGGCTCGCCCAGACCGGCGCTGCGCATGGCCTTGCCCATGACGGCCAGGTTCACGCCGCCGACCTGATAGGTGACGCGCACCATATCGTTGCGGGCGATGACCTGCGGCGCGGCGCCGGGGCGATAGGCGGCGCGGGCGATAGGTTGGGCAGCCTGGACGGCGTCCGCCGGCGCGGCGTCGGCCACGGTCTGAACGGGTCCTGCCGAACGGCGCACGGCGACGCGTCGCAGGCCGTTCGGATTGCTCCAGTCCAGGCCCGCCTGACGCGCCTGGGCCTGAAGCTGACCGGCGTCCAGCACGACCGAGGGACCGACGCGTTCGGCGACGGCGACATTGGCCGCGGCGCCCGCGCCCTCGAAGATGTCGCCCAGGGTGACGCGACCGTCGTCGTCCACGGGGTTGGCGCGCAGCACGACCGGGTTGGCGAGGGCGGCGCCGGCGAAGGCGCTGACGGCGGCGGCGAGCAGCAGGGACCGGATCATGGTCATGGCCCTAGCCCTTCACTTGCGAGGCGACGGACAGCATCTGGTCGGCGGTGCTGATGACCTTGGAGTTCATCTCATAGGCCCGCTGCGCCACGATCAGGGCGCTGATCTCCGCCACCGCATCGACGTTCGACGCCTCGGTGTAGGACTGCATGATCTGGCCGTAGCCAGCGTCGCCGGGCGTGCCGACGATCGCCGGGCCGGACGCGGCGGTTTCCAGCAACAGGTTGTCGCCGATGGCTTCCAGGCCCGCTTCGTTGAAGAAGCTGGCCAGTTCGATCTGCCCGACCGTGGTCGGTGCGGGCTGTCCGGCCTGGGTCACCTGAACCAGGCCAGTCTTGGAGATCGACACCTTGGTCGCATCCTGCGGAATGGTGATCGCCGGCTCCAGCAGATAGCCGTCGTCGGTCACCATCTGACCTTCTGGATTGACCTGCAGATTGCCGGCGCGGGTGTAGGCCTTTTCGCCAGACGGCAGGCTGATCTGGAAATAGCCCTTGCCGTCGATGGCCATGTCGTAAGGGTTGCCGGTCATCTGCGGCGTGCCCTGTTCGGTGACGCGGTAGGCGGCCCCCGCCTTGACGCCTGCGCCGATCTGGATGCCGGTCGGAACCACGGTGCCGGCGGCCGAGGACTGGGCCCCCATGCGTTCGACGTTCTGGTACAGCAGGTCCTGGAACTCGGCGCGCTGCTTCTTGAAGCCCACCGTGTTCATGTTGGCGATGTTGTTGGAGATGACCTCCACGTTCAGCTGCTGGGCGGCCATGCCCGAGGCTGCAGTGCGAAGTGCGCGCATCTTGAGGGGCTCCCTTAAGCGGCCTTGCCGAGGCGCTCGACAGCGCGACGGCTCAGGTCGTTGGTGTTGTCGATCATGCGCGACACGCTCTCGTAGGCGCGGCTGATTTCGACGAGATTGGTGATTTCGATCAACGGATTGACGTTGGAGGACTCCAGCGAGCCCTGATGAACCTGGGCGTCGGCGGCCTCGATCGGCTGGGCGTTGGACGTATTGCGGTAGAGGCTGTCGCCGCCCTTTTCGAGCACGCCCAGCGTATCGAAACGCACGACCGACAGCCGGCCGGTGACCTGTCCGTTCTGGGTGATGGTGCCGTCGGCGCCGACGCTGGGCGCGCCAAGCGCAGGGTCCAGCACGATCTCCGCGCCGCCGCCAAGGACGGCCTGACCCTGTTTGGTGGTCAGACGGCCTTCCGGGTCCAGGGTGAAGGCGCCGTCGCGGGTGTAGGCCTCGCCGTTGGCGCCGTCCCGCACGGTGAAGAAGGCGCCTTCGCCGGAGATGGCGAAGTCCAGCGAGCGGCCCGTCTGCTGCATCGAACCCTGGCCGAAGTCGCGGCCGACGCCGTTGTCCAGCACGAAGCTGGCAGACGGGCGGATCGAGTCGTTGCGCGCCCGCTGGCCGATCTCGGCGCTCAGCATCAGCTGCTCGACCTTGAAGCCGGTGGTGTTGGCGTTGGCGACGTTGTTGGCCACGATGTCCAGTTCGCGACGCAGCGTCATCTGGCGTGACAGTCCGATATAGGCGGCGTTTTCCACGAGAGGCGTGCTCCTTCGCCTCAGCCCTCGCAACGGCCGTGCCAACAGGGTTAATTCAGGCGGAATGCGGGTTTGAGCGGGATCGGGTCGGTTCCGACCCGGCAAATCCTGCCCATTGTAAACGTCGCGTTAACCAAACCGGACGATCCTCGTCATGAGAGAGTCTCCGGGGCGCGCGCATGTTCAAGTTCGGCAAGAAGAAGGGTGTGCCTGCGGCCGACGCCGACGCCGACGCCAACCTGCCGGCTGTGACCGAAGGCGAGGCCGCCGAGGGCGACGCCGCCGCGCCCAAGAAAAAGAAGATCCCGCTGCTGTTCATCATCGCGCCGGTCGCCCTGCTGGTGCTGGGTGGCGGGGGGGCGGCCGCCTTCTTCATGCTGAAGCCCAAGCCTGCCGAAGCGCACGGCGCCGAGGCCGAAGCCGGCCACGGAGAAGAGAAGGCCGATAAGGCCGAAAAAAAGGAAGAGAAGAAGGAAGGCGGCGGTCACGGCGGCGGCAAAGAGGGCGAAGCCGATCCTGCGCTGGGCGTCATTTCTGAAGGGCCGGATGGCGTCACCTTCTACACCCTGCCCGACATGGTCATGAACATTCAGTCGCCCGACGGCCGTCCGACCTTCCTGAAACTGAAGCTGACGCTGGAGATGCAGGACGCCGAGGTCGCGACCCATCTGCAGGAAGAGATGCCGCGTCTGCAGGACATGTTCACCGGCTTCGTGCGCGAACTGCGTCCCGAGGACCTCAGCGGCTCGGCCGGCACCTATCAGCTGCGCGCTGAGATTCTGCGCCGCGTCAATCTCATCGCCGCTCCGGGCAAGGTCGACGCCGTGCTGATCGAAGAAATGCTGGTGCAATAGGCATGACGGATGCGGCGCAACTCGATCCGTTCGGCGGTCTGGGCGATCCTGGCGACGCCCTGTCCGAACGCGTCCTGAACCAGGATGAAATCGACAGCCTGCTGGGCTTCGATCTGGGCGACGACGACGGTTCCGAACGCTCGGGCATCCGCGCCATCATCAACTCCGCGCTCGTCAGCTACGAGCGTCTGCCGATGCTGGAGATCGTGTTCGACCGCCTGGTGCGGTTGATGACGACATCGTTGCGCAACTTCACCTCCGACAACGTCGAAGTCAGTCTGGACAATATCTCGTCGATCCGGTTCGGCGACTATCTGAACTCGATCCCGCTGCCGGCCATCCTGGCGGTGTTTCGCGCCGAGGAGCTGGACAACTACGGTCTGCTGACGGTCGATTCCAACCTGATCTATTCGATCGTCGATGTGCTGCTGGGCGGTCGTCGCGGCACGGCGGCGCTGCGCATCGAAGGCCGGCCCTACACCACCATCGAGCGGGTGCTGGTGCAGCGGATGGTTGAGGTCGTGCTGAACGACGCGCGCCAGGCGTTCGAGCCGCTGACCCCGGTCCACTTCAATCTGGACCGGCTGGAGACCAACCCGCGCTTCGCCGCCATCGCGCGTCCCGCCAACGCCGCCATCCTGATCAAGCTGCGGATCGACATGGAGGATCGCGGCGGTCGCATCGAACTGCTGCTGCCCTATGCGACGCTGGAGCCGATCCGCAAGATGCTGCTGCAGCAGTTCATGGGCGAGAAGTTCGGCCGCGACAACATCTGGGAAGGCCACTTGGCCACCGAGATCTGGACGACCGAGACCGAAGTCCGCGCAGTCCTGGACGAACAGCAGATGCCCCTGTCCAGCGTGCTGAACCTCAAGGTCGGCGACACGATGATGCTGAACGCCACGCCGGATTCCGAGGTGTCGATCCGCGCCGGCTCCATCCCGCTGACCACTGGCCGCATGGGTCGCAAGGGCCAGCACATCGCCATACGCGTCGAAGGGCCGGTCAATCCGGAAGTCGCCGCCCGCCTGGGAGTGAACGTCTGATGGCCGGAATGATCATGGACGGCGTGCTGATGGTGCTGCTGATCGCAGCGGTCGGTTACGGCATCAAGCTGGAACGCAAGCTGGCCGCCCTGCGCGCCGGACAGCTGGCCTTCGCCCAGGCCGTCACCGAACTGAACGCCGCCGCCGGCCGCGCCGAAAATGCGCTCGCCACCCTTCGCGCCTCGGGTCAGGAAACGGACCTGCTTCATGATCGGATCATCAAGGCGCGAGAGGTCAAGGCCCAGTTGGAGACCCTGATCGCCCGCGCGCCGGCCATGGCGCCGGCGCGGATCGTCGAGGACGAGCCCGTTCATCGCGCGACGCCGGCCGCCCTGGTTCCGGCGCCGGCCGCGACCGAAGACGAGGCGCGGGCCGAGCGTATGGCGGCCCTGGCGCAACGCATCCAGGGACTGGCCAGTCCCGCTTCGAACCGTCGCAATGAAGCGGCTGCGCCCGCCGGACGCGACAATGTCGCCGCCATCGTTCAGGCCCTGACGGCCGGACGCTCCGCTAACCATTCCGCCAAACAAAGCCTCAACGCCGCGCGTCGTAATCTCGACGACGACCTGTTCGCCGCCTGAGTTCGGAACCCCATTTCATGGCCCGCCTTCCTCGCATCCTGCCCCTGATCGCCATCGCCATCGGCGGGGTCGTCGCCGTGCGTGCTGTCGGCGTCGCGCCTGGCCTGTTCGACGGGGCCAAGGCCTGGGCCGAGGAGGCGGTTCCCGCTGCGGCCGGCGCGCCGCCCAAGCCGGCTCTGCCCGGCACCTGTTCCGCCCTGTCTCCCGAACAGCTGGCCCAGCAGGCCGGGATTTCGCCGGCCGAGCTGAAGATCATCCAGTCGTTGTCGCAGCGCCGCGCGGCGCTGGATGCACGGGATCAGGACTTCGCCACCACCCTGCCGCTGATGGTCGCAGCCGAGCAGAAGCTGGACGCCAAGATCAAGGCGCTGGAAGCCTTGAAGGCCGAGATGAAGCAGATGCTCGGCCAGGTGGATGAGCGCGAGAAGGCCGAGATCGATCGTCTCGTTCAGGTCTATTCCGCCATGCGTCCCAAGGAGGCCGCCCCGGTCATGGCCGCGCTGGAGGACCGGGTGCGCCTGCCGGTCGCCGCCGCCATGCGTCCGCGCACCCTGGCCGCCATCATGGCCCAGATGAGCGCGCCGCAAGCCAAGGAGCTGACCGAAAAACTCGCCGCCCGCTTCCAGGCCCAGCAGATGGCCGCCCGCGCCGCCGCCGCCGAGGCTGCGACGCCTCCGGCAGCCCCGCCCAAAGCTGCTGCGCCCGCCGCCACGACCCCGCCCGCGACACCGACGGCTCAGCCCGCCGCCGCCCCGACGAACCGTCCGACGCCGCGCCCGGCCGCCAACCGTCCTGCGGCGCGACCGGCGGCCCGCCCGGCCGCGACCCCGGCGCGCCGTCCCGCCGCCACGCCTGCGGCGGCTCCCGCTGCGACCGGCCCGCAGGCCTACCAGCCGTCAGCCGCCCCCAACGCCCAGCCGCGTCAAACCGTGCAGTAACCTTAAGTGTAATCTCGGCGCTGACGTTTCGTCTCGACAGCGCGCACTGTTCGACCAATGATCTTCGAACGCTCCGTCAGAGAGCGATGACATCGAGGATCCGCGCCATGATCGGCGAACTGCTTTACGTCGCGCATCGCATGCGCCGGGCCATCATACTCGCCGTTCCGGCGGTCGGAA
The DNA here is from genome assembly GCF_026105875.1 of Brevundimonas sp. BT-123. GTDB lineage: Bacteria > Pseudomonadota > Alphaproteobacteria > Caulobacterales > Caulobacteraceae > Brevundimonas. Next base: position 74,222 of record NZ_JAOYTN010000003.1, on the reverse strand, counting down.
CCGTGATGATGGCCGCCGTCGCCCAGCACTATCACCTGCTGCCTTAAAGGTCTTCGAGCCCGGTTTGGCCCGGTTTCGGATTGGCAGGGCGCGCCAGCGCGTCTATCACCGCGCCTTCCCGAGATCTGAGCCCGACCAACGCCATGTCCGACACGCCCCCCGATCGCCTTTCGGTCGACCCGTCCAGCCCGCATCACGACGCCGAGGTCCTGCAACGCGGCGTCGGCGTTCGCTTCAAGGGCGAAGAGAAGACCAATGTCGAGGAATATTGCGTGTCCGAAGGCTGGGTCCGTCTGGCGCTCGGCAACCGCGTGGATCGCAAGGGCAAGGCCCTGACCGTGAAACTTCAGGGTCCCGTCGAACCCTATTTTCAGAACGACTGAACCTACCTAGGGTCCGGCTCTCATCTGAGTTCGGAGCCTGCCTATGTCCATCCGTCTGCTGACCGCCAGCGCCGTCGCCCTGGGTCTTGTCGCGTTTAACCCGGCGGCCCATGCTCAGGATGCGGCGACGGTGCAGCAGGCGATCGTCGTGCGCGATGCCGCGATGCGCTCGAATATCGCCATGGACTATGTCACCCAGTTGACGACGCGGTTCGGCGCGCGCCCGGCGGGTTCGCGCTCCGAACAACAGGCCGCCGCCTGGGCCGCCGACTATCTGCGCGCCAACGGCTTCCAGAACGTCCGCATCGAAGAGTTCCCGCTGGTCGGCTGGGAGCGGGGTGAAAGCTCGGCCGCCATCGTCGGAGACAACGCCCAGGCCCTGGTCGCTGCGGCTCTGGGCCACTCGCCAGCCACGCAGAGGGGCGGTGTCGAGGCGGAGATCGTGCGGTTCTCCACCTTCGAAGACCTGCAGGCCGCGCCCGAGACCGCCGTCCGCGGCAAGATCGTCTATGTCGATCTGGGCCAGATGCACCCGATGCAGGACGGTTCCGGCTATGGTCCCCAGACCCGCGTGCGCGGCGCCGGCCCGGGCGTGGCGGCGGCCAAGGGCGCGGCGGCCTTCATCATGCGCTCGGTGGGCTCTGACGGAGACCGGATGCCGCACACCGGCACGACCCGCTATGTCGACGGCAAGCCGACCATTCCCGCCTTCGCCCTAGCCGCGCCCGACGCCGATCAGGTCAGTCGCCTGGTCGCCCTGGGTCAGCCGGTGCGCCTGCGCCTGACCTCGACCGCCCGCACCTATCGCACCACCAGCCAGAACGTGATTGGCGATCTGCCGGGCGCCACGCGGCCTGACGAGATCATCGTCCTGGGGTCGCACATGGACAGTTGGGACTTGGGCACCGGCGCCATCGACGACGGGGCAGGGGGCGCTATCACCATCGCCGCCGCCAAGGCCATCGCCGACAGCGGCCGTCGCCCGGCCCGCACCCTGCGCGTCATCTTCTACGGTTCGGAAGAAGTGGCCCAGCCGACCGCCCAGACCGGCAACGGCGGCGGCGTCTACGCTCGCGGCCAGGGCGCGGCGCTGGACAAGCACATCATCGCCGGCGAGAGCGATTTCGGCGCCGATCGCGTCTATGCCCTGCGCCTGCCCGCCGGCGCGCAAGGCTCGGACTTCCAGAAGGCCGCGACCCGCGTCCTCTATCCGATCGGCGTCCTGGCGTCGGATCGCGTCGAGACCGAAGGTGGCGTCGACGTCGGACCGATGGGCCCGCTGGGGGTGCCCTTCTTCGGCCTGGCCCAGGACGGAACCCGCTATTTCGACCTGCACCACACCGCCAACGACACCCTGGACAAGATCGACCCGGCGCAATTGAACCAGAACGTCGCCGCCTGGGCCGGCCTGCTGTGGCTGATCGCCGACTCCGACGTGGACTTCCGGGCGATGAAGCCCGCGACCACGCCGGCGACCCCGACACGCTGACGACTTGGAGACCCGGCCCGGTTCCGTCTATAGGAGCCGAACCGGGCCAGACCGGGCTGCGGGCGTGGCGAAACTGGTAGACGCAGCAGACTTAAAATCTGCCGGACGAAAGTCCTTGCCGGTTCAAGCCCGGCCGCCCGCACCATTCCAACAGCCGGACGATCAGAACGGGAAGAAGATCGGGATGGCGACCATGGCCGCGATCCAGGTGATCAGATTCAGAGGCAGGCCGACGCGGACGAAGTCCATGTAGCTGTAGCCGCCCATGTTGAAGACCAGCACATTGGTCTGATAGCCGAACGGGGTGGCGAAGGCGGCAGAGGCTGCCATCATGACGCACACCAGGAAGGGGCGGGGATCCACGCCCAGGCTTTCGGCCAAGGCCACGGCAATGGGCGTGATCAGCACCGCGACCGTGGCGTTGGACAGCAGTTCGGTGGCGAACAACGTCACCCCGTAAAGTACGATCAGGGCGCCCAGCGGCCCCAGCGGCCGGATCACGCCGATCAGACGATCCGCGCCAGCAGACGCCAGACCCGTGACCTCGATCGCCGTGCCGACCACGACCATGCCCGCGATAAGCAGCAGAATTTCGGGGCGCAGTCCGGCATAGGCCTCTTCGGGCGTGATGACGCGCAGCAGGATCAACCCGACGGCTCCGGCGAAGGCTGAGGCGGCGATCGGCGCCCATCCCAGCGCAGCCGACAGGATCACCAAAACAAACACGCCGAGCGAGATCGCAGCAGGCCTCAACCGCAGCGGACGATCGGCGGCGCCATACAGTTCAACGTCCCCAAGATGCGCATCGCCCGATCCATCGACCTGATTTCGTGATCCGCCCAGGCGCGGCAGGCCGAACGGAAGCAGGCGCTTGCGACGATTGATGGCCTCGGCCTCTGCGCGGCGACGCGCCTCTTCCATTTCCGCCAGGCGCGCGGCTTCCGCCTCGTCCATGGCGACCGATCGGCCGAGTTGGCGCGCGCCCACGAAATAGAGCCAAAGGCCGCCGACGACGGCGATAGCCAATCCCACGGGCGTGATCTCGAACAGGCCGAAGACCGGCTGGCCGGCGTTGCGGGCCATGTCGTTGACCAGCAGATTGGTCGATGTCCCGATCAGCGTCAGCAGACCGCCCATGACCGTGACGTGGCTGAGCGGCATCAGAAAGCGTTTGGGCGACAGTCGCAGCGACTGGGCCACGTCACGGATCACGGGCGCGGCCAAAACCACCACAGGGGTGTTGTTCAGGAAGCCGCCGACCGAACCGCACAGGCCGATGACGATCCAGATGCCTCGCGCGCCGATCCGGGCGGACAACTGGGTCGCCTGTCGGATCAGCCAGCCCAAGAGGCCGGACAGTTCGATGGCGTAGGCGATGACGAACAGGCCGGCCAAGGCGATGACGGCGGGGCTGGCGAAGGCGCCCTGCACCTCGACCGGCCGCACGACGCCCAGCAGCAGAAGGACGGCGGCGCCCGTCAAGGCGACGACATCAGCCCGCATCTTGCCGTGAATCAGGACGCCCACGACGGCGACGAGCACGGCGAGGGCGGCGATCTGGTCGAAAGTCATGATGCTGTGCAGACCGTCCCCCATCGTTCGCGTCAACCTTTTTCGGGTGAGCGCATCCCCCTCAGCGGTTCGCGTGTTAGGGTGGTTCCATGCTCGATCCGATTGCGTCGCCTCGTCCCCAGCTCGTCGTGCTTGCAGTGTCCCTGCTGGCGCTCGCCGGGTGCCAGCGTGAGCCGCAGCCTGCGCCTGCTTCGGCCAAAAAATCCGAAACGCCGCCGGTCGTGACGGTCGCGCCAGCGCCGGTCCTGGACCGCGCCGGCCTGCTTCAGGCCATGGACATCGCCGCCTCGGCCTTCGCCGCAGGGCGCGAGGTCGGCGGCGCGTCTCTGGCAGGGCGACGCTTCGTCGTGCGCCAGGCCTTTGGGTGCGGTGAGCCCCGCGACGCCGCCGAGGCTGCGGCCGATGGGCTGGCGACGGTCGCCTGGGCGAAGGATAGTCAGAGCCTGAAGTTCAGCCTGGCGCCGGCGGATTGGCTGCGGTCCGGCCTGATCGGAAACGACGACACCAGCCTGGAGGCGGCCGAAGGCTTCTGGTTGGCCCGGCCGTGGCTGCGCACCGAGGCCTGCCCGGCGCTAGCGCCCGCAGCCTCGGCTTCAAGCCAGGCCTCGCCTCAAACGGCGGGTCTGGCCGCCGTATTCAAACCGAACGGCGCTCGGACCGGGCGCCGAAACGGCCGCGCCTATGAGTTCACCTTGCGTGGCGAGGACGGCCAACCCCCCGTGCCGTCGGCGCCAGGATACCGTCTCGTCCTGGAGGGGCGGATGACCGCCTTCGCCGACGGCCGCGCCATCCACTGTCGCGCAGCCGCCGCCGATCAACGGCCGGTTTGCATCGGGGCGGTGCAACTGGACCGCGTCGCCTTCGAAGACGCCGACGGCCAGATGCTCAGCGAGTGGCGCGACGGTTAGGTCTAGAACAGACTGACCGGGAAGCCGATCAACCCAGACGATTGCAGGTGCTCGATGCCTTCCATGACGGGGATGGCGGCGAGGAAGACCAGGCCGTCGCGCAGGGTGCGGACGAAGAAGGCGGGACGGATGGTCAGTTCCTCGGCGTCGCGCCAGCGGGCGGGATTGGGCAGGAAACGCGGCGTGCGGGCGCAGTAGGCGGCATAGGGCGCGCCGAAATGTTCGCCCAGCCAGGCCTCTTCGCGACCGACCGTGCGCAGGAAGACCAGGAAGGTCGCCACGGCGAAGATCGCGCCGATCGTCACGCTGCCGGTCTGGGCGCCGACGCCGAAGGCGCCGATGAAGCTGAAGACATAGAGCGGGTTGCGCGTCATGGAATAGGGGCCGCGATCAACGATCTCGGCCTTTTTGCGTCCGCCGATATAGAGCGAGCACCAGGCGCGGCCGACGATGGCGACGATGATCGCGGCCAGGCCCAAGGCCTCGACGCCCTCATGCCATTCGCCGTCTAGGGCGGCGACCGAGTGAACGTTGCCGGTCGGGACGATGATGGCCAGCGCCCGTGACCCCGACGACGCTGGATGAAGTCGTGGTGACGGCGTCACGCACGGACAATCTGCTGCTGTCGCGCGCCCCCTACGGCCTGTCGTCGCTGGATGGAGTGACGCTGGAACGGGCCGGGGTCAGCGACCTCGACGGTGTCGCCGCGCGCGTGTCGGGCCTGACGGTCACAAATCTGGGGCCGGGACGCGACAAGCTTTTCATTCGCGGACTGGCGGACGGACCTGTTGCAGGACAGGCGCAAAGCCTGATCGGGCTCTATCTCGATGACGTGCGCCTGACCTACGACGCGCCCGACCCGGCGCTGCGTCTGGCCGACATCGAACGGGTCGAGGTTCTGCGCGGGCCGCAGGGGGCGCTGTACGGCGCCGGTTCGATGGGCGGCGTCGTCCAGATGGTCAGCCGCGCGCCGGACCTGGATGGCGTCTATGGACGCGTGACGGCGGATGGGGCGCTGACGGCCGGCGGCGCGCCGGGCGACGCCGTAGAGCTGATGATCAACGCCCCGATCCTGCGTGATCGCCTGGCGGTCCGGGTCGTCGGCTATGACGAGACGGTCGGGGCTACGTCGATGATCAGGCCCTCGGACTGAGCAATACCGGCGGCATGCATCGGCAGGGGTTGAGAGCGGCGGCGCTGCTGCGTCTGACCCCCGGCTGGACCTTGAAGACGGGATTCCTCGCCCAGACCATCGACGTCGATGACAGCCAGTACGCCAACCTGGGCGCCGACCAACCCTATGCGCGTCGTCGCAGCCTGATGGAGCCCAGCCGCAAAGATTTCGACGGCGTCTGGGCCTCGGTGGACGGGGATTTCGGCTGGGCGCGGCTGCGGGCCTCGTCCAGCGTTCAGTCGCACGGCCTCGATGCGCGCTACGATGCAACGCCTGCCGCCGGACTGTTCGGACTTACGGGGAAAGCGGCTCTGGACCAGGCCGACGACCTGTCGGCTGCGGTGCATGAGGTGCGGTTGAACGGGCGCAATCGCGGCGTCGAGAGCGAGGTCGAATGGCGCGAAGGCCCATGGACGCTGGATGCGCACGCCGTCGTCAATGATCCCGAGTTGACCCGACCGGACCCCGGTTTCGCGCTGGGGACCGACACGCGCCTGCCGGCGGTCGCCGATTTCAGCGTGCAGGGCGGCGTCGTACATGAAGCGCATCTGGCGCATGCGACGGTGCGTTCCGAGCTTCGCCTGGGCTATGTCGGCCCGACCGATATCGCCCTGTCGCCGACCTCCACCGGCGCCTCGGCCGGCTATCTGACCAGTTCGCTGGGCGTCGGCGTGGAGATCGATCGCTGGGCGATCAGGGCGTCGTTGGACAATCTGTTCAACCGCAGCGACGACACCTTTACCTTCGGCAATCCCTTCTACGGCTCGGGCGACATCAGCACGCCGCAACGACCGCTCACCGCCCGCCTGGCCCTGACGGCGCGTTTCTGATCAGGCGGCGATGTGGAACAGGCGGCCCACGCCTGCGGTGATGGCCATGGCGAGCGCGCCCCAGAAGACCACGCGAAGAACCGATCGCCCGATCGGCGCGCCGCCTGCGCGAGCGCCTAGGGCGCCCAGCACGGCCAGACCCAGCAGCGCGGAAGCCGCGACCCAGACCGCCAGCGTGTCCAAGGGCGCAACGGCGGCGACGACCAGAGGCAGGGCGGCTCCGGCCGAGAAGGTGATGGCCGAGGTCACCGCCGCCTGGATCGGCCGCGCGGTGGTGATCTCCGAAATGCCCAGCTCGTCGCGCGCATGGGCGCCCAGCGCGTCATGCGCCATCATCTGACGCGCCACCTCGGTCGCCAGATCCGGCGCGACGCCTCGCCCGACATAGATGCCGGCCAGTTCGCGCGTCTCCGCCTTATGATCGCCGGCCAGTTCGACCGCCTCGCGCGCCAGATCGGCCTTTTCGGTGTCGGACTGCGAACTGACCGAGACATATTCGCCCGCCGCCATCGACATGGCGCCTGCCGCCAATCCGGCGACGCCCGCGATCAGTATGCCGCCATGACTGGTCGCCGCCGCCGCAACGCCCACCACCAGACTGGCCGTCGACACCAGCCCGTCATTGGCCCCCAACACCGCCGCCCTGAGCCAGCCGATCAGCCGATCCGATGGGTTTCACTGTGGGGCATGCGCCTTCTCCGTGTTCGTCGCACCAAGCATGGACCGATCAACGGTTTGAAGCCAGGCGCGGCGCTTGGATCCCGACGATCCGGGCAACTTCGCGCGCCCTGCGACAGCCGCTATGCTGCCGCGATGAGTCGGGCCGCATCATGATCAAATATATCGGCTCCAAGCGCGCCTTGCTGGGGCATGTGACGGGTGCGGTGGCGGGGGTGCTGCCGCAGGGCGGGCGGGTGTGCGATCTGTTTTCAGGCACGGCGCGGGTCGGGCACGCCCTGAAGAAGCAGGGGTTTCAGGTGTGGTCGAACGACCTGAACGCCTATGCCCACGCCCTGGCGACGACTTATGTTCAGGCGGATCGAGAGCGGTGGGTCGAGCGGGTCGAGGTCGTGCTGGCCGAGCTGCGGACAGTGAAGCCCGAGGCGGGCTGGTTCACCCAAGCCTTTTGTCAGGATGCGCGGTATTTCCATCCCGACAACGGGGGGCGGATCGACGCCATGCGCGACCGGATCGAGGCCATGGGGCTGGAGCCGGAACTCAGGGCCATCGCCTTGGTCAGCCTGATGGAGGCGGCGGACCGGGTGGATTCCACCGCCGGGGTTCAGATGGCCTATATGAAGCAGTGGGCGCCGAGGGCGCTGAAGACGCTGGAGTTGCGCACGCCGGACCTGGTTCCGGCGGTGGACGGACCGTGCCGAGCGACGCAGGGTGATGCGGTCGAGATCGCCGAACAGGTCGAGGCGGACCTGGTCTATCTGGACCCGCCCTACAACCAGCATTCCTATCTGGGGAACTACCATTGCTGGGAGAGCCTGGTGCTGTGGGACCGGCCCGAGACCTATGGGGTAGCCAACAAGCGGGTGGACGTGAGGACGCGGAAAAGCGCCTTCAACAGCCGGCCCGGCATCGGCCCGGCGCTGCGGACGGTGATCGAGCGGGTCAAGGCGCCGAACCTGATCGTCAGCTTCAACGACGAAGGCTATCTGAGCCGCGCGGACCTAGTCGAGATGCTGTCGGCGAGGGGCCATGTGCAAGTCCTGGAGGTGGCGCATCCCCGCTATGTCGGCGCCCGGATCGGGATCCATAATCCCAAGGGCGAGAAGGTCGGGCAGGTGGGGCGGCTCAAGAATGTCGAGCACCTGTTCGTGGTGACAGAGCGGCCGGTCTCCTTGCCCGTGGCCGCATAGACACCAACGAAAACAACGGAGGGTAGGGCGGAACGCGAATCGCTGCGTGCCGTTGTGGGACTATGCAACCGCACCCGTACACCGCCCCCAAGACCGATCGCCCCGACGACTACCGCGTGCGTCCGGCGGCCGAGCCGCGCTCGTGGGCGCCGCGGACGGCGGATGCGACCTTCACCCACAACGCCGCGCGTTACACGCGGCCGGTCGAAGCTGCCCAACCCATCGAGCAGATCGATGTCGAGCCCGAGGTGGCGCCGCCGCCGCGCTGGATGATGGCGATCGCCGGGGCGGCTGTGGCGGCCCTGATGGGCGCGCTGCTGGGCGGCTTCCTGCACATCTGAGACGGCGTCAGGCCTCCTGCAACAGCGCCTTGATCGGCGACCAGCTGCGCCGATGGGCAGGGCAAGGTCCTAACGTCTTTAACGCGTTCTGATGAATCGGGGCGTTGTAGCCCTTGTGGCTGGCGAAGCCGTAGCCGGGGTATTGGGCGTCCAGATCGATCATCAACCGATCCCGCGCGGTCTTGGCCAGGATCGAGGCTGCCGCGATGGAGAGCGACAGTCCATCGCCGCCGACGACCGTCTGGATTTCGCAGGGAAGCTTGAAGCGATAGTTGCCGTCGACCAAGGCGGCCACCGGCTGGACCTGCAAGGCCTCGATGGCGCGGCACATGGCAAGGCCCGTGGCGCGCAGGATGTTCAGTTCCTCGATCTCGTCCACCGAGGCGAAGCCGACGCCCCAGGCGACGGCGCGGGCCTTGATCTCGGGCTCCAGCGCGGCGCGACGCTTTTCGGTCAGGGCCTTGGAATCGTCGATGCCGGGCGGCAGGTCGTCAGGGTTCAGGATCACGGCCGCCGCCGAGACGGGGCCGGCCCAGGGACCGCGCCCGGCCTCGTCCACGCCGCAGACGTGACCGTTGACGCGCTGGATCAGCACCGTTTCCAGCGCAAGGGTCGGGAAGGCTTTCGGATTTGCGGGGGCTTTAGCCATGGCTCGCCATCGCACGAACCTGGGCGTGACGGAAGCAGGTCGTCTGGTGATCGTTGACCATGCCGACGGCCTGCATGAAGGCGTAGACGATGACCGGGCCGCAGAAGTTGAAGCCGCGCTTCTTCAGGGCCTTGGCCATGGCGACGGACTGTTCGGTTTGGGTCGGGGCCTGGCGATAGTCGGCGTAGGCGGTCTGGATCGGTTCGCCGCCGACGAAGGACCAGAGCCAGGCGGAGAAATCCTCGCCGTCATCGCGCATCTGAAGCCAGATTTGGGCGCCCCGGATGGCGGCGTTGATCTTGGCGCGCGAGCGGATGATGCGTGGATCGTTCAGCAGGCGCTGGATATCAGCCTCGTCATAGCGGGCGACGATCTCGGGATCGAAGCCGTCGAAGGCGTGGCGGATGCCCTCGCGTTTTCTGAGAATGGTGATCCAGGCGAGGCCGGCTTGAAAGCCGTCGAGCACCAGCTTTTCCCACAGGGCGCGGGAATCGCGTTCCGGCACGCCCCATTCGGTGTCGTGATAGGCGACGTAGAGCGGGTCGGTCCCGCACCAGCCGCAACGGCCTTCAGCATGTGAGTCGGTCATAGGACGAAGGTGGCCGTATGGGCGGTTTCGGGGAAGGCTGAGCGTCGAGAGCGGGGAAGGAAAAACACCGTCTAAAGTGTCTAATTCGTCTAATCTCGGGGCGCGGGCGGAATTGCACTGCACCTCAAGAACGCGTGCAAAGTGCAAGAAAGTGCAATTTCGAGGCGTGACGTTGGACGCTGGAAAGCAGTCTGATGTGTCCGGGTCTTTGTCTCCTCCGCTCGTAAACCTGCGCATTGTAAGGGCGTTTGGGGGAAGGGACGGTCGATTGACGTTGGCGGATTTTAGATCGCTGAAATGTCGATGGAAGTTTCGCCAGGATGGGATGGCGGGCGTCTCTTGTGTCCTCTCCCATTGGGAGAGGGCTTGAGCGCACGGCGGCGATAGCCGTCGTTCTGGCGCGAAAGGGTGAGGGTCGGATTTTGCGAGCTGGCCCACCGCCCGACCCTCATCCGGCCCTGCGGGCCACCTTCTCCCAATGGGAGAAGGAAGGTCGCGGGCTTCAGTCGCGGACCAATCCGCCGTCCACGACCAGGTTCTGGCCCGTCACGGCGCGGCTCCACGGGGAGGCGAAGAAGAGGACGGCGTCGGCGAACTCTTCGGGCGTTGTCACCGATCGCAGCGGGGTCATGCCGGCGATGAGGTCGAAGACGGCCTCGGGCGTGGCGGCGCTGGCGTCGGTGGTGCGCAGGAGACCGCCCGAGACCATGTTGACGGTGACGCCGTCGGGGCCGAGGTCGCCGGCGGCGGTTTGGGTCAGGCTGAGTAGGGCGGCCTTGGCGGCGGTATAGTCATGGTAGGGCACGACCGGATTCTGGAACAGGTTGGTGCCGATGTTGACGATGCGGCCGAACCGGGCGGCGGCCATGCCAGGCGCGGTCGCCTGGATCAGGTTCAGGGCGCCGCGTACGACGGTCGAGAACTGGCGATCCATCTCGTCCCAGCCGATGGCGGTCATCTGCGATCGGGCGTCGCCGTTGAAGCTGTAGTCCAAGGCGTTGTTGACGACGGTGCTGACGGGCGCGCCGAACCGGCTTTGCGCGGCCGCGACCATGGCGTCCACCGCGGCGCGGTCGGTCACGTCGGCCTGGAGGGCGAGGGCGCGCTCGCCGATCTCGGCGGCCAGGGCGTTCGCGGCCTTGCCGCTGTTCCTCCAGTTGATGACGACGCGGGCGCCTTCCTGGGCGAAGGCGCGGACGCAGGCGGCGCCGACGCCGCGCGCCCCGCCGGTGACGAGAGCGATCTGATCGGCGATCTTCATGGGGGACTCACGCGTTGGAGGAGAGAAGGACGTCGTCGCCCATCCAGGCGGGTTTGCGCAAGCGCACCGGGCGGCCGTCCACGGTCAGGTCGCCGTCGAGGCGGTCGATGCGCAGCAGGGCCATGACCGAACCGTCCTGACCCGAGAGGACCTCGCCCGCGCGCAGTTCGCCCTTCAGCACCTCGGCGCCAAAGGCAGGGGGCGGGCCGTCGAAGTCCAGCGGCAGCATCCGGTTCTTGATCGTGCCCCGGCGCTTCATCCGCGAGGTCGTCTCCTGACCGACGAAACAGCCCTTGTGGAAGTCGATGCCGTTCAGCAGGTCGAAATCGGCCTCGATCGGATAGGCCTTGTCCTGGGGCGCGTCGGCGGTCGGATCGGGCAGGCCGATCGACAGGCGGTGGGCGTGGTAGCCGGCCTCGGCGGCGTCCGCAGTCGCCTCGCCATAGAAACGGCCGCCCATCAGGGACGTGCGGGGGTCGGGGATGAAGCCGGCGGGGGCGTCCGGCCAGGCGGCGAAGACCGGGCGGTCGTCGGCGGCGACCTGAACCTTGGCGCGCAGCCTGTACATCGACAGGCGCTGGATCAGGGCGTCGCGGCGGTCGGCGGCGACATCCAGAACGACGCCATCAGCCTGCCCCAGAAGGAACAGGTCGAACAGCAGACGGCCGGGCGGCGACAACAGGGCGCCGAACCGCAGTTCCCCGTCGGCCAGCGTCTCCACGTCCTGGGTCAGCAGATTGTGCAGGAAGGGTTTCGCCTCCTCACCCGTGACGGAGATCAGGGCGCGACTGTCGAGACGGGCGATGGGCATGGGGCGAAGATAGGGCGCACGACGTGGCTTCAGAAGACGCCGCGCCGAATTTAGGCGACAGCGGCTGCCGCGTCTTCGAGGCGGGGATCGAAGGTGCGCCAGTCGCTGGCGCCCCAGGCGGTGACGCGCATGACCAGGTCGACGATGTTCATCGGCTTGGCGATGCAGTCGTCCATGCCGGCCTGTTCGTACTGGGTCAGCTGTTCCGGCAGGGTGTTGGCGGTCAGGGCCAGGATGGGGGTGCGGCCTGTCACGCCGGGCAGGGCGCGGATGGCGCGGGTCGCCTCGACGCCGTCCATTACGGGCATCTGGATATCCATCAGGATCACGTCCCAGTCGCCGGTGCGGGCGGCCTCGACGCCCTGTTCGCCGTCGTTGGCGGTGGCGCAGACGATGCCGTGGGCCGTCAACACCGCCATGACCAGGGCGCGGTTGCTGTCGTGATCGTCGACGTAGAGGACGCGCAGGGCAGGGGCGTCCTCATTGGCCGGCGGGGCGGGCTCGGCCGGGGTGTCTGAGGGCGCCAGGGGAACGACGTTGTCGGCCGAAAGGTCGATCATGTCGTTGACGACGGACAGCAGGCGCTGGCCCGCGCCGTTGATGCGGGCGGCCTGATCGGCCTGTTCGTCGGGCAGGCCGGCCTTGGACAACAGGTCGGAGAAGCCGATGACCGCGTTCAGCGGCGTGCGCAGTTCGTGCGACATGTCCGTCAGGAACTTCTGCCGGGCCTCGGCCATCGATGTCTTCTGCTCGGCGGCGACGCGGGCCTGTTCGGCCTCGACGCGGTCGGTCACGTCGATCTCGTTCAGCATGACGCCGAGGTGGCCCGTGACCGGGTCGGTCACGGGACGAATGTCCAGATGGTGCCAGCGCACGCCCTCTCGCGTGATGATCTCGCAGACGTCGGAAATCGCCGAACCCGACAGGGCGGTCGCCAGCATGGGCTGGGCGCGCTCGGGCTGGGCGAACCGGGCCTCGAAGGGGTGCGCGGTCGATCCGTAGGCGGCGAAGGCCGACGGGTTGGAGAAGATCGGGCGAGCCTCGCTGTCGAACAGGGTGATCAGGGTCGAGGTGTGACGCAGGGCCTCCACCGCGCGACGCTCCTCGTTCTCGACCGTGATGGGCGCGGCCTCGAACAGCAGGACCGGCGTGCCGTCCGTCAGGCGATAGGTCGAGATCACCGCCGACACCGTCAGCGGTCGCCCGTGCGGGTAGAAGGTCCAGTCTTCCGTCAGGGTCTCGCCATTGGCCGTCTCGCGCGCCAGACGCTCGGTGCGGGCCAGGACGGCGGGGGAGACATTGCTGAAATCGCGCGCCAGGAGGGCGTCGAGATTGTCGGACCCCCAGAGGTCGAGCGCGGCCGCATTGGCGTAGACGCCGCGCAAGGCGACCGGATCGAACATCCAGATCGGTCGTTTCAGCGCGTCCCAGGCCTGCATCGACGGCGTGCCCTTTCCAGCGACGGCGTTACGGATTTCACCGTAGGGCCAAGGACTTAAGCTTCGGCTAAGCTTTTGGCCGATCTAGGGTTGTCACCGCATATCGCGCGACGACGCCGTCCGGCTGGAAGTCGTGTTCGGCCAGCCGGTCGAGGGACATCAGGACGCGGGTCGTGAAGGCGTCCGGGTCGCCATCCTCGATCGCCGGGCGCAGCCAGTCGGTGACGACGGCGCGGGCGGGATAGGTTCCAACGGGGCCGGGAATGCTGAGCGCCACCTCGATCCCTTCCGCGACCCAGCCGGCGACGGTCACGAAGAAGTCGGGCGAGGCCAGGAAGTCCGAGCGGCGCAGGACATACAGGGTGATGACCCCGTCCTCCACGCCGTCGGGGCGGACGATGACGCCGCTGCGATCCGGCCGCCAGTCGTCGGACAGCTCGACCACACGCCACAGGCAGAACCAGATGCGGCAGGTGTCCGGCCGGATCGCGTGGACCGAACAGCCGGCGCCGTCGACGCAATAGGCGCACAGCTCGCCCGTCGGCTTGGCCAGCTCCGGCAGGTTCAGCGGAATGACCCGGCAGCATTCGACGCAACCGCCGCAGGTCCGGCCGGGAAGAAGGGGCAGGCTCACCCGGCTGAACGCTCCAGCCGGGCGATGCGGCGGTCCATGTCGGCGACGAGGGCCTCCAGCCGGGTCTTTTCGGACGCCATGTCGATCGGCGTGCCGTCCTCGTAGGAAATCGTCGCGCCCTTGGCGATCAGGTCCAGCCGATAGATGGCCGTCACGCGCTGGGCCTTGAAGCGTTCGAGGGCGGCTGTGGCTTCTGGATCGGGGGCTGGGTCGGGCGTCTGGCTCATGCGCGTCGCTGTAGCGCATGGGGCCTTCCTGTGGAAACACGCGTTTGGCGCTGAACCGCAGATAGAATCCCTGTATCCGTCGACGGATGATCGGGCGGTTTCCCATCCTGTACATCGCCGAGGCGGACGCCGAGGACGCCGTGCTGTCGTCAGGCGTGCTGGCGCATCTGGTCGAGAGCCTGCCGCACGCGACCTTCACCATCGTCGGATCGGCCGCCAGCGCGCCGCTGTTCGCCGATACGCCGCGCCTGACGAAGTTGATCGTGCTGGAGCGCGAGGGCCATTTCGAATGGATCGCCCTGTGGAACCAGGTGCGGGCGACCAAATGGGGGCTGGTCGTGGACATGCGCGGCTCAGACCTGTCGGGCAAGCTGAGGCGGCACAAGCGCGCGGTGCGGGGCAAGGATCAGCCGGGGCTGCATGCGGTCGAGGCGGCGGCGGCGGTGCTGAAGCTGGAGCCGGACGAAATCCCTGCGCCGAAACTCTATGTCTCGGATGAGACGTGGGCCCAGGTCGAGGCGTTGATCCCGACGACAGGCGGGGATGGGCCGATCCTGGCGGTCGGGCCGGGCGTGGAATGGATGGGCAAGCGCTGGCCGGCCGAACGCTACGCCAAGGTCGCGGCCAAGCTGCTGGCCGACGACGGGCCGTTGGCGGGCGGGCGGCTGATGATCGTGGGCGAGGAGATCGACCGCGAGGCGGCGCACACGATCCGCTACGCCGTGCCGCGCGCGCGGGTGATCGAGCTTCAGGGCAAGCTTACGCGGCTGCAGACGGTCGCGGCCCTGTCGAAATCGGTGCTGTACATCGGGGCGGACTCGATCTGGACCCAGCTGGCCGTGGCCTCGGGTGTGCCGGTCGTCGCCGCCTTCGGACCGTCGGACGAGACCGTGCGCGGACCCTGGAAGGGGGAGGCCGTGCGCGGGCCGCGCACCTATGACGAGTTCAGGAAACTGGATCCGCGCCTGAACCAGGCGATCCAGCATATGATGGACCTGCCGTGGGAGCGGGTGCTGAAGGCGGCGCAGCGGATGTTGAAGGCGCGGAGTTAGCATCCTTTGCCTCCGCTCACCCCCGCGAAAGCGGGGCCCAGATGTTTCGCTCGCAATATTGCCGCCATAAGCCTGCGGCCCCATCGACAGCACGCCCAAAGCGCTGGGTCCCCGCTTTCGCGGGGATGAGCGGAGATATAGTAAGAGCGCATCGCTCATCCCCCAGGAACCGCCCCATGACCCAGACCTATGACCTGATCGTCCGTGGCGGCGAGGTGGCGAACCATGCGGGGCGGGGCATGGCGGATGTCGGGGTGATCGACGGCAAGATCGCTTTCATCGGCGACCTGTCTCAGGCGTCGGCGGGCGAGGTTTTCGACGCGACGGGACTGACCGTCCTGCCCGGCGTGATCGACACCCAGGTCCATTTCCGCGAGCCGGGGCTGGAGTGGAAGGAAGATCTGGAGACGGGCAGCCGCGCGGCCGCCCTGGGCGGCGTCGTCGCCGTGTTCGAGATGCCGAACACCAATCCCAACACCACCGATCCCGACACCATGGCCGACAAGCTGGCGCGGGCGAAGGATCGGATGTGGACGGATCACGCCTTCTACATCGGCGGCACGCATGAGAATGCGGACTATCTGGGCGAGCTGGAGCGGTTGCCGGGCTGCTGCGGGGTCAAGGTCTTCATGGGCGCCTCGACTGGCGACCTGCTGATCGCCGACGACGAGGGGGTGCGCAAGGTGCTGTCGAACGTGCGCCGACGCGCCACCTTCCACTCCGAGGACGAATACCGTCTGGTCGAGCGACGCGGCCTGGCCCGCACCGGCGACTGGACCAGCCACCCCGAGGTGCGCGACGCCGAGAGCGCCATCCGCTCGACCCGGCGCCTGGTCGGCCTGGCCCAGGAGACGGGCGCGCGCATCCATGTGCTGCACGTCACGACCCGGGAAGAGATGGAATATCTGCGCTTCCACAAGGATGTCGCCACCGTCGAAATCACGCCCCAGCACCTGACCCTGGTGGGACCGGAAGCCTATGAGCGGCTGGGCAGCTATGCCCAGATGAACCCGCCGATCCGGTCGCAGGAGCATGTGGAAGCGCTGTGGCTGTGGGGAATGCAGCAGGGCGTGGCCGACGTGCTGGGCTCCGACCACGCGCCGCACACCAAGGAAGAAAAGGCCAAGCCCTATCCGGCCTCGCCGTCTGGCATGCCGGGTGTGCAGACGCTGGTGCCGCTGATGCTGACCCATGTCGCCAATGGACGGTTGAGCCTGGAGCGATTCATCGACCTGACCTCGGCGGGGGCGCAGCGGGTGTTCGGCACGGCGAACAAGGGGCGGATGGCCGTCAGCTATGACGCCGACCTGACCATCGTCGATCTGAAGGCCAAGCGCACGATCACCCATGATCAGCAGGCGACGCGCTGCGGCTGGACCCCGTTCGACGGGGTGGAGGCGACCGGGTGGCCGATGGCGACCATCGTGCGCGGTCGGGTGGTGATGCAGGACGGCGAACTGATCGGATCGGCGCACGGGCGGCCGGTGCGGTTCATGGAGACGCTGTGAGGGAGAGGCTGGGCCTGATCGGCTTCGGCGCCTTTGGGCGGCTGACGGCGCGGCATCTGTCGGCCGGGTTCGATATCCTGGCGCATGATCCGGCGGCGAGCGATGACGAAGGCCTCGCGACCCTGACCGATCTGGCGACCGCCGCCGCTTGTCCGACGGTGGTGCTGGCCGTACCGGTCGAGGCGTTGGAGGCGACGCTGGTCGCCATCGGCCCGCACGTGAGGCCCGACGCCCTGGTCATCGACGTGGGCTCGGTCAAGGTGAAGCCGGCGCAGGCGATGAACGCCCTGCTGCCGCCCGGCGTGCGGGTCGTGGGGACGCACCCCCTGTTCGGCCCGCAGAGCGGCAAGGATGGCATCGCGGGCCTGCGGATCGCCGTGTGCGAGCTAAGGGGTGCGAAAGACGCCCGCCGCGTCGCCGCCTTCTGCCGCCGCGCGCTGGGGCTTAAGGTGTTTCAGGTCAGCCCCGAGGACCATGACCGCGAGGCGGCCACCGTGCAGGGCCTGACCCATCTGATCGCCCGCGTCCTGATGGCCATGGAGCCCCTGCCGACGCGCATGACCACCGCCAGCTTCGACCGCCTGATGCAGGCCGTCGACATGGTCCGCCACGACAGCCCCGCCGTCTTCCGCGCCATCGAACGCGACAATCCGTTCGCGGCGGAGGTGCGGGAGCGGTTCTTCGCCCTGGCAGACGAGGCGCGGGCTGGCTCCGAGAACCATCTTCGGCCGCTCGATCGACCACAGACCTGAAGGCAGCCTTATTCGCCGTTTTCAGTCTGGAAGAACGGGATGATCGACATGAGGCGGTGAACGTAGACATATGACGTCCGGAGGATGCCGATGTCTTTAATCTTAGCGCTCATGTTGCAGGCCTCCGTGGCGGCCCCGTCGACTGCGAACTGCACAGGGGCGAGACACGGTGAGGTGTGTACCGAGGAAGGGCGCGCCGCACTGAGGGCCGCATTGGACGTGAAGCCATTGCAGACTGAGACAGCCGACGGCGTTGAGGTCTATCGCGCCTTCTACCTCGAGGGTGGGGGAGGCTTACCCGCCGTCGCCTTTGTCAGACGTCCCGGTCACAGCCCATCGGTGGAAGTGTCGTCTGGAGCCAGCCGCAAGATGACTGCCGATGTACCGCAGGAGGTTTGGCGGCAAATCCAGCAGGCTGGCGACGAGTTGCTCGTTCCCGTTGAGGTCAGAACGCCTGCGCCCATCGATGTCTGTATGGATGGTGGAGCCATCTTCGCCGAGATCGGGCTGCCCTCTCCTGACAATCGATCACGGGCGAGGATCAAGCAACTGTCTTCAAGCAGTTGCGAGAGCAATGCGATCGTTTCCTTCGCACGGCTTGCGGCCAAGCTTGCTGAGCCGCTGTTTCCAGCGTGCGCTGCGATTTCAGGAGATGCCGCGCCCGACGGCGTTTTCCGACTATCGAATTGCTTTCGATTTAGCGGCGACGCGATGGCGGCGGCTGAGGTCTTCAGTCGCGCGAGGCAGGATTTGCGAATCCTGAAAGATGACTCGATCACCCGCAAACGACTGGAGTGGCGGCGGGTTACCGGGGTCGATCCTTGGACCCGACTTCAGTGGGCAGGGCGCGACATTCCAAGAAATCGCGTCGGCCATGATGAAGGCGGTGCAACCGACTTCTTGATCGCCCGGGAAGGCGAATGTCCTGGATTGAGTTTTGAGCCTGGCAAGCTTCATGGGGCGTCATCGACGGTGGTCGAAGTCGATGGCTTTGCATCATGCCAACCCGCTGATCGCCAGGGGCAGAGTGTTTACGCCACCTATCGTCAGGTCTGGCGACGCGCGCCTCACAGCGACTGGCGTGTGATGGAATGGGTGGTCGGGCCGTTCGCTCCTGTCACATGAGAGCCGGCCAAATCAGTGTGTTGAAGGCTTAGACTTAATGGGGACTGTCTGTTCCCCGAATGAACGCGGCCAAGTCCTGCGCCACGCCCGGCGCGAGCGGTAGGGACGGGTCGGCGTAGGTCGCCAGATTGGCGGCGCGGTCGGCGGGGGCGGTCTTGAGCAGGTGGTTGACGCCGTCCCAGAGTTTGAGCGTGGCCTTGGGGTCGGCGGCGGCGAGGGCTTGCGCGTCCGTAATGCCGATCTGGAGGTCGGTGGTGCCCTGGCCGATGAAGACCGGGCCGTCGTAGGCGGCGAGCAGGGCGGCGGGGTCCAGCGGCAGCCACGAGATCAGATAGGGCTGGACTGACGGGCGGAACAGGGCCGCCAGCGCGGGCGGCGTATCGGCGACGGTACGGCCGGCCTCGAGCTCGGCAAGCACGGCGAAGGCCTGGGTCTTCAGGGGGTCGGGCAGGCCGGCCTGAAGCTGTTCGCGGATCACCACGCCGGCCGGACGACCGGCGCCGGAAAGCAGGATCAGGCCGCAGACCTTGTCGTCGCCGCCCTCGACCGCCTTCAGCGCGACCAGGGCCCCTTCGCTGTGGCCGATCAGCCAGGCGCAGGGCTGTCCCGTCCGCGAGGCGGCCTCGGCGGCCCAGGCGCGCGCATCGTCTGCCAAGTCTGTGTAACGCAGCTTGGTTTCGTCGAACCCGGCGGCTGTGCTGGCCGCGACGCCGCGCTTGTCGATGCGCAGGGTGGCGACGCCCTGTTCCGCCAGTCCCTCGGCCAGCAGGCGATAGGTCGAGGCGGCGACGCCCATCGGGCTGTTCCCGTCCCGATCGGTCGGGCCGGAGCCGGGCAGGATGACGGCGACGGCCGTGGGCGCCTCCGGCGTCAGCAGCGTGCCATGCAAGGGCGCGGGCTGGGCGGGCAGGGCGATGTCGGTCGAGACCGGGCCGGCGAGCAGGCTGGCGGCCAGAAGGGCGTGGGTCAGCATCAGCATGATAATCTCCTTGGCGGCGAGGTCAGACGAGAAACTGCTCGAATGCAATATGTCGCGGGCGCGGCGGATTGCATTGCGCCCACCGATCGGGCTAGGGACGCGCAACTTGATTTTGAGAATGCGTATCAAAATGCTTTGCCTTCGCCGTGCCTCCGTTCTTTTGACCGCCAGTGTCCTTGCGATGACGTTCGCCTCGCCGGCCCTGGCGCAGAAGGCGACGGCTCCGGCGGAGCTGGGGGAGATCATCGTGACGGGATCGCAGGTGCGGCTGACGGCCCCGGCGGCGGGCGGTCAGGTGGCGCGCGGCGGACGCATCGGTCTGCTGGGCAATCTGGGCGTGATGGACACGCCGTTCTCGACCGCCAACTACACCGAAAAACTGGTGCGTGATCAGCAGGCGCGCGGCATCGGCGACGTGCTGCAGAACGACCCGACGGTGCGTGTGTCCAAGGGGTTCGGCAACTTCCAGGAGCTGTATATCGTTCGCGGCTTCCCGGTCTATTCGGACGACATGAGCTACAACGGCCTCTATGGCGTCTTGCCGCGCCAATTCGTGGCGGCCGAACTGGTCGAGCGAGTCGAGGTGTTTCGCGGGGCCAGCACCTTCCTGAACGGCGCAGCGCCGGGCGGAACGGGGGTCGGCGGCGCCTTCAACCTGACGCCGAAGCGGGCGGGCGACACCCCCCTGACGCGCCTGACCGGGGGCGTGTCGGGCCGTGATGAGATCTATGCCGCCGCCGACCTGGCTCGCCGTTTCGGTGACGACGGCGAATGGGGCGCGCGCCTGAACATCGCCAGCCGTGCGGGCGAAAGCGCCGTGAAGGATGAGACCGGCCAACTGCGGGTCGTCGGCCTGGGGCTGGACCGCCAAGGCGATCGCGCCCGGTTTTCGGCCGATCTGGGCTGGCAGGATCACCGGATCGACGCGCCCCGCCCCAGCGTGACGCCGGGAACCGCCATCCCTGACGCGCCCTGGGCCGACAAGAACTTCGCCCAGCGCTGGACCTATACCGATGAGAAGCAGCTGTTCGGCGCCGTGCGCGGCGAGCTGGACCTGACCGACAGCATCAGCGCCTGGGCCGCTTTCGGCGGGCGTCAGGGCGAGGAAGACAACAGCCTGGGTAATCCGCGCGCCGACGCGGCGGGTGCGATCCGCGGCTATCGCTTCGACAATATTCGCGAGGACACGGTGTGGTCGGGCGACATCGGCGTGCGCGCCGACCTGACGACCGGCCCGATCAATCATCGCCTGGTCGCCTCGGCCTCGCAGATCCAGTCCAAGTCCAGGAACGCCTGGGCGGCGTCGAGCTTCGCCGGCTATGCAATGGGAACGCTGACCAATCCGCTGCTGTCGCCGGCGCCGGCCATCGGCAGCGTCTCGGGCGATCTGGACGATCCCAACGTCACCGAGCGGGTCAAGAACACCAGTTTCGCCGTCGCCGATGTGCTGTCCTTCCTGGACGGACGGCTGCTGGCGACCGTCGGCGTCCGCTATCAGGAGATCGAGACCCGATCCTATGCCTACGCCGACGGCGCCTTCACGTCGGGCTATTCCAGCGACGCGACGACGCCGGCCTTCGCCGTGGTCTACAAGCCCAGCAACACGATCTCACTGTACGCCAACTATGCCGAAGCCCTGGTTCCGGGCACGACCGCACCGGCGGTGGTCAATGGCGTGACGGTGGCGAACGGCGGCGACGTGCTGTCGCCGTTCCGCGCCGAGCAGGTCGAGATCGGCGCCAAATACGACGCCGCTTCATATGGCGGTACGCTGAGCGTCTTCCGCACGACCCTGCCCAGCGCCTTCTTCGATCCGAATACCGCTTTCTACTCGGACGGCGGCGAGCAGGAGAACAAGGGCGTCGAGCTGACCGTCTATGGCGAACCGGTCGCAGGCTTGCGTCTTATCGGTGGCGCGACATGGCTGGACGCCGAGATCAATCGGTCGCTGACCGCCGCCAATGCGGGCAAGTCGGCGATCGGCGTGCCGGACTTTCAGGCCAATCTGAACGTCGAGTGGGACGTGCCGATGGTCAGCGGCCTGACGGTCGAGGGCCGCGTGGTCCATACCGGCGCCCAGCCGGCCAATGCGACGAATACGCTGGAGCTGGAAAGCTGGACCCGGTTCGACGCCGGGGTGCGCTACGCCTTTGTGGCGGGCGACAAGCCGGTGACGCTGCGGGCGCGGGTCGAGAATGTCGCGGACGAGGACCAGTGGGTCGCCGTCGGCGGCTATCCGGGATCGAACTATCTGACGCTGGGCGCGCCGCGGACCTTGCGTCTGTCGGTCTCGACCGCGTTCTGATCCGCGCCGGCCGATGCACGCCCGGACGATCCGCGCCTGGACCTGGACGCACAAGTGGTCGAGCCTGATCTCGACCCTGTTCCTGCTGATGCTATGCGTCACGGGGCTGCCGCTGGTGTTCAGCCACGAGCTGAACGAGGCGCTGCTGCATGAGCCGTGGGCGCCGAAGAACCCGGGCGGCCGACTGCTGACGCTGGACGAGGTGCTGGCCGCCGGTCTGGCCAAACATCCGGGCGAGGTTCCGGCCTTCATGAGCTTCGACGAGGACCGGCCGGTGGTGAACGTCACCAGCCGCGCGCCCGACGCCCCGGCCGGCAAATACAGTTTCGAGCCCATCGACCAGACCAGCGGCGAGGGCGCGCCGCTGGTCGCCGGTCATCCGGTGATGGAGTTCCTGCTTCAGCTGCACACCGACATGTTCCTGGGGCTGCCGGGAATGCTGTTTCTGGGCGCGATGGGGCTGATGCTGGTCGTGGCCGTAGTGTCAGGCGTGGTGCTGTATGCGCCCTTCATGCGTCGGCTGCCGTTCGGGACGGTGCGGGTCAAGAAGGCGGCGCGGACGCGGTGGCTGGACTATCACAATCTGCTGGGCGTGGTGACGGCGGCCTGGGTGCTGGTGGTGGGGCTGACGGGGGTGGTGAACACCCTGGCCACGCCCATCCTGGCCTATTGGAAAGAGACGGCGCTGAAGGAGTTGACGGTCGCCTATGATGCGCCGGCGCCCGCGCAGGGCCGGGCCTCGCTGGATGCGGCGGTGAAGCGGGCCAAGGCGGCGCTGCCGGGCATGAAGCTGCAGTTCGTGGCGTTTCCGGGGACCGACTATTCGACCGACCACCACTATGCGGTCTTCTTCCACGGCGACACGCCGCTGACGACGCATATGACGACGCCGGCTCTGATCGACGCGCGGACGGGCGAACTGGCGGCGGTGGCGCCGATGCCCTGGTATGTGAAGACCCTGTCGCTGTCTCAGCCGCTGCACTTCGGCGACTACGGCGGGCTGGCGCTGAAGATCCTGTGGGCGCTCTTGGACATCGCCACCATCGTGATCCTAGGGTCCGGCCTTTATCTGTGGCTGGGCAAGGGGAGACGGAAGGCGTGAGTCGTCGCCGTCACAACCCGAGGGATCTGAGCCTTTGGGCGATCTTCCGCGCGCCCATCGCCCTGTTCGCGCTCAGTCTGATCGGGCTGGTGGGCGCGCTGTTGCAGGATGGGGTCTGGGACTTGGTCTTTGCGGCCTTGCTGGCCACGCCGATCCTGGCGACCGGCTGGGCCGTCGTCAGATCGAGAAGCTGACGCCGCAGCCGCAGCTGGAGGCCGCGTTCGGGTTCCTGACCACGAACTGGGCGCCGGCCAGTTCATCGACATAGGCGATCTCGGAGTTCTTCAGGAAGGGAACCGAGACGGGGTCGATCAAGGCGGTTTGTCCGTCGGCCTGGATGCGCAGATCGTCGTCCTCGGCCGTCTCGACCAGCTCGAACCGATACTGGAAGCCCGAGCAGCCGCCGCCGTCCACCGCGACACGCAGCATCAGTGTCTTGCCCTCGGCCGCCCCCAGCTTGGCCAGCCGTTTGGCGGCGCTGGCGGCCAGGACGATGCCTTCCGGCGCGCGCGTGGCGACGGTGAAGGCGGGTGTGGACGGTTCTGTGGATTGGACGGTGCTCACGGCTGTCTATATGAGGCGGGCAGGGCCGTTCGCAAAGGCCCCCCGCATCAAAGCAGCCTCAAAGTTGATGACTTGAGCCACATGGACCTCGCCTCCTACGCCGAGCGCGCCGACCTGACCCAGGGCCGCCGCGTTTTCGAGCCCGCCAGCCGCACGCGCACCGCCTTTGCGCGGGACCGTGACCGCATCATCCATGCGACGGCGTTCCGGCGGCTGAAGGAGAAGACCCAGGTCTTCGTGGCGCATGAGGGCGATCACTACCGCACCCGCTTGACCCATTCTCTGGAGGTGGCGCAGATCGCCCGGTCGTTGGCCCATGCGCTGAGGCTGGACGACGACCTGGCCGAGACCATCGCCCTGGCCCACGACCTGGGCCATCCGCCCTTCGCCCATGCCGGCGAGGACGAGCTGGTGGTGCAGATGCGCGACTACGGCGGGTTCGACCACAACGTTCAGAGCTTCCGCGTCGTGACCGAGCTGGAGAACCGCTATCCGCAGTTCGACGGGCTGAACCTGAGCTGGGAGACGGTCGAGGGCGTCATCAAGCACAACGGCCCGGTGTCGCACCGCCTGGACGAGCCGGCCTGGTCGGTCGTGCGCCCCTATGCGGCCGGCGGCGAGGCCGGGTGGGACCTGCGGCTGGGGACGTTCGCCTCGCTGGAGGCCCAGTGCGCGGCCATCGCCGACGACATCGCCTATAACAATCATGACGTGGACGACGGGGTGCAGGCGGGTCTGATCACCCTGCGCGATCTGGATCAGGTGCCGCTGATCGGCCCGATGTTGGCCGAGGTGCGCCGCGAATATCCCGACATCGACGACCGGATGCTGCGCATCGAGGCGGTGCGGCGGATGATCGGCGTCATGGTCGAGGATGTGCTGGCCGAGACGGCGAGGCGGCTGGAGGAAGACCGGATCGTCACGACCGAGGACGTGCGGATGGCCAGGCGCACGATGGTGGATTTCTCGCACGCCATGCACGTCGATCTGGCGGTGCTGAGGAAGTTCCTGTTCGAGCGGATGTATCGCCACTACCGCGTCAACCGCACCCGCAGCCAGGCGCGGCGCGTGCTGTCGCAGCTGTTCGAACTGTTCATGGCCGAGCCGGAGGTGATGCCGCCGGAGTGGGGCGAACCGGCCATGACCCCGGACAAGACGCAGCGGGCGCGCGCCGTGTGCGACTACATCGCCGGCATGACCGACCGTTACGCCATAGAAGTGCACCAGAAGCTGTTCAGCCTCGACCTCGCCCTCGATCTGTGATTCGAAAGATGCACGCGGGGGCGTAGAGTGATCGTTCGGCGCGCCGATTCGCGCCGACAGACGGCGGAGCGCGACCATGTCCTTTGAAGACGACAACAAACCCGGCCGAGGCGCCTATACGCCGCCGACCGACGACGACCTGCCGTTCCGCCGCAACAGCTATGACCCGCGCAGCGGCCGCAATGTGGGCTCGGGCGGAGGCAAGGCGCCGCCGGTGACATTGATCATCAGCGTCGTCGTTTTGATCTTGATCGCAGTCGCCGTCGCCTGGCTTTACGGGCGCTCAGGGCTGCGCGCCTCGACCGACGCGCCGCCGGCCGTGGGTCAGCCCGTCGGAGAGATGAAGACCGCCGCGCCCATCGACGCCCAGCCGATCGACCCGGCCGAGGGCGTGCGCGTCTACCGCGACGAGACCGAGACGACCGATGCGCCCGTGACCTTCACCCCGCCGCCCGAGGCGCCCCAGCCGCGTCCGGCCGCGCCGCCGACCGCCGCCCCGACCGGACAGGGGCTGCCGCCCGCCAAGACGGCGACGCCGGCCGCGCCGACGCCGCGTCCGACGACTCCGACTGCGCCCGTCGCTGCGCCGGCGACCAAGGCTCCGGCCGCGACCGGCGGATCGGCCTCGGTCCAGATCGGCGCCTTCTCCTCGACCGAGATCGCGGACCGTGAATACGCCGCCGTCGCCGGCCGCTTCGGCGCGTACGCCTCGGGCGCTGAAAAGCGGGTGACCGAAGTGATCTCGTCCAGCGGATCGACCCTGTACCGCACGGCCTTCTCGGGCCTGTCGCGCGAACGGGCGGTCGCCTTCTGCAATGCGCTGAAGGCGGCGGGCCGGGACTGCATCGTCCGGTGACGTCCGCCGCCATCTATGGCTGCCTGGGACATCGGCTGACGGAGGCCGAAAAGGCCTTCTTCGCCGAGGTCCGACCCTGGGGCTTCATCCTGTTCCGGCGCAATATCGACACGCCGGAACAGGTGCGGGCCCTGACCGACGAACTGCGGGCGTCCATCGGCGATCCGGACGCGCCGATCCTGATCGACCAGGAAGGCGGTCGGGTCCAGCGGATGGGGCCGCCCCACTGGCCCAAATATCCGCCGGGTAACGCCTATCTGAAGGCGACGAACGAGTTGGCTCAGGCGCGTGAGCTGACGCGGCTGGGCGCACGTCTGATGGCGCATGATCTGCGCGAGGTCGGGGTGACCGTCGATCTGCTGCCGGTGCTGGATGTACCGGCGCCGGGCGCCCACGACATCATCGGCGACCGCGCCTATGGCGTCGATCCCGAGACGGTCGCCGTGCTGGGGCGGGCGGCGGCGGAAGGGCTGCTGGCGGGCGGGGTCTTGCCCTGCATCAAACATATGCCGGGGCATGGTCGAGCCTTCGCCGATAGCCACAAAGACCTGCCGACGGTCCATGCCGATTTTGAGACCCTGGACAGCTGGGACTTTGCGCCGTTCAAGGCGATGTCAGATATGCCATTGGCGATGACGGCGCACATCGTCTTCACTGCCCTAGACAAGAAGCGGCCGGCGACCCAGTCCAAGAAGGCTGTTCGCATGATGCGCGAGCATCTGAGCTTCTCCGGCCTGATCATGACCGATGACCTGTCGATGCAGGCGCTGAGCGGCGACCTGGGCGAGCGGGCGCATCAGTCGCTGAAGGCAGGGTGCGACGTGGTGCTGCACTGCAATGGCGACATGGCCGAAATGAAGGACGTGGCCGAGGCGACTGGCAAGCTGAAGGGCGGCGCGCGCCGCCGGGCGGAAGCCGCGCTGGCCCGGATCGTGCGGACGCCCGAGCCGCTGGATCCCGTCGCGGGACACGATCGCTTCTTCAAGGCCATGGGCGGTCGCATGGACGCCGCCAAGGGGCCGGACGTGGGTGAGGCGCAGGCCTAAAGACCTATGACGGAGTCGTTCCAGCCAAACCTGGATTTCAACGCCGAGGAGGTCGAGGAGCGCGAGGCCTTCGTCGTCGATCTGGAAGGCTATGAGGGACCGCTTCATGTCCTGCTGGCCCTGGCGCGAAACCAGAAGGTCGACCTGCTGAAGCTGTCGATCACCCAGCTGGCGGAACAGTATCTGGCCTTCGTGCACGAGGCGCGCAGGCGCAACTTCGCCCTGGCGGCGGACTATCTGGTGATGGCGTCGTGGCTGGCCTATCTGAAGTCGCGCCTGCTGCTGCCGCGCACCGACAAGGGCAAGGCGGAGGAGCCGCCGGCTGAGGAAATGGCCGCAGCGCTGGCGTTCCGGCTGCAGAAGCTGGAGGCGATGCGAAAAGCCGTCGAACAGCTGATGGCCCGGCCCCAGCTGAAGCGCGACGTCTTCACACGCGGCGATCCCGAGGCGACGGTGATCGTGCCGTCGGATCGCATCGACGCCAGCCTGTACGAACTGATGAGCGCCTATGTGGTGCAGCGCCGGCGCGAGGAGGCCCGGCGCTACGCCCCCGGTCAGCGGGTCGAGGCCTTTGCATTGGAAGCCGCCCGCGATTGGCTGCGCGAGATCATGCCGAAGCTGGCGGACTGGACGCCGCTGGAACAGGTCGCGCCCCATCGTCAGGACGAGGAGGGGCCCAGCCAGGCCAGCTTTACGGCCTCGACCCTGTCGGCCAGTCTGGAGCTGGTGAAGGAGGGGGCGATGGACATCCGGCAGAGCGAGGCGTTTGCGGACCTTTATCTGAAGCGGCGCGGACCGGGCCTGCCGCTGGAGTTGAGGGGGTGATGCCTTCCATTTCCGCTCATCCCCGCGAAAGCGGGGAACCAGTGATTTGGGCGCGAAGGTCTGTCATCTATTCGCTGATGGATGGCCAGCGCACTGCCGAGCGACAGAACTGGGTCCCCGCTTTCGCGGGGATGAGCGGATATTTGGATGTCTGACCTCGCCTTCCAGCCCGACGAGGCCGAGATCGAGCGGCGGGTCGAGGCCCTGTTGTTCGCCGCCGCCGGGCCGCTGACGGCGGCCGAGATCGCCGCGCGCCTGCCCGAAAACTGCAATGTCGCCCGCGCCATATCGGGTCTGCGCGCCCGCTATGAGGGGCGGGGGGTCGAACTGGAGTGCGTCGCCGACCGCTGGCGCTTTCGCACCGCGCCGGACCTGGCCTTCATGATGACGCAGGAGCGCGAGGAGCCGCGCCGTCTGTCCAAGGCCGCGCTGGAGACGCTGGCGATCATCGCCTATCACCAGCCCGTCACCCGCGCCGAGATCGAGAGCGTGCGCGGCGTCAGCATCTCCAAGGGCACGCTGGACCTGCTGCTGGAGATGGGTTTTGTGCGGCTGCGCGGACGCAGGCGCACGCCGGGACGGCCCGTCACCTATGCGACGACCGACCGGTTCCTGGAGCATTTCGGCCTGGCGACCCTGTACGACTTGCCGGGCGTGCAGGAGATGAAGGCGGCGGGCCTGCTGGACCTGTCGCTGCCGGTCGGATTCGAGGTGCCCGACCCCAGCCGCGCCTCGGAGGCGGACGACGAGGACGGCAGCCTGCCGCTGGACGACGAGGCGCCCGAGTTCGCCCAGGATTTCGTCGGCGAACGAAGCTGACCCAGCGTGATGTTCACGCCGTCTTAGTCTGCGCGCCGTAAGCCAGACCGTATGAGTGGCGTGACATCGAAGACGGGTTGGCGGGCGTGGAGCACGTTCAGGATCGCAATGATCCTGATGCTGTCGTCCATCGTCGGCATGGCCGGGGTTCTGGCCATCGTCAGCCGCGGCATTGACGCCCACCAGGCCAGCAAGGAAGAAGGTCTGGTGCGCCTACGTCTGACGCGCGCGCTGGAGACCATTGGCGAAAACCTGACCACCGCCTCGGTCTGGGACGAGGCCGTCGATCGGATGACGGCGGGCGATGTGGCCTGGTACGACCGCAACTTCGGCGCCTTCTACGCCGCCCAGCACAAGCATCAGTTCACCCTCGGCTATGACGGGACCGGGCGGCTGTTTCGCATCAGCACACTGGGCCGACCGGCCGAGGCGCAGGTTGGCCAGCCATTTGGCCAGGCGGCCCGTCCGCTGATCGACGCGCTCAGGGCCCAGGCCGCCGGGCGCGATCGATCGGTCACGGCGGATGCCGGGGTGCGTCTGAAGGCGGCGTTCGTTCGCGTCGGCGACGATGTCTATGTGCTGGGGGCGTCGACTGTCGTGCGCCATACCGCAGGCGGATCGACGCCGGCGTCCGATCCGGTGGTCGCGTCGTTCAAGCCCTTCGCCGGCGAGCTCGAGCCATTGAAGACGAGGCTGGCGCTGGATGGGATACATTTCCAGCCCGGCAATGCGGAGCCGCCGAAGGGCATGATCGGCGTCGATGTCCGCGATGTCGGCGGCGCCCTGTTGGGGCGTGTCGTCTGGGCGCCGGAAAAGCCCGGCTATCAGATTTTGACCAAGGCCGGGCCGCTGCTGCTGCTGCTGTTCATCGTGCTGCTGATCGGCACCGGGTCGCTGCTGTGGAACACGACGGCGGACGTGCGGCGCCTCAAGGCCTCCGAGGTCGCCCTGTCGGCGGCGCTGGAGCGGGCCGAGGCGGCGAACCGGGCCAAGACGCGGTTCCTGTCCAACGTCAGTCACGAACTGCGCACGCCCCTGAACGGCGTTCTGGGCATGGCCGAGATCATCGGGGCCGATCTGGTGACGCCGCAGCAGCGCGAGCGGCTGGAAATCCTGAAGGCGTCGGGGCGTCAGCAACTGAGGCTGGTCGAAGAACTGCTTGACGTGGTGCGGCTGCGCGACGGGGCGGTGGCGCTGGAGACCCGGCCGTTCCGGCCTGACAATCTGTTGCGGCGGGTCGCCAACGACTTCAGAGGCGCGGCTGAGGCCAAGGGCCTGAAAATTTCAGTCGAGGCGGCCGAGGGCGAGTGGCTGGGCGACCCGGTCCATGTCGAAAAGCTGCTGGCGGCGCTGACGGATAATGCGGTGCGATTCACGCGCACCGGCGGCGTCATGCTGCACGCTGTCGCGCGCCCGGGCGCGGGCGCGGGCCTGGCGTTGGAGGTCAAGGACACGGGGCCGGGCATGGAGCCGGCGGAGGCCGCGCGCCTTTTTGAGGCTTTCACCCAGGGCGATGAAAGCGCGACGCGCACCGCCGAAGGGCTGGGACTGGGATTGACGGCGGCGCACGGTCTGGCGGCCCTGATGGGCGGCAAGATCGAGATCGTCACCGCGCCCGGCTCCGGCAGCACCTTCCGCGTCGTCT
Source organism: Brevundimonas sp. BT-123 (assembly GCF_026105875.1). Classification (GTDB taxonomy): domain Bacteria; phylum Pseudomonadota; class Alphaproteobacteria; order Caulobacterales; family Caulobacteraceae; genus Brevundimonas. Next base: position 44,206 of record NZ_JAOYTN010000003.1, on the reverse strand, counting down.
TGCCTTTGCAGGCGGTCGCCTAGGCCGTCAGCAGGCGCGGCAGTTTGAAGGTGACGGTTTCGCGGGCGCCGTCGTCTTCGGTCACGGTGGCGTCAAAGCGCGCCCGGATGGCGTCGACCAGGGCCTCGATCAGCGGTTCGGGCGCCGAGGCGCCGGCGGTGACGCCGACGGTGTTCACGCCGTCGAACCAGGACCAGTCCACCTGGGACGCATCGTCCACCAGATAGGCGGCCGGGGCGCCGGCGCGCATCGCGACCTCGACCAGGCGCACCGAATTGGACGAGTTCTTGGATCCGACGACCAGCACGAGGTCGCAGCCCTCGCCCAGCGCCTTGACGGCGTCCTGGCGATTGGTCGTGGCGTAGCAGATGTCTTCCTTGTGCGGATCGGGCAGTTCGGGGAAGCGGCGCTTCAGCACCTTCAGGATGCCCGCCGTGTCGTCCACCGACAGGGTGGTCTGGGTCGCATAGGCGAGGGGCGCGTCACCGGGGTGTTCGAACGATTCGGCGTCGGCCTCGGTCTCGACTAGGGTGATGGCGCCGGGCGGCAACTGGCCCAGGGTGCCGACGACCTCGGGGTGGCCTGCGTGGCCGATCAGGATGATGTGGCGGCCGGCCGCATGATGACGCTCGGCCTCGACGTGGACCTTGGACACCAGGGGGCAGGTCGCGTCCAGGAAGACCAGTTCGCGCGCACGCGCCGTCGCCGGCACCGACTTGGGCACCCCGTGGGCCGAGAAGACGACCGGCCGGTCGTCGGGGCATTCATCCAGTTCCTTGACGAAGACTGCGCCCATGGCCTTCAGCCGCTCGACCACATGTTTGTTGTGGACGATCTCGTGGCGCACATAGACGGGGGCGCCGAACTTTTCGATCGCGCGCTCGACGATCTGGATCGCGCGATCGACCCCGGCGCAAAAGCCCCGCGGGGTGGCCAACCGCACCGAAAGCGGGCGAAGCGGAGCGTTGGGGACGGAAACATGCGCATTCATGGCGGCGAACCTAGTCGTTTGCGGCGCTGACCGCCATCGGAGCCGAAGGGCGGATGCGACGGATTCTGTCGCCCGCAGCAGCGGCGCATCGTCACGGCGGGCGGGCGCGAATGGAAAGTCGATATTCTACAATGCCTTAACGCATGATCACGACGCCTTGACCTCTAGGCCGCTCACGATTAGTTTCCGCGCCGAATTCAGACCCGTCCGGACGCACCGTCTGGACGCCGAACGCACAGGTCCTATCCCCCATGTCGGAATCGCGCGAAGAGGCGATCAAACGCCTCCAAGACAGCGCATCCGCATTGGAGGCGCGGACCACGGCGGAGAAATCCGCCGAACTGACCGGCCATCAGGTGTCGGGTCAGGCCTACAAGATCATCGCCGAACTTCTCGGCGGCGTCTTCGTGGGGCTGGCGTTCGGAGCGATCGCAGACTGGGCCCTCGGGACCCGTCCGTGGGGTTTGATCGGCGGGGTCCTTCTGGGCTTCGCCTTGTCGATTTACATGGCGCGTCGCACAGCCAACCGGCTGATGGCGCAGGCCAAGGCGCAAGGGACGACGGCTCCGGCCGAGCCCTACGTCGAGGCCGACGAAGACGGGGAACGATAGGGCTTCATGGCCGATCCGATTCATCAGTTTGCGATTCAGAAGGTCGTAGACCTTGGCGACGTCACCCTGCCTGTGCTGGGGACGGTCGATCTGGCGATCACCAACTCGCACATCGCCATGACGGTCGCCTTCGTGCTGATCGTCGGCTTCCTGGCCGCCGTGACCGCGAACGCCCAGGTCGTGCCCGGCCGGCTGCAAGCCGCCGGCGAGGGTCTGTTCGGCCTGATCGACAATCTGGCCGATTCCATCATCGGTCACGAAGGCCGCAAGTATTTCCCGTTCATCTTCACCCTGTTCATCCTGATCCTGGGCATGAACATCCTGGGTCTGTTCCTGACCTTCACGGCGACTTCGCAGCTGGCCATCACCGCCACCTTCGCCCTGATCACCTTCGGTCTGGTGCTGGTCGTCGGCTTCGCCAAGAACGGCCTGGGCTTCTTCAAGCTGTTCTGGCCGATGGGCGCGCCGCTGGCGCTGCGCCCTGTGGTCGGCCTGATCGAGTTCGTGTCCTTCCTGCTTCGCCCGGTCACCCTGGCGCTGCGTCTGTTCGGCAACATGCTGGGCGGTCACGTCGCGCTGAAGATCTTCGCCGGCTTCGTCGTGTCGCTGGGCCTTTTGGGCCTGGGCGGCGGCATCGGTCTGCTGGCCTTCCCGGTCGCGGCCCTGTCGCTGGGCATGGTCGTCGCCCTGACCGCTCTGGAGTTCCTGGTGGCCTTCCTCCAGGCCTTCGTCTTCGCCGTTCTGGCCTGCATCTATCTGAACGATGTGGTCAACCTGGACCACGCCCACTAACGGGCCGGACCAGTCTCTTCACCCCAACCACCAACGACTTTAATCTAGGAATACAATCATGGACGCTGAAGCCGCGAAGTACATCGGCGCTGGTCTCGCCACCCTGGGCATGATCGGTTCGGCCCTGGGCGTGGGCAACATCTTCGGCAACTTCCTTGCCGGCGCCCTGCGCAACCCGTCGGCCGCCGCCGGCCAAGTCGGCAACCTGTTCGTCGGCGCCGCTCTGGCCGAAGCCCTGGGCATCCTGGCCTTCGTGCTCGGCATCCTGATGATCTTCGGCTGATATCAGTCGATCACGGCGCGCGGGGTTCGCCCGCGCGCCGCTTCATCTGATCCTGCAGTAGACGGTTCATGGCCAGCACCCACACCATCGACGCGGTCCCGCCTTCGGTCGAAGCGGACCTGCACGCCGAGACGGCGACCCCCGCCGAGCACGGCTCGGGCGGCCTGCCGCAATTCCAGTTCGAACACTGGGCGGGCCAGATCGGCTATCTGCTGATCCTGTTCGTCATCCTGTACGTTCTGGTTTCCAAGGTCTTCGCGCCACGCCTTCGCAAGGTGATGGACGAACGGGCCGACACCATTTCCACCGCCGTCGCGACCGCGCGTCAGGTTCAGGCCGAAGCCGCCGAACAGGCCGCCCAGGCTCAGGCCGAAGTCGCCAAGGCGCGCGCTGACGCCCGCGCCACGGCCGAGGCCGCCAAAGCCCGCGTGACCGAAGAAGCGAACGCCCGTCAGGCCGCCGAAGAAGCCGTGGTCAACGCCCGCATCGCCGAGGCGGAAGCCTCGATCGGCAAGACCCGCGACGCCGCCATGGCCAATGTCTCCACCATCGCCTCCGACACGACCGCCGCCATGGTCGAGCGTCTGACCGGCAAGGCCGCGACCGCCGCCGAGTTGGCCGCCGTCAAGGGAGCCGCCTGATGAACCTGATCTTCGAACACGGCATCTGGAGCTTCGCCAATGCGGAGATCTGGGTCGGCATCGGCCTGATCATCTTCTTCGGCATCCTGATCGCCGCCGGCGTGCCCAAGATGGCCGGCAAGGCGCTGGACGCCAAGGCCGTCAAGATTCAGGCTGATCTGGACGAGGCCGCACGCCTGCGCGCCGAAGCCGAAGCCCTGCTGGCCCAGATCCGCAAGGAGAAGGCCGAGGCTGAAGCCCAGGCCGCCGAGATGATGGCTCAGGCCGAGGCCGACGCTCGTCGCCTGGAAGTCGAGACCAAGGCCAAGCTGGAAGAGACCTTGGCCCGTCGTCAGAAGATGGCCGAAACCCGCATCGCCCAAGCCGAAGCCCAGGCCTCGGCCGAGGTGAAGGCCGCCGCCGCCGATCTGGCCGCCAAGTCGGCGGAACAGGTTCTGGCCGCGCGCCTCGCCAGCGGCGCCAAGGATCCGCTGCTGGACAGCGCCATCGCCCAAATCGGCGATCGCCTGAACTGATCAGGGCTGATCCTGAATGAAACAAGGCCCCCGACGTCGCCGTCGGGGGCCTTTTTCTTTGGACATCAAGCCGTGATCAGTGGGCGTGGGCGCCGCCGATGATGGTCGCGCCCATCCGTTTGTCGCGTGCCACCAGACGGGCATAGACGTTGCCCAGCACAATGCCGAAGACCGCGTGGGTGATCAGCAGCCAGGCAAAGGTGCCGAAGCCCGCGCCGGCCGTGAAGGTCCGATAGTTCCCGAACATCACGATGGCGGCCATCATCAGGATCCAGGCGCCGACGGCGAAGACGATGCCCTTGGTCTCGGGCGTGTCCGTCGGCAAGCGGGGACACAGGATGGCGAATAGCGGCCCCAGGATAAAGACGCCGCTGATGACATGGACGACCCAGCCGACAGCCAGATTGCCGGGCATTCCAAGCATGCTGGCGATGACCCCCTGGAAGGGATCAAACCAGTTCAGGAACATATTGGGGATTTCGAGCAGTGAGACGGCCACGGTCGCCGCAACGCCGGCGATCAGACCTTTTTGTACGCGTGACATCATGACCTTAGCGCCTCCCAACGCCTAAGTGGTTCTCTGATAACGCGCAGACAGAATACGCCTGACTTGGGAGCGCGGTGTTCACGATCCTGTGGTTAGCGGTTGCAGCAACGCAACCGCAAAATCAGGCGGTGACTAGCGGAAAAGCTTGCGAAAATAGCGCCGAACGCTCTTGCGGCCGCGCGAGAGGCGACGGCTGGACCGTTTCGTCACGATCTTTTCCGCCCGCAGCGCCTGTTGCCAGAAGACCGGGGCGAACTCAGGCTTCTTCCGCATCAGACGACGGAAGGGATAGACCCATTTCGGCCGCGCATATTGAGCGCGAATGAACTGGCGCTTGGCCCAGAACGAGCTTTTCAGGATCAGCATCAAACCGACGGCGATGACGGGGATGCCGCCGGGCCCGGGCAGGGGGGCGATGAGAATGCCAAGCAGCACGACAAACAGCCCGCCGATCATCAGCGCCCAACGTTTGACGACCCGCAGCGTCGAGGCGCGCGGCTTGTCTGAACGGACGACGGGAACGGGGAGTGAGGTCACGAATACGCCAGATGGGGAGGAGGATCGTCATGACAACGATCGCCACGGACGCGCGATCCCTCGTCGGGAAAGGAAAAGGCGACCGTGACGACCTTGCCACAAGACCCCTTAACGCCCTGCGTCCATGGCGGATGGATGTCCGGCGGGTGAAGCTTTGGTCATGAAGGGACGATCTCTCCGCGCCGTGGCGCGACGGGCACGCCCCCGCCCCGTCAGCCGTAGGCGACCCCCGTCAGACGCTTTGATTCCGCCCAGAGACGCCTGGCAACGTTTGCGTCCCAGGCCTGGCGCTTGATCACCGCGACGCCGGGCGGGCCCTTCATTTCCTGAAAGCCAGTGGGGCCGTAATAGCCGCCGGGCGTCGGTTCCGGCAGGGTCGCGGCCATCAGGATCGGCAGGGCGCCGGCGGCGGCCGAATGGCTGAGCACGGCCTCCAGCAGCCGGGCGCCGCGCGCGAAAAGGCCGGGCTTGCCGGCATGGCCGTTGGCGATCAGGTCGGTGCGGGCGAAGCCGGGATGGGCCGCCACGCTGGTCAGGCCCCAGCCGTGGGCGTCGCTGCGGCGCTGAAGCTCCAGGGCGAACATCAGCATGGCCAGCTTGGATTGCTGATAGACCGGCCACGGGCTGTAGTGGGTCTGATAGTTCAGGTCGTCCAGGCGGATATGGCCGCTGCGGTGGGCGACGCTGGACAGCTGGACCACGTGGGCCTTTGCCCCAATCAGCAACGGCAGCAGGCGGCCGACCAGGGCGAAGTGGGACAGGTAGTTGGTCCCGAACTGCATCTCGAACCCGTCGACGGTCGTCCGGCGTGTCGGCAGGGCCACGACACCCGCATTGTCGATCAGGATGTTGATGGGGCGTCCCGTCGCCAGATGGCGCTCGGCGAAGGCCTGGACGGATGCCAAGCTGGCCAGGTCCAGCAGATCGAACCGCACGGCCGCATTCGGATGACGAGACCGGATGAGCCGTTCGGCCTCGGCCCCCTTGTCGGGATTGCGGGCCGCCAGTACGACCTCGGCGCCTTTGTCGGCCAGCACCAGGGCGGTTTCCAGCCCCAGCCCGCCTGTCGCGCCGGTGACGATGGCCAGTCGGTTGGAAAGGTCGGGGATGTCGTTCGTCGTCCAGGTCATGGCCATGACCTAGCGACGGATCCGCCCCACGTCAGCCCCTTCCCGCAGGAAGGGGCGACTTCGGGATCAGGCCGCCTTGTTGGAGCCTTCCGGCGCGGTCCAGCGCAGAACCGGCGAACGGGCGGCGCGGGTCTCGTCCAGGCGTTTGAGCGGCGCGTGGAAGGGCGCGCCCTTGAAGCGATCGACGTCGCCGGCCTTGGCCGCTGTTGCCAATGCGCGCATCGCCTCGATGAAGCGATCCAACTCGGCTTTGGACTCGGTTTCCGTCGGCTCGATCAGCATGGCGCCGTGGACGACCAGAGGGAAATACATGGTCATCGGGTGGAAGCCCTCGTCGATCATCGCCTTGGCGAAGTCGAGCGTGGTGATGTCCGTGCCCTTCAGCCATTCGTCGTCGAACAGGGCCTCGTGCATGCAGGGGCCGTCGGGGAAGGCGGCCGACATCAAGTCACCGAGCCGGGCCTTGATGTAGTTGGCGTTCAGGACGGCGTCCTCGGCGACCTGACGCAGACCGTCCGCGCCATGCGACATCATGTAGGACAGGGCGCGGGTGTACATGCCCATCTGGCCCTGGAAGGCGCACAAACGGCCGAAGGCTTGCTCGGCCTCCTCCTCCTCGCGCTCGATCAGGCGATAGCCGCCTTCATCATGCACGACCCAGGGGGCCGGGGCGAAGGGCGCCAGGGCCTCGGACAGGACGACCGGACCCGCGCCGGGACCGCCGCCGCCGTGGGGTGTTGAGAAGGTCTTGTGCAGGTTGATATGCATCGCATCGACGCCCAGGTCGCCCGGACGAACCCGGCCGACGATGGCGTTGAAGTTGGCGCCGTCGCAGTAGAAGTAGGCGCCAGCCTCATGCGTCAGGCGGCTGATCTCCAGGATGTCGCGCTCGAACAGGCCGCAGGTGTTGGGGTTGGTCACCATGATGGCGGCGACGTCGTCACCCAGCTTCGAAGCCAGGTCGGCGACGTCCACGCGGCCGTCTTCGGTCTGGGCCACTTCGACCACCGAATAGCCGACGAAGGCGGCGGTCGCCGGGTTGGTGCCGTGGGCGCTGGTGGGCACCAGAACCTTGCGGCGCTTCTCATGCTGGCCCGACGCCTCGTGGGCGGCGCGGATCGCCATCAGGCCGCACAGCTCGCCGTGGGCGCCGGCCTTGGGCGACAGAGCGACGGCGGGCATGCCGGTCAGGGTCTTCAGCCAGTGGGCCAGCGCGTCCATCAACTCCAGCGCGCCCTGAACCGTCGAGATCGGCTGCAGCGGGTGGATGTCGGAGAAGCCGGGCAGGCGGGCCATCTTCTCGTTCAGGCGCGGGTTGTGCTTCATCGTGCACGATCCCAGCGGATAGATGGCCAGGTCGATGGCGTGGTTCTTCTGGCTCAGGCGTACATAGTGGCGCATGGTTTCCGGCTCGGACAGGCCGGGCAGGCCGATCGGATCCTTGCGGATCAGGTCGCCCAGGTCGGAGCCGTCCGTCTTGGGTTCTGGCAGATCGACGCCGGTCTTGCCCCAGCCGTCGCCTTCGAAGATCAGGGCTTCGTTCTGCAACAGGCCGCGGCCGCCGGTCAGTGTGGCGGGCTTGGTCTGGACCTGGTTCGGGGCGGTCGGGCGGCCGACGGTGTTCATGGTGCTCATGGTCAGTATCCCTTACGCGCCGAGGACTTTGGAGAGCGACTTGGCGAGGATCTGGATGTCGGCATCCAGGGTCGTCTCGGTCGCAGCGACCAGCAGGACGTCGTCCCATCTCTCTTCTTTGGGCCCGGCGTCGGGGGCCAAGCGGCTGTAGGGCACGCCGGCCAGGACGTGATGGGCGGCCAACTGATCCACGACCTCGGCCGCGTTCTTGGGCAGGCGCACCGCGAACTCGTTGAAGAAGCGGTCGGTCAGGACTTCAACGCCCGGAATGGCGGCCAGGGCGTCGCGCGTGGCGACGGCCTTTTCGTGGTTCAGCAGGGCCAGTTTGCGCAGACCCGTCTCGCCCAGCAGGCTCATGTGGATGGTGAAGGCCAGGGTGCACAGGCCCGAGTTGGTGCAGATGTTCGAGGTCGCCTTGTCGCGGCGGATGTGCTGCTCGCGGGTCGACAGGGTCAGGACGAAACCGCGCTCGCCGTCGGCGTCCACCGTCTCGCCGGTCAGACGGCCGGGCATCTGGCGGATCAGCTTCTCGCGCGTGGCGAACAGGCCGACGTAGGGACCGCCGAAGTTCAGGGCGTTGCCGATCGACTGGCCTTCGGCGGCGACGATGTCGGCGCCCATCTCGCCGGGCGATTTCAGCAGGCCCATCGACACGGCCTCCGTAACCACGACGATCAGCAGAGCGCCCGCCGCATGGGCGGCCTCGGCGATCTTGGTCACGTCGGTGGCCGTGCCGAAGACGTTCGGGGTCTGGACGACGACGCAGGCGGTATCGGGACCGATCTGGTCGATCACGGCGGCCTCGGCATCGACGGCGGCGGGCAGGGCCAGGGTCTCGACGCCGACGGCGTGAACCACGGTCTCGGTCGCCTTGATGTAGTGCGGGTGCACGCCGCCCGAGATCACCGCCTTGTTGCGACGGGTCACGCGGGTCGCCATCAGCACGCCCTCGGCCATGGCGGTCGAACCGTCGTACAGGCTGGCGTTTGCGACGGGCATGCCGGTCAGGTTCGCGACCTGGGTCTGGAACTCGTACAGGTACTGCAGCGTGCCCTGCGCGATTTCCGGCTGGTAGGGGGTGTAGCTGGTCAGGAACTCCGAGCGCTGGATCACGTGGTCCACCGTCGCCGGGACGTGGTGCTTGTATGCCCCTGCGCCGCAGAAGAAGGGCACGGCGCCGGCCGTGGCGTTCTTGGCCGCCATGGCGGACAGGGCGCGCTCGACCTCCAGCTCGCCCGCGACGCGCGGCAGATCGACGGGGCCGTCCAGCCGGGCGGCCTGGGGCACGTCCACGAACAGATCATCGATGGATTTCGCGCCGATGGCGGCGAGCATCGCCGTGCGGTCGTCGGGCGTCAGGGGGAGGTAACGCATATCCGGTTCCTTGCATCCGTCATCCTCGGGCTTGACCCGAGGACCGGATGTTGTGCGGCTCGTGCATCGAAGGCTTCGCACGAGTGGTTGATTGTCCGGCCCTCGGGTCGAGCCCGAGGGTGACGGAGTTTAAAATTAGAGGGTCTTCAGGAAATCGTCGTAGGCGGCCTGGTCCATCAGGGCGTCCAGTTGCGAGGCGTCCGAGACCTTGATCTTGGCGAACCAGCCGTCGGCCTCGGCGCCCGAGTTGACGGTTTCCGGGGCGGTCGACAGGGCGTCGTTCGCCTCGACCACTTCGCCCGAGACGGGGGCGTAGACGTCTGACGCCGCCTTCACGCTCTCGACCACGGCGAAGCTGTCGCCCTTGGAGACGGTCTTGCCGACTTCAGGCACTTCGACGAACACCACGTCGCCCAGGGCGTCGGCGGCGTGTTTGGAGATGCCGACGGTGGCGATGTCGCCGTCAAGGCTGACCCACTCGTGATCCTTGGTGAACTTCATGGTCTGATCTCTCAGGCTTTGGGTTTGCGGTAATAGCGTTGGGCCACGAAGGGCATGGCGACGACTTCGGCGGCGGCGGTCTTGCCACGCACGATGACCTTCAGCGCCGTGCCCAAGGCGGCATGGGCCGGCGGGACGTAGCCCATGGCGATGTTCTTGCCCAAGGTCGGGGAGGGGCCGCCCGAGGTGACCTTGCCAATCACATTACCGTCGGCGTCGGCGATCTCGGCGCCTTCACGGGCCGGGGCGCCTTCCTTGACAATCAGACCGACACGAACGCGCGAGGAGCCGTCGGACAGTTCCTTCAGGATCCGGTCTGCGCCGGCGAAGTCGGCGCGTTCCTTGCGCGACTTGGACAGGGCGAACGTCAGGGCGCCTTCGACCGGCGAGGTGGTCGGGTCGATGTCGTGGCCGTGCAGCGGCAGGCCGGCTTCCAGACGCAGGCTGTCGCGGGCGCCCAGGCCGATCGGCTTGACGCGAGCGTCTTCCAGAATGGTGTTCCAGATGCGCTCGGCCTGGTCCGCCGGGACCGAAATCTCATAGCCGTCTTCGCCGGTGTAGCCCGAGCGCGAGACGTAGCAGTCGGCGCCGAACAGCATCAGACGGGCGCATTCCATAAAGCCCATTTCGGCCAGGATCGGCTCGTGCGCGGCCATGACCTCGGCGGCTTCCGGCCCCTGGATGGCGATCAGCGCGCGGTCAAGCACCGTCAGCTTGGCGTCGCCTTCAAGGTTGGCTTCCCAGAAGGCGAAGTCCTCGTCCTTATTGCCGGCGTTGACGACGACGAAGAGGCCGTCGTGATCCGGGCGGCCGGCCATCAGGTCGTCGATGACGCCGCCTTCGCTGTTCAGCAGCAATGAATACTTCTGTTTGCCGGCCTTCAGGATCGCATAGTCGCCGGGCACGAACCGCTCGAACTGGGCGGTCGCGTCCTCGCCGGTGATCTTGCACTGGCCCATGTGGGAGACGTCGAACAGACCGGCGTGTTCCCGCGTCCAGCGATGCTCGGCCAGAACGCCTTCGTACTGGACCGGCATGTCATAGCCGCCGAAGCCCACCATGCGGGCGCCCAGCGCGCGGTGCGCGGCGTTCAGGGGCGTGATCTTCAGGGTCTGTTCGGTCATGGTTCAGGCTTTCACGGTCGCGTGTTGTGGCGGAGCTCCGCCGTCCTCGCGCCCCCGCTGTCCTGAAGCCTGAGAGATTCCGGCGACCAAATCATGTCGCCTTGCTCCGTCGGCGCGCCCGAATGGGCGACTTTCCAGCGTCCGTGTGCTTCGCGGTCCGTTTGCCTGAGCGTTTCCGGGGCGGTTGCGCCTTCGGCGTCGAACCCTGTTTCCAGCGCCCGATCTCTCCCGCGAGAGCCTGCGACCTAAGGCATCGACTCAAGCGCCAAGTCAAGCGGGCCGGGAACAAGAATGCGTGCGGCGGGTTGTCGTTCCGAACCCCGAAACCAAACCCAGGAATGCGAAAATGTCCATTATAGACAAGCTGTTCGGCGACAACGACAAGCCGCGCGATACGCCTGCCAAGGCCGATGGCCCGATGCAGAAGGTTCTGGACGAGCTGGCGTCCCTCGGCGGCAAGCCGATCGAGACCCTGTCGCCGGAGGAGGCCCGCCAGCAACCGACCCCGACCGACGCGGTGAAATCGCTCTTGCGCAAGGACGGCAAGGACCCCAGCGACGACATGGGCGTCAAGACCAGCGACATCACCATCCCCGGCGCCGCCGGCCCGATCCAGGCGCGCATCTACAAGCCGCACGACCATTCCGAAGACAAGCTGCATCCGGTCGTCGTCTATTTCCACGGCGGCGGCTTCGTGATCGCGGATCTGGACGTCTATGACGGCGGCACGCGCGGCGTGTCCAAGATGGCGGACGTGATCGTGGTGTCGGTCCATTACCGCCAGGCCCCGGAACATCATTTCCCCGCCGCCCACGACGACGCACTGGCCGCTTACCGCTGGGTGCTGGAGAATGCGCAGACCTTCCGCGGCGACCCGCAAAAGGTGGCGGTGATGGGCGAAAGCGCAGGCGGCAACCTGGCCATCGGCGTGTCGATGATGGCGCGCGACGCCGGACTGCCGGCGCCCAAACATCAGGTGCTGGTCTACCCGGTCGCCGGCGTGGACATGGACAATGAGTCCTACGTCGAGAACGCCGACGCCAAGCCGCTGAACAAGCCGATGATGAAGTGGTTCGTGAAGCACATCTTCGCCAACGAGGCCGATGCGCAAGACCCGCGCATCAATATCGTCGAGAAGGCGAACCTTTCGGGCCTGCCCTCGACGACGGTGATCTGCGCCGAGATCGATCCGCTTCGCACCGAAGGCGAACTTCTGGCCGAAAAGCTGGAGCAGGCGGGCGTTGACGTGCGTCACAAGACCTTCAACGGCTCGACGCACGAATTCTTCGGCATGGCGGCGGTCGTGCCGGATGCGGCGGCGGCCCAGACCTTCGCCGCCCACGAACTGAAGCGGGCGTTCGGTACGGCGATCCTGCCGATCTGATCGACAATGTCGAAGGATAAGGAAGCGCCCCGGTTTCGCCGGGGCGTTTTCGTTGTCGCCTCGCCCTGCCGCCTTGCCCTGGGGCCTGTCCCCCGCCAAAACGGCGCAACGCCCAGAACCGGACCGACCGCATGACCCGCACACGCCTTGACGCCCATATCGCCGCCCTGGATGCGCCCGAGGGGCTGAAAACGGTTCTGGCCGTGGTCGCCGCCACCTGCGCGGACATCAGCAAGGTCGTCGCGGGCGGGGCCCTGGCCGGGGCGCTCGGCGCGTCGGGCCAGATCAATGTGCAGGACGAGGAGCAGAAGAAGCTCGACGTCATGACCAACGACATGCTGACCGAGGCCCTGCTGGCCAGCCCGGCCGTCGCCGGCGTCGCTTCGGAAGAGATGGATGAGGTCCAGCCGGCCTCCAATCCGGCGGGCGAATATCTCGTGCTGTTTGATCCACTGGACGGCTCGTCCAACATCGACATCAACGCCCCCGTCGGCACCATCGTCTCGGTGCTGAAGTCCGCGACGGCGACCCCGACCGAGGCCGATTTCATGCAGCCCGGCCGCAATCAGGTCGCCGCCCTCTATGCCGTCTATGGGCCGCAGACCATGCTGGTGCTGACGACGGGCGCGGGCGTGAAGGGCTTTACCCTGTCGAACGACGGCGACTGGATCCTGACCCACGACGACATCGCCATTTCGCCGGACACCAAGGAGTTCGCCATCAACATGTCGAACCTGCGCCACTGGGCCGAGCCGGTGCAGACCTATGTCGGCGACCTGCTGAAAGGCGACGAGGGGCCGCGAGGCAAGAATTTCAACATGCGCTGGGTCGCGGCCATGGTGGCGGATGTTCACCGCATCCTGATGCGTGGCGGGGTCTTCCTCTATCCCTGGGACCGGCGCGAGCCGAACAAGCCGGGCAAACTGCGCCTGATGTACGAAGGCAATCCGATGGCCTTCCTGGTCGAACAAGCCGGCGGCAAGGCGACGACGGACGGACGCCAGGCCATTCTGGATGTGCAGCCCGAGCACCTGCACCAGCGTATCCCCGTCGCGCTCGGTTCGGCCAACGAGATCGACGCCTACGCAGGCGTCTGATGAGCGACGCTCTTCTGGTCATCGATCCCCAGAACGACTTCTGTGAAGGCGGCCGTCTGGCGGTGGCGGGCGGTGCGGGGATCATGCCGCTGATCAACCGGCTGTCGGCCCGGTTCAACCGGGTGATCGTGACCCAGGACTGGCATACGCCGGATCAGATCAGCTTCGCCTCCAACCACCCCGGCGCGGCGCCCTTCACCGAGATCGAGGTCGCCTACGGTCGCCAGATGCTTTGGCCGGATCATTGTCTTCAGGGCACGCCTGGCGCCGATTTTCATCCCGATGCAGCGCCGACGGTGGACAAGGCCATGGCCGTGATCCGCAAGGGTTATAATCCGGCGGTCGACAGCTATTCCGGCTTCTTCGAGAACGATCACCGCACCCCGACGGGACTGGCCGGCCTGTTGCGCGAACTGGGCGTGACGCGCGTCTTCCTGTGCGGTCTGGCCTTCGACTACTGCGTCCGTTTCACCGCCGAGGACGCGGTGCGCGAAGGGTTCGAAGCCGTGGTGATCGCCGACGCCAGCCGGGCCATCGCGCCGCAAACCGAGGCGGCGGCCCAAGACAGTTTCCGGGCTTTGGGTGTGACGGAAGTTAGGGCCGAAACCTTACTCGGCTAACCCCTTCCTTTCGTCATTCCGGGCGAAGCGCAGCGAAGACCCGGAACCCAGCGGCGCGCGAGAGCGCGAACCTGTCGCATATGAGATGGTCAAACATCGTGCGGCGGAGGGATTTCGCCTGCGGCGCCGCTGGGTCCTCCGGTCTCGCTACGCTCCCCGGAGGATGACGAAAGTGGGTGATTTACTCCCAGAAATCCTCGGCCTCGGGGATGCGGGTGAAGGCGATCTTGGCGCCGATATAGTCGGGCAGGCCGGCCTTGGGGCCGATGCTGACTGTGTCCTTGCCGTAGCGGCGGTTCAGCGCATCCAGCGCCTGGGACAGGCGAAGAGACGGAGCCTCGCCGTCCTGATCCGGGCCGGCGGCGAACAGATCCGTCTCGAAAGCGTCGCGGGATTTCAGGCCGTGCACCCCGACCCCGACATAGCTCAGGCGTCCCGCCTCCAGCTCCGGCTCGACCTTGCGCCACAGACTGTCGAGCGCGGCCAGCAGGGCGAAGGTGTCCTGTGTCGGCGCGATGGGACAACTCATCGCCGCCGTTTCCCACCCGCGACGACCGCTTCGGGGCGTCGCCTTCGGCCCCATGTCCAGATGCAGGGTCAGGCTGGCGCCGGTCAGGCCCATGCGCCGCAGCCGCGCCCCGCACTTGACCACCAGCCGCCGCGCCACGGCCCGCGCCTTGTCCGGGGTCCGCATGGCCTGGGCCAGGACGTGGCTGTGGCTGATGGAGGCGGGCGGTTTCTCGGGCGTCGGCTCGCTGTCCAGACCGTGCAGGCCGCGCCAGATGCGTTCGCCCTCGATGCTGTTCCAGACCGCGCGGGCCTGTTTTGCGCTCATGTTCCAAAGGCCGGCCGTGTCGGTGACGCCCGCCGCCTGCAACCGGATCTGCATTCGCGAGCCGATGCCCGGATATTTCGACAGCGGCAGATCCAGCAAGGGGCCGGGCAGCTCGTTGGCGCGCAGCACCGTCAGGCCGGCGGGCTTTTGCATGCCGCAGGCGGTCTTGGCCAGGAACCGCGACGGCGCCAGCCCGACGGACGACCGCAAACAATCGCCGACGTTTTGCAGGATGCCCGCCTGAATCCGTCGGGCCAGGGCGACGGCGTTCGCCTCCAGCCGTTCCGGACCCAGCAGTTCGCACGAACATTCGTCGATCGAGCCGACCTTCCACACCGGCACATGGCGATCGATCTCGGCCATGATCTGCTGGTGGATCTTGACGTAGAGGTCCGGGCGCGCCTCGGCGACGATCAGGTCAGGGCACAGTTTGCGCGCCTCGGACACCCGCATCCCGGTGTGCACGCCCCAGGCCTTGCTCTCATAGCTGGCGGCGATGGCGCCGGTGTATTCGCTCTCCGCAGGGCGAACGATGACCGGCTTGCCTTGCCAGTCCGGGTTCATCTGCTGTTCGACGCTGGCGAAGAAGGCGTTCAGATCGACGAACAGCCAGCGTAGGTTCGCATCATCTGTGTGGTCCCGCTCCATCTCCGGAACATAACAGGAACACGAAGCGATCTAAAGGGCGTCGATCACCAGTTAACCAGGCTTAAGACGAATGCAGCGAGAAGGGCGGCGGCCAGAACAAAAGCCGCCCGCGAGACTTGGACGCAACGCGTTATGAAGCGGCTGTTATAGTGCCGGTGCGCGTCGGAAAAGATCGTCCTGAACGACGGCCCTATGCCGAAGTAGAAGACATTTTTCGAGAAGTCGTAGAAGTCCGGGGTTTTTCGTGGAACGAGCCCGTTTCGCCTTCTGTGGTCGGCCGCGAGATGTGCGCCCATGCTGCTGATCATGCCTGTCGCCATACTCAACCAGCCAGCGATGCCCAAAGCGGCTTGAGCGGTATTCATCGCTGCGCATAGGCCTCCACCTCAGCCAAGTAGGCCGCCTTGTCCGCCTCGCCCAGGAACGAGCCTTCGAAGCTGTTCTTCGCCAGTTGCGTCACCTGATCGCGTGTCAGGCCGACGGCCTCGGCCAGCCGGCTGTAGTTGTCGTTCACATAGCCGCCGAAATAGGACGGATCGTCAGAGTTCAGGGTGACGTGCAGGCCCCGGCGCAGCATCTCGGGGACGGGATGGTCCTTCAGGTCGTCGACCACGCAGAGTTTCAGGTTCGACAGGGGGCAGACGGTCAGGGTCATCTGCTCGGCGGCCAGCCGCTGCACCAGCGCCTCGTCCTCCATCGAGCGATTGCCGTGGTCCATCCGGTCGATGTTCAGCAGGTCCAGCGCTTCGTGGACATAGGCGGGCGGACCTTCTTCGCCGGCGTGGGCGCACAGTTTCAGGCCCAGCCCACGCGCGGCGGCGAAGACGCGCTGGAACTTGGACGGCGGATGTCCGACCTCCGACGAATCCAGACCCACCCCGATGAAATGATGCAGATAGGGTTTGGCGGCCTCCAGCGTCGCAAAGGCTTCGTCCTCGGTCAGGTGGCGCAGGAAGCTGAGGATCAGGCCGCTGGAGACGCCCAGCTCTGCCTTGGCCCGGTCCATGCCCGCGATCAGACCCTCGACCACCACGCCGAACGGCACGCCGCGGTCGGTATGGGTCTGGGGATCGAAGAAGATTTCGGCGTGGCGCACGTTGTCGGCTGCCGCGCGCTGGAAATAGGCGAAGGCCAGATCCTCGAAATCCTGCCGCGTCAGCAGAACGGCGGCCCCTGCGTAATAGATGTCCAGGAAGTCCTGCAGGTTCGAGAAATCATAGGCCGCCCGCACCGCCTCGACGCTGTCATAGGGAATGGACACGCCGTTGCGCTGCGCCAGTTCGAACATCAGCTCGGGCTCCAGCGAGCCCTCGATGTGCAGATGCAGTTCGGCCTTGGGCAGGCCGGCGATATAGGCGTCGAGCGACATGGGCGATCTCCGGGAGGATGTCGCCCCGTCTATACCCTACATCCGCTCTGGCGTGTCGATGCCCAGCAGGTTCAACGCGATTTCAAGCTGGCGAAGAGCCGCCGCCGACAGAGCCAGGCGCGAACGTTTGGTCGCCTCGTCCGGCGCGATCAGCACGGGGCAGGCGGCGTAGAACTTCGAGAAGGACTGGGCCACCCGATAGGCGTGTTCGGCGACCAGATGCGGCATCCGCTTGTCGTAGGCGTCCGACACGGCGGTCGAAAAGGCGTCCAGCGTCAGAGCCAGATCGCGCTCCGCCGATTCGGCGATGACGATGGCGCCGGGCGTCAGTCCCTGTTCGGCGCCCTTGCGCAGCAGGGATTTGATGCGGACCGACTGATACAGCAGATACGGCCCGGTCTTGCCCTCGAAGCTCATGAAGCGATCGAGATCGAAGACGTAGCTGGTGGTGCGCGCATTCGACAGATCGGCGAACTTCAGGGCCGCGATGGCCACCTTGTGCGCGATGGCCTCGAACTCTTCCGGCGACAGGTCGTCGCCCAGCTTGGCCTCGTGCAGGCGTTCGCGCGCCTTTTCGGTCGCCTGATCGATCAGGTCACGCAGCTTCAGCACCCCGCCCGCGCGGGTCTTGAACGGCTTGCCGTCCTGTCCGTTCATCGTGCCGAAGCCGAGATGCTCCAGCGCGCCCTGTTCGGCGTAACCGGCCAGATAGGCGGCGCGGAAGACCTGTTCGAAATGCTCGGCCTGGCGTTCGTCGACGACATACAGGGCCAGGTCGGGCGACAGAGCCTTCTTGCGGTCCAGGATCGTGGCCAGGTCGGTCGTGCCGTACATGGCCGAACCCTCCGAGCTGATGACCAGCAGGGGCGGGGGGGAGGGGGCCTCGATCACGGAGCCGTCGGCCAGCTTTTTTTTGCGCGTTTCGCCGGGCTTGGCGACGTGGACCACCTGGGCGCCGTCGTCCTCGACCAGCAGGCCGGTCTCTTTCAGATGCGCCAGCATTTCCGGCATCTGCGGATCGGCGTCGCTTTCACCATTCCACAGGTCGAAATCGACCGACAGGTCGCCGTATTCGCGCTTCAGCGCCTCACGGCTGACCGCCACGAAATGCCGCCAAAGCGCGCGGTAGCCGGGACGGCCATTCTGAAGTTCCGCCGTCGCCTTGCGGGCGCGATCGCGAAAACCTGCGTCCTCCTTGGCCTTGCCGGCGGCCTGAGGATAAAGGCGGTCGAGGTCAGCCAGCGTGACCGGGCTTTCGGCCGGGAAGGGGCCATCGCCTTCGGCCATGAAGGCCTCGGCCAGACCCTCGTCGCCGCAAGCGACGATCAGCAGGCCCATCTGAAAGCCCCAGTCGCCGAAGTGGGCGTCGCCGGTGACGTGGTCGCCGCGGAAGCGGAACAACCGCTTCAGGCTCTCGCCGATGATGGCGCTGCGCAGGTGGCCGACGTGCATCGGCTTGGCGACGTTGGGTCCGCCGTAGTCGATGACCACCTGGCGGGGTCCGGCCACGGTCGCGGCGCCCGCATGGTCTGCGTCGTTCGCCACCTCGGTCGCCCGTTCGGCCAGCAGCGCGTCGGAGAGCTTCAGATTGATGAAGCCCGGTCCGGCGACCTCGACCGAGGCGAAGCGGGCATCCGTGCTCAGGCGCTCGGCGATCTTGCCGGCCAGTTCGCGCGGATTGGTTTTCAGCGCCTTGGCGGCGGCGAGCGCGCCATTCGACTGGAAATCGGCCAGGTCGGGGCGGTCCGACGGGGTGACGCGGGCCAGGGCCGCATCCACGCCTTCGGCAGCGAAGGCGGCGGCGACCGCTTCGCTGAGGACGGTCTTCAGATCAGACATTATTGGCTCGGTGCGGAGGCAGGCGCGGGGGCGGCCGGCGTCGTGCCGGCGTTGACGCGGAAGCGGCTGCCCGAGCGGTTGAACTCGGCCATTTCCGGCGTCACGTCGAAACCGACCAGGATTTCGAAGTTGCTGCCGCTGGTTTCGATGCCGGCGCGCGGAATGACAATGGTGCGTTTTTCAGTCACCGAGGCGGTGCGCTGGCCCTCGAAGTTCACTGGCAGGTCAAAATATTCCTTGGACAGAATGGCGTTGTTCCGCTCGGTCACCGCGATCCAGTAGCGGTAGGTGCGCTGCTCGCCCGTCGCCTGCGGGCCGCGGCCCAGGTTGAACAAAACGTCCATGTCGACGCGAATCGGATCGGCCTCGCGATATTCGCAGTCCGAGGCGATGCCTTCGATCTCGCCGGTGTAGCCGACGTTGGCCACGGCGGCGCGGCCGCCTTCCAGCTCGACGTAGCGGGCGGCGTCGTAGAGAATTTTCACATACGGGCAGGGGCCGGCGTTGGCGCGGCGACGCAGGGGCGCGATGCGCGGTGCGCGCGACGGCGCGGCGTCTTCACCCGAAGCCTGCTGCTGTTGCCCGCCGCGCTCGCGTTGACGCTGGGAGGTCTGGGCCTCGGCGGCGACGGGCAGGACGGAGGCCGCGATGGAGAGGGCGGCCAGGGCGGTGAACACGCGACGCATCAGCTTATTTTTCCGACAGCGAGAGAGGGCGCACGACGATCGGCGGCCGATCATCAACACTCGCCGCTGATAGCGGCTAAAGCGAGGCGCGGCAAACGCTTGCTGCCCTCGGCGCTTCCCTCAACGCTCCATGACCAGGCAGGTCGAGGTCGCGGTCGCATAGAGCTTGCCGTCCAGGCCGCGCAGATCGGCCTCCGAGAAGGCAGGTCGAGGTCGCGGTCGCATAGAGCTTGCCGTCCAGGCCGCGCAAATCGGCCTCCGAGAAGGCGGCGCGGCGACCGGCCTGAACGGTCCGACCCTCGGCACGAACGGGCGTGCCGGCCGTCAGCGCCTTGTGAAAAACCGTCTTCAGTTCCAGCGTCGTATAGGTCTGGCCCGGCCGAAGCGTGGAATGCACGACGCAGCCGCAGGCCGAGTCGAGCACAGTCGCGATCCAGCCGCCATGGACTGTGCCCAGCGGGTTGTAGACGGCGGTGGTGGGGATGGCCTCGAACACCACCCGGCCTTCTTCCACCTCGGTCAGTTCGAAGCCGACGGTGCGGGCGATAGGGGCGATGAAGCCGCCCGTCATGCCCAGACGCAGTTGGTCGATCCCGGACAGGGCGGCGATATCGACGGTTTCGGTCATGCAAACGGCTCCTGATCAGGTCCGTTTACAATAAGGACGGACGCCGCTGTGGCAAGCGTCCGTCGTATCGGTCCTTAAAGGCCCGGCAGTTTGAAGCCGTTGCTGCGACGCGGCTGGATCGTGATGGCCTGCTGGCCGCCGGTCAGAGCCTGAAGGCGGGCGGCCTCGGTCGAGGCGTCGATGGTCTTCTGGCCTTCGGCGGTCTGGCGAACCGTCGGGGCCTGGGTCGAAGCGTCGTCCTTGCGCCAGAACATCAGGCGGTTGGCGAAGCTTTCGTCCTTGTGCGCCAGATCGCCGAACTCGTCATCGACGACATAGCGGGCCAGCGGGTCGGCCTGGTCGCCGCCGGCCTGGGCCACCAGGACCTGTTCGCCCGGCGTGCGGGTGACGGCCTGACGTTGACCCAGCAGGATCTGACGCGCGGCGCTTTCTGGGGCCAGTTCCTGCGGGCGCGGCTGGCCCGGCGCGGGCGGACGCAGGCCGTACTCCGGCGGAATGCTGAGCGGGGCGGTCGAGACGGTGACGAACTCGTCCGGCACCACCTTGGTCAGGCCGATGCCCTGTTTGATGCTTCCGCAGGCCGAGACGGCGAGCGCGGAGGAGGCGACGAGGGTCAGGACGGCGACACTGCGGATACGCATGGTTTCAGGCTCTGGTCGGCTGATGCAGGAAGCGCCGCGATGGCGCAGTCGGCATAGTGAAGACGGGGTGATTACGACTTTTCGACGGCCGCGCCAACCTTGGCAGGTCGGTCAGACACCAGACTGTCGATGATCAGCAGCACGACGCCGATGGTGATGGCGCTGTCGGCGATGTTGAACACCCAGGGAAAGACGCCGGTGCCCGAGAAGTCGATGAAGTCGACCACATAGCCGAAGCGGATCCGGTCGATCACATTGCCCAGCGCCCCGCCCATGACGAAACCGATCGCGGTGATCAGCAGGCGACGGTTCGACTGCGTCGCCCACCACGCCAGGCCGGCCGAGACGACGATGGAGAAGATGGCCAGGCCCCAGCGGGCTTCGCCGCCGCCGAACAGGCCGAAGCTGACGCCGGTGTTCTCGACCCAGCTGAAGTTCAGGATCGGCGGGAAGACGGGGATGCGGCCGACCTCCTGCAACGACAGGCCGCTGATGATCCAGGCCTTGGTCAGCTGATCCAGGACGATGATCAGGAGGGCGAACACATAGGCGGTGACGGCGAGGCGCGTGATCTTCATGCGGCGCCGTTAGCAGGAAGCGGCGCCGGGGCGAAGCGGAAAACGCGGATCATATCCGCCGCTGTCAGAACAGACTGCCCTGATCGGCGGCGGACGGCTTCGGCTTGGCCGCCGGACGCGGCGGGGATGGCCGGAGTTCGCCGCCGTCGATCGTCGCCGGCTGAACGCCATCGCCGAACACCAGCCGAACCGCCTGACCCGCCTCCAGCGCCCTGGCCGAGGTGATCCAGGCGCCGTCCGAATCTTCCACGCGGGCGAAGCCGGGCTTGGGCCGCCCGGGGTCCAGGGTCGTCAGCGCGCGCGACAGCGCCGCCAGGCGATCGGTTTCGCGCTCCAGTCGGCGCGGCATGACCCCGTCCAGCCGCGCGCCGACGGCTTCCAGCCGCGCCTGACGCTGGTCCAGCCGTCGATGCAGCGGTTCGGGCGACAGCCGCCCAGAGACCTGCAACAACCGCCGCTCCCCGCGCGCCACTCCAGCCTGAAGCGCCGCGCCCAGCCGGTCGCCCGCGCCGCGCAGCCGGTCCTGACCTCGCTCGATCCGTGTGCGCAGCAGGGCCGGGCCCAGCTTGCCGCCCGTCACCGCCAGATGCCGCTCGTGCAGGGCGACGTTGCGTTGCAGGCCCGATCCCAGCCGGCTCGACACATGGTCCAGCCGTTGCTGCGCCAGGGCCAGCAGGTCCTCCGGCCGCGCCGGCAGGCCGCGCGCCACGGCCCGCAGGCGTGTGCGTCGATCCTCGATCAGCCGTCCGCCTGCCTGCACCATGCGCCGGTCCATGTCAGCGACGGCGTAGCGCAGGTCCGCCAGTACCGGCGTCGCCATTTCGGCCGCGCCCGTCGGGGTCGGCGCCCGGCGATCCGAGACGAAGTCGATCAGGGTGGTGTCGGTCTCGTGCCCCACGGCCGAGATGATCGGAATGCTCGCCGCCGCCACGGTCCGCGCCAGGCCCTCGTCGTTGAAGCACCACAGGTCCTCGACCGACCCGCCGCCGCGCGCGACGATCAGGAGGTCTGGGCGGGGGATCGGCCCGTCCACAGTCATCGCATCAAAGCCGCGGATGGCGTTCGATACCTGGCCGCAGGCCGAATCGCCCTGAACGACCACAGGCCAGACGATGACGCGGCAGGGCCAGCGTTCTGCGATGCGGTGCAGCACGTCGCGGATCACCGCCCCGGTCGGGCTGGTGATCACGCCGATGGTCGCGGGAAAGGCGGGCACAGGCTTCTTGCGACCCGGCTCGAACAGCCCTTCCTCACGCAGGCGGACCTTCAGCCGCTCCAACTGGGCCAGCAAGGCGCCGGCGCCGGCCGCCTCCATGCTCTCGATCACGATCTGATAGGACGATCGCGCCGGATAGGAGGTGATCTTGCCGGTGACGATGACCTCAAGCCCCGCTTCTGGCTGGACGCCCAGGCCGCGCACCGACCCCTTCCACACCACGCCGTCGATGGCCGACTTGTCGTCCTTCAGCGTCAGATAGATGTGGCCCGAGGCGTGGCGGTTGACCTTGGAGACCTCGCCGCGCAGCCGCACGTGGCCGAACCGGTCTTCCAGCGTGCGCTTTAGCGCGAACGACAGTTCCGAGATCGACAGGGGCGGATTGTTGTCGCGAGGGGCAGGGACCTCGGCCGGGCCTTCGAATACGTAGGAGTCGTCGCTCATTGGCCCACCCTAGCCTGCGTCGATCCGTCCGGGAACGCTGCGCGCGCCGTGTCGTTCGACTTTCATGGCCGCCGACCCGCCCGGAACCGATCCCTCTGACCGCGACCCGCACGAGCGCGATCTGTCGCGTCGCGCAGGGGGCGGCGGTGCCATGAGTCCGTGGCTGATCATCGGCTGCATCATTCTGCTGGGGCTGGGCGTCTATGTCGTCTCGGCGCTGCTCTAATGCCCAAGGAGGCCATATGAACCGCATCGTCCCGCTCGCCGCCGTTCTTTGCCTGACCAGCGGCGTCGTCGCCTGCTCGGATCGCGACGACGATGTGGTCCAGGCCCCTGCGCCGGGCGCGGCGCCCGTCGCCTTGCAGGACCGGCAGGCCGATGCCGCCGCCTCGAACGCCGCCCTGGCCTTCAACATGACCCGCGAGCAGCTGGAGGATGCGGACGTGTATTCGCGCGCTAACGTCGATCTGGGCGACGTGGAGACCCTGGTGCTGGACGCTTCGGGCGCCCTGACCCATCTGGTCGTCGAGCTGAACGGGCCTGGCGACATGAAGGTGTTGGTTCCGGTCGCGGACGTGTCTCCGATCGACCGCAACGACGACCGGGATCTGGTCACCGATCTGACGCCCGGTCAGCTTCAGGCCCTGCCGGCCTGGACCCCGCCGGCGCGCTGATCGGACGCTGAATGCGCCGTTAAGTCTGACGGGCGCTTGACCGGCCGGCGCCGGCCGGTCATTGCCCGATCTCATGAACATTCTTCTCGTCGGATCGGGCGGCCGCGAACACGCCCTGGCCTGGAAGATCGCCCAGTCGCCGCTGGTCAAGCGCCTGGTCGCGGCGCCCGGCAACCCTGGCATCGAGAAGCTGTGCGAGCTGCGCGCCGTCAAGGCGGACGACGCCGACGGCCTGGCCGCCCTGGCCAGAGAGATCAAGGCCGACCTGGTCGTCGTGGGGCCCGAGGTGGCGCTGGCCGCCGGTCTGGCCGACCGCCTGGCTTCTGCCGGCATTCCGTGCTTCGGGCCGACCGCCAAGGCGGCGCAGCTGGAAACCTCCAAAGCCTTTTCGAAGGGCTTTCTCGAACGTCACGAGATCCCCACCGCCGGTTACGGCGTCTATGACACGGTCAAGGACGCCAAGGCGGCGCTGGACGTGTTCCGGCCGCCTTATGTGATCAAGGCTGACGGCTTGGCCGCCGGCAAGGGCGTGGCCATCAGCCCCGACCGCCCCGACGCCGAAGCCGAAATCGAGCGCATGCTGGGCGGTCGGTTCGGCGCGGCCGGCGCCCGCGTCGTGATCGAGGAGTTCATGGACGGCGAAGAGGGCTCGCTGTTCGCCCTGTGCGACGGGAAGCAAGCCCTGCTGTTCGGCGGCGCCCAGGACCACAAGCGCGCCTTCGACGGCGACCTTGGCCCCAACACCGGCGGGATGGGCGCCTATTCGCCCGCGCCCGTCTTCACGCCCGAGCTGGTGCAGCAGGCCGACGCGCTGATCGTCCAGCCGACGATCCGCAAGATGGCCGAAGAAGGCGCACCCTATCGCGGCGTCCTCTACGCCGGCCTGATGGCGACCCAGGACGGCCCCAAGGTGGTCGAGTTCAACGCCCGCTTCGGCGACCCGGAATGCCAGGTGCTGATGATGCGGATGGCGGGCGACATCGTCCCCTATCTGCTGGGCTGCGCGCGCGGCGACGTCTCGGGCCTGGCTTCGCCCGCCTTCAAGCCCCAGACGGTGATCTGCGTGGTCATGGCCGCCAAGGGCTATCCCGACAGCCCGCTGGAAGGCTCCATCATCCGCGGCGCCGATCAGGACTTCGGCCCCCATGTCCAGGTCTTCCACGCCGGGACCAAGCGCCGCGACGACGGCTTGCTGGCCGCCTCGGGCGGGCGCGTCCTGAACGTCTGCGCCGAGGGCGACGACATCGCCCAAGCCCGCGAACGCGCCTATGCCGCCATCCGCAAGATCGACTGGCCGGGCGGCTTCAACCGCTCCGACATCGGTTGGCGCGCGCTGGAGCGGGGTTGAAGCCTAGGCCGCCGCGAACAGCAGTCGGCCTTCGCCCATGCGCTCGCGCAAGGCCGGCAGGTCGGTGTGGGCGACCGAGAAACAGCCGTAGCTGCGGCCCAGCTTGCCTTCGCGCGCCAGGAAGTCGGGATCGGCGTAGTCGGCGCCGTGGACGATGATGGCCCGCTCGCGCGCCTTGTCGTTGGAATATTCCAGCCCGTCCAGCAGCACATTCGGCCCCTGTTGCGCGCCCCAGTTGGCGCCCGCCGTCGCATAGGCGCCGATCGAGGACATGTTGGAATCCGGCGTGTTGGAAAAGCGCCGGGCATAGCCGGTGTGGCTGGGGTCCGATCCCCGGCCGTGGCAGGTGCGCAGGACCTTCACTTCACCCGCGATCAAATCGACTTCGTACAGCCGCTCCTCGCCCGAGAACTTCTGGAAGTCGACCAGATACATCCTGTCGCGCAGCGGCAGGCGATGATGGTGGGTGTCCAGCGCGGTCATGGCGCGCTCCATCAGCTCCTTGCGAACGTGACCACGCGGATCCAGCGGCGGCGGCGTCAGGGCGGAGGTCTGGACCGTGGGCAGACCGACCTGCGGCATGGCGATCGGAGTTCCGTTCTGGGCCGTCGTCAGCGGCGCCGTAGCGCTCGCGCTGGCGCATCCCGCCAACATGGCCGATCCGCCCAGAATAAGTCCTCGTCTCGATAGCCGCATGCGACGCCCTCGTTGCGGTTGGTCTTGAGGCGTGTTTGTTTCAGTTGGTTACAGGCGAGGCAACCTAAGCCTTGTGGGGCATTTTTGCGGCCGACGCGTCGCGGGGAGAGATCGATGAAACGTTTCGGAATCGCGCTGGCGGCGCTGATAGCGTCGGCGGCAAGCGCCCATGCGCAGCAAATCCCCGTGGCCACGGGGCTTTCGGCGCAACCCGGAACAACGTTCATTGAGGCCGGAAGGTTGCTTGCGGATCCGTCGAACGGCGTTGTGCAGCGCGATAAAACTCTCGTGATCAGGGGGAACCAAGTCATCGAAGTGCGCGACGGCTTCGTCGGCGATGCCTCTCAGGGCAAGGTCGTGGACCTGCGCCAGGCCTTTGTCCTGCCCGGCCTGATCGACAGCCACGTCCATCTGACGAGCCAGCAGAACCCGAACGCACGCCTTGAAGAGGTAACGCTTTCGGACGCGGACCAGGCGATGGTCGGTGCCCGCTATGCGCGTCGCACCCTGATGGCCGGCTTTACGACGGTGGCGGATCTTGGCGCCTCGAACCAGGCCATCTTCGCCCTGCGGAACGCCGTCAGGAACGGCGACGTGCCGGGACCGCGCATCATTGCGGCGGGATCGTCGGTGTCGATCCACGGCGGGCATGGGGACATCAACGGCTATCGCGAGGACGTCATGCACCTGCTGTCGTCCGAGAGCATCTGCTCGGGGCCTGAGGACTGCATGCGAGCCGTGCGCACCCAGGTTCGCGCCGGCGCCGACATCATCAAGATCACCGCGACGGGTGGCGTGCTGTCGAACACCGCCGCCGGCCTGAACCAGCAGTTCAGCGACGACGAACTGTCCGCCATCGTCGGCAGCGCCCACCGCATGGGCCGCCAGGTGACCGCGCACGCCCACGGGGTGGACGGCATCAACGCCTTCCTGCGCGCCGGCGGCGATTCCATCGAACACGGCACCTATCTGGACGACCAATCGATCCGCCTGTTCAAGTCAAACGGCGCCTGGCTGATCCCGACCCTGCTGGCCGGGGATTTCGTCGCGCGTATCGCCTCGGGACCCGACAACTTCTTCACCCCCGCCCAGACGGCCAAGGCGCTGGAGGCGGGTCCCAAGATGCTGGACATGGCGCGCCGCGCGCATGAAGGCGGGGTCAAGATCGCCTTCGGCACCGACTCGGGCGTCTCGGCCCACGGCGACAACGCCCAGGAGTTCGCGCTTCTGGTCCGCGCCGGCCTGAGCCCGCTCGAGGCCATCCAGGCCGCCACCGTCGGCGCCGCCGAACACCTGCGCATCGCCAATGAGGCCGGGAAGATCGCCGTGGGCATGCCCGCCGACATCGTCGCCGTCTCGGGCGATCCGCTGTCGGACGTGACCGAGCTGGAGCGGATGAAGTTCGTGATGAGGTCCGGCGTGGTCTATCGCGCCGACTGAATCCTGTCGTTCAGGAAGGCGGCGAAGGCCGCCTCGTCCTCGAACCGGGCGACGACCGGCCAGGCGACGACGGCCTTGCGCTGCTCGGGCGTCAACCGGACCCAGTCCTTTTCCGTCGTAACCAGGCCAGCGTCGAACACTGCCGCCCGGTCGGTCAGGAACGTCATGTCGGCGGCGCTATAGGCCGCGTGGTCGGGGAAGGGGACGAAGTCGACCAGGTCGCAGCCCGCCGCCTTTAGCGACCGCTCGACCTTCCAGGGCTTGGCGATGCCGGCGAAACCGACCTGGGGCCCCGACGGCGGCGGCCCCTTGGGCGTCAGGCGCGCTATGAAGACGGGCAGGGCGCCGAACACGGCCAGCAGTTCGGCATCGGCCTCTTCGACATCCGTCGGCAGCATGAGCACGATGGCGTCGGCGCGCGCCACGCCGGCCTTCAGCGGCTCGCGCATCGGGCCTGAAGGAAAGACCGAACCGTCGCCGAACGGCCATTCGTCGCCGCGCGTTTCGCCGTCCACGACGATCAGGCTGACGGTCTTTTTCAGGGCCGGGTTCTGATGGCCGTCGTCCAGCACAAGGGCCTGCGCGCCGTCTGCGACGGCGGCCCTGGCGCCCGCCACACGATCGCGCGCAATCCAGACCGGCGACCCTTGCGCCAGCATCAGGGGTTCGTCCCCGACATCGTCGGCCGTATGGATTTGAGGATCGACCCGGACCGGCCCTTCCAGCCGCCCGCCATAGCCGCGCGACAGGCCTTGCGCCTCCCCCCCCGCCGCCCGCAGCAGCCGCAGGGTTTCGCGCGCGACCGGCGTCTTGCCTGATCCGCCGACCGTCAGATTGCCGACCGAGATGACCGAGCAGCCGGGGTCGGCCGGGACCGCTTTGGCGATCCGGCGCGCCGTCACGGCGGCCCAGACCCAGCCCAGCGGTTTCAGCGCCGTGCGCGTCATCCGGGCGTGGTTGCTGTCGCGCACATACCACCAGCGCGGCGTGTTCAGCTTCATCGCCGGCCCTGCCTCTGCGGCATCAGCGGCGACAGCAGCGCCCACAGTCGCTCCAGCCCGCCTCCGGCCTCGACCGCCGCGCGACGCCCGCGTTCGCCCATGGCCTTGGCCGCGTTCAGGTCTTCCAGCAGGGGCTCGATCACGCCGGGCAGGTCGGACGGCGCCTGAACCAGGGCCAGGCCCCCCGCCTCGACCAGGGCCGCCGTCACCGGCGCCCAGTTGGATGCATCCGGCCCCGTGATCGTCGGCTTGCCCAGCCGCGCGGGCTCCAGCGGATTGTGCCCGCCGACGGGCGGCAGGCCGATAGCCGGCGCGAACGAGCCGCCCATCACCACCACATCGGCGAGGCGCAGGAACAGGCCCATCTCGTTCAGGGTGTCGGCCAGATAGATGTCGGTGTCCGGCCCGATCGTCTCGCCGTGCGAACGCATGGCGAAGGCATAGCCGTCGCGTTGCAGGGCCTGGGCGATATGCGCCCCCCGCTCAGGATGGCGTGGCGTCAGAATCAAGCAGACCCGCTCGCTCAAATGGTCCAGCGCGCGCACGATGGCGATCTCTTCGCCCTCATGGGTGCTGGCGGCAACGATCACAGGCCTGTCGCCGATGGCGGCGCTGAGACGGCTGAAGGCGGCGGAATCGTGCGGCAGGGCGTCTCCCGACAGTTTCAGGTTCACCAGCCCGTCGATCCGCGCGCCCATGCCCTCCAGCCGCTGGGCCGAGACCGCATCCTGCGGCAGGATCAGATCAAAGGCGCCGGTCAGCGCCCGCGCCGAGGCCGGAAACCGCGCCCAGCCCTCGACCGTCTTTTCCGTGATCCGGGCGCTGACCAAGGCCAGTTTCACGCCCCGCCGCTTCGCCTCCAGCAGCAGATTGGGCCAGATTTCGCTCTCGACGAACACCGCCAGACCCGGCCGCCAGTGATCCAGAAATCGCTCGACCACGCCCGGCGCATCGACCGGCGCATATTGGTGGATCACGCCTGTCGGCAGTCGTTCAGCCAGAATATGCGCCGAGGTCACGGTGCTGGAGGTGACCAGAACGGTCAGGTCCGGCCGCGCCTTCGTCAGCCGCTCGACCACGGGCAGCAGCGACAGGCTCTCGCCCACGCTGACGCCGTGCAGCCAGACCAGATCGCCTGCGGGGCGCGGGGTGCGGGTGAAGCCCATCCGCTCGTCCACCCGCACCGGGTCTTCCTTGCCCCGCCTGGCGCGCGCATCCAGCAAGCGCGGGGCCAGCGGCTCCAGCGCGCGCGTCGCCAACCGATAGGCGATCAGCGGCAAGGGGGTCACGGCTGCACCCTCACGGTTTCAGGCCCGTGATCGCATCGGCCCGTGCTTCGACGGCGTTCAACCGCGCGGTCCAGTCGACGACGACATCGGCCATGTCCGCGTCAGCGGGATAGTCGGCGCGGTCCCACACGATGGCGCCCTTGCCGAAGGGCAGGGGCAGCACGGCCCGGTCCCAACTGTCCAGACGGATCGCGGGATTGCACGACATGCCGATGAACAGCACCGGCGCCTTGGACAACTTCGCCATCAGGGGCAGGCCCTCGGCCATGACATTGGCCGGGCCGCGCGGCCCGTCCGGCGTGATGGCCAAAGCGCCGACCTTCAGCTGTTTCAATCCGTCACGCAGCGCCTGGGTGCCGCCCTTGGCCTTCTCGGCCTTGTCCTTGTTGGCCGAGGATCCGCGCACGGCGGGAAAGCCCTGACGCGCCACCGCCTTGGCGATGAACTCGCCGTCGGCCGAAAGGGAGATCAGCGCCTTGGCCGGCTGCGCCCGGTCCAGCGGCCAGCATGACGGCGACAGGCCGATCCGCGAATGCCAGAACACGCACAGCACCCCGCCGCCCTGCGTCCAGACGGCCTCAGCAGCCTGCTGGTTTTCGTGCGTCCAGCGGATGGTGGAAAAGCAGAACTGCATCCACTTCGCCAGCGTCCAGGCCAGGGCCGACTGGACCGCCGGATTGCGAAGCGGCCTCATGCGACCGTCTCGACGCTGGGCGCGGCGCCGTCCAGCGACTGCTGACGCGCCAAGCGGGAATACAGGCCGCCTCTAGCGACCAGGGCGTCGTGCGAGCCTTCCTCAACCACCCGGCCGGCCTCGATCACATAGATGCGCTCGGCGTTCCGAACGGTGGACAGGCGGTGGGCGATCATCAGGGTGGCGCGCCCCTGCATCAGCCGCTCCAGAGCCGCCTGGACCAGGGCCTCGCTCTCGGTGTCCAGGGCGCTGGTGGCCTCGTCCAGCAGCAGGATCGGCGCATCCTTGACGAAGGCGCGGGCGATGGCGATCCGCTGGCGCTGACCGCCGGACAGGCGCAGGCCCGCCTCGCCCGCGCGGGTCGCATACCCTTCAGGCAGGGCCGTGATGAAGTCGTGGGCGGCGGCGGACCGCGCGGCCTCCTCGATCTGCGCCTGTGTCGCGCCCGGCCGGCCATAGGCGATGTTGGCGGCGATGGTGTCGTCGAACAGGAAGGGTTCCTGCGTCACCAGGGCGATGTGGTCGCGCAGGTCGTGGATGCGTAGCGCCCGCACATCCGCGCCGTTTATCGTCACCGCCCCGCCGGTCACATCATAGAAGCGCGGCAACAGGCTCAGGATCGTGCTCTTGCCGCCGCCCGAAGGCCCGACCAGCGCCACTGTCTCGCCCGGCGCGACCCGCAGGGAGACCGCGTCCAGCGTCGGCGCATCGGTCCCGGCGTAGGCGAAGGACACATCGTCCAGCACGACCTCTACCGGTCCGGCGGCCAGCGGCGCGGCGTCAGCCGCCTCACGGATTTCCGGCTGGATGTCCAGGGCGCCGAACAGCCGGCGCGCGGCGGTGAAGCCCTCGCCCATCACCGTCGCCAGGTTGGTCACCTGACGCAGGGCTTGGCCGGCGGCCAGCAGCATGCCGATGAAGGCGGCGAACCCGCCCACGGTCATGTCGCCCGACTGCGCCCGCCAGCCAGCGTAGGCCATGACGGCGGCGACGACGATATAGGCGACCAGATCGCTGGACGGACCGGCGAAGGCACGGGCGTTTGCGCCCTTGATGACGTGGCGCTGGCGACGGGCGACCACCTCGGCGACGCGGTCCTGTTCAGCGGCCTCGCGGTTCTCGATCTTGATCAGACGAACCCCGTCCAGGTTCTCCATCAGGGCGGTCGACAGGTTTTCGGTCTCGGCCATGGCGCCGACGGCGGCCTTGCGCGTCTTGCGCCCGAAGCGGCGAAGCACCAGCGCCACCAGCGGCACGCCCAGCAGCACCACGATCGTCAGCTGCCAGTCGATGAAGCCCATGTAGATCAGCACCGCGACCAGGGTCAGCAGGTTCTGGGTGTAGTTGACCACGCCCGAGGTGAAGGCCTCGCGCACCATGTTGGCGTCGAAAAGAACCGAGGAGACGAAGCCGCCCGAATGCTGGCTTCTCAGCCGGGCCAAATCGGCGCGGATCATGGCCCCGAACAGGCGAATCTGGATGTGGCCGACGATGGTGTGACCCAACCGGTTGACCAGGGCCGCCTGACCCAGCGCCGCCAAGGTCCGGGCAATGGCGACGGTCAGGATGGCGATCGGAATCCAGACGACGGCCTTGTCCGCCGGAAAGGTCACGAGGCCGAACAGACTGATCGGCTTGGTCCCGCCCAGGAACAGACCGTTGACGGCCGGCTCCAGCAGCTTCAGCAGCGCCGCCGTCAGCAGGCCGGTCACCGCCGCGCACAAGACCGACAGGATCAGCGATCCCTTGTGCTTGGACAGATAGTCGCGCCAAATCCGCGCCAGCAGGGCGCGAAGGGGCATGGTCTCGGAGGCGGCGACGGTCATCGGCTCTCGGTCGTCCGAGCCGCCGTTCAAGTCAAGGCTTGTCCGGCGACGGTTCCAGCGCACGGCTCGGCTCGTCGGCGCGGATCAGGGTTTCGCCGGGCGCTTCCCGGATCCTGACCGCGGGCGGAACCGTCGGATTGGACGCGTATCGACGCCCGTCGAACGGCACAGCGACCTCATAGCCTTCGGTGATTCCGCCGCCCGCGAAATAGACGCCCAGATCCGGTCGGCCATGGGTCTGTCGCTCCAGCAGCCGGATCGGCGCGCGCGCGACGCTGATCTCGCCGACCGAGCGATAGGTCGCGCCGGTACGGTCCAGCACCAGCAGCCGGCATCCGCCCGAGCCGCACCAGTTGGGGCCGGTCAGATAGACCATGCTCATCGCCCCGTCCGGCGTGATCGCGGCCGTATAGCGGGTGGTGTCCAGCGCCTCCTTCGCCCGGTCGCGCAGATAGGCGATCAGGGCAGGGTCTTCCGGCGGCGGCGTTTGGGCGGCGGCGGCACCGGCCCACAGGCTGGCGGCGACGACGGCGGCTGCTGCGAGGGTTCTCATCGGGCTGTTCTCCGGTCTCGACGAACATTCCAACGCATCAGGATCGAGATCGGATGACGCGGCGGCGTCGGATCGCTATCTGGCGGGCATGGCGCGCTTCGACCTCTCGACCGCGATGGGCCGTTTTCGGGCGCATTGCCATTATTTCTGGGCCGACCACGCGTTTCTGCGCGTGGCCTTTTCCAACGCCCATTGGCTGGGCCCGGATCTGGTGCGCACCAATCAGCCGTCGCCGCGCCAGCTGGCCTATTGGAAAAAGAAGGGCGTCAAGACGGTCATCAACCTGCGTGGCGAGCGGGACGAGGGCTATTACTGGCTGGAGAAGGACGCTTGCGAGCGGCTGGGCCTGACCCTGATCGACGCGCCGCTGGATTCACGCGATCCGCCCGAGACGGTGCGCATCCATCGCGCGCGCGAGCTGTTCAGGACGATCCAGTACCCGGTGCTGATCCACTGCAAGTCCGGCGCGGATCGGGCGGGGATGATGGCGGTCTTCTATCGCCACTTCCACCTGGGCGAGCCGATCTCGGTCGCCATGAGGCAGCTCTCCAAGAAATATCTGCATTCCCGCGAAGGGCTGACCGGCGTGCTGGACTATACGCTGGAAAAATACGTCAACGAGATCGAGCCGAAGGGCGTCAGCTTTATCGACTGGGTCGACAGCCCCGACTACGACCCCAAGGCTATCCGCGCCGAGTTCAAGGCCGGCTGGTGGGGCACGCTGCTGACCGACAAGCTGCTGCGGCGCGAGTAGGGGCTTCAGCCCCAGGGGCCTGTCTTCGGTTCGTCGCCGGCCTCGCCGTTCGCGCGCGCCTCGGCGGCCAGTTCGGCGTCGCGACGCGCCTTGCGCTCGGCCTCCCACCGCTTGAACCAGCGGGCGTAGTCAATGTGGCCGCGCAACGAAAAGCTGAACAGCGCCAGCACGGCCAGCAGGCTGACCAGTTGGAAGATCTGTTGCGGTTCCAGGTTCATCGTCGTCCTCGCCTACAGATCGAAACGTCGGATCGAGGAGCCGGTTCGGCTCCTCGATGTCGCACTCAGTCCTCGGCTCAGGCCGCGTCGCCGCGCGGATCGATCAGCTTGTGGGCGTGCAGGATGAAGTAGCGCATGTGGGCGTTGTCCACGGTCGCCTGGGCGCGCGCCTTCCAGGCCTTCTTGGCGTCTTCATAGTTGCCGAAGGCGCCGACGAACTCGACCTGCGACAGGTCGCGGAAAGTCGGCTCGCCCAGGTGACGAAGCTCGCCGCCGATCACGATGTGCAGAAGTTGCGGCGGGACGGCGTTCTGATCGGTCATCGGAAATCCTGAGGGCTGGGCCGGAAGGCTTTGGGGGGAGGAGGTTTGCGCGCGGCATAGGCCGAGAACGCCCTCGGATCAATGTTGGCCGGGGTTTTTCCGTCCTCGCCTCAGGTCGAAAGCGGCACGTTTTTACAGCGCCGCACGATCATCGGCTGGATGATCGGGGCCGCGCAGACCAGGCTGGCCTGACGCGGATCGGGCCGGTTGAACGCCCACGGCCGCCCGTGGTGATCGCTGACCCTGGCGCCGGCTTCGGTCGCGATCAGCCAGCCCGCAGCGACGTCCCAGTCCCATTTCGGCGTCAGGGCCAGGGCGGCGTCGAAAGCGCCAGCGGCGACCAGCGCCATCCGATAGGCCAGGGCGTTGCGCTTTTCGAACCGCATCGACGGCCAGGGTTCTTCGTCGAACCAGGGCGCTTCGATCAGTCGCGCATCGCCCAGGATCGAGGCGTCCTCCAGCGTATCGACATCCGAGGCGTGGATGGGTTTGCCGTTACGTCGCGCCCCGCCGCCGCGCGTCGCCACATAGGTCTCGTCCACCTCAGGCGCATGGATGACGGCTGCGACGACCTCGCCGTCCTCGATCACCGCGATGGGCACGCACCACCACGGCGTCCGCTTCATGTAAGCGACGGTGCCGTCGATGGGATCGACCACGAAGATGCGTCGTTTCGACAGGCGCTCGGCCGTATCCGCCGTCTCCTCCGACAACCAGCCATAGTCCGGCCGCGCCGAAAGCAATCTGTCCTTCAGCATGGCGTCGACCTTCAGGTCGCCGCTGGTGACGGGCGAACCGCCGGCCTTGGACTCGATCTTCAGCCCCGCCTCACGCTCGGCGATGGCCAGCGCCCCGGCGTCGATGGCCGCCTGGCGGATCAGGTCAAGGTCGGCGTGCAAGTCGATCATTTGCCCGCGATGGCCACCGCATCGAACATCAGGCTGGGCACATTGAACCCGCCCCGGAACTCCAGGTCCGAACCGCGCTCGATCCGCAGATACAGGTCGGTCAGCTTGCCCGCGACCGTGACCTCGCTGACCGGATAGGCGATCAGGCCGTTCTCGAACCAGAAGCCCGACACCCCGGCGGACCAGTCGCCGGTGTTGCCGTTCAGCGAAGGGCCGAACATCGATGTCACCAAAAGGCCGGTCCCGGCGTCGGCCATCAAGCCCGCCAGATCGCGCTCGCCCGGCTCCATATGCAGATTGTGGGTCGAGACGCCGGATGGTCCGGCCAGACCCCGCGACGCGTGGCCGGTGGTTTCCAGACCCAGTTGCCGGGCCGAGGCGCTATTTAGCAACCAGGTGGTCAGTACGCCGTCGTCGAACAGGGCGCGCTTTTGGACCGCTGCGCCTTCGTCGTCGAACGGGGTCGATCCCATGCCGCGCGGGCGGAACGGATCGTCGATCAGGGTGACGCCCTCGGCGAAGACGCGCTGACCCATGCGGTCCTTAAGGAAGGAGGTGCCGCGCGCGATCGACGGGCCGGAAATGGCGCCGATGGCCGGCGACACGATCTGGCCCGCCATCCGGTTGTCGAAGATCACGGGCGCGGTGGTCGAGGCGATCTTGCGCGGGCCGACGCGGGCGACCGCGCGCTCGCCGGCGGTGCGGCCGATCAGGTCGGCGCCCGGCAGGTCAGACAGGTGGCGGGTCGAACGGCTTTCGCCGCCGCGCTCCATCGCGCCGTCCTTTTCGGCGATGACGCCGACGCCCAGCGAGAAGGCCGAACCCTCATAGGCGCCATCGAACCCATGAGAGGTCACAAGCCGCCAGCGGCTGGACGACCAGCCGGCGTGTCCGCCTTCCGACCGCGCCACGCCGGGGACCGCCAGGGCCGCCGCCTCGGCCTCGGCCGAGACCTGTTCCAGAGTTTGGGCGCTGCGTTCGCTGGGATCGAACAGGTCCAGATCGATGAACGGCCCGCGCGCCAGCTGGTCCTCGGGCGCGAAACCGGCGTGGGGGTCTTCCGGCGCCAACCGCGCCATGGCCACGGCGCGCTCGACCAGCCGCGCCTGGGTCGCGGGCGACAGGTCCGAGGCCGAGACCGACGCCTGCCGTTGGCCCACGAACACGCGCAGGCCCAGGTCGCGCGATTCCTCGCGTTCGACGTCTTCCAGCTTGCCGTTGCGCACCCCGACCGACAGGGATCGGCGATCGGCGCTGACCGCCTCTGCAGCGTCGGCGCCGGCTTTCAGCGCGGCCTTGACGATGTCGTTGAGAAGATCGGTGGAAACGGGCGGAGCCAGGGTTTCAGTCATGCCCCGATATGGCGGACGCCCCGCTGCACCGCAACCGCGTCAGACGACGGCGAAGGCGATCAGGCCCACAGCGGCCGTCAACAGCGCCACCCAGGTCAGCAGCATGCCGACGACGCGACCCAGCGACGGCCCGGTCTGAAGCAACAGACCCAGAGCATGGGCGACCCGGCCGACGAACAGCGTCGCGCCGACCCCATGGATCATCCAGGCCGGCGCGCCGACGGCGGCCAGCAGCAGCATGGCGATCATGCCCGGCGTCGCATATTCCACCAGATTTCCGAAGGCGCGGCTGGCGGCCATCAGGTCCGCGTTTCCGCCGTCGCCGAACGACACCATGTGTTTGCGCCGCCCGCTGACCACGATGCCCGACAAGACCAGCATCATCAGGATCAGCAGGCCGCTCCACAGGGCGGCGGCCTGAACGGCGTACATCAGCGGCGTGGCCATCGATCAGTCCTCACGCCCGACGGGGTAGAGCAGATAATGGTCGTCATAGAAGGGCGTGCGTTCATAGAACCAGGCCAGACGCGCCTGCGGATCGGCGGCGAACGTGGCGTCGGCCGCCACCTTGGCCTCGAACTCGGCCTTCAATGCCGGGTCCGCCGCCATCATCTTGTCCGCCAGCGGCGCGATGGCGTAGGCCTCGATATATTCGACCCGGCTCATCACCTCGGGGAACATGCCCCAGGCGAAGAAGCTCTCTCTGGATTGCGGCTCAAGCAGCAGCACGACGATGTCTCCCAGCGGCTGATCCGTCGGCACGCGCACCGAGCCGGTCGGATACGTCCAGTCGCGCTTTTCGACCTCCACCGTCTTCACCGAAGCCTGCACGTGACCTTCATTGGCGCGTGTCGCCAGCTTGGGCTCGACCAGGCGCAGCATCGACAGGTTCACGGTGCGCGCAGCCTCGACCGTCTCCATTTCGATCCCGTGCGTTTTCAGCCGCTCGATGATGTCGGTGCGATAACCCGGCACCCAATAGGCCGTCGGCCGGGTCAGGGTCAGGGTCGGCTTGGAACCATAGAACGGCATTTGCCACAGGTCGGGATCGGGGCGGCCCAGCCAGCGGATCTCCTTCCGGCCCGAGGCGGGACTGTCATACATCTCGTACAGCATGCCCTTGAACGGCCGGGTGGACGACGGCGTCTCGTCGGCCTCGAAGTTGGCGGGGATCTGCGCCGGACGCAGGGCCTTGTCCTGATCCGTCGCGGCGCGCAGACCGGCGCCCTGATCGGCCAGCAGACGCATCGCCTCCTCGATGAAGACATAGGTGCCCAGCACCCGTTGTTCGTGCGGTTTCAGGCTGTGGTTCTCGATCAGGATGGTGGGCACATGGGCGGCCGCGCCCCAGCCGTTGGAAAACCGCTCGCCCAGGCCGCCATCCGACAGGCCCTTTTTGGGTTCATCGTCGTCGATGCCGAACACCAGTTCGCCGGGAATATGACCCTCGCGCTCCAGCGCGGCGTTCATCGCCGGCTTGAAAACCGAATCCAGCCAGGCCGAGCCGTTCGGCGAGCGGCTGAAGGTTCCGTCCTCGCCGTTGAAGCCGTAGGTGACGTCGTACTGGTAATCCATGCCGTCGGTGACGTGGACGTCCACATACAGGTCAGGCCGATATTTCAGGATCAGGCCGCGCACGGCCCGCATCTCGGGCTGGTCCAGCTTCAGATAGTCGCGGTTCAGGTTCTGGTTGGTCGCCGTATTGCGCCAGCCCTGGATGCGGGGCCCCCGCTGGTTGGGCCGGGAATAGGGGCCGGAACGCTCATGCCCGTCCACGCTCAGGATCGGGATCAGGATCAGGTTGACCCGGTCCAGCAGGGCG
The DNA here is from genome assembly GCF_026105875.1 of Brevundimonas sp. BT-123. Classification (GTDB taxonomy): domain Bacteria; phylum Pseudomonadota; class Alphaproteobacteria; order Caulobacterales; family Caulobacteraceae; genus Brevundimonas. The sequence goes on along the minus strand of NZ_JAOYTN010000003.1, from coordinate 6,642 downwards.
TCTTTTCCATAGATGGCGATGTCGCGCAGCAGCATCATGCCCGCGTCCTTGCCGTCGATCTCGCCGGGGTGAATGCCGGCCTGGATCATCAGCACCGGCTTTGCGGGATCAAAGGCGGCGCCATCCTTGGAGGCGATCACCGCATAGATGGGCCGGCCCTCGGGCGAGACGCCGAACTGTTCGATGCGGATCAGGTCGCTGGCGGCGTCCAGACGATCGAACCAGGCGCGGGTGTCGACATAGTTGGGGCTGAAGTCATGGCCCGGATCGGCCTCGAACGCCGTGACCCACGGATCAGACGCATCGCGCAGCAGGGCCTTGGACGCGCCGTCCCAGGCGGGGGCGGGCGGCAGGAAGGCTTGATCCCACGGGGCGGTGTTGGGAAGTGTCTGGGACATGGCGGGGCTCACGCTACAGGCAAGGGCGGCGACCAGCGCCGAAACCAGAAGAGGGGACTGCATGGCCTTTCGTGAGCCGATTGCGCTGTCCTGACAAGGTTTCAACCGCCGCCGCCCAGGACGGGCGCCCAGCCGCCGGCCTTGAGCAGCAGCGCCGCCGCGTTCCCCATCTGCCAGACACTGTACAGCAGCACGACGACCAGGGCCCCAACCGCAATCCGGCGCCACGGCGCGAACGCCGCCGTCGCTGTGCCGATCACGAAGATGGCGACCCCGACCCACAACCGCACCGAGCCGGCGATCTGGGCGAAGCCGGGATTGAGCTGGGCCAGGATGATCACGATCACCGCGACGATCAGATTGGCCGCCAGGATGCAGCCGAACACCAGTCGCCGATGCGACCAGAAATGCGCGTCCAGATCGATCTTTCGGTCGCCGCCCTCGGCCGAGACGCGCGGGAAGGTCACGCTGGCCGCGACGTAGAAGGTTCCGGCGATGGCCAGCGAAACCAGCAGCACGAAGGTGTTGAACGGCGCCCCGCGGAAGATGACCCAGGCCTGGTTCCAGAAGGTCGCGATGTCGATCGCCACGAACAGGGCCAGCATCGGCGTCAGCCAGCCGAACCGAATCCGCTCCTTCTCATGCAGCACCCGCGCGAACCCGCCGACCAGTTCGGCCACGGAAAGGCCCAGCAGCAGGCCGTAAAAGCTGAAGAAGAACTCGAACGCGCTCACATCGCCCCCCGGCGTGACCAAAAACCAAGCTTATTTCCAGATCGGCGTCCCGTCACCCGGCAGGCCGAGACGGCCCCACAGGTCGTTGACCCGTTTGACGACCGCCGCGTCCATGCGAATCTCCTCGCCCCATTCGCGCTTGGTCTCGGGCGGCCATTTGTCGGTGGCGTCCAGGCCGATCTTGGAGCCCAGGCCGCTCTCGGGGCTGGCGAAGTCCAGATAGTCGATGGGCGTCGACTCGATCACGGTGATGTCGCGCGCCGGGTCCATCTTGGTCGAGATGGCCCACATCACGTCCTTCCAGTCGCGGGCGTCGATGTCGTCGTCCACGACGATGACCCATTTGGTGTACATGAACTGGCGCAGATAGCTCCAGACGCCCAGCATCACGCGCTTGGCGTGGCCCGGATAGGCCTTCTTCATCGACACCACCGCGATCCGGTAGCTGCAGCCCTCGGGCGGCAGCCAGAAGTCCGTGATTTCCGGAAATTGCTGGCGCAGCAAGGGAATGAAGACCTCGTTCAGCGCCTCGCCCAGCACGCTCGGCTCGTCCGGCGGCCGGCCGGTGAAGGTTGTCAGATAGATGGGGTCGCGGCGCATGGTGATCGCGCTGACCTTGAAGACCGGGAACTTCTCGACCGAGTTGTAATAGCCGGTGTGGTCGCCATACGGACCCTCGTCCTCGAACTCGTCCAGCAGGACATGGCCCTCCAGCACGATCTCGGCCTGGGCCGGCACCATCAGCGGCACGGTCTTGCAGGGGACCAGCTCGGCCTTGGCGCCCCGCATCAGGCCGGCGAACTGATATTCCGACAGGGTGTCCGGCACCGGCGTCACCGCCGCCAGGATGGTCCCCGGATCGGCGCCCAGCACGACGGCGCAGGGCAGCGGCTCCTTGGGCCGGGCCTTCTTGTGCCGGGCATAGTGTTGCGCCCCGCCACGGTGCGCCAGCCAGCGCATGATGGCCCTGTCCTTGCCCAGCACCTGCATCCGATAAATGCCCAGGTTGAAGTCGTCCTCGCGGTCGTCCGACGGCCCCTTGGTCACGACCAGACCCCAGGTGATCAGGGGCGCCGGCTCGCCGGGCCAGCATGATTGGACGGGCAGGGCGGTCAGGTCGATCTGATCCCCCTTCAGCACCACCTCCTGCACCGGCGCCTTCTTCACGGTCTTCGGCCGCATCGACAGGACGGTCTGCATCAGCGGCAGCATCTCCATCGCGTCGCTTAAGCCCCGCGGCGGCGTCGGGTTTCTCAGGAAGGCCAGAAGCTCCCCGACCTCGCGCAACTCGCCCGCCGTCGTCCGGTCCTTGCCCTCCAGCGTCACCCCCATGGCGACCCGCTTCACCGTGCCGAACAGATTGGCCAGGCAGGGGATGGGACTGATCGTGCCGTCCGGCATGACCGGCTTCTCGAACAGCACCGCCGGTCCGCCATTCCTTAGCAGGCGGGTCTGGATCTCGGTCATCTCCAGCACGGTGGAGACGGGTTCGGACACCCGCACCAGCTCGCCCTTGGCTTCCAGCTGGTCGATGAAATCACGCAGGGATTTATAGGCCATGCCGCGACGCTTAGGCGGGAGTGGCCCCTCTGTCACGCGTCGCGCGACCAAACAGCCGGTCAAGCCCGACGAGGCCGAGCCCGACGATCAGGAAAAACACCAGCAGCACGCCGAAAATCACCACGACCCTGACCAGCCCCAGCTGATCCACATTGACGAACCCATAGGGCCACCAGCGCGTCGCCAGTCCATGAACCAGGGTCCAGCCGCCGTAGACGAGCGGAAACGCCAGCCACTTCGCCGGATCGATCCAGCGCAGCCGCCCCTTGGGACTGAACCACAGCCAGTCCAGCACGAAGGCGGCGGGCATGACGTAGTGCAGCACCAGATTGACCACCAAGGACCAGCCGGTCGGGTTCCAATAGGGATGCAGCAGGAAGTGATACACCACCCCGACCACCACGATGTACATGGCGACGGCCGCCCTGACGCCTTCGCTGGCGGACCAGCGGGCCAGCCGGGATCCTTCACCCAGCAGCGGCCCGGTGAAGGCCAGGGCGACCAGGATGTTGGTCAGGATGGTGAAAAAGCTGAAGTAGTTGATCGTCCGTTCCAGCACGGTCCAGCCCTGGGCTGGCGCGATCATCAGCAGATATTGAAGCGCCAGCGCGGTCCAGCCCACGACGGCGAACGTCGCACGCCACAGCCTGGGCTGGTCCCGCTTGCGAAACACCGGCGCCTCCCTTGTCGGTCAGGCGGCAGTCTTGTCCCATTCGAACGCCGGGTCCAGCCAGTCGCCCAGCCGTTCGCCGCGATCCAGGGCATCCATCCGCTGCATCTCCTCGTCCGTCAGGGCGAAGTCGAAGATGTCGAAGTTCTCGCGCGCGCGGCTTTCCTTGGTCGTGCGCGGGATGGCGATGATCCCGTGCTGGATCAGCCAGCGCAGGGTGATCTGGCCGTTGGTCTTGCCGTGCGCCTTGGCCAGCTCGCTGATCGTGGCGTCTTCGGCGATCTTGCCCTGCGCCAGCGGCGACCAGGCGGTGATCGACGATCCCAGCTCGGCCGCCGTCGCCACCAGCTGATCGACCCCCAGATAGGGGTGATGCTCGACCTGATCGGTCAGCAGGCGCGCCTTGGACAGGCTCTGCGCCTGGCGGAACTCCTTGGAGGGGAAGTTGGACAGGCCGATCGACTTGGTCAGGCCCTGGTCCTTGGCCTCGTTCAGGGCGCCCAGCGTCTCTTCGAACGTCGGCGTCGTCTTGGGCCAGTGCAGCAGCAGCAGGTCGGGCGTCGTGCCCAGGCTATCGGCCGATTCCCTGGCTTGTTTCAGCAGGGCGTCGTGAGTGAAATGCTCGACCCAGATCTTGGTGGTCAGGAAGATGTCCTCTCGCGCCACGCCTGAGTCGCGAATGCCTTCGCCGACCGCCTTCTCGTTCTTGTAGATCCAGGCCGTATCGATGTGGCGATATCCGATTCGCAGGGCCTCAGCGACCATGCGCCGCGCATCGTCGGGCTCCAACTGCCAGGTGCCGAAGCCGAGCAGGGGGATTTCGATACCGTCGACGGTGATCGTGGGTTGGTCGCCATAGGCCATGGGGCGCTCCTTGGGCTGGGTCGGCTTGAGGGGCGTAGTTAGGCGCCCGACCCCGCTCCGATAAGGTCTGGATGCGCCTTGGACAGCTTTTTCGGCGCGATCCGACGCCATCGCTTCTCAAGCGCGGCCCTCAGCCAGACGGGATCGACGCTGGCGATGCTGGCTAGGACAATGGGATGGTCGCGATAGTGGGCGGTGAAATGAAACGTCGCCGGGTCCATTTCGATCAGCAGTTCGCGCTCATCCCGATTGTCCAGATGCACCACGATGCTGTTGTCCAGCGCCGGGCGCATCCAGGTGAAGAACTTGCCCGCCACCTTGAACGACGGTTCGCCATAGGACACGCCGTCCTCCACGCCGGGAAACGACAGCAGAAGCGCGCGGATTTCGTCGTGGGTCATCGGTCGGTCAACCTCAGTAGGCCAGCTTCAATAGGCCAGGGCGATCCCGTCCTTGCGCATCTCGGTCGCTGCGCCATAGGTCCAGCGCCCGCCGGGGTTCATCTGTTTCATGACGTTCTGATAGCCGCCGAAGCCGCCGTCGGGTTCGCCCAGCGTCCAGCCCATGGCGCGCAACTGGGCCTTGGTCGCCTCGGGCACGCCGCTTTCCAGATGCAGCACGCCGGTCCCTTCCTGCGGCTGGCCGGTCGGTTCGGACGAGCCATAGTGTTGCCAGCGCGGGGCGTCGCCCGCCGCCTGGGGCTCCAGCCCGTAATCCACCATATTGATGATGATCTGGGCTTGGCCCTGGGGCTGCATGGCGCCGCCCATGACGCCGAACGCCATCCAGGGCTCGCCGTCCTTGACCGCGAAGCCGGGGATGATCGTCTGGAACGGGCGCTTGCCGGGCGCATAGACGTTCGGATGGCCGTCGGTCAGGGCGAACAGCTCGCCCCGGTCCTGGAACATGAAGCCCAGCGGTTCGGAGCCGTTGTCGGGCGCCAGGCCCGAGCCCATGCCGCGATAGTTGGACTGAATCCAGCTGACCATCATCCCGTCGGCATCTGCGACGCTGAAATAGGTGGTGTCGCCGTGGTGCGGGGCGTCGCCCGGCATGACCCGGTCCATGACCCGATCGGGCCGGATCAGCTTGGCGCGCTCGGCCGCATAGGCCTTGGAGTTCAGCCATTCGACCGGCGTCTTGGAGAATCGGTCGTCGGCGAACCAGCGCGCCCGGTCCTCGAACGCCAGCCGCTTGGCCTCGGCCTGGACGTGCAGCGAGGCGGCGGACTGGAAGCCCATGGCCTTCAGGTCGAACTGTTCGCAGATGTTCAGGATCTGGTTGGTGGAAAGGCCTTGCGTGTTCGGACCCAGGCCGAAGACGTCCACGCCGCGATAGTTGGTCCGGATCGGCTCGACCCATTCGGTGCGGTGGGCGGCCAGGTCGGCGCGGGTCATCCAGCCGCCAATCCGCTTGAAATAGGCCTCGATCTGATCGGCGATGGGACCGTCGTAGAAGGCGTCGCGCCCGCCCTCTGCGATCATCCGCAGGGTCTTGCCCAGATAGGGATTGGCGAAAATCTCGCCCACCTTGGGCGTCGCGCCGCCGGCGGCCCAGATGCGCTTCCGGTTGTCGTTTTCCTCGATCGGGATCTGGCCCCGGTCGAAGGCGGCCATGTTGCGTTCCAGATAGTAGGCGATGACCTGCGGCACGGGCACGCCCTGCTCGCACAGCTCAGCAACGGGCAGCAGCACATCTTTCCACGGCAGCTTGCCGTACCGCTGGTGCGCGCTCCACCAGGCATCCACCGTGCCCGGCACGTTCACCGTGACCGCACCGTAGCGCGGCAGATAGCCGTCGATGGCCTTGGACCGCGCGATCTCGAGGCTGAGTCCCCGCGGACTGGCGCCCGAGCCGTTCAGTCCGACGACCTTCTTCCGTTTGGGGTCCCACAGCATGCAATAGGCGTCGCCGCCGATGCCGTTGGCGACCGGCTCCAGAAAGCCCAGGGCCGCATTGATGGCGATGGCCGCATCGATGGCAGATCCGCCGCGCCGCAGGGTGTCGATGCCGATCAGACTGGCCGCCGGATGCGCCGTCGCCGCCGCCCCGTTCGCGCCCCAGACGGTCGAACGCCCCATAAACTTCGGTCCTGAAATCCGGTCGCCGATGCCGACGCCGGCATTGGGGTCGGCCGGGCGAGCCGGCGCAGGAGCCGCTTCGGTCGGCCTGGCGGCGGGAGAAGCCTGCCGGGCCTGGGCTGCGGTCGCCGCCAGCGCGCCGGCGGGCAGGGCGGACAGGAAGGTGCGACGACGCATGGGCGGACTCCTCGAACAACCGATGCGGCATCAAGGGTGTGACGTGACCCCCTGAAACTCCTCCAGGAATAGCTAGAGTCCGCCCAACGAAGGACGGACAGAATGAAGCGATCAAGGTTCACGGAAGAGCAAATCATCGGGATCTTGCGGGAGCAGGA